>NZ_FZNM01000005.1 GCF_900188295.1 Paracoccus sediminis
AAAGCTCAGGTGCTGGTAGTGGGAAGCCATTCGTCAACCTCAATGCAAATACCTGTATTACTTTGGCATTTGCACTTCGTTTGTGAATCCACCCGACATTCCTGGATATTTTGATAACCAGAGTTATGGAACGTCTACCTCCTCGTATCCGCGGCGGGTCTTGCGCCTTATCCAGGCGGCCTGTTCCCGCACGGCGTCGGCGGGTTCCGCGAACCATTGGCATCGCTCTTGGCCGCGCCTGCCGATACGGCCCCAGTTGCGCACCAGAACGACGCCGCCGAACAGGTCCGGCACGATGTCCAGCCGATAGAACCGCGCCATGTTGCGGTGCGGATCGATGCGGTCCAGAAGAACGTTGTCTGGTCGGGTCGCCATGATGCGCAGTGTGCACCCGCAACGGCCGCAGGTCCAATGACAACCGTGAATCGATGGGCACGGACGGATTCCGTTCCGTGATGAATGAACCGGAACCCCGCCGTGACCGCCGGTCACCGCGGGGCCTGTCTCAGGCCTCGATCCGTATGGGCGCGCCCTTGTAGGCAGGCGTCTTGGACGCCTGATCGTGACAGGACAGCGGGACAAGGGGGTTGGCCTCGGGATAATAGGCGGCGACGCAGCCGGGCGGCAGGTCATAGGGCGTGACCGTGAACCCGTCGACCCGGCGGGAAATGCCGTCCTGCACGGCCGATACCAGCGTCACCCGCTGACCTTCGGTCAGCCCCGCGCGCGCCATGTCCGTCCGGGAAATCAGGACGATCATCCGATCCCCCTCAAGACCCCGCAGACGGTCGTGGTAGTCATAGATGGTGGTGTTGAATTGGTCATTGGACCGCAGCGTGACCAGCGTATGCACGCCGGTATCCGGTTCGCCGCCAACCGCGGACAGGCTGGCGGGACAGCTGAATTCGGCCTTGCCGCTGTCGGTTTCCCAATTCCGTTCGCGCGCGGAATTGCCGCGATAGAACCCTCCGGCTTCGAACATGCGGCCGTTGAAATCGGCGAACTGATCGGGATAGGTCTGTTCGATCAGATCGCGGATGCGGTCATAATCGGCGATCCAGTCGTCCCAGCGGACCAAGGGGCTGGGCGACAGGGTCGTCTTGGCAATGCCCGCGACGATGGCCGGCTCGGACAGCAGATGCCGCGACGCCGGGGGCCGCTTGCCGATCGAGGCGTGGATATGGCTGAGGCTGTCTTCCATCGTGACCGCCTGCCGGCCCGATTTCTGCTGGTCGCGTTCGGCCCGCACCAGGCAGGGCAGCAGCCACGCCCCGTCGCCCACCAGCACATGCGAGCGGTTCAGTTTCGTGGCGATCTGCACGTTCAGGTCCAGCCCGGCCCATGCCGGATCGGCCCGCCCCTGATCCGGTATCGCGCGGGCGAAATTTCCGCCCAGGCTGACGAATCCCTTGACCGTGCCGTCGATCACGCCCTGTACGACCTCGATCGTGGTCATCCCGGTGTCGCGGGGCGGATCGAAGCCGAACATTTCTGCAAGCTTGTCCAAGGGCACGAGTTCGGGCTTTTCGGAAATCCCGACCGTGCGCTGTCCCTGGACGTTGGAATGGCCGCGCACCGGGCAAATCCCCGCCCCGGTCCGGCCGATGTTGCCGCGCATCAGCAGCAGATTGACCAGCATGGCCACGCTGTCCCCACCGTGGACATGCTGGGTCAGACCCATGCCATAGACGCCGATCACGTTGCGCGACCGGGCATAAAGGTCGGCCACCTGGATCAGGTCGGCGCGGTCCAGGCCCGATACGGTCTCGATGTCGTCCCAGGACAAATCCCTGATCCAGGATTCGAACCGGGCAAAGTCGTGGCAATGCTGGGCGACAAAACCATGATCCACGGCGTCGCGGTCCAGCAGGTGCTTGCACAGACCGGCGATGGCCGCGATGTCGCCGCCGGGCCGAACTTGCAGATAGATGTCGGAAATCGGCGTGGCCCGGCCGGTCAGCATCTCGGCCGGGTTCTGCGGGTTCATGAATTCGACCAGACCGCGTTCGCGGATGGGGTTGAAGGTGACGATCCGGCACCCGCGCTTGACCGCCTGCTGGATCGGATGCAGGAACCGGGGGCTGTTGCTGCCGGTGTTCTGGCCAAAGAACAGCATCAGGTCGCAGTGTTCGAAATCGTCCAGAACGCAGGTGCCGACCGGCGCGCCGATGGTCCGCTTCAACGCCACGCTGGTGGTTTCATGGCACATGTTGGAACTGTCGGGCAGATTGTTGGTGCCGTAAAGCCGGGCCAGCAGGGCATAGAGATAGGACGTCTCGAGGCTGGCGCGCCCCGACGCGTAAAAGACCGCCGCCCTGGGATCCATCGCCCGCAGCGCCGCGCCGATGGCCGCAAAGGCGTCGTCCCAGGTCGTTGCGACATAACGGTCGCTTGCCGCGTCAAAGCGCATCGGATGGGTCAGCCGGCCCACGGCCTCCAGATCGTGATCGGGCCAGGACCGCAGTTCGGTGATGGTGTGACGGGCGAAAAAGTCGGGGGTGCAGCGGTCGCGGGTCAGATCCCAGATGGTGGCCTTGGCGCCGTTCTCGCAGAATTCGGCCAGATGCGGGGATGGCGGTTTTGCCCAGGCGCAGGACGTGCACATATGCCCGCGCGGCTTGTTCTGGCGGCGCAAGGTTTCCATCACGCCGATGCCGATGCGGTTTCGGCTGGCCTGCCGCAGGACGCTTTTCAGCGATCCCCAGCCGCCGGTGGGATGATCGTAGAAAGGGGTTGTCGGATCCTGGTCGCGCTCGTCGGTCATGCCATGCCCTTTCGCGGTTCGGCGGCGGCGGGTTCGTGGATGGGACAGCGGTTGAAACCGGCCCGGAAGTCGGCGGACATGCGATAGGGGTCGCGCCGCGCGCGGTTGATTGCCCCCAGCGGGCGATGCGCCCGCAACCCGGTCCAGACGGAAAAGCGCATGTGTTCGTCCACCAGATCGGCGCTGTCCCGGCTCCAGCCCGGCTGGGCCGGGGCGTAAAGGCGGGCCACGGCCAGAAACGGGCTGGCGGCCTCGTCCCATTGCACCGTCGGATCCTCGACCGGCATCGTTTCAAGATCGCGGCACAGCTGCGCCCGCAGGGTCCAGACGGCGTCGCCCGCCCGCATGTCGGCATCGACGGTTTCGCGGATGGCGTCCGGGCGGCCCCGCGTATCGATGATGGCGCCGGTGTGGCGGGTCAGCGTGTCGGATTCGGGCCGCAGGGACAGCTTGGCAACATGATCGCCAAAGCGGAACGGCGTCTGGGTGTAATAGGTCTCGCCCAGGGGGTGCACGTTCGGCGCGCCGCCCAGGGTCTTCAGCGTGCCGCTTTCGCCGCCCACCGCCTCGACGATCCGTTCCGCGCCCCGCAGCACGGCCGACAGGCCGCGCTTGGCCCATTCCGCGCGGTCGGTCGTCTTGGCCAGCAGCCTGAGGTTCTTCAGGAAGGCTGCCGGGTCGGGGGCGGGAAACACCGGGCCGTTGACGAAGATGAAGTCCTGGGTCTCGCCCTCGGCGCCGTCCAGCCGGTCGCCCTTGGCCCCCATGATCTTCAGCGCCAGCCCGCGCGGGACCGACACCCCGTCATGCAGCAGATCGCCCGGATTGGTCGAGATGCGAAGGATCGCCGGATGACGACCGGGCCGCGCGAACAGCCCCTGCGCCAGTTCCGGCGGCAGGTCGGGAAGGATGTCCAGTTCCCCCCGGATGATTCCGTGGCTCTTGGCGTGGACCGCGCGGACGGCATGGCCGTAATCTCGCGAGGTGATGTCCAGAATGTCGCGCAGCGTTTCGGACAGATCCCGGATGACCTGCTCCTCGTCCGGGGCGACGGTTTCGACATCGGGCGCATAGCGAACGGGTGGCTGCATGATCGATCCTTGGCGTGCGGCGGGGATTGCAGGGATCAACCATCGCGCAGGCGATCCGTTCCGGCGCAAGGCGGCAAGACGCCTGTTGGCGCGGCGTTCGGTCAGTCGCCGGACGCAGGCGCGGCGGGATCGAAGGTGAAGCCGTCGAAAAATCCGTCCGCGCGCAATGTCATGCCGCCGCGTTCGGCGGCGACGCTGCGATCCTCGGCCAGGGCGCCTTCTACACGCATCGATGCGCCAGGCAGCGGCGTGCCCGCGGGGCGCAGATGCCGGCGGTACAGGTCGGTGCGGAAATGCGGCGCGGCGCGGTCCATGGCCGCGTCGGGGTCCAGCCCATGCCGCCCCGCCATGCCGCGCGCAAACAGCGCGGCCAGGCTTTTCCACGGAAAGCTGGCGGCGCCCGCGTTGAAGGTGATGAAGCGCGGCGCCTCGCGCAGCTCGCCACGGGCCGAGATCGCCATGCGCCCGGTCAGCCCCCGTTCAGCCAGTTCCGGCGGCAGATCCAGACAGGCGCCGCGCGACAGGATTTCCGCCGCCGTTCCCCGGTGGTCAGGATCGTCCAGCCATCGTCCGGCCCGCCAGACGGCGCGCATCAGGGCGCCGGTCTCGGCCGGTTGGCGGTCGGCGACATCGCGCAGCAGCACCAGGCCCTTTTCCGGCGGCGCGGCCCAGATCGCCGTGCCCGGCAGCAGCAGGGCCGCCAGCCCGCGTTCGACGGCAAAGCTGGCCCAGGGTTCTCCTACGCAGAAGGCATCGACATCGCCCCGCGCCATCGCGTCGGCCATCAGCGGCGGCGGCACGGTAATCAGATCCAGATCGGCGGGCGCAAAGCCGCAGGCGGTCAGCCAGTGGCGCATCAATTCGGCCTGGGTGGAAAAATGGAACGGCACCCCCACCCGCAGCCTGCCCGCCACGACCGCGCGCAGGGCGGTCCCCGCAGCGCGGGCATCGTCGAAGGCGAAACCGTGGCCTGCCGCCCGCAGCCGGTGTTCCAGATCGCGATTGACCGCGACGGCCTGTCCGCCCTGGGACAGCACCATCACCAGGTCCATCGGCGGCAGCGCGGGGCCAAGCCCAAGCGCCTGCGCGACCGGCATCGGCACCAGCATGTGCGCCGCGTCGATCAGCCCCGCGCCCAGCATGTCGCGCGCCTGTGCCCAGGCGCCCAGGCGGATCAAATCCAGGGTCAGCCCCTCCTCGGCGGCAAAGCCCAGTTCCTGCGCGACGATCAGCGGCGCAGCGTCGATCAGCGGCACATAGCCCAGGCGCAGCACGGTCATCGGCCCAGCAGCCCCGCCGCCATGACCAGCTGCTGCGCGATGTCGCCCACGCGCTTGCCCCCGTCCATCGCGGTCTTGCGCAGCAGGGCATAGGCCGCTTCCTCGTCGATGCCGCGCGCCTTCATCAAAACCGCCTTGGCGCGGTCGATGATCTTGCGTTCCTCCAACGCGGCGCGGGTGGCGGCCAGTTCGGCGCGCATCTGCTGGAAGATGTGGAACCGCGCGATGGCCGCGTCCAGGATCGGCTTGATCCGTTCGGGCCGCAGCCCGTCCACCACATAGGCGGAAATCCCGGCCTCGATGGCGGCGCGCGTCATCCCCTCGTCCGACCGGTCCACGAACATCGCCACCGGGCGTTCCGAGGGGCCGGAGGCCAAGGCCAGTTCCTCCAGAACGTCGCGAGACGGATTGGCGATATCGATCAGCACCACATCGGGACGCAGATCGGCCACCTGCCGGGCCAGCCCCGACTGTTCGGCGATGATGCGGACGTCGTGGTCTCCCGCCTCGCGCAGCCCTTCGGCAATGGGCTGCGCGCGGGCGCTGTCGGGTTCGACGACGACGATGAGAAGGCGTTTCGACATGGATTCTGGTTGCACGGACACGGCGGCCTGCGCAATGCCCGGAAGGCTGCCACGGCGCCCGATGCCCAGGAAACGGGCAGACCTAACCGAACAGCGCCGCGGCCCGGTCCACCTGCCCCGCCGCGATCAGCGCCGCCAGCAGCACGCGGGCCTGACCGGGGCGCAGCACCGGCGACAGGATCGCCCCGGCCCCCGCCAGATCGTGCCCCCCACCCCCGCCGCCATAGCTTGCGGCAAGCCGTCCTGTCAGAACCCGGCTGGACACGACGACGGGCACCCCCGCTGCCCGAGCACGCGCCACGGCGGCGACCACCGCGGGCGTGGCATTCCCGGACCCAAGCGCGGCCAGCACGATCCCCTGCGCGCCCGCAGCCAGACTGGCATCGACATGCGTGCCCTCCGCGCCGGGGTGGATCGCGACCGTATCGACGCGGACGCCGCCCACCGGGGCGGTCAGCGTCACGGGCGGCGGCGCCATGTCCACCGCCAGCCGAAAGGCATCGGCGCTGTCGGTCGCCGACTTGACCAGACCCCAGGCGGGAAGCAGCCGCCCGCCAAAGGCCACCCGCACCCCCTTGCCCCCCAGGACCGCGCGGACCGCGGCGGCCATGTTCGCCGGGCCGTCCGCCTGCGGATGATCGTCGGTGAACTGTGCGCCGGTCAGGACCACCGGGGCGTCGGAATGCTGCAAGGCCAGCAGCAGGGCGGTTTCTTCCATCGCGTCGGTGCCGTGCAGGATCACGATGCCTGCCGCCCCGCGCGCCAGTTCGGCGCCGGCCGCATCGCTGATCGCCTGCATGTCGGCCAGCGTCAGGGTCGCGGAATCCCGCGCCATCAGATCGACCGGGCGCAGTCGGACCGGGGGCGGACCGTCCAGCCGCGCCAACAGGGCCTGCCCGTCCAGGCTGGGCGTGCTGGACCCGTCGGGATTGCGTTGGCTGGCGATGGTGCCGCCCGTGGCGATGACGGCGATCAGGGGCGCGTCGGTCATCGGGCGGCCTGCACGTCCAACCGGCCCATCATCCGCTGCGCAATGATCGCGCAGACGGCCAACTGCGCCAGATGGAACAGCATCAGGGGCAGGATTATCAGCGAAATGTCCTGCCCCGCGAACAGGATCCCCGCCATCGGCAGGCCGGTCGCCAGGCTTTTCGTCGATCCGCAATACAGCAGCGCCATCATATCGGCATGATCCATCCGCGCCATGCGCGCCGCCAGCATCGCCGCGCCCATCACCGCCGCCAGCAGGACCAGGCACAGGGCAACCAGCACCGCCAGCGATCCGACCGACATCACCTGCCAGATGCCGTTGACCACGCCCGCCGAAAACGCCGCATAGACGATCATCAGGATCGACCCCCGGTCCACGATCATCACGGGTTTCCTGTACCGGGCAAGCCAGCCCGCCAGCAGCGGGCGGCACACCTGGCCCAAGGCGAAGGGCAGCACGATCTGCTGGACGATCTTCCAGATCGCCGCAGGCTCGACCCCGAAGCCCGTGCCCTGCGGGATCAGCGCCGCGAACAGCAGGGGCGACAGGACCACCCCGATCAGGTTCGAGATCGAGGCCGCGCAGACCGCCCCCGCGACATTGCCCCGCGACACCGCCGTGAACGCGATGGAGCTTTGCACAGTGGACGGCATGCAGCCGATATACAGGAACCCCACCCCGATGGCGGCCGGCAGCCAGATCATCGACAGGGGCTTCAGCGCCAGGGCCAGCACCGGGAACAACACGAATGTCAGCGCCAGCACCGACAGTTGCAGCCGCCAGTTGGTCAGCCCCGCAACGATGGTGGCCGTGGTCAGCTTGGCGCCATACAGAAAGAACAGAAGCGCGATCACCCAATAGGTCAACTGGGACAGGATCGCGGCCCCCGCGCCCCGCGCAGGCAGGATGGTTGCCAGCACCACGCTGAGGATCAGCAGCAGCATGTAGCGGTCGAACCCGAAGCGGGCCAGGACGGCCTCGGCCTTGCGCAACGACATGACGGTTCCCTGATATTTTATCTGCGTCTGCCTATACGTTTGGGGCATAGGCAAGCCAAGCGCAAAGCATGGCGGATTTTTCTGGATATTGGACGATCGTGACATCTGACCCCAAGACCTTGCTGGATCTTTTCGAAGCCCTGGCGGAAATCGAGGCGCTGTGCGCCACCCTTGCCGCCCAGCGCGCGCGGGCGTCCGACCTGCGCCGGCTGGAAGACGCCCTGCGGCGGATGGAGGTTGCGGCGCCCCCGGAATATCCGCAGCTGAACCTGGATTTTCACGACAGGGTGTGCCGCATGTCGCGCAATGGCGAACTGGCCCGGCTGGCCTGCGGGCTGCGGCATCGCCTGGCGCCCCTGCGCCATGTTCAACTGGCCCATGCCGACCGGCAGGAACGGTCGATGCGGGAACATCAGGCCCTGGTCGACGCGATCGGCGTCCGCGACGGGCCCCTGGCGGGCAGCATCATGCGCGCGCATCAACGCATCGCCATGCGCGAGGTGCTGTTTCTTCACGAACCCTCGGCCGTTTGACATCGGGCGGCGCTGCCCCTACCCCGGTGGCACCCCATGCCCGGATCCGCCGATGAGCCAGACCGACCTGATCCCGCGACTGACCGCCGATCTGCCCATCACCGCCGGATCCTTCATCGTCACCGTCTATGGCGATGTCGTGGTGCCGCGCGGCGAGGTGTTGTGGATCGGCAGCCTGATCGCGATCTGCGCCCGCATCGGCATCCGCGAGAACCTGGTGCGCACCGCCGTATCGCGCCTGGTCGCGGCGGATCGGCTGGAGGGCACGCGGGTCGGGCGGCGCAGCTTTTACCGCCTGGCCCCCGCCGCGCGCGCCGAATTCGCGGATGCGGCGCGGCTGCTGTATGCGCGAACCGAACCGTCGGGCGACTGGCTGGTGATGCTGGCCCCCGACATGCCCGAGGATCTGGCCCGGCGGCACCGCATGGCCCGGATGGGGGGCGACCTGTGGCTGTGCCCGGCGCGGAACGGTTTGCCCGATGCGGGCGGGCTGGTTCTGGTGGCCTCGCCCGTGGCGGGGCTGGAACACGTGCCGCAGTTGGCGGGTTTCTGGGATCTGGAGACCTTGGCCGACGGCTATCGCGTCGTGCTGGACCGTTTCCGCCCGCTGGCCGATGACCTTGCGCTTTCACCCGAGGACGCCCTGACCGCCCGGCTGCTGCTGGTCCATCAGTATCGCGGCGTCCTGCTGCGCGATCCTGGCCTGCCTGCCGCAGCCTTGCCGTCCGACTGGCCGGGGACGATGGCGCAGGCCCTGTTCCGCAGCCTCTACATCGCACTGTCCCCCCTGGCCGAGGCGCATATCGCCCGCGTGATGGAAGGCGAAGACGGCCCCTTGCCCCGGACCACCCCACGGACGCAGGCGCGTCTGACCGCGCTTGGCTGAAACATTACAAAACATCGCATATTTTTCTTTGCGATGTAATGTATCGTCTGCTATAAGCTGACCAATCGGTCGATGAATTGGGAGAATCATCGGCGTCTTCTGCACATTCCGGGGGTCTTGCATGCCTGATGCCTTCATCTGCGACGCGATCCGCACGCCGGTCGGCCGTTACGGCGGCGCGCTTGCCACGATCCGCGCCGACGATCTGGCCGCCCTGCCGCTGAAGGCGTTGATGGGCCGCAATCCCGGCGCGGACTGGTCCGCCGTGGACGACGTGATCCTGGGATGCGCCAACCAGGCCGGAGAGGACAACCGCGATGTCGCGCGCATGGCTGTGCTGCTGGCCGGAATGCCGGTGGGCGTGCCGGGCACCACGGTCAACCGGCTGTGCGGATCGGGCATGGACGCCATCGGCATGGCGGCGCGCGCGATCCGGGCGGGCGATTGCGATTTCATGGTCGCGGGGGGCGTGGAATCCATGACCCGCGCGCCTTTCGTGATGCCCAAGGCGGAAACCGCATTCTCGCGGTCGAACGCGGTTTATGACACCACGATCGGCTGGCGCTTTCCGAACCCGGCGCTGAAAAAGGCGTTCGGCACCCATTCCATGCCCGAAACCGCCGACAACGTCGCCGCCGACTTCGGCATCAGCCGGGCCGACCAGGACGCCTTTGCGGCCCGGTCGCAGGACCGCTGGGCCGCGGCCCAGGCGGCGGGCCTGTTCCGGGACGAGATCATTCCGGTCCATGTGCCGCAGAAAAGGGGCGACCCGGTGGTCTTCGACACCGACGAACACCCCCGGCCCGGCACGACCGCCGAAACCCTGGCAAAGCTGCGCGGCGTGAACGGCCCCGACCTGACGGTGACGGCGGGCAACGCGTCCGGCGTGAACGACGGGGCCGCGGCCCTGGCGATCCTGTCCAAGGATGCGGCCCGCGCCCAGGGCCTGACGCCCAAGGCCCGCATCGTCGCGATGGCCGCGGCGGGCGTGGAACCCCGCATCATGGGCATCGGCCCGGTGCCCGCGGTGCGCAAGGTTCTGGCGCGCGCGGGCCTGTCGCTGGACGCCATGGATGTGATAGAATTGAACGAAGCCTTTGCCGCACAGGGGCTGGCCGTGCTGCGTGACCTGGGACTTGCCGACGACGACCCGCGCGTGAACCCGAATGGCGGGGCCATCGCCATCGGTCATCCCCTGGGCATGTCCGGCGCCCGGCTTGTGACCACGGCGATGTATCAGTTGATCCGCACCGGCGGGCGATACGCGCTTTGCACCATGTGCGTGGGCGTGGGCCAGGGCATCGCCATCATCGTCGAACGCGTCTGAAGGGAAACTGCCATGTATGCACAGATGGTCACATCCGAAGGGTCCAAGGCCCGCAAGGACATGACGCCCGACGAAACCGCCTTCCAGGACCGCATCGACCGGAACGAGAAGATCGAGCCCAAGGAATGGATGCCCGACGGCTATCGCAAGACGCTGATCCGCCAGATCGGCCAGCACGCGCACAGCGAGATCGTGGGGCAACTGCCCGAAGGCAACTGGATCACCCGCGCCCCCACGCTGGAACGCAAGGCGATCCTGCTGGCCAAGGTCCAGGACGAGGCGGGCCATGGCCTGTATCTGTATTGCGCCGCCGAAACCCTGGGCGTGTCGCGCGACGAATTGCTGGAGGCGCTGCATTCCGGCAAGATGAAATATTCGTCGATCTTCAACTATCCGACGCTGACCTGGGCCGACATGGGTGCGGTCGGCTGGCTGGTCGACGGCGCGGCGATCATGAACCAGGTGCCCTTGCAGCGCACGTCCTATGGTCCCTATGCCCGCGCCATGGTCCGCATCTGCAAGGAGGAGTCGTTCCACCAGCGGCAGGGTTACGACATCATGATGAGGATGTGCGCGGGCACCCCGGAACAAAAGGCGATGGCCCAGGACGCGCTCAACCGGTTCTGGTATCCGGCGCTGATGATGTTCGGGCCGTCCGACAAGGATTCCGTCCATTCCGCGCAATCGATGGCGTGGAAGATCAAGATGAACACCAACGACGAACTGCGCCAGAAATTCGTGGACCAGACCGTGCCGCAGGCCGAATACCTGGGCCTGACCGTCCCCGACCCGGACCTGGCATGGAACGAGGACAAGGGCGGCCATGATTTCAGCGAACCCGACTGGTCGGAATTCTTCGCCGTCATCGCCGGGAACGGTCCCTGCAACGCCGAACGCCTGGGCGCACGGGTGAAGGCGTGGGAGGACGGCGCCTGGTTCCGCGACGGGCTGATGGCGCACGCCGCCAAGGCCGGCGAACGCGCACGCGCCGCCCGCCACGCCGCCGAATAACCGGGCATCCCTGCCCGCCCAGCCACGTCCCCGCAGCTTTTGGGAGGAAACGACATGTCCGGCGAATGGCCGCTTTGGGAAATCTTCATCCGGGGCCAGCACGGCCTGAACCATCGCCACGTCGGCAGCCTGCACGCGCCCGATGCCGAAATGGCGATCCGCAACGCCCGCGACGTCTATACCCGCCGCAACGAGGGCGTGTCGATTTGGGTGGTAAGGTCGAACGACATCACGGCCTCCAGCCCGTCGGAAAAGGGGCCGCTGTATGATCCGTCGAACAGCAAGGTCTATCGCCATCCGACCTTCTACGACATCCCCGATGAAATAGGTCACATGTGATGCCCTCGCTGCCCGACATGACCACGCCGAACCTGACGGCGCTTGCCGGTCAGGCCCTGGCCGACAGCGGCCACGTCCAGGTGCCCGCCCCCGATGCCGGACAGGACGCCCTGGTGGAATGGCTGCAACGGATGGGCGACAACGGCCTGATCCTGGGCCACCGCCTGTCCGAATGGTGCGGCCATGGCCCCGCGTTGGAGGAGGACATCGCGATTGCCAATCAGGCGCTTGACCTGATCGGCCAGTGCCGGTTGTGGCTGGGCCTTGCGGCCGAGGTCGAGGGCCGCGGCCGCGATGCCGACGCATTTGCCTATCTGCGCGACGCGGGCGCGTTCCGCAACCTGCTGCTGGTGGAACTGCCCAACGGCGATTTCGGCGTCACGCTGATGCGGCAGTTCCTGTTCGACGCCTTTCATGTCGAACTGCTGCGGGCGCTGAAGGCATCGTCGGACAGCCGCATCGCGGACATTGCCGCCAAGGCCGAGAAGGAGGTCGCCTATCACCTGGAACGCTCTGCCGATCTGGTGATCCGGCTGGGCGACGGCACGGATGAAAGCCACCGCCGGATGCAGGACGCGCTGAACCGGCTGTGGTCCTATACCGGCGAGATGTTCCTGGACGACGCCGTGGACCAGGCCATGGCCGATTCCGGGATCGCGCCGCTGCCGTCATCGCTGAAGGATGCCTGGGACCGGACGGTCGCGGCGGTCCTGGACGAGGCGACGCTGGCCCGTCCCGCCGATGGCTGGCACCACAAGGGCGGCAAGAAAGGCATCCACACCGAACATCTGGGCTATATCCTGGCCGAGATGCAGTTCCTGCAACGCGCCTATCCCGGCGCCCGGTGGTGACGCCATGCCCGCCACGGCGCTGCCCCGTACCGACCTGATCTGGGACTGGCTGTCGCAGGTGCCGGACCCGGAAATCCCGGTCATCAGCCTGACCGACCTGGGCATCATCCGCGATGTTCAATGGCGGGGCGATACCCTGGTCGTCACGGTGACGCCCACCTATTCCGGCTGCCCCGCGACCGGCATCATCAACCTGGACATCGAAACCGCGCTGCGGTCCCACGGGATCGAAAAGCTGGAACTGAAACGCCAGCTTGCCCCCGCCTGGACGACCGACTGGATCACCGCCGAAGGGCGCGACAAGCTGCGCGCCTATGGCATCGCGCCCCCGGTCGATGGCACGGCCGCGGACGGGGTGCTGGCGGGCCGGGTGTCGCGCCTGATGGGCGGCAACCTGACCATCCAATGCCCGCGCTGCGGATCGACCCATACGCAAAAGGTCAGCCAGTTCGGCTCGACCCCCTGCAAGGCCAGCTGGCGCTGCGCCGACTGCCTGGAACCCTTTGACTATTTCAAGTGCATCTGACGGCACGCCCCCACTGACGCCCAAGGAAGACCCCGATGGCACGCTTTCTGCCCCTGACCGTCACCGACGTGCGTCGCGAAACCCGCGATGCGGTGGTCGTGACCCTGGCGCCCCGCGATCAGGACCGCGCCCTGTTCGATTTCACCCAAGGGCAATACCTGACCTTCCGCCGCGCCTTTGACGGAGAGGAGTTGCGCCGGTCCTATTCGATCTGCGCGGGCGTCGATGACGGCTGCCTGCAAGTCGGCATCAAGCGCGTCGATGGCGGGGCCTTTTCCACCTGGGCCAACGAAAACCTGGCGCCGGGCGACATGATCGAGGCGATGCCGCCGATGGGCAAGTTCTCGATTCCCTTGGACCCGGACACGGCGCGGCATTACGTGGGCTTTGCCGCCGGATCGGGGATCACGCCGGTCCTGTCCATCGTCAAGACGGTGCTGCGGCGCGAACCGAAATCGCGCTTTACCCTGGTCTATGCCAACCGCCAGATCAGCAGCATCATGTTCCGCGAGGAGCTTGAGGATCTGAAAAACCTGTATCTTGGCCGCTTTTCGGTCCTGCATGTGCTGGAAAGCGAGGCGCAAGAGATCGACCTGTTCACCGGCCGCATCGACGCCGCCAAGATGACCGCGCTGTTCGACCGCTGGATCGACCCCCGGTCGGTCGATGCCGCCTTCATCTGCGGCCCCGAGCCGATGATGCTGACCGTGGCCCAGTCGCTGCGAGACCATGGCCTGCGCGACGACCAGATCCGGTTCGAGCTGTTCGCCAGCGGCCAGCCGGGCCGCGCCAAGGCCCGGCCGGTGTCGAAGGCGGCCGAGGGCGGCGAGGGCACGCAGGCGACCGTCACGCTGGACGGCGCCACCCGCAGCTTTGCCATGCCGCGCCAAGGGCAGACGATCCTGGACGCCGCCATCGCCAACACCCTGGACGCTCCCTATTCCTGCAAGGCGGGCGTCTGTTCCACCTGCCGCTGCAAGGTGCTGGAGGGCGAGGTCGAGATGGCCGTGAACCACGCTCTCGAGGATTACGAGGTGCGGGCGGGATATGTGCTGTCCTGCCAGGCCTATCCGCTGACCGACCGCGTGACCGTCACCTATGACGAATGAGGGCGCCATGTCTGAGACCATGAGCATCGAGGATTATCTGGCCCAGGGCGGCATCCTGACGGCGCCGGGCAACGTGCCCCCCCGCTATCGCGGCGAACTGCTGCGGCTGATGGCGTCTTTCGTGGACAGCGAACTGGCGGCCTCGGCGGGGTTCGCCTCCTCGATCAACTTCGCCCCCGGCATCCGCGAACGGATCGCCGCCAGTCGGATCACGCTGGAAAAGGCCGATCACGCAGAACGCGTGCTGGCGGTGATGGCCGATTTCGGCACCGACACGGACCGTTACCAGTCCAGCCACGACTGGGCCGCCCGCGTCCCCCGCGACAGCGACCTGGGCGCCGCCCGGCGCGAGGGCGACATGCGCTTGTCGGTGTTCCACTATCCGATCACCGGCTGGACCGACGCCGTGGTGATGAACGTGCTGCAAGGCTTGGCCACCGGCGTGCAGATGACGGAACTGGCCCTCGTTTCCTATGCCCCCCTGGCCGAGGTGTTCCGCGCCATCGCCCCGCGCGAGGCGCGCCACGCCGAACTGGGTCTTGAAGGATTGGCCAGGGTCGTCGTGACCGACGAAGGCCGCAGGCAGGCGCGGGAAAGCCTTGGCTATTGGCGCCCCCGCATCGCGGCAGGCTTCGGGGCTGCCAATTCGGCCCGTTACGGCATGCAGGCGCGGTGGGGCATCCGTCACACCCCGAACGAGGATCTGCTGGCCCGCTGGGACAGGCTGACCCGCGATCATCTGGCCCCCCTGGGCCTGTAAGGAAGGACAAGACCATGACCATCACGCTTCGCGCCCCGCGCCGCCTGGAAAGCCATGTCTGCGGGGAATGGGTGCCCGGCGCGGGTGACGGCCAAACCCTTCTGGACGCCGCCACGGGCGATCCGGTGGCGATCATCGATTCCACGGGCATCGACTTCGCGGCGGCGCTTGATTACGGGCGGACCACCGCCGGGCCACGGCTGCGGGCCATGACGTTCCATGAACGGGCCGGGATGCTCAAGGCGCTTGGCCTGGCGCTGATGGAGCGCAAGGAAGACTTCTACGCCGAAAGCCTGCACACCGGCGCGACCCGCGCCGACGGCTGGGTCGATATCGAGGGCGGCATCGGCACGATGCTGACCTTCGCCTCCAAGGGCCGCCGTGAACTGCCCAATGCCCGCGTGCTGACCGACGGCGGCGTGGAGCCGCTGTCGCGCGACCACAGCTTCAGCGCCCAGCACATCCTGACCCCGCTGCACGGCGTGGCGGTCCACATCAACGCCTTCAACTTTCCCGTCTGGGGGATGCTGGAAAAGATCGCGCCGACCCTGCTGGCGGGCGTTCCCTGCCTGGTGAAACCGGCCAGCCAGACCGCCTATCTGACGGAACTGGTGGTCCGCCGCATCATCGACACCGGCATCCTGCCCCCCGGCGCGCTGCAACTGGTCTGCGGATCGGTGGGCGATCTGCTGGATCACGTCACCGAACAGGACGCCGTGACCTTTACCGGATCGGCCCATACCGGGCGCAAGCTGAAGACCCACCCCGCGATCATCCGGCATTCCACCCGCTTCACGATGGAGGCCGACAGCCTGAACGCCACCATCCTTGGTCCCGACGCGGTGGCGGGCACGCCGGAATTCGACCTGTTCGTGCGCGAGGTCGCGCGCGAGATGACCAGCAAGGCGGGCCAGAAATGCACCGCCATCCGCCGCGTCATCGCCCCGCGTGGACAGGTCGATGCGCTGATCGCCGCGCTGCGCGACCGTCTGGACAAGACCGCCCTCGGCCTGCCGGGCGACGAGGGCACGCGCATGGGGCCGCTGGCCAGCCTCGATCAGCGCGCCGAGGTCCGCGCGCGCATCCGCGAATTGCAGGCGGTGGCGCAGATCGTCGCGGGCGATCCCGACGACGTGCGCATCGCCTCGGGCGACGCCGACAGGGGCGCCTTCCTGAACCCCGTGCTACTGTATGCCGACGCGCCCTTCGACGCGGCCCCGGTCCATGATTGCGAGGCGTTCGGGCCGGTGTCTACGGTGATGCCCTATGACGACCTGGACGAGGCCGTCGCCCTGGCCGCGCTTGGGCGGGGATCGCTGGTGTCTTCGGTCTTCACCGACGACCGCGACGTGGCCGAACGCGTGGTGCTGGGCGTGGCGCCGTTCCACGGACGGGTGCTGATCGGCAACCGCACCTCGGCCAAAACGTCCACCGGACACGGCTCTCCCTTGGCGCCGCTGGTTCATGGCGGCCCCGGCCGCGCGGGCGGGGGCGAGGAAATGGGCGGCATTCGCGGCGTCAAGCATTTCATGCAGCGCACCGCCGTCCAAGGCGCGCCCCGCCTGCTGTCTGCCGTGACCGGCCGCTGGATCGAGGGGGCGGAGACCCGGCAGGGCATCCACCCGTTCCGCAAGTCGCTGGCGGAACTGCGCATCGGCGACCAATTGGTCACGGCGGCGCGGCAGGTGACTCGACAGGATGTCGAACATTTCGCGCAATTCACCGGCGACACCTTTTATGCGCACATGGACAGCGAGGCCGCCAAGGCCAACCCGTTCTTCGACGACCGCGTGGCCCACGGCTATCTGATCGCGTCATTCGCCGCCGGGCTGTTCGTCGAACCCAATCCCGGCCCGGTTCTGGCGAACTATGGCGTGGACAACCTGCGCTTCCTGACCCCGGTCTATTTCGGCGATACCCTGCGCGTCCGCTTGACTTGCAAGGAGATCAACCCGCGCGAAAACGCCGGGCATGGGGAAGTCCGTTGGGATTGCCAGGTCACGAACCAGGACGGCGCCGTGGTCGCCCAGTACGACGTGCTGACCATGGTGGCCAAGGACTGGCCGCCGGTGGCGTGACCGGCGGTATGTGCATCAAACTTATCCTTGATGCACACTTGCCTTGTGTGCATCAAACTTTTACATGATGCACACGATGGAAGCGATCTCTCATTCCCGCGCCGCGCAGGTCGCCTATCAGGATCTGCTGCGGCTGCATCTGGACGACGCCGCGTCGGAACTGCTGGGCAGCGTCGAGGAACGGCATCGGGGCGGGCGGGTCTATCTGTATGACCGGTTCCGCCTGGGGACCGAGATGAAAAGCCGCTATCTGGGCGAAGGCACCCCCGACCTGCGCGCCCGCCTGGCCCGCGCGGCCGATCTGCGCGCCGATGCCAATGCGCGGCGGACGACCATGGCCCGCCTGGCCCGCACCCTGCGGGCCGAGGGCTTCGTCACGACCGACCGCGACACCGGCTCGATGCTGGGGGCCTTTGCGCGGGCGGGGGTGTTCCGGCTGGGCGGCACCCTGATCGGCACGGCCGCCTATGCCCTGTACCAGGGCGATCTGGGCGTGCGCTTCGATTCCGAGGAATTGGCCCAGACCGGCGACATCGATTTCGCCAGCTTCGAACGCCTGTCCCTGGCCCTGGGCGACCGGGTAGAGGAAAACCCCGGCGCCATCCTGACGGCGCTGAAATTCGATCCGGTGCCGGGCGTGGCCGACCGGCAGGTGTGGAAATGGCGCCAGAACCGGGGGCAAGCCCTGGTCGAATTCCTGACCCCCGCCTTTGGCGACGAACGCGTCAAGCCCCTGCCCGCCCTAGGGGTCAGCGCGCAGGGGCTGAATTATCTGAACTTCCTGCTGGCCGATCCGATCCCCGCCGTCGCCCTGTATAGGGCAGGGATCTTGGTCCAAATCCCCCGCCCCGAACGGTTCGCGATCCACAAGCTGATCGTCGCGGATCGCAGGGTTGGTGGGCCGGACCAAGCCAAGGCGCGCAAAGACCGCGGCCAAGCGGCCTTCCTGATCGCCGTCCTGGCGCAGGACCGCCCCGACGACCTGGCCGAGGCTTACGGGGACGCCCGGTCGCGCGGGCCGCGATGGCGGGAGCGGATCGCGGCGAGCCTGGCGCGGATGCCGGGGGCGGAGGGGGTGTTGCGGGGGCTGGGGTGATGGCGATCGGTGATGCGGTAGGATGCGTGCTTGCACGCATCCTACGCTTGCGGCCCCTTATAAGCGTAATCCCAGACAAGTTGCTCCAGCGGAGGAAACTTTCGAGGGAAGTTGCGAGGCTCAAAGGGTAGTCTTTCTAAGGCAGCGTTTTCGACGGACAGATCGAGATAACCGTGTTGTTGAGAATAGTAGTAACAAATTTTAAGGTATCGCCGCAGTATTCCAAGGCTAGGAAAGGTTTGGTTTTCTCTGTGCCATCCCATTAGATCCTTGGCTCCTCGGCTGATATTGCAACGCGGACAAGATCTTACTTGGTTCAATGGAATGTATAAACCGTACAGTTTGCTTCGTGGAACCATGTGATCCCAATGGTATTTGGAGGATAAGCAGCCAAAATGAGCGCAAACGTGCGCCCCATCCTGTGAAAGCCTATCATCTCGATCTAAATCACGGATTTTCTTTTGTGACCCTTGAAAGTGGGACATCAAAATATTCGCTGCTTTGGTTCGTCCATTTGGATGAGGTGAAGGCTCTCCCTTCCTTGTGCGCTCCATAATCTCGCGGGAGACGCTGAGCATGGAGTATGACCAGAAGATATAATCTCCGACAGTGTGAAGCTTCCTCTGCCGCTTCGGCTCATCCCACTGCCAGCAAATCGCCATTAAACTATCTTGCTCCGTCCTTTTTGACTGCAACGCCCACCCCCTCACCGCACCGCCTTGATCCCCTCCAGGATCAGCGTCGTCGCCACGTCGGCGTAATCCTCGCGGCTGATGCGGCCGCCGTCCTTGAACCACATGTAGACCCAGTTCATCATCCCGAACAGAGACATGGTGACGGGCATCAGCAGCGGACGGTCCTTGTCCTTGAGATCCGGGTTGATCTGGTCCAGCACCGCCGAGAACCGTTTCACGATCCCCCGTTCCACCGCCATGATCCGCGCCTTCTGCTCGTCGGTCAGCGCGGCGGTGGCGTTCAACTGGACCTTGTGCTGGTTGTCCGCGCCGCGATAGGTGTCCAGCACCGCGCCGACCAGACTGCGCAGCCGCCGGCGGGGGTCCAGGGCGGGGTCGTCGGCGGCCTCGATGGCGTCCTGCAATTCCTCCAGATGCGTCATGATGATCGCGAAGATCAGCGCGTCCTTGCCGGGGTAATAATGATACAACAGCGCCTTGCTGACCTGGGCCTGCTGGGCGATCTGCGCCATCGACGCCTTGTCCATGCCCTGTTCGGCAAAGACCGACGCCGCATGATCCAGGATGCTGCGGCTCTTTTCCTCGAAATCCTGTGCCCGCGTCCGCGCCATGCTCAATGTCCTGCCTGTTCGTCGCCCGCCGCTTTAACCGGGGGTTGTGGGAAAGTCATCACTGCCCCCGGCGCGACGGTCATTCTTTCGGGCGATTGTCGATGACCCGCTTTGCCTTGCCTTCGGACCGGGCGACGCCGCCGGGGTCGCGCACCTCGATCCGGGTGGAAACGCCCACCACCGACTTGATGTGATGGCCCAGTTCCTTGGCGGATACCGCACGGGCGTCGGCTGCCGCGTGGTCTTCGACGCATTCGACATGGACGATCATCGTGTCCATGCGGCCTGCACGGGTCAGCTCGATCTGGAAATGCGGGGCCAGCCCTTGGCATTTCAGGATCTGCTCCTCGATCTGGGTGGGAAAGACATTGACGCCGCGCAGGATAATCATGTCGTCGCAGCGCCCGGTGATCTTCTCGATCCGGCGCATGGATCGGGCGGTGCCGGGCAGCAGCCGCGTCAGGTCGCGGGTGCGATAGCGCACCATCGGCAGGCCTTCCTTGGTCAGCGTGGTAAAGACCAGTTCGCCCATCTGGCCATCGGGCAGGACGTCGCTGGTCACGGGGTCGATGATCTCGGGATAGAAATGATCTTCCCAGACGTGCAGGCCGTCCTTGGTTTCCACGCATTCCATCGCCACGCCCGGCCCCATCACCTCGGACAGGCCATAGATGTCCACGGCGTGCATGTCGAAGGCCTCCTCGATTTCCCGGCGCATGGCGTTGGTCCAGGGTTCGGCGCCGAAGATGCCGACCTGCAAGGACGACTGGCGCGGATCCAGGCCCTGGCGGCGGAATTCGTCCAGGATCGACAGCATGTAGCTGGGCGTCACCATGATGATGCGCGGCTGAAAATCGTGGATCAGCGTCACCTGCCGTTCGGTCATGCCGCCCGACATGGGAACGACCGTACAGCCCAGCCGTTCGGCCCCGTAATGCGCGCCAAGCCCGCCGGTGAACAGCCCATAGCCATAGGCGTTGTGCAGCATGTCGCCGGGCCGCCCGCCCGCCGCGCGGATCGACCGGGCGATCAGGTTGGCCCAGTGGTCGATGTCGGCCTGGGTATAGCCCACCACGGTCGGCTTGCCGGTGGTTCCCGACGATCCGTGGATGCGCACCAGTTTCGACTGCGGCACGGCGAACATGCCGAAGGGATAACAGTCGCGCAGATCCTGCTTCACGGTAAAGGGGAACCTGGCGATGTCGCGCAGGGACTTCAGATCCTCGGGATGGACATCGGCCTGGATGAACCGGTTGCGGTAGAAGGGCGAATTTTCAAACGCGTGCTTCAGCGACCGCTTCATGCGATGGAATTGCAGCGCCTCGATCTCGTCGCGGGACGCGGTCTCGATCGGGTCGAGATCCTTGGGGTTCGGGGTCAGGTCTTCCATGGTTCTCCTCCCTGGAATGCGGTTCAGGCGGGCAGGTGCGTGCCCTTGACGGTGCGCGAATGGCCGCGGAATTCGGCCACATGGTCCCCGTCCTGATTGGTGATGCGGATGTCGTAGAGGCCCGACCGGCCCCGGCGCGAAGTTTCGGTGGCGGTGGCTGTCAGCCGGTCGCCGATCCGGCCGGGGATCAGGTAGGTGATGGAACAATGCTGCGCCACGGCCATCTGGTTATGGCTGTTGCAGGCGAATGCGAAGGCGCTGTCGGCCAGCGTGAAGATGTATCCGCCGTGGCAGTTGCCGTGTCCGTTCGACATGGCGTCGGTGACGGTCATGGACAGCGTGGCCTGTCCCGGCGCGATGCGGTCCAGCACCATGCCCAGCCGCTGGCTGGCGGAATCGTCGTTCCACAGGGCGCGGGCGGACGCCTCGGCCAACTCCTGCGGGGTCATGTCGCTGGCGGGTTTCATCGGCCGCTGAACCGCGCCGAGCGCTTTTCCAGAAAGGCGGTAACGCCCTCGGCGTAATCCGCGCTGCGGCCCGCCTGCTGCTGGGCGTCGCGTTCCGCGTCAAGCTGCTGGTCCAGGCTGTTGGTCGCCGCGTCCTGAATCAACCGCTTGGTCAGGCCCAGGCCCAGGGTCGGGCCGGCGGCAAGGCTGGCCGCCAGGGCCTGCGCCTGATCCATCAGGTCGGCATCGTCCACGGCCTTCCAGATCAGCCCCCAATCGGCGGCCTTTTCGGCCATCAGCGGCTCGGCCGTCAGGGTCAGCGCCTTGGCGCGGGGTTCGCCCAGGATGCGCGCCAGCGACCAGGTGCCGCCCGCATCGGGGATCAGGCCGATCCTGGCAAAGGCCTGGATGAACCGCGCCGATTTCGCGGCCAGAACGATGTCGCAGGCCAGGGCGATGTTGGCCCCCGCACCCGCCGCGACGCCGTTGACCGCGCAGACCACGGGCTTTTCCAAGGACCGGATCAGCCGCAGCGTCGGGTTGTAGAACATGTCCAGCGTATGCCCCAGATCCGGCGCAGGCCCGCCCCTGCGGGGATCGCGGTCGCCCAGATCCTGCCCAGCGCAGAAGCCGCGCCCCGCGCCGGTCAACAACACCGCCCGCACAGCCGAATCATCATGCGCCCGCCGGATGCCCTCGCGCAGCGCCCGGTGCATGTCCTCGTTAAAGGAATTCAGCTTGTCGGGGCGGTTCAGCGTCAGCGTCAGCACGCCGTCGGCCAAGGCCGACAGCACCGTTTCGGAACGGGTCATGGTCGTCTCCCTTGCGCCGATTTCTCGGCCTCCTCGCAGAAAGTTGTTGCATAAACCGACCGGTCGGTCAATGATATTCGCGAGCCGGAGGAGGAACCGGCGGAGGAACCCATGACCGCGTTTTTCGCCCGCCATCGCCCGATGCTGGATGACGCCGTTCAGGCGCTTGCCGCGCGCGGGTTCTGGACGCCCTTCCCCGAGGTGCCCAGCGGAAAAATCTATGGCGACACCGCCAAGGCGGATGGCGAGGCGGCTTATGCGGCGCTGATCGGGCGCGACTTCGCCCTGCCCGGCCATCCCGGCCAGCGCCGCCTGGGGGCCGAGGTTTCGCCCTGGGGCGATGCGCTGCGCATCGCCTATCCGGCGGCGGACACGCCTGCGCTGATCGCGGCGGCACAGGGGGCGGCGGACGATCTGGCAGCGGCAAGCGTGGAACAGCGCGTCGGCGCCTGCCTGGAGATTCTGGCGCGGCTGAACCGGATCAGCTTCCTGCTGGGCCACGCGACGATGCACACCACGGGCCAGGCCTTTGCCATGGCCTTTCAGGCGGGCGGGCCGCATGCGCAGGATCGCGGGCTGGAGGCGGTCGCGGTCGCCTGGATGGAAATGACCCGGTTCCCGGAAACGGCCCGCTGGGTAAAGCCGCAGGGCAAGGCCGCGCCCCTGGTGATCGACAAGCACTGGACGCTGGCGTCGGCCGGGGTGTCGCTGGCCATCGGCTGCAACACCTTTCCGACCTGGAACAGCTATCCGGGCATCTTCGCCAGCTTAGCTGTCGGCAACCCGGTGATCGTGAAGCCGCATCCCGCCGCGATCCTGCCGCTGGCCCTGACCGTGCAGGCCGCGCGCGAGGTTCTGGCCGAGGCCGGGCTGCCCGCCGACGCCATCCTGCTGGCCGTGGACGAACCGGGGGCCGAGATCACCCGGCAACTGGCGACCGATCCCGCCGTGCGGCTGATCGACTATACCGGGTCATCCACCTTTGGCGCCTGGCTGCGCGACCATGCCCGGCAGGCGCAGATCTTCGCCGAGGAAACCGGGGTCAACAGCGTCGTTATCGCCGCCACCGACGATTTCGATGGCATGTGCGCGAACCTGGCGTTTTCGCTGTCGCTTTATTCCGGACAGATGTGCACCGCGCCGCAGAACCTTTATGTGCCGCAGGGGGGGATCGCGACGGATCGGGGGCACATGACCGTCGATCAGGTGGCCCAAGGGCTGGCCCGCGCCATCGACACGCTGCTGGCCGATCCGAAACAGGCGGCGGGCATCTGCGGCGCCATCGCCAATCCCGCGACGCGGGACCGCGTGGCCCAAGCCCGTGTCCAGGGCCGCGTCATCCGCGACGGCACGCCCTTGCTGCTGGCGGTCGACCCCGACGCCCCCGTGGCGCAGGACGAATGCTTTGGCCCCGTAGCCTTTGTCATCCCCTGCGCGAACGCCGACGACGGCATCGCCCGCGCCGCCGGTCTGGCGGCCCGCAAAGGTGCCATCACCGCCGCGCTGTACGACACCGACGACGCCCGCATCGCGCGCGCCGTCCGGGCCTTTGCCCGCGCGGGCGTCAACCTGTCGGTCAACCTGACCGGCGCCATCTATGTCAACCAGTCGGCGGCCTTCAGCGATTTCCACGTCACCGGCGCCAACCCCGCCGGAAACGCTAGCCTGACCGACACCGCCTTCGTGGCGACCCGCTTTCGCCGCGTGATGTGGCGCAGGCCCGCCACCGCCGCTTGAACCACGTTCTCTGGGGAGGAGACACATGCACAAGACCCTGACCACCACGGCCCTTGCCACGCTTCTGGCCCTTGGCGCCACCGCCGCCAGTGCCGAAATCCGCATCGGCGCGTCCCTGTCCGCCACCGGCCCCGCCGCCTTCCTGGGCGATCCCGAGGCAAAGACCCTGGAAATGCTGGTCGAACAGATGAACGAGGCAGGCGGCATCGACGGCGAGGAAATCGCCCTGACGCTGTATGACGACGGCGGCGATCCGAACAAGGCGCGCACCTTTGCCACCCGCCTGATCGAGGATGACGAGGTCGTGGCGATCATCGGCGGATCGACCACCGGCACGTCCATGTCGATCCTGTCGGTCGCCGAGGACAACGAGATCCCCTTCATCTCGCTGGCGGGCGCCATCGACATCATCGATCCGGTCAAGCCCTTCACCTTCAAGACGCCCCACACCGACCGCATGGCCTGCCAGAAGATCTTCGAGGACATGCAAAAGCAGGGCATCACCACCATCGGCATGATTTCCGGCACCGACGGCTTTGGCGCGTCGATGCAGGCGCAGTGCAAGGCGGTCGTGGGCGAATACGGCATCACCGTCGCGGCGGACGAGACCTACAACCCCACCGACGCCGACATGACCACGCAGCTGACCAAGATCCGCAACACCGAAGGCGTGCAGGCCGTGCTGAACCCCGGCTTCGGCCAGGGGCCGTCGATCGTGACGCGCAACTATCGCCAGCTGGCCATCGACCTGCCGCTGTATCAGTCCCACGGCGTGGCCTCGGACGGCTTCATCGAACTGGCGGGGGCGGATGCCGCCGAGGGCGTGCGCCTGCCCGGCACCGCGCTGCTGATCGCCGACCAGCTAGCTGCGGACGATCCGCAAAAGCCGGTGGTGGACGCCTACAAAGCCGCGTTCGAGGAAAAAACCGGCACATCCGTCGGCACCTTCGGCGGCTATGCCAACGACGCCTTCCTGATCCTGACCGACGCCATCGCGCGGGCGGGCAGCGCCGAGCCGCAGGCGATCCGCGACGCCATTGAATCGACCAGCGGCCTGGCCGGAACCACCGGCATCTATACCATGTCCGCCGACGATCACCTGGGCCTCGACCTCTCCGCCTTCCGCATGTTGCAGATCAAGGGCGGCGAATGGACCGTGGTGGAATGATCCGCTGACCGCCGCGCCCTGTCCGTTTCGCACGGGCCGGGCGCGGCATCCCCTGCCAGAAAGGGTGTATCATGCCGGAACTGCTGCAATTCTTGTTTTCGGGCGTGACGGTCGGCGCGGTCTATGCGTTGGTCGCGCTTGGCTTCACGATCATCTACAACGCATCCGACGTGGTGAACTTCGCCCAGGGCGAATTCGTCATGCTGGGCGGGATGCTGACCTTTGTCTGCCAGGCGGCGGGCCTGCCGCTGCCGCTGGCCGCGCTGATCGCCATCGCCGTCACATCCGCCATCGGCGTGGCGATGAACAAGCTGGCGATCGAACCCGCGCGCGGGGCGCCCGTAGTGTCGCTTATCATCATCACCATCGGGGCATCGATCTTTATCCGGGGCGGGGCGCAACTGCTGTTCGGCAAGCAGATCCACAGCTTTCCGGCCTTTTCCGGCGACACGCCCCTGCGCATCGGCGGGGCCACGATCCTGCCGCAAAGCCTGTGGGTGATCGGCGGCGCGGTGGTGGTGTTCGTCGGCCTGTGGCTGTTCTTCACCCGCACCCTGACGGGCCGGGCGGTGCTGGCGACATCCAACAACCGGCTGGCCGCGCAACTGGTGGGCATCAACACGGGCTTCGTGATGATGCTGTCCTTTGCGCTGTCGGCCGGCATCGGCGCCTTGGCGGGGGTGCTGGTGACGCCGATCACGCTGACCGCCTATGACGTGGGGCTGGCCTTTGCGCTGAAAGGCTTTGCCGCCGCCATGCTGGGCGGGATGGGCAACCCCAAGGGCGCGCTTGCGGGCGGGTTCCTGCTGGGCCTGATCGAGGCGCTGACGGCGGGATACCTGTCGTCGCAATACAAGGACGCCGCGGCCTTCGTGGTGATCCTGCTGGTGCTGTTCTTCATGCCGCAGGGCCTGTTCGGCGCCAGGACGGTGGATCGGGTATGACCATGAAGCTGACCCCGAAAACCGCGACGCTGCTGGTCCTGGTCGCCTTGGTCGTCCTGTCGCCGGTGCTGTTCCCCTCGGGCTATTACTACCGCGTCGGCGCGCTGATCTTCGTCAACGCCATCGCCGTCACGGGCATCGTGATCCTGACCGGATACGCGGGCCAGATCAGCCTGGGACACGCCGGGTTCGCCGGGATCGGCGCCTATGCCTGCGCGCTTGCCCCGGTGCATCTGGGCCTGCACCCGTCGCTGGCGCTGCTCCTGGGGGCGTCGGTGTCCGCCCTGCTGGCCTTCCTGGTCGGGCGCCCGATCCTTCGGCTGAAGGGCTATTACCTGGGCGTCGCCACGCTGGGCTTCGGCATCCTGATTTCCATGGTGCTGAACAACGAACGCCAACTGACCGGCGGCCCCGACGGGATCGAGGTGCCGGAACTGGGCCTGCGCGCGCTGCTTAACGACATGGGCCTGGACCTGACCAACGGCCAGTTCTGGTACTGGTTCTGCGGCATTGCCGTGATCCTGGGCGCCTGGCTGGCGCTGAACCTGCATGGCAGCCCCACCGGCCGCGCCCTGCGCGCGCTGCACGGATCCGAGGTCGCGGCGCGGACCGTGGGCATCCACGTGGCGCGAATGAAGTTGCAGGCCTTTGTCGTCTCGGCGGTCTATGCGTCCGTGTCGGGATCGCTGCTGGCCTTGCAGAACAAGTTCATCACCCCCGATGTGGCGGGCTTCATGCACTCGATCGAGATGGTGACGATGGCGGTCCTGGGCGGCGTGGGGTCGGTGCTGGGGGCGGTCTTCGGCGCGGCGGTGCTGACGCTGCTGCCGCAGGTGCTGACGGTGTTCGCCGAATACGAACAGCTGGTGCTGGGCCTGGTGATGATGCTGGTGATGATCTTCCTGCCGCAGGGGCTGCTGCCGTCGATCCTGCGCCGCGTCCGGGGGAAAGACGAATGACCGCGCTTTTGTCCGTGGAAGGCCTGGGCATCAGCTTCGGCGGCCTCAAGGCCGTGAGCGATGTCAGCTTCACCGTCCAGCCGGGAGAGATCACGTCCGTCATCGGCCCGAACGGCGCCGGCAAGACGACGCTGTTCAACATGATTTCGGGCATCTATCAACCCGGATCGGGACGCGTGGTGCTGGGGACCGAGGATGTGACCGGCATGGCCCCGCATCGGCTGGCCCGGCGCGGCATGTCGCGGACCTTCCAGAACCTGCAAATTTTCCAGTCGATGACCGTGCTGGAAAACGCCATCGCGGGATTTCACCTGGCCGAACGCGGGCCGGTTCTGGCGGATCTGCTGGGCCTGCCCGCATCCCGCCGCCGCGCCGCGCAGGCGCAGGCGGGCGCGCGCGCCCTGCTGGCCCGCGTCGGGCTGGACCGCGCAGCAGAGCGAGAGGCCGGGAACCTGTCCTATGGCGCGCTGAAACGGCTGGAAATCGCCCGCGCCCTGGCGCTGTCGCCGAAAATCCTGCTGCTGGACGAACCCGCCGCAGGCTGCAACGCCGTCGAGACCGAGGAGATCGACCACCTGATCGCCGAGGTCGCGAAATCCGGCGTGGCGATCCTGCTGGTGGAACACGACATGAAGATGGTCATGCGCATATCCAACCACATCGTCGTTCTGGACCATGGCGAGAAGATCGCCGAGGGCGATCCGGCCAGCGTCAGCCGCAACCCGGCGGTCATCGCCGCCTATCTGGGCACGGATGCAGAGGAGGCCGCCCATGCTGACGGTTGAAGGGCTGCGGTCGCGATACGGCCGGATCGAGGTTCTGCACGGCATCGACCTGACGGTGCAGTCGGGCGAGATCGTCACCGTCGTCGGCGCCAACGGCGCGGGCAAGACGACGCTACTGAAATGCCTGTCGGGCACGCAGCCGGTATCCGGCGGCACGATCACCTTTCGCGGCGAAAGCCTGACCGGGGTTCCCGCGCATCGCCGCCCGGCGCGCGGGCTGACCCAATCGCCCGAGGGACGGCAGATCTTCACCAACCTGACGGTCGAGGAGAACCTGCGCCTGGGCGCGTTCCTGTATGCCGACGACCGGGTGGACAAGGACATGCAGGACGCCTTTGCGATGTTCCCGATCCTGCGCGAGAAACGCAACCTGCCTGCGGGCGGGTTGTCGGGCGGGCAGCAGCAGATGCTGGCCATGTCGCGCGCGCTGATGGGGCGGCCGTCGTGCCTGCTGCTGGACGAGCCGTCGATGGGCCTGGCCCCGATCATCGTGCGGCAGATCTTCGACGTGGTCGGCAGCCTCAAGGCGCTTGGCGTCACGGTGCTGCTGGTGGAACAGAACGCCTTTGGCGCGTTGAAGATCGCGGACCGGGGCTATGTCATGGAAACCGGGCGCATCATCATGTCGGGCGCGGCGGACGACCTGATCGCCGACCCCCGTATCCGCACAGCCTATCTGGGGATCTGACATGTCCGTTCTGACCATTGCCCGTGACGGCGACATCGCCGTCGTCACCGTGGACAACCCGCCGGTCAACGCCCTGTCGCAGGCGCTGCGGCAGGCCTTGTGGGATGCGGTTGCCGCCGTGGACGCCGACCCCGAGGTCCGCGCCGCCGTGCTGACCTGCGCGGGCCGCACCTTCATCGCCGGGGGCGACGTGACCGAATTCGGCAGGCCGCCGCAGGAACCGCACCTGCCCGACCTCGTGGACCGGATCGAAGGCGCGGCAAAGCCGTGGATTGCCGCCATTCACGGTTCCGCCCTGGGGGGTGGGTTCGAGGTGGCGATGGGCTGCCGCTTCCGCATCGCGCTGGACAGCGCCTCGGTCGGCCTGCCCGAGGTCAATCTCGGGATTGTGCCGGGTGCCTCGGGCACGGTGCGCACGCCGCGGTTGGCCGGCGTGGCGGCGGCGGTCGATCTGGTCACCTCGGGCAGGCCGGTGCGCGCCGCCAAGGCGCTGGGGCTGGGGCTGGTGGATGCGGTGGCGCCGGACGACCTGCCGGGGAACGCGATCGCCTTTGCCCGCGAGGCGCTTGGCCGCGACCGGCCGCCGCCGGTTTCGGCCCGCCCGGTCGAGGCGCCGGACGCGGCCTTCTGGGAGGAGCGCCGGGCGGCCGTGGCCAAGGCCGCCAAGGGCGCGGACGCCCCGTTGCGCGCGCTCGATTGCCTGCGCAAGGCCGCCGAGGCGCCCTTTGCCGAGGCCATGGCCCATGAACGCCAGACCTTCCTGGATCTGCGCGGATCGGATCAGGCGGCGGCGCTGCGCCATGTGTTCTTTGCCGAACGCGCGGCCCCGCGTCCCGCGCATCTGCGGGACGTGGACCCCCTGCCCCTGCGCCGCGCGGGCGTGATCGGCGGCGGCACCATGGGCGCGGGCATCGCCGCCGCCCTGCGCGACGCGGGCATCCCCGTCACCCTGATCGAGCGCGACGACGATGCGGCGGCACGCGGCCTGGCCACGCTGCGCGGCATGTTCGACGGCGCCGTGAAACGCGGCACGCTGTCGGACGCGCAGGCGGCGGACCGCATGGCCGGGGTGACGGCGACCACCGATCACGCGGCCCTGTCCGACGCCGATCTGGTGATCGAGGCGGTGTTCGAGGACATCGCCGTCAAGCGCGCCGTGTTCGAGCGCCTTGCCGCCGCCTGCCGCGCCGACGCGGTGCTGGCGACCAACACCTCGTATCTGGACCCCCGCCTGATCGCCAAAGGCGTTCCCCATCCCGACCGCTTCATCGGGCTGCATTTCTTCAGCCCCGCCAATGTGATGCGGCTTGTGGAAATCGTCCCGGTGCCGGAAACATCCGGCCGGACGCTGGCCACGGGCTTTGCCCTGGCGCGGGCGCTGAACAAGATCCCCGTGCAGTCGGGCATCTGCGAAGGCTTCATCGGCAACCGCATCCTGAAACGTTACCGCGCAAGCGCCGAGGCCCTGGTCCGCCAGGGGATCCCGCTGGCCGAGATCGACGCGGCCATGCGCGGATACGGCCTGGCGATGGGCCCGTTTCAGGCGCAGGATCTGGGCGGGCTGGACATCGCCTTTCTGCAACGCGAAGGCGCGCGCGCGGCGGGGCAGGACGTGCCCGAAACGCTGGGCGACATCCTGGTCCGCGCCGGACGCAAGGGCCAGAAGACCGGCGGCGGCTGGTACGACTATGCCCCCGGCGACCGCAGCCCGCAGCCATCCGCCGCCGTGGCGGACCTGCTGGCCGGGCGGATCACCGGCACCCTTGCGATGGACCGTGATGCCATCGCCCGCCGCCTGGTCGCCGACATGGCGGCCGAAGGTCAGGCGATCCTGGACGAGGGCATCGCCGCAAGCCCGGCCGAGATCGACCTTGTGGAAATCCACGGATATGGCTTTCCCCGCTGGCGGGGCGGTCCGATGTTCGCGGCCCGCCATCGTCCGACGAACGACCTTGCATCGTAATCGGGGCCGATCAGGTCAGCCGTCCCAGGCGACATCATGGATGTGCACCAGTTCGGCCACCTGTTCGGGCGTCAGCATTTCGGGCGTGGTGCCGCGCAGCAGCAGGGCCAGCCGCGCCGTGGCCTCCAGCTCCTCGATGGCATTGCAGGCGGCCTCCAGGTCCAGGCCCGCCACGACCGGCCCATGGTTGGCCAGCATCACCGCCGACCGTGTGCCCGCCAGCCCGCGCACCGCATCGCCGATGGCCGGATCGCCGGGCCGGAAATAGGGCAGCAGCTTCACCCGGCCCAGTTGCATCAGGGCATAGGGCGTGATGGGCGGCAGGAAATCGTTGGGATCGGTATCTGGCAGGGTGGACCAGGCGACGGAATGGCACGAATGCAGATGCACCACCGCCGCCGTGCGGCTGCGGGTCTGATAAAAGGCGGAATGCAGCGGCATTTCCTTGGTGGGCCGGTCGCCGCCCACATGGTTGCCCGCCGCGTCGAACCGCGACAGCCGCGCCGGATCCAGGCGGCCAAAGCTGGTGCCGGTCGGGCTGACCAGCAGCCCGCCGTCATCGGTGCGCGCGCTGATGTTGCCGGTCGATCCATGCGTCAGGCCCCGGTCGAACAGCGATTTCGCCAGCAGGCAGATGCGTTCGCGCAGGGTCGCGTCGGTCATCCGGCCAGCCTTTCGGCGGCTTTTGCGAAAAACTCCTCGGCGCCGAAATTGCCGGATTTCAGCGCCAGGACCAGGTTTTCGCCTGCCCGGATCGCGGGCACGCCGGGGTCGATTTCAGGACCGATTTCCAGGGCGCCGATCCCCAGCCCCTCGACCACGGCGCCCGAGGTTTCACCGCCTGCGGTAATCAGCCGCGTCACGCCGCCCGTGACCAGCAGGCGGGCGGTTTCCGCGAAGAACGCATCCAGGCGCGCGGCGACCGCTTTGGTCCCGTGACGCCCCTGCACCGCGCGCACGGCGTCGGGATCGGCCGAGGAATAGACCAGCGGCAGGCCGTCCTGCGACAGCGCCCACCGGGCCGCGTCGGCGGCGGTCGCGGTGCCCGCCATCACCGCCTCGGGGTCGATACCGGATGCCGGATGGCCGTCGGCGATGTGCCGGGCCACCTGCCCCCGCGTGGCGCGCGAGCAGGATCCCGACAGCGCGGCCGCCCGCCCTGCCTGCCCGCGCCACGGCAGAGCGTCCGACGACAGCAGCCCCCGCGCGCGGAAATTGCCGGGCAGGCCAAGGGCGATCCCCGACCCGCCGGTCAGCAGCAATTGGTCGGCCACCGCCTGACCCAGCGTGACCAGATCCTCGTCCCGGATCGCATCCGTCACCACGAAGCGATGGCCTTGCGCCGACAGCGCCGCACGCACCGCATCGGCCCCCTGCCAGACAGTCCCGGCGGGGATATGGCCCAGGCCGTCGCGGATCTGCAAGCCCAGCCAGCGGCGCAGGTCGGGGTCCGTCATCGGGGTCAGGGGATGGTTCTCCATCCCGCTTTCGGACAGCAAGCGGTCGCCCACGAACAGGTGGCCCTGAAAGACCGTCCGCCCGGTGGCCGGAAAGGCCGGGCAGAAGATCACCCGGTCGGCGTTCAGCGCATCTGACAGGGCCTCGGCCACCGGGCCGATGTTGCCCTGGGGCGTCGAGTCAAACGTCGAGCAATACTTGAACAGGAACTGCCGGCAGCCCTGCGCGCGCAGCCAGTCCAGGGCCTCCAGCGACAGGCGCACGGCCTCGGCCACGGGCAGGGTGCGCGATTTCAGCGCAACGATGCCCGCTTCGACATCGGGGGCGGCGGGGGCGGACGGCGTGCCGGAATACTGCACAGTCCGCATCCCGGCCTTGACCAGGGTGTTGCCCAGGTCGGACGAGCCGGTGAAATCGTCGCCGATGCAGCCCAGCAGCATATTACGTCCAGTCCGTCACGGCATCCTGCGCCGCGCGCAGGCGATACAGGTCCGACCCGGTATCCAGATCCACGTCGCCGCACAGGATCAACTGCCCCGCCCCCACGTCGCGCCGCAACCGCCGACCCGAGAGCAGATAATACGGAATCGGCGCGTCGTTCGATAGTCCCCGCGCGGGCGTCATCCGGCCCGACACGCCAGCAATGGTATGGTGATGTCCTTCGGCCACCAACAGCGAACCGGCGGGCAGGCCGGCATCGGCATGGGCGGTCAGGTCCATGACCGGGCGGGGTTGTTCGGCACCCGAGGACACGCCCAGCAGCGCGGCCTCGAACACCGTGGTCGCGGCCTCCAGGCCCAGCAGGTGGCGTGGAAGGCCGATCATCGCGGTGCGGCCGTTGCGGGCGACCACATGGCCCTTGCCCTTCAGCATGGCCCAGGTCTCGTCATCCTCGCAGGCGACGGTCACGAAGACACCGCCGGCGAAACTGGCCTCGCCCGGCAGGCGCAGGCAGTTGAACACGTCCAACTGCCCCTGCCCGGTCAACAGCCCGCCGTCGGCCACGGGCGCCATCAGGTCGGCCAGTTCGGCGATGCGCGCGATGGGCGCATGGTAATCGGGACGGTCGGGGGCCATGCCCAGGGCGTTGGCGACCACGACCATCTCGCACAGGTCGGGGACCGCGCGCTGCGGCAGGGGCACCAGCCGCGCGCGGGCGGCGACCACCTGATCCCAGGGGCGATCCGCCGGATCCAGCCAGTCGCCAAAGCCCGGCGCATCCACCGTCACGCCGTTGCTGGTGATCTTGCCCGTCGCGGGATCATAAACGAAATCGTATTCGCTGGACTTGCCCGCCGCCACGATCCGCAGCCCGCAGACCTGCGCCCAGGTGGCCAGCCCGATCAGCAGGCTGGGCTGATCCCCGTCGATGGGCGAACAGACGACGCCGCGGGCCAAAGCCATGCGCGCCAGGATCGGGCCTGCCACGCTGTCGGTTTCCTTTGTCACCATCACCACATGCTTGCCCGCCGCGATGGCCAGGCGCGCATGGCGGGCGCCGGCCTCGGGGTTGCCGGTGGCCTCCAGCACGACATCGACGGGCAGATCCGCCACCACGGCCAGATCGGCGGCGGCGATGGCCCGGCCCGCGTCCCAGGCTGCCTGCGCCGCCGCGGCGTCCGCGCATTCGGCAATGTCCGCGACCCCGGCCGAGGCCAGACCCGCCGCCGCCGCCGCCGTGTCGCGATCCACCGCCACGCGGCAGGCCAGCCCTTTTACATGCCGCGCCTGGGCCAGAAAGCTGCGGCCAAAGCCGCCGGTGCCGACGATGGCGCATTCGACCGTCCGGGCGCCAAGCCCGGCGAAATAGCGATGATGGTTCATGGTCTTTTCCCTATTCCACCGGAACCCGGCGCCGGAACCGCGATCCAAGCGCGATCAGTTTGGGCAGCACCAGCAGCGCGATGCCCACCGCCATGATGCCGCTGACCAGGGGGTTGGCAAAGAAGATGCCCAGCGATCCGTCCGACAGCACCATCGACTGGTGAAAGGCGTTTTCCGCCTTGTGGCCCAGCACCATCGCCAGCACCAGCGGCGCCAGCGGGTAATCCAGCCTGCTGAACAGATACCCCACCAGACCAAAGATCAGCACCAGCCACAGGTCGAAGGTCGCGTTCGACACCGTATAGGCGCCGACAAAGCAGATCGCCACGATCATCGGGCCGATGATGGTAAACGGGATGCGCAGCAGCGCCGCGAACATCGGCACGGTGGCCAGCACCAGGACGACCCCGATCAGGTTCGACACATACATGCTGGCGATCAGCCCCCAGACGAAATCGGGCTGGGTCGCGAACAGCATCGGTCCCGGCGTCAGGCCCCAGATCATCAGCCCGCCCATCATCACGGCGGCGGTGGCCGACGACGGCACGCCAAGCGCCAGCATCGGCAGCATCGCACAGGATCCCGCGCTGTGGTCGGCCGTTTCGGGCGCGACGATGCCTTCCGGGCGGCCGGTCCCGAAGGGCGCGCCCTTGCGCGACGACGACCGGGCGATGCCATAGCTCATGAAGGACGCGGCGGTCGGCCCGCCCGGCGTGATGCCCATCCAGATGCCGATCAGGCCCGAACGGATATAGGTCGCCCAGTATCGCGGCAGTTCCGCGATGGTCCTGAACACGTCGCGCAGGTCGATCCTGGAGGCCACGCCCCGGAACCGCAGCCCCTCCTGCACGGTGGACAGCAGCTCTCCGATCCCGAACAGGCCGATCACCACGACCAGAAAGCTGATGCCGCTCAGCAGATCCTCGAACCCGAAGGTCAGGCGGATGGATCCCGTCACGCTGTCCATGCCCACCGATGCCAGCAGCAGGCCGGTGGCCAGCGACACCAGCGTCTTGGCGGGGGCGGCGCTGCCCATGCCGATAAAGGCGGCGAAGGCCAGGAAATAGACCGCGAAATATTCGGGCGCGCCAAAGCGCAGCGCAAAGCGCGACGCCCAACCGGCCAGCAGGGTGATGACGATGACGCCCAGCAGCGCGCCGAATCCTGCCGACATGAAGGCCAGCGTCAGCGCGCGGGTGGATTCCCCCGACCGCGCCATCGGATAGCCGTCAAAGGTCGTGGCGACGGATGACGGCTCGCCCGGAATGTTGAACAGGATGGATGTGGTGGACCCACCGAACAGCGCGCCCCAATACATCGACGACAGCAGGATGATGGCCGAGGTCGGGTCCAGCGTGAAGGTCAGCGGGATCAGCAGGGATACCCCGTTAGGTGCGCCCAGGCCGGGCAGCACGCCCACGACCAGGCCCATCAGCACGCCCGCGACCATCAGCATCAGGTGCATCGGCGTGATGGCGATGCCGAAGCCCTGCATCAGAAGATCGAAATTGCCCATGTCCCGGCCCCCTTAGTAGATGCCCAGAAGCGGCTCGATCGGGCCCTTCAGCAGCGGAATCTTGAAGATGACCTCGAAGATCAGATACAGCGACACCGCAAAGGCCACGCCGACGCCAAGCGCCAGCGGCAGGCGGTATCCGCCCTGGCGCCACGCGCTCCAGGCGATGTAGAGGATTGAGCCCGCATAGATGCCCAGGGTCAGGGTGGCGACGACAAAGGCCAGCAGGGCGGCGATGAAGACGCCCAGGCGGCGGGCGCGTTCGCGGTCAAGGAACGGCTCCTCGACCTCGCCCCCGCTGGCGGCATGACGATGGGCGGCGCGATGTTTCAGAAAGGCCGCGACCAGGTTCCACAGGCTGGCGCCGATCAGGATCAGCCCCACATAGAACGGGAAATAGCCCGGCTGCGGACCGCTCTCGGTCCAGCCATGGCCCAGTTCGGATGCGCCGATCATCCCGGCAAGGCCCAGAAGACCCGTGGTGACGGCCGTGCCAAGTTCGGCATGAAAGACCTTGACGGTCATGTTCCCCCCTCTGGATGGTCGCGACCTGCGCCGGATCCCCCGCAGGGAATCCGGCATGGGTCAGCCGTTTACTGGACGGTCCAGCCTTCGGCCTCGAAGACCTTGACGGCATCGGCTTCGCTGGCGTCGATGAACGCGGCCAGTTCCTCGCCGGTCATGAACGTCGCCGACTGCGAGGTCTTGGCCAGGTAATCCTTCCAGTCCTGGCTTTCCGAGACCTTTTGCAGGGCATCCTGGTAATAGGCCAGCACCTCGGGGTCGGTGCCCGCTGGCAGCCAGACGGTGCGCGGCATCTGATAGCTGGTGATGTCCAGCCCCTGTTCGGCGCAGGTCGGGATGTCGTGCCAGCCCATGTCGCCGCTGACGGGTTCGGATTCCGCCATCCGTTCGGGGGCAAAGACGCACAGCGGACGGATCGCGCCCGCCTGCCACTGGCCGACGTTTTCATTGGGGTTGTTCACATTGGCCGCGACATGGCCGCCCGCCAGTTGCACCCCGACCTCTCCGCCGCCGTTGAAGGGGACGTATTTGAAATCGGCGCCGGTGGTCTGTTCGATCAGCGCGACCAGGGTTTCGTCGGTGTCCTTGGACTGGCTGCCGCCAAAGGGAATGGTGCCCGGCGCGTCCTTGGCGGCGTTCACCAGATCCATCACGGTCTGATACGGGCTGTCCGCCTTGACCCAGACCAGGAATTCATCCAGCGCAAGCGCCGCGACCGGCTGCAAATCCTCGGTCGTATAGGCCAGCTTGGCGACATGGGGCAGCAGATAGACGTTGTTGGTCCCGAAGATCAGCTTGTGCGGGTCGCCTTCGTTCTGGCGGGCATACAGGAACGCCTCGGCGCCCGATCCGCCGCCCTTGTTCAGCACGACGATGGGGTTGTCCATGATGCCGTCGCGGGTCAGGACCGACTGGATGGTCCGGGCAAAGTTGTCGGTGCCGCCGCCCGCACCCGATGCGACGACGAATTCGACGGGACGGCTGGGGGCGAATTGCGCGGATGCAGGCGCGGCCAGCATCATCGCGGTTGCGGCCAGAAGGCCGGCTTTTGTCATGGTCATGGATTTTCCTCCTCCGGGGGTTAAACCGGCCCCAGGGCACGGGGCCGGAATCTGGTTTTATTCGGCAACAAGCACCGCGGCGCCCGCGACATCGGCGGTTGCCCAGTCGGCCGGCAGCGGCCGGCGGTCGCGGGGCGGGTTCAGTTTCGCCAACCGCGCGCCCAGCAGGGCGGCCTGCATCGTGGCGCCCAGATCCGCCTTGCCCTTGCCCGCGATGTCGAAGGCGGTGCCGTGGGCCGGGGTGACGATCGGGAATCCGTAACCCGCGATCAGGGTGACGCCGCGGTCAAAGCCCATCAGCTTCATCGCGATCTGGCCCTGGTCGTGATACATGGTCAGCACCGCGTCGAATTCGCCGCGCACAGCGCGCACGAACACGGTGTCGGACGGGATCGGCCCCTTGGCATCGATGCCTTCGGCCACGCCGGCGGCGACGGCGGGGGCGATGATGTCGTCATCCTCGGTCCCGAAGTTGCGGCCGTCGCCCGCGTGGGGGTTCAGCGCGGCCACGCCGATCCGGGGGTTGGGCTTGCCCGCCCCGGTCATGGTGTCGTGCGTCAGGCGCAGGCTGCCCAGGATGCGCTCCACGCTCATCCGGCCGGCGACCTCGCTCAGCGGGATGTGGGATGTCACGCGGGCGTTCCAGACCTCGTCCAGGACGTTGAATTCGCGGCCCGAACGGTCGGTGTCCAGCACGCGGTCGATGAAGCCGATCTCATCGACATAAGACGGACGCGCAAGGCGCATCGAATGCTTGTTGAAGGGCGTGAACATCACCGCATCGGCAATGCCCGCCTGGGCCAGCCGCAGCACGGCGGCAAAGTTCTGCAAGGACGCAGCCCCGGCTTCCGGGCTGGATCCGCCCAGCGACACACGGTCGGCCGGAATATTGGCCAGATCGACCAGGACATGCCCCGAGGGCAGATCGCCCGTCACCCGGTCAGCCGGGATCACCGGCAGATCCAGCGTCACCCCGGCATGGCCCGCGCCCATGGCCAGCACGCTGGCATCGCCCACCACGACGATGCCGTTGTCCGCCATTGCCGGATCGGCCAGCAGCCTGGCGGCCAGTTCGGGGCCGACGCCCCCGGCGTCGCCGATTGCCAATGCTATGCGCATGTCGCGATTCTCCGTCCTCTATGTAACATTCTGTATGCAGAATTAAGCATCGGATCCACTGAATTCTGTCGGTTCCTTCGGTCAAGGACCGGGCATGGCGATCCTGCCCGGCCGAAGTTATCAGTCCGGCAGATTCGCGCCCACGACGCGGGCGCACAGCGCCAGCGAAATTGCGCCCGCATCCGGGTGGCCCAGGCTTCGTTCCGCCAGGGGGCGCGCGCGGCCCAGCCGGGGGGTCAGCCCGGCGGTGGCGTCCGCCGCCTCGGTCGAACGGGCGGCGGCGGCGGCCCAGGCGATCCCCAGGGTTTCGCCCGCGCCGACGCGTTCGTTCAGCACCTGGACGAACGGCACCAGCGAATCCACCAGGGTCTTGTCGCCGACCCTGGCGCCACCCAGCCGGACGATGGCGTCCTGCGCCGCCTGCGCGCCCTGCGCGACGGTTTCCCCCGACGGCCTGTCGGCGTCGCCAAGCGCCTGCCCCCAAGCCCGCAGCGCCACGCCCCACAGCGCGCCCGAGGTTCCGCCCGCGCGGTCCGCCCAGGCATCGCCCGCCAGCGACAGCACCGTCCCGGCGCCTGCCCCCGCAGCGACCGCCTGATCGGCGGCCGCGGCGGCGGCGGCGGATCCGCGCGCCATCCCCTGCCCATGGTCGCCGTCGCCCGCCTGCGCGTCGATGCGGCCCAGTTCTTCCTCGGCATCCGCCAAGGCACGGGCGACATGGCCGATCAACATGGCCACGCAGCGCCCCGCATCCTGCGATTCCGGGCTGCCCTGTGCGATCTCGGACACCGCCTCGGCCGCGGTTTCGACGGCATCGTCGGCGACCGGGCGCGCCACGGTGCCCCTGCGGAACGCAGGCGCGTCGGCGGGGGCGCACCAATGGCCCTCAAGCTCGTCGTCCAGCCAGGTCAGGGTCAGCGAACAGCCCGCCATGTCCAGGCTGGTGACGAATTCGCCCACCTCGGGGTTCACCGGGGTCAGCCCGGCATCCGCCAGCATCCCCGTCAGATGATGCCACAGGACGAACAATTCCTCGTATTTCGTACGGCCCAGGCCGTTCAGGACCACGGCCACGCGACCGCCATGGCCTGCCGGGCGTTCGGCCAGCAGCGGATCCAGCAGGGTCCGCGCCAGTTCGACCGCAGACATCATCGCCTGCGTGCTGATCCCCGGCTCGCCATGGATGCCAAGACCCATGCCGACCCGGCCCGCATCCACCGTGAACAACGGCGTGCCCTGCCCCGGCAGGGTGCAGCCGTCGAAGGCCACGCCAAAGGACACCGTGGCCCCGTTCGCCTTGGCGGCGACGGCCATCACGGCGTCCAGGTCCAGGCCAGCCTCGGCCGCGGCGCCGACGATCTTGAACACCGGCAGGTCGCCCGCCACGCCGCGCCGCTTGGCGCGTTCGTCGGGTTTCGCGCTTGCCACGTCGTCGGTCACGGCCAGGATGCGCGCGTCGATCCCCTCGGTCCGCAGGCGTTCGGCGGCCGACCCGAAGTTCAGCACGTCGCCCGCATAGTTGCCGAAACCCAGGATCACCCCGCCGCCCCGGTTGGCCGCCCTGGCGACCCCGTGAATCCATGCCGTCGAGGGCGAGGCGAAGACATCACCCGCCACCGCCGCATCGGCAAAGCCGGTGCCGACATAGCCCAGGAAGGCCGGGTAATGCCCGGATCCGCCGCCGACCAGCAACGCCACCTTGCCGCGCGGCCCCGGCGCGGCGCGCACGGCCCCATGGGGGACCGCGCGCACGCGGTCGGCATTGGCGGCGCAAAAGCCCTGCAACGCGGTTTCGGCGAACCGGTCGGGCGCGTCAAAGACCTTGGTCATGTGCGGATCGTCCTCCCCCTCAGGATCTGTCGGATATAGTCGCGGTTCCCGGCGCAGACGCCCAGACCGTCGCCCCCGTAATGTTCCACCAGAAAGGGGCTGTCAAAGCCTGCCTCGATCGCCTTGCGGATCGCCAGGCGCCAGTTGATCGTGCCGCCCAGCAGGGGCGCGGGATGGGACATGACCAGGCCCGAGGGATCCTCGATCCGGTAGTAGTTCTTGACGTGCCAATAGCCCGCGAAGGGGATGCACAGGTCGATCATCTCGGACCAGTGGTCCACCGGGCGGTGCAGGCGGATCAGGTTGCCGATGTCGATGTTCAGCCTGACCGAGGGATGGTCCACGTCGGTGACAAAGCGCACCGCATCGCGCGCCGTGCCGACATAGGTGTCCTCGTACATCTCCAACGCGATCTGGATGCCAAGATCCGCCGCGTGGCGGGCCAGGTCGCGGATCCGGTCAACGGCCAGCGTGCGGGTGGCGGCATCGTCGGGGTTCCTGACGCCCTGTTCGGTCCAGAACCACAACGCCTTCTGCTGCGCGGGGGTGAACGGCCCGAAGAAGCCAAGGCTGACATGGCGCGCGCCCAGTTCGGCGGCGGTGTCGATGACGCGGTGGCTGTAGGCCAGGTATTCGTCGCCATGTTCGGGGTCGATGACGCTGCGCCGGGACGTGGAAATCGCCGGGACCGCCAAGCCCAGATCCGTGCAGATCGCCACGAAGTCCGCCCGCCGCGCCGGATCCAGATCGGCCACGCGCAGCCAGGAATCGGTCGGATCCACGCAGTCGAATCCGGCATCGGCCACGTCCGTCAGGCTTTCGGCCCAGACGGCGGGGTCGGCGTCCTGCACCAGGCTGCCATCGGGCAGACGGCCCGGAAAGGGGATCATCGCCGCGGCGATGGGCCAGGTTTCGGCAGTCCACGGCAAGGGCAAGGCGGGCCTCCTGTGTTCAGACCAGAGGGGGGCCTGCGCCGTGCATGGCGCCCTCGTCCCCCCGAATCACTCCTCCGCCGACGACACTAGCAGAATGGGATCGTTCTGCAAGAATACTGTATGCAGCATTTAGCGCGCATGATTGACTTGTGGGTCCGCCCGGCATACCCATGGCGGATCAGCAGCAAGGATGCCGTGGTCGTGCTCAGTCCCCCGCCAGCCAATCCGGACGCGCCGGCGCGCATCGAACGGCATTCGCTGCACGATGCCATCGTCTCCCGCCTGCGCGACATGATTATCGAAGGCCACCTGCCCCCCGGCACCCGCATCAACGAAGGCCAGATCGGCGCGCAGCTGGGCGTGTCGCGCACCCCCCTGCGCGAGGCGATCAAGTATCTGGCCAGCGAGGGGCTGGTCGATCTGGTCCCCAGCCGCGGCGCGGTCGTCAAGACCTTCGGCGCCAAGGAAGTCCTGGACATGATCGAGGTGATCCGCACGCTGGAACAGTTCGCGGGCGCCCGCGCCTGCCAGATCGCCACAAACCAGGACATCGGCGCGATCCGCGACCTGCACGACCAGATGATCGCCTGCTACGAGGCGGGCGACCGGCTGCAATACTACAAGCTGAACCAGGCGATCCATTCCGGCATCGTCGCGCTTGCCGACAACGCGGCGCTGTCCGACGTGCATTCCATGGTGCAGACGCGCCTGAAACGCATCCGCTTCATCGGCCACGAAGGCCCGGAAAAATGGGCCAACGCCGTGGCCGAGCATCAGGAAATGATCGCCGCCCTGGAATCGCGCGACGCGGACCGGCTGTCGGCGATCCTGGGGCAGCATCTGACGCTGGCCTGGGAACGGGTCAAGGACGGGCTGTCGCCCTAGGGCGTGACGCAAGCCTCACATCGTTCTGCCGCGAATATCCAGGCGGGCGGGCGGACTCTCTGTCACGCTTCGGTCACGAACAGGCCGCAGCTTTCGCGACGGAGACGACGTAATGGCATCCCCGACCCCCCGGTGTTTCACCTTTCTGCTGCTGGATCGTTTCACGATGCTGCCTTTCGCGGCCACGCTGGACGCGCTGCGGCTGGCCAACAAGCTGTCGGGCAAGCCGCTGTACGAATGGCGGCTGGTGGGGACCGCCGGGCCGTTCGCCACCTGTTCGAACGGATCGCGGATGGCCGTGGACGCCGGGGTGGACGATGACATCGCCGCCACGCGGGACGAGGTGGTGGTGGTCTGCGGGGGCGATGCCATCACGACGCAGGGCACGCGGCCGGTGCTGGCCTGGCTGCGCCGGCAGGCCCGGTCGGGCGCGACGATGGCCGCGGTCTGCACCGGCGCGCACCTGCTGGCCAAGGCCGGGCTGCTGGACGGGCGGCGCGCCACGATCCATTGGGAAAACCACGATTCCTTTGCCGAGACCTTTCCCGACGTGGCGCTGCACCGTCAGGTGTTCGTCGATGACGGCGCGCGGCTGACGGCGGGGGGCGGCACCTCGTCCATCGACATGATGCTGCACCTGATCGGCCAGACGCATGAACGGGATCTGGTGTCGCAGATCGCCGACCAGATGCTGCATACCGCCATCCGCACCGGGCGCGATCACCAGCGGCTGTCGGTGGCCACCCGGATCGGCATCCGCCACCCGCGCCTTGCCGCCATCGTCACCCGGATCGAGGCGAACCTGGAAAATCCGATCAGCCCGCCCGAACTGGCCGCCGACGCCGGCATCTCCACCCGCCAGCTTGAACGGTTGTTCATGCGGTATCTGGACCGCAGCCCGAAACGCTATTACCTGGAGGCCCGCCTTGGCCGGGCGCGCCACCTGCTGCTGCTGACCGACCTGCCCCTGATCGAGATCGCCGTCGCCTGCGGTTTTTCCAGTTCCTCGCATTTTTCCAAATGCTATCGGGAACGCTACGGCTCCTCGCCGCATCGGGAACGGGGGGTGCAAAAGGCGGCGGTGGTGGCCATGCCCGCCCGGCCCGATCCCGTGCTGGCGCTGGCAAGCTGACCGGAAACGGGGTGCTGGCCCGGCCCCGTCGGACGCAGCGCCGCTAGGGCGTTTCTCCTGCCCCCCTGCGCCACAGGTCCGGCGTCATCCCCATCGCGTCCCGGAACACCCGGATCAGGTGGGACGCGTCGCAGAACCCCGTTTCCGCCGCGATCTGGCTGACGGTGCGGTCGGGGCGGGCCAGCAGCATCCTGACCTGCGACAGGCGCACGCGCATGAAGGCGTCCGACGGCGACAGCGACAGGGACGCCGCGAAATGGCGTTCCAGCTTGCGGCGGCTGACGCCCAGATGCGCGGCCACGTCGGCGACGCCGGGGGGCGTGTCCAGGTTCTGTTGCAGCATCAGCAGGGCGCGGCGGACCAGGGGATCGTCCGCCGCAAGGTCCAGCGGCAGGCCGGGCTGGGGATCGTCGGCGGCCATCGCCTCGTCGATTATCATGATGTGCAGGCTTTTCTGCGCCGCCGCCCGGCCGATGTGGCGGTCGATCAGGAAAGCCGCCAGATGCGCGGAACTGGCGCCCCCCGAACAGGTCAGCCGGTCGCGGTCCACCACGAAAATCCGGTCGGACACGGGCCGCAGCCCGTCGAACTGTTCCAGGAAATCCTCGTGGTGGAACCAGCTGACGCAGCAGCGGTATCCGTCCATCAGCCCGGCACGATGCAGGATGAAGGCGCCGGTGCAGACGCCGACCAGCGGCACCCCTGCCTTGGCCGCGCGGTGCAGGAAGGCCGTATAGTCGGGGTCCAGCCTCTCGATCTCGTCGATCAGGCCGCCGACGACGACGATATAATCGAAGCGCGACGGATCGCCCAGCTTCTCGTCCGGGGTGACGGCGATGCCGCAGCTGGACTGCACGGGTTGGTTGGCGGTCGCCAGCACCCGCCAGGAACAGCGGATCGGGCGGGACCGGTCGCCTTCGTCGGCGGCCAGCCGCAGCACGTCCACGAAATTGGCAAAGGCCGACAGGGTGAACCGCCGCGCCAGCACGAAACCGACGCGCAGCCGCAGGGAATCGGTGGGGGCCGGACGGTCGCGCATGACGCAAATGTAACATTGCCCTGGCGCAGGAATCCAGTCGCCATGGTCGGGTTTCTGGCAGTTTCGCGGCAGATCGGAATCGCCCCGAAAGGTCCGCCCGCCATGACCCATTTTTCCGCCTTCTCGCTGCTGAAACAGGCGCTCAACGGCCACAAGGGCTGGCGCGAACAGTGGCCCGACAGCCAGCCCAAGGCCGAATACGACGTGGTGATCGTCGGCGCGGGCGGGCACGGGCTGGGCGCGGCATACTATCTGGCCAAGGAGCACGGCATCACCAATGTCGCGGTGATCGACAAGGGCTGGCTGGGCGGCGGCAACACCGGGCGCAACACCACCATCATCCGGTCGAACTATCTATACGACGAAAGCGCCAAGCTGTACGACCACGCGCTCGACCTGTGGGACGGCCTTTCGCAGGAACTGAACTACAACGTCATGTATTCCAAGCGCGGCGTGCTGATGCTGGCGCACAATGTCCATGACGTGCAGTCCTTCCAGCGGCATGTGAATTCGAACCGGCTGAACGGCGTGGACAACCGCTGGCTGACCAAGGAAGAAGCCAAAGCCTTCTGCCCGCCGCTGAACATTTCGCCCGATGCCCGCTATCCGGTGATGGGCGGCGCGTTGCAGATGCGGGCGGGCACGGCGCGGCATGACGCGGTGGCCTGGGGCTATGCCCGCGCGGCGGCGGCGCGGGGCGTGGACATCATCCAGAACTGCGCGGTGGGCGCCATCCGGCGCGGCCCGGACGGGGCGGTGATCGGGGTCGAGACCGCCAAGGGCTTTATCCGCGCGAAAAAGGTCGCGGTGTCGGCGGCGGGCAACACCAGCGTGGTGATGGACAGCGCCGGACTGCGGATGCCGCTGGAAAGCTTTCCGTTGCAGGCCCTGGTCAGCGAGCCGGTGAAGCCGATCTTCCCCTGCGTGGTCATGTCGAACACGGTCCACGCCTATATCAGCCAGTCCGACAAGGGCGAACTGGTGATCGGGTCTGGCACCGACCAGTACACCAGCTATAGCCAACGCGGCGGGCTGCCGCTGATCGAACATACCGTGGCCGCGATCTGCGAGGTGTTCCCGATCTTCACCCGGATGCGGATGCTGCGCAAATGGGGCGGCATCGTGGACGTGACCCCCGACCGCTCCGCCATCCTGGGCAAGACGCCGGTCAAGGGCCTGTATGTCAACTGCGGTTGGGGCACGGGCGGGTTCAAGGCCACGCCGGGGGCGGCACATCTGCTGGCCTGGACGGTCGCCAGGGACGAGCCGCACCCGCTGAACGCGCCCTTCACGCTGGAACGCTTTGCCACCGGCCGTCTGATCGACGAAGCCGCCGCCGCCGCAGTGGCCCATTAATCTGCGCGCATTGAGGACCGAACCATGCTGCTGATCCACTGCCCTTACTGCGACGACACCCTGCCCGAACTGGAATTCGCCTATGCGGGCGAGGCGCATATCGCCCGCCCGGCCGACCCCTCGGCGCTGACGGACGAGGAATGGCGCGACTTCCTGTTCATCCGCACCAACGCGCGCGGGCCGCATTACGAACGCTGGCGCCACATCGGCTGCGGGCGGTTGTTCAACGCCCTGCGCGACACGGTCAGCGACCGTTTCCTGACGACCTACAAGGCGGGCGAGGCCCGTCGTCCCCTGACCAACGAGGCCGCAGAATGAGCCGCTATCGCATCTCGGGCAAGGGCCGCGTCGATCATGCCGCGCCCGTGTCCTTCACCTTCGACGGCAAGACCTATCGCGGGCTGCGCGGCGATACGGTCGCGTCCGCCCTGCTGGCCAACGGCGTCCACCTGATGGGCCGGTCCTTCAAGTATCACCGCCCGCGCGGCGCCGTGACCGCCGGGTCCGAGGAACCGAACGCGCTGATCGGCACCTCGCGCGGGCCGGGCCGGTTCGAACCCAACACGCGGGCCACCGTTCAGGAACTGCGCGCCGGGCTTGTCACCGAAAGCCAGAACAAGTGGCCGTCGCTGTCCTTCGACCTGGGGGCGGTGAACGACCGGGCCTATATGCTGTTCTCGGCCGGGTTCTACTATAAGACCTTCATGTGGCCGAAATCCTTCTGGGACAAGGTCTATGAACCCGTGATCCGGGGCGCGGCGGGCCTGGGCAGGTCGCCCACCGAACCCGATCCCGACCATTACGCCAGCCGCTATCTGCATACCGACGTGCTGATCGTTGGCGCCGGGCCTGCGGGCATCGCCGCCGCCTTGGCCGCCGCGCAGTCGGGCGCGGACGTGACCCTGGTGGACGAGAACCCGGAGATGGGCGGATCGCTGCTGTCCGATCCGGGCGTCGCAATCGACGGCAGGCCCGCCTGGGACTGGATCGACGCGCAGCTGGGTCGCCTGCGGGCGGCAGGCGTGCGGCTGATGACGCGGACCACGGCCATCGGGTATTACCACCAGAACATGGTGGGCCTTTGCCAGCGGCTGACCGATCACCTGGACAGCCCGCCCAAGGGGGCGCCCCGCGAACGCATGTGGCGGGTGCGCGCAAGCCAGGTGGTGCTGGCGCAGGGCGCCCTGGAAAAGCCGCTGGTCTTCGACGGCAACGACCGGCCCGGCGTGATGCTGGCCGGGGCCGCGCAGACCTATCTGCACAAGTACGGCGTCCGGGTCGGCGATGCCCCCGCCGTCGTGACCAGCCATGACAGCGCCTGGTATGCGGCCTTCGACCTGGCCGACAGCGGCGCCAAGGTCGCGGCGATCATCGATACGCGCGCCACGGTGCGCCCCGACCTGCTGGACGCCGCCCGCCAACGCGGGATCGAGGTTCTGGCAGGCCATACCGTGACCACCACCACGGGCCGGTTGCGCGTGAAATCCCTCCGCGCCGCCGCCGTCCGGGGCGGCACTGTCAGCGGGGGCCGGACCATTCCCTGCGACTGCCTGCTGATGTGCGGCGGCTGGACACCCTCGCTGCACCTGTTTTCCCACACGAAGGGTTCGCTGGCCTGGGACGCGGACGGCGGCACCTTCCTGCCCGACCGCAAGACCGAAGCGGTCGAGATCGCGGGCGCCGGACGCGGGCTGTGGGGTTACGACCCGGTGCTGGCCGATGGCGCGGCGGCAGGCCTACGGGCCTTGCAGGGCCTGGGCCGCGCCGGACATCCGGCCGCGTTCCGGGTGGCGAACGACCGTCCCGGCACGGGCACCAGCCACACCGAACTGCCGACCGACGGCAATCCCGGCAAGGCGCGCGCTTTTGTCGATTTCCAGAACGACGTGACCGCCAAGGACATCCGCCTGGCCGTGCGCGAGGGGATGCGGTCGATCGAACATGTCAAGCGGTACACGACGAACGGCATGGCGACCGACCAGGGCAAGATGTCGAACATCAACGGGCTGATGATCGCCGCCGACGCGCTTGGGAAACAGCCGCCGCAGGTCGGCCTGACCACCTTTCGCCCGCCCTACACGCCGACCAGCTTCGGCGCCTTCTGCGGATACCTGCGGGGCGAGACGTTCCAGCTGACCCGCAAGACGCCCATCGACCCTTGGGCCGAGGCCAATGGCGCGGTGTTCGAACCCGTCGCCCAATGGCGCCGCGCCTGGTATTTCCCCAAAGCGGGCGAGGACATGCACACCGCCGTGCTGCGCGAATGCAAGGCCACGCGGGCGTCCCTGGGGATCTTCGACGCCTCGACCCTGGGCAAGATCGAGGTCGCGGGGCCGGATGCGGTCGAATTCATGAACCGCATGTACACCAACCCCTGGACCAAGCTGCAACCGGGCCGCTGCCGTTATGGCCTGCTGCTGGGAGAGGATGGATTCATCCGCGACGACGGCGTGATCGGGCGGCTGTCCCCCGACCTGTTCCACGTCACCACCACCACCGGCGGCGCGGCGCGCGTGCTGACCATGATGGAGGATTACCTGCAAACCGAATGGCCGGATCTGGATGTCTGGCTGACCTCTACCACGGAACAGTGGGCGACGGTCGCGCTGAACGGGCCGAACGTGCTGGCGATGCTGAAACCGCTGGTCCAAGACGTGGACTGGGACGATTTCCCGCACATGTCCTGCGCCGAATGCACGGTCGCGGGCCTGCCCGCGCGCCTGTTCCGCCTGTCCTTTACCGGCGAGATCGGATTCGAGGTCAACGTCCCCGCGCGCCACGGCCTGACGCTGTGGGAAACGCTGATGGAGGCCGGCAAGCCCTTTGACATCTGCCCCTATGGCACGGAAACCATGCACGTCCTGCGCGCCGAAAAGGGCTACATCATCGTGGGCCAGGACACCGACGGCACCGTCACCCCGCAGGACGCGGGCCTGGACTGGGCCATCGGCAAGGCCAAGAAGGACTTCGTCGGCAAGCGGTCGCTGTCGCGCCCCGACATCGTGGCGAAAGGCCGCAAGCAGCTGGTCGGCCTGCTGACCGAGGATGGCAGCCTGTTGCAGGAAGGCGCGCAGATCGTGCTGGACCCGGACCAGCCCAAGCCCATGCGGATGGTGGGCCACGTCACCTCGTCCTATCCGTCCACGATGGGCCATCCCATCGCCATGGCGGTGATCGAGGGGGGCTTCGACCGGATGGGCGAGACGGTGTTCATCCCGATGCCGGACGGGGTGCGCCGCGCGCGCATCACCTCGACCGTGTTCTACGACCCCGACAACGCGCGGCTGAAGGCATAAGGAGAGACGCGATGACCTATGAAAAGCATCAGTTCCACAGCGCCCCCGTCCTGATCGAGGATCTGGCCCCCGTCCTGCGCCTGTCCCTGCGGGTGAAACCCGCGCATCGCGATACGCTGGCCCGCGTCCTGGGCCTGGATCTGCCGGTTCGCGTGGGCGCCCGCAGCGCCGCGGCGGGAACCGAGGCGCTGTGCCTTGGTCCCGACGAATGGCTGCTGACCGCGCCCGAAGGCACCGATCTGACCACCCCAGCCCGCGCGGTCCATGCGGATGCGCCCCACAGCCTGGTGGACATCAGCGACCGCGAAATCACCCTGCGCCTGACCGGCCCCGCCGTGCTGGACCTGCTTTCCGCCTGCTGCCCGCGCAATGTCGCGGCCATGCCCGTGGGCGCTGCGGCCCGCACGGTCTTCGACAGCGCCACCGTGATCCTGTGGCGCGACGGCATCGACAGCTTCCGCATGGATGTCTGGCGCAGCTTCGCCCCGCATGTCCGGTCGCTGCTGGCGCAGGTGCAGGGGGAAATCGCCGCCGGCCTGTGACCGGGGGCGGGCTTGGCGGCGGATGCGGGCCGGGCTATCGTGCGGCCATGACAGCGACGCCCGCGCAAACCAACTGGTTCGACCGGGGCGGGGGCCGCTATGCGGCATTCCGCCCGAACTACCCGCCCAAACTGGCCGCCCATCTGGCGGGGCTGGCGCCGGGGCACGGGCTGGCGGTGGACGTGGGATGCGGCACCGGGCAGTTGACCGTCCAACTTGCCGGTCATTTCGACGGGGTGATCGGCTTCGATCCCAGCCCGGCGCAGCTGGACCACGCTGCCCCTCATCCCCGCGTCACCTATCGCCCCGCCTCGGCCGAGGCCCTGCCCCTGCCCGATGCCCGCACCGACCTGATCGCCGCGGCGCAGGCCGCCCACTGGTTCGACCTGCCCGCCTTCTATGCCGAGGTTCGCCGCGTCGCCCGGCCCGGCGCGATCGTCGCCCTGGCCAGCTATGGCGCGCCGCGGCTGGACGACGCGGCGCTGAGCGATCGTTTCGACCGTTTCTACCATGACGGGATCGGTCCCTTCTGGCCCCCCGAACGTCGGCTGGTGGACAGCGGCTATGCCGACCTGGATTTTCCCTTTGACGAACTGCCCGCCCCGGCCCTGGCGATCCGCCGCGACTGGCCGCTGGACACCTTCCTGGGCTATCTGTCCACCTGGTCCGCCATCCGTCAGGCACAAGATGCCGGGCAAGGCGACCTGTTGACCGATTTCGCCGACGACCTGTCCCGGTTGTGGGGCGCCGCAGACCGGTCCCGGCGCGTCGTCTGGCCCGTCGCGATGCGGATCGGCCGCCCATGACCGATCCCGGCGGCCCAAGACCCTGGTGGCGCCGCCTGGTCCACTTCCTGGACGACAACGTGACCGGCGTCGGGCTGGTGCTAGGGGCGCTGTTCATGGCGGCGTCGCTGACCCCCAGCCTGATCCCCCGCAGCGAGATCGTGCAGGGCGTCCTGGCCGGGGTCTGCTTTGCAGCCGGTTACGGCGTGGCGATGCTGGGCCGCTGGATCTGGATGACGCTGGATCTGCCGATGCTGCGCGGGCCGCTGGCGCGGCGGGTGCTGCTGGCCCTGGCCCTGGTGGCGGCGCTGATCGTCGGCTGGTTCCTGTCGCAGGCGACGGCATGGCAGAATTCGATCCGGGCGCCGATGGGCATGGACCTGGCGCCGCCCCGGCTGCCGCTGATGATCGGCACCCTGGCCTTTCTCGTGGCGGCCCTGCTGCTGACGCTGGGCAAGCTGATCGCGCTGTTCGTGCGCCGCCTGACGCGCCGGATCGAACGCGTGGTGCCGCGACGGGCGGCGCATCTGCTGGGCCTGGTGATCGGGGCAATCCTGCTGTGGTCGCTGGCCAACGGCGTGCTGTTCAGCGGATTCATCCGCACGGCCGACACGTCGGCCCGCGCGCTCGATGCCGCGATCCCCCCCGACAGCCTGCCCCCCGCGGACCCCCTGCGCACCGGCAGTCCCGCATCGCTGGTGTCCTGGGAGGATCTGGGCCGCGAGGGACGCAACCATATCGCCACAACCCCCACCGCCGACGCCATCGCGGCGGTGACGGGCGGCCCGGCGATGCAGCCCCTGCGCGCCTATGTCGGGCTGAACGCCGCCGACACGGCGGAACAACGCGCGGCTCTGGCCGTGGCGGAACTGGACCGCATCGGCGGGTTCGGCCGGTCCATTCTGGTGGTCGCCATGCCCACCGGCACCGGCTGGCTGGATCCGGCTGCGATGACGACGCTGGAATACCTGCATCGCGGCGACGTGGCGACGGTCGCGCTGCAATATTCCTACCTGCAAAGCTGGATCTCGCTGCTGGTCGAACCCGACTATTCGGCCGAGGCCGGGCGCGCCCTGTTCAGTGCCGTCTATCGCCACTGGCTGACCCTGCCCGAGGATGCCCGTCCCGATCTTTACCTCTATGGTCTCAGCCTGGGGGCATACAGTTCCCAGCAATCCCTGCGCCTATCCGAGATGATCGACCAGCCCTTCGCGGGGGCGCTGTGGGTCGGGCCGCCGTTTGTCAGCCCCTTGTGGCAAACGCTGACGCGGGAACGCGATCCGGCCTCGCCCGAATGGCTGCCCCGCATGGACCGGGGACAGACGGTGCGGTTCACCAATGGCGACCAGGGCCTGTCGCCCGACGACATGTGGGGCGGGATCCGCATCGTCTATCTGCAATACGCCAGCGATCCCATCGTGTTCTTCGATACCGGGGCGGTCTGGCGCCGCCCGGACTGGATGAACCCGCCCCGCGGGCCGGACATATCGCCCGCGCTTCGCTGGTATCCGATCATCAGCTTTCTGCAACTGGCCTTCGACATGGCGGTATCGCTGCATGTGCCGATGGGTCACGGGCATCTGTACGCCTATGACGACCACATCGCCCCTTGGATGGCGGTGACGCAGCCGCCGGGCTGGGACGCGGCGGGGCTGGCTCGGCTGCGGGCGCATTTCCGCGCCGTTCAGGCCGCCGAGGCGGGCCAAGCGGATTAACCTTCCGCAACTTTCCCGCCGGGCAGGAACCCGCCCCGGACGATCACGTTGGTGTGGCGCGGGGACGGGCGCCACGGCCTCCCCCCTGCCCCAGCGTTCCAGACGAGGTTTCGATGTATGTGATGCACATCGCCCTCGGCGGTTGCATCAGCCAGCCGCCGATCCGCTATGGGCTGACCCAGGACACGGGCGGCCATATCGCCTATGTGCTGGGCGCGGCGCAGGCGCAGGCCCGCCGGCCCGAGGTGCGGCGCGTCGATATCCTGACCCGTCTGTTCGACGACCCGGCGCTTGGCCCCGATCATGCGGTCCCTGTTCAGCAGATCGGTCCCAGACTGCGCATCCTGCGGCTGAAGGGACCGTCCGCCGCCTATCGGACCAAAGAGGCGCTCGAGGCCGAGCTGCCCGCGCTGACGGGCGCCTTTCTGGATATGCTGTCCCGTTCGCCGTGCAGGCCCGACATTCTGCACTGCCATTTCGCCGATGCCGCCGAACTGGGCGCCGCCGCCCGCGCGCGCTTCGGCATTCCGATGGTCTATACCCCCCATTCGCTGGCCATCGACAAGCGGGGCTGCGTCGGGGGCGATTGCAGCGACCGCATCCGCCGCGAACGGGCCGCGATCATCGGCGCCGATGCCATCATAGCCTCGTCGCGCGACGAGGCCGAACGCCAGATCGCCGCCTATGACCCCGGCAGCGCGGGGCGCGTCTGGCGGATCAATCCCGGTATCAGCCTGCCGGCCGCCGCTGATGACGGACAGGCCCGGCGGCGGCTGGCGGACGGCCTGGATCGTCCGGACCTGCCCTTTCTGCTGGCCATCGCCCGGCCGGTCGAAAAGAAGAACCTGGCCGGGCTGATGCGGGCCTATCGCGACTGCCCCGACTTGCAGGACGCGGCCAATCTGGTGATCGTCGCAGGTCAGGACGGATCCGAACCCGAACAGCGCGCCGTCCGCGCCGAACTGGCCGCACTGGCCCGCGGCCTGCCGGGCCGGGTGCTGCTGCCCGCCCGCCACGACACGACCCTGGTGCCGCAGCTTTACCGCCTGGCCGCTGCGCAGGGCGGGGTGTTCGTCAACCCGGCCCTGCATGAACCCTTTGGGCTGACCCTGATCGAGGCCGCGCGCTTTGGCCTGCCGGTCGTCGCCACACGAAACGGCGGGCCGGTCGATATTCTGGGAACCATCGGCCATGGGCGGCTGGCCGATCCGCTGTCGGGTCCGCAGCTTGCCGATGCCTGTCTCGGCATCCTGCGGGACCGGGGCGAATGGCGCCGCCTGTCCCGGAACGCCCTGGCCAACCACCGTCAATTCGACTGGGATGCCTGGGCCGACCGCCTGTCGCTGATCGCCCGCCGCCTGACGCGCAAGACCGCGCCCCTGCGGCCGGCTTCCCTGCCCCGGACGGTGCTGGCCTTCGACATCGACGGCACGCTGACGGGCTGCCCCCGGTCCGCCGCCGCCTTTGCCCGCTGGATGGGCGGCGCCCCACGCCGCCGGCAGCATGCGGTGATCGCCACCGGCCGGTCCCTGCCCGAGGCGCGGCGCATCCTGGCCGATTGGGCGCTGCCCGAAACCCCGGTAATCATCACCTCGGTCGGGTCCGAGATCTGGCGGGCCGACCGGCGCGGGTCGCTGGCCTTGTGCGGCGATTACGCCGACTGGATCGGACAGGATTGGCAGCCTGATGCCATTCGCGGCCTGCTGGCCGACATGCCGGTGGCATGGCAGGCCCCCTGCGATCAGCGCCGCTGGAAGATCAGCCTGTCCGGGACGGAATCGCAGGCGTTGGACATCCGGGACGCGTTGGCCAGGGCGGGGCTGGCGGCGCGGGTGGTCCCCTCGCACGGGCGATTCATCGACATCCTGCCGCAGCGGGCGGGCAAGGCCGGCGCCCTGTCGTTCGAGGCCGCGCGGCTGGGTCTGGGTCTGACCGATTGCATCGCCGCGGGCGACAGCGGCAACGACGCCTGCATGCTGGCCGCCGCGGGCCGGGCCATCGTCGTGGGCAACGCCCTGGCCGAACTGCGCCTGGCCGACCGGCCCGACCTGTATCGCGCCAGCGCCCGTCATGCGGCGGGAGTGATCGAGGGGCTGGAGCATTTCGGCCTGACCGACCGGCCCGCCGCCCGCGCCATCCCGGCGGAATGACCATGCGGCCCCTTGGATATTTCGTGCATCACCAGGGACGCGGCCATGCGGAACGCTGCGCCGCCATCGTCAACGCCCTGCCGTCCGCGCGCCCGGTCACGATCTTCTGCGCGCGCGACGACATCTTTCCCGCGCTTCGTCCCAACGTCCGCATCTGCCGCATTCCGTCGCTGTTCGAACGGCGCGGCGACGAAGGCGGCGCCATGGACCACATCCCGACCCCCGACACGATGCATTGCGCGCCCCTGGGCTGGCCCGGCATCCGCAAGGCCATGGCGGTGATGGCCGACTGGTTCGACCGGGCCGATCCGGCGCTGATGATCTGCGACGTGTCGGCCGAGGTGGCGCACCTGGCCCGGCTGTGTTCCGTTCCTCATGTCAAGGTGCTGCAACATGGCGACCGCAGCGATCCGGGCCATATGGCCGCCTACCGCGGCGCGGCGGGGCTGATCGCGCCCTTCGCGCCGGAACTGGCGCAGGACGATTGGCCCGCCTGGATGATGGGCACGATCCATTGGGCGCCCGGCATCGGCATCGACGCCGCGATGCCCGACCGCGCCACGGCCCGCACGACGCTGGGCCTGAACCCAACGGACCGAATCGTTCTGGTGGTGTCCGGCGCGGGCGGCAGCGGCTTTGCCCAAGCCCCGCTTGGGGTGGCCGCGCGCACGTTCCCCGACACGCGGTTCGTCACCATTGGCGACGTTCAACGCGACTGGCACGCGACCGAACCCGCGAACCTGGCCCATCTGGGCTGGGTGGACAATGCCGCCGACCACATCGCGGCGGCCGACATCGTGATCGCGTCCACCGGCAACACCACCTGCCAGCAGATCCTGACGGCGGGCAAGCCCTGGCTGGCGGTGCCGGAATGGCGGTATTTCGACGAACAGGTCGCCAAGGCCGCCTGCCTGGATCGCGCGGGCGCCGCCGTGACGCGCCCGCATCTGCCGTCATCCGCCCACGCCTGGACCGCCGCCCTGGCCGAGGCGACGGCCCGCCACGATCCCGCCGCCCAGGCCGCACTGATCCGGCCCCATGCCGACCGCCGGACGGCGGACTGGCTGGAAGGGCTGATCGCCCGCCTGTGGCCCGACGATGCAGCAACCGCCCCCGCCCCGGAACCCGCCATGCCTGATCCGTCCTTCCGCACCGTATCCGCCCTGACCATCGCCCGCGGCCGGGCCGATCACCTGAGAAACGTGATCCGGGGCCTGGCCCGGCAGACGCAGCCGCCCGTGGACCTGATCGTGGGGGTGATGCAGCCCGAACCCTATGCCGACCTGTCCGACGCGCCCTTTCCCGTCCGCCAGATCCTGGTGCCCGGCGACGACCTGCCCTTGGCCCGCGCCCGCAACGCCGTGGCCCGCGCGGCCCTGGGCGAGGTTCTGGCCTTCATCGACGTGGACTGCATCCCCGCCCCCACGCTGATCGCCGATTACGCGCGCATCTGCGCCCCCGGCGCGGGCCTGATGATGGGAGAAGTCCTGTATCTTCCCGGCGGCGCGACCGACGGGGGCATCGACTTCGACCGCTTCGCCTCCATCGCCGTCAAGCATTCCGACCGCGCCGGCCCGCCCGCGCGGCCGGTGGAACGCTGCAACGACTATCGCTGCTTCTGGTCGCTGAACTTTGCCATTCCTGCCGGGGATTTCGCCCGGTCCGGGGGCTTTGACGAACGCTATGCCGGCTATGGGGGCGAGGATACGGATTTCGGGCGCACGCTGGACGCGCAGCTGATCCCGATCAACTGGTGCCAGGGCGCGCGGGTCTATCACCAGTATCACCCGCATTTCATGCCGCCCGTCCACCATGTCGAATCCGTGGTCCGCAACGCCGAACTGTTCCGCCGGAAATGGGGCCACCGCACCATGGAGCATTGGCTGTACTGCTTCGGCCTGATGGGCCTGATCGAGAACACCCCCACCGGTCTGCGGATCCTGGGGGAACCGACCGACGATCATCTGGCGCTGTGCCGCCAGCAGTCGGACCAGCCCTATGCCAACACCCGCCGCGTGATCGACCTGTTGAACGCGCAGGCGGCGGGCGGTGTGGCCAACGACGCGGCAACCCCCGTCGAACGCCGCCGCGCCACCGATCTGGCGCAACGGGCGATGCTTCTGCCCGCCGCCGAGTGACCGGGGCCGGATGACATGCGCATCGCCCTGCTGGCCCATGTCCGCCATCCCATCGCCCCCCCGTTCATGGGCGGGATGGAATCCCATACCTGGCATCTGGCGCGGGGGCTGACGGCGCGCGGCCACGATGTGACGCTGTTCGCATCCGGCGACAGCGATGCGGCGGGGGAATTGTGGCCGGTCCTGCCGCAATCCTATCACGGCGACTACCTGCCCGGCGAACCCGAACTGAACGCCTGGCTGGACGCGCGGTTCGCCAAGGCGGCGGAAACGCTGCTTGGCGGGGGCTTCGATATCGTCCACAACAATTCGCTGCACCGTTATCCGCCGCGACTGGCGCGCCAGCATCGTCTGCCCTGTGTCACCTCGCTGCACATCCCGCCCTTCGAGGCGCTGCACCGGGCGGTCCTGGGCAGCGCCGCCCCCTGGTCGCGGTTCACCGTCACCTCGGCCCGCCAGATCGAAAGCTGGTGGGGCGACGCCCCCCCGCCCGAAGCCGCGGTGGTCCATAACGGCATCGACACGGATCTGTGGCCCTTTGGCCCCGCGGGCGACGGCAGCGCCGTCTGGGCCGGGCGGATCACGCCCAACAAGGGCGCGCATCTGGCCGTCCGCGCGGCGGCGCTTGCCGGGATGCCGCTGGCCCTGTTCGGCGCGGTCGAGAACCGGGGCTATTTCAACGCCGAAATTGCGCCCTTCCTGCAAGGGGATATCCGCTATGGCGGGCATCTGTCGGGGCCGGAACTGGCGCGGGAATTCGGCCGCGCCTCGGTCCTGATGTTCACGCCGCTGTGGGACGAACCCTTTGGCCTGACCGCCATCGAGGCGATGTGCTGCGGCCTGCCCGTCGCCGCCATCGACATGGGCGCCGCGCGCGAGGTGATCGGTCCCGCCGGGCGTTTTGCCGAGGCTCCCGAACCGCAGGCCCTGGCCGACGCGGCCCAGGCGGCCCTGTCGATCCCGCGCCGCGCCGCGCGTGACCGGGTGCTGGAATGCTTTGCCCTCGACCGGATGATCGCGGGTTACGAACGCCAGTACGCCCTGGCCATCGAAGGGCTGGCGCAGACCGCGGCGCCGGTCGCCTTTGCGGCCTGGGATCTGTGCGTGCTGCCGGAACGGGACCGGATCGCGGCGGCGTCCTGACCCGGATTTTCTGCACGATCTGCAAGACAGCCTCTTGTGGCCCGGCCGTCCCCGCCCTAACCATGGCGCGTCCGATGTCCCGACGGCGTTCGCACCATGCCCTACCAGAATCCGATGCAGGGAATCCTGCTGAAATGCGCCAGCGTGGCGGTGTTCACGGTGATGGCGGCGATGGTCAAGGCCACGTCCGAAACCGCGGATGTGCCGGCGGGCCAGCAGGTGTTCTTCCGGTCGCTGTTCGCGATCCCGGTGATCCTGGCCTGGCTGGCCCTGCGCGGCGAACTGTCGGTGGGCCTGCGCACGGTCCGGCCCATGGGCCATGTCTATCGCGGCCTTGTCGGCACGCTGTCCATGGCCCTGAACTTCTGGGCCTTGTCGCTGCTGTCGTTCCCCGAGGCAACGGCCATAGGCTATGCCGCGCCGCTGCTGGTGGTGATCTTCGCCGCCATGTTTCTGGACGAGGACGTGCGCCTGTTCCGCCTGTCCATGGTGGGCATCGGCCTGACCGGCGTGCTGATCGTGCTGTCGCCGCAGCTGCGGCTGGGCACCGATCCCGATCCCGCCCGGATGCTGGGCGCGGTGGTGGCCCTGGGCGGGGCCTCGGGGGCTGCACTGGCGCAGATCTTCGTGCGCAAACTGGTTCAAGAGGAACGCACATCGGCGATCGTGTTCTGGTTTTCCTTCACGTCAACCGTGCTGGGGCTGGCGACGCTGCCTTTTGGATGGGTCATGCCCGATGCGACAACCGCAGCCCTGTTGATCGGCAGCGGCATCCTGGGGGGCGTGGCACAAATCATGCTGACCTCGGCCTATCGTCATGCCGACGCCTCGCTGGTGGCGCCGTTCGAATATGTCTCGATGCTGCTGGCCATCGCCATCGGCTGGTATGTGTTCGGCGAGGCGCCGACCGGCGTAGTGCTGACCGGCGCGGCCCTGGTCATCGCGGCGGGAATCGCGATCATCTGGCGCGAACGGCGGCTGGGGCTGGAACGCAGCCGCCCGCGCAAGGCGATGACCCCGCAGGGCTAAGGGTCCGCCGGAACCGAAGGCCGTCGATCCGCGCTATAGGTCCGGCGCCCCGCGGGGGGGCATGACATGGGGGACCATCCGATGGTCAGAACGATCTTCACAGCGGCTGTGATCGCCGCGTCCTTGGCGGCACCTGTGCCGGCGCAGGATCTGGGCGAGATCGTGGGCGGCGTCGCGCGGCAGTATCTGCAACAGGAACAGGACCGGGCCACCTTTGCCCAGGCCCAGAGCCAAGGCACCCGGCGGGCCTATCAATCCTATCTGCAACAGTTCCCGGACGGGCTTTACGCCGCGCAGGCGCGGGACCAGATCGCACGGCTGGGCGGCGGAACGGCCGCCGCGCCCGCCAATCCGTACGACGGCGGCGGCACCGCCGGCCTGTCCCGGCAGCAACGCCTGTCGATCCAGCAGCGGCTGAACGCGCTCGGCTACAGCACCAACGGTGCGGACGGCAACTTTGGCCCCGGCACGCGCCGCGCCATCGCCCTGTGGCAACGGGACCGCAACTATGCGCAAACCGGCAGCCTCAGCACCGCCCAGGCGAACGAGATCCTGCGCGGCACCGCCGCCACGACGGTAGGTCGCCCGACCCAGGCCGAACTGGCCGACGCCGGGACAAGCGGCCCCGCCCAGGCCGAGGCGCGGCTTGGCCTGTCCCCATCGCAGCGCCGGGCGGTCCAGGCCGGGCTGACGCAGCGCGGCTTCGACACGCGCGGCATCGACGGAATCTTCGGCCAAGGCACCCGCAATGCCCTCGCGGGCTGGCAGCGCGCCAATGACCAGACCGCCACCGGCTATCTGACCGCGGCGCAATATCAGCGGCTGGCCCAGTAACCCGCAGCCCGCGTCGTCTTAGGCCATAGGCAAGTGCAGTTCCGCCCGCAGCCCGCGTCCGCCCGGCCCATCCAGCAGGGCCAGCCGGCCGCCGAACAGCGCCGCGATCTCGGCCACGATGGCAAGGCCCAGGCCAAGCCCCTCGGCCCCGGTTCCGCCGCGGGCGAAACGGGCGCCCAAGCCCGCGCGGGCATCGGCGGGAATGCCGGGACCATCGTCGATCACGGCCAGGATCGCCCCGTCAGGCCCGCCGCGGACGCTGACCGTCACCATGGCGCCGCGCCCTGCATAGGCAATGGCGTTGTCGATCAGGTTTGCCAAGGCCTCGGCCAGCAGCACGGGTTCCGCGCGGATCTGCGCGGGGTCGCCGCCAAGGCCGTCGTCGAAGCCCAGATCGATCCCGGCATCGGCGGCGCGGGGGATGGAATCGCCCGTGATGCCGCGCGCCAGGGCCGCCAGATCCACCGGGGCCAGGGCCGCCTGTCCCGGCGCGGCATCGATGCGGGCCAGCAGCAGCAGTTGCGTCAGCACCCGTTCGGCATGGGCAAGCGCCGCATCGCCCTTGGCCACGGCGGACTGCATCGCCTGCGGGGTGTCCGCCCGGCTGGCCAGGGCCATTTGCGTGCGCAGGACCGCCAGCGGCGTGCGCAACTGATGGCTGGCGTTGCCGGTGAAATTGCGCAGCGCGTCAAGCGCGGTGCCCAGCCGGGCCATGAAGGAATTGACCGCCTCGACCAGGCCCTGCACCTCGGTCGGGACGCGGTCGCGGATGGGCGACAGATCGTCAGGAGACCGAATCGCGATGGCGTCGCTCAGGCGATTCAAGGGGCGCAGGGCCAACGGCACCGCGATCCAGACGATCAGCGCGGCGCCCCCGATCATGCCCGTCAGCCGCAAAGCCGACCGGATCAAGATCGACCGGGCCAATTCCCGCCGGGCCAGCGTGGATTCGGCGACGGTCACGGCAAAGGGGATGGATTCGACCCCGGTGGACACGGTGCGGGCCAGGGTGATGACGCGGATCGCATCGCCCGCGAAGACGCCATCGGCAAAACCGCGTCCGTCGCTGTCGACCGGGGCAGGCGTCAGGGCGCGATACCCGGTCAGATAGCCCAGCGGCCCATCGACGCGATAAAACACCCGGTCCTGCGCGGTCGAGGTCAGCATTTCCAGGGCCGAATAGGGGATGTCCACCTGCAATCCCGTATCCTCGTCCACCGTCACCCGTTCGGCGATGGCCAGCGCGGATCCGGTCAGCACGCGGTCGGACACGCGGGTCGCGGTCGTCACGGCCTCGCGCCAGGTGTCGGCCAGGGCCAGCAGGCCCAGGATCGCGGTCGCGGCCAGCAGCCAGCCCAGCAGGCGGCGGCGCAGCGACCCCATCAGGACGACCTGTCGATGTAATATCCAATGCCGCGCGCGGTGCGCAGATGCACGTCGTGGGGGGCCAGCCTGCGGCGCAGGCGGCTGGCATACTGCTCGATGGCGTTTTCCGACAGGCTGTCGTCCAGGCTGGTCAGCGACTGGACAATGGTGTCCTTGGTCACGACCTTGCCCGCGCGCATGAACAAAAGTTCCAGCAGCGCCAGTTCGCGGGCGGGCAGATCCAGGGCCGCGCCGCCTGCCGTGAACCGCCGCGCGGCCAGATCCAGCGTGACCCCGCCCACGGTCACGACCGCCGCCCGCAACCCCGCCTGGCGGCGCAGCAGCGAACGGACCCTCGCCTCGAATTCGCCGATGTCGAAGGGCTTGACCATGTAATCGTCCGCGCCCAGGTCCAGCCCGCGCACCCGGTCCTCGGGCGCGCCCCGCGCGGTCAGGACCAGCACGGCCGCCTGGTTGCCCCGCGCCCGCAACTGGCGCAGCACCGACAACCCGTCCATCTGCGGCAGGTTCAGATCCAGGATCACCAGATCGAACCGTTCCGCCGCCGCAAGCGCCTCGGCCGAGGCGCCGTCGGCCACGCGGTCCACCGCATGGCCGGCGCCCGTCAGCAGGGACTGAAGGGCCTCGGCCAGCTGTTCATTGTCCTCGACCAGCAAAAGCCGCATCGCCCATCCCCCTTGGCGATCACGATAGCCGCGCGCCGGGGCGTTGTGAACCGGCCCCGCCGCTGGCATGGTGGCGCGATGATCCTGCGCGCGATCCTTGCCCTGCTGCTTCTGGCGCCGCCCCTGCGGGCCGAGGTCTTTACCTATCCCGGCGGGGATCAGGTGCTGACGATCTATTCGTCGCTGGACAACCACATGGCCGCGCCGCTGATCGCAGGGTTCCAGGCCGAGAACCCCGACGTGACGGTGGCGTATCAGGAATTGCTGACCGGAGAACTGAACGACCGGATCGTGGCCGAAACCGATGCGGGACGGCCCACGGCGGATTTCGCCTTTTCGTCCGCGATGGATCTTCAGGTCAAGCTGGCCAATGACGGCTATGCGCGGCCCGCGATCACGCCCGACAGCGCGGGCTGGCCCCGCTGGGCCAACTGGCGCGACACCGCCTATGCGCTGACCTTCGAACCGGCCGTCCTGATCTATTACCGCCCGGCCTTCCGCGACCGTCCGCCGCCCGCCTCGCGGTTCGACCTGATGGACTGGCTGGCGCGGGGCGGAGCGGCGGTGCGGGGCCGCATCGGCACCTATGACATCGAACGGTCGGCGGTGGGATATCTGTTCCTGGCCCGCGATCAGGAACATTTCCCCGACATCTGGGGGGTGATCGACGCCATGGGCCGGGCAGGGGTGCAACAGTTTTCCACCAGCCAGCAGATCCTGGAACGGGTCGCGGACGGGCGGCTGCTGATCGGGTACAACATCCTGGGATCCTATGCCGCCGACTGGGCGCGCGACCATCCCGACGTGGGCATGGTGCTGCCGCGCGATTTCACGGTGGTCGTGTCCCGCGTGGGGCTGGTGCCGCGCGCCGCCGCCCGGCCCGACCTGGGCGCGCGGTTCCTGGGCTTCTTCATGTCGCGGGCGGGCCAGACCATCCTGGCCGAAAAGCTGCGCCTGCCCGCCGTCAGCCTGGAGGTGTCGGGCGACAACAGCGCCCGGACCATGCAGGCCGCGCTTGGCGCGCAACTGCGCCCGGTGACGGTCAGCCCCGGCCTGCTGGTCTATCTGGACCAGGCCAAGCGCGCCCGCCTGATCGACCGCTGGCGCCGCGCGGTCGGGGGCGGGTAAGGGATTGACGCATGGAACGGGCGCCTTCTAATTCAGGACGCATCATCGGGGGACGATCATGGACAAGCCGCAAATCCTGCGCCTGAACGAGGCCGACAACATCGTCGTGGCCATCGCGGACCTGCGCGAGGGAACCCCGGTCGAGGGCGCCGTCCGCGCCAGCCGCCGCATCCCGCGCGGCCACAAGATCGCGTCCCGCGCCATCGCCCCCGGCGAACCGATCCGCAAGTTCGGCCAGATCATCGGCTTTGCCAGCACCCCGATCGCGCCGGGCGACTGGGTGCACGAACAGAACGTCACCATGGGCGATTTCGACCGCGACTATGCCTTCGCGTCCGAGGCCCGCGCCCCCGAATCCCTGCGCCAAGGCGAGGTTCCGGCGCATTTCCAGGGCTTTCGGCGCCCTGACGGACGGACAGGCACGCGCAATTACATCGGCATCCTGTCGTCGGTGAACTGTTCGGCCACCGTGGTCGACTACATCGCCGATCAGGCGATGCGGTCGGGAATGCTGGACGATCACCCCGACATCGACGGCTTTGTCGCCCTGCCCCACGGACAGGGCTGCGGCATGGCGTCCAGGGGCGAAAGCTATGACCTGCTGGCGCGCACGACCTGGGGCTATGCCAGCCATCCGAACTTTGCCGCCGTGCTGCTGGTGGGCCTGGGATGCGAGGTGTTCCAGATCGCGCGGCTGAAGGACGCCTATGGCATCGCCGAGGGCGATCATTTCCAGTCCCTGACCATCCAGGACACGGGCGGCACCCGCCGCGCCATCGACGCGGGCGTGGCGAAGCTGCGCGACCTGCTGCCCGTCGCGGCGCGGGCGCGGCGCGAGCCTATCCCCGCGTCCGAACTGACCCTGGCGCTGCAATGCGGCGGATCGGACGGATATTCCGGGCTGACGGCCAATCCCGCGCTTGGCGTCGCCGCCGACATGCTGGTGCGCCAGGGCGGCACCGCGATCCTGTCGGAAACGCCCGAGATCTTCGGCGCCGAACACCTGCTGACGCGCCGCGCCGAAACGCCCGAGATCGGCCGCAAGATCGTCGAGCTGATCGACTGGTGGACCGATTACACCACCCGCAACGGCGGAGAGATGAACAACAACCCCTCGCCCGGCAACAAGGCGGGCGGGCTGACCACGATCCTGGAAAAATCGCTGGGCGCGGTCGCCAAGGGCGGCACCTCGACCCTGCGCGGGGTCTATCGCTACGCCGAACGGATCGACCGCAAGGGGTTCGTCTATATGGACACGCCGGGATACGACCCGGTGGCGGCGACGGGGCAGGTGGCGGGGGGCGCCAACGTGCTGTGCTTCACCACCGGGCGGGGGTCGGCCTATGGCTGCAAGCCGGTGCCGTCCATCAAGCTGGCCACGAACACGCCCCTGTTCCAGCGGATGGGGGACGACATGGACATCAACTGCGGCGACATCGTGGACGGCGTGCCGCTGGAGGAAAAGGGCGCCGAGATCTTCCAGGCGATCCTGGCCACCGCCTCGGGCCGAAAGACCAAATCCGAGGATCTGGGCTATGGCCGGCATGAATTCGTGCCCTGGCAGATCGGCGCGGTGATGTAGGGCGCGATTTTTTCGAAACACGACGCTCATGTCAGGCTGATGACAGGTTCATCGTGTTTGGTCGCCTCATCCGGGCTGGAGGGTCCGGTCCGCACGTCCGTGCATCTGGGAGGATGACAAACCATGAAACGCACCCTTTTCGCAGGGCTGATCGCCGCCGCCCTCGCGGTTCCGGCCCATGCCGAAAACTATACCATCATCGCGCCCGCGGCGCCCGGCGGCGGCTGGGACCAGACCGCCCGCACCATGCAGGAAGCCTTGCAGGGCGAAGGCATTTCCGACACCGTGCAGGTCCAGAACGTCCCCGGCGCGGGCGGCACGGTGGGCCTGGCGCAGTTCGTGGCGTCCGCCCAGGGCAAGGCCGACCAGCTGATCGTCGGCGGCTATGTGATGGTCGGCGCGATCCTGACCAATGCCAGCCCCGTGTCCCTGGCCGACGTGACGCCCATCGCGCGGCTGACCGGCGAATACGAGGCGATCGTGGTTCCCGCCGCGTCCGACATCCAGGACATCGGCCAGTTGGTGGAAATGCTGAAGGCCGATCCCGGCGCGGTCAGCTGGGCCGGCGGATCGGCGGGCGGCGCCGACCACATCGCCGTGGGGCTGATCGCCAAGGCGGCGGGCGTGGATCCCACGAAAATCAACTATATCGCCTATTCCGGCGGGGGCGAGGCCCTGGCCGCGATCCTGGGCAGCCAGGTCACGGCGGGCATTTCGTCCCTGGGCGAATTCAAGGCCCAGGCCGATGCGGGGACGCTGCGGATCCTGGCCGTGTCGTCGGACGAACGGATCGAGGGGGTGGACGCGCCCACGCTGAAGGAAGCGGGCCTGGACGTGTCCCTGCAGAACTGGCGCATGGTCGCCGCCGCGCCCGGCCTTACCGACGAACAGAAGGCCGCGATCGGCGCCGACATCGACGCCATGGTCAAATCCAAGACCTGGCAGGATGCCTTGGCGACCAAGGGCTGGGCCGACACCTATCTGGCGGGCGACGAATTCCAGGCGCAGCTTGAACAGGACATCGCCGCCACCGATACGGTCCTTCGGGACATCGGTCTGGTGAAATGAACGGAACCACCCCCGAAACGCGTCGCCCCGATGGGGCGACGCTGGTGGCCGCGGCGATCCTGGCCGCCATCGCCATCGTCATCTGGCGCGACGCCGCGCGTCTGCCGCAGGCGGGGGGTTATGCGGGCGTCGGTCCCGCCGACGTGCCCCGCTGGATCGCCATCGGCCTGGGCGGCCTGGCGCTGTGGTCGCTGGTCGAGGCGTTCCGTTCCGGCAAGACCGGGCGAGAGCCGCAGAACGTCGGCCCGATCCTGTGGATCATCGGCGGACTGGCCGCGCAGCTGGCGCTGCTGACCACGGCGGGGTTTTCCATAGCCACGGGGCTGCTGTTCGCCGCCACGGCCCACGCCTTCGGCAAGCGCAACCTGGTTCTGACCGTGCCGGTCGGCATCGTCTTTGCCCTGGTCGTGTATCTGATCTTCGCGGGGCTTCTCAAGCTCAGCCTGCCCGCCGGTCCGCTTGAAGGGCTGATCTGGGGCCTGTTCCGGGGGACGCCCGCGTGACCACCTTCGATTTCCTGTTGCAGGGCCTGTCGGTCGCGCTTGATCCGATGATCCTGATGTATGCGCTGATCGGCGTGACGCTGGGCACCGCCGTGGGCGTGCTGCCGGGCATCGGCCCCGCGCTGACCGTGGCGCTGCTGCTGCCCGTCACCTATGGGCTGGACCCGGCCGGATCGCTCATCATGTTCGCGGGGATTTACTACGGCGGGATGTATGGCGGATCCACGACCTCGATCCTGCTGAACACGCCCGGCGAAAGCGCGTCCATCGTCACGGCGCTTGAAGGCAACAAGATGGCCCGCGCCGGGCGCGGCGGCCCGGCCCTGGCGACCGCCGCCATCGGATCGTTCATCGCCGGTCTGGGGGCCACGCTGCTTCTGGCCTTCGTCGCCCCCACCGTGGTCAAGCTGGCCCTGGTGTTCGGACCCCGCGACTATTTCGCGCTGATGGTTCTGGCCTTCGTCACCGTGTCGTCCGCCTTTGGGGAAAGCGCGCGCAAGGGGCTGATCTCGCTGTTCGTCGGGCTGGCGCTTGCGCTTGTTGGAATCGACCAGCTGACCGGCCAGGCGCGGCTGTCCTTCGGCGTGCCGCAGCTGCTGGACGGGATCGAGGTCACGACCCTGGCCGTCGCCATGTTCGCCGTGGGCGAGGCGCTGTTCGTGGCAGCCAGGCGCGACACCGTCGATGACGAGGTGATCGCGGTCAAGAGATCGGTCTGGATGACCGCCCGCGACTGGGCGCGATCGTGGAAACCCTGGCTGCGCGGCACCGCCATCGGCTTTCCCATCGGCGCCATGCCCGCGGGCGGCGCCGACATCGCCACCTTTCTGTCCTATGCCGCCGAAAAGCGCATGTCCATGCACCCCGAGGAATTCGGCAACGGCGCCATCGAAGGCGTCGCGGGGCCGGAGGCCGCCAACAACGCCAGTGCCGCCGGAACGCTGGTGCCCCTGCTGACGCTGGGCCTGCCCACCACGGCCACGGCGGCGATCATGCTGGCGGGGTTCCAGCAGTTCGGCCTGCAACCCGGCCCGCTGCTGTTCGCCACCAACCCCCAGCTGGTCTGGGGCCTGATCGCGTCCCTGCTGATCGCCAACCTGATGCTGCTGGTTCTGAACCTGCCGCTGATCGGGCTGTGGGTCAGGCTGCTGACCATACCGCGCCCCTGGCTTTATGCCGGGATCCTGGTGTTCGCGACGCTGGGCACCATTGGCGCCAACCCGTCGCCGGTCGAACTGTCGATGCTGCTGATCTTTGGCGTCATGGGCTATGCGATGCGGCTTTACGGCTATCCCATCGCGCCGGTGGTGGTGGGGCTGATCCTGGGACCGATGGCCGAACAGCAGTTGCGCCGGGCCTTGTCGATCAGCCAGGGCGATCTGTGGACGCTGGTCGGATCGCCGGTGTCGGCCACGCTGCTGGGGCTGTCGGCCATCGCGCTGATCGTGCCGCTGATCCTGCGGGCGCGGGGCAAGGGCGCCGTCCTGAACCAGTTGGCCTCGGACGAGGACTGAGGAGATCCGGGCATGGCCGCATGGCTCCGGCGCGATGCCGGGGCCATCCATGATGCAAACGGCATCCAAGCGGTCGGGGCCTGGTCAGGATCGATTACCCATGCACGGGTCGCATGACCGATCTGCGCATTTGCTGCGTTGCGGCGCGACCGGGAAAGCCCCATCTTTCGTCTGTCAACCAACGACAGAAAAGAGAGATGACCATGACCGCCCTCCGCACCGCCGTGACCCGCATCCGCGCGTTTCTGGACGTGATGGATGCCGCCATTTCCGCGTCGGCCGCAGTGCGTTCGCACCATGTGCCCGCCATCGCCGACCTGCGCCGCCTGGGGATCGATCCGAACCGCGCCGCACTGGACGCCCTGTCGCGCGTCTGATCCGCGCCCGCCCGGATGGTCAGGCCCGCCGACTGGCGGGCCTTTTGCGTTGCGGATCGCGCCGGCCATGGGCCGGACCAGTCAGAACGGGCTGTCGGGGTAATAATAGGTTTCGGCGTTGTCGGGCGTGACCAGCACCGATCCGATGATGAAATCGCCCGACACCGGCGCCGGCGAGACCATGCCCACGGCGGTCAGTTCGATCGCGGTGGCGATCATGGCGGGGGGATAGGTGACATTGGCGGGGATCATCGCGTCGCCGTCCATGGTGCGCTTGACCATCTCCTTCATGCCCGCGCCCCCCAGGACGAACTTGATGTCGTCGCGGCCCGCCGCCTCGATGGCGCCCAGAACCCCGACCGCCATGTCGTCGTCGGATGCCCAGACCGCATCGATCTGCGGATATTTGGACAGGAAATCCTGCATGACGGTAAAGGCCTTGTCGCGGTTCCAGTCGCCGTGTTCCATGCCCAGGACTTCGATGTTCTTGCCCTCGATCGCGGCCTGGAACCCTTCGACGCGTTCGTTGTCGATGGTGGTGGGGATGCCGCGCAGCACGACGATCTTGCCGCCATCCGGCATGGCCTGGGCCATGTATTCGCCCGCGACGCGGCCGAAGCCGGGGTTGTCGCCCGCGACATACAGATCCTCGATCCCGTCCTGCGACAGTCCGCGATCCACCACGGTGATCCAGGCGCCGGACGCCTTGACGTTCTGGACCGGCCCGGTCAGCGGTTCGGATTCGAAGGGCAGCACCACAAGCGCGTCGATGTTGCGGGTGGCCACCATGTCCTCGATGTCGTTGACCTGCTTGGCGGGGTCGGATGCCGTCGCCAGCACGAAATCCAGTTGCGGATAGGTTTCCTCCAGCCGGTCCACGGCGGCCTGCGCGAAATAGTTCATGCCGCCCGCCCAGCCATGCGTGGCGGCCGGGATCGACACGCCGATCACCTTGGTTTCCCCGTCCTGCGCAAGCGCGGGCGCGGCCAGCGCGGCGGCGATGGCCAGACCCGATACGAAATGCTTCATGGTTTTCCCTCCCAGTTGGACCCGGCTCATGCGCGGGCCTTGCCGTCGCGCTGCAACACCACAGCGAGAACGATGATGGCCCCCTGAATGGCGCCGTTCAGATAGGGCGATACGAAATCCGTCAGATTCAGCAGGTTGCCGATCAGCGTCAGGATCAGCACACCGATGACCGTGCCCCAGACCCGGCCGAACCCGCCCTTCAGCACCGTGCCGCCGATGATGACGGCGGCGATGGCCTCCAGTTCCCACAGCATCCCGGTCGCGGATGACGCGGATCCCAGGCGCGGCACATACATGATGGTGGCGATGCCGACCAACAGCCCGAGTGCTGCATAGGTCGTCAGCCGCACCCGATCCACGCGGACCGACGAATACTTGGCGACCTGTTCGTTCGATCCGATGGCCGCGCAATGGCGGCCAAAGGCGGTGGATCGCATGACGATTTCGCCAAGGACCACCACCACGGCAAAGACGATGATGGGCCAGGTGATGCCCGCGATGCCGCCGTAATAGACCGGCTGGTACAGGCTGCGCAGGTTGAAATCCAGCGACAGCGTGCCCCCGTCGGCCAGCCATGTGACCAGGCTGCGATAGATCCCCATGGACCCCAGGGTGACGATGAACGCCTCGATCCCCAGGCGGGTAATCAGGATGCCGTTCAGCAGCCCCGCCGCCAGACCCGCCAGCAGCGCCACGGCCATGCCGACCAGGATCACCGGAATGCCGACGCCCATCGTGGGCACCAGGCTGTTCATCACCAGGATCATCAGCCCGGCGATGAACGCGGCCATGGATCCGACCGACAGGTCCAGCCCGCCCGCCGTGATGACGAAGGTCATGCCCACGGCGATGATGCCGATGAAGGCCGACCGGGCCAGCACGTTCGTCACGTTGTCCCAGCCCAGGAAGTTCGGGTTCATCAGCGCCCCCGCGACGACCAGCAGGACCAGGGCCAGGATGGGGCCGATCACGGTCATGCGGATGCGGCGGGGGGCCGGTGCGGCGGCGTCGGTCATGCGGGTTCCCTTTCCGTCGCAACGCCCATGGCGAGCTTGACGATGGCATCCTCGGTCGCGTTCGCGCCCAACTCGCCGGTGACGCGGCCGTGGCGCATGACCAGGATGCGGTCGGCCAGCCCGATCACCTCCTGCATTTCCGACGAGATGACGACGATGGCCCGCCCCTCGGACGCCAGCTTGCGGATCAGGGCGTACATCTGCTGCTTGGTGCCGATGTCGATGCCGCGCGTGGGTTCGTCGATGACGATGATCCGCGGGTCCGCCAGCAGGGTCTTGGCGAACAGCAGCTTCTGCTGGTTGCCGCCCGACAGGTTGCCGACCAGGGCGGCCCGATCGCCGCGGATGTCGAAATCGGCAATGGCCTGGTCCAGGGCGCGTTCCTCGGCCCCCGTGTCGATCAGGCCCCGGTCGAATTTCGCCAAGGCCTGCAAGGTCAGGTTTTCGCGCAACCCCTTGGACAGCAGCAGGCCGCGCGTCTTGCGATCCTCGGTCAGGTAGCACAGGCCAAGCGCCTGGGCCTGCCATGGGTGGTCGATGCGGACGCTTTCGCCAAAGATCCTCACGTCCCCGGTGGCGGGGCGCAATCCGCACAGCCCCTCGAAGGTCTCGGTGCGGCCCGATCCGATCAGGCCCGCAACGCCCAGGATCTCGCCGCGCCGCAGGGTAAAGCCGACATCATGGGAAAAGCCCGGCACGGTGAGGTCGCGGACCTCCAACGCGACCTCGCCCGGCGTCGAAACCTTGGCGGGGAACAGATCCGACTTTTCCCGGCCCACCATGGCATTGGCCATCGCGTGCTGGTCCATGCGCGACGCCTCTCCGGTCCAGACGACGCGGCCGTCGCGCATGATGGTCAGGTCGTCGGCGATGTCTTCCACCTCGTCCAGCTTGTGGGACGTGAACAGCACCGCCGTTCCCGCATCGCGCAACGCGCGGACCTGGCGCAGCAGGATCGCGGTTTCCGCCCGCGTCAGCACGGCGGTCGGTTCGTCCATCACCAGCACGCGCGTGTCGCGCAGCAGGGCCTTGGCGATTTCCACCATCTGCTTGTCGCTGTTGGACAGGGTCGAGACCACCCGGTCGGGCGCGACGCGGCATTCCAGCCGGTCCAGCAGTTCCCGCGTCCGTGCCCGCATCGCGGGCTTGTCCAGCAAAGGGCCACGTTTCAGTTCCCGGCCCAGGAAGATGTTCTGTTCCACCGTCAGCTGTTCGGCCAGGTTGAATTCCTGGTGGATCATGGAAATCCCCTGCGCCTCGGCCTGGCCCATGTCGGCAAAGGCCACCGGCCGGCCGTCCAGAGCCACCTGCCCCGACGAGGGCGGCTGGTATCCCGCCATGATCTTCATGGTGGTGGACTTGCCGGCGCCGTTTTCGCCGATCAGCGCGTGGACCCGGCCGGGGCGCAGGGCGATGTCCACGCCATGCAGCACCTCGATCGGGCCAAAGCTGCGGCTGACGTTTTTCAGGGCCAGCACGCTCACAGCGTCACCCAGGCGGCATTGTCGCGGGACGACCGGATGCAGGCGTCGATGAAGCGCATTCCGGCCAGCCCCGCGTCCAGCCCCGGCAGCAGGTCCAGGTCGGGCGCGCGTTCGCCGCGCTGCGCCGCCCGGATCGCCCGCGCGGCCCCGGCATAGATATTGGCGAAACCTTCCAGATAGCCCTCGGGGTGGCCGCCCGGCGTGCGGCTGACCGCGTTGGCAGCCTCTGACGCGCCCGCGCCCCGGCGGGTCAGCAGGCGCTTGGGTTGGCCAAAGGGCGCGAACCACAGATAGTTCGGATCCTCCTGCCCCCATTCCAGCCCGCCCTTGTCGCCATAGACGCGCAGGCGCAGGCCGTTCTCGTTGCCCGGCGCGACTTGCGAACACCACAGCATCCCGCGCGCGCCATCGTTCAGGCGCAGCAGGATATGGGCGTTGTCGTCCACCCGCCGCCCCGGCACGAAGCTGTGCAGGTCGGCGGACAGTTTTTCCACCGTCAGCCCGGTCACGAAGCAGGCCAGGTTGTGCGCGTGCGTGCCGATGTCGCCGATGGATCCGCCCGCCCCGGACCGTTCGGGATCGGTGCGCCATTCGGCCTGCTTGTTGGCGCCCGTCTGTTCCGCAGCCTCGGTCAGCCAGTCCTGGGCGTATTCGACCTGCACGATGCGGACCCGGCCCAGATCGCCCGCCGCGACCATGGTGCGCGCCTGCCGGATCATCGGATAGCCGGTATAGTTGTGCGTCAGGATGAACAGCGCGTCCGAGGCCCGGATCGCGGATTCCAGATCCGCCGCCTGATCCATCGTCGCCGTCAGCGGCTTGTCGCAGATCACGTGGATGCCGCGTTCCAGGAACGCCGCCGCCGCCGGGGCGTGGACATGGTTCGGCGTGACGATGGCCACCGCCTCGATCCCGTCGGGACGCGCCGCCTCGGCCTCGGCCATGTCATCGAAACGGCCGTAGCAGCGGTCGGGATCCAGCCCCAGGGCCGCGCCGCTGTCGCGCGCCTTTTCGGGCGTTGATGACAGCGCCCCCGCCACCAGGTCGAAGTCCCCGTCAAGACGCGCGGCGATGCGGTGGACCGCGCCGATGAACGCGTCCTTGCCGCCCCCGACCATGCCCAGCCTGATGCGCGCCATCACGAGATCCCCAGCATCCGGCGGTTCGCGGCGTCGTCCGTGCCGCCGTCCGCGAAATCGTCAAAGGCCTTGTCCGTCACCCGGATGATGTGGTCGCGCACGAATGCGGCGCCTTCGCGCGCGCCGTCCTCGGGGTGTTTCAGGCAGCATTCCCATTCGACCACCGCCCAGCCGTCGAAATCGTTGGCCGCCATCTTGGAAAAGACCGCGCCGAAATCGACCTGCCCGTCGCCCAGCGACCGGAACCGCCCGGCCCGGTCCACCCAGGGCTGGAAGCCGCCATAGACGCCCTTGCGCCCGGTCGGGTTGAATTCCGCGTCCTTGACGTGGAACATGCGGATCCGGTCGCGATAGATGTCGAGGTTGTCCAGATAGTCCAGGCATTGCAGGACGTAATGGGACGGATCGTACAGCATGTTGGCCCGCGCGTGGCCGTTCACGCGGTCCAGGAACATCTCGAAGCTGTCGCCGTCGTGCAGATCCTCTCCGGGATGGATTTCATAGCAGATGTCCACGCCGCAGTCCTCGGCATGGTCCAGGATCGGGCGCCAGCGGCGGGCCAGTTCGTCAAAGGCCATCTCCACCAGCCCCGCCGGGCGCTGCGGCCAGGGATAGACGAAGGGCCAGGCCAGGGCGCCGGAAAAGCTGGCCATCGCGGTCAGGCCCAGGCGGCGGCTGGCACTCAGCGCCTTTTTCACCTGATCCACGGCCCATTCCTGCCGGGCCTCGGGATTGCCGCGCATGTCCGGCACGGTGAATCCGTCGAAGGCGGCGTCATAGGCCGGATGGACGGCGACCAACTGGCCTTGCAGATGGGTGGACAGTTCGGTGATCCGCACGCCGTTCGCGGCGGCCACGCCCGCGATCTCGTCGCAGTAATCCGTGCTGTCCGCCGCACGGGCCAGGTCGAACAGCCGCCCGTCCCAGCTTGGCACCTGGACGCCTTCGTATCCGCAATCGGCCGCCCATGCCGTGATGCCGTCCCATGTGTCGAACGGCGCCTGATCGCCCACGAACTGCGCCAGAAACAGCGCCGGTCCCTTGATGGTCTTCATGGCCGTCCCCCTTCACACATAGCGATTGACCAGGTTTTCCAGAATCTCCTGCCGGCCCGAGACCGGGTGCGGATCCAGCCCCGCTGCCGACGCCCGGTCGGCGATGCCGTCCAGCGTCGCGCCGGGGTCCAGCATCGCCCGCGCGTCCGGGCGGTCCCACCCGGCATAGCGGTCACGGCGCGCGGCCTCCAGCCGGTCGTCCTCCAGCATCGCGGCCGCCGCCGTCAGCCCGCGCGCGCAGACATCCATGGCGCCGGCATGGGCCATGACCAGATCGGCGGGGTCCAGCGACTGGCGCCGGATCTTGGCGTCGAAGTTCGTGCCCCCCGTGGTGAAGCCGCCGCCCCTCAGGATCTCGTAATAGGCCAGCGTCACGTCGGGCACGTTGTTCGGGAACTGATCGGTGTCCCAGCCCGACTGCGGGTCGTTGCGGTTCATGTCGATGGATCCGAAGATGCCGAGCGCGTTGGCAAGCGCGATCTCGTGTTCGAAGCTGTGGCCCGCCAGGATCGCATGGCCCTGTTCGATGTTGACCTTGACCTCGGTTTCCAGGCCGCAGCGTTTCAGGAGGCCATAGACCGTGGCCACGTCGAAATCGTACTGGTGCTTGGTCGGCTCCTGCGGTTTGGGTTCGATCAGGATGGTGCCCTTGAAGCCGATCCTGTGCTTGTACTCGACAACCATCGACAGGAACCGGCCCATCTGGTCCAGCTCGCGGCCCAGGTCGGTGTTCAGCAAGGTCTCGTAGCCCTCGCGCCCGCCCCACAACACGTAATTCTCGCCCCCCAGGCGATGCGTCACGTCCAGGCAGTCGCGCACCGTGGCGGCGGCATGGGCGAACACGTCCGGGTCGGGATTGGTCGCGGCCCCGGCCATGTAGCGGCGGTTGGAAAACAGGTTGGCCGTCCCCCACAGCAGGCGCGGCCCGCCATCGGCCATCCGTTCGCCCATCCGGTCCGCGACGCGGTTCAGCCGGTCGCGGCTTTCGGCCAGGCTGGCGCCTTCGGGGCGGATGTCGTGGTCGTGAAAGCAGAAGAACGGCGCCCCAAGGATCCGAAAGAAATCAAAGGCGGCATCGACGCGCCGTTCGGCCAGATCCATCGTGTCGGCGGGAAACCAGGGACGCTCGAACGTCCGCCCGCCAAAGGGATCGCCGCCTTCCCAGCAAAAGCTGTGCCACCAGGCCGCGGCAAAGCGCAGGTGGTCGGCCAGCCGCTTGCCCATCACCATCCGATCCGGGTCGTAATGGCGAAAGGCCGGGCCGTCCGCGTCGGGATCGAAGGTCAGCGGCGGGATCGCGTCGAAATAGCCGGTCATGCGCAGTCCTCTGGCAGGTTGTCCTTGAAGAAGATGGCGGGCGTGATCGTCGCGGGGACCGGATCCTCGCCATCGGCAATGGACTTCAGCGCGTCAAGCGCGCGGGCGGCCTCCTCGGCGGGTTTCTGATCGATCACCACGTCGATCAGGCCGTCCTGCAACGCGGCGCGCGAATGCGGGGTCAGTTCGTGCACGACGGCGAACGGCCGCCGCGCCATCCCGGCCATGACCGCAAACAGGCCGCGGTTGCCCGCGCCGATCGAATAGATGCCGGTGATGGCCGGATCGTCGGCCAGCGCCTGCCCCACCATCCGGCGCATCCGGTCGGGCTGGTCCCGGACCTGAACGGGCGGCAGCAGATCCAGATGGCCGTCCAGAACCTCGGCCGCGCCGGTCAGGCGGTCGCGGTGATCCTGCAAGGCCAGCGACCCCACCACCGGCAGGATGCGTCCCGGTCCGCCGCGATGCGCGATCCGCAGCAGGCGGGCGGCCGTGCGCCCGGCCACAAGATTGTCGATGCCCACGTAAAGACGCCGGCCCGGCATGTCGGACACCACCGCCACGACCGGCACGCCATCCGCGGACAGGCCGTTCGTCATTGTCCCCAGGCCTTCGGTCTGCGCGCCGACCATGGCGATGCCGTCGCACTCCGGGATCGGTGCGCCATCCGGCGGCAGGTCGCGCAGATCCAGCACAACCCGTTCCCCCGCTCGCGTCCGGGCCTCGTCCAGCAGGGCCTGCCGCAGATGCGAAAAGAAACCGTGGTCGCCGGGCGGGACATAGGCCACGAAGCGGTAGCTGCGCCCACGCGACAGATTGGCCGCGCTGATGTCGCGGCAATAGCCCAGATCGGCGATGGCCTGCCGGACCCGCAGCACAGACTTTTCGGCCACCCCGCCGCGTTGGTTGAGCACGCGGTCGGCGGTCGAATAGCTGACCCCGGCCGCCCGCGCCACATCGTGCAGCGTTGGGTTGCGCATGTCCCGATTGTCCTCCCTCGGGCAGCATCCGCGCGAAAATGAAAGACGTCAATCATTTTTTGCGCCCCCGTGCCGGGCAGGCCGAAATCAGGGGCGCAGGCCATGTCCCCGGTGGGTTCCGATGACGCACCATCACGATTTGGTTTCCGGGAATGCGCGTGTTTTTCGGAACTTGCAGCGCGTGTGCTGGTTGTCTGCCTGCAACCCCGATGGGTGTTCCAATGAGGTATATGATGACCAAGCTTCTGACGTCGACCGCCCTGATCGCCATGCTGGCTGGACCGGCTCTGGCGCAGACCGCGACGGATCCCGCCACCACCGCCCCGGCCACGACCGAGGCCCCGATGACCACGGAAACGATGCCGGCTGGCGATGCCGCCGCGATGCCCGCAGGGGACGCCGCCGCGACCACGGCGGCACCGATGGGCACCGATGCCGGGTTCGGCTTCATGTCCGACCCCACCGACATGTCGGCCGAGACGTTCATCGGCAAGAACCTGTATGTCGCGGAAGCCGACGTCGATATGAACGCCACCTATACCGAAGTCGATGCCGACTGGGATGACATCGGCGAGATCAGCGACATCGTCCTGTCGGCTGACGGGCAGATCAAGGGTGTGCTGATCGATATCGGCGGTTTCCTGGGTCTGGGTGCCAAGACGGTCGCCGTTTCGATGGACCAGTTGCGCGTGATCCGCGACGGCGATGCCGAGAACGAGTATTTCATCGTGTTCACCTCGAACCGCGAGGCTCTGGAAGCCGCGCCGGAATACGAGTGGGCCGAACGCACCTGATCCGAACGACCTTTCGGAACAAGCCCGAGGCGCAACCGCGCTTCGGGCTTTTTCGCATGACATCCACACCATGTGGGTCGGCGGTGCTGACGCGACAGCACCGCCCTTGCTGCGCAGTCGATCACGCCCCATATCGGCGGCATGGCTGACGACCCCTGCTGCCCGCTGTGCCTGCGCCCGATCCCCCCGGATGTGGCGCAAAGCCTGCACCATCTGATCCCGCGCGCGAAAGGCGGCGCCAAGGGACCGACCGTGCTGCTGCACCACATCTGCCACAAGGAAATCCACGCCGCGATCCGCGAAACGGATCTGGCCCGGACGTTCAACACGCCCGAGGCGCTGCGCAGCCATCCGCGCCTTGCCGCCTTTGCCGAATGGGTCCGCCGGCGCCCGCCCGGTTTCCTGTCGCGCGTCCCCGGCGGCACCCGCCGCACGCGGCGATGACCGCCTAATCCCCCCGGTTCAGCCGGTGATAGGATCGGATCACCTGGCTGTCGTCCACCGCCCCGTCGCCGCGTCCGCTGGCGGCCAGGAACATCTGATGCGCGGCGGCGGCCAGCGGGGTGGCGGCCTTGACCTCTCGTCCCGCGTCCAGGACGATGCCCAGATCCTTGACGAAGATGTCCACGGCGCTTGTGACGGCGGGGTCGGTCTGGCTCATCCTCGGGCCGCGATCCCGCAGCATCCAGCTGGACGCGGACGATCCCGACAGGATCTCCAGGGCGACCTGCGGATCGACGCCGACCTTGGCGGCAAGCGCCAGCCCTTCGGCGGCAACGGCCAGATGCACCCCGCACAACAGCTGGTTCACGACCTTGACGGTCGCGCCAAGGCCGGGTTCGGCCCCGACATGGAACAGCTTGTCGCCCATCGCCCCCAGCACCGGCCGAAGGCGCGCGAACACGCCGGGGGGGGCAGCGGCCATGATGGTCAGCGTCGCGGCCTCGGCCCCCGCGGTGCCGCCCGACACGGGGGCATCGACGAAGGCCCGGCCCGTGGCCAGAACGCGTTCGGCCAGATCGCGCACCGATCCCGGCGGGCAGGTCGCCATCAGCACGACGATCCCGTCCGGGGCCAGGGCGTCCAGGGCGCCGCCGTCGAACAGCACCTGTCGCGCCTGATCGGCATTCACGACCATCAGGATCAGCGCATCGGTGCCCCGCGCCGCGTCGGCCACCGACGCCGCAGGCTGCCCGCCGTTTTCGGCAAACCACCGCAACGCCGGCGGATGGGCGTCAAAGCCCCGCACGGCAAACCCGGCCCGGACCAGGTTCCGGGCCATCCGGGTGCCCATGGCGCCCAGTCCGACGAATGACAGTTCCATGATGATCCCCCATGCCCCGGCCCCAGCCTAAGGCAGCGGGTCGCGTGAGCTCAAATGAAATGACAAGGCCGATTTTTGAATTGGCTTCATCCCCCTCGGCGTCCTAGGATCGGGCCGATTCCAGGGCACGAGGCCGCCATGCGACGGATGCCATCGCTGAAATCCCTGCAAGCCTTCGAGGCGGCGGCCCGGCGCGGGTCGTTCACGGCGGCGGCCAACGAACTGCACGTCACGGCATCCGCCATCAGCCACCAGATCCGCTTTCTGGAACGGGCGGTGGGTCTTGGCCTGTTTCACCGCGACACCCGCACCATCGCCCTGACCGACGCGGGCGAGACTTATTTCCAACAGGTGTCCGAGGCGTTTTCCATGATTGAGGCCGCGACCCGGCAGATCGAACGGCACGGCAAGTCCGACATCCTGACCGTCCATTCGGTGCCCAGCTTCGCCACGCAATGGCTGATGCCGCGCCTGTCGCGGTTCAGCGCCCAGCACGGCAGCATCGACGTGCGGCTGTATGCCTCGACCGATCCGGCGGACCTGTCGGCGGGGCTGGTGGACGTGGACATCCGCTATGGCAGCGTGCTGCCATCGCGCGGGGTCGTCACCCTGCCCCTGCTGGACGAGGCGGTGATCGCGCTGTGTTCCCCCGATTACCGCGATCGCGCCGACCCCCCGCTGCGCGACCCCGCCGATCTGTCCCGCCACACCCTGATCCATTCCGAGGTGAACGTGCTGAAATGGGCCGACTGGGCGCGGCTGCACGGCGATGTGGCGCTGCAACTGGATCGCGGGCCGCGTTTCGACCGGTCCTTCATGTCGATCAGCGCCGCCGCCGACGGGCAGGGCATCTGTCTGGAAAGCCATATCCTGGTGGAACGCGAATTGCAGACCGGCCGGCTGGTGCATCTGTTCGGGGACGACGGCCGCCGTCTCAACTGCCATTCGATCTCGATGCTGCGGGCCAAGCAGAACGTGCCCAAGATCAAGGCCTTCCAGACCTGGATGGCCAGCGAACTGGGGCAATCGAGCGCCGAACGGGTGCTGGCCAGGATGAATTCAATTCATCAATAACCGTTCAGTTCGCGTTTGACCCTGCGGCACCCTGCCGCGACTATGAGGGTGCGGTCCCGTTCCGAGGAGGGGGCGGGCCTGCCGCGGGGCACGGCGCCGGTCCGCCTGCGATGCCTGAAAACAGGGGGAGCTTTCCATGTCTCGGACCGCATTCGGCCTGCTGAACGGCATATCCATGCGGCGCCTGGCCGGACATCGTCGGCGCGGCCCGCAGGGCGCCGCCCTGCCGTCGGGCCGCCGATCCTGACGGTTCCGCGCAGGGCCTTGCGGCCATGCGCGCCGCCGGGGCCGCCACGACCGGCCCGGCTTTGCCCCGCGAGGCCGCGACGGCCCCGATCACAACACCATGGGAGGATGACACATGACGACCACGTTCAACCGCCGCGCCCTGCTGCGGGGCGCCACGGCCCTGCTGGCCGCCCCGGCGATCCTGGGCTTTCCGCGCGGCGCCCAGGCGGCGACCACGATGACGCTGGGCCACAACGCCGCCCCCGGCAACCCGCGCGGCACCGCCGCCGATGAATTCGCGCGCCTCGTGGCGGAAAACACCGGCGGCGAATTCGCGGTCCGGGTGGCGGGCGCCGAACAGCTGGGCAACGAACAGTCGCTGCTGACCAGCCTGCGCACCGGCGCGGTGGACATGACGGTGAACAGCCAGGGATCCTGTTCGGCCCTGGTGCCGGAAATCGCGGCGCTTGGCCTGCCGTTCCTGTTCGACACGTCCGAGGATGCGTTCCGCGTGCTGGCCGGACCCGTGGGGGCCGCCCTGGCGGACCGCTTTGCCGCCGTGAACATGGTGCCGCTGGGCTGGTGGGACAACGGCATCCGCCACATCACCAATTCGCAGAAGCCCATCGTGGTCCCGGCGGATCTGGCGGGCCTGACCATCCGCACGCCCCCCGATCCGATGACCATCGACATCTTCACCACCCTGGGCGCCGCGACCGAGCAGATCAGCTTTGGCGAACTGTACATCGCGCTGCAACAGGGCGTGGTGGACGGCCAGGAAAATCCGCTGACCAACATCGCCAGCTCCAAGCTCTACGAGGTCAATCCCTATATCAGCCTGTCCGGCCACAAATGGGAGGTGTCGCCCTTCCTGATGTCCCAGATCCGCTGGCAACAGTTGAACGACGACCAAAAGGGCCAGATCCAGGCCGCGGCCGACGCCGCGACCACGATGCAGCGCGGGCTGATCCAGGACAGCGAAAAGACCCTGTTCGACCAGTTCAGCGCCGATCCGAACCTCAAGATCAACGAGGTCGACAAGGAGGCGTTCCGCGCCGCATCGGCCCCCGTGGCCGATATCTGGACGGCCAAGCCCTTTGGCGATTTCGTCCGCCAGCTGATCGACGCGGCCAAGGCCTGATCCATGACCCGGCCCAACGATCATCAGGAAGACCCGCAGCGCGACATCGCCACCGATGTCCCGCACCCGCCCGGCGGCCTGCTGCGGCTGGCCGACGGGCTGGACCGGATCATCTCGTTCGTGACGCGGACGGTCCTGATGGTCTCGGGCCTGGCGCTGCTTTTGCTGCTGTTCGCCAACGTCGTTGCCCGCTACGCGGCGGGCAGCGGCCTTCCCTTCGCGCAGGAACTGCCCGAACGGCTGTTTCCGTTCTTCATCGTCGCGGGCATCGCGCTTGGCGCGCAGCGCGGCGCCCACATGGCGGTCGAGGCCCTGCCCGAGATGTTCGACCGGCGCGGCAAGCAGGCCATCTATGTGCTGGCCCAGCTTTGCGTGATCGCGGGCAACGCCGTGGTGATGGTCGAGGCGTTCAAGGTCGGCAACATGTCCTGGATCGACCTCAGCCCGGTGCTGGGCCTGCCCGCCACCTACAGCTATTTCGCGCTGGCGGGCGGCGCCGCCCTGGTGATCCTGGCGACCGTCGCCATCATCATCCGTCTGGTCCGCATCGGCCCCGAGGCCCTGCCCATCCCCAACCCCGAGGAGACCGGCCAATGACGCTTGCCCTTGTTCTGTCCTTCACGGTCCTGATGCTGCTGGCCGTGCCGGTGGGCCATGCGCTCGTGCTGGCCTCGGCCTTTGCGATCTATTTCTTCGCCGGGTTGCCGCTGTCCATCGTGGTCCAGCAACTGTACCAGCAGACGCAATCCTTTCCGATGCTGGCGTTGCCCTTCTTCATGCTGGCGGGCACGCTGATGCTGGGGGGCACGCTGGGCAACGAACTGCTGGCCTTCGCGTCCAAGGTCATGCAGCGGTGGAAGGGCGGCCCCTTGGCCACCACCGTCGTCGCCTCTGTGGTGTTCGGCGGCGTGTCGGGATCGGCCGTGGCCAATGCCAGTGCCTTGGGGTCGGTGCTGATCCCCTGGCAAAAGCGGCAGGGATACCCGGCGGCCTTGTGCTCGGCCAACAACTCGACCTCGGCGGTCATCGACATCCTGATCCCGCCGTCGATCCCGCTGATCCTGTATTCGCTGGTCTCGGGCACCTCCATTGCCGACCTGTTCACGGCGGGGCTGCTGCCCGGCGTGCTGCTGGCGGTGGGGCTGATCCTGTGCTGCAACTGGATCGCCCGGCGGCGCGGCTTTACCGCCACCGACAATTCCGCCACCCTGCGCGAACTGGCCCGCCTGGCGCTGCTGTCCAGTCCGGCGCTGCTGCTGCCGGTGCTGATCCTGCTGGGCCTGCGCTTCGGCATCGCCACGCCGACCGAGATTTCCGTCCTGGCCGTCGTCTATGCCCTGGGGATGAGCGTGTTCCTGTACCGCGACATCACCTGGGCGCGGTTCCAGGACAACCTGATCGAGGCGGGCGTGGCCACCGGCGTCGTGATGCTGGTCATCATGGGCAGCGCGGCGGTGGGCTGGATCCTGACCTTCGACCAGGTGCCGACGCGCTTTGCGGCCTGGATCACGGAAACGGTGGAAAACCCGATCCTCATCATCCTGTCCATGAATCTCCTGCTGCTGGTGATCGGGATGCCGCTGGACCTGCCGCCCGCGATCCTGCTGCTGGGACCGATCTTCGTGCCGCTGGCGGCTTCGATCGGCATGGATCCGGTGCAGCTGGGCCTGATGATGGTGCTGAACCTGGGGATCGGGCTTTACACCCCGCCCATCGGCACGACGCTGTTCATCTCGGCGTCCATCGCCAAGACCACGCTGGGGGCCACGACGCGCGAGCTGTGGCCGTTCTTCCTGGTGTCGATGATTGTGCTGGCGCTTGTCAGCTATGTCCCCGCGCTGACCCTCTATTGACCGGGGCGCCCGCGCGCCCCTTCCCATCCAACCCCTTGCCCGCGCCCCCCATCATCGGGGCCGCCAGAAGGAGACTGCCATGAGCGGGACGACCGCACGACCCAACATGAGCCTGCCGCGACGCGCCTGGGAAATCCGCCGCAAGGCCGTCCGCATGGGCGAGGTCCAGGGCCAGGGCTATGTCGGCCAGGCCCTTGGCGTCGCCGACGTTCTGGCCGTGTCCTATTTCCACGCCCTGAACCACCGCCCCGACGATCCCGAATGGGAAGGCCGCGACCGCTTCCTGCTCTCCATCGGCCATTACGCCATCGCGCTCTATTCCGCGCTGATCGAGGCGGGGATCCTGCCCGAAACCGAACTGGAAACCTATGGCGCCGACGATTCGCGCCTGCCCATGTCCGGCATGGCCGCCTATACGCCGGGGATGGAGATCACCGGCGGGTCCCTGGGCCAGGGCCTGGGCATCGCGGTCGGCATGGCGCTCGGCCTGCGCGCCAAGAAGAACCCGGCCTTCGTCTACAACCTGATGTCGGACGGCGAACTGGGCGAGGGGTCCACCTGGGAGGCCGCGATGGCCGCCGCCCATCACCGCCTGGGAAACCTGATCTGCATCGTCGATTTCAACGACCAGCAGGCCGACGGAAAATCGACCGAAACCCTGTCGGCCGAACCCCTGCCCGACAAATGGGCGGCCTTCGGCTGGCATGTGCAGCGCGTGGACGGCAACGACATCGGCGCCCTGGTCGCGGCCTTCGACACCGCGCGCACCCTGCCCGGCGACCGCCCGCGCGCAATCATCTGCGACACGGTGATGTGCAAGGGCGTGCCCTTTTTGGAGGCCCGAGAGATCACGCATTTCGTCCGGGTCGAGCCCGACGAATGGCAAAAGGCGCTGACCGTCCTTGACGAAACCCGGCCGGAGTGACCCCATGACCATCCAGCACCGTTACGACCCGCACCGCAAATACGAACCCCGCCAGCCCGTCGGCGGCGGGGCCAAGACCTCGGCCATGATCGCCTCGCTTGCGGCCGAGGGCTATGATTCCGTGTCCGCCCCCTTCGGCCACGCGCTTGTGGACGCCGCCCGGAACGATCCGCGCATCGTCGGCCTGACGGCCGATCTGGCGAAATACACCGACCTGCACGTCTTCGCCGAGGCGTTCCCGGACCGCTTCTACCAGATGGGCATGGCCGAACAGGTGATGGTGTCCGCCGCCGCCGGCATGGCGCGCGAAGGCTTCGTGCCCTTCGCCACCACCTATGCGGTGTTCGCATCCCGCCGCGCCTATGACTTCATCGCCATGGCCATCGCCGAGGAATACCTGCCCGTCAAGATCGTCTGCGCCCTGCCCGGCCTGACCACCGGCTACGGTCCCAGCCACCAGGCGACCGAGGATCTGGCGATCTTTCGCGGCCTGCCGAACCTGACCATCGTGGATCCCTGCTGTGCCATCGACGTGGCCGGGGCGGTGCCCGCGATCATCGACCATCCCGGCCCGGTCTACATGCGCCTGCCGCGCGGCAAGGTGCCCTCGGTGATCCGCCGGCATTGCCCGGATTACACCTTCGAACTGGGCCGCGCCAAGCTGCTGCGCGACGGCGGCGACGCCCTGGTGATCTCGTCCGGCTTCATGACGATGCGCGCGCTCGATGCCGCGGTCGAAATGGAAAAGGACGGCATCTCGGTCGCGGTGCTGCACTGCCCGACCATCAAGCCGCTGGACACCGAAACCATCCTGGCCGAGGCCGGGCGCGGCACCCGCCTGGTCGTCACCGCCGAAAACCACACCCGCATCGGCGGGCTGGGAGAGGCCGTGGCATCCACCCTGCTGACCAACGGCGTCACGCCCGCGTTCCGCATGATCGGCCTGCCCGATCAGTTTCTGGACGCGGGCGCCCTGCCCACGCTGCACGACCGCTACGGCATCTCGACCACGGCCATCATCCAGCAGATCCGCGGCTGGCTTTGACTTTTTCCAACGGAGGACACCCATGACCACAGCCCTTCTGGACGGCAAATATGCCGTCATCACCGGCGCCGCGTCGAAACGCGGCCTGGGCCTTGCCACCGCGCGGCTGTTCGCCCGGCACGGCGCCACCGTCGCCATCCTGGACCTGGACGAGGGTGCCGCCAAGGAAGCCGCGGCCGAACTGGGCGCGAACCACGTCGGCATGGCCTGCAACGTCACTGATCTCGAAGGCGTCAAGCAGGTGATGGAGGCGCTGATTCAGAAATGGGGCCGCATCGACGTGCTGGTCAACAACGCGGGCATCACCCAGCCGCTGAAGATCATGGAGATCGGGCCAAAGAACTATGACGACGTGCTGGACGTGAACCTGCGCGGCACGCTGTATTGCACCCAGGCGGTGATCCCCGCGATGCGGGCGCAGAAATCGGGCGCCATCGTCAACATGTCCTCGGTCAGCGCACAGCGCGGCGGCGGCATTTTCGGCGGGCCGCATTATTCGGCGGCCAAGGCGGGCGTCCTGGGCCTGACCAAGGCCATGGCCCGCGAACTGGCCCCCGACAACGTGCGCGTCAACGCCATCTGCCCCGGCTTTATCGCCACCGACATCACCGCGGGCAAGCTGACCGACGACATGCGCATGACCATCAACGCCGGCATCCCCATGGGCCGCCCCGGCACCGCCGAGGAGGTGGCGGGCTGCGCACTGTTCCTGGCCTCCGACCTGGCATCCTATGTCACCGGGTCCGAGGTCGACGTGAACGGCGGATCGCTGATCCACTGACGAAGCGGCGCCGGACCGACCGGCGCCCATTTTTGGGAGGGGACCATGAAACTCGGCCTCGGCAGCTATGCGTTCCGCTGGAACATCGGCATCAAGGACCAACAGCCCGCCACGCCCATGACGGCGATGCAGGTGCTGGAGGTGGCCCACGGCCACGGGCTGGCGGTCGTGCAATACGCCGACAACCTGCCGCTGGACCGGCTGTCGGCCGACGACCACCGGGCGCTCAAGGCGCGGGCCGACGCATACGGCATGACGCTGGAACTGGGCACCCAAGGCTTCAACGCCGCCGAACTGGCCCGCTATATCCCCATCGGCCAGCGGATCGGATCAACCATCCTGCGCGTGGCGCTTGACGCCGAAGACGCGCGGATCCCGGTCCCGGCTCTGGCCGCGCAACTGCGCGAGCTGCTGCCCGACGGCAAGGCGGCGGGCCTGCGCTTTGCCATCGAGAACCACTTCAACTACCCCTCGCCCCGCATGGTCGAATTGCTGGACGCGGTGGCCGACGACGCGCTTGGGGTCTGTCTGGACGTGGCCAATTCCATCTGCGCGGGCGAATGGCCGATGGACACGGTGCGGATGCTGGCGCCCTATGCCATCAACCTGCACTTCAAGGACTATCAGATCACGCCCGACCCCTACGGCGTGGGCTTCCGCATCCACGGCACGCCGCTGGGCGAGGGCCGGGCCGAGCTGGACCAGGTTCTGGACGCGCTGTCCCATTGCCCCCCGGATCTCAGCGTGATCCTGGAACACTGGCTGCCGCAGACCGGCGACATGGCGGCGACCCGCGCCCTGGAACATGTCTGGCTGGATCGCAGCGTGGCGGCGGCGAAACGGCTGGTGGCCGGGCGCTAGCCCGCCCTGCCCCGCCCCCCGCCCCGCCGCCCGCGTCCGAACCAGACCCACCGCCCCGGACCCTGGGCGGCCAGCACCAGCAGCCCGCCCGCGACCGCCCAGTTCTTGACGGCGATCGTCACCTGCCAGGGATCGGCGCGCAACTGCCAGTGAAACCAGCTTGTCGCCAGGCAATAGGCCGCCAGCACCACCGCCCAGGCCCGGATGCGAGGCCCCACGATCAAGGCGATCCCCGCGGCCGCATTGAACAGCGCCAGGGGCCAGACCGCCGCGCCGGGCAGGTCGGCCATTCCCAGCATCGCCCGGACCGGATCCGGGTCGGCGACCTTCTGCGCCGCGCCCCCCAGAAACAGCAGGGCGATCAGCACCCGGCCCGCAAGGTTGGCCAGATCGGTCATCGGGCCGGGGCGTCCCCGTCGCCGGACACCAGGTCGGGCGCCATCTCGTGCCAGAACCGGGCGATCCGCGCGGCGTTCAGCGGCGACAGCCAGCCGTGGCGTTCGAAATCGTCGCGCAGCCGGGCCTCGGGCAACTGGCTGGCGAACAGCCGCTTGTCGGCGTCGCGCTGCGTGGGGGTGCGGGCCTTGACCGCCGCCAGGATCCGGCGCAGCCGTTCGGCGCGCGGGGACGGCGCCGGGGTCAGCGCCACGCCGGTCAGCGCCACGCCAGCCTGCGGCGCGGGGGCGTCGGCCGCGCCCTGAAAGGCGGCGGTCAGATAGCCGATCTTGCTGCGCACGTCGTCCTTGGCCTCGACATAGGCCAGCTTGGCCGACACCTGATCCTCGCCATGCGCGGCCAGCCACTGCCGGGCCAGCCGGTCGCTGACGCCAAGCGCGCGCAGCCGGGCATAGACCGGCCCGTGGCGCGCGCCCTCGCCGTCGTCGATGTCCAGGATCGCCAGCTGCGGGTTTTCCCGGATGCGGAACCGGATGTCCGTCACCGCCCGCCCGGTCTTCTTCGTTTCCGGCGCCAGAATGATGTTGCTGGTGCGGTTCACCTCGGCCACGGCGGGTTTGATGATCTTGGCGTTCAGATGCTTGAACGTCTCGTAATAGGCCGACCCGTCCACGCCCATCAGCCGCCGGAACAGCTCGATCGGCCACCAGCCGGTCGATCCGGTCCTGACGAAGCGATAGCAGTTCTCGTACAGCGCCAGCGCGTGCCCGCTGGTGAACCGCCGCTGGATGTTCAGGTTGATAAGCGCGAACACCTTGGGATCGTTCAGCTTTTCGGCAAGCGCGGGGGAATAGGCGTATTCGCAGACGCCGCCCTTCAGCTTGGCATAGGACAGCAGGCTGCTGACCCCCCATTCCTGCTGGCCCTTGTCGTCCAGCATGTCCCATTCCGCGACCGTTTCCACCAGCCCGCGCAGCGACTGCTTCAGCGTGTCGATGTCGTTGGAATTATAGCCGATCATCAGGCACAGGGTGCGGGCGTCGATCTGGTGGCGGGCGCTGCTGGTCAGCGTGTCATAGGCATTGAGCAGCAGCACGTTCGACAGCTTGCGCTGCAACAGCGTCAGCTTGCCCGACACATGGATCGCCGCCACGTGCTTTTTCACCGCGCCCCGGCGCAGCGCGCCCGTCAACTGATCGCGAGGGATGTCGTCCATGGCCGCCCGGTCTACCGCCTGTCTGTTCCGCCGCGCCGACTATGCCCCGAAAAGGTACCCGCTGGCAACGCATCATCGGGCACCGAACCCGCTGTGCGCCCGGCCCGGCCCAGTCCCGGAAACGGGTGCCCTTGGCAATCGCGTCCGGGCCGAGGCACCCGTTTTCGGGATGGCTCCCCGGCCCTGAACCGTCAAGGACGCCGATTTACGCCGGGTTTCGCCTCGAAAGGGGCCATTCCCGCGAATCGGTGCCCCCTTGCCCGGATTCGGGCGCCCATCGTCCCGTGAACAGGCGCCCTTGGTCCCGGAAACGGGTGCCGGATTTTCGATACGGCATTGAAAGGGCTTGCTTATCGGATCGCAAAGATTCTAAAGCGAATCATAGATCTTCTAAATCCGGCGATGATTTTCCATCGCAATTTGGGGATTTCGCGGCGAAACCGCGCGCGGCGATTCCCCTGCGGGGTTTCATGTGCAATAGATGCGGGGACGCGCCTTCATAAGCAGCACATCGCGGGAACAGCGACATGTCATCAGGCAAGGATCCCCTGCCCCCCTATTTCAGCATCGATCCGGCCAAGGCGGCCCGGCGGCTGGCCGATCCCATCGACACGGCCCGATTCGCCAGGGCGGCGGCCTTTGCCGCGCGGGGCCGCCAGGATCTAGCCGAACGCGGCTATGCCCCCGACGGGAACAAGCGCCTGCGCCGGTTTTCAACCTGGGAGATCTGCCGCTATCTGATCCCCGTGGCCCCCGCCCATTTCCGCCGCGTGCTGCGCCGCTTTCCCGACCTGCCCCAAGGCGTGGGCGAGGGGAATTCGAAGTGGTTCACCCTCGAGGACGTGCTGCGCCTGCGCGATCATTTCGCGGCCGAAGGGGCGGCGGGCCGCGAATACCGCCCCTGGCGCCCCGAGGGGCTGCCCGCCAAGACCATCGCGGTGGCCAATTTCAAGGGCGGGGTGGGCAAGACCTCGACCGCCGCGCATCTGGCCATGTCGGCGGCGCTCGATGGCTACAAGGTGCTGGTGGTCGATCTGGACAGCCAGGGCAGCATGACCTCGATCATGGGGGGGACGGTGGCCGACGAATGGTCCACGGCCTTTCCCCTGCTGGCCAAGGATTATGCCCTGGCCCTCCAGGACGAGAACCGCGTCCGCGAGGCGGCGGGCCAGCCGCCCCTGCCCTTTGACGAAACCCTGACCGAGGCGTTGACGATCACCGCCCGCGACGTGATCCAGCCGACCCACTGGCCCAACATCGATCTGCTGGGCGCGCAGCTGAACCTGTACTGGGCGGAATTCCAGGTGCCGGTCTGGCGCATGAACCTGCGCGGCTGGCCCTTGTGGGACGCCCTTGGCAACGCGCTGCGCAACGACCGCATCGTTAACGATTACGACATCATCCTTCTCGATACTCCGCCCGCGCTTGGCTATCTGACGATCAACGCCCTGGCGGCGGCCGACATCCTGCTGGTCCCCCTGGGCGCGTCGTTTCTGGAATTCGATTCGACGGGGCGGTTCTTCGACATGCTGTATTCGACCTTTGCCAGCGTCGAGGACGGGGAAAACGCCGCCCGCAGGCGCGAGGGCCTGCCCGAGATGCGGTTCGAATGGGACGCGGTGCGGGCGATCATCACCCGCTTCGACGCGGCCCAGCAGACCGATCTGGCCAATGTCATCCAGGCCTATTTCGGCGATTTCATGACCACGTTCCGCCAGGACGTGACGGCCATGGTGGGCCAGGCGGGCGAACAGGTGAACGGCATCTACGAGGCCGATTACCGCGAATTCAACCGCGACACCTATGTGCGCGGCCGGGAAACCTTTGACCGCACCTGGGCCGAGGTGAAGGAGCTGATCCTGGGCACCTGGTGGCGCGATCTTCAGATGGAACAGGCCGAAAGGGCCGCAGGGACGGAGCAGGCCGATGGTTAAGCGCAGGCGTCTGGAAACCCCCAGCAGCGACGATCTGACCCGGATCGAGGAGGAGTTTCGCCGCGAAACCCATGGCCGCCCGGCGGTCGGGCCGGGGATCGCGCCGATCGCCCAGGTGGCGGCCGAAACCGCCGCCGCAGGGTCGACCGAGGGCGCGGACGCGCGCGCCGCGCGGGCGCGGGACCGGGCCGACGCCGAACGCCTGCGCCTGGCCGAGGAGCGGGGCCTGCTGATCGCGGATCTGCCCACGGACCGGATCGACGACGGCGCGATGATCCGCGACCGCATGGTCATGGGCGAGGACGAGATGCAGGAACTGCGCCTGTCCATCGCCGCCCACGGCCTGCGCCTGCCCGTCGAGGTGTTCGCGATCCCCGCGCCGGGCGGGCAGGCGCCGCGCTATGGGCTGCTGTCGGGCTATCGCCGCCTGCACGCGGTGCGCGCGCTGCACGCCCTGACCGGGGCCGATGCCCACAGCCGGATCCGCGCCCTGATCCGCCCCCCCGCCGACGCCGACGCGGCCTTCGTCGCCATGGTCGAGGAAAACGAGGTCCGCGAGGATCTGAGCCATTTCGAGCGCGGCCGAATCGCCGTGATCGCCGCGAACCAGGGCGCCTTCGCCAATGTCGAGGATGCCGTGAACCGCCTTTACGCCACCGGATCCAAGGCCAAGCGGTCCAAGGTCCGGTCCTTCGCGCTGATCTTCGAGGAACTGGGCGACATGCTGGCCTTTCCCGAATCGCTGACCGAAAAGCGCGGGTTGCGCCTGGCCTCGGCGCTGCGCAACGGGGCCGAGGGGCGGCTGCGCCAGGCCCTGTCGGCCCGCACCCCCGAGGATGCAGAGGCCGAATGGCTGCTGCTGGAACCCGTGATCGCCGGGTCCGAGGACGCCCCCCGGCCGCAGCCCAGGGGCGGACGGCCGCGCGGCAAGGCGCCCGTGCAGTACGGCTGGCTCGACGACCGGACCGTCCGCACCACCGGCGGCATCACCATCCGCCGCGCCCGCGACGGCGACGCCCATGTCCTGCGCTTCGAAGGCGCCTCCATCGACGGCGACCTGATGGACAGCCTGATGGCCGAAATCCGCGCCCTGCTGGACCGCTGAGGTTTCGCGGCGAAACCCGGCGGCGCGGGATGCGAACGGGAATCAGGACAATCTTGCCAATCTGTCCGGGATCGCCAAGATGGGATCATGACAAGCTGGTCCCCAGATCCCGCCGGGCTGCACCGTCCGGCCTATGTGTCGCTGGCGGACCAGTTCGCCCGCGCCATCGGCGAAGGGCTGCTGCCCGCCGGCGCGCGCCTGCCGCCGCAGCGCAAGCTGGCCGACCGGCTGGATCTGTCGGTGCAGACGGTCTCGCGCGCGTACGAGGATCTGATCCGGCGCGGCCTGGTGGTCGGAGAGGTCGGGCGCGGCTCCTTCGTGCTGCCGGCCGGGGCGGAAAACAGCCCGCCCTATCTGGCCCGGCGTCCGGGCGAACTGATCGACCTGTCGATCCTCAAGCCCGTCACCGACCGGATGCACCTGGACCGGTTCCGCGACGGGATGCGGTGGCTGGCCGACAATCTGGCCGCGCCCTCGGCCCTGTCGTTCCGGCCGAATTCGGTGCTGCCCGCCCATCAGGCCGTCGCAAGCGCCTGGCTGCGCCGCGCCGGGATCGAGGCCGCGCCGGACCACATCGTCATCACCGACGGCGTGACCCAGGCGATGACCACGGCGGTGATGACCGCGGTTCCCCCCGGCGGCACGCTGGCGGCGGCGGCGCTGACCCATCACCTTCTCATGCCGCTGTCGCGCTATCTGGGCCTGCACCTGGAAGGGCTGCCCATCGATGGCCAGGGCATCCTGCCCGCGCCCCTGGACCAGCTCGCCCGGCGCGGCAGCCTGCGCGCGCTCTACATGCAGCCAAGCGCGATCAATCCCACGGCGACCGTCACCGGCGCCGAGCGACGCGCCGAGATCGCCGCCATCGCCCGCCGCCACGACCTGCTGATCGTGGAAAACGACATGCTGAACGCGATGATCGTGGATCGCCCCCCGCCCATGGCGGTGCTGGCGCCCGAACGGACGCTGCACATCAACGGCTTTACCAAGACCACCATGCCGGGGCTGCGGCTGGCCTATCTGGCCGCGCCCGCGCATCTGGCGGCAAGGGTGGCGAACCGGCATCTTGTCACCAACTGGATGGCGACCCCCGCCATGGTCGAACTGCTGAGCCACTGGATCGGCGACGGCACCGTGGACGACCTGATCGGCTGGCAGCGCGCGGCCCTGGCCGACCGCCACCGGATCGCCGCGCAGGTTCTGGGCGGCACCGGCTATCGCTGGCATCCGCAAAGCCTGCACATCTGGCTGGAACTGCCCCCGGATCGGGACGAGGACGGGTTCGTCGCCCAGGCCCGGCAGGCGGGGGTGGCCATCGCCTCGGGGCGGGCCTTCCGGCTGAGCGAGCGGGACCGGCGCAACGCGGTGCGCATCGCCTTGGGATCCACCGGACCCGAGGACTTGCGGCGCGGGCTGGTTCTGGTGGCCGAGACCCTGGCCCGCGATCCCGAACCGCTGCTGCCCATGGTTTAGACAGTCCGCCCTAAAATTGATATGATATTATTTTGTTAATTGACCTGATTTAAATGCGGTGCAATCTTTGCCCTGAACGCAAGGGGACCGCATGGACCAGCCGATCATCCGCATCCGGGATTTGCAGAAATCCTTTGGCCGCCTGACGGTGATCGACGGGCTGGATCTGGACATCGCCAAGGGCGAGAAGCTGGCCCTGATCGGGCCGTCCGGTTCGGGCAAGACCACCATCCTGCGGATCCTGATGACGCTGGAGGACATTTCCGGCGGCCGGATCGAGGTCTGCGGAGAGCCGCTGTTCCACATGTCCCGCAACGGGACCGAAGAACCGGCGAACGACGCCCATCTGCACCGGATGCGCCGCCACATCGGCATGGTGTTCCAGCACTTCAACCTGTTCCCGCACAAGACCGTGTTGCAGAACATCACCCTGGCGCCGGTGCTGACGCAGGGCGCCACTCGCGCCGACGCCGACCGGCGCGGGCGCGACCTGCTGGACATGGTGGGGCTGGCGGACAAGGCCGATCACATGCCCAGCCAGCTGTCGGGCGGCCAGAAGCAGCGCGTGGCCATCGCCCGCGCCCTGGCCCTGCAACCCCAGATCATGCTGTTCGACGAAGTGACATCGGCCCTGGATCCCGAACTGGTCGAGGAGGTGCTGGAGGTGATGCACCGCCTGGCGCGCGAGACCGACATGACCATGCTGCTGGTCACGCACGAGATGGGCTTTGCCCATGACTTCGCCGACCGCGTGCTGTTCTTCGACAAGGGCCGGATCGTCGAGCAAGGCCCGCCCGACCAGATTTTCACCGCCCCCCAAGAGGACCGCACGAAGTCCTTTCTGCGCAAGATCATCGCCGCCGGACAGCGCGTGTGATGCCAACCCGACAGGAGAGAACCATGAAGAAAGCCGTGATCGCGGCCCTGATGCTGGCCGCGCCGCTGCCGGCCCTGGCCGATACGCTGGACGACCTGAAGGAACAGGGCTATGTCCGCATCGCCATCGGCAACGAGCCGCCCTATACCGCCGTCGCGTCCGACGGCAAGGTGTCGGGCGCGGCCCCCGACGTGGCGCGCGCGGTGTTTGCCGCGCTCGGCATCGCCGACTTGGAAGCCTCGATCGCCGAATACGGCGCGATGATCCCCAGCCTTCAGGCCGGGCGCGTCGATGCGATCACCGCGGGCCTGTTCATGAAGCCCGAACGCTGCGACGCGGTCGCCTATTCCGAACCGATCCTGTGCGACGCCGAGGCGCTGCTGGTGCCCGCGGGCAATCCCAAGGGCTTTCAGTCCTATGCCGACATCGCCAACGACCCCGAGGCGACGATGGGCGCGCCGGGCGGCGGGACCGAGGAAAAGCTGGCCCTGGACGCGGGCGTGCCGCGCGACCGGCTGATCGTGGTGCCCGATCCGCAATCGGGGCTGAAGATGATCCAGGACGGGCGCATCGACGCCTATTCGCTGCCCGTGCTGTCGCTGAACGACCTGCTGGCCAAGTCCGGCGACACCGGCCTGGAGGTGTTCGCCCCGGTCCAGGGCGCCCCGGTCTATTGCGACGGGGCCGCCTTCAACAAGAACGACACCGCGCTGCGCGACGCCTTTGACGTCGAACTGGCCAAGCTGAAGGAATCGGGCGAGTTCGCCCGGATCGTCGAGCCTTACGGCTTTTCGGCCGCGGCGGCGATGTCCACCACCCGCGACCAGCTTTGCGCGGCGCAGTGACGCAACCGGGCGGGGCGTGATCCCCGCCCTTTCCGGCAACAAAAGAAAGGCGGCGGCGGCGCATGGGCGACTGGGCGGGATATCTGACCCTGATCCTTGGGGGGGCCTGGGTGACGGTCAAGCTGACCATCCTGGGGTCCGCCCTGGCGCTTGTCGTGGCCTTTGTCGCGGGCTTGGGGCGGTTGTCGCGCCGCGCCGCGCTGCGGTGGACCGCCACCGCCTATATCGAGTTCTTTCGCGGCACCTCGATCTTTGTGCAGCTGTTCTGGATCTATTTCGTGCTGCCGCTGACCGGGGTGCAGCTGTCGCCATTGCAGGCCGGGGTGATGGCGCTTGGCCTGAACGTCGGCGCCTATGGGGCCGAGGTGGTGCGCGGCGCGATCCTGGCCGTGCCGCGCGACCAGTACGAGGCCTGCACCGCCGTCAACCTGACCCGGTTCCAGCGGATGCGCCATGTGATCCTGCCGCAGGCGCTGCCGCTGATGCTGCCCACCTTTGGCAACAATGCCATCGAATTGCTGAAGGCCACGTCCGTCGTGTCGCTGATCTCGCTGGCCGACATGACGTTTCAGGCGCAGGTGGTGCGGTCGCAGACCGGCAACACGCTGATCCCCTTTGCCATGATCCTGCTGATCTATTTCGCGCTGTCGTCGATCATCTCGTTCGCGATCCGGCGGTATGAACGGCGGGTCACGCGCGGCCTGGACGGGGTGCGCTGATGGAATGGGATTGGGAATTCGCCTGGTCGATCCTGCCGCAGCTATTGCAAGGATTTGCGATCACGCTGGTCGCCACGGCCCTGGGCGCGGCGGTCGCGGCCGTGCTGGGGCTAGTGTTCGCGATCCTGCGCCGGTCGCGGAACCGGCCGGTGGCGCGGGCCACGGGGTTCGTCGTGGAATTCATCCGGGGCACGCCGCTGCTGGTCCAGCTTTACGTCATCTTTTATGTCCTGCCCGACCTGGGCATCCGCCTGCCCGCCCTGGCCGCCGGGGTGATCGGCATGGGGCTGCATTACGCGACCTATGCCGCCGAGGTGTATCGCGGCGGCATCGAGGCCGTGGCCCGCGGCCAGTGGGAGGCCGCGAAGGCCACCAACCTGACCGCGCGGCAGACCTGGATCCACGTGATCCTGCCGCAGGCGGTGCCGCCGATGATCCCGGCCATGGCGAATTACCTGCTGGCGATGTTCAAGGAAACGCCGCTGCTGTCGGCGATCACCGTGCTGGAATTGATGAACCAGGCCAAATCCGTGGCCAACAGTTCCTATCGCTATGTCGAGCCGATGACGATGGTGGGGGTGATGTTCCTGGCCGTCAGCGTGGTGTCGGTCATCGGGCTGCGGTGGCTGGAACGCCGATACGGAAGGATCGGCGGATGAGCCTGCGCATCGTTCTGGACGACCGCCCGCTGCCCCGCCGCGTCGGCCTGGTGACGCTGGCGACCGACCACACGACCGAGGTGGATTTTTCGGTCCTGCCCGCGCGCGGCATCGGCGTCTATGCGGCCCGGATCCCCTTTGCCAATCCGGTGACGCCGGAACGGCTGGCGGCGATGGCGGGCGACGTGACCGCCGCCGCCGCCCTGATCCTGCCGGATGAACCGCTGGACGCGGTGGTCTATTCCTGCACCTCGGCATCGGTGGTGATCGGCGACGATGCGGTGCGTGCGGCGATCCGGGCGGGCAAGCCGGGGACGGTCGCGGTCACGCCGATCTCGGCCGGGTTCGCGGCGCTGCGGGCGTTGGGCGCGGACCGGGTCACGCTGCTGACGCCCTATGTGGCCGAGACCGCGCAGCCGATGGCCGATTGCTTCGAGGCCGGGGGCTTTGCGCTGCACGGCGTGTCGTCCCTGGGCCTGGCCGACGACCGGGACATGGCGCGGCTGTCCCACGGCACGATCGTCGATGCCGCGCGCGCGGCGGTCGCGCCGGGCAGCCAGGCGCTGTTCGTCGCCTGCACCGCCGTTCGCGCCTGCGCCATCATCGACCGGATCGAGGATGCCGTGGGCGTCCCCGTCGTGTCGGCCAATTCCGCGACGCTGTGGGCCGCCGCACGGGCTTGCGGCGCGACGGGGCCCATCGCGCCCGGCCAGTTGATGAGGGTGCCATGACCGTCACGCCGGCCGACATCCGCACCGCTGCCGACCGCATCCGCGATCATGTCGTGGACACCCCGCTGCTGCCCGACGAGGCATTGTCCGCGATGCTGGGCCAGCCGGTGCTGATGAAATGCGAACACCGCCAGACCACCGGCGCCTTCAAGCTGCGCGGCGCCGCGAACGCCATCCTGTCGCTGGACCGGGGCGCGCTGCGGGGCGTCGCCACCGCATCGACCGGCAACCACGGTCGCGCGGTGGCCCATGCGGCCCGCGCGTTGGGGGTGCCCGCCGTGGTCTGCCTGTCCCGGCTGGTGCCCGCCAACAAGGTCCGCGCGATCCGCGACCTGGGCGCCGATGTGCGCCTTGTCGGCGACAGTCAGGACGACGCCATGGCCGAGGTGTCCCGCGCCGTGACCCGCGAGGGACTGACCGAGATCCCGCCCTTCGACCACCCCGCCGTGGTGGCGGGACAGGGGACCGTCGGGCTGGAAATCGGCGCGCCCGATACGGTTCTGGTGCCGCTGTCCGGCGGCGGCCTGGCGGCGGGCATCGCGGTGGCCGTCAAGGCGCTGTCACCCCGGACGCGCGTGATCGGCCTGACCATGGAACGCGGCGCCGCGATGGCCGCCAGCCTGCGCGCCGGGCATCCGGTTGCCGTCACCGAAACGGCCACGCTGGCCGACAGCCTGGGCGGCGGCATCGGCTTGCAGAACCGCGTGACCTTTGCCCTGTGCCGCGACCTGCTGGACAGTGTCGTCCTGCTGACCGAGCCCGAGATCGCCCAGGGGATCCGCCATCTGGGCCGCCTGGGCCACATCGTCGAAGGCGCCGCCGCCGTGGGCACCGCCGCCCTGCTGGCCGGCAAGGTCGTGCCCCGTGGCCCCACGGTCGCGATCCTGTCCGGCGGCAACATCGACCCCGCCCTGCACGCCCGCGTCATGGCCGGCGCGGACACGGTGGCCGCATGAGGCCGCCCGTCGCCATCCTGACCGAGGCCGATCTGCGCGGGCTTGTGCCGTTGGACGCGGAGGCCGTGGCCTGCGTCCGAGACGCCTTCGTGGCGCTGGCGACCAGGGCGGTCGCCATGCCACCGATCCTGCGGCTGGACATCCCCGAACATCGCGGAGAGGTGGACGTGAAGACCGCCTATGTGCCGGGCCTGTCGCATTTCGCCATCAAGATCTCGCCCGGATTCTTTGGCAATCCGGCGATCGGCCTGCCCTCGACCAACGGCATGATGGTGGTGCTGTCGGCCACGACCGGGCTGGTCCGGGCGCTGCTGTTGGACAACGGCTGGCTGACCGATCTGCGCACGGCCGCCGCAGGCGCGGTGGCTGCCGACGCCCTGGCCCGCAAGGACGCGACCCGCGCCGCGATCCTGGGCGCCGGGATGCAGGCGCGGATGCAGTTGCGGGCGCTGACCCTGGTGCGGCCGCTGACGCAGGCGGCCGTCTGGGCGCGCGACGGGGCCAAGGCGCGGGCCTTTGCGGCGGAAATGACCGATGCCCTGGCGATCCCCGTCACCGCCGCCGCCACGGTGGCGGACGCCACGCGAAACGCCGATCTGATCGTCACCACCACGCCCGCCGAACGCCCGATCCTGACCGCCGCGGACGTGGCCCCCGGCACCCATGTCACGGCGATGGGATCGGATGCTGGACACAAGAACGAGATCGCCCCCGGCCTGATCGCCGCCGCCCATTACGTCGCGGACCGCCTGTCGCAGACCCGCAGGATGGGCGAACTGCATCATTCGCCGCTGGCCGCCCGGAACTTTCCCGAACTGGGCCAGATCCTGGCCGGGCAGGCGCCGGGCCGCACCGGCGACATGCAGATCACCCTGGCCGACCTGACCGGCACCGGCATCCAGGACACCGCCATCGCCACCCTTGCCCTGATCCGCGCGGACGCGGCCGGGGCGGGCCAGACCTTCACCCCCTGAGAGCAGCCCCATGACCGATGCCACCTTGAAATTCACGCGCGAGGAATACGCGGACCGCCTGGCCAAGACCCGCCGCGCGATGGAGGCGAAAGGCGTCGATCTGCTGATCGTCACCGACCCGTCGAACATGAACTGGCTGACCGGATACGACGGCTGGTCGTTCTATGTCCATCAATGCGTGGTCGTGCCCCCGGACGGAGAGCCGATCTTTTTCGGGCGCGGCATGGATGCGGTGGGCGCGCGGTTCACCGCATACTTGTCGGAAGCCAACGTCATCGGCTATCCCGACAATTACGTCCAGAACACCCAAAAGCATCCGATGGACCTGCTGTCGCGGATCCTGCGCGACAAGGGCTGGGGCGGCAGACGCGTCGGCGTGGAAATGGACAATTACTGGTTCACCGCCGCCGCGTTCGCGTCGCTGCAAGAACACCTGCCCGATGCGCGCTTTCACGACACCACCGGGCTGGTGAACTGGCAGCGGGCGGTGAAATCGGCCACGGAACTGGATTACATGCGCAAGGCGGGCGCCATTGTCACCAGAATGCACGAACGCATCTTCGACGTGATCCAGCCGGGGATGCGCAAATGCGATCTGGTGGCGGAAATCTATGACGCGGGGATCCGTGGCACCGACGGTTTCGGCGGCGATTATCCGGCCATCGTGCCCTTGCTGCCGTCCGGGCGCGAGGCGGCGGCCGCGCATCTGACCTGGGACGACCGCCCCCTGCGGGCGGGCGAAGGCACCTTCTTCGAGATCGCGGGCTGCTATCACCGCTATCACGCGCCCCTGTCGCGCACCGTGTTCCTGGGCAAGCCGCCCCAGGTGTTCCTGGACGGCGAACAGGCCGTGCTGGAGGGGATGGAGGCCGGGCTGGAGGCGGCGCGCGCGGGCAACACCTGCGAACAGTTCGCGGGCGCGTTCTATGCGGTGCTCGGGAAATACGGCATCCTCAAGGACGGACGCACCGGATACGGCATCGGCGTCAGCTATCCGCCCGACTGGGGCGAACGCACCATGTCGCTGCGTCCGGGCGACCGGACCGTGCTGCAACCCGGCATGACCTTTCATTTCATGACCGGCCTGTGGTCCGACGCGATGGGGCTGGAGATCACCGAGTCCATCGTCATCACCGAGGGGGCGCCCGAACTGCTGGCCGCCGTCCCGCGCAAGCTGTTCGTGAAGGACTGATGGGATGCTGCACATGCAACTGACGCCCTCGCCCGTCACGGCAACGGTGGATTTCGCGGCGCCGGGGGTCAATCACGGCTTCCTGCGCCTGCCCTATTCGCGCGACGACGCGGCCTGGGGGTCGGTGATGACGCCGATCACCGTGGTGGTGGGCGGCGACGGCCCGACCGCGCTGCTGACCGGGGCCAACCACGGCGACGAATACGAAGGGCCGATCGCGCTGTTCGACCTGGCGTCCAGCATCCGGGCGCAGGATGTGACGGGCCGCATCATCATCGTGCCCGCGATGAACTGGCCGGCCTTCGGGGCGGGCACGCGGACGTCGCCCATCGACCGGGGCAACCTGAACCGCAGCTTTCCGGGCCGTCCCGACGGCACCGTGACGCAGAAGATCGCCGATTATTTCCAACGCGTGCTGCTGCCGATGGCGGATGTGGTGCTGGATTTCCATTCCGGCGGCAAGACGCTGGATTTCCTGCCCTATTGCGCGGCCCACATCCTGCCCGACAAGCGCCAGCAGGCGCAATGCTTTGACCTGGTGCGGGCATTCGGCGCGCCCTGGTCGGTCAGGATGCTGGAAATCGACGCGGTGGGCATGTACGACACCGCGGCCGAGGAGATGGGCAAGATCTTCGTCACCACCGAACTGGGCGGCGGCGGCACCGCGACCGCGCGCACGGCGGGCATCGCCCGGCGCGGCCTGCGCGACCTGCTGGTCGCCGCCGGCGTGTTGCGCGGCGAGGTCCAGGCCCGGCCGACGCAATGGCTGGACATGCCCGACGACGACTGCTTCACCTTCGCCGAGGACGGCGGACTGATCGAATTCCTGGCCGATCCCGGCGACCGGATCGAACGGGACCAGCCCGTCGCCCGGATCTTTCCCGTGGCCCGAACCGGCCTGCCGCCCGTCACCGTCACCGCCCGCCGCGCCGGGCTGTTCATGGCGCGCCATTTTCCCGGCATCGTCAAGCCCGGCGACTGCGTGGCCGTGATCGGCGTCGAGATCGGGGATGACCATGCTGTCTGACATGACGTTGATGCGGCCCGACGCCTTTGTCGGCGGCGAATGGATCGCTGCCGCCGCGCGCTTTGCCGTGACCGACCCGGCCACCGGCCGGACCGTCGCGCAGGTCGCGAAACTGGATGCGGGCGGGGCGCGCCGGGCCGTCGATGCCGCGCAATCGGCCTTTGGCCCATGGGCCGGCAGGGTGCCGCAGGACCGGTCGGCCATCCTGCGCCGCTGGTTCCGCCTGCTGCTGGACCACCGCGAGGATCTGGCCCGCCTGATGACCGCCGAACAGGGCAAGCCCCTGTCCGAGGCGCGCGGCGAGATCGACTATGCCGCCAGCTTTGTCGAATTCTATGCCGAGGAGGCCAAGCGCCCGAACATCGAAAGCGTGACCTCTCATCTGGCGACGGCCGAGATGGAGCTGTGGCGCGAACCCGTGGGCGTGGCGGCCCTGGTGACGCCGTGGAATTTTCCCTGCGCGATGATTACCCGCAAGGCCGCGGCGGCCCTGGCGGCGGGCTGCACGGTGGTCGTGCATCCGTCCGCCGAAACGCCGCTGTCGGCCACGGCCCTGGCGGAACTGGCGCGGCGCGCGGGGTTTCCGGCGGGCGTCTTCAACGTCGTGACCGGCGATGCGCCGGAAATCGTGGCCGAATGGTGCGCCGATCCGCGCGTGCGGGCGCTGTCCTTTACCGGATCGACCGAAATCGGCAAGCTGCTGTACCGGCAATCCTCGGACACGGTGAAACGGCTGGTGCTGGAACTGGGCGGCCACGCGCCCTTCATCGCCTTTGCCGATTGCGATCTGGATCTGGCGGTGGACGAGGCGGTCAAGGCCAAGTTCGCCACCTCCGGGCAGGATTGCCTGGGCGCCAACCGTTTCCTGATCGAACGGCCGATCCATGCCGAATTCTGCCGCCGCTTTGCCGATCGCGCCGCCGCGCTGACGCTGGGGCCCGGCGATCAGGATTGCGACCTTGGCCCGCTGATGAACGAAGCCGCCGCAGCCAAGCAGGAAGCCCATGTCGCGGATGCCCTGGCACGCGGCGCGCGGCTGCTGACCGGAGGCACGCGCGACCCCCAAGGCCCGCTGTTCTTCCGGCCGACCGTGCTGGCCGACGTTCCGGCCGAGGCGCTGATCTTTCGCCAGGAAACCTTTGGCCCCGTCGCCGCCATCGCCCCCTTCGACACCGAAAACGAGGCCGCCCGGATCGCCAACGCCACCCAATACGGCCTTGTCGCCTATCTTCACACCCAGGATCCGCGCCGGATCTATCGGCTGTCGCGCGCCCTGGAATTCGGCATGGTTGCCGTCAACCGCACCAAGGTCACCGGCGCGCCGATCCCCTTTGGCGGCATGAAGCAGTCGGGCCTCGGCCGCGAGGGAAGCCGTCACGGCATGGAAGCCTTTACCGACATCAAATACGTCTGCCGCGACTGGGCGGACCACAGGAGTGCCCCGGAATGCTGACGAATGACGAACTGGCCAAATGGGACCGCGAGAACCTTTTCCATCCTTCGACCCACCTGGGCCAGTTCGCGCGCGGCGATGCCCCCCAGCGGATCGTCCAGGGGGCCGAGGGCGTCCACATCATCGACCGCGACGGAAACCGCCTGCTAGACGGGTTCGCGGGGCTTTACTGCGTGAACGTCGGCTATGGCCGCTGGGAAATCGCCGAAGCCATCGCCCGGCAGGCCCGCGAGCTGGCCTATTACCACAGCTATGCGGGGCACGGGTCCGAGGCGTCGATCACGCTGGCCAAGATGGTGATGGACCGCGCGCCCAAAGGCATGGCGCGGGTCTATTTCGGCCTGGGCGGGTCGGACGCCAATGAAACCAACATCAAGCTGGTCTGGTATTACAACAACATCTTGGGCCGCCTGCAGAAGAAAAAGATCATTAGCCGCTGGCGGGGCTATCACGGATCGGGACTGATGACCGGCAGCCTGACCGGGCTGGATCTGTTCCACCGGAAATTCGACCTGCCGCTGGCGCAGGTCCTCCACACCGAGGCGCCCTATCCTTTCCGCCGTCCCGACCCCGGCATGACCGAGGCCGATTTCGTCGCCCATTGCGCCGAACGGCTGGAATCGCTGATCGCGGCCGAAGGGGCCGACACCATCGCCGCCTTCATCGGCGAGCCGGTCCTGGGCACCGGCGGCATCGTGCCCCCGCCCGCCGGATACTGGCCCGCGATCCAGGCGGTGCTGGACCGTCACGACATCCTGCTGATCGCGGACGAGGTGGTAACGGGTTTTGGCCGGCTGGGCAGCATGTTCGGCAGCGATCATTACGGCATCAGGCCCGATCTCATCACCTGCGCCAAGGGGCTGACCTCGGCCTATGCGCCCCTGTCGGGCAGCATCGTCGGGCAGCGGATGTGGGACGTGCTGGCGCGCGGGACCGACGAGAACGGCGTCTTCGGGCACGGCTGGACCTATTCCGCCCATCCCATCGGCGCGGCGGCGGGCATCGCCAACCTGAAGCTGATCGACGATCTGGGCCTTGTCGGGAACGCCGGAACGGTCGGCGCCTATCTGAACGACCAGATGCGCGCGGCGCTTGGCGATCACCCCCATGTCGGAGAGATCCGGGGCGAGGGGATGCTGTGCGCCGTCGAACTGGTCCGCGACCGCGACGCGCGCCAGTTCTTCGACGCGTCCGAGGGGATCGGCGCCAGGACCGTGGCCGCCATGCTCAAGCGCGGCGTGATCGCCCGCGCCATGCCGCAGGGCGACATCATCGGCCTTGCCCCGCCCCTGTGCCTGAGCCGGGCCGAGGCCGACACCATCGTCGCGGCGGCGCGGGACGCGGTGGCGGACATCCTGGGCTGACCGGGCGCCGCGCCGTTGCGCGCATCGTGGCGCGGCGCGGCAGGCAAGGCCGGGGCATCCGGTCCGTGACGCCTTCCATTGCCGGACCGGGAATGGGATGAACGCACCGGACAACCGATCATGGACCGCGCCATGCCCCCGAACCCCGCGACCCGCCGCGCTTATCCGACCCTGGCCCAGGCGGCCCGCGTCTGGGCGCGCATCGGCCTGCTGAGCTTTGGCGGGCCGGCGGGCCAGATCGCCCTGATGCACCGCGTCCTGGTCGAAGAACACCGGTGGCTGGGCGAACGCCGGTTCCTGCACGCCCTGAACTTTTGCATGCTGCTGCCCGGACCCGAGGCGATGCAGCTGGCGGTCTATATCGGCTGGCTGATGCACCGCACGGCGGGGGGCATCGTCGCGGGCCTGCTGTTCGTGCTGCCCGGCGTGGCGTCGATCATGGCGCTGTCCTGGATCTATGCCTTATGGGGCGATACCGGCGCGCTCGAGGGGCTGTTCTTCGGGCTGAAGGCCGCCGTGCTGGCCATCGTCGTGCAGGCGCTGATCCGCATCGGATCGCGGGCCTTGAGGAACGGCGCGATGATGGGCGTCGCGGCGGCGTCGTTCGCGGCGATCCTTGTCTTTGGCGTGCCGTTCCCGGCCATCATCGCGGCGGCGGGCCTGATCGGGTTTATGGGCGCGCGCGCGGGCTTGTCCGCGTTCCGCGCGGGCGGCGGGCGCGGCAAGGCCGGTGCGGTGCAGGTCGATGACACCGACACCCTGCTGGGCGACGAGCCGCCCGATCACGCGCCGATCAGCGCGGCCTGGGCCGCGAAGACCGCGGCGGCGTTCCTGGCGCTGTGGCTGGTGCCGGTGGCGGCGCTGTTCCTGATCCTGGGACCGCAGAACGTGTTTTCCCGGATCGCCGGATTCTTCAGCGTCATGGCGGTCGTGACCTTTGGCGGCGCCTATGCGGTGCTGGCCTATGTGGCCCAGCAGGCGGTGGACACCTTCGGCTGGCTGGCGCCGGGGGAAATGATGGACGGGCTGGGCATGGCCGAAACGACGCCCGGCCCGCTGATTATGGTCACGCAGTTCGTGGGATTCATGGGCGCGATGCGCGACGCGGGCACGATGCCGCCCCTTGTGGCGGGCACGCTGGGCGGGCTGCTGACGACCTGGGTGACATTCGTGCCGTGCTTTCTGTGGATCGTCCTGGGCGCCCCCTTCATCGAGCGGCTGCGCGGCAACCGCGCCCTGTCGGCGGCGCTGACGGCGGTGACGGCGGCGGTGGTGGGGGTGATCGGGAACCTGGCCGTCTGGTTCGGCCTGCATGTGCTGTTCGGCCAGTTGCGCCCGGTCGCGGCCCTGGGCCTGGATCTGGATCTGCCGGTCTGGCGCACGCTGGATCCGGCGGCCCTTGTGCTGGCGGTCGCGGCGATGGTGGCCGTGTTCGGGTTCCGTCTTGGCGCGGTCGCTGTTCTGGCGGGCTGCGCCATGGCCGGGCTGGCCCTGCGCCTGGCCGGGATCGTCTGACCCTGCAATCCGGACCGCGGGGACCGCGCCGGCCTGCCCCGGCACCCGTGAAATCCAGCAGACTCAACAGCCTTGTTGCCGCCGCCCGGAACCCGAACGATGCGGCGGCGCTTGTGTCAGAAGCGACCAGCGGCGGGCAGGGCGATGACGGACATCGGGCAATTGCCGGTTCCTCCGATCCGGGCGGACGGCCTGCAAATGCAGGAATACCGCGACCGGCAGCGGCGGTACTGGCGGATACAGCGCATGGGGTGGTGGGGCTTTGGCGCAATCATGCTGCTGGCGATCCTGGGGCTGACCGGCAGCGGCGGCGTCTTTCAGACACAGACGCTTCGCTTTGCCGATGCCACGGTCGAGGTTCCGCGCGTGTCCCGCTGGGAAGGGACGGACGGCGTGTCGATCGTCTTCGCCAAATCCGAAGCCCGGCACGAGGTGCGGATCGGCCAGCCGTTCTTCGACCGCTTTTCCATCCGGCGGATCCAGCCCGAACCTGACCGGAACCTGCTGATCCCCGGTGCCCAGTCGCTGGCCTTCACGGCCGAAGGCCTTGGCCCGCACCAGGTCAGGATGGACCTGCGCGCCCTGCATTTCGGCTGGACCGCGTTCGACATCACGATCGGGAACGAAACCCGCCGCGCGTCCTTGATCGTTCTGCCCTGAGGTCATCATGGATTCGGTCATACGCGGTCTTGTCATCTATGCCATCCTGCTGATCGGGACGCGCCTGACGGGGCGCCGGACGCTGGCGCAGATGACGCCCTTTGATCTGGTGCTGGTGCTGATAATCGCGGAAACGACCCAACAGGCGCTTCTGGGGGACGACTTCTCGATCACCAACGCGGCGGTGCTGATCGTCACGCTGTTCGCCACCGATGTGGTGCTGGCGTGGATAAAGGGCCGTTCGAACCGCATCGCCTCTCTGCTGGACGGAAATCCCACGGTGCTGATGAGCGAGGGCACCCTGGATCCCGAGGCCATGCGGCGGTCGCGCGTCAGCGTGGGCGACGTGCTGGAGGCGGCCCGCGCCCAGCACGGCCTGAAGGCCCTGTCCGACATCGACGCCGCGGTGCTGGAGGTCGGCGGCGGCATCAGCATCATTCCCAAGGAAAGATAAGGCAGGCGTCCCATGGCAGCGCGCACGTTCTGGAAGGGGTATCTGACACTGTCGCGGGTGACATGCCCCGTCAGCATGATCCCCGCGACCACCGAGGGCGAGAAGGTGCGGTTCCACACGCTGAACGCCGAAACCGGCAACCGCGTCGTCAGCCAATATGTCGATGCCGTGACCCAAAGGCCGGTACGCGAGCACGATCAGGTCAAGGGCTATCAACGCGGCGAGGACGATCATGTCATTCTGGAGGACGAGGAGATCGAGGCCGTCGCCCTGGACAGCACCCGCACCATCGACATCGGCATGTTCGTGCCCGACCGCTCGATCGGCTGGGTCTGGTACGACACGCCGCATTTCCTGATGCCGGGGGACGGGGCGGGGCAGGACGCCTTTGCCGTGATCCGCGACGCCATGGCCACGACCGGCACCGCGGGCCTGTCCCGGCTGGTGATGTATCGCCGCGAACGCGCCGTGATGCTGAAGCCGCGCGGCAGGGGGATCGTCCTGTGGACGCTGCGCTTTGGCGACGAGATACGCGACGAGGGCGAGGTTTTCGACCTGCCCGCTATCGGCGCGCCCGAGTCCGGGGCACTGGACCTGATGCGCAGGCTGATCGGGGAACGCACGGTGTCCTGGGATGCGGGCATGGTGGACGATCCGGTCCAGGACCGGCTGCTGGACATCATCGCGGCCAAGAAAAAGGCCAAACGGCGCGCCGGCCGCGCCAAGGCCGCACGGGCCGAGGATGCCGCGAACCGGTCCAACGTCATCGACATCATGGAGGCGCTGACGAAAAGCCTGGGGTCCGAAAGGGGTGGTGGCGGCAGCCGGTAAGGGGACGGCGGCCTGGCCGCCAGGGATTCACCCGGCCTTCTTGTCCGACCGGCCCGACCGCGCGGTCCGGGGCGCGCCGCGGGGCTTTGCGGGCCGGCGGGCGGGGTCGGTCCGGGCCGCGCTGTCGCGCAGGGCCGCCAGCAGATCGACGCTCTCGCAGGGGGCGGGTTCCCTGGGGGGCGGCAGTCTGCGACCCTCGGCCTTGGCGCGGACCAGATCGGCCAGGGCATCCTCGTAACGGTCAACGACCGTGCCGGGATCGAAAGCACCGCGCCGGGTTGCGACAAGGGCGCAGGCCAGATCCAGCATCTCGTCCCCGGTCCGGGTGTCGGGCAGATGCGCGAACGCCTGGGCGGGATCGCGCACCTCGTAGGCGAAGTTCAGCGTCGTGCCGATCAGCCCGTCGTGATGGGCGCGGATCAGCACGGTCCTGGCCCGCCGGAACAGCACCGTCTGCGCCAGGGCCGCCACCTTTTCGGCCCGCATCCCGTCCCGGATCAGGGCAAAGGCCTTGATGGCGCCGGGATCGGCATGGGCGATGTAATAAGGCTTGTCGAAATACAGGTCGTCGATGTCGTCGCAGCCGACAAAGGCACTGACCGACAAGGTCTTGTCGTTGTCGGGCAGGGCGGCCTCGATCTCGTCGGGGTCCAGCATGATGTGGTCGCCGGCCGCAGTCTCGTATCCCTTGACCTGATCGTCGGGGTCCACGGGCTTGCCCGTGCCGCTGTCCACGAAGATGCGGCGGACGCGGTTGCCGGTCTTTCGGTTCAGCGTGTGAAACCCGATGCGGTCCGATGTCGAGGACGCCGGATAGAGCGCGACGGCGCAGCCGATCTCGGCGATCTTCAGGAAACCCTTCCAGCTTGCCCTGGGTGCCATGGCGAACCTTTCCGATCAAGGCGGATCCGAACGGCTCAACGGAAATCCGGTTCCATCCCGCATCCGCCCCGTGACCTGCCGGACCTGGTCCGCCAAAGGCCCCTCGATCAACCGCGCGCCGCCCGAGGGATCGTCGCCCAGAAGCCCGTTGGGACACAGCCGGTCGTCGTCCCAGCCGGGATGGTTGGCCACAGGATACAGGCAGACGCCCTCGACACGGGCGCCCCGCGCGCGGGCGCGGGCCACCTGATCGCGGACATAGGCGAACCAGGACGCGCGCCTTGCGCCTTCGGTCCCGGTTTCGGCGATCATCAGGGGGCGGTCATACCGCGACGCGACCTCGACCAGCAGGTCGGACAGGGGGCGATAGCGGGGATGGTCCATGTCGATGGGCGGGCCGCCGTGGATCCACTGGTTGTTCCAGTAGTAATTGACCCCGACGATATCCAGCAGGGACGGATCGCCGCCCAGTTGCGGCCACATCCGGCCCGAGATCAGCTCGAACGCCTGGAACTGCGCGTCGTGATGGCCTCGCGCCTCCCACAGCGGCTTGCCGTTCTGCGGGTCGTGATGGATCGCCAACAACGGTTCGGCGTGAACGAAACGCGCGCGCGGATCGACGGCGCGCAATTCGCGCATCGCGGCGATCGACGCGCGGGCCAACTGGCATTTCAGCTCGTATCCGCGATGGGACGCGAAGGGGTTGAGATACCGCGCGTCCCCCCCGGCCCAGGACAGGAAGCTGATCTCGTTGACCGGGCACCAGAAGGGCACCGCGTCGGTGATGTCCCGATGGTGCCGGGCCACGATGCGGGCGAAACCCGCGAAACGGTCCACGAAGGCGGGGGTCCAGATGTCCAGATCGTCCGGCCATCCGTAATGCAGCAGATCCCAGATGACCTGCGTGCCGGTGTCGGCCGCGGCCTGCATCATCGGCGTCAGGTTGGAAAGGTCGTACCGGCCCGGCGCGGTCTCGATCCGGTGCCACCGCGCGCCGTCGCGGCAGGCGCGGATGCCCAGATCCGCCAGTTGCCGGTAATCCTGCGCGGCATGGGTGTCGTGGCCGATGGCGGCGATCAGATCCAGGCGGCGCCCGTTGCGCAGGCGGTGGGTCGATGCCTCCCATCCGCCCAGCACGACGCTGGCAAAGGTCGAGGGCGGCGGCGCGGGCCGGCGTTCGGCCAGCACCCGGTCAATCAGCGCCCGCCATTGCGGCACCACGACCGGCGCGGAATAGGTGGCCCGGACATGATCGCGCAGGGCGGCGCCCAGCCGTCGGCGCAGGGGCGCGTCGTCCAGCAGCCGCGTCATGGCCCCGGCCACGGCGGCCGGATCCTCGTGCGGCACGAACAGGCCGCTGATGCCATCGGTGATCTGTTGCAGGGCGCCGTTGTCGGGGGTGGCGATGACGGGCAGGCCCGCCGCCCCGGCCTCGGCGATGACATGGGGCATCCCCTCGCCCCGCGACAGCCAGCAGAAGATGTCCATGGCGGCCAGCAGATCCGGCACGTCCGGGCGGTTGCCGGTAAAGATGATGCGGTGGCCCAGGGGCGCGGCCATGCGGCGCAACTCGTCGGCATAGTCCGGCATGAAGGCATCCGGGCCGCCGACGATCACGAAGCGCGCCCTGGGATGGGCCGGTGCAACGCGCAGCGCGGCGGCGATGACATCCTCGACCCGCTTCTTGCGGTCCAGGCGGCCGACCCAGCCGATCAGGATCTCATCCGCAGCGATGCCCAGGGACGCACGGACCCCATCGCGCCGGTCGGGGCGGAATTCCTCCAGATCGACCATGGACGGGATTTCCACCGCATCCCCCGGCCGATCCGGCATCCCGCCCGCCGCCGCCGCCCGGATGCTGTCGCAGACCCCGACATAGCGGGCCGTCAGATGCTTTGGTCCCGCCAGGGCCTCGGACACCAGCCCGCCATGTTCGATCAAGGGCGGGCGCAGGGCCATCCCTTCCAGGGCAGGATAGATGTCGGCGACGTTCTGGCAGGACACGACCACATCGGCGCCCGAGAGCGCGCGGCGCAGGTAATCGACCGTCTCCTCGAACCCCAGGGCATAGGGGGCGGTGTCCACCTGCACGCCCAGCTCGGCCAGTTGCCGGTGGGTCTGGTCGGGCATCCCGTCCTTGCGGAAACAGGGGATGACGGTGATGCGATACCGGTCGCGCGGCAGGGTGCGGGCCAGCAGGCGGATTTCGGTCTCCTCGCCGCCCACGACCAGCCAGGCCATGACGAAGGTAATGCGGATCAGGCGGTGGCCGTCATGGGGCGCGGGAAAGGTTTCGGGGGGCACGAAGCCCCAGACCTGCCGGTCGTCCATGCTCATGCCTCGAACACGATTTGCAGGAAATCGGGGCGTTCGGCCAGCAGGCGGCGCAGGAAATCGGGCGCGTCGCCATAGGGCACGACATGGGTAATCATGTGCTGCCGGATCAGGTGGCCTTCCGTCTGCAACAGCCGCAGCGTTTCCCCCGCCAGCCGCCGCTGGTCCCAGGCATGGGCCACCGGGCGCGGCATCCGGTTGATCTGCGCGCAGCGGATCGCCAACCCGTTGTGGTGGAACTCCTCGCCCAGCCGGGCGCCGTCCATGCCGCCCTGATAAAAGGCCAGGTCGATCACCGTGCCCTGCGGGCGCAGCGCCTGAAGGCAGCGGTGCAGGCTGTCGGACCGCGCGCGGGTCTGGAACACGTATTCCGCCCCGCGCCCGCCGACCTTGTGGTGCCAGGCCGATTTGGCGTATCGCACGGCCTCGTCCTCGGCCATGGCGGCAAAGCCCATCCTGCGCGCGATGTCCTGGCGGAAGGGCGACGGGTCCACCACGACGATTTCCGAGGCCCCGCCCTGGCGCGCGAACAGCGCGCAGAACAGCCCCACCGTGCCGCCGCCCCAGACCAGGACGGGGCGACCTTCGACCCCCGCGCCCAGATACGGGACCGATGCGCCGAACTGGTCGGCATCGGCATGCAGGATGCCGTTGGCGGCGATCGGCCCCATCTGCGCCACGAAGATGCCCAGGATCGGATCCAGGCCGTCGGGCAACGCCAGCAGCAGGTCATGGGCGGGGTTCGCGGTGTGCCCGGTCTTGTGGCCAAAGGTCGTGGCCACGACATCGCCGCTGGCAAAGCCCGGCGCGCGGGCGTCGATGACGCGCGCTACCTCCATATAGCCCAGGAAATTCACCGGGAAATGCGCGGACGGCTCTCCGGGAACGAACAGGCCCTGCCCGTCGTCCCAGCGGCTGTGCAGATAGGGATTGCTGCCTTTCAGGAAGGTCAGCTCGGTCCCCGCCGACAGGCCCGTGTACATCAGGTCCAGCCGCACCTGCCCGTCGCCCGCCGGGCCTTCGTCATAGCCGAAGAAATACGGCTCGTGCGGGCGTTCGATCCCCAGGGACCGGATGTGGCGATGCTCATGCGGCATGGTCGGAGCCTTGCGCAGCGGATGCACGAAAGATGGGCTGCGGGTCAGCCCGCAGCCCCTCCATCGTCACAAGGGCGCCGTCGCGGGCGGACTGCGCGACCGCCAGGGCCACGCGGTGGGTCATCAGCGCCTCGGCGTAGGGACAGCGGATGCGGTTTTCGCGGCCCTGGACGGCCTCGATGAAATCCCGGTCCTCGCGCCAGACGGGATCGCCCTGCGCATGGCGGACGGGACGCCCCCGGCCCACATCGATCATCAGGTCGTGGTCGGTGATCTCCAACGCCATGCCGTCGGCAAAGACGTGCAGGCCGACGCGGTGGTTCCACCGCAAAAGACAGGTGGCCGACAGGTTGGCGATGGCGCCGCTGGCGAAGCGCAGCGTGGCCGCCGTCGCGGTGGGCACGGTCAGGCCCTGGAAATCGGCGCGGTCGCGGCGGGCGGCCATACCGAACACCTCGGTCACGTCGCCGGCCAGGAACCGGGCCGCGTCGATCACATGGGTCGCCTGTTCGACCACCTGCCCGCCGCTGCGGTCGTGGTCCCACCACCATTGCGGGGGCGGCGTCTGGTCCAGCCAGAATCCCTGGATCAGATGCGCGGGGTTCTGCGCCAGATGCGCCCGCGCCTCGTCCATCGTGTCCAGATAGCGCCAGTGGTATCCCACCGCCGTCACCAGTCCCGCCGCCGCCACCTCGGCCGCGATCTCCTCGGCCAGGGCGAGGTTCAGCGAGACGGGCTTTTCGACAAAGAGCGGCAGCCCGCGCGCGATGCAGGCGCGTTCCGGCGCGCCATGGGCAAAGGGCGGCACGCAGATATAGACGGCGTCCAGATCCTCGGCCGCCAGCATGGATTCGTGATCGGCATAGGCCACCGCGCCGTTCGCCTCGGCCGCTTGGCGCGCGCGGTCCCCGTCAGGGTCGCAGACGGCGGCGATCTGCACGTCCTCCATCGTGCGCAGCACGCCGAAATGGCGGTGCGCGATGCCGCCCGCGCCGATGAAGCCTAGCCGTGTCTTGGTCATTCCGTCCTCGCTTCGCTGCCGCATCACATCGCGGTAGATCGTTTGAACTTGGTCCGCCATGCGGGCGGCGGTAAAGCGTTCGGCCCAGCGGCGGCGGCCGTCGCGGGCCACGGCGGCGCGGCGCACGGGATCGGCCAAGGCCTCGGCAAGCGCATCGGCCAGGGCGCGCGACCGTCGCGGCGGGACCAGCCAGGGATGATCGGACCCCAGGGCCTCGGCCGTGCCGGTCACGTCCGTCGCGACGACCGGCAGGCCGATGGCCATGGCCTCGAGCACGACCAGCGGCAGCCCCTCGAACCCCGAGGGCAGAACCAGCAGGTCCGCGGCGGCCATCCGCGCGGGGACATCGTCGCGCCGGCCCAGGAAACGCACGGCATCCGACAATCCCAGCCGCGCCGCCCAGCTTCGCAGGCGGTCCATGCCCGGCCCCTGCCCGACCAGATCCAGCCGCGCGCGCATCCCCCGGCGGTGCAGGCGCGCCAGGGCCGTCAGCAGCGTCCGATGCAGCTTTTGCGGGGTGAAACGGCCGACGCACAGCAGGGTCAGCCCGTCCCCGCCCCGATGATCCACCCCCGGACGGGCCGTGCCGTTCGGGACGGCATGAACCGGCAGGCCGCGTCCGATGGACCTCATCGCGTCGCGCCATCCCTGTGCCGCCGCGTCTGACACGGCGATCAGACGGTCCACGCCGTCGCTGGCGTCGGCATAGGCCTCGATCTGGCGGGAACAGGTCAAAAGCCAGGGCAGATGTTCAGTGCGGATCACCGCCATGCCCGCCCGCGCCGCAGCGGCCGCGATGGCATGGCCTTCCCAGCCGATCCCCGCGTGAAGATGGACGATCCGCGCCCGGCTGGCCGCGATCAGGGCCGGGGCGTCGCCGGGATCGAAGGTCCGGGCCGCGATCCCCGACGCCGCGGCCCGTGCGGCCAGGGCCTGTCCCGCGGCGTGATCGGGAAATGCCAGCGTCGCCATGCCGGGCGGCAGACCTGCCGCCAGCGTCAGCATGTGTTCGCCGACGCCCGATGGGTCGGGACTGTCTGTCACCAGCAGGGCGCGCATCACGATGCCGTCACGCCAGGGGCGCCATCGCGCCCGGCGCGGCCAGCCGTTGGTCCAGCCGCCCATGGAGGGCAAGCGCCTGCGCCACCACCCGATCCATGCTGCACCAGCGATAGCCGGCCAGACGCCCCGCGAAGATCACGTCCGGTTCGGCTGCCGCAAGCGCGTCATAGCGGCGGAACAGCGCCAGATTTTCGGGCGTCGGGACAGGATAGAACGGATCGCCGTCGTCTGCCGGGTATTCATGGGTGATCGTGGTCCGCGCGTGGATCTGTCCGGTCAGATGCTTGTGTTCGACGATCCGCGACCAGGGCACGTCCTCGGCCGGGAACGCGACGACCCCGGCCTGCTGGAACTGCGGCCGGTCCAGGGTTTCATGCCGGAACCGCAGGCTGCGATAGGGCAGCGCGCCGAAGCGGTGCCCGAAATAGGCGTCGATGGGACCGGTATAGACCGTCAGGCGGCCCGTGTCCGCTGCGCCGAGGTCATGGAAATCGGTGCCAAGCGCCACCTCGATGCCGGGATGATCCAGCATCCGTTCGAACATCCGGGTATAGCCGTCGCGCGGCATCGCCTGATGCCGGTCGGTGAAACGGCGGTCGTCGGCATCCGTCCGGGCCGTCACGCCCGACGCGGCAGACGGGTCCAGCAGCGACGGATCCAGGCCCCACCGCTTGCGCGAACTGCCCTGAAGGAACCGTTCGTACAGATCGGTCCCGACCGCCTTCACCATGGCGTCGCGCGCGGTGCGGATTTCCGGGACGGGCGGCGCGATGCGGGCCAGAAAGGTCCGGGCCTCGGCTTCGGTGCGCATGTCAAGGCCGTGGACGGCGTTCAGCGTCGTGCGGTTGATCGGCATTGGCACCGTCATGTCCCCCACGCGGGCCATCACCCGGTGTTCATAAGGGCGCCATTCGGTGAACCGGCCCAGCCAGGCGAACACCTCGTCGCTGTCGGTGTGGAAAACATGCGGGCCATAGCGATGGACCCGGATCCCCGCCTCGTCCGGGCTGTCAAAGGCGTTGCCGGCGATGTGGTCGCGTCGGTCCACCAGCAACACGCGTTTGCCCGATTCCTCGGCGAACTGGCGCGCCAGCACTGACCCGGCAAAGCCCGCGCCGCAGATCGTCACGTCGTGCTTTCGGGCGCCGCGCAGGGTCGGCGGGGCGGGCACGTTGACGGCCGGTCCGATGGCCAGCCGCGTGCCGGACACCCGGTTCAGGCAGGCCCGCATCCGCTGGAAGGTGTTGTCCCAGCTGAGATCGGACAGCAGCCGGTCCGCCGCGTCGCGCCACGCCGCGGGCTGCCTGCTGCGGGCCAGGGCGGATTCGCAGGCGCGCACGAAGGCCGGGGCGTCGTTGGCGATGTGGACCGCCGACAGTCCGCCGTAATGGCGCACCACATCGCGCACCGGGGTGGATACAACCTGCACCCCGCCCGCCAGATATTCCGGCGTCTTGGTGGGGGATATGAAGCGCGTCGCGTCGTTCATCGCGAACGGCATCAGCGCCACGTCCCATCCCGCCAGATAGTCCGGCAACCGGTCATAGGTCCGCTGCCCCAGCCAGTGGATGTTGGGCGCGCGGGGCAGATCGTCCGGGCTGATCTTGGCAAGCGGGCCGATCATCACCACCGACCAGTCGGGATGGGCCTTGGCCACTGCCGCGATCAGGCCAAGGTCCAGCCGTTCGTCGATGACCCCGTAATAGCCCATCCGGGGCCTGGGCAGCACGGCCTGGTCCGCGGGTTCGGCCACGGTGCCGCGCGCGCGGGCGAAATGGGTCGTATCGACCGATGACGGAAAGGGGTGGATGTTGCGGTGCCGCCCGGCCTTGGCCTCGAAGATCGAATGGCCACCGGTAAAGACGACATCCGCCGCCGCCATCAGCGCGGCCTCGTTCGCGGCCAGGCCGGGCGGGGCAAAGCGAAAGGCCGACAGTTCGTCCATGCAGTCATAGACCACGGCCGCCGCATCGACATGAGCCGCGATGGGCCACATCATCGGCGTATAGAACCACAGGACCGGGCGATGAATGCCGGTCAGGCCCATCATCTGATCCAGAAGATCCGACAGGGCGCGGGCCTGATCCTCGGGCGGCCACCCGGCGGGAACGCGGGGACGGATGGACTGGACGGTCGTGCCGTCGAAGGCGTGGAATTCCAGATAGGGCAGGTGGTGATCGGTGGGGATCGCCTCCTCCCAGAAGAACAGGCGGTAATGATCGGCAAAGCGCGACATCAGGTGCTGCGGGCGCTGCAACACGAAATCCCAGCGGAGATGCGAAAAGCAGATCAGAGCGGGGCGGGCCGGGGGAACAAGGGGGATCAACGGGTTGGCATTGGTCATGGCACCATCCTTGCCGTGCGGATCTGGGTCAGCGTGTCGGCCAGCCGGGCCATGCTGGGCCGCCATCCCCAGCGGGACAGGGCCACGTCGCGCGGGTCATAGCGCGCATGATCGCGCAGCAGCCTGTCCAGGGCCTCGGCGAAATCGGCGCCCTCATGGGCCGCGATCCCGGTTTCCGGCGTGATGAATTGCAGCCCGCAGGACAGACGGGCATTGGCCAGGACCGGCAGGCCCGCCAACTGGTATTCGGTCAGGATCGCGGGCGCGCCATCGTCCTCGCCGCAGACCACGCCCACGCGGGCGCGGTTGATCTGACGGTTCACCTCGTCATGGCTGATCGCCGGGGGGCCGACGATGTCCAGATCCAGCCCCTCGCGCGCGGCACGGTCGCGGAATTCATCGGTCTGGTGGCCATAGCCCACGACCAGCAGCCCCCGCGTGCCGGGACGCCGCGCCATGGCGTCGAACAGGATGTCGTGGCGCTTGTAGGGCTGGGCGCAGGCCACATAGACCACATCGCGGTCCTTGTCGGCGCCGGTCGGAAAGAAGGTCTGGCCAGACGCGAAGGCCGGGCCGATGGGCAGCACCAAGGTCCGCGCACCCGGAATCCGCGCCTCGATTTCCCGCGACTGCCAGTCGGCGCCGGTCAGAAACAGGTCGAAACGCGCGGCCAGACCGTCGGGGATGCGCAACGCCGGGGCGTCGATCGAATTGTAGATCTTCAGCGACGCGGCGCAGGCGTCCAGCAGCGCGGCGTCCACCCCCAGCCCCCACACGCACAGGATGTCGGGCGGACCGACCGCGCGGATGAAGTCCACCGCCTCGGCCGAGCCATAGGGGGCAGGTCCATCGGCGCGAAAAACGCGCCGGGTCAGCACGGGGTTCAACGGATCGGGGGTGCCCAGGGGCCGGCGGGCGTCGCGGTCGGATTCCCCGTCGCGTCCCGCAAAGGTCCAGATCTCGGCATGATCGACCACCCCGCCGGCCACCGCCGCCAAGGGCAGGCGTTCCAGATAGCCGCCCGTCACCGCAACCGACCGGGAACGGTCCGGCCGGGCAAAGGCAGGCTGCCAGCCATCGTCCTTGACCGGATTTTGTGGAACGCTGGGCGGAACTTGCGAGCAAAAGTCGGAAATCGCAACGATCCAGCCGGGCATGGTTCCATCCGCCATTGAAGCGACAGTCAACGGGGCGTGTTCACGAAAGGTTGCGTTGATCTTTATTAACGTGACAATCCCGTCCGGCGGTGGCGCGAAATTGGGCGTCGACGGCGCCGCGGTTTCCGGCGACAGTCCCATTCAGCCATACGGAGGACGGGATGACCACGCTGATCGACGCCATTCGCATTTCGGGCTTCGGGGGGCGGAATGTCCTGTCCCTGGACCGGATCGACCTGCCCGCGCCCGGACCGGGAGAGATCCAGTTGCGCCACCTGGCCATCGGTCTGAACTTCATCGACATCTATCACCGCAAGGGGGTCTTTGCCGCGCCGTTGTCCCTGCCCAGCGGCCTGGGGGTCGAGGGCGTGGGCGAGGTCACACTCATCGGCGACGGCGTCGCGGGCATCGCGCCGGGCGATCGGGTGGCTTATGTCGGCGGGCCGCCGGGGGCCTATGCCACGGCGCGCAACCTGCCCGCCGCACGCGCCATCACGGTGCCGGACGGCATCGACAGCGCCACGATGGCGGCGATGATCTTCAAGGGATTGACCGCCGAATACCTGATCCACCGCTGCGTCGCGGTCCGGCCCGGCGACCGGGTGCTGTTCCACGCGGCGGCGGGGGGCGTCGGGTCCATCGCCTGCCAATGGTTGAAAGCCATCGGCGCCGAGGTGATCGGCACGGTCGGATCCGGCGCCAAGGCCGATGCCGCGCGCCGCAACGGCTGCGATCATGTCATCGTCACCGGGTCGGAGGACGTGGCCGCCAGCGTCCGTCGGATCACCGGTGGCAAGGGGGTGCGGGTCGCCTATGATTCCGTCGGCGCCGACACCTTTGCCGGGTCGCTGGACAGTCTGGCGCCGCGCGGCACTCTTGTCAGCTTCGGCGAAAGCTCCGGTCCCGTCGCGCCGCTGGCCGTGGCGTCGCTGGGGGCCAAGGGATCGCTGTTTCTGACCCGCCCATCCATTGCGCATTACACCGCGGACCGCGCCGAATACAAGGCTGCGGCGCAGCGCCTGTTCGCGGCCATGGCGGACGGGACGCTGGCGCCCCCGCAGGTCACGACCTATCCCCTGGCCGACGCAGCCCGCGCGCAGGACGACATGGAAAACCGCCGCACCCAAGGATCGGTCGTGCTGCTGCCCTGACGGCTCAGCCCCATTTCGCCAGCGACGCCGCAAGGTCCGGGTGATCCCTGGCGGCGGCCTGCAACGTCTCGCCCGCCGCGGCGGCCTGCCACGCGCGGCGAATGGCGCGCACGCCCGCCGCGGGGCCGTTCGGATGGCCGTGGATGCCGCCGCCGCCCAGATACATCAGGTCCAGCGTGCGGCCGGTGCGTTCATATGTTTCCACCGCTTGCCCGCCCCACTGGCCGGAACAGGCCACAGGCAGCGGCCGGTCGGCATCGGAAAAGATCGGCGTCATCACATCATGGAAAGATTTTACAAAGCTGTCGTCCGGTTCCCAATATTTCGCCCGTATCCCGTTGATCTGGAACTGGTCCACGCCCAGCAAGCGCCAGATTTTCTGATAGGCGCGGAACTCCATCCCCAGGGCCGGATGGCGGGTCAGGATGTCCCAGCCGTTGCGGTGCGCGTGCAGGCAAAGCGCCGACCGCTTGCGCAGGAAGGCCATGCCGCCATGGCCCACCGAATTGATGTTGACCACCGCCGCATTGCCCCCCGCCGCCAGAACATGATCGTGGTTGCGCATCATCACGTCCGGGTCGGCGGACGAGATGCCGAAGGCGTACATGACCGTCTTGCCGGTCCGGTCGGCGTGGCGCCGGATCACCGGCATGATCGCATCGACCCGCGCCGCCAGCGGCGAATAGCCGGGCGACATCAGCTTTTCGTCGTCCTTGATGAAATCCACCCCGGCCTCGCACAGGATCTGGACGACCTGCGCGGTATCCGGGGGCGAAAGCCCCAGCGAGGGCTTGATGATGGACGCGATCATCGGGCCTTCGGACACCCCCATCAGGCGCCGCGATCCCGCGATGCCGAATTGCGGGCCGGGATGGCCGGCAAAGGCGGACGGCAGGTCGAAATCCATGACGCGCACGCCGGTCAGCCCCCGGATGGCATGAACGCCGCCCACGGTGATCGTCATCAGCGCGGCGATGTCGGTGCCGATGGCCTCCAGGGGCCAGGCGATCGTCACGTCGGCGCGGTGAAAGGGACCGGGCGTGTCGGTCGGAAAGCCGGGGGTTTCGGCGTCGGGCAAGGGGTCGATCCGCTCGACTCGGGCGGCATGGCGGGCCTTCAGCGCCTCGGTTTCCCCCGGCAGGTCGGTGAAGGTTCCGGTGGACTGGTCGGCGGCGATCTTTGCGGCCAATGCCGCGATGCTGCCCGGCGTCTCGATGCGATAGGTGACGCGGATATGGTCGGTCATCTTGCCCCCCTTGGACCGCCGCCATCGCGGATCCAGCCGAAGTAATCCTCGGATCCCATCTGCCCGCCTTTCAGCGCGATCTCCAGCCCATCGTGGGGACCGTCGCCAAAGGCCCGGCACAGGGCCGCGCCGGGAACGGTCGGCGCCACCGCGACAAGCGCCGACAGCCCCAGCTGCCGCATTCCGTGCCCCGACGTGTCCCCGCCCGAAATCACCGCCCGCCGGATGTTCGTCGCGCGCAGCGTCGCGTCCAGGATCCGGCCCAGCGATTCCCCGATGCGGCGGTTGGCGGCGGCGGGGTCCATGCCGCTGCGGGCAAGGGCCGCGCGAAAGGCATCGACCTGCGGGCCTTGGCCGGATGCGGAATGGACCAGCGGGCTGTGGCCCGCCGATGCGGCGGCACGGGCGGCCTGGGTCAGGCGCCGTTCCTCGGCCGCCCTGTCGGCATCGCCGCCGGTCACGGCGCGGGCGTCAAAGGGCAGCAGCGCGAATCCGTTTCGCTCCGCCCAGTCCAGTTGCCGGGCGGTGGTGGGGGACACCGATCCCGACACCGCCACGATCCTGTCGCAACGGGCCACGCCGCCGGGCGGCGACACGGGCGGAATCGCGCCGCTGTCCTGCCAATGGCGGACAAGCGCGTATTCGACGCCCTGGCTGCCGGCGACAAGGCCCAGTTCCGCGCGGTTTTCCCAGATCAGCCGCCCCGCCGCCGTTTCGCTGGCCGGATCCATGCAGTCGATGGACAGGATCCGGGCGCCGGTCGCCAGGATCGACTGCAAGAACCGCGGGTCGGCAAGCCTTTCCAGCTCGATCAACGCCGAAGGCAGGTCGGTCTGGGTCGCCAGATGCCGCAACAGGTCGGATTCGCCCATCGGCGTGACCGGGTGACGCGCCATGACCGGATGACGGTCCAGCCGGAACACCCCGTCCAGCGTGCCCGCGAACAGATGGCCAAAGGCCTGATAGCGACGCATCTGCGGCGCGGCGGTCAACAGGGGCACGGCGCGCGCGGGACGCGCCCGCAGCGCGATCTCGATCGCCGCGCCGATGGATCCGCTGTGGGGCGCGGAATCGAAGGTCGAGCAGATCTTGTAATGCAGGATCGGCGCGCCCAGCCGGTCCAGCCATTCCAGCATCGGAGGCAGGTTTCGCGCCATCCAGGCGGGGTCGTGGCTGCGCGCGGTCGTGGCAAGACCGACAGCCCGCCGATCCGCGAAACGGGCCGCCAGATCGTCCGAAGGGATGTCGGTGAACAGAACCGACGGCAGTCCGGCAAAGGCCAGCACCTCCATCACCGCGGCCGATCCGGTGAAATCGTCGCCCAGCCATGTCACCCACGGCGCCATCCCGTCCCTCCTTGACAGACTGTAATCGTTATTATCTCATCATACCAGTTTGGCAAGACTGATTCTTGCGGCGGAGGATGATGGAATGACCAAGGTTGCCCTGTTCGGCGCGGGCGGAAAGATGGGTGTGCGCCTGTCCGCGAATCTGGCCAAGACGGATTTCCATGTGGCCCATGTCGAGGTAAGCGAGGACGGCCGCAACCGCCTGAAATCCGAACTGGGCTTCGACTGCGTGGACGGCGACGCCGCCCTGGCGGGGGCCGAGGTCGTGATCCTGGCCGTGCCGGATACCGTGATCCGCAAGGTCGCGGCGGCCGTGGTGCCGCAGGTGGCCGCCGGCACGATGATCGTGGTCCTGGACGCCGCGGCCCCCTTTGCCGGGCATCTTCCAGACCGCGCGGACATCACCTATTTTGTCACGCATCCCTGTCATCCCCCTATTTTCAATGATGAATCGACGCCCGAAGGACGGGCCGACCATTTCGGCGGCGTCGCGGCCCGCCAAGGCGTGGTCAATGCCCTGATGCAAGGTCCGCGCGACCATTACGACCTGGGCGACCGCATCGCCCGCGCCATCTATGCCCCCGTGGCCCGCAGCTACGACGTCACCGTCAAGCAGATGGCCATGCTGGAGCCGGGGCTGTCGGAAACCGTCTGCGCATCCCTGCTGATGGTCATGCGCGAGGCGATGGACGAGGTCGTGGCCCGCAGCGGCGTCAGCAAGGAATGCGCCCGCGATTTCCTGCTGGGCCATATGAACATCCTGGGCGCGGTCATCTTCGAGGAACGGCAGGGCCAGTTTTCCGACGCCTGCAACAAGGCCATCGAATTCGGCATCCCCATGCTGATGCGCGACGACTGGAAGAAGGTGCTGGAGTGGGACGAGGTCGCCGCCAGCATCGACCGGATCACCTGACGGAAAAGAAATCGTCATGTCATCATACCTGTTGACAGAACGACGTTTCCCGCACAGCCTGAAAACGTCAGAGAGGAACCGGCGCAGCCGGCTGATCCCAAGGGAGGAAAAACCATGAAACTGACCCGCCGGCTGATGATCTCGGCCCTTGGCCTGGCCATGACCGCCGCCATGCCGTCCTTTGCCAGTGCCGAGGGGCTGATCGCGATCATCACCCCCAGTCACGACAACCCCTTCTTTAAGGCCGAGGCCGTGGGCGCCGAGGCGCGGGCCAAGGAACTGGGCTATGACACCGTGGTCATGGTCCATGACGACGATCCGAACAAGCAGCTGGAACTGTTCAACACCGCCATCGCGCAGGGAGCGAAGGCGATCATCCTGGACAATGCCGGCGCCGATGCCACCGTCGCCGCCGTCCAGAACGCCAAGGATGCGGGCATCCCGTCTTTCCTGATCGACCGCGAGATCAAGGAGTCCGGCATCGCCGTCAGCCAGATCGTGTCCAACAACTATCAGGGCGCGCAGCTGGGGGCCGAGGAATTCGTGCGCCTGATGGGCGAGACCGGCCAATACGCCGAGCTGCTGGGCCGGGAGGCGGATACCAACGCGGGCATCCGGTCGTCCGGCTATCACGACATCATCGACCAGTATCCCAACATGGAGATGGTGGCCCAGCAGACCGCCAACTGGTCCCAGACCGAGGCCTATACGGTGATGGAGACGATCCTTCAGGCCAATCCCGAGATCAAGGGCGTGATTTCCGGCAACGACACCATGGCCATGGGCGCCTGGGCCGCGTTGGAGGCCGCGGGCCGCACGGACGTGATCGTGGTGGGCTTCGACGGGTCGAACGACGTGCGCGATTCCATCAAGGCGGGCGGCATCAAGGCGACCGTGCTGCAACCGGCCTATCGCCAGGCGCAGCTGGCCGTGGAACAGGCCGACCAGTATCTGAAGACCGGATCGACCGGCCTGGATGAAAAGCAGCTGATGGACTGCGTGCTCATCAACGGCGACAACGCCGACAAGCTGGAAACCTTTGCCCTGGCAGAATGATCCCCGGCTGGCCCGGCGGCGCTGCCGGGCCGCTTTCCCCTGCACCGGAGTCCCGCATGATGCGCGCGATGACCGCGATCCTTGGCCTGCTGCTGGCCCTGACGGCGCTTGGCGCCTGCAAGATCGTCCCGAACCCGGAACCCGGCAGCGAAAACGCCGCGGCCCAGACGGACGAGGATCGCATGGCCGCCAAGGCGGGCGAAATCTATGCCGCCCGACTGGTTCCCTATGTCAGCGGCAAGGCCATCGACCTGCCCGTGCTGACCACGGCGCTGCAAGGCGGCCTTGACGCCGCAGGCAAGGCCCATGGCGTGCGTCCCCAGGCCGAGGGCAGCGCCTGGAACTTTCTGCTGAAAGGCCAGGGCACCGTGGTTCAGGCGAACCGGGAATCCCGCGCGGCCACCATGGACCTGGACGTGACCGGCGACGGCCAGGCCGACGTGACGATCCAGCTTGGCCCGGTCATCAGGGGCACCGCGCTGCGCGACGCGGCCGATTTCATCGTCTTCACCGATTATCGTGACCAGATCGAATTCGCCAAGCTGGCCCGCGCGCTGAACGACCGCGCCCATGGGGCCATTGCGCTGCCCGAGGGCGACCTGACCGGCCGGACCGTCCGCTTCGAAGGCGCGGCCACGTTGCGCGCCGCCACGGATCCGGTCCTGATCGTGCCCACCCTTCTGGAAATTCAGCCATGACACAGGACATCGGCTTGCAGATCCGGGGCGGCACCAAGGTCTATCCCGGCACGCGTGCGCTGAAGGGCGTCGATTTCGACCTGCGCATGGGCGCGGTCAACGTGCTGGTGGGCGAAAACGGCGCGGGCAAGTCCACGATGATGAAGGTCATCGCCGGGGTCGAGCAACTGACCGAGGGCCAGGTTCTGATGAACGGGGCCGAGGTCCGTTTCCACGGCACCGACGACGCCCGCCGCCACGGCATCGGCATCGTGTTCCAGGAACTGAACCTGTTCCCGAACATGACGGTCGCGGAAAACATCTTCATCAACCGCGAAATCACGCGCGGGCGCATCGACATCGACATGGCCGCGCAGCGCCGGGCCACGCGCGCGCTGATGCGGCGGCTGGAACACGACATCGACCCCGACGCGATGGTGGGCGACCTGCGCGTGGGCCAGCAGCAGATCGTCGAGATCGCCAAAAGCCTGGCCCAGGACGCGCGCATCCTGATCCTGGACGAACCGACCTCTGCGCTCTCCGCCGCCGAGGTCGAGATCCTGTTTCGGGTCATCGCCGACCTGCGGCGGCAGGGGGTGGGCATCGTCTACATCTCGCACCGGCTGGAGGAGCTGATCCGCATAGGCGATTACATCACCGTGCTGCGCGACGGCGCGATCACCGGGGCGCGCTCGATGGCGGGCGTGGACGTGGACTGGATCGTCCGCGCTATGATCGGCGAGGCATCCAGGGATTTCGCCAAGGACATCGACCACCCTTACGGCGCCGAGGTCTTCCGGGCCGAGGACGTGACCCTGCCCCGCGCGGGCGGCGGCATGGCCGTCGATCACGTCGGCATGTCGCTGCGCGCGGGCGAGATCCTGGGCGTCTATGGCTTGATGGGCGCGGGCCGCAGCGAGTTCCTGGAATGCGTGATCGGCCGCCACCCCCATTCGGGCGGGCGCATCTTCGTGGACGGCAAGCAGCTTCGGACAAAGACCGTCGCGGGCCGCATCCGGTCGGGGATCGCGCTGATTCCCGAGGATCGCAAGAACGACGGGCTGGTGCAGATCCTGTCGATCCGCGAGAACATGACGCTGTCGTCGCTGGCCGCCTTCACCACCGGCTTTCACATGAACCTGGGCACGGAACGCGGCACCGTGCGGGACTTTGTGAAACGGCTGACGGTCAAGATCGCGTCGATGGAAAATCCCGTGTCCAGCCTGTCGGGCGGCAACCAGCAGAAGGTCGTCATCGGCAAGGCGCTGATGACCCGGCCCAAGGTGCTGCTGATGGACGAGCCGTCCCGCGGCATCGACATCGGCGCCAAGGCCGAGGTCTTCCGCACCATGCGCAAGCTGGCGGCCGAGGGGCTGGGCATCGTCTTCGTCACCTCGGACATGGAGGAGCTGATGGCCCTGTCAGACCGCATCGTCGTCATGTCGAACGGCCGCGTCACCGGCGAATTCGACCGCAAGGACGCCACGGAAACCCTTGTCATCGCCGCCTCGGCCAAGGGCCACGCCCCCATCAAGGAATCCGCCGCATGACCCATGCCGCCGCCGCCCCCGCCAACCTGCTTCTGGTGCTGCTGAAGGCCCGGACCTTCATCGCGCTGATCCTGGTCTTTGCCTTTTTCGCCTTTGCCGCGCCGAATTTCCTGTCCACGGCGAACATGGTCATCATGTCCAAGCACGTCGCGCTGAACGCGTTCCTGGCGATCGGCATGACCTTCGTCATCATCTCGGGCGGGATCGACCTGTCGGTGGGATCCATTGTCGGTCTATGCGGCATGGTCGCGGGCTGGCTGGTGCTGTACGGCATCGACCCCGGCCTTGGCTGGTCGATCCAGTTCAACACGGTCGAGATCTGCCTGATCGTGATGCTGGTGGGCGTCCTGATCGGGGCGGTCAACGCCTTTCTGGTCACGAAACTGAACGTGGCGCCCTTCATCGCCACGCTGGGGACGCTGTATGTCTGCCGGGGCGCGGCGATGCTGTTTTCGGACGGGCGGACCTTTCCGAACCTGAACGGCAATCCCGAATACGGATCCGACACCTTTCGCCTGATCGGGGCGGGGAACGTGCTGGGCCTGCCGATCTCGATCTGGATGCTGATCGTGGTGGCAGGGATCGCGGCCTATGTCGCGCGGCGCACGCCCCTGGGCCGGTATATCTATGCCGTCGGCGGCAACGAACGCGGGGCGGCGCTGTCGGGGGTCAAGGTCAACCGGATCAAGTTCTTCGTCTATATGTTCAGCGGGCTTTGCGCCGCGCTTGTGGGGCTGATTATCTCCTCGCAACTGGTGGCCGCGCATCCGGCCACCGGCCAGTCGTTCGAACTGAACGCGATCGCCGCGGCGGTGCTGGGCGGCACGTCCATGTCGGGCGGGCGGGGCCGGATCGGCGGCACCATCGTCGGCGCCTTCGTGATCGGCGTTTTGTCGGACGGGCTGGTGATGATGGGCGTGTCGTCGTTCTGGCAAACGGTCATCAAGGGCCTTGTCATCATCGCCGCCGTGGTGGTCGATCAGGCGCAGCAGAAGTTGCAGGCCCGCGTCGCCTTGCAGGCCGAGGCGGGGAAGTGACATGAAAGGCGCGCTGATCGGCTGCGGGTTCTTCGCGCAGAACCAGATGCATGGCTGGGCCGGGATCCCAGGCGTGGACATCGTGGCCGTCTGCGACCGCGATCCCACGCGGCGCAACGACACGGCGGCCCGTTTCGGCGCCCGCCCCTATGCCGACGCCGCCGACATGCTGGCGGCGGAATCGCCGGATTTCGTGGACATCGCCACCACCGTCGCATCCCACCGTCCGCTGGTCGAACTGGCGGCGGCGGCGGGGGTCCACGTCATCTGCCAGAAGCCCTTTGCCGAAACGATGCCGGACGCCCGCGCCATGGTCGCCGCCGTCGATGCGGCGGGAAGGACGCTGATGGTGCACGAGAACTTCCGCTGGCAATCGGCGGTCCGCGCGGCCATCGAGGCGGTGCGCGGCGGCGCCGTGGGCCGGCCCTTTTTCGGGCGGGTCAGCTTTCGGTCGGGCTATGACGTGTTTTCGGGCCAGCCCTATCTGGCGACCGATCCGCGCTTCATCATCCAGGATCTGGGCATCCACATCCTGGACGTGGCGCGCGCGCTGTTCGGCGATGTGGCCACGCTGGCGGCCAGCACGCGGCGCATCAACCCGGCGATCCGCGGCGAGGATGTGGCGACCATGCTGCTGGAACATGACAGCGGCGTGACCAGCGTGGTCGATTGCTCCTACGCGACCCGCCGCCTCCCCGAGACCTTTCCGGAAACCCTGCTGGAGATCGACGGCGACAAGGGCACGCTGCGGCTGGATGCGGGATACCGGCTGGTGATCCAGGCGGGCGGCGAGCAGATCCGCGACGTGGCCCCGCCGGTCCTGCCCTGGGCGGAACGGCCCTGGCACAACATCCAGGAAAGCGTGCGGATCATCCAGGCGCATTTCGTGGACTGCCTGCGCCGTGGCACGCAGCCCGAAACCTCGGGGCACGACAACCTCAGGACGCTGGCCTTGGTCGAGGCCGCCTATCGATCCGCCGCCGACCGGACGCGCATCGACATGCGGGCGCCGGAATGGACCTGACCGCCCTTTACGGCACCGACAAGCCGCCGCGCCAAGGACAGGTGCTGCGCGCGGGCGCGGCGACGGCCACGCTGGAGGCGGGGCAGTTGCGCCATGTGCGCGTGGGCGGCGTCGAGGCGATCCGTGCGGTGTCCTTTCTGGTCCGCGACCGGGACTGGGGCACGGTGGATCCGGTGATAACCGGCCTGGCCCTTGACGGGGGGCGTGTCGCCTATGGCGCCCGGTATGACATGGGCGCGGGCCGTCTGGACGTGCAGGTCGCGCTGACCCTGACGCCGGACGGCCTCATCGCCGAAGCGGTCGCCACGGCCCATGGCACGGTGGAAACCAACCGCGCGGGTTTCACCGTCCTGCACCCCATCGAGGGCGTGGCGGGCGCCCCGGTCCGCGTCGGCCATCCGGGCGGCGTCGAGGATGCGAGCTTCCCCGCGCTGATCGAACCCTGGCAGCCCTTTCAGGACATCACGTCCCTGACCCATCAGGCGGGCGGGCTGCGCATCGAATGCCGGGTTGAGGGCGATGTGTTCGAGATGGAGGATCAGCGCCAATGGGGCGATGCGTCCTTCAAGACCTACAACCGCCCGCTGGCCCTGCCATGGCCCTATGCCATCGGGGATGGCGAAGAGCTGCGGCAGGCGGTGCGGATCGCCTGGACCCCCGCCGAGTCTGCCGATCCGGTCGCGCCGATCCGGGCCGAGGCTCCGGGCGCGGCCTTCCCCGAAACGGCGCTTGTGCTGACCCCCGCCGATGCCCGCCGCGCTGCGGCCAATCCCGACCACCTGCGCCGCATCGGCGCCCAACGGGTTCTGTGCCATCTGGACATCGCGGCAGGACACGGCCTTTCGGAATTGGGCGGCTTTGCCGCGTTGCAAGCCGCCCTGCCAGACCTCGCCTATGACCTGGAACTGATCGCCGCCTGTCCCCCAAAGGGCGATCTGGAAGCCGAGTTCGCCGGATATGCCGCCGATATGGCGTTGTCGGGGTTGGGCGTGGCGTCGGTGATGGTGTGCCCTTCGGTGGACCGGCAATCGACCCCGCCGGGATCGGAATGGCCTCCCTGCCCGCCTGCCGAGGCGATCCACGCCGCTGCCCGCGCGGCCTTTCCCGGCGTGACCCTGGGCGGCGGCGTGGCCAGCTTTTTCCCTGAACTGAACCGCAAGCGCCCGCCTGCCGATGCATGGGATTTCATTACCCACGGCCTTTGCCCCATCGTTCATGCCGCCGATGACCAGTCGGTCATGGAAACGCTGGAGGCCGCGCCGCATATCCTCGCCTCGGCCCGCGCGATCGTCGGCGGCCGCGATTACCGGCTGGGACCGTCCACCATCGCCATGCGGCAGAACCCTTATGGCAGCCGCCCGATCCCGAACCCGGATCGCGGCCGCGTGTGCATGGCCGACGACGACCCCCGGCAGGACGGCGCCTTTGCCGCGGCCTGGACGCTGGGGCTGGCGGCAAGCATCGCGCCCGCCGGAATCACGGTCTGGACGCCCGCCGCGCTGTACGGGCCGCGCGGGCTGATCCGCGATGATGGCAGTCTGCGGCCCGTGGCGGCGGTGGTGCAGGCCCTGGCCGCGCAGGCGGGCAGGCCCGTGCGCCGTGCGGCCATTGCCGACGGCCGCGCCGATCTGGTTTTCGACGACGCCGCGCTGACCGCCAACCTGACCCCGGACGGTCCCCACCCCTTTGGCTGGCAAAGCCGTCCGCCTTCGCCTATGGCTTGACGCAAGACCGCAGACAAGGGCCGCCGCCATGAAACAGGATCCGCTTGCCCCCCCCGACCGGATCGTCCGGCGCAAGCTGTCCGATCAGATCTTTGACCGGCTGCGCGACATGATGGCCAGCGGCGAGCTGCCCCCCGGCGCGGCGGTGCCGTCGGAACGCGACCTGATGGAGCGTTTCGGCGTCGGCCGCCCTGCCGTTCGGGAAGCCTTGCAGCACATGCACACCATGGGCCTGATTACCATCAGTCACGGCGAACGCAGCCGGGTGAACGAACTGTCGGCGGGCAGCGTGCTGGCCCGCGTCGATGACGCGGCGCGGATGCTGCTGTCGGCGGAACCCGAACAGCTTGAGCATCTCAAGCAGGCGCGCCGCATGTTCGAATGCGGGCTGGTGCGCGTGGCGGCCGAGAACGCCACCGTTCACGATGTGCGCGACCTGCGCGACCTGGTCGGCGAACAGCGCGCCCGGATCGGCGATGCCGAGACTTTCGTGACCGCCGACATGGCCTTTCACGCCCGCATCGCGCAGATTTCCGCGAACCCCATCCTGATGGCGACCAGCCAGGCGATGCTGCGGTGGCTGTTCCAGTATCACGGCGTGCTCTTGCACTGGTCTGGCAACGAGCGGATCACGCTGGGGGAACACGACGGGATCGTGGATCGGATCGCCGCCCGCGACGCCGAGGGGGCGGTGGCGGCGATGGGGGCGCATCTGGATCGGTCGAACCCCCTTTACCGCCACCCGTGTTCCTAGGGGAGTTGAGGTTTTGGGTCCAACGCCCCGCGTGTGAGACGGTCCACCAGCACCGCGACGGCGACGATGGCGAGGCCGGCGCGCAGCCCAAGGCCCATTTCCATGCGGGTCAGGCCGCGCGTCACCTCGGCGCCCAGGCCGCCCGCGCCCACAAGGCCGGCTAGCACGACCATGGCGAGCGAGAGCAGAATGCACTGGTTCAGGCCGACCAGCAGCGTAGGCATGGCCGCCGGAAGCTCGATCTTCCACAGGATCGTGCGGGGTTTCGCACCGATGGCCTGACCCAGTTCCTTCAGGTCGTTCGGCACACCCCGGAAGGCCAACGTCGTCAGGCGCAGCATCGGCGGGATGCCGTAGACGATGGTGGCAATGATCGCGGGCACACGGCCCAGGGAAAAGATCATCACCGCCGGGATCAGATAGACCCAGGGCGGCACAGTCTGCATCACGTCCAGCACGGGGCGCAGCGTCGCCTCGACCCGTGCGCGGCGGGCGGCCAGGATGCCCAAGGGAAAGGCGATGGCCACCGCGATGGCCACGGCCACGACCACCAGAGCGATGGTCTGCATGGATGCCTGCCACAGCCCGCCGATCCAGCAAAAGCCCAGGCAGCCCAAGGCCAGAACCGCGACCCACAGGCCGGCGGCGAAAAAGGCCAGGACGACGACGATGGCGATGACGGCACCGGCGGGCAGGACCAGCAGGGCGGATTCGATGCCGCCCAGGACCGTCTCGATCACCTGGGTGACGACCGCGAAGACCCCGTGGAAATTGGCGTTCAGCCAGTCGATCGACGGGGCCAGCACGGCGCCGGGGTTGAAGGTCATCAGGGTTTCCTCGCGGTGGCCTGGGTCAGGCGGTCCAGAAGCATCGTCAGCACGACGATGGCGATGGACGCATTGATGGATGTCGCGATGTCCAGCGTGCGGATCGCGCCATAGATCGTCTCGCCCAGGCCGCCCGATCCGACGATGCCTGCGATTACGACCATGCCAAAGGCCATCATCAGGCTCTGGTTGATGCCCGCCATGATCGACGGGACGGCGAAGGGCAGCCGGATCTTCCAAAGCATCTGGCCGCGGCTGGCGCCGATGGCCTGGCCCAGTTCCAGGAACGCGGCGGGGGTCTGGCGGATGCCCAGCGATGTCAGGCGGATCGCGGGCGGCATCGCGACGATCACGGTGGCCACCAGGGCGGTGGCGGGGCCATAGCCCATCAGCGCGATGGCGGGCAGCAGATAGATATAGGGCGGCAGGGTCTGGATCAGGTCGAGCGCCGGGGTCAGCGCGCGGTCCAGGCGCGGCATCAGCCCGGCCAGGACGCCCAGCGGAACGCCGATCGCCAGGGCGATGACGCTGGCCGCGACCACCAGGGCCAGGGTCTGCATGGTCTCCTCCCACAGGCCCATGGCCCGGCAGGCGGCAAGCGCTAGGGCGGAGCCGATCCCGAAGGCCGGGCCGAGGACGCGCCAGCCGATCAGCCCGGCCAGACCGGCCACGGCCCAGAAGGGCGGCAGCATCAGCAGCCACAGGGCAGCGTCATAAAGCCCTTCCAGCACGGCACGGATACCGTCGAAGACAAAGGCAGCGTGGTCGGTCAGCCAGAACAGCGCGTCATCGACCACGCGGTCGAAGGTGGTGACAAAGCGTTCCATGCTGCCCCCTATGCTGCGGCGCGGGGTTCGGCATCGCCCCGCACGCCCAGCAGCAGGCTGCGCGTGGTGACGACGCCGACGATGCGTCCATTATCGGCAATCGCGATGGCATCGCTGCCCGTGCCGGTGATCTTGCCGATCAGCGCGTCGATATCCGCATCGGGCGAGCACTGCGGCAAGCTGTCGAGCGACACCCCGGGCCACTGGCGGCGCCACTGGTCCACGGGGATCATCACCGAATGGGCCTTGACCAGATGCAGGCGCGAGATGCCGGCCACGAAGTCCACGACATATTGATCGGCGGGGTTCATCACGATCTGTTCGGCGGTGCCGTCCTGGATGATGACGCCGTCCTTCATGATGGCGATGCGGTCGCCGATGCGGATCGCCTCGTCCAGGTCATGGGTGATGAACACGGCCGACTTGCCCAGATCCTTGGCCAGCTGACGGAACTCGTCCTGCAACTGGCGACGGATCAGGGGATCCAGGGCACTGAAGGGTTCGTCCATCAGGATGATCTCGGGGTCGGCGGTCAGCGCGCGCGCCAGGCCCACCCGCTGTTGCATGCCCCCCGACAGTTCGCGGGGATAACGCTGGATCCAGTCCGACAGCCCGACCTTGGCCAAGGCCGCCTCGGCCGCGCGGTTGCGGTCCTCGCGCCCCACCCCCTGCACCTCGAGGCCGAAGGCCGCGTTTTCCAGCACCGTGCGCTGCGGCAGCAGGGCCACCGACTGGAACACCATGCCGATGTGGCGGGCGCGGGTCTCGCGCAGGGTGGCCGCGTCCATGGCGGCGATGTCGCGGCCCTTGACGGTGACGGTGCCGAGGCTGGGTTCGATCAGCCGGTTCAGAAGGCGGATCAGCGTGGACTTGCCGGACCCCGACAGGCCCATGACGCAGAAGATCTCTCCCCGCCGCACCTGGAGGCTGGCGTCCGACACGCCCACCACGCAGCCGAACTCCCTCAGCACCTGCTGCTTGCCCAAGCCCCGCCCGGTGATCGCGCCGATCGCCTCGCGCGAGCGTTCGCCGAAGACCTTCCACACCGACCGGCAGTCGATCAGAACCTCGTTGCTTTCCATGGCCACCCTGTCGTTTTCCTGGTTGGAGAGCGGGCAGCCTGGGGCCGCCCGGCGGGATCAATAGGCCTTGATGTTGCTCCAGCGGCCGATCAGGTCCGCATGGGCCTCGGTCCAGTCGGCGACCGCCTCGTCCATGGTCTTGCCGCCGTTGACCGCGGCGTTGATCGCGGTGATGTCGGCCAGGGGCACATAGACGCTGGCCAGGATCTCGCGCGCCTCGGGGTTTTCGGCGGAAAAGCCGTCCTGCCCGATCCAGTAATAGGTCTGGGGCGGGGCGAAGATGCCCTTGGGGTCGGCTAGGAACTTGGTGTCGTATTTCTGGACCATCCACGACGGTTCCCAGACGATTACGGCGATGGGTTCCTGCCGGTCGGTCGCGGATTGCAGCGCGGCGGTCATGGCCGCGGTGCTGCCTTCGACCAGTTGCAGGTCCAGGCCGTATTGCGACACCACGTCGGCGGCTTCGCGCATGACGCCCGCGCCCGGCTCGATCCCCACGATGCGGCCGCCGAACTGGTCGGCGTTTTCATTCAACTGTTCGATGGAATCGATCGTCACATAGCGGGGCACCGCGATGCCCTGGTACAGCCCGTGCGATACAGGGGAAATCTTTTCCAGCCGGCTCTTGTTGCGGTCCCAGTAATCCGAGGCGGCATAGTCGATCTGCGACACCATGACCTGCACGTCGCCCTTGGCCAGGGCGGCATAGGCGATGCCCCATTCCGAAAATTCGGTCACCGCGACAGTGAAGCCCTTGTCCTCCAGCACCTTCTTGGTGATGCCGGCGATCGGGGTCAGATCCTCCCAGGCCATCGTGCCCATCTTGATGACCTTGTCGTCCTGGGCCATGGCCGGGGCGGCAAGACCCAGGGCGACGGCGCCTGCCAGGATCGTGGTAAAAAAATTGTGCATCGATTCTCCTCTCTGTCGGGCCAGTCGGCGGGCAAGGGTTTACCCGGCGCCGCGCCGAAGGCGGCGGTCGGGATCATGGCCCCGCTGGCGTTTTCCTGATGACCGGGTCCGTCGGTCGCGGTCCCTCCGAGGCTCCCGTCCCCGGCTGCCCATGGTTATCCGCCATCGGTTGCCGTCGGGGCAAACGAGAATATCCTGCGGTGGCGCATTAGAAATTCTAGGCGCAGCCCGTCAGGGCCTCAGGGACGCCAGCATGTGATCCACAAAACCCGCGACCCCCGGTCGGCGCAGGGATTTCTGGCGGCAGTTGAGGAAATTGCCCCGGCCGATGGTCAACGGACCCGGATGGGCCAGCACCAGCCTGCCGTCGCGCAGGGACGCGCGGACCATGTGCTGCCAGCCCAGCATCACGCCCTCTCCCGCCAGGGTCGCGGCCATCAACAGGTTGACCTTGTTGGTGGACAGGCTGGACGGCCGCCCGGCCCAGACGGCGCCTTGGGCCGCGAACCATTCCTTCCAGCCCAGCGGCTGCCACCCGATCGCGTCGGCGGACCAGTGGCGGTCGTGCAGGTGCAGCAGGTTCGCGCGGTTCAGGCTGTCCGCGTCGTCAAAGGGGCCATGCTGCGCCAGATAGGCCGGGGTGCAGACGGGCTGGGCCACCTCGGGGAACAGGAAATGCAGTTCCTCGCCCACCTCGCAGCGTTCGTTGCCGCACAGGATCGACAGGTCCACCTCGGAATAGTTGCGCAGGGTGTCGTCGGCATCGGACGCCAGCACCACGAAGCCGATGTCGGGATGGGCCTGGCGAAAGCTGTCGATCAGCGGCTTCAGCCAAAAGCTGGCCATGCCGTCGGTGGCCGACACCGTGATGGTTTCCGGCCCATCGTCGCCCGCGATGACCGACACGCCCGCGCTGATCCGGTCCAGCCCGTCACTGACCGCGGCGGCCAGGCTGATGCATTCGGGCGTCAGTTCCAGGGCATTGTGCTTGCGCAGGAACAGGTCCACCCCCAAGGCGCGTTCCAGCAGGCGGATCTGCTGGCTGATCGCGCCCTGGGTGACGTTCAGTTCCCGCGCAGCCAAGGTAAAGCTCAGGTGTTTCGCCGCCACCTCGAAGGTCGCGAAAGACCCGAGCGAGGGCAGATAGCGGCGCTTGATCGGCGGCATGGCGGCAAGATCCCGTTGCTGACGGGGGATCATTCTAGCCGGGCCTGCCATTCTTTCCAGCGCATATAGGCGTTGGCGCCGATGGTGTCGAAGGGATGAGGCGGCAGGCGCACCGGCTCGGCCTCGGACGTGAAGAAGGCGGTGATGTCGCTGGTGTTCCCGGTCGCCAGTTCGGCCGCGCCGATGCCGGTCAGCGTGCCACGCGCGGTGCCCAGCCCGTTCTGGACGCAGGCCGCATACAGGCCCGGTTCCAGTTCCCGCATGACCGAGACGTTGTTTCGCGACAGACACAGGTGGCCCGACCAGGAATATTGGAACGGAACGCCCCGCAGCATCGGAAAGCGGTCGTCGAATTTCTGGCGCATCGCGCGCACGACACGGGCCAGATCACGCGCACTGGTCTGCATGTCCGGGCGGTAATAGCCGCCCTGCCGGATGACGATGCGGTTGCCGCCCTGCGCGGGGCCGATGCGCCGCACGGTGGTGCCCATCGGATCGGCGGGCGTGGCGCCCCAGCATTCCTGGCCCCCAAGCGCGCGGATGGCATCCGGGGAAAGCTCCTCGGTCATGCAGGCGTTCAGCATGACATGCATCAGCCGCCCGCGCTTGAAGCCGAAGCTTTCCAGGTGGCCGTTGTTGGCCATGATGACCCTGGGCGCGCGGATCTCGCCCCGCTCGGTCGCCAGGCTCCAGCCATTCCCGCTTTCGATGCGCAGCACCGGCGAATTCTCGTAGATCCGCACCCCGCCGCGTTCCAGCCCCGCGGCGAAGCCCTGCACATAGCCCGCCGGTTGCAGCATCGCCGTGCCGGGGGTGTAAAGGCCCCCCTGGTAATAGGCCGACCCGGTGATCTCGCGCATGGCCTGCGCGTCCAGCATCTCGTGCGGTTCGCCCAACTCGCGCAGATGGGCGGCATAGTGGATGTTGCCGTCCAGGCCGGGTTTCGAGGCCGCCGCGTTGATCTTGCCGGTCCGCTGGAAATAGCCCTGCGGGATCGCATAGTCCCCCACCGCCTGCGCCGCGAAGTCGATGGCGTGGCGGTTCAGGCGGGTCAACTGCCGGTCGTGGCTGTCGCCTGATCCCGCATAATCGCCCGAGGTCAACTCGTGCGGCAGGTCGATCATGAAGCCCGAATTGCGCCCGGTGCCCCCGTCGGAAATCCGCGCGGCATCGACGATGGCGATGTCCAGATGGGGGTCGATCTGGCGCAGGCGCCGGGCCGCCGACAGGCCCGCGAAGCCGCCGCCGACAATGGCCACGTCGCAGCCCGCCTGCCCCTCCAGCCGCGCGCGGGGATGGACGGGGGGCAGGATGACGCTCCACCCGGCAGGGCCGTTGAAGACCGGGGTGCGGCTGGCCTGATGGACCGCCATGTCAGTCCACGCCCGCGTCCGAATGGTCGGTCAGGTCCAGCCAGATGGTCTTCAGCTGAGTGTACTGGTCATGGGCGTGGATCGAATTGTCCCGCCCGCCAAAGCCCGACTGCTTGTAGCCGCCGAAAGGGGTGGAAATGTCGCCCTCGCCAAAGCTGTTGACCGTGACCGTTCCCGCCCGCAGCATCCGCGCGCCGCGCAGCGCCCGCTTGCCGTTGGCGGTAAAGATTGACGCGGCCAGCCCGTATTCGGTGTCGTTGGCGACCGCGATGGCTTCCTCGAAGCTGGCGACCTGGATCACGGTCAGGATCGGCCCGAAGATTTCTTCCACGGCCAGTTTCGAATCCCGCGCGGTCTGGACGATGGTGGGTTCGATGAAGCCGTTGGCCGGGGACGCGCCGCCCAGCAGGATCGTTTCGCTCTGCGCGGCCTTTAGATAGGCCGAAACCTTGCCGAAATGCGCGGGGCTGACCAGGGCGCCGACGCGGACCTGCGGATCCAGCGGATCGCCAAGAATCCATTCTCGGGCATGGGCCTTGATCCGGTCCATCAGCGCATCCTGGATGCCGCGATGCACGATCAGGCGGGAACCTGCGGAACAGTTCTGGCCCATGTTCCAGAAGGCGCCGTTGACGACGTGGGCCGCGACGGCATCCAGATCCTCGGCATCGTCCAGCACGATGCAGGGGTTCTTGCCGCCCAGTTCCAGCACGACCTCTTTCAGGTTGCTGTCGGCGGAATAATGCAGGAACCGGCGGCCCGTCACCGTCGATCCGGTAAAGCTGACCATGTCCACGTCGGGATGGCGGCCCAGCGGTTCGCCCACGTCCGCGCCCGATCCGGTGACGACGTTCAGCACGCCGCGCGGCAGCCCGGCCTCGACTGCCAGTTCCGCCACGCGCAGCGCGGTCAGGGACGTCTCGGCGGCGGGCTTGACCACCACCGAACACCCGGCGGCAAGCGCCGGGCCGATCTTCCAAGCCAGCATCAGCAGCGGAAAGTTCCAGGGCAGCACCAGCCCCACGACGCCCACGGGTTCGCGCAGGATCATGGCGATGTGGTTGTCGGACGCCGGGGCCACCTGGTCATAGATCTTGTCGATCAGTTCGGCGTGCCATTTCAGCACATGGATCGTTTCCGGCACGTCCACGGTTTCGCAGTCAAAGATGGTCTTGCCCGCGTCCAGGCTCTCCATCACCGCCAGCTCGCGGGCGTTGCGCTCCATCAGCCGGGCCAGCCGGATCAGGACGTCCTTGCGTTTGGCCGGGTGCAGGCGCGACCAGCGGCCGTCCTCGAAGGCCTCGCGCGCCTTTTCCACGGCCAGATCCACGTCGGCGGCATCGCATGCGGCGACCTCGGTCAGCGCCTCGCCCGTGGCGGGGTTGGTGGTGGTGAACGTCTTGCCGCTGATCGCGGGGCGAAAGCCGCCGTCGATGAAGGCGTTCTGCGGCAGCACCAGCGACGCGGCGATGGCCTTGTATTCCTCGGTGGTCAGCAGATCGCTCATGCCCGGTTCCCTTCCGTGATCGCGGCAACGGTGGTTTTCAGCGTGCGGATCACCTGTTCCAACGCCCGCTTTTCGTCCTTGTTCAGCCCCTTCAGCGGCGGGCGCATGGGTCCGGCGCGCAGGCCCGTCACCTCGACCCCGTGCTTGACGCACTGGATGAACTTGCCGCCCTGTTCCAGCACCCGCATCAAGGGCAGCATGGCCGACATGATCCGGCGGCCCCTGTCGAAATCGCCATCCATCGCGCAGGCCCGATACAGCGCGATGTGTTCCTCGGGCAGGAAGTTCGACCCCGCGCAGATCCAGCTGCGCGCGCCCCAGGCGAAGAATTCAAGCGCCTGGTCGTCCATGCCGCAGGACATCTGGATATGCGGATAGTCCCGCGCCAGCAGATGCACCCGGTTGATGTCGCCCGAGCTTTCCTTGATGCCGATGACGTTCCCGGACCGGCCCACGCGGTCCAGGAAGGTGGTCCCCATCTCGACCGACATGCGGCCGGGATAGTTGTAAAGGATGATCGGCAGCCCGCAGGCCCGGTCGATGGCCAGGGCGTTCAGGGCGTTTTCCTGTTCCGTGGGCACGGAATAGGGCGGCGTTCCCAGCAGGATCGCGTCCGCCCCCATGTCCCGCGCCCCTTGCGCCAGGGCGATGCTGTCGGGCGTGCGCATGGCCCCGGTGCCGACGATGACGGGCACCCGGCCGTTCGTGCGTTCGGTGATGAAGCGCGCCAGTTCCAGCCGCTCCTCGACCGTCTCGGCATAGTTTTCGCCGGTCGATCCGCCCGAGATCAGGCCGTGCACGCCCGCGTCGATCAGGCGTTCGATCAGTTGGGCCAGGGCATCAAGATCGAACGACCCGTCCGCGTGGAATGGTGTGATAAGCGGGGTGTAGATGCCTTCCAGCACCATCCGGGGGGTCATGTCGCGGCCTCCTGAAACGCAAGGGTGTCGGGACAACAGCTACGCCCCCCATGGCCTTTTCCGCAAACGACAATATTCTGGGACGGTGCATTAGAAAAACTATGCAGGGGGCGGGGGTGGATCGGGACGGCGTGGCGGTGGTGGTCGGCGCCTCGGGCGGGATCGGGGCGGCCTTGGCGGACCAGGTGCGGGCCAGAGGCCGGTTCCGCGCGGTGATCGGCCTGTCGCGCCCCGGCCTGGACCTGACGGACGAAGGCAGCATCGCCCGCGCCGCGCAGCGGGTGGCCGACGCCGGAACGCCCACGCTGGTCATCGTCGCGACCGGCTTGCTGCATGGGCCGGGGGTCGAGCCGGAAAAGGCCCTGCGCGCCCTGGACCCCGCCGCGATGACCACCGCCTTTGCCGTGAACGCCATCGGCCCGGCGCTGATCCTGAAACATTTTGCGCCGCTGCTGCCCAAGGATCGACGGGCGGTGTTCGCGGTCCTGTCGGCCAAGGTCGGCAGCGTCAGTGACAACCGGCTGGGCGGCTGGCATTCCTATCGCGCGTCCAAGGCCGCGCTGAACCAGATCGTCCGCACGGCGGCGGTGGAATTGTGCCGCAGCCATCCGCAGGCGGTCTGCGCGGCCTTCCATCCCGGCACCGTGGCGACCCGGCTGTCGGAAAGGTTCGCCAAGACCGGCTTGCAGGTGCTGGAACCGGCGGAGGCCGCGACCGCCCTGCTGGACGCCATCGGCCGGCTGACCCCGGACGACAGCGGCGGTTTCCTGGACCGCTTCGGCGCCCCGATCCCGTGGTAGGCTTGCGCAGGCCCACCGATCCGCCGCATCCTGCGTCCCATGGATCTGCCCCTTGCCCCCCTGACCCTGCCGCCCGACCAGGCCCAGGCGCTGACCGCGCTGTACCGGCGCGGCACGCCCGCCAACACCTTGCGGGCCTGGGAACGCGATCTGGCCTATATCGCGGCGTGGAAACAGGCGTCCTTCGGCACGGTCCTGGACTGGCCGGAATCCGAATCCGTGGCGCTGCGGTTCCTGCTGGATCATTCGCTGGATCTGTCGGATGCCCCCGGCCCCGCGCAGGATGCGGCCCTGGCGCTGATCGCGGCGGGGCTGCGCCGGACGCTGGCCTGCCCCGCCCCGGCGACGCTGGACCGGCGCATCGCCAGCTGGCGGGCCTTCCACCGGATGCAGAACCTGCCATCGCCCTTTGACGCGCCTCTGGTGTGTCAGGCCCGCGCGCGGGCGCGGCGGGCGGCGGCGCGGCCACGGGCGCGCAAGTCCGACAACCCGATCACCCGCCCCGTGCTGGAATCGATGCTGGCCACATGCGATCACAGCCACCGGGGCCTGCGCGACAAGGCGCTGCTGATGCTGGGCTGGGCCTCGGGCGGGCGCAGGCGGTCCGAGATTTCGGCCCTGAACCTGGACGATGTGGACATGCGCGATTTCGACGCCCAGGGCCTGCTGCGGATCCGGTTGCTGGCGACCAAGACGACCGGTCCCGACCTGGCCCCCCGCCTGCCGCTGAAGGGCCGCCCGGCCCGCGCCGTGATGGCCTGGATCACCGTGGCCCGCATCGACACCGGCCCGCTGTTCCGCCCCGTCAGCCTGTCCGACCGCGTGCTGACACGCCGCCTTGGTCCCGAAGGGATCCGCGACATCGTGCGCCACCGCCTGGTCCTGGCGGGCTATCCGCCCGATTTCGCCAGCGCCCACGGGCTGCGTTCCGGTTTCCTGACCCAGGCCGCGCTTGACGGCGCCCCCCTGCCCGCCGCCATGGCCCTGTCGCTGCACCGCAGCCCCGCGCAGGCGCAGCGGTACTACGCGGATGTCGAGATCGCCGACAATCCGGCGACCACTCTGCTGGGCTAGGGTCCGCGGCGGCGGAACGTCTTGGCTGCCCTGGGGGTTGTGCTGACTGCAAGCACGGGGGAAGACCGATGACCGATGCCATCTTGATGCTGGACGGGCTGGATCCGCTGACGGGCACCGCCGAAACCGGGGGCGACTATATCCAGTTCCGCACGGATGCGGTGCTGGACACGGCGTCGCTGGAACATGGCCACGAAGGCCGGATCGACCTTGGGGGACGAACGGAAAGGGTCATGCTGAAAAGCGCCCATCCCCACCATCCCAGCTCTGGGGATCCGGATGCGGCGGATATGCTGGAACTGACGCTGCAACGCTTTGACCCGCAGCCGGGCTAACCGGCTCCTCGGCCTCGGCGGCGGCCTAGCGTCCGGTGATGCCCTCGATCGGCCGGGGCGGGACCGGACGCGTCACCAGATGGCGTTTGCGCCGTTCATAGAACGCGTTGCCGCCGGTCGTCAGCACATACTGCATATTGTCATACGGAAACCGGTACCCGGCCGTGTGAAAGAACATCGCGTTTCCGATCAGCGGGTGCCGTTCGCCCCGCAGGACGGATCTCGCGGCCTCGCGGACCTTGGGAAGGGAACGGTCGTTCATCTTGCGCGACAGAACGCCCGAGGCGAACTGGTTCTTCTGCCCGACGACGCCGCAGACCGACCGCGGATACTGGCCCGACTGCACCCGGTTCATGACCACGCTGCCGACAGCCACCATGCCGTCGCGGCTGGATCGATTCGATTCGAAATACATGGCGCGCTCCATGCATTCCTGCGCGGACATGCGCCCGCCCAGGCCGCAGCCTGCCAGCACCAGCAATGCCGCCAGCGACATGCCGGTCCGAAACCCCAAGATAGCCTTCATCGCCCTGCCCCGCCGTGCCTGTTGTTTTGGGCAAGGCTTACCAAGAACCGCGACGGCGCCGCAAGCGGCGTCCTGTCAGCCCTTGTCGCGTTCGATGATGCTTTCGACCTCGGGCGCCGCGACGAACCGCCAGGCCCTGCGTGGCCCTGCCATGACGTTGAGGTAGTAGAGTTCGAACCCATGGGGTGCGCCGCAGGGATGGTGGCCGCGCGGGACCAGCACCACGTCGCCGTCGCGCACCGCCATCGCCTCGTCCAGGCTGCCGTCGTCGGTATAGACCCGCTGGACGGCCCAGCCGTTGCAGGGGTTCAGGCGGTGGTAATAGGTTTCCTCCAGATAGGTGATGCGGGGAAAGTCGTCCTCGTCATGGCGATGGCTGGGATAGGACGACCAGTTGCCGGCGGGGGTGAAGACCTCGGTGACCAGCAGGCTGTCGCAGAAATCCTCGGCCTCCATGGCGATGTTGTTGATCCAGCGGGTGTTGGACCCGGTGCCGCGCTGGGTTAGGGCGATGCCGTCCGGGCCGATTCGGCGGGCGGGATGCCCGCCCCGGCCCGGCGCGGTGCAGACGGCGATGGTGCAGTCGGTGGCGGCGGTGGCCCGCCAGTCCTGTCCGTTCGGGACATAGAGGCAATGCGGCGGGGTCTTTTCAAAGACATCCATGCGGTCCCCCAGGATGCCCCAGTCCCGGCCCGCGGCGGTGATGGCGGCCTTGCCCTCGACCAAGACCAGGATCGCTTCACTGTCCCCGGTGGCCTCGGCCACGCTTTCGCCCGCGCGCAGGCGGTGCAGCGAAAAGCCGACATGGCGCCAGCCTGCCGATTGCGGCGTGATCCGGTGCACCTCGCCGTGGCGGCCAAGGGGCCTTCGAAGAAGAACGCTCATGGTGTCGGTCCTTTGCGTTGGAGCAAATATCCTCGGGGGGGAACGGGGGGCGAAGCGCCCCCGTCCTTGCGGGGCGAGGATCAGGCGGCCGCGGCGCGGTCCAGACCCGCCTCGGCCGCGGCGGCCTTCAGGGTCCGCAACCCCAGCGACTGGTATTCCAGCGGGTTGCGCAGCGCCGGATCCTGCTCGGCCTCGATCACCAGCCAGCCGTCATAGCCCGCCTCGGCCAGGATGCGCAGCAGCGGCACGAAGTCGATCGCGCCCTCGGGGTCTCCGGGCACGGTGAAGGCCCCGGCCAGCACGCCTTGCAGAAAGGACAGGTTTTCGGCCCGGACCCGCTGCGTGATGTCCCGCCGGATGTTCTTGGCGTGGAAATGCGCCACGCGCCCGGCATGTCGGCGCAGCACTGCCACGGGATCGCCCCCGCCAAAGGCGCAGTGGCCCGCATCGAACAGCAGCTGCGTGGCAGGCCCGGTCGCGGCCATGAAGGCGTCGATCTCCTCGGGCGATTCCACCACTGTGCCCATGTGGTGGTGATAGGCCAGGGTGACGCCCTGGGACGCCACATAGGCCGCGAATTCCTCGATCTTGCGGCCGAATTCGGCCATCTCCTCTGGCGTCAGCCGGGGCCGGCCGTTCACGGCCACGTCGGGGCTGCCATGCACGGTGTTGGAACATTCGCAGGCGATGCAGACCGTGCAGCCATTGGCCTTCAGCTTGGCCAGATGCGGCTGGACGGCGGCGATCTCGTCGGCGACGCTGCCGGTCAGCAGGTTCGTGGAATACCAGCCCGAGATGAAGGCCAGGCCGTATTGTCCCAGCAGGCCTTTCAACTCCTGCGGATCGTCGGGCCAGCGGTGGCCGTTCTCGATCCCGTCGAAGCCGATGACCTCGCCCGCCTCGTGCAGGATCTGTTCGGTCGGGATATGGGCGCCGATGGTCTGGTCGTCGTCGTTGGCCCAGGCGATCGGGTTGGTGCCATAGCGGATCATGGTCCGGTCCTTTCAGTTCACCAGCCGCGCGCGGGCGGCGTTTTCCAGATAGGTCTGATAGGCGTCGCGCAGCCTGTCCGTCGCGCCCACGGCCGGGACGGCCACGTCCCACCAGTGGCCCGCCTGATCGGTCAGGCCCCCGTCCAGACCCGTGGCCGGGCCGTCCTTGGCGGTGGTGTCGATGACGATCACCGTGGGGACGCTTCGCCCCCGTGCCGCGATGATCTGCGCCTCGAGGTCGGCGATGCCGGCGGCCTTGACCGCATGGGCGCCCATGGACCCCGCATGCGCCACATAGTCGATCCGGGGCTGATCGGCGACGTTGCAGTCCGCATACATGTTGTTGAATTCCGCCCCGCCGCAGACCTGCTGCAACCGGTTGATGCAGCCGTAGCCGCGGTTGTCGGTCAGCACGACGGTGAAGGGGATACGGCGCATCACCGCCGTCGCCAGTTCCGAATTGGCCATCATGTAGCTGCCGTCGCCCACGAAGCAGACCACCTCGCGGGAGGGAGCCGCCAGCTTGATCCCCATGGCGCCCGCGACCTCGTACCCCATGCAGCTATAGCCGTATTCCATGTGGTAGCCGCCTTGGGCGGGCTGCCACAGCAGCTTCAGCGCGCCGGGCATGGTGCCGGCGGCGCACATGGCGATGGCGCCAGGGGCCGCGCGCTGCACGGCGCCGATCACCTGGGCGTCGGTGGGCAGGTCGTTGCCGGGCGCGGGGGCCGCGCAATGGGTATCCACGGCGGCCAGCCAGTTGGCGCGGGGGGCGGGATTGAAGTCTACCTTGTGATCGCCCAGCATCGCGGTCAGCTTCTCCAAAGCCACGCGCGCGTCCGCCACCAGCGACACCGCGCCATGCTTGGCCGCGTCATAGGGCTGCGCGTTGATCGACACCAGCCGGGCATCGGGGGCGAACAGGGTCCGCGAGCCGGTGGTGAAGTCCTGCAACCGCGTGCCCACCCCGATCACCAGATCCGCATCCCGCAGCACGGCATTGGCGGCGGCCGACCCGTCCACGCCCGAGGCGCCGAAGTTCATCGGATCGGCCTGCGCCAGGGCCGATTTGCCCGCCTGCGTTTCCGCCACCGGAATGCCGTGGCGGGCGGCGAAATCGGACAGCGCGGCCTCGGCCCCGGAATAGACCACGCCTCCGCCCGCGACGATGGCCGGGCGTTTGGCGGCGCGGATCAGGCCGGCCACCTGCGCCAGTTCGCGGGCATCGGGTTCGGGGCGGCGGATGCGCCAGACGCGGGGCGCGAAGAACGCCTCGGGCCAGTCCCAGGCCTCGGCCTGCGTGTCCTGGCAGAAGGCCAGGCACACCGGGCCGCAGTTGGCCGGATCGGTCATCACCCGCAGGGCGCGGGGCAGCGCGGTCAGCAGCTGCTCGGGCCGCTGGATGCGGTCGAAGTAGCGCACCACCGGGCGGAAGCAGTCGTTGGCCGATACCGTGCCGTCGTCGAAATCCTCGACCTGCTGCAAGACCGGATCCGGACGGCGGCTGGCGAAGACATCGCCCGCGATCAGCAGGACCGGCAGGCGGTTCACATGGGCCAGCGCCGCTGCCGTCACCATGTTGGTGGACCCCGGCCCGATCGAGGCGGTCACGGCCTGCGCGCGGCGGCGCGCGCTTGCCTTGGCGAATGCGATGGCCGCATGCGCCATGGTCTGTTCGTTCTGGCCCCGCCAGGTCGGGAAGGCGTCGCCGATCCCGTGCAGCGCCTCGCCCAGGCCCGCGACGTTGCCATGGCCGAAGATCGCCCAGCAGCCTTCGATGAAGCGTTCGCCGTCTTCGGTCATCTGCACCGACAGCCAGCGGACCATGGCCTGCGCGGCCGTCAGGCGGATCGTTGCGCTCATCCCAGCACCTCTTGCATGTTCAGCCGTCGCGGGGCGCGCCCGCCGGTCAGGATCCGGTTCATGCCGCCACCCGCGCGCTTGCCCGCGCCCGGTCCCAGACGGCGCAAAGACGGCCGTAGCGCCGGGCCATTTCCGCGACGGCCTCGTCGTCGGTCAGGTCGCCGTCCAGCCAGGCCCGCGCCACCGCGCCGAAGATGGTGCGGCCCACGGCAAAGCCCCGGACCAGCGGAAAGGCGGCGGCCACGGCAAAGCTGTCCGACAACTCGGCCTCGGGCGCGTCCAGGCCCAAGACAACGATGCCGCGGGTGTGGGGGTCGTTCTCCTCGATGGCCGCGATGGCCTTGCGCCAGGCCACCCCTTCGGTCATCGGCTCCAGCTTCCACCAGTCGGGATACACGCCCGCCGCATAGAACTGCCGGATCAGGGTGGCGGTCGTTTCGTTATCGACCGGGCCGACCTTGGACGGGATGATCTCCAGCAGGAACTCCAGGTCGTTGCGGCGCGCGGCCTGGAACAAGCGCTTGACGGTTTCCTCTTGCGCGGCCCGCGTCGCCGCGTCGTCGCCTGGGTGGCAGAAGCAGAGAACCTTGACCACATTCTCGCGCGCCCAGCCTTCCAGCCCGCCGCAGTCGAGGCCCAGTTCCGGTTCCAGTTCCAAGGGCCGCGACCCCGGCCATTCGGCGGGCCGCCCGATCCACAGCCCCGTGCCCGATGCCGCGTGCAGCGCATCCCGCCCGATGCGGTTGTCGCACAGGATGCCATAGCCCGGCTGGCCCGCCTGCACCTGCAACGCGGCCTTCAGGCACAATTCCTTGAAGGCGCCGCCCCGTTCCGGCGTGTATCCGGGCATCTGTTCCAGCTGCATCCGGTGGTCGAAGGCAAAGACCCGCATCGTGGTCCAGTCGCCGCCGGTGCGCCGGTGGCGGTTGGTGGCCCAGTGGACCTGTTCCAGTTCGGGATCGTTGCGCAAGTCGGGCCGCACCACGCCGCGCCGCAGGAAGAACTCCAGTTCCGCAAGGCTGGGATAGGCGGGCGTGCAGCCGTGGCGGGACACCGCAAGCGCCCCGCAGGCATTGGCGTATTCCAGGGCCTTGGGCCACGGCTCGTTGTCCAGCCAGCCCTTCATCAGCCCTGAAAAGAACCCGTCGCCCGCGCCCAGCACGTTGAAGACCTCGATCGGGAAGCCCGGCCCGGCCTCGCCTTCGTCCAGTGTGTCGGGGATGGCGCCGGTAAAGGCCACCGCCCCTGCCGCACCCCGCTTGCAGACCAGGGTAGCATCCGAAACCCCCCGCACCGCCCGCAGCGCGGCGACCGTGTCGGTGGTGCCGCCCGCGATGTGGAACTCCTCCTCGGTCCCCACGATCAGGTCGAACAGGTGCAGCGTCGCTTGCAGCCGGGCGGTGACGGCCGCGCTTTCCACGAAGCGGCTTTCCCCGTCGCCATGCCCCGCCAGCCCCCACAGGTTCGGGCGATAGTCGATATCCAGCGCCGTCCGCGCCCCGTGCCTGCGGCCCAGGTTCAACGCCTTAATGACGGCCGCTTCCGTCCGCGGATGGCTCAGATGCGTCCCCGTCGCCAGCACCGCGCGGGCGTCCGCGATCAGCGATTCGTCGATGTCGTCCTCGCACAGCGCCATGTCCGCGCAGTCGCTGCGATAGAAGATCAGCGGGAACTGTTCCCGGTCGCGGATCCCCAGGATCACCAGGGCCGTGAGCCGGTCGGGGTCGGTCACAACGCCGCGCACGTCCACCCCTTCGCGCACCAGTTGCTCGCGGATGAAGCGGCCCATGTGTTCGTCGCCCACCCGCGTGATGAGGCCGGACCGCAATCCCAGCCGCGCGGTGCCGCAGGCGATGTTCGTGGGGCTGCCGCCGATATACTTGCGGAACGACCCCATGTCCTCCAGCCGCCCGCCCACCTGCGCCCCATACAAGTCAATGGAACTGCGGCCGATGGTGAGAAGGTCAAGGGATTTGGTCATCGGATCGGTCCTTGTCTTTGGGATCAAAGCTGCGCGGAAACGAAGGCCATGCTGGTCTTCAGCGCGCCTTTGGGATCGGCGGCGTCGTGAACCTTGGACGCGAAGGGTTCGAAGCTGAACGGGCCGTCATAGCCCGCGTCCAGCAGCGCCCGGATCTGGGCCACGTTTTCCAGCCGGTCCGCGTCGTCTACCAGCACCCGGTGCGCGTCCAGCATGGCGTCCACCGCAACGTCCGGGTCGGTCACGCCCGAGATGTGGACAAGCCAGGTCCAGTCCGGGAAGAATTCGGTTTCCCCGGCCAGATGATGATGAAAGGTGTCGTGCATCAGCCTGTAGGTGCCCTCGCCCCCTGCCGCCTTTATGGCGCGGATCGCCTCGGCCTTGGTGCGCAGGGACGAGATCGGGAAGCCCAGCGGTTCGACCAGCCCGGTCAGGCCGCGCGTGTCCAGGATCGTCTTCATGGCCGCCAGCGCGCCGACCAGGCTATCGAAGGAGACCTTCGTGCCGTCGTTCAGGGGGCACATCACCAGGGCCTTGGCGCCACAGGCGGCGGCGTAATCGGCCATCGCCTCGGCGCGCGCGGGCAGGTCGCCCCCCCAGACGTTGAAGGGATAAAGGGCATTGATCGACACGATGGTCACGCCGGCCTCCTCGGCCTCGGCCTTCACTTGGGCGGGATCCCACGCGGACAGCACGTCGGGCAGGTCGTTGCGAATCTCGACGGCGGTGACGCCAAGCTCGCCGGCAGCAGTGAAAAAATCGGGTAGCGACAAGTTCGGCGCGGCGATGTGGTTCAGGGCAAAGCGCATGGGTCAGCCTTGGGCGTAAAGGGCGGGACGGTCGGGATGGGCGATGGCAATGGCCTGGCCCTCGGATTCCTGCGCCTGAACGCAGGCGTCGGACGCGACGGCGGCCATGTAGCCGTCCCACGAGGTCGGGCCAGATGCCGTGCCCTGCGCGGCAGCCTTCAGGAAATCCTGCAATTCCACGTCATAGGATGCCACGAAGCGGTCCTTCCAGTCAGTCAGGATCGGATTTTGCAGGCTGGCGTTCAGGCGCATCTTGATCGCCATCGGTTCGGGCAGGGACGCCACGCCATCCTCGCCCACAACCTCGCACTGGATGTCATAGCCGTAATGGCAGTTGACGAAAATCTCGGTGTTGATGACCACGCCCTTGGCCGTCACCAGCGTCACGATCTGCGGATCGCGCAGTTTCGCATGGGTGCGCGCGCAGGACCGGGGAAAGGTCACGCGGGCGGACACATAGTCGTCATCCAGCAGCCAGCGGAAAACGTCGATCTCGTGGATCAGCGTGTCGTGGATCGCCATGGGGGTGGTATAGGCCTCGGGGACCGAGGGGTTGCGGTGGGCGGCATGGACCATGATCGGCGCGCCGGTCTGGGCCAATGCGGCCTTCAGCGCGACATAGCCTTCGTCGTAACGGCGCATGAAGCCGACCTGCACCAGGCGGGTGCCGTGCGCCACCTCGGCATCGACGATGCGTTTCGCGCCTTCGGCGGTGGTGGCCAGCGGCTTTTCGCAGAAGCAGGGCTTGCCGGCGGCGATGGCGGCCAGCACGTATTGTTGGTGCGTGGCGCCCCAGGACGTGACCAGAACCGCGTCCACATCGGGGCTGGCGATCAGATTCTCGCCCGTGTCGAACACGGTGGCGTCGGGTGCGATGTCGGCGCGGACCGCCTCGGCCGAGGCGCGGTTCACGTCCGACAGCGCGGTAATGGTGCCGCCGGACAGCACCTGATTGATGCGGCGAGCATGGTCGCGGCCGATGGCTCCGGTGCCGATGACACCAATTCTGACGGTCATTTCCTGGAACCTTCCTTCCAATATTGATCGATGTATTTCTGCATTTCGGTGCGCATGAAGCGGCCCGAGTGGTCGGCGCGGTCCTCCCAGGCAAAGACGCAGGCGGTCATGATGCCGTCGAAACCGATGGCGGCCAGTGTGCCGAAGAAATCGTCCCACGGCACCTCGCCCTGGCCGATGTTCAGATGCTGGTGCACGCGGGCCTGCGTGCCCGGCGGGTTCAGGATATAGCGCAACCCGCTGGACGCCTTGTGGTTGAAGGTATCCCCCACATGGACATGGGCCAGCACGTCGGCGGATTCGCGCAGCATCGCCACCGTGTCGTCCCCGAAATAAAAGGTGTGCGGCGCGCAATACAAGAATTTCACGCGTTTCGAATTCACCGTGCGAATGATGTCCAGGGCGGGCTGGATCGTTTCGCACCAGTCCTCGGGATGGGGTTCGACGTTGAGCTGGATGCCCTCGCGCTCCAGGATCGGGACCAGCTCCTCCATCGATCGCCACCAGGCGTCCTCGCAGGCCTCGATCATCGACCCGGTGTGGCAGCAGTAACATGACCCCTTGTCGGGGTGGGGGCCGCGCCCGAATTCGCTGTTCATCGTGTCCACGCCCAATTCGACCGCAATCTCGATGGCGCGCTTCCAGTGCTTGACGGCGGCTTGGCGTTCGGCCTCGTCGGGGCTGGCCCAGCGATACATGGGCAGCAGGGATGCGATGCCCACATCCGCGTCCTTCAGCGCCTGTTTCAACGCCTTGATGCGGTCGGGGAACACACGGGGCGCCTTGAACCATTCCAGGAAATCGCCGCGCGGAGACAGCTCGATCCAGTCATAGCCAAGCTCCTTGACCTTGGCGGGGATCGCCTCGAGCGGCAGGTGGCGGTGCATGAAGGGGTCGATGGCGATGCGCATGGGAGATCCTGTGTCTTGTCTGAAAAAGCCGGGCAAGGCGCGGGGAGGAGGAGACGCGCCCCGCCCGGCGGCACCGCTTACTTCCGGTAATCGGCGATGTTGTCGGGCGTCACGGGTTCGAACGGGATCCAGTGTTCGGGTTCGATGGTTTCGCCCCCCGCTGCGGCGACGGCGGCTTTCACCGCCTGCCCGCCCTGGCCCGTGGCGTTCTGGTAAACGGTCACGTCCATCTGCCCCGCTTCCATCGCGGCCAGACCGTCGGCGGTGGCGTCGATGCCCGCGATCACGATGTCGCCTTTGCCAGTGGTGGCCGCCAGGGCCTGGGCCGCGCCGATGGCCATTTCGTCGTTGTTGGCGACGATGGCATCGAATTCCAGACCGGCGGTCATCCAGGACGTGACCAGATCCTGCGCCTGGACGCGGTTCCAGTTGGCGACCTGCTTTTCAACGATTTCCACCGCGCAATCCGGCCGGGCAAAGGCTTCCTCGACCATCCGGGTGCGGACCAGGGCCGCACGGTTTTCCAGCGGACCCATCAGGATCACGGCCTTGGGATTCTCGCGTCCCTTCAGCGCGGCGCAGACGGCGGTGGCCTCCAGGCGGCCCGCGTCGGTTTCCTGGGAACCCACATAGCCGGTGCCCTCGGACATTCCGGTTTCCAGTTCGGCGGGCGGATGGTTCACATAGATCAGCGGAATGCCCGCCCCGGTCGCGGCGGCGGTGATCGCGGCGGTGCTGTCGCCGTCCACCGCGTTCACGATGATCGCATCGACCCCGTTTGCCACGAAGTTCTGGACCTGGTTCAACTGTCTGGCCACGTCCAGCTGGGCATCCTCGACCGACAGGGTGACGCCTTCGGTCTTTGCGGCCTCGGACCGGATGCCGTCCAGCAGGATCGTCAGGAACGGGTTGTCGAACGAGGTCATGGTGACGCCGATCTGCGTGTCGGCCCAGGCCGGGGCGGCCAGTGACAGGCACAGCGCGGTAGAGGCGGTCAGTCTGGTCATGGTCAGGATTCCGTCATGATGGTGGGGTGCCGGGACGGCCCGATGCCGGGCCGCGCGGGGTCAGGCCTTCCGGCGCTTTCGCTGGCGGTGAACGTCCGCCACCACGGCGGCCACGACGATCGCGCCCTTGATCATTTCCTGGTAATAGGCGTCCAGCCGCAGGAAGGTGAAGCCCGAGATGATGACCCCGAAGATCACCATGCCGATGGCCGTCCCCAGGATCGACCCGCGCCCGCCGTTCAGCGACACGCCCCCGATCACCGCCATGGCGATGGCGTCCAGTTCATAGGCCAGCCCCATCCCGGCCTGCGCGGTCTGGCCGCGCGCCGCCACCACCATCCCGGCCAGGGCGGCCAGCATCGCGGCGATCACATAGACCTTGACCAAGTGGCGTTCCACATCGATGCCCGACACGCGCGCGGCCTGGGCGTTGGCGCCGATGGCATAGGTGAACTTGCCATAGCGGGTGTATTTCATCGCCACATGGAAGATCGCCGCGACCAGGATGAAGATCACGACCGGCATCATGCCGCTGCCGATCCAGGCAAAGCCTTCGGTCGGAAAGCTGACCGGCTGGCCCTTGGTGTACCATTTGGCGAACCCGCGCACCGTGACCATGGTGCCCAGCGTGGCGATGAAGGGCGGGATCTTGGTATAGGCGATCAGCCATCCGTTGATGAGGCCCACGACGGCCCCGCAGCCAAGGCCGATCAGCAGGGGCACGATCATCGGCAGGTCGGTCAGGCCCGGATAGACCGCGCGGGCATAGGTGGACACCTGGGCGAACGACATCGCCACCATGGCGACCGCGCCCACCACCGATCCCGACGACAGGTCGATCCCGCCCGAGATGATGACCTGCGTGACCCCCACGGCGATGATGCCGATGACCGAGACCTGAAGGATCATGATCTTGAGCCGGTTCCAGGAAAACAGGAAGGACTGGCCCTGGAAGATCCAGCCCAGGATCTCGAACACCAGGGCGATGCCGATCAGCACCAGCAGGATGTTGACCTCGGTCGGCAGGCGGCGCTGCGGACGGGCGGCGCGGCTGGCGGAAATGTCTTGGCTGCTCATGAGGATGGTTCCCTTACTTCGCCGCAAGCGACATGATCTTGACCTGATCCGCCTCGTCGCGGTTCAGGAAGCCCGACACATGGCCCTCGTGCATGACCATGATGCGGTCGGACATGCCCAGCACCTCGGGCAGTTCGGACGAGATCATCAGGACCGCCACGCCCTGCGCGGCCAGTTCGGTAATCAGGCGGTGGATTTCGGATTTCGCGCCCACGTCGATGCCGCGGGTCGGCTCGTCCAGGATCAGGATCCGGGGTTTCGTCAGCAGCCAGCGGGCGATCAGCAGCTTCTGCTGGTTGCCGCCCGACAGGTTTTCCACCGTTTCCTGAAGGTTCGGAGTCTTGACGCGCAGGGTGCGGGCCATGTCCTCGGCCAGGGCATTCACCTCGCGCTGCTGGACGAAGCCGTTCCTGACATGGCTGCGGGTAATCAGCGCGGACTGGATGTTTTCCAGGCAGTCCAGCGTCAGGAAGCAGCCGGTTTCCTTGCGGTCCTCGGTCAGGAAGGCCATGCCGTGCGCCATCGCCTGGGCAGGGGTCTTGATAGAGACCTCGGCCCCGTCGATCAGGATCCGGCCGGATTCGGCTGGGTGGACACCGAACAGCGCCTCGGCCACGTTCGACCGCTTGGACCCGACCAGACCCGCCAGGCCCAGGATCTCGCCCCGCCGCAGGGAAAAGGACACGTCGTGGAAGACGCCGGGCAGGGTCAGGTTCTGCACCTCCAGGATCGTGCCGCCGATGGGGCAATCGACCTTGGGGAACATGTTGGTGATCTCGCGCCCGACCATCATGCGGATGATGTCGTCGCGCGTCACGTCGGACGCGTTGTGGGTGCCCACGTACTTGCCGTCGCGAAAGACGGTGAATTCGTCGGCGATCTCGAACAGCTCGTTCATCTTGTGGGTGATGTAGACGATGCCGATGCCGCGTTCGCGCAGGTCGCGGATGATGGCGAACAGGTGGTCGACCTCGCGTTCGGTCAGCGCGGATGTCGGTTCGTCCATGATAAGCACGTCGGAATTGTGCGACACGGCCTTGGCGATCTCGACCATCTGCTTTTGCGCGACCGTCAGTTCGGACACCTGAACCGTCGGATCCAGCCCGATGTTCAGCCGCGCGAACAGATCGGCGGTCATCTGCGCCATCTTCGCGTGGTCGATCAGGCCCAGGCGGTTCGTGGGTTCGCGGCGGATCCAGATGTTTTCAGCCACCGTCATCCAGTTCATCAGCGCCAGTTCCTGGTGGATCATCGAGATCCCCTGTTCCAGCGCGTCCAGCGGCGATTTCAGCGCGACGACCTGGCCGCGCAGCCGGATCTCGCCCGCGTCGGGCTGATAGACCCCGGCGATGATCTTCATCAGCGTGGACTTGCCCGCGCCGTTCTCGCCCATCAGGGCATGGACCGTGCCGGGGCGGATGCGCAACTGCACGTTGTCCAGCGCCAGCACGCCGGGGAATTCCTTGCGGATGCCGCTGATCGACAACACGCCTTCGCGGTCGATCGTAGTCTTCACGCGGTCGATCGCCGCGGCCGTCCTGGGACTGACCATCACCTGTCCTTTGGCCTGGGAAGGGATGCCGGGGCGCCGAACCGCCCCGGCGCGTGGGTTCAGTTCTTGGCCTGATAATCGGCCAGGTTCGCGGGCGTGACCAGTTCGAAGGGCACATAGACCTTGGTGTCCACGGCCTCGCCGCGCGCCAGTTTCAGCGCCGCGTCCACCGCGCCCTGGCCCTGGCCCGCCGCGTTCTGGAACACCGACACGTCCAGGTCGCCCGCCGCCATCGCCGCCAGCGCGTCCTGGGTCGCGTCGATGCCGCCGACGATCAGGTCGTCCATCGACATGCCCGCCGATTTCAGCGCCTGGACCGCGCCGATGGCCATTTCGTCGTTGTTGGAAATCACCGCGTCGAATTCCAGACCCGAGGTGATCCAGTTGGTCATCAGGTCGGCGGCCTGGGTGCGCGACCAGTTGGCGGTCTGCTCCTCGACGATCTGGATGAAGCTGCATTCGGGCGTGGCGATCACGTCCTTGATGTCCTGGGTGCGCATCCGCGCCGCCTGGTTCGACAATTCGCCCATCAGCACGACGGCCTTGGCCTCGGTCTTGCCGGCCTCCTTCAGCAGCCGGCAGATTTCCTGGGTCTGCAACGTGCCGGATTCCTTTTCGTCGGACGCGACGAAGGCCTGCTTTTCGGGCAGGGTGTCCACGTTCACGGGTTCGCGGTTGACATAGACCAGCGGGATCCCCGCATCGGCGGCGGCCTGCGACATGGCGACGGTGGCGTCGGTGTCGACCGGGTTCACGATGATCGCATCCACGCCCGAGGCGACGAAGTTCTGGATCTGGTTCAGCTGTTTGCCGACATCGTTCTGGGCATCCTCGATCTGCAAGGTCACGCCGTCCAGGGTGGCGGCATGGTCCTGCATCCCGTTGCGCAGAACGGTCAGGAAGTTGTCGTCGAACAGTGCCATCGACACGCCGATATTCTCGGCCTGGGCGGAACCAGCCATCACCGCGCAGATCGCGGTTGCCGTCAGCAGTCGCTTCATTCTCAGTCCTCCACTGATGGTGCATTGGCACCTTGTTCGTTGACCCGCGCCAGACATCGGGGTGCGCACGGTCAACCCGGCGAATGCGGGGTTTCGGTCACGGCCGGTCTTGGCGGGCGGCGACACGTCTCCTCAGGGTGTCGCAGGGGCAAGATCACCGATGTAGGTCGGCCGGTCAATCATCCCGTGGCCCGTGAAACCATCATTCGTGATGCAAAATGATGCCCGCAATGATGGTTTCACATCACTTTCAGAGGCTTTCCGGCGTCCAGATCTGGAACGGCAGGAACCGCTGGCCGGGATTGTCGGCCATGCCGTGGTCGCAGGCCTGGATCATCAGGGCGACGGTTTCCTCGCAGACCTGCCGCAGCGGCGTGCTGATGACGACGGCCAGGGTGCGGTCCTGCAACGCCTCGCGCGTGTCGGGGGTCAGTTCGTTGACGATCAGCGCCACGTCGCCGGGCTTGCGCAGTTCGCGCAGCGCGGCGATGGCGCCTTCCATCCCACCGCCCGCGCAATAGATCCCCACAAGGTCGGAATGCCGTTCCAGCAGTTCGGTTACGGCCTCGTGGGTCAGTTGCCGCGTTTCCAGGTTGACCTGAGGGTTCAACAGGTCGAATTCCGGCGCATATTCCCGGAAATAGCTGCGAAAGCCGGTCTCGCGCAGTTCGTGGCCGTGGAACCTGTGCCCGCCGATGAACACCGCGACCTTGCCGGGGCGCCGAGCGATCCTTGAAATCAGCCAGCCGACCGACCGACCGACCTTGATGTTGTTGGTCCCGACATAGCTTTCGCGCACGCCTTGCGCGAAATCGGACAACAGCGAAAAGGTCGGAATGCCCCGCGCGCGCAGGTCGCCGACCGCCGCCGTGATCTTGTGGTGATCCAGCCCGGTTGCCGCCACCGCATCGACCTTGCCCGCCAGCGATCTCAGCAGCTGTTCCAGTTCCCCCGGCAGGGTGGACTGGGCAAAGCGCACCGTGACGCGGATCCGGTGCGAGGTGACGGACGCCGCATGGTCCTGAAACAGCCGGGCGAAGTCCTGATAGAAGGGATGGCGTTCCTTTTGCAGGATCAGCGCGAAATGCCGTTCGGGCAGTGCCGCCATCAGCCGCGCGCGGATCGCGTTGGCGCCGTGGTATCCGATGCGCTGCGCGGCCTCTTGCACGCGTCGGGCGGTTTCCTCGCGCACCTTGAGGCGGCCGTTCAGCACGCGGTCGGCGGTGGCCAGGCTGACGCCGGCTTCTTTTGCCAGATCGGCGATGGTGGGGCGGCGCATCGGGTTCCCCGTGCATGATGTAATCCGTCAGAGATGTGACGGTTTCACATCATGCGGGGACGCGTCAAGGCTGCCAGCCGCCGCGCAGATCGACCGGCTGGCCGGTGGCGATGGACCGCAAGGCGGCCTCGGCCAGACGCTGCGCCTCGTAGCCGTCGCGGATCCCGGCCAAGGGGGCGGGGCCGCCGTTCAGCCAAGCCGCAAAGGCCGCCATCTCGGCGCGATAGGCCCCGTCGAAGCGGGCGATGAAGTAATCCATCGGCGCCGCGGTCAACTGGCCCGCAGGCCCACTGACGCGGACATCGGATTGCGGGCGGTTGTCGATGAACAGAACCTCGGCGGCGCAATGCGCCTCCAGCCGCTGGTCGTATCCCAGAGGGCTGCGGCGGTTGTTGGTCATCGTGACCATGCGGCCGGATTCGGTCAGCATCGTCACCGCCAGCGTGTCGATGTCGCCCGCAGCCCCGATGGCCGGGTCGATCTGGCAATTGCCGACGGCATGGACGGTGGCGATCTCCTCGGCGCATATGCAGCGGGCCTGATCGAAATCGTGGATCGCCTGGTCGCGCAGCATCCCGCCCGACTGGCGGACATAATCGATGGGCGGCGGGCCGGGGTCGCGGGTGTGCATCACCCGCTGCTCCAGCCGCCCGGCCTGCCCCGAGGCGATGCGGTCCCGCACCGCGCGGAAGTTCGGGCCATAGCGGCGCTGAAACCCCAGCATGCAGCGGATGCCCGACGCCTCGACCGCGTCGGTGATGCGCGCGACGGTTAGCCAGTCCAGCGAGATCGGCTTTTCGCAGAACACCGCCAGCCCGCGTTCGCTGGCCGCAAGCAGCAGGTCGGCATGGCTGTCGGCCGAGGAACAGACGACGATGCCGTCCAGATCGTCGGACAGCGCGTCGGCGGCCGACGACCGGCGCGCGCCAAGCCGCGCCGCAAGCGGAGACAGGATTGACCAGATGCGCGACCGTTGCGCCGGAAATGGCTGCGGCGCTCACCGCATGCCCCGGCACGGCCAGAATGGTGCGGAACCCTGGCCGCCCCCTGGGATCGCGCGCATCATGGAAGTGCAGTTCCGCCCAGCGTTCCTGATCGAACCGCACCCCGCCCCCGGTGCCCACGACTTTATGGGTCAGGCCCATCGTGCAGCCCGCCTGGACGCGGCTGGCCGCGATGCCGCCCGGCATGCCAGAGGCGAAACGCAGCAGGAACTGCGCATGATCGTCAGCGCAATGGCAGAGGCCTTGCCCTTGGAAACCGCGCCGATGACGCCGAAACCGATCCCCCTGTTCCTGCGCAACGCTAGGGGGGCGTCCCGCCCTGCGGCAAGCGATTGCCTGAGGGGAACCCCTCAGACGCTTTCGGGCATGACGATCTGGATCTCGGTGGCGATGGACCCGGCGTCCCCGTCCAGCCGCCCGACCAGGCGGGCCACGGTTTCCACGGCAAGCCGCGCCTCCAGCATGGGCTTCTGGTCGATGATCGCCTGCACCTTGCGGTCGCGCAGCATGATCCGGCGTTCGGGCGTCAGTTCGTGGGTGAGGATGGCGATGGGGCGGGACTGGCGCAGCGGCGCAAGGGCGGCCACCAGTTCCGAACAGCCGGTCGTGCACAGGTATATGCCGTGCAGATCCGGGTTGGCCCGCGCGGCGCGCAGGGCCATGGCGGCGGCGGTTGCCTTGTCCTCGTGCGTTTCCAGAACGTCCGTCACGCGGATGGCGGGGTGACGTTCGGCCAGCACGTCGATGAAGCCGCCGCCCCGCGCGCCGTGGCCCGGCATGTCGAAGCGGCCGATCAGGACCAGGGCCTCGCCCCCCGCCGGACCGATCAGGTATCCCATCAGATCGCCCGCGACGCGGCCCGACTGGCGGTCGTCGGGACCGACGAATGCGGCGCGCCGCGCGGTCGGCACGTCGTCGGCCATGGTCACGACCGGGATGCGCGACGGCAAGGCCTCGATCGCCGTCACCACCTGGGGGGACGCCGGAACGGTCAGGATCATTCCGTCGGCCCATGTCCCGGCGCGGGCGATCCGGGCGGCGACGCGGTCGGGCCGTGTCGGGTCGATCTGTTCGATCTGGAACAGCAGGTTCAGATCGCGGTGGATGGCGCGGGCCTGGTCGAGGCCGCGCCGCAACTGGTCGTGGAACGGATTGGATGGCGGCTGGATCAGAATCGCGATGCGCTTGGCCGTCGTGGGCCTGACCGTCAGGTTCCGGTCCAGCCCCAGCTGCCGGGCGGTGTGCAGGATCGCCGTTTCCTTGTCCGCCGACACCCCGCCGCGCCGGTTCACGACCCGGTCCACCGTCGCGACCGAAACGCCGGCCGTCCGGGCCACATCCTCCAGCGTCACCTTGGCCATCTGTCCCCCGTGCCCGATCTGGCGCGACCATGACGGATTGATGGTTTCCCCTCAAGACATTCCTTCGGTCCGCGCATCCTCGCAGGTAATCCTGCACGCAACCGGAGGAGAACCATGACCATCACAATCACGACGGCGCCCTGCTGCTGGGGCGTGGACGATGTGACCGATCCCGACCTGCCCGACTGGCGGCTGGTCCTGGCCGAGGCCGCGGTGGCGGGATACGGCGGACTGGAACTTGGGCCGTACGGCTATATGCCGCTGGACGCCGGTGCGGTGTCGGCGGAACTGCGCGGGAACGGGCTGTATGTCGTGGCGGGCACCATCTTCGACGATCTGGTCGATCCGGCCAACCGCGACAACCTGGAACGCCAGACGCGGCAGATTTGCGCGGTCATCACCGCCCTGCCCCGCCCGCCCGTGGCGCCCGGCCAGCGGTTCGCCGCGCCCTATCTGACGGTGATGGACTGGGGCCACGACGCGCGCGATTACGCGGCGGGCCATTCCGACCGCGCGGTGCGGCTGGACGATGCCGCCTGGGCCGGGATGGTCGCCAACATCCGCGCCATCGCCCGGATCGCGCGCGACGAATGGGGCGTCCGCGCGGTGATCCATCCCCATGCGGGCGGCCACATCGAATTCGCCGACGAGATCGAACGCATCGCCCGCGACGTTCCCGCGACCGAGGCCGGGCTGTGCCTGGACACCGGCCATACATTTTATGCCGGAATGGATCCGGTGGCCATGCTGGACCGATACTGGGACCGGCTGGACTACTTGCACTTCAAGGACATCGATGCCGCGAAATTCGCCGATGTGATGACCCGCCGCATCCGGTTCTTCGATGCCTGCGCGATGGGCGTGATGTGCCCCATCGGCGACGGCTGCATCGATTATCCGGCGATCCTGGCGCTGCTAGAACGGCGCGGTTACGCGGGATACGTCACCGTCGAACAGGAACGCGACCCGCGCAACGCCGGGGGATCGCTGGCCGACGTGACCAAATCCCGCCGCTATCTGGAAACCGTGGGCTTTGCCCACCCCGCGATGGAGAGAACCCGATGATCGACGGCACCCGATTGACGAAATCCGCGATCCGCTGGGGCATGGTCGGCGGCGGCAAGGGCAGCCAGATCGGCTATGTCCACCGGTCCGCCGCGCTGCGCGACGGGTATTTCGACCTGATCGCCGGGGCCTTCGACCTGGACCCGCAGCGTGGCCGCGACTTCGGCGCCGAACTGGGCCTGGACCCCGACCGCTGCTATGCCGATCACAACGCGATGTTCGCGGCGGAATCCGCGCGCCCCGACGGCATCCGCTGCGTCACCATCGCCACGCCGAACAACACCCATTACCCCATCGCCAGGGCGGCCTTGCAGGCGGGCATTCACGTGATCTGCGAAAAGCCGCTGACCTTCACCACCGCCGAGGCCCTGGACCTGCAAGCCATCGCCGGCGAACGCGGGCTGGTGGTCGGCGTCGCCTATGGCTATTCCGGCCACCAGATGATCGAGGAGGCCGCCCGGCTGGTCGCCGATGGCGCCCTGGGCGACATCCGCATCGTCAACCTGCAATTCGCGCATGGTTTCCACAGCGCGGCGGCGGAACTGGACAGCCCCGCCGCCCGCTGGCGCGTCGATCCGGCATTCGCCGGTCCCAGCTATGTCCTGGGCGATCTGGCGACCCATCCCCTGTATATCAGCCAGGTGATCTGCCCCCATCTGAAGATCAGGCGCCTGCTGTGCACCCGGCAAAGCTTCGTCGCCTCGCGCGCGCCGCTGGAGGATAACGCCACGGTGCTGATGGAATACGACAGCGGCGCGGTGGGCACCTGCTGGACCTCGGCCGTGAACGCGGGGGCGATGCACAGCCAGAAGGTGCGGGTGGTGGGATCCAGGGGATCGGTCGAATGGTGGGACGAGCATCCCAATCAGCTGCGGCTGGAAATCCAGGGCGAACCCGCGCGCCTGCTGGACCGGGGCATGGCCTATCTGCACCCGCAGGCCCTGGCCGACGACCGCATCGGCGCGGGCCATCCCGAAGGGCTGTTCGACGCCTGGGCCAACCTGCACTACCGCTTTGCCTTGGCCATCGAGGCGCACGAGGACGGCGTTCCGTCCCGCGTGGCGGGCCTGCGCTATCCCGGCATCGACGCGGGGGTCGAGGGCGTCCGCTGGGTGGAAACCTGCGTGCGCTCGGCCGACGCGGGCGGGGTCTGGGTGGATTACCTCTGATCTCCGTGGAACCCTTGGGCAGGGATTGCCGTCACACCCCCTGACACTGCCTGAAGGGAGACAGGGCGATGACCGAATTCTGGATATGCCGGCGCGACAATCCGCATTTCCGCCTGACCCGGAACGGCAAGGACTTTTCGGCCATCGATGCGCCCATGGTCTTTGCCAGCCATGACGATGCCTTCGATTACATGACCCAAAGAAACACCCAGCCTCCGCTGGAAGGGGTATCGCTGGAAATCGTCGGGTCCGATGCCGGACGACCGGCGCCCCGCCGCTGGTATAGCATTTGATAAGTGGGGACGGCGGAACGGATATGTCCGGCGCGTCGTTTCATCAACGATCAGGAAAGGGCACCATGACCGACGATCCGCAGATTCTGCCAGTTGTGAAGGAAGAACTGGTTCTGACCAAAGAGCAGCGTCTTGCCGGGCGGGTCCGCGTCAGCACCAGGACCGAAGCCGTCGATCAGATGCTGTCGGTCGATCTGACCGAGACCCAGGTCGAGGTGGTTCGCGTCCCCGTCGATCGCAGGATCCAGACGGTGCCCGAGGTCGTCACGAAAGACGGTGTGACGATCGTTCCCGTGGTGGAAGAAAGGCTGGTCGTGACGCGGGAACTGTATCTTCTGGAGGAAGTGCACATCCGTCACGTCGAACAGCGGCGGACACAGGAAGTGCCCGTCACGACCCGACATCAGACCGTCCATGTTCAGCGCGTGCCCGTGGAACCAGGGGCATCCGCATCCAATTCCGTTGCAAAGGACCAAGACGATGACTCATGACAACGATTATGGAACCACCGGCCGCACCGGCGGAGCCTCGGTTTCGGCCATGTTCGACGACCGCGCCGATGCCCAGCGGGCCGTTGACCGGCTTGTCGCCATCGGCATTGCGCAGGACCGGATCCGCATGGTCGAAGGCAATGCCTCGACCGACGGCACGGTGGCTGCGGACGATCAGGAAAAAGGCTTCTGGGCCAGCCTGGAGGACTTCTTCTTTCCGGACGAGGACCGCTATACCTATGCGCACGGCCTGTCGCGCGGCGGTTATCTTGTCACGGTCACGGGCATCGACTCGGGGCGTTACGACGAGGTTCTGGATGTCCTGGACGACGAAGGCACCGTCGATCTGGACGAACGCGAGGCAAGCTGGCGGGCCGAGGGCTGGGGCGGCTACGAGGCCAGCCCCTATGCCGCAGGCACCCCCGGCATGATCGACGCCGATCCCATCGCCTCCGGGACTTCGGTGGGCACGGGTTATCGGTCCGACGATTCCGACCGCGCCTGGATGCCGTCGGCGGACATGTCCAACGACGAAACCATTCCCGTGATCGAGGAACGCCTGCGCGTCGGCAAACGCGACACCAGCCATGGCCGGGTCCGGGTCCGCGCCTATACGGTCGAGGAACCCGTCAACGAAAGCGTCACCCTGCGCGACGAACGGGTCGAGATCGAACGCCGCCCGGTGGACCGCACCTTGACCGATGCGGACACCGCCTTCCGCGACCAGACGATCGAGGCCGAGGAATACCGCGAGGAAGCCGTGGTTTCGAAAGAGGCCCGCGTGGTCGAGGAGATCGGAATCCGCAAGACCTCCGACACGCGCGAGGAAACCATTTCCGACACCGTTCGCCGCACCGAGGTCGAAATCGAGGATGACCGCAGCGGACCGGGCACCACCCGGAAATAAGCGGGCAGACGCCACCCCTATGGACCAAGGCCTGTCGGACGGGCCTTGGTCCCGCGCTTTTTTCCCCAGCGTGCAAAGGCTGGACCGGCCCGCATGAAATGAGGGCTTCGCAGCATCGGAAATTAGATATAACGGTGATCCAGAAGCCGACATATTGGTCCGGCACGTTATATGACTCGATGAGCATTTCAATGAATGGAATGTCCAAGCCTTTTGCGCCTGGTACCCGGCAGGTGATGTCCTTGCAAGGCGGCGGCGAATGCGGCGCCTTGTTGCGCGGATTGGACTGGGATGCAAATCCCCTTGGATCGCCCGAAACCTGGCCCGACGAACTGCATGTCGTGGTGGGCATGGCCATGGCATCCGCGCAACCCATGCTGATCGTCTGGGGGCCTGCCCAGATCACCCTGTACAACGACGGTTACGCGGCGATGTGCGGCAACCGCCATCCCCATGCCCTGGGACGGCCTTTCGGGGATCTGTGGTTCGACATCTGGGATGCGGTCAGGCCAATCATCGAAGCGGCCTATGCGGGCATCGGCACCTCGATGGACGACATCGAATTCACGATGCACCGGCATGGTTATCCCGAAAAGACCAACTTCGCATTTTCCTATATTCCGGTGCGCGACAGCGCGGGCGCCGTGCTGGGCATGTTCTGCCCCTGCACGGAAACCACGGCCAGCGTGGCCGCGAGGGCTGCCGAACAGGTCGAGCGCAGCGGCTTTTTGCAGGTCTTCGAAGTCGCGCCCGGCGCGATTGCCCTGCTCAGCGGTCCCGATCACATGTTCCGTTTCGCCAATGCGGACTATCTGCACCTTGTCGGCGGCCGCGAGGTGATCGGCAAATCCGTGCGCATGGCGCTGCCCGAGGTGGTCGGGCAGGGTTTCGTCGATATTCTGGACAGGGTGTATCGCACCGGCGAACCCCATGTCGGCCGCCGCATTCCCATAGACCTGAAAAGCCACGGCGACGCGGTGGCCCGGACCCGGCTTCTGGACTTCCTGTACCACCCGATCCACGACACCGAAGGCGCGGTCAACGGCATCTTCGTGCAGGCCCTGGATGTCACCGATCTGGTGGGCGAGGAACAGAAACAGCAGATGCTGAACCGCGAATTGGGGCACCGGCTGAAAAATCAACTGGCCATGATCCAGGCCATCGTGAACCAGACCCTGCGAACCGCCGAGGATCTGCCGTCCGCCGGGCGGACCCTGGGTGACCGGATCCGTGTCCTGGCAGGCGCCCATGACATGCTGATCGAAGGCCGCGCCAACCGGGCCACCGTCGATGGAATCATCCGCAAGACCCTGGCGCTGCACGGGGATCGCCAGGGCACCCGGATCCGGGTCGATGGGCCGGATCTGGCCGTCGCTTCCCGGCCCGCATTGTCCCTGTCGCTGATCCTGCACGAACTGTCGACAAACGCGATCAAGTACGGGGCGCTTTCCAACGATGTCGGAACGGTCGACATCCGGTGGCAGATCGTCACGCAGGACGGACAGGACCGGATCGTCCTGACCTGGACGGAACGGGGCGGTCCGCCCGTCGCCACCCCCGACACTGTGGGATCGGGCACGAACCTTATCAGCACCGGGCTTTCCGGTACGGCCACCTGCGATGTCGGGATCGACTATGACCCTCGGGGGCTGCGCTGCGAGATCGTCGCCGATCTGGCCAGCTTCCAGAACGAGAACTAGGCCCGTGGACCCGCAGCGTCGGCCTGTGCCAGATAACGGGTCACGACGCCGACCAACTGTTGTGTCGCCACCGGCTTGTCCAGAAATCCGACCGGACCGGACGCCTGCGCCCGTTCGCGCGTCTTGCCATCCAGGCTGGCGCTGACAAAGACCGATGGCACGTCATGGGCCTGACGCAGCCGGATGGCGGTTTCGACCCCATCGGTATCATGCGCCAGGTTCACGTCCATGGTGGCAAGATCGACGGTATCTTCCAAAGCGATGCGCAACGCCGAAAACATGTCGCGGGCGAGCCTCGTGCGGAAGCCCGCCTCGTGCAACGCTTCCGACAGGTCCAGACCCACCAGAATCTCGTCCTCTACAATCAGGATAAGCCGCGACATCGGACACCCCTGCTATCGTCCTGCATTTCCGGTTCAGCAACCTTGGCTCAACAACGATCGGCGGGGTTTGTTCCGGCGTCGATCAACCGCAACCGCGCGCGCCCGGTCCGCCGCGCGCGCCGTCAGGTTTCGACAAGCGGGCGGTTGTTCTGGACATGGCGGACGGCCAGCTTGCGCGCCATGCGTCCCGACGACAGCGTCCGCGCGGCGGGATGGCCGCCGCCGCCGCGCAATTCGGGAAAGATCGCAAGGATTTCGCCCAGGGCCACGGGGCCGACCGATTTCAACGCCTCGTGGCCGGTATGCAGCGATTCCGTTTCGGCGCCGTTCGCAAACACGATCTGGTGGGCGTCGAACATGAAATGCACATAGGTCACGCCATCCAGATCCCGCGCGACGTCGATGCCGTCGATCTGGCACAGTTGCTTGGCCGCTACCAGAACCTCGGCGCTGTCGAAGATCCGCTGGGCGATCCGGGACCGCACCAGAATCCGATGCTGCGGCGAAACGATCAGGTCGTCCGCAGGCAGACCCCGGCCCAGCGCGCGCCGGCGGATGCGGATGGGGCGCAAATGCGGGTGCGTGGCCAGATCGGTGTGCGACAGCCTGCGCCGCCCGATCCAGCGGATCGGTTGCAGGCCCGCATCGCGGGTTCTGACCGCCGTGCCGACCCGCAGGTCGCCGGCCCTTGTCTGTCCGTTGGCGGTGTCGATCAGCGCGTCGGCGCCAAAGCAGATGACGCCCGTGGTATCGGTGGCCAGCAACGCAGACTCGATGGCTGCGCCGCGATTCTGGATGGTCAGCGTGAAGCTGGATCCAAAGCCGTTCGCGGCCGCGATGCTGTTCAGCCGCCCATCGTCCTGGTCGGCCCGCAGCCAGCCCAGGGGGGTGCTGTACGGCCGCAGGCCTGCCGCCACGCGCGACGCGTTGATGATGGCCATGTTTGACGCGTTGTAATGGGCGGTCAGGTCCACGACGTCGTTGTTGGCCGGGTTGCCGTCGTTGATCCCGCCGCTGTTGCCCGAACCGAAGTCGGCGATCAGATCGCCCGACCCCGCCACGAAGCGGTCGTTGTCCGCCCCCCCTGTCAGCGTATCGGCGCCCGCATCGCCGTTCAGGACATCGCTGCCCTGACCGCCTGACAGGCGGTCGTCGCCCTCGGCGCCGAACAGGGTGTCGTCGCCCGCGCCGCCCTCCAGACGGTCGTCGCCCGCGCCGCCGTCGATGGTGTCGGCGTCGGCCCCTCCATCGACGGTATCGTTCCCGGTCCCGGCGGTGATGCTGTCCCGGCCGCCCCCGGCCGAGATCCGGTCGGCGCCGCCGCCGCCGTCCACCGTTTCGGCGCCGGCGCCCCCGGTGAACAGATCGGCGCCGTCGCCCGACGCGAACCGGGCACCGGCGGCGTTGCCGGCCGCGTTGATCGTATCCGCGCCCGATCCCGTGACGACGGTTTCGATCGTGGTGAAGGTCGCGGTCGAGGTCGCGGTGCCGGTGGCCGCGGCGAAGGTTCCTGACCCGTTCGCAAAGGTCACGGTGGCTGCGCCGGTCAGGCCCGCGCCGTCCAGGGTGTCGGATCCGGTGCCCCCGGTGATGGTGTCGTTCCCGGACAGACCCGTCAGCAGGATCAGGTCGTTGTCCGCGCCCGCGTCGATCACGTCGTTGCCCGCCCCGGCATTGATCGTGTCGTTGCCCGCCCCCGCGCGCACGCGGTCGTCGTTCCACCCGTTCGCCGCGCCCGACAGCCCATCGCCGCCGTCGATCTGGTCGGACCCCCCTGCGACGGGTTCCACAAAGCCCGCGACGATGGAGTCCGCCCCGGCCGTGCCCTCGACATAGCCGTTGTCCCAGCCGATGATCTGACGGTCGGCGATCATGTTCAGGCCGGTGTCGTCACGGACCGAATTGATCGTGACAAACAGGATGGGCTTGGCGACCAGCACCGATTCCGGGGTGTTGGGCGGCGGCGCCAGGAACAGTTCCCCGGTGGTCGCCTGGGCAACGACCGCCGACAGCGTGGCGGTCGTGCCGTCGGCATAGGTGACGGTCGCGCCGTACTGCGCCACGCCGTCAAAGGTCAGCCGCCGCGTTCCCGATCCCGTGTCCGTTTCGATCTGGTCGTCCGACACCGTGTTGTCCGTGTCCAGGCCGGTGGCGCTGCCGCCATTGTTGATCGTGGTCGCCGGCCTGACGGCGTTGAACAGCGGCGATCCGGCCGACCCGAACCGCGCGCCCACCAGAAGCGAGGCGTTTTCCGAATCCGCATCACCTTCCTGGGGATCGATCTGGACGATCTGGTTCGCGGCATTGCGCGGGATGCCAAGAAAGATCCAGTTGAAGGTCGTCGGCATGTCTTGCTCCGGCAAAAGGATGATCGGTACAGGGGATACGCGTCCCGCCAGGGCGCGCGGGGGAAATGTCAGGTGATGCCGGACAAGGCAGGACTGCCGGGCTTTCGCCGGGACGGGTGCGACAGATTGGGCATGTCGATCCTGCAAGGCGGAAGGCTGGTCATGTCGCACCTGTCAGACGGCGTCAGTCAATCGAGGCTTGCCTGCATCAGGCAGGGGGCGAAATAGCACGGCTTTCACAGCCCGCCTAGGAAATTTCTACTTTAGATTGCAATTTGCATAAAAATTTCGCCTTTGGTCCCGCGCGGCATCCTCCGCCGCGCGGGATGTCCGCCGATGGCGTGTCAGGCCATCACAAGGGCAAAGCGCATCCATTTCTCCAGCGTGTCGACGGGCGATCCGTCCGGCATCCGCAGCGGGCTTTGCGCGGGTTCGAAACCGCGCGACAGGGCCGAATCGGGATCGGACAGCATCACGCCGATGAACGAACTGGCGACGATCCAGCTGCCCAGCTCGCCCAGGCGATTGCCGCCCCCCGCCTCGGCCTCGGCCAGGATATAGAACCACAACGGCGTCCGGCAATGCAGCGCCGATCCGGACCCCCTCAGGAAATCCCCCAGGTCGGGTTTGTCCCTGAGCGCCGTGGAAATGTCGCGGATGGGATCCGAGGTGACGGCGCCCTGTGCCTTCAGGTGGCGGTGCAGCGCCTGCCCGGTCGGCAACCGCAGCGATAGTCCCCGGCGCAGGTTGCGCCGCGCCAGATGCCGGAACAGCGCCTTCAGGTCCGGCGTCGCGGCATCGCCGCCTTCGTTCACCATGTCCCCCAGAGGCGGGGCCAGCACCGTGTCGATGGACCGCGCGGCGTGTTGCGACAGGCCATCGTCGAAATCGGTCTTGACGGTCAGGAAGCGCGGCCAGTCGATGATCCAGTTCGCGGGCAGCTTGGCCTTGGCGGGCGCGGCCGGGAACGGGCGGAAGCCGCCCCCGGCGGTGAAGCCGAACAGCAGGTTGAAAGGCGATTCCGGCAAAATCGCGCCGGGCCGCCCGAAGTTGGGGTTATAGTCGTAGATCCCCCGCACCATCGTGTGCCCGAACCGATAGGCGGCGGCCGAAAATTCCAGCGGCAGGACATTGCCCAGCGTGCGTTTGGGGTTGCGTGCATAGTAATCGTCGCGAAAGGCGAAAAAGGCCCGCGCGCGGTCGTCCAGGATGCGGTCCACCACCGCCGGGTCGCAGACGGCCCGCAGATAGACCTGAAGCGTCAGCCATTGATAATGCAACCGCACCAGATCGCGGGCGGACGAAAATTCGGCCACCCAGCCCGTGTCGCGGTCGTTCAGGAAATCCACGGCCCGGTTGTGAAAGCGCAGAAAGCTGAGATGGAACTGGGCGATGACCAGGTTTTCCTCGTTCCGCTTGTCGCCGATGATGGCGCGCTGCGGCAGGCTGGCCTCGAACGCGGCAAAGTCGGCGGGGGAAAGCTGGCCACGCGCGATGTCCAGATAGGCTTGGCGCACGCGGTCCTCGACCTGGGCGAACCGGGGCAGGTCGCGATGGGCGTCCAGACTGTCCGGCATCGGCTCGTTGTCGCCGCCGGTCAGGCAGGTGCCGACGCGCATCTTGGCGCGCAGCGTCGGGTGGCGCATTCCGGCGATGACGGCGGCCGCGTTGGCCGCCTGTTCCGGGGTCATGCCGGGACCGACGGGCAGCCCGCCGTAAACGCTGTCCAGATCGAACCGGGGCGTCCGGGCGTTCTTCAGCAGGCGTTCGATGTCCTCGGCTGCGATCAGGGGATGGCCCGTCGCGATGTCCGACAGGGCGGCATCGCGGTCGGTCCGGGCGGTCAGTTCGTGGTCCAGGAACTGCCCCCAATAGGTCATCACCGCGGGCAGCGTGGATTCGGTATTCTCGGGTTCGGTGTCGGGCACCATGCGCCGGGCCAGTTCGTCGAGATCGTCAAGGGCCGTGTCGGGCAGATAATCGTCGGCATTGCCCGAGGGTGGGAAAAGATAGCCGAAATCGGCCCGTTCGTCGGGGGCGACATCGCCATCGGCAGGCTGGCCCGCCTCGAGGCCCCCGGCGATGGGGGTCGCGCGCGGCGGTTCGACGGGACCGCCGTGGGATTGAACGAGAATCGTCATGTGACTTGGCTCCTATGTCTGATGGCACCCGTTTTCGGGATGCGTGAAAATTGGTGCTGCTGCCTGCGCGCCGCGTAGCCGGACAGGGAAATGGCCGTGCCCGCATCGGCCACGGTTTGTCGGATGGCAAAATGCCGCCCGCCGTCAGAAAAGAACGGTCTTCAATGTGTCAGATGATGAAAACCAAGGCATCGAACCCCTGACCGGAAAAACCTGCAACCCCTGCGATGTCTGGTGCAAACGGCACCGGCGTCGATGGTGCCATCGCTGGCGGGGCGCACATCACCCATTCGGGGGATGGGTCAGAATTCTGTGGCCGATGGCCGCCACGCGCCGGATCAGCTGCGTGCGGTTGCCGCAATCGGCCTTGTTCAGCAGGGACTTGACCTGAGAGTTGACGGTTTCGACCGACCGGTGCCTGCGGGCGGCGATCTGCCGGTTGGTCAGGCCGTCGGCCAGCAGGCACACCAGTTCGGATTCGGATCCCGTCAGCGACAGCCGTTCCGATACCGCGTCCAGGTCGATGTCGGCCTGGCAGGCAACGTCCAGGCAATAGATCGCGAAACCGTCGGCCCGCCCCTGCCCAAACCGATCGTGCGGCTGCAGCGGCGCCAGGTGGATGGCCAGTGCCATGCCCTCGTCGGCCGGGCAGCAGGCGGGCCGGGCGTCCTGCGCGACGGCCAGCGGTTGCGCCAGCTGCCGGCGGAACCAGGCTCGGTCCCGCGCCCGGCCCATGTCCAGGCGGTTGTCCGGCGACACGAGCATCAGCCCCGTGGCGGCCGCCAGGCGGCGGAATTCGGCGTTCTGCGCGACGATGGCGCGGTCCGGCCGGATGACGCAGACACCGATCCGCAGCCAGTCCAGCGACGCGGCAAGATCACGGGCGATCCCGCGAACCTCGGACACGACCTGGCCAAGCTCCAATGCTCTGGCGATATGGGGCAAAAGAACGTCCAGCCCGGCCTGGGCGGCGGCATCGATGCCGCCGCGGCGGCGCAGAAAGCGGACGACGACCCTGCTCCGGCCGTCGGACGCCACGGCGCCGGGCGGAGCTGTCCGTGCAAAGAGGATTCGGTCGGTTCCGCCACGATGTCCCAGGGGATCGTCGCGGTATCCGGGCGGCAGCACGATGCGCAGGTCGTCGTCGTCCCGTTCGACCAGCACCACCCGGCGGGAACCGACCAGCAAGGCCACCCGGCCAAGCACGGAATGCCATTGGCCGGGGTGGGAAACGGTGCCGTAGATGTCGGCGATCAGCCCTTGAATGTCGCTGTCCATGACAAAAGCGCCGCGGTTTGCCTGCGACACCCTAGCAGAAATTCGGGACTGCGGCCAATCGCGGCCGCCCGACGCCGCCGCCCCGGCGTCAGATGTTGATCTGTTGCCCCAGTTCGACCACCCGGTTCGACGGCAGGCGATAGAAGTTCGTGGGTTCGGACGCGCTGCGATACAGGTTCGCATACAGCCGGCCGGCCCAACGCGGCATCAGGTTGGCCTTGCCCGCCCGCAGCACACGGCGGTTCAGGAAATAGCTGGTGTTCATGATGTCCAGCTTTTGCCCGACCTTGCTGGCGCCGGCCAGGGCCTTGGGCACATTCGGCTGTTCCATGTAGCCGAACCGGCAGATGGTGCGCCAGAAATGCGGCGACAGCTGTTCGATCTGCAAGCGTTGGTCTTCGGGAACGCGAGGCGTCGTCCAGACCTCGACCTTGACGATGAAGTTGCGTTCATGGAGCACGCGGTTGTGCTTGAGGTTGTGCATCAGCGCGGCGGGCGACACCATCGGGTCGGCGGTCAGGAACACGGCGGTTCCGGGCACGATGGTCGGGGGCGATTTTTCCAGCTTTCCCACCAGCAGATCCAGGGGGATGCTGTCCGCCGACAGCTTGCGCTGAAGGATGATGGTGCCCCGTAGCCAGACCACCATGACGACGATCACAAGGCCCGAGAACAGCAGCGGGATATAGCCGCCGTCTACGACCTTGATAAGGTTGGCGGCAAAGAAGATCAGTTCGATCGCCAGGATCGGCAGCATGATCGCCAGAACCCAGATCCAGTTCCAGCCCCAGGCCCAGCGGAACACGATGATCGCCAGCAGGGACGTGATGACCATGTCCCCCGTGACCGCGATGCCATAGGCGCTTGCAAGATTGGCCGACGACCCGAAACCGATCACAAGCGCGCAGACGCCTGTCATCTGGATCATGTTGACCTTAGGCAGATAGACCTGTCCCCGTTGGGTGTTCGACGTGTGCTGGATTTCCAGACGGGGGAACAGGCCCAGCTGCACCGCCTGCTGGGCCACGGAAAACGCGCCGGAAATCACCGCCTGGCTGGCGATCACCGTGGCCAGCGTGGCCAGGATCACCAGGGGCAGCCGGAACCAGTCCGGCGCCAGCATGAAAAACGGATTGGACGCGGCCTGGGGGTCGGCCAGCACCAGGGCACCCTGCCCCAGATAGGACAGCGCCAGCGCCGGCAAGGCGATGGTGGTCCAGGCGATGCGGATCGGACGGCGGCCGAAATGGCCCATGTCGGCATACAGCGCCTCGGCCCCCGTCACCGCCAGAAACACCGACCCCAGCACCGGCAGCGCGCTGAAGCCGTTGTTTATCAGGAAATTCAAGGCGCGCACGGGGTTGAGTGCCTGGAGAATGCGCGCATCGTCAAGGATGTGGGATGCCCCAAGCACCCCCATGGTCCCGAACCAGGCCAGCATCACCGGCCCGAAGAACCGCGCCACCGCCTCGGTCCCGGTCCGTTGCACGGCAAACAGCACCACCACGATCAGCAGCGTCAGGGGCACCACCCAGGCCTCGAACGCGGGGGTCACGAGCTTCAGCCCCTCGACCGCGGACAGGACGGAAATGGCGGGGGTAATCATCGTGTCGCCGAAAAACAGCGACACGCCCACGATGCCCACCAGATACAGCCACCACGCCCGCCGGCGCAGCGCGCCCTGGGCCATGGCGACCAGCGACAGGGTTCCGCCTTCGCCATTGTTGTCGGCGCGCAGGATCAGGATGACGTATTTCACCGTGACGATCAGCATGACCGTCCAGAACAGCAGCGAGACAATGCCGATCACGGCGGTTTCGGGCAGGCCTTCCTCTTGCGCGTGGACCAGCGATTCGCGCAGCGCGTACAGGGGCGACGTGCCGATGTCGCCATAGACCACGCCCAGGCAGGCCAGGATCAGCCCCCGGGTCAGCGCCCCGTCCGGCCCGTGGGCACCGGGTTCCGCCGGGGACGGATCGGAAGGGCTGTTTCGGGATGGATCCGGATTCGGGTCTTGGGACGCGATTTCAGAAATGACCATGGCTCACGCACCGCCGACAATTCCAAGCCGCCTTGGTGGACCTTCTGCGGGCCTTTGGCAAGGCGAAGGACGCAGCGGAACGGGCGAAAGATCCGGGCGGCGCGCCCGGCGGGCAGGACGACCAGATCCGCCCCGCTGCGGCGGCGGCAAAAAAATCCGGCGCCCGGCTGAAACTTTCGCACCGCCGTCATCGTGCCTTCCTGCGTCCCTCGATCACGAGGAGGCTTTTTGGAGGAGAAGTGGAACATGATGACGATCTCCAAGGCGTTGGCCGCCGGATGTCTTGTGCTGGCATCGGTGGGCGCGGGCATGGCGCAGGACAACCCGATGGTGGGCGGGGCCGCGATGATGGCCGACAGGAACATCGTGGAAAACGCCGCGAATTCGGCCGATCACACCACGCTTGTGGCCGCCGTTCAGGCCGCCGGCCTGGCCGAGACGCTCCAGGGTGCGGGGCCGTTCACCGTCTTTGCCCCCGTCAACGCCGCGTTCGAGGCGCTGCCGCCCGGCACCGTCGACACGCTGCTGAAGCCTGAAAACAAGGACATGCTGACCAAGATCCTGACCTGCCATGTGGTTGGCACCAATGCCATGTCGGACGCCATCGCCACCATGATCGCCGACGAGGGCGGAAGTCATGTGGTCGAGACCCTTGGCGGTTGCAAGCTGACGGCCCAGGCATCCGGCGACACGATCACCCTTACCGACGAGAACGGCACAATGGCGACCGTCACCATCGCCGACGTGCGGCAGTCGAACGGCGTGATCCATGTCATCGACAAGGTGCTGCTGCCGAAAAGCTGATTTCGGCGATCCCTAACGGCGACAGGACGGCGATCCGGGCCACTGGCCTGGATCGCTTTTTGTTTGTCTGGGCGGCTTTCCCTTGCGAAGCACGGAATACCATCCATATAACATCCTTGTGGATGGAGAAACATTATGGCCGAACTGCGGACGCTGCGCGACAAGATGCCCGATACCGAAAAGATCACCATCAATCTGGGCTATGTCGATCTGGGCCGGATCGATCTTCTGGTGCAGGAAGGTTTCTATTCCAACCGCAGCGACTTCATCCGCACCGCGATCCGCAACGGGCTGGACAGCCATCGCGACGCCGTGGCCCGGTCGATCGAACGGCACACCATGGATCTGGGCCTGCGGGACTATAGCCGCGCCGAGCTTGAGAGGGTGCGGGACGCGGGCGAGGTTCTGCACGTCAAGGTCGTGGGCCTTGCGCGTCTGGCCCCCGACATCACGCCGGATCTTGCACGGGCCACCATCGCCTCGATGACGGTACTGGGCGGCCTGCAAGCCGCCCCCGAGGTCAGGAAAGCCCTGGCGGACCGTATTCTTTAACCACTTTCAAAGGACGATAGCATGAAGACCCTTGACGTCGGCGCCCTGCGCCAGGCGATGGAAAACCTGCGTTTCGACGGCGCGAACGATCTGGTGCAGCGGACCTTGGCGCGGCACGGGCTGGCCGTTCCGGACCAGATCCTGCCCGGCGCGGCCTTCCAGCCGCCCTTCACGGCGCCGGTGCCGGGCTTGGCCACTGATCCGGTGCCGTCCGGCGCCAGTTTCCAGGCCGACCGCTTTGCCTGCGCGGCGGGGGGGCGGGAATACCTGACCTATGTCCCGGCCTCGGTCCGCGATGGCGTCCAGGGCATGGTGGTGATGCTGCACGGCTGCACCCAGACCCATGCCGATTTCGCGCGCGGCACGGGCATGAACGCTTTGGCCGAGAAACATCGCCTGATCGTCGTCTATCCTCAGCAGGCGCGGGGCGACAACGCGCAGTCGTGCTGGAACTGGTTCAGCATCGGCGATCAGCGCCGGGGCCGGGGCGAACCCGAGATCATCGCCCAGATGGCGCTTGCGGTGGCGGGCCGCCACGCGGTGCCGCAGGATCGGATCTTTGTCGCGGGCCTGTCGGCCGGGGCGGCGATGGCGGTCATCCTGGGCCAGACTCATCCCGATGTCTTCGCCGCCGTCGGCGCCCATTCCGGGTTGCCTTTCGGAATCGCAAGGGACGTGCCTTCGGCCTTTGCGGCGATGAACGGCGCCGGCGCCGCCGACGGTCCACGGCGCCCCGACGCAAAGCCCACCCCGACCATCGTCTTTCACGGCAGCACGGACACAACCGTCCATCCCCGCAACAGCGACCGGATCGCCGCCGACATCCTGGCGGCAGGGCCGGACCAGACTGTCATCGACCGCCGGACCGGCAAGACCGGAACGCGCCCTTACCGATGCGACACCGCCGCCATGCCGGATGGCCGCATCCTGTCGGAACACTGGCTGATCGAGGGGCTGGGTCACGCCTGGTCCGGCGGCCAACCGGGCGGCAGCTATGCCGATCCCGCCGGCCCTGACGCAAGCGCGGAAATGCTGCGATTCTTTTTGTCCCAGCCGCGCGACGCCTGATGATGCGGGGCGGCGGTTCAGGCCGCCGCCTTACAGGCTGTCGGCCAGGCTGCGGCGTTCGGACAGCCGGATCAGGTTATGGACATGGGTGGCCGCGATTTCTCCCTGTGCCATGGCGACGGCGATCTGGTTCAGGCCGGTGACGACATCGCCGATGGCAAAGACCCGGTCGACCGATGTCTGCATGTGCGGATCGGTGGTGATGCGCCCGTCCTCGGCCAGATCGACGCCAAGGCCGCGGGCCAGGGCGTTCTGCGGATCGATGCCCAGACCCGAATAGACCGCCGCAAAGCGCCGCCAGCCGTCATCCACCCGGACGCCCACGCCGTCCGCGGCAAAATCCCAGGCCGTCACCCTGTCCGCTAGGATGCGCACCCCGGCATCGTCCAGCCTGGCCTGGATCGAGGCCTTGACGTCCAGCGGATCGCCCAGCGTCAACAGCGTGACGTCGGGGGTGTAATGGGACATGAACAGCGCCTCTCCGGCGGTGCAGTCCTTGGCGCCGATGATGGCGACAGGCTTGTCGATCAGCTCATAGGCGTCGCAGACCGGGCATTGCCGGATCAGCCCCTCGCGGATATGGCGGACGGGATCATCGACGGGCGGCATCCGGTCGCGCGATCCGGTGGCAAGGATGACGTGATCCGCCGCAAGCGTCCGGCCCGCCGCGATCCCGAAGGCCCCGTCCGGCAGGCGGTCGATCGCCGTCGCCTGTGCGGCAAGCGTCAGAACACCGAACCTGTCGGTTTGCTCGCGCATCCGCACCAGAAGATCCTCGCCCCGGATGCCGTCAGGATAACCCGGATGGTTGTGGGACCGGGGGATCAGCGCCGCCCGGCTGTCGCCGCCGTCGATCAGCACGACCCGCCGACGAAACCGCGCCAGATAGATCGCGGCCGTCATGCCCGCAGGTCCGCCGCCGATGATGGCGCAGTCAAACAAAGTGTCGGTCATCGCATCCTCATGCCCGATCGGTGCGCGCATCAGGATACCAGCCGCCTGCGCCGCCCCGTGGCAACCCCGTTGGCGATCGCCTCGGCAATGTCGGCGCAGGCGGTGATGCCCTGCACGAAAGGCCGGTCGTGCATCAGATAGGGGATCGATCCCAGGAAAACCCGCCCGGCGAAATCGTCGGGTCCGATCAGGCTGTAATCCCCCGCGACCTCGGGAATGTCCTGTCCCGCCGCCAGCAAGGCGCCGCGCAGGGTGGGAAAGGGCAGATCCTTGCTGGACAGGGGCTTTTGGCCGCGCGCATCGATGAAGACCTCAAAGACATGGGCCGCATCGCCGGTGCGGATCGCGGTCTGCGAACCATTGCGCGCAAGATCGTAATTGTCGCCAAGCGCCAGGACGGACAGGATGCCCGCGTCCCGCAGGGCCAGCAGGCGGCGGATCGATTCAGAGGGCACGGCGGCATAATTGTCCACAAAGACCTTTTTCAGACCCGCGTCGAACCGTTCCCGGTCAGCGTCGGACAGTTCGGGCACGATATCCTCGACCTTTTCGTGCATCCGCAGCAGGGCATAGCGCCACCCCACCGTGATGCGGTTGGCCTTGTTGTGTTCGACCTCGTGCAGGTTGCTGCGCGCCCAGCGGAAGGGATCGGCGGCCTCGCGCGCGGCGAAATAGGCAGGGGCAAAGCTGTCGGCGTCCAGTCCGCCCAGACCGATGCGCAGCGCGAAGGCCGGATCGGCCTGCATGATCTCGGCCCGCAGCAGGTCGAAGATCGCGTCAAGCGGCTGCGCTTGCGCCACGCAGGACGCCACGGCGGCATCGGTCATCACCGTCAGCGGCTCATAGGGAATCGGGCAATAGAAATCCGCCTCGGGCAGGATGCCCGACCGCGACATCAGCGTGATCTTCAGATCCGTGCCATTGTGATCGAAACGCAGCTCGTCGCCCTTGCGGCGGAACCGGCCATGCTGGTTGGCCACGGCCATCGCCGCGTCGATGGAACTGAGCGAGGTTCCCATGATCCCCACCGAAACCGCGGGGATCCGCGCTTCGATCAGACCGGACCAGGGGCTTGGGAAATAGGTGCGGGTCGCCTCGTCCTCGTCGGGGAAATCGTGGCCGGTGGCCAGGATCACGCGGTCGAAAGGGCCTTCGACCTGCCCGTCGGCGATATGCAGGCGCAGCCCGCCGGGACCGGGGGCGATGTCCACGATCTCGGTCGTTTCGCGGATGACGATCCGGTGGCCGGCGGTTTCGGCGGCGGCGACCAGCGACAAAAGCTGGTCGCGGTAATATTCCCCCAGCAGCAGGCGGGGGGTGAACTGGCGGTCGTCCAGATCCTCGGGGTCCAGACCATAGGATTGCAGCCGCGTGACCGGCTGATCCTCGAGCCAGTCCAGATAGGTGGTGACGACCGGCGGAATCTCGATGCTGGCGATGTTGGCCAGCATGGACTTGCTGGCGGTTTCCGGCGAATAGGGCATTCCGATCCCGGCCCGGTCGCCCTTTTCGAACAGCGTCACCTCCAACGGTTCACCCTTCGTTAGAAGCTGTTGAAAGGAATAGATGCCGGTCGGGCCGGTGCCGACGATCGCAATGCGCTTGTTCATGATGGTTCCATGCCGATATGCGCAGAAACGCAGGCCGTGACCGCCGGTTCCGGGACGGGCCGACACGATGCCGTCACTGTTTTCCGAACGCCTTAAGGTCGTCGTCGGGCGCCGCGTCCCCCTCTGCCGCCCCAGCATCGCCGGGCCGGGCGCCAAAGCGCGCCGCCACGTCGGGCGCATAGCGCAACAGGTCGGACCGCAGCCGCAGCAGGGCCAGATCCTTGGTCTTCGCCTCCAGCATCACGTCGAAGTCCAGGCCGGCCACGTCGCGCATGAAGGTCGCGAATTCGAAGGGATTGACGAAATCCGCATGTCCCGTCCAGACCGGCGGCAGCAGCACCGTCTTGACGCGCGACGCGGCCTTGACCACGCCCCTGGCGGGGGTGCCCGCGCCGTCCTTGTCCGCGACCTTGCGCTTGATTTCCCGCATCTCGGTCCGGGGGGACGAAAAGTGGATCTTGGGCCGCACCCCTTGCGGCCAGGACTCCACAAAGCGTTCGACCGTGGGGCGCAAGGCCAGCCCTTCGGGGTTCAGGCACCAGAAATGCTGGTAATCGAAGATCAGCGGCACCCCGCAACGGTCGTGGATCCACAGGACATCGGCGGCGGAAAAGCGGATATCGTCGTTTTCCAGAACCAGACGGCGCCGCACAGGTTCAGGGCACTGGTTGTAGCCGTCGATCCAGCGGGCGCGGCTTGCTTCTCGGTCGTCATAAACGCCGCCGACATGCGTGACCAGCACAGCTTCGGGCCCCATGCCCATGCGATCCAGCATCTCTGCCTGGGACGCCAGATCCCAGATGCTTTTCGCGGTCAGCGCGGGATCGGGGCTGTTCAGCAGCACGAATTGCGACGGATGAAACGACAGCCGCATGTCCAGGCCGCGTGCCTTGGCCCCAAGCGCGGCAAGGTCCGCGTCGCTCTCGGCCACCATGCCGTGAAACTGGGGCATGTCGGGATGGGTGGCATAGGGGGCCAGATCCGACGACATGCGATACATGTCCACGCCGATCCGGACCAGATAATCCAGGATCGCGTCCACATGTTCCAGCGAGGTCTTCAGATGCGGGCTCTGCTGCCAGCGGCGGGTGTCATTGCTTTTCAGATCCGGGCGCCCCATCACCTTGACGGGAAAGCCGAGGCGCAGCGGGCGCGGGTGCGTGGCAGCGGTCATGGGGGCAAGGTCTCCTCGGGAAAGCCGATGCGGGCGGCAAAGCCGTTCCAGTGATCCGGCCGCAGCGCGCCCCGGCGGCCTGCGCACGGCCGCTGGTATATTCCGCGCCCGCGCCGGGGGGCGGTGTCCGGCCAGATAGGCGATCAGGTCGGCCCCGGTCGCGGTGGGCGCGGCGAAATGGATCCAGCCGGGCCGATCGCCGGTGTTCACGGCCAGCACGATCTTGTTTTTGAACCGCCTGCGCCGGGCCTGGGCGATCAACGGATGGATCTGGCAGGGCGACGAAAACCGGATCAGCGCCGCGCCGTCTCAAAGCCGTTTCAACATATCGGCCTTTTTCGCGTCGAATTCCGCCTGGGTCAGGATGCCCCGCGACAGCATGTCGTGCAGCCGTTCGATGGTGGCGGGGATCGTCCCATCCTGCGATTGCGGATCGCGTGGCGGGGGATCAGCCTGCCGGCGTTCGGCATCGTTCAGGTCCACCCGCGCCAGGCTTGCCAGCGATACCGGCCCGTGCTGGCTGGCAAAATGCACCAAGCGGCCGCCGTCCTGCCGCTGGGACGCGCCGCCGATCCGATGGTCCCCGGTGTCATAAACCGTCAACTGGCCGTCCTGCCGCACGGCCAGACGGCGCGTTTCAGCAAAGACGGCGTAATCCATGCCGTTCTGCGATCCGCTGGACGACGGCACGCCCAGTTCCTGCGGCCATGCCGACGCACCGGAACCATCGTCCGCATCGGACGAACGGCGGGCCTGCGCCGCCGTCTGCGCCAGTCCCGTAAGATCCCGGATCAATCCGTCCACGCGGGCTTTCAACGCGGTGTCGAACATCGCGCCGATCATCAGCATTCCGCCGCCCGACCATTGCCCCATGCCGCCGAATTCCGGATGGTCGAACTGCGCCTGCCTGCCGTGGCCGGCCATCAGCGATGCCAGCATCGTTCGGGCCGCCCCAGGGGTGAAGCCGTGCTTGCGGGCTATGTCCTCAAGCCCGGCGGGCGTGTCGTTGTCAGGCTGCATCTCGACCTCATCGAATCCGATCCCGGCGGCATGTGCCGTGGTTCCCCTATCAAGACCAAGGCCCCTTGGCCGGTTCCCCGGATCCGGCGTGAAGCACACGTCGTTTCCCGGACGGTGCGGGGATGCTGCGGCCATCCATCGGGCGTTCCGCCGCGGCAATTCCAGGCGGCTGTTCCCCGGTTCCGGCGGCGGGTCTTACAGCCCGCCGAAATGGAAGGCCTTGGTTTCCAGGTATTCCTCGATCCCGTCCTGCGCGCCTTCGCGGCCCACCCCCGAGGCCTTGACGCCGACCGAGAGTTGGACGGCCTGGGCTATTCCGGCCACGGCGCGCAGATGTCCACCCTGATCGGACAGGTGCTGGCGGATCTGGCCATGGGGCGGCGGGATACCAACCCGCTGGACGGCCTGGACTGGCCCGCGATTCCGGCCCACAGCGGCAAGCCGTGGTTCCTGCCGCTGGTGGGGCTGTGGTTCGGGCTGAAGGACCGCCTGTCCTAAGGGGCGGCACGAGGGAAGCAGGCCCCCTAGCCCAGCGAATGCGAGGCAAGGCCATAGGTCACGGCCCCGGCCGTCGCGCGGCGGGGCGGGCCGATGCGCATTTCCGTGATCGTGTCAAAGGCCGCCAGGCCGGCATCGGCCAGAAAGCCCAGGAACACCTCGCTGTCCACCGGCGTATCCAGGCGGACAAAGGTTCCGGCATTGGCCCGGATCAGCGGGGCGGTTAGGGCCATCGCCATCGCGTCGTCCTCGGCCACGACCGGGCCGATGACCACGCCCCGGCCGAATTCGCGTTGCAGGGCAAAGCCGCGCACCGCCCCGTCGCGCAGCGCGACCGTACCCGTCGACAAGGGCAGCAGGGCATCCAGAATCCGCCGCCGCCGCGCGCCATAGGCCGCCTGGTCCAGGTCGCGCAGCGCCGCCTGATCGGTGGGGCGCAGGTCGCGGATCCCGGCGCCTGATGCCGGGCCGGTCCCGATGGGCCGCGCGATACCCTGCTGCTGATGGATGACGGCGACGGGCAGAAACCCGGCCGCGGCATAAAGACGGTATCCCGACCGGGTCGCGCTCAGCCGCAGGTCGCGGCCCGCGCAATCGGCCAGCACGCGCTGCAACAGCCACTTGCCCGCGCCCCGCGCCTGCAACCGCGGCACCGTCACCATCATCCCCAGCATGGCGAAATCGTCGCCCATCGGAAAATACATGGCCGATCCGACCGGGCGCCCGATCTCGTCCATGGCAAGATAGCCCTGGCCCAGCGACAGGAACAGATCCAGGTCATGCGCCCGATGCGGCCACAGCACCCCCACCGTCAATTCGTGCAGCAGCCTTCGCTGCGCCAGCCCAAGCGGCTGGGCCAGGGTGTCATAGGCGTCGATGCGCAATCGGGGCAAGGGATCGGCGGCCTGCCCTGTTTCCTGATCCATCGCCACGCGCTCCCTTGTCGGACAGGGGCAGTATGGACGGGGGGCGAACCTATTTGATGCCGTATCGCCGGGGGTCCGGCGAATATTATTGCGTCTGCCGTCGGGCCGTCCAGCCTAGGATCGGTCGGAACTGCGGCCCGAGGACTGTCGCGCGACCAGATCGGGCGGGTCGGCGACGGCCTGTCCGTTCCTGCCGCCGATCCGATCCAGCAGCAGTTGAACCGCCCGTTCCGCCGTCGCGGGCAGATGCAGATCGACCGCTGTCAGCGGCGGAACCGACAGCTTGGCCCGAAGACCGTCATAGCGGGTCGCAAGGCGCAGGCGGTCGGGCATCGCGCGCCCAAGATCATGGGCCGCGCGGACGGCGCCGCTGGCAAAGGCGTCGATGGCCGCATAGATGCCGTCGATGCGCGGGTCCGCCTGAATCAGTCGGCGGGTTTCGCGGCAGGCCAGATCCTCGCCTTCGGCCTCGTCCAGCCTGACCAGGATCGGCGGATGGCCCTGGGCCTTGGCAAAGTCCAGATAGGCCGCCTCGGCCTCGATCTGGCTGGTCCGGGGGGTGGAACCGATCAGCGCCGCGATCCGGGACGATCCCTGCCGGGCCAGGTGATCCAGCAGCAGCGCCGTCGTTTCGCCCGACCGGATGTCCACTGCGGGAATGTCGGGGCGGTCTGGCACCGTTCCGATGGATACCACCGGCGTCTTGCGCCGCTCGAAATGGGCGACCAGCGGATCGTCGCGCGCAGGCTCGACCAGGATCACGCCGTCAAAGCTGGTGGCGCCACAGCTTTGCGCCGCCGGATGGGGCGGGATCAGGCACAGCGCCAGGTCGCGGGTCAGCGCCGACATCGCCGCCGAGGCCGCGATCTCCATCAGGAACCCCAGACGCGACGGACCCGCCGCCACTGCGAAGGGCATCGACGACGCCAAGGCGATCACCCCGGTCCGCCCGCTGCGCAGGGCACGGGCCATGTGGCTGGGATGATAGCCCATCTGGTCGGCAAGCGCCTGAATCCGCTTGCGGGTTTCGGGTTCCACAGGACGGCGCCCGCTGAAGGCATGGGATACGGTCGTGACCGACACCCCGGCCGCCCTTGCCAGATCGGAAATGGTGGGCTTGGTCACGGTCCCCTCGTCGCACCTGTGTCCGCCAACCCTAGCAAGATAGCGCCAATCTTTGCAACAAAACGATTTGCGAGAATCAGCAAGCATGGTATGACGCCCGTTAGCAAAACGATTTGCAGAAGCAGACACGCATTCTTGAAACAGGGAAAAACGACATGCCGACAGCGATGGACCACCGCCCGCCTTCCGATCCCGCCGATGAAAGATTGCCGCTGAAGGATCTGGTCCTTTACGGTTTCCAGCATGTGCTGGTGATGGCGGCCTCGCCGATCACGGCTGTCTTTCTGGTGGCGCAGACGCTGGGCTTCGATGCCGCCCTGACGGTGTCGATCATCAGCGCGACCTTCCTGGTCTGCGGGCTGGGGACGATCCTGCAAAGCTTCGGCCCTGCGGGACTGGGCGCAAGGCTGCCCTTCATCATGGTACCCGGCGGCGCCCCCATCGCGATCTTCCTGGCCATCGCCACCCAGACCGACGTGCAGACGGCGGTGGGCGCGGTGCTGATGACCGGGGCGTTCTATTTCCTGGCTCTGCCGGTGTTCCGGCGCCTGCTGCGGTTCTTTCCGCCGATCGTGGTCGGCACCATGCTGCTGCTGGTGGCGGTGAACCTGGTCAAGATCTATGGCGGCACGATCACCGGCCGGCCCGGCAGCGACAATTTCGCCGATCCCGTCAATGTCGGGCTGGCTTTGGCGACCATCGCCCTGACGGTGATCTTTTCGCGCGTATTCACCGGCACGTTGCAGCGCGTGTCGGTCATGCTGGGGCTGATCGCGGGCACGCTGCTGGCGGCGGCCCTGGGCAGGCTGGACGTGTCGGGCGTGATGCAGGGATCGCTGATCGCCGTGCCGCAGCTGTTCCCCTTCGGGCTGCCGAAATTCGACATCATCGCGTCCCTGCCGCTGATCGTCTTTTCCATCATCTCGATGGCCGAGGCGACGGGCCAGACCATCGCCACGGCCGAGATCGTGGACCGCAAGGGCGACGCCCATGCCATCGTGCCCCGCACCATCCGCGGCGACGCGGTGGCGTCGGTGGTCGGCGGCCTGTTCGGAACTTCTCTGATTATCACCTCGGGCGAGAACGTGGGCATCGTGCGCGCCACCGGCGTCCGGTCGCGCTATGTGACGGCGATGGCCGGGGTGATCCTGGTCGTCATCGCGCTGCTGGGGCCGGTGTCGCGTCTGGCCAGCGTTCTGCCCGGCGCGGTTGTCGGCGGCACGGCCGTCATCGTCTTTTCCATCATCGGCGTGATCGGCATCCACATGCTGTCGCGCGTCGATCTGCGCGAACACGGGGCGATGTTCACGCTGGCCTCGGGCCTGGCCATGGGGCTGATGCCGATCCTGGTGCCCGGCGTGTACAGCCAGTTTCCGCAATGGTCGCAGATGATCCTGGGCAACGGCCTGGCGATGGGCACGATCACGGCGGCGGTGGTGAATGCCTTCTTCCAGTTCAACGCCCCGAAACCCCTTGACGTGCCGGGGCACGCCCGATGACCGATTTCCGCCAGACCTTCGCCGCGACCGACAACCTGATCGTCGCGCCGGGCCGCCTGCTGCTGGACAGCGGCCCGCAGCCCGGCATGGCGGCGCTGTTGCGGAACGGCAGCTTTGCGGACATCGGCGCCATGGCGGATCTGCGCGCCCGCCATCCGGCTGCGCGGCGTGTGGAACTGCCGGATCACCTGATGATGCCGGGCTTCATCGACAGCCACACCCATCTGACGCAGTCGCTGGGCAAGTCGCTGGTCTTCGGAGAGCCGTCCGAGATCTTCCGCCGCATCTGGGTGCCGCTGGAAGGCAGCCTTGACGAGCACATGGTGTATCTGTCGTCCAAACTTGCGGCGCTCGAATGCCTGCGCGGCGGGTTTACTGCGGCCGTGGATGCGGGCACCCGCTCGGCCGGTCATATCGGCCGGCTGGTCGATGCCGCCCGCGAAACCGGGCTGCGGCTGGTCGTGGCGCAGATCTGCAACGACCTTGGCGGCGCGGCCGTGGTTCCCAACCGCGCTACGATCCTTCAGGCGGCTGAGACGCATCTGGCCGCCTATCAGGGGGATCCGCTGATCCACCCGTCACTGGCGATTTCGATCCCCGAGGTGGCCAGCGACGCGATGCTGCGCGACATCGCGGCCATGGCGGGCGCGGCGGGCGCGGTCTTCCAGATCCATGTGAACGAGCATCTGGTGGCCGTGGAACGGTCGCTGGTGGCCCATGGCCGTCGGCCGCTGGAACATCTGGCCCAGGTCGGCGCGCTTGGGCCGCAGACGCTGATCGCGCATTCCACGCTGGTCACGCCGTCCGAACTGAACCTGCTGCGCGATACCGGGGCGGCGGTGGCCTATAACCCCGTCGCCTCGGTCTGGAAGGGGAACGCGGTGGCCCCGGCCTTGCAGATGCAGGCGCTTGGCATCCGGTTCGGCCTGGGCACGGACGGCACGCGCGCCGACGGGTTCCGGCTGATGGACGCGGCGGAAACCATGCAGCGTGCGGGATATGGCCTGGCTGCGGGCGACAGTTCCTGCGGCGGAGGCTGGCTGTGGCTGGATGCGGCCACGCGGATGGCGGCGGATGCCAGCGGGCTGGCGGGGGTGACGGGCCGCATCGCGCCGGGGTTGGCCGCCGATTTCCTGCTGGTCGATCTGGACCGGCCGGAATTCACGCCCTCGCACGACCTGGCCTGGGAACTGGTTCGCTATGGCAACCGCGACCAGATCGACGCGGTGTTCACCGACGGCCGGTTGCGGATGGTGCAGGGCTGGCCGGTCGATTGGGACGCCCGCGCGCTGATGGCGCAGGTCCGCGAACAGGCGTCCCCGGCCATCGCCAAGGCTCCGATCCAGCGCATCCATCCCACCGCCGACAGCCTGATGGCAACGAGGCCCGCGTGACCCCTGCAATCTTCATGGCCCTGTCGCTGCTGGTCGCCGCCGCCGCCTTTGTCCAGGGGGCGGTCGGCATCGGCTTTGCGCTGATCGTGGCGCCGGTCTTTGGCTTTGTCGATGCCACCTACCTGCCGGTCACGCTGCTGATCCTGATGCTGCCGCTCAATGCCCTGGTGGCCTGGAGAGAGCGGCACGCGATCGACCGGCAGGGGGCGGGCTGGATCACGGCGGGCCGCTTTGTGGGCACCTTCCTGGGCATGGCGGTCCTCATCGCGCTGTCGGTGCGCCAACTGGAAATCGCGGTGGGCCTTCTGACCGTCCTGGCCGCCGGGGTGGCGCTGCTGTCGCCGCCCTTCGATCCCTCGCCCCCGGCCTCGGTCGGGGTGGGGCTGTTCACCGGCGTGACCGAAACCGCCACCGGCATCGGCGGGCCGCCCCTGGCGCTTTTGTACCAGCACGCGCCCGGACCGATCCTGCGGTCCACCGTCGCAACCTGCTTTCTGGTGGGCGAGGTGATCTCGCTGGGGATCCTGCTGATCGCCGGGCGCATCGGCCAGGACCAGATGCTGGCGGCCTTGTACCTGATCCCCGCCGTGCTGGTCGGCACCGCGCTGTCGCGGGTCGTCCATGCGCGCGTCAACGGGCCGGGATTGCGCCTTGCCGTCCTGATCTTTTCCATCGTCAGCGGCGCGGCGCTGATCCTCAAGGGCTAGCGCGCGACCGGGCGGTCATCGGCTCGGCTTTCGCGGACCGGGAAGACTTTGTCCTGGGGACATTATCCTGATTTCCAGGCCTGCGTGGCGTCATTGACCGTTTGGTCAAACAGTGTCACCTTCCCGTCAGGAAAGTGTTGCGTTCGCGTCATCCAGGCGCGCTAGGCCCGTCCGCGAACCGCAACCCTGAAGGGGAGGACCATATGAAATACCTATTCACCGCATCTGCGGTGGCGCTGCTTGCGTCGCTGTCGGCAGCAAACGCGCAGACTGAAATCCAGTGGTGGCACGCCATGGGCGGCGAACTGGGCGCCAAGCTGGAGGAAATCACCAAGGGTTTCAACGACAGCCAGGACGAATACACCGTGGTGCCGTCCTACAAGGGCACCTATCCCGAAACCATGACCGCCGCGATCGCGGCCTTCCGCGCGCAGCAGCAGCCGGCCATCGTCCAGGTGTTCGAGGTTGGCACCGGCACCATGATGGCCGCCAAGGGCGCCATCGTTCCGGTCCATCAGCTGATGGCTGACCAGGGCGCGGCCTTCGATCCCGCCGCCTATCTGCCTGCCGTCGTCGGATACTATACCGACACCGAGGGCAACATGCTGTCGATGCCCTTCAACAGCTCGACCCCGATCGTCTATTACAACAAGACGGTGTTCGAAAAGGCGGGCCTTGATCCGAACACCCCGCCCAAGACCTGGGCCGAGCTTGAGGAGTTCAGCAAAACGATCCGCGATACCGGCGCGGCCACCTGCGGCTTCACGACCCAGTGGGTAAGCTGGATCCAGACCGAGAACCTGTCGGCCTGGCACAACCAGCCCATCGGCACCGAACAGAACGGCTTTGGCGGCACCGCCGCGCGGCTGACGCTGAACGGCCCGGTCCAGGTCAAGCACTGGGAAAACCTCAAGCGCATGGCCGACGAGGGGGTCTTCAAGTATGGCGGCCCGGTCGGCGGCGACAATGCGGCGCCGATGTTTTATTCGCAGGAATGCGCCATGTACATGGGCAGCTCGGCCAGCCGCGCGGGCGTGATCGCCAACGCCAAGGATTTCGAACTGGGCTATGGGATGCTGCCTTATTACGACGATGTCGAAGGCGCGCCGCAGAATTCGATCATCGGCGGGGCCACGCTGTGGGTGCTGTCGGGCCGCCCGGACGAGGAATACGCGGGCGTCGCGAAGTTCTTCGAATACCTGTCCTCGCCCGAGGTGCAGGCCGACTGGGCGTCCTTCTCGGGCTATCTGCCGATCACCCAGGCGGCGATGGACCAGATGGCGGACTATTATGCGGAAAACCCCGGCGCCGACACCGGCATCAAGCAGATCACGCTGAACGAGCCGACCGAGAATTCCAAGGGCCTGCGGTTCGGCAACTATGTCCAGATTCGCGGCATCATCGACGAGGAGTTCGAGCAGCTTCTGGCCGGATCCAAGGATGCCCAGGGCGCGCTTGACGCCGTGGTCGAACGCGGCAATGCGCTGATCGAGGAATTCGAGGCGCAGAACCAGTAGGATCTGCCGGGGCCGCGCGCCTGCGCGGCCCCGTTCCGCTTTCAAGACAAGGTTCAGGATGAAGCGTACCCTTTTTCGCAACCAGTTGCTGCCCTGGCTTCTGCTGGCGCCGCAACTGGCGATCACCTTTGTCTTCTTCCTGTGGCCTGCGGCCCAGGCGATCCGGCAAAGCTTCCTGCGCCAGGATGCCTTCGGCATAAACACCAGCTTCGTGGGGCTGGCCAATTTCAGGGCGCTGTGGAACAGCCCGGAATACCTGAATTCGCTTCAGGTCACGGCGGTGTTCGCGGTGCTGGTGACCGTCCTGTCGATGGGCTTTTCGCTGTTGCTGGCGGTTGCCGTGGACCGGATGATCCGGTCCGCCAGCGTCTATACCACGCTGCTGGTCTGGCCCTATGCGGTGGCGCCCGCCGTCGCGGGCATCCTGTGGTGGTTCATCTTCAACCCGACCATCGGCGTGATGCCCTATGTCCTGGAGATGGTGGGATACGACTGGAACCACATCAGCTCCAAATCCGACGCCATGGCCCTGGTGGTGATCGCCTCGGCCTGGAAGCAGATCAGCTACAACTTCCTGTTCTTCGTGGCGGGCCTGCAATCGGTGCCCGCCAGCCTGCGCGAGGCCGCGGCCATCGACGGCGCGGGCCCGGTGCGGCGGTTCTTCGACATCACGTTGCCGCTGCTGTCGCCGACGACATTCTTTCTGCTGGTCGTCAACATCGTCTATGCCATGTTCGACACCTTCGCCGTCATCGACGCCACAACCGAGGGCGGCCCCGCGCAGGCAACCAACATCATGGTGTACAAGGTCTATTTCGACGGCTTCGTGGGCCAGAACATGGGCTCGTCGGCCGCGCAGTCGGTGGTGCTGATGGTCATTGTCATCGCGCTGACCATCGTGCAGTTCCGCTGGGTCGAAAAGAAGGTGGCCTATTGATGATCGAAAACCGCCCCGGCCTGAACCTTCTGGCGCACCTGACCCTGATGCTGGGCGTGGCCATCGTGGCCCTGCCCGTCTGGGTGGCCTTCGTCGCGTCCACCCACACCGCCACGGATTTCATGTCGGGCACGATCCCGCTGTGGCCCGGACCCTATCTGGTCGAGAATTATGCACGGATGCTGGACGCGGGCGTATCGACCAGCGGCACCCCCCCGGTCGGCACGATGATGCTGAACAGCCTTGTCATGGCGCTGCTGATCGCCTGCGGCAAGATCGCGATTTCCATCACCTCGGCCTTCGCGATCGTCTATTTCCGCTTTCCGCTGCGAAACCTGGCCTTCTGGTGCATCTTCATCACCCTGATGCTGCCGGTGGAGGTGAGGATCGTTCCGACCTTCCAGGTGGTCGCGGATCTGGGGCTGCTGGACAGCTATGCCGGGTTGTCGATCCCGCTGATCGCGTCGGCCACCGCGACCTTCCTGTTCCGGCAGGTGTTCCTGACCATTCCCGACGAACTGACCGAGGCCGCGCGCATCGACGGCGCAGGACCGATGAAGTTCTTTCGCGACATCCTGCTGCCCTTGTCGCGCACCAACATCGCGGCGCTGTTCGTGATCCTGTTCATCTATGGCTGGAACCAGTACCTGTGGCCGCTGCTGATTACCACCAGCAGCGATTACTATACCATCGTGGCGGGCATCAAGCGGATGGCCGACGCGGTGGACGGGCTGCCGCAATGGCATCTGGTGATGGCCACCGCGATGCTGGCGATGCTGCCCCCGGTCGCCGTGGTGATCGGGATGCAGCGCCTGTTCGTCAAAGGTCTTGTCGAGACGGAGAAGTAAGACAATGGCATCCATCATTCTCGACAAGGTCGGCAAGATCTATGCCGGCGGCACCCGCGCCGTGGGCGATGTCAGCATCGACATCAGGGACGGCGAATTCATCGTGCTGGTCGGCCCGTCGGGCTGCGGCAAATCCACCTTGCTGCGCATGGTTGCCGGGCTGGAATCCATCAGCGAAGGCACCGTCCGCATCGGCGACCGCGTGGTCAACGACATCGAGCCCGCCGACCGCGACATCGCCATGGTGTTCCAGAACTATGCGCTGTACCCGCACATGTCGGTGCGCCAGAACCTGGCCTATGGCCTGAAGAACCGCGGCACGCCGCGCGCGGACATCGACCGCCGCGTGGCCGATGCGGCCGCCATCCTGCAAATCGGCCCCTATCTGGACCGCAAGCCCCGCGCCCTGTCGGGCGGTCAGCGCCAGCGCGTCGCCATGGGCCGCGCCATCGTCCGCGAACCGGCGGCCTTTCTGTTCGACGAACCCTTGTCGAACCTGGACGCGAAACTGCGCGTCACCATGCGGCTGGAGATCAAGGACTTGCAGCGCCGGCTGCGCACCACCTCGATCTATGTGACCCACGACCAGTTGGAGGCCATGACCCTGGCCGACCGGCTGGTAGTGCTGAACGGCGGGCGCATCGAACAGATCGGCACGCCGCTGGATGTCTATCGCAGGCCCGCATCCACATTCGTCGCGGGCTTCATCGGCAGCCCGGCCATGAACCTGATCCCGTCGCGCGCGGTCCCGAACCTGCCCGGCACCGCCCATGCCGGCATCGTCGGAATCCGCCCCGAGGATCTGGCGGTCGATCCAAGCGGTCCGATCGCCCTGGACGTGATCGCGGTCGAGGAACTGGGCGCGCAACGGCTGGTCCATGGCCGGACCAACGGAGAGATGCTGACCGTGACCATGCCCGCCGGGGATGCCGTGCCGGATCGGTTGCAACTGGCCTGCCGACCGGGGGCGACGCACCTGTTCCATGCCGAAACCGGGCAGCGCATCGACTGACGATTTGCTGCCGCCACGGGGTTCAGGCGGATCCGACGATCGCCGGCCGGTCCGGTGCCGGATGCCGGGCGCGGTCCAGCAGGGACTTCAGTTCCGGCCTGCACGATCCGCAATTGGTTCCGGCGGACAGCGCCTGGCCGATGGAATCGACCGTCATCAATCCTTGGGTGGCGATTCCGCGCAGGATCGTGTTCACACCCACCTGAAAGCAGGAACAGACGATCGCCCCCTCGTCGGGCCGATCCTGCCCCGCGCGGCCCGCCAGGATATCCGCCCGCGCGTCCGTCCCCAACGCCGAAACGACAAGGCTGCGCGCCACGGCCGCCGGTTCCCGCGCGACAAACAGGGCCGCCCTCAGGTGGCCGCCTTCCACGAAAGCCATGCGAAGGATCCCCCGCTGCCGATCCTGGACCACGACCGGCTCGGCATCGATGCCGAACATGGCCTGGACCACATCCGTCCAGGTCTCGGGGGCGGTGCTTCCGGCAAGTTCCGCCTGATAGCCGGACGCCAGCCTTGCGAAGGCGCAATAATCGCAATCGGCGCGGATCGGCCGGGTCGAGACCGCGAACCCGTGCCATGCGGCGGCAAACGGCGCGATGGCGACGGGCGCGAATTTCGACGCGGGCTGGCCCGACGCCGGATCCACGGTTCCCGGCACAAGGGCGGACACACGGCCCGACGGCGCCGTTTCCCCCGTCCAGTGGATCGGGGCGAAGGGATGGCCCGGCGCGACGCGATCCGTCACCAGCACCCGCAGGATGGCGCGGCCTTCTGGGCTTGTCACTTTGGCCAGCGACGCGGGCGCAAGGCCCAGACGCGCCGCATCGGCCGGATGCAGTTCCAGGAACGGCTCGGCCAGGTGACGCGACAGCCGGGGCGACAGGCCGGTGCGGGTCATGGTGTGCCAATGGTCGCGCACCCGGCCCGTGTTCAGCCGGAACGGATGGGCCGCATCGACCGGCTGCGGGGCGCGCGGCGCGATGGCCAGCATCCGCGCCTTGCCGGACGGCGTGTGGAACCGCCCATCCGCGAAAAAGCGGCGGTTGCGCCGCCGCGCAGAGTGCGGCCACAGGAACGGCTCCAGCGTGTCATAGGCGCCGCGCGTGATCCCCGCGTGGGCCGAGATGTCGAAGTCCCCGCCAAGCGCGCCCGCCACGCCCGACAGGGCCGCATGTTCGGCAAAGATGTCGGCCGGGTGGTCCCAGGCAAAGGCGTCGGCCCAGCCCATCCGGGCGCCCACCCCGGCGATGATGCGCCAGTCGTCGCGGGCCTGCCCCGGCGCGGGCAGGGTGCGGCGCTGCCGGCTGATGCGGCGTTCGGAATTGGTGACGGTTCCGTCCTTTTCGCCCCAGCCCGTCGCGGGCAGCACGACCTGCGCCAGCCGTGCCGTGTCGGTTGTCGCGAACATGTCGGACACCACGGTAAAGCCGCAGCCCTTGATGGCGGCGGCCACGCGGTCGGCCTGGGGCATCGACACGGCGGGGTTGGTGCAGATGATCCACAGGGCCTTGATGCGGCCATCCTCGACCGCGCGGAACATGTCCACGGCCTTGAGGCCCGGTTTCGCGGCCATCCGGGGCGCGTGCCAGAACCCCTGCACGGCGTCGCGATGGGCGGGGTTTTCGATGTCCAGATGGCAGGCCAGCATGGTGGCCAGCCCGCCGACCTCTCGGCCGCCCATGGCGTTGGGCTGGCCCGTGACGCTGAACGGACCCATGCCGGGCCGCCCTATCCGGCCGGTCGCCAGATGGCAGTTGATGATCGCGTTCACCTTGTCGGTGCCGCTGTCGGACTGGTTGATGCCTTGGGAATAGACCGTCACCACGCGGTCGCCGCCGCACCACAGATCCAGGAACTGCCGGATGGCGCTGTGCGGCAGGCCGGTCGCGCCGGGCAGGGTCGCGCGGGCGGCGGCAAGGGCGTCGTCCAGCCCGTCGGGCGTTTCGGATACCAGGCCGCGGCGGGCGATGTCGGCCAGCAGCAGGTTGAACAGCGCCGCGTCCGATCCCGGCGCCAGCGGCAGGTGCAGGTCGGCGATGTCGCAGGTGGCGGTGCGGCGCGGGTCGATGACGACGACCCTGGTGCCCCGCGCCGCGCGCGCCGCCGCCAGCCGCTGATACAGGACCGGATGGCACCAGGACAGGTTCGATCCGACCAGCACCACCACATCGGCCAGTTCCAGATCCTCGTAAAGACCCGGCACAGTGTCCGATCCGAAGGCGCGGCGGTGGCCCGCGACCGATGACGCCATGCACAGGCGCGAGTTCGTGTCGATATTGGCGCTGCCGATGAAGCCCTTCATCAGCTTGTTGGCGGCATAGTAATCCTCGGTCAGCAACTGGCCCGAGACGTAGAAGGCGACCGAATCCGGCCCGTGCCGGGCGATGGTGTCGGAAAACCGCCGCGCCACCAGGTCCAGGGCTTGGTCCCAGGTCGCTTCCTGGCCATCGATTCGGGGGGTCAGCAGCCGGTCTTTCAGGCCCACGGTTTCCCCAAGGGCCGATCCCTTGACGCACAACCGTCCGAAGTTCGCGGGATGGTCCGGGTCGCCGGCCACCGCCAGCCCGCCCGACCCGTCGGGGGTGGTTAGGACGCCGCAGCCCACGCCGCAATAGGGACAGGTGGTGCGGATCGCGGGACGGGGGGACTGGATGGTCATGGAAAGCCCCCTTCAGGCGGCGGCGCTGCGGCGGATCAGGCCCGCGTCGATCAGGACGCGGCCCCCCTGCACCTTGGCGGCAAAGGTTTGCACGCTGCCTTCGTCCGCACCCTGGGCTTGTCCGCTGTTCAGGTCGAAGACCCAGTTGTGCAGCGGGCAGGTGACGCGATCGCCATGGACGATGCCTTCGGACAGGGGGCCGCCCTTGTGGGGGCAACGGTCGTCCAGGGCAAAGACCCGGTCGTCGGCGGTGCGGAACACCGCGATGCAGCCCTGCACGGTCTTGACCAGGCGGGCGCCTTGGCGCGGAATATCGTCCAGCGAACCGATGTCGATGAGCAGCGTCATTCCGCGGCCTCCAGCGTCAGGTCGGCAAGGGGCGCCCAGCGGGGCGTTTCCGATGGGGTGGAGAGATCGGCCCAGGGATCGCGGCGATAGACCGACTGGCTGATCTCGAACCGCTCGATCAGGGCGGCACGAATGGCAGGATCCTCGATCTGCGCCCTGACCCAGTCCATGCCCACCCGCGCGACCCATTTATGGGGCCGGTGCAGATAACGGGCGTTTTCCCGGTAAAGCTGGACAAAGGCCGTGACGACGGCCACGGCCTCGTCCTCGGTCGCGGCGGTGGCCAGGGGTTCGGTTTCCTTGACCTCCATCCCCGCCGCGCCCGCGACGCTGATCTGATACCCCGAATCGACGCAGACGATTCCCACGTCCTTGCAGGTCGCCTCGGCGCAGTTGCGGGGGCAGCCGGATACGCCCAGCTTGACCTTGTGCGGCGTCCAGGACCCCCACAGCACCTGTTCCAGCCGGATGCCCAGGCCGGTCGAATCCTGCGTGCCGAACCGGCAGAACTGGCTGCCGACGCAGGTCTTGACCGTCCGCAGCCCTTTTGAATAGGCGTGGCCCGATACCAGCCCGGCGGCGTTCAGGTCGGCCCACATGCGCGGCAGATCCTCCTTGCGCACGCCCAGCAGGTCGATGCGCTGCCCGCCCGTGACCTTGACCATCGGCACGTCGTATTTCTCGGCCGCATCGGCGATGGCGCGCAGTTCAGAGGGCGTGGTGACGCCGCCCCACATGCGCGGCACCACCGAATAGGTGCCGTCCTTCTGGATGTTGGCGTGGTTGCGTTCGTTGACGAAGCGCGACTGCCGGTCGTCGCGGTATTCCAGCGGGTATTCCGCCAGCAAATAGTAATTCAGCGCCGGGCGGCAGGAATGGCAGCCGCCGACGGATTTCCAGCCCAGATCCTGCATCACGGCGGGGATCGACTTCAGCCCCATCGCCCGGATCAGGCGGCGCACGTCCTCGTGGCTATGGTCCGTGCATTTGCACATGCCTGCGGGCGCGTCCTGAACCTCGCCGCCCAGGGCCAGGGCCATGACCTGCTGGACCAGCCCCGTGCAGGTGCCGCAAGACGCGGACGCCTTGGTGCAGGCCCGCATGGCGTCCAGCGTGCAGGCCCCGCCGGCCACGGCATCAAGGATCGTGCCTTTGGAAACGCCGTTGCAACCACAGATCTCCGCCTCAGGCGGCAAGGCTGCAACGGCCGCCATAGGGTCCGGGGCGGCACCCCCCTGGAAGGCCGGGCCGAAGATCAGCGTGTCGCGCATCGGCCCGATGTCAGTGCCGTCCTTCATCAGTCCATAGAACCAGGCCCCGTCAGCGGTATCGCCGTACATCACCACGCCCACGATGCGGTCGTTCTCCAGCACCAGCCGCTTGTAGATGCCGCGCCCCGGATCGCGGAACACGATGTCCTCGCGCCCCGGCGCGTCGGCGAAATCGCCCGCGCTGTAGAGATCGCAGCCCGTCACCTTCAGCTTGGTCGCGGTCTGCACGGGGGCAAATGCTGCATTTCCGTCCAGCAGGGTCTGCGCCAGAACCTTGGCCTGGTCATACAGCGGCGCGACCAGCCCGAAGACCTGGCCGCGATGTTCCACGCATTCGCCAAGCGCGAAGATCGCCGGGTCGCTGGTGCGCAGTGCGTCGTCCACGACGATGCCGCGCTCGACCTCCAGATGCGCGTCCACCGCCAGCCGGGTTTCCGGGCGGATGCCCACGGCCATGCAGACCAGATCGGCGGGATAGACTGTGCCATCCTCCAGCAGCACCGCCTCGGCCCGGTCGTGGCCCAGGATCGCCTTGGTCGCCCCCTTGCAATGCACGGTGATGCCGCGCCGTTCCAGATCGCGCTGCAACAGGTATCCCGCCGCCGGATCCAGCTGGCGTTCCATCAGGTGGCCCATCAGATGGATCACCGTGACGCGGGCGCCGCGCGCGGCCATGCCCGCCGCGGCCTCCAGCCCCAGCAACCCGCCGCCGATGACCACTGCGTCCTTGCCCGCGGTGTCCATCATCGCCTGCGTATCGTCCAGATCGCGATAGCTGACCACGCCCGGCAGGTCGCGGCCCGGCACCGGGATGATGAAAGGCGCGGACCCCGTGGCAATCACCAGGGCGTCATAGGGCGCGCCGCCCGCGTTGGAGTAAACGACGCGATTTGCTCGGTCGATGCGCACCACAGGTTCCCCGAACCGGCAATCGACGCCGTGGGCGGCATACCAAGCCGCGTCATGGGTGACGATCTGGTCATAGGTCTTTTCGCCCGACAGCACCGGCGACAGCATCAGGCGGTTGTAGTTGCCGCGCGGTTCCGCGTTGAACAGCGTCACGTCCCAGGCGTCGGGCCAGGCATCGGGAGCCGCCTCGAACACCTGTTCCAGCAACCGGCCCGAGGCCATGCCGGCGCCGATGACGACGAGTTTGCGTTTCATGGCTGGCTCCTCAGACGGGTTGGGGGGCGATGCGTGATTGGCGGATGGACAGGTGCATCCACAGGGTGCAGGCCGCGACCAGCAGGAACAGGACGGTGAAACAGCTTGACCAGCTTCCGGTCTGATCCTTGAGCCAGCCGAACAGCAGCGGCAGCACGAACCCGCCCAGACCGCCGATCATGCCGACCAGCCCGCCCACCGCGCCCACGTTTCCGGGGTAATAGGTGGGGATGTGCTTGTAGACGGCGGCCTTGCCCAGGCTCATGAAAAAGCCCAGCACAAAGATCACCGCCAGGAAGGCCCAGACCGACAGGCCGGGGATCAGGGCCAGGATGCCGGTCGCGGCCAGCGACACCAGAAAGGTCGCATACATCACGCTGCGCGCGCCGACCCGGTCCGACAGCACCCCGCCATAGGCCCGGAAGATCGAGGCCGGGATCGAATAGGCCGCCCCGATCATGCCGGCGGTCTTCACGTCAAAGCCGTAAACGCCAATCAGGTAATGGGGCAGCCACAGCGCCAGGGCGACGAAGGCCCCGAAGCTGAAAAAGTAATAAGCCGAGAAACGCCACACCTGGACGTTGCGCAAGGGCGCGAATTCGGCCCGAAGGCTGCGCAGCGGCGCACGGGTGCCACGGCGGGCGGCCGTGACCGGATCGTCGGTGCTGAGGATCCAGAACAGCATGGCGGTCAGCGCCAGCGCGCCCGCCCAGATCTGCGCGGTGGCCTGCCAGCCCCAGGCGATCATCACGAAGGGGGCCGCGAACTTGGTCAGCGCCGCGCCCACGTTGCCGACGCCGAAGATGCCAAGCGCGGTCCCCTGCCGCGCGCCGTCGAAGAAGCGCGACACATAGGCCACGCCGACGGCGAAGGAACCGCCCGCGATGCCCACGCCCAGCGCGGCCAGCAGCATCTGCGGATAGGTGGTGGCCCAGGACAGAAGAAACGTCGCGGCGGCGGCGGCCAGCATGGTCAGGGTATAGACGGCGCGGCCGCCGATGCGGTCGCTGGCCACGCCCAGCACGATGCGCACCAGCGATCCGGTCAGGACCGGCATTCCGACCAGCAGGCCGAACTGGGTTTCGGTCAGGGACAGCTGGTCTTTGATCTGGATGCCGATGATGGAAAAGATCGTCCAGACCGCGAAGCAGACGGTGAATGCGGCGGTCGATAGCGACAAGGCGCGCCCGGATCGGGACAGGGTGATGGCGGACATGGATGCTCCGATGGCGAAACGGGGAACAGGGGCTGTCGGAACGCGCGATTGCCGGCGGCGGAAAGACCGGCACCACAAGTGCGCGCGTTCGGAAGATGCCGCATCGTTGCGAGCGGGCCAGTGACGCGCCATTGCGTCGGGCCATGGGCCGACGATGGCCGAATCGCGATGCCCTGCCAAGCGCCCCGATCCCCGTCCGGGCAGATCGGGCCGAATTCATGCTGCACGCGCAAAAAGATTGCGCGCAGTGCCCGGCGTTTGGTCAGTCTGATGATGCGGCGGCCCCGTGACGGCGCTGCCGCCGGGGATCAGCGGTCCATCCAGTCCTGATCGAACCAGTCCGACACATCGCCCGGCCATGCCAGGGGCGCGCCGTCCGCGTCCTTCAGCACCCTGCTGTCGAACAGGAACCGCGCCATGGCGGAAAAACGATCCGGGTCGATGCGGCCCACCGGCGTATCGCCGTCGCGCAGGTATCCGCCCTGGGCCAGGGCGCGCATCGATCCTTGGACCAGATCGGGGTTCGGGAAATCGCCGGCTGCGATCAGCAGGTCGGCTGCTTCATCGGGGTGGTCGGCCGCCCAGGCATAGCCTTCCTGCGTCGCCCGCATGAAGGCGGCCACGAGGTCGGGATTGTCCGCCAGCGTCGCCGCGCGCGTCGCGATGTAACCGTTCTGCTGATCGGGAATGCCGAAATCGGCATAGGTGAACGACGATTGGCGCCGCCCCATCAAGGCGCTGTTCACGCCTTCCCAGGTCGCCACCTCCAGCGTGAAATCGACCGCGCCCGCCGCCAGGGCCTCGTAGGCGCCGGTGCCCAGCGTAACCGTGTCCCAGACCGGATCGCCGCCGTCGTTGCGGATCATGGCGCCGATCAGCGCATCCTCCCACGCGGTGCCGAAGCCGGCATAGGTCTTGCCCGAAAGGTCGGCGGGCCGGGCGATCGCCGTGTTGCCGCTGTCGAAGACCAGCCGTCCCGTTTCATGCTGCGTCGTCGCCCACAGCGCGACCAGATCCGCGCCGCCTGCCCTGGCGCTGAGAAAGCCCAGCGAGGTGAGATAGCCGAAATCCGCCGCCCCCGCCGCCAGCAGGGCCGCCGAATTGGTGTCCGAATAGGGCAGCAGATCGACCTCCAGCCCGGCTGCGGCGTAAAGTCCCCTGTCGCGGGCCACGACCAGACCGATGTGATTGGTGTTCAGCGTCCAGTCGAGCGCGATGGACACCGGCGTATCGGCCGCGGCCGTAACCGGCAGGGCAAGGGCGGCGGCGATCAGGATGGGGCGGATCATCGGGGCAGCTCCTTCAGCAGCAGGGATTTCAGGGATTGGCGCAGCGGGGCCATCGCGGCCTCGGTGCGCCGGTCGCGGGGGATGGGAACGGGGATGTCGGCCACGATGCGGCCGGGACCGGCGGCCATCACCAGGATGCGGTCGGCCAGGCCCGTCGCCTCGTGCAGGTCGTGCGTGACCAGCAGGACCCCGCGCGGACGGTCGCGCAGCCGCGCCAGCAGCCAGTCCTGCATGGCCAGCCGCGTCACCGCATCCAGGGCAGAGAACGGCTCGTCCAGCAGCGCGAAGCGGCTGTCCTGGACGATGGTGCGCAGAAAGGCCGCGCGCTGCCGCATCCCGCCCGACACCTGGGCGGGAAACAGCGTCTCGCATCCGGCCAGGCCGAACGGCGCGAACAGGGCCGCCGCCCGTGCCATGGCCTTGCCGCGCGGCAGGCCCGCGACCGTCAGGCCCAGGGCGGCATTCTGGGCAATCGTCAGCCAGGGGAACAATGCGTCGCCTTGCGGCTGATAGGAAAGCGCAGGGTGCGGGGCCGCAGCGGGCGCGCCGTCCAGCAACAGCCGCCCGCGCGCCCGCAACCCGCCCTGCCCGTTCCCCAGGATGCCCGCCAGCCACCGCAGAACCGAAGTCTTGCCGCAGCCCGACGGCCCGATCAGCGCGGTGATCCCCCGGTCGGGCAGGGCGAAGGACAGGTCGCGGACCAGATTCCGTCCCCTTGCGGCGATGGTCAGGCCCCGCACCTCAAGCATCGGGACGTTCCTGCGGGCCGCGCGCCGTCAGCCGGTCGGCCAATTGCAGGATGGCCAGCAACGCCAGCGTCAGGGCGGCGGAGACCACCACGGCGGCCAGCACCAGATCGGCGCGGAAATTGTTCTTCGCGGCCAGGATATAGATGCCAAGCCCCCGACGCGCCCCGGCATATTCGGCAAAGATCGTCGCCACGATGGCATAGGTGGCCGAAATCCGCAGCCCCGCCAGAAACGGCGCCCGCGCCGATGGCAGGGTGGCGCGGCGAAAGACCGTCCAGCGTCTGGCGCCCATGGACACCAGCAGGTCGCGAAAGTCGGCCGGGGTCTGGCGATAGCCCGACAGCAGGCTGAGAAGCATGGGCAGGAAGGTCACAAGCACCACCAGCAGCACCTTGGGCAGCAGGCCGAAGCCGAACCACAGGATCATCAGCGGCGCCAGCGCCACCAGCGGCACCGTCTGGCTGGCCACGAACAGCGGCATCAGCGCGCGTTCCGCCCAGGGCAGCCCATGCAACGCAACCGAGGCGATGAAGGCAAAGACCACCGACAGCGTGAATCCAAGCGCCGCCACGGACAAGGTGGCAAGCGCATGGCCGCCGATGGTCGCCCGTTCCGCCAGCAGGGCGCGCGCCACCCCGGACGGCGGTGGCAGGATCATGGGGGATGCCCCGGACAGGCGGCAGTATCCCTCCCACCCGGCCAGAAGCAGGGCGAACAGGATCAGCGACGGCGGAATGCGCGGCAGCATCGGCGGTCCCCGGCCGCGGGATCAGCGCAGGCCGGGGCTGTTGGCCGAGGCCGTTAGGTCGAGCGTCACATGCCCCTGCGCCGGACCGAAGCGCAGAAAGGCCTGGTGCAGCGTTTCGAACACCGGCCCCGCATCCCCGCGCAGACGGGTGCAGAAATTCTTGGACCGCTGGAACGTCCCCGATGTTTTCAGAAACGCGATGCAGCCATAAATTTCGTCCATGTGCCGCCCCTCGCCCATCGCATAAAGCGAGAACTGCACGTCGATCCCGACACCCAGGACGGTCGCGTCCTGCACGGCGCCGTGGGCCAGGGCCTGGCGTTCGGACAAGGCCTGGGTCTGTGCTTGCGCCAGCGTCTCGCAGCGGCAGGCGGGATCGTCCGGTTCGCCCGGACAGCCGCGCGAGATCGTGGCGTGCAGCGTCACATGCGCCGGGCCGCGCGCGGCCCCCGCGAACAGATCGCGGATCGCGTCGAACAGCGCGTCCGGCGGGCCGACCATCAGGGTGGACATGTCGTCGGTTTCGACCCGCAGCCGGTCGCGATGGGGGGCCAGGGCCTCAAGCCCCGCCGTGATGACCCCGACGAAATCCGAGGTCATGGGATAGAGCGACACCTGCGCGCCAATGAACATCTGTTTTCCCTCGCTCCGCCGGCATTACCCGGATCAGCTGTGAAGGGTTCGCGCATCGTCGCGCATCTCAGCCCCGGATCGGAGCACCCCTGGTTTCCGGCAGGACCATGCGACGCCGGGCGGGGCCTGTCAAGCGGCAAGGCCCGTCCGGCGGGGTCCGCGCCGGGCCGTCCCCTGTCACGGAGTCAGCAGGTATTTCTCCCCGGTCGATTTTCGGACATAGGCCGCGACGATGGCCGGATCCAACGCCTGTTCCAGCGTGATCCGCGCGGTGTAATGGCTGGCAAAGGTCGTCGTCATCTCGTCCACGATCCGTTGGCGCATCCGTTCCACCGTGGCCGGATCCAGCCCTCGCAGCGCGTGGAACAACAGCCAGCCGCCGATGGCCCAGCGAAAGCCGAAGCCGCGGCGCAGGACCGTGGGTCCGGTGTCCAGGGCGCCATAGACATAGCCCTGCTTCATCACCGCTGAGCCATATCGGTCATAGGTGGCCATGTCGCGCGCCGCGACCGTTTCCATGGCGTTCAGGACGATGCTGGTCGTTTCGCCCCCGCCGATGGCGTCGAAACACAGCGTGGCGCCGGTCGCGGCGATGGCCCCGGTCAGGTCGTCGCGGAAACTGCCCGCGCTGCTGTCCACCACATGAACCGCACCCAGATCGCGCAGCAGGGCCGCCTGCGCAGGGCTGCGGACGATGTTGACCAGGCCGATCCCGTCAGCCCCGCAGATCCGCGCCAGCATCTGCCCCAGGTTCGAGGCCGCGGGCGCGTGCACGATCGCCGTGTGCCCTTCGGCCCGCATGGTTTCGACAAAGCCAAGCGCGGTCAGCGGATTGACGAACAGCGCGGCGCCCTGTTCGGCCAGGGCGCCGTCTGGCAGCACCAGACAGTCGCTGGCGGCGATCAGGCGCAGGCGGGCATACATGGCCCCGCCCAGCATCGCCACCCGCCTGCCGATCAGGTGCCGCTGATCCGGCCCCGCCGCGACGACCGTGCCCGCCCCTTCGTTTCCGGCGGTCAGGGCCTGGCCGATCCGGGCGCGCAGGGAGGGCATGGCGGCGTCGGGGATGCGGGCGGTCAGGGCCTGACCGTCCCGCGCCAGGGTCGCCATGTCGGCCGGTCCGAACATCAGCCCCAGATCCGAAGGGTTGATCGGCGCGGCCTCGACCCGGACCAGAACCTGTCCGGGACCGGGTTCGGGCAGACGCACCGGCTCCAGGGCCATTCGCAGCGTGCCGTCGGCCGACACGGTCGATCTCAGTTCCAGGCTGTCGCGGTCCATAGTCCTCTCCGCTGGTGTTTGGACCATCTTTCCGCAGACGCGGGCCGGGTTCAATCGCCTTGCGGGGGAAATCGGCAGCGGAACGACACCGGCCCGATTGCCCCCCGGCGCGAATTGACCCCGGCGCCGACATGCGACAGGGATGCCCGGTCCCGCCGCGACTCACGCACGGGCAGGAGAATGTCGATGGCTGGCCTGATAAGGATGTTCGCCAAGGCGGCGCGCCCCGGACGAAAGCGTTTGCGCGTCCCGTCGGCCCCGGCGCTGCCGGCCTTGCTGGGGCTGCCCGCCGGGGCTGCCGCCCTCAAGCGCCTGGCCGCGGGCGTGACCGCGCGCAAGACCGGCAAGGCGCGGCCCCCGCGACCGGCGCCGGGCAGTTTCATCACCGACACGTTCGTCTGCCCCCAAGGCGAGATCGACTTTCGCTTCTACACGCCCAAGGGATCGGCCGGACGGCGGATGCCCCTGGTGGTCATGCTGCACGGCTGCACGCAGACGGCGGCGGATTTCGCGGCGGGCACGGCCATGAACCGGCTGGCCGACGCGATGGGCGTCCTGGTGCTGTATCCCCAGCAGTCGCCCAAGGCCAATATCGGCCGCTGCTGGAACTGGCACGATCCCCGGAACCAGGTGCGCGGCAAGGGAGAGCCGGCCCTGATCGCGGCCCTGGCCCGCCACGCGATCGTGCTGGGGCGGGCCAATCCGTCGCGGGTCTATATCGCCGGAATTTCGGCCGGGGGGACCGCCGCCGCCATCATCGGCGCCGCCTATCCCGACCTTTTCGCGGCGGTCGGCGTTCATTCCGGGGTGCCCCTGGGCAATATCCGGTCGCTGCGATCGGCCGTGGCCGCCATGCGGGGCAAGCCGCGCGCCGGGATCGGCGGCAAGCTGCCGCCGCAGTTGCCAACCATCGTCTTTCACGGCGACCAGGACCGCATCGTCCATCCCAGCAACGCGGGCGGCTTTCTGGGCAACCTGGAACGATCGCGCCCCGGACCGCTTGTCTGCCGCATGGCCACCGGCCGCACGGACCGGGGACGCGACTTCACGCGCCGGACCTATCAGAACCAGTCGGGGCGGACCCTGCTCGAGGAATGGACCGTGCATGGATGCGGCCACGGCTGGTCGGGCGGCCGCGCCTCGGGGTCGCATACCGACCCCGCCGGGCCGGATGCCTCGCGCGAGATGCTGCGGTTCTTCCTGGCCCGGCGCCGGGGCGGCTGAGGCGCGGGCCGATGCGTCGCAGGCCTGCCCTCTGCCCCACGATACAGTCGAAGATCGGCTTGTGGCCGCAGCGACCCCCCGAACCGCATCGCCGTCCGGCATCACCGGCACCATGACCCGGATCGTTCAACCGGCCGAAAAGGCAGGCCGCGATTGCGGCGCCCCGCGGATGAACGATGACGACGAAAACAAGCCGGTCGTCTGCAATGGGAACGCGGAAGGCGGCTTTGCCATCGCCGCGGCCCGCAATCCTGCCGGGGCGGACAATCCCATATCTGTCCCGTGAACCCCGGCAGCGAGGATTTCCACCACGTTCTGGAACACAGGCCGGATGCCTCGCTGCGCCTGGGCAAGGGCGTCGATCCCGCTATCCTGCGCAGCACGGATCACGATTCCGCCGATGGCGGCCCGACCGCCGGCGCGTCGCCCTCCCCTACCCCGCCTCGACCCGGACCCGCGCAACGCGCCCGTCCCCGCGCCCTGCCGTTTGACGGTGGCCCATCCCAGGGATCGCAGCCGCGCCATGTCGCGCTTGACGGTGCGCTCGTCCACGCACCACAGCCGTGCGATGTCCCGCTGGCCGATAGCAAGATCATCGTTCCGCCCGTTGTACCGCGTGGTAATCAACGCCGTCAGCCGCTGCGCCAGCCGCTGATCCACCGGGCCGCCCGCCAGGGCGTGGGGGATGATGGCCGACAGGATATCGTATTTCCTTGCCGCGCCCTGTCGGTCGACGGCACGGATCCGTTCCGTCCCCGTTCAACTGCCCGATGCCTGGCGCTGCCCTTTCGGGGATCATTTCAAGACGCTTTTGGCCATTGAAACCGCCTTTGCGTCCGAGCCAGCGATCCTGTCAAGCGATTCCCGGCGGTGGACAGCGACTGTTCAGGAAATTGAATACGGCAGAAGGGGCATGGCAGGCCGCACGGGACGCCCCTATTCCACATCAGATGTCCCTAAATTTCAGGTATATACAGCGAACATGCCACCTTGTTTCAAGGGCGGCGCGATCTGGGCGGCACGTCACTTCGCGGTGCCGATTCGTCCGGTTCGATCCGCCACGCCTCCCGTTCGGGCGCCGTGAATTTGGTTTTTGCCAAGACCGCAAATCCGGCGTAAAAGCCGAACAAGCTGCCAACAGCGTCCCTTTCGACAGGCCCATGATGTATACGCACCAAGACCTTGCCCGGCTGCAATCCCAATCCCTGAAGATGCAGGGATGGATCCGGCGCCAGACCTTCAGCCCGGGCCATGAAAAGACCCTGCGCCGTTTTTCAAGCTGGGAGGTGTCGGAACTGATCTTCCGCATGAATCAATCGACCTTTCGCGGCAAGCTGGCGGCGGATCCGAACCTTCCCCTCGGGGAAGTCGAGGAGGATGGCCGCCAGCGGTGGTTCTCGCTGGAGGAGATCAACGAGCTGCGCCGCCGCGTCCGGGTCGGCAAGAAGTCCCTGATGCCGCCGCGCCCGGCAAACCGTCGCGCCTTCCGCGCCGCCATCGCCAACTTTAAAGGCGGCGCGGGAAAATCCACGGTGGCGCTGCATTTTGCCCATGCGGCGGCGCTTGACGGCTATCGCGTCCTGATGGTGGATTTCGACCCGCAGGCGACCCTGTCCCATTCCATGGGCCTGAACGACGTGGGCGAGGATCATACCGTCTGGGGCATCATGGCGCGCGATCTGGAACGGGAAACCGACCGGATGAACGGCGCCGCCTCCGGGGCCGAGAGCGGGGCCGCCCTGCCCCACCGCAAGCTGCCGTCGTCGATCCGCGACATGGGGCTTGGCCTGCTGCGGCCCGGCGATTTCATCAAGCCGACCGCTTGGCCCACCATCGACATCGTGCCCAGTTGCGCCAACGCCGCCTTTGTCGAATTCGCCAGCGCCCAGTATCGCCATCTGAACCCGGAGTGGACCTTTTTCGGGGCCGTGTCGCGGTTTCTCGATTCGTTGCCGGACGATGCCTATGATCTGATCCTGTTCGATTGCCCTCCGGCGATCGGCTATCAGTCGATGAACGCCGTCTTTGCCGCCGACATGCTCTATATCCCCTCCGGCCCCGGCTATTGGGAATACGATTCCACCACCAGCTTCATCGGGCAGCTTTCCGAGGCCCTGGAGGATCTGTCCCACGGTTTCGAGAACTTCCCCACGGGGAAGATTGCGCTGCCCAAGGCCTTTGCCGACATCCGCTTTCTGATGACGCGATTCGAGCCGTCGAACGATCTTCACCAAGCCATGCTGGGGGCGTTTCGACAGGTCTTCGGCGACCGCATGGCGCACCATCCCATCGAATTGACCCGCGCGGTTGAACAGTCGGGCCGCTTTCTCAGTTCGATCTACGAGATCGATTATCGGGAAATGACGCGCGGGACATGGCGACGTGCGCGCGCCACATTCGATCAGGCATACGAGGAATTCCGGTCCCATGTTCTGGCGGCCTGGTCCACCCTGGAGGAAAAGTCATGAGCCGCAAACGACGCATGTTCGACATCGAGGTTCCCGGCGACGAACCCGAGATCGTCCCGGCGGGGAAGGCCGACGACAGCGGCCGCCGCCGCGGACCCATGGCGGCCGCCATCACGGAAACGGCCGAATCCAGCCGCGACCGCGCCCGGCTCGAGGCCGAAATCCGATCCGAAAACGATGCCCTGGCCCAAGAGCATGTCCGTCTGAAACGCGCCGGCCTGATTGTCGATCTGATCCCGCTGGACGTGATCGACACGTGCAAACTGATCCGCGACCGCGCGCCGGCGGCGGATTTCGAGCTGGCCGAACTGGTCGAATCCATCCGCGACATCGGGCTGTCGAATCCGATCCGGGTCGAGCCGGGCAGGGACGGGCGATACGAACTGATCCAGGGCTGGCGCCGCCTGTCGGCGTTTCGCACGCTTTTGGATCAGACTGGCGACGCCGACCGATGGGGTCGAATTCCGGCAGGCATCGCCGCACGGGGCGAGGCTTTGGAACATCTTTATCGTCGCATGGTCGACGAAAACATGGTTCGCAAGGACATCTCGTTCGCCGAGATGGCGCAGCTGGCGCTGCATTACGCGATGGATCCCCAGACGTCCGAACACGATCCCGACCGTGCGGTCGCGCTGCTGTTCAAGTCCGCCGGCTATCAGAAGCGCAGCTATATCCGCAACTTCATTCCGCTTGTTCAGGCTTTGGGAGAGGTTCTGCTGTATCCGCAGGAAATTCCGCGCGCCTTGGGCCTGGCTTTGGCGCAGCGCCTGACGGACATTCCAGGCCTGTCCACGGCGATCGCGGCGGAATTCCGCGACTGGGACACGCGATCCGTCAAGGACGAGCTGGACGTTCTGCGCCGCTTTGCAGGGCAGGGGGGCGATGCCACCGACGACGCGCCCGCCGTTACCGGAACGGCACCGTCGCCGGTGCCCGAGGGGCGCGCCAGAACCACTTTCCAGATTGCCCACCCGCAGGGCAACGCCCGATGCACCGCCGCCAACGGCCGGTTGGAGATCCGCCTTGCGCGCGATTTCACGACTGTGGACCGCCGCAAGCTGGAGGCTGCCGTCGCCGCGCTTCTGGACCAGATCGGCTAGCTTGCATTGCCTTGGTGCAGGATGCGGCACCCCGTGTCGTGCCGCACCTCACGACAACACATGATCGACAGGATTTACAATTACGGAATGCGCAATGAAACGACCGTTTGACGATGTATTTTTTGCTCAGGCTGTCAATGCTTCTTCAGGAATGCCGTTTCTATTTGCCCTTGCCGCAGTCTGAGACAGGCGCAGGACCGGGTGTTTGCCGGCACCCGGTCCGCTATCGAGCAAGTCTTTTTCAAACGACCGAAGTAATCCGCATAAATAGCTTCATTAGCGGATAATAAATCGTATATCACAGCAATGATGGCGATGTTCGGCTGCCTCGAAGGAACATCGGCGGGTTTCCAGGCATCATTGTTTGGTCTGTGGCCGATGTCTGACCCCAGAGGGCATGACCTTTGGGGCGTGGGGCGCCATCATGGGCTGATGGGCAACAGGTTGGCCGTGTCCGACGATGCTGGACAGTTCCGCATCCTCGATCATGCCTGCGTGCCGGGTTCATGCCCAGCGGCTGCTGCGAAAGCGGATGCCGAAAATTCCCGAACAGATGCGCAAGCTGGAAAGGCTCCGGGATCAGTGTCATGAACAGGGTCGGTTGCTGGCTCGCCTGCACAGGCGAAAGCACGAACGGCTGAGGGTGCTGGGTCGGCCCGAGATCCCGCTTCACGCCAATGCCTCGGAAAACGACCTGCGGCCTGCGTGACCAAGCGCCCGATCTCGGGCGGCACGATGAGCGCCGATGACCGTCAGGCACACGATGTCATGCTCGGGCTGATAAAGACCCGCCACGAAAGCCTGGCATCTCTTTCTTCGGCTCTCTGGATGATCGGCTTGGGCTGAACCGATCAGCAGCATGTATTCCGCTCCTCTCCGCGCCTGTCGCCGTTCCGCCCGCCTGAACCGAACGGCCCGGAAAGCGCCAGGCGGTCTCTCCATCAAAGCGCGATGCTCGTTCTACCTTGGTCAGGCAGCGTTCGCGTCGCTAGCCCATGCGGTCGGCCAGAGCGCCCGTTCACGGACGACGATCGCCTTGCACGTTTCCAAAGACCGATCCCATCGGAGCCTGCGCGATCCGCACCGTGTTGCTGACCTGTTCCGCTTCCCGGCGCGGTTCCCTCCACGCGGGAATGTCGCCGGACATCCGGTCTGGGCCGCGCTGCCCGGAAATCCGCCCCGGTTACCTGTTTGTGTTCTGGACCAGGCCTGCGTGAAAGCGCCACACCCCGTGCCCTGTGCAGGCCGCGCATCGCGTCCTGAGGCCTTGCATAAGGAAGGATCACCCGGCAGCGGGGTCGCGGAAGGTTACGGCGCGACGATAAAGGTGCCAGGTCGCGTGCCCGAGGATCGGCAGCACCACGATCAGCCCGGCAAAAAGCGGGATCATCCCCAGCATCAGCGAACCGGCCACGATCAGCCCCCAGGCGGCGGTGGCGCCGGGATTCGCCTTGGCCACGGCCCAGGAGGTCGCAAGTGCCAGCGGGACGCCCACGGGCCGGTCGATCAGCATCGGAAAGGACACCATGCCGATGCAGAGCACCAGGGCCGCGAAGACGAAGCCCACGGCGGTGCCCAGGACCAACATCTCTCGGCCCGGCCCGGTGGTCAGGCTATCGCGCAGCAGGGCGGGCAGGCTGTCATAGGTCTGCGGCCCCAGCGTCGCGGCCCAGATGGCATGGGCGGCCCCCAGCCACAGCACGAAGATCACCAGCAGCAACAGGCCCAGCATCAGCACCGGCCCCAGCACCTGCCCGCTCAGGGCCGAGACTGCCGCGCCCCAATTGGCAGGCAGGCCCGCCTCGCGGCGGCGGCTCATCTCGTAAAGGCCGACGGCCGCAACCGGGCCGATCAGCGGAAAGCCCGCGACCAGCGGGAACAGCAGATGGACCTGCCCGGCGTTCAGCACCCAGACCCCCAGGATAAAGCCGATCACCGGGTAAAGCACCACCAGGAAGATCACGTCGGATCGCAGCGCGGCAAAGTCGCGTGCGCCTTTCCCAAGCGCGGCGCCGAGATCGGCAAGGTCGATCCGGTTGACCTGCGGCCGGGCTGCCTGGTGGCCGCCGATCCCGTCGATGGCATGGCCAAGGCCCCGGCCCATTCCGGCCAGCCTCTGCGCGCTCCAGCTCAGCGGGTTTCCAATCGTTCTGTCGGGCATGGCTGCATCCTCCTGTACAGAGGTCGGCCAGACCGAGGCATCTGCCGGAGAGCCCGGCATCCGCCCTGTCGTCGGGCCGATCCGTCCTCGAGCCGCCAGCATAGCAAATCCGGATGATTCCCGCACGTGATGATTGTGCCGCGTGAGATGTCCGCGGCCCGGGTGCAAGCCCAGGAAGCGGGCCTCCTCGCCGATGCGGACGTGCCCGAGCAGGGCGTTCGACCGCAGGAATACCATCGCCACGGGCGAAAGGCCCAGGACCGGCGGCGCCGCCACGATCTTGGTCATGACCACCAGGTAATCGGGGCGGAAAACCCGGCGGTATCCGGGAATGGCTGACGTCGGCAGCCTGCCGATTCCGGCCAGGCGTCTGGAAGAAAGGGCGCCCGATGGGGTCCGGCTTTCCAAGGCGCGCATGTCCGGCACCGCCTATGGCGCCGTTGTCCTGCATGCTTCAAGAGTGTCAGCCAAGGGGGCTTCAGCAAAGCCCTGACCGGGCGCATTGCCCATCGCCCTCATGCAGAAATGCAGAAAGGCGCTTGCCGTGGCGGTGGGGGGCAAGGCTGCCGCGCGGGCGATGGCGATGCGGCTGGGCAGCAATCGGCCGGTCAACGCCAGCCGCGCCACGCGCCCGCCGTCATAGGCCAGGTCATGGGGCAGGTCCGTCGCCAGCAGGCCCACCCCCAGGCCGTTGGCGACCATGGCGCGCAGCATCTCGACCGATGCGGTTTCGGCGGCGATGCGCGGCGTCACCCCGGCGATCTGGAACAGCGACAGGAAATAGCCCAGGCTGTGGGGCAGGTTGATCAGCACCACCGGATCCTGGGCCAGGTCGGCCAGCGACACGGCCCCCGCCCCGGCCAGCCGGTGATCGGGCGGCACCAGGGCATGGGGCGGCACCGCCTGCAACGGCGTCAACGCCAAATCGCCGGGCAGCCCCGCGTCATAGACCAGGGCCAAATCAATGCGGCCCCGGCGCAGCCCCTGGGCCAGTTCCGCCAGATCTCCCTCGACCAGGGTGATCCTTGCGCCGGGATGGCGGTCGATAAAGGCGCGGATCAGGCGCGGCGCGTAGCGCGGCCCCAGCGTGGAATAGGCACCCAGCGTCAATTCACCGTCGGGTTCCGTGGCAGGGGCCAAAGCTGCGCGGGCTTGGGCGACCAGGCCCGCAAACGCCGCCAGCTTCTGCCGGCCGAAGGGGGTCGGCTGCATTCCCTGTCCGGGCAGGCGCAGGAACAGGGGCTGGCCGAAATGCGCCTCCATCTGTGCCACGGCCTGCGACACCGAGGGCTGCGAGACGTTCACCGCCCGTGCGGCGGCGGCGGTCGATCCGGTGTCCGCGACGGCCAGCAGGTAGGTGATCTGGCGCAGGCTGATAGGAATAGGCTTCATTGATTCACACAATCCGAAACGATTATTTCCTTCTATACCTATCCGAACCTTAGTCTGTCCCGATCAATCGCTGGGGACATCATGACCGAAAACGCAAGACCGCTGGCCGGCATCACGGTTCTGGATTTCACACGGGTTCTGGCCGGACCCTATGCCACCGCGCTGATGGCCGACCTGGGCGCGGATGTCATCAAGGTCGAGGCGCCTGGCGGCGACGAATACCGCCATATCGGCCCCTTCCTGGGCGGCGAAAGCGCGCTGTTCCAGACCGCCAATCGCGGCAAGCGGTCCATCGTGCTGGACCTGCGGTCCCCTGCCGACCTGGCGGTGGCGCGCGATCTGGCCCTGCGCGCCGATGTGGTGGTGGAAAATTTCCGGCCGGGCGTGATGGCTCGGCTAGGGCTGGATGCGGCGACCTTGCAGATGGACAATCCGGGGCTTGTCTATGCCTCGGTCTCGGGGTTCGGTCAGAACGGTCCCCATGCGGTTCGCCCGGCCTATGACATCATTGTGCAGGCGATGTCCGGGTTGATGGACCTGACGGGGGAACCCGCCGCGGCTCCGACCATGGTGGGCGAGGCGTTGGCCGATGTGGCGGGCGGCCTGTTCGCCGCCTGGGGCATCATGGTTGCCCTGTTCGACCGCAGCCGCACGGGCCGGGGCCGGGTGGTCGATCTGGCGCTGTTCGATGCGCTGTTGTCGATGATGCCGTCGGCGGCCTCGCGGGTGCTGGTCTGCGATGCCGACCCCGCGCGCACCGGCAACCGCCATGCGTTGTCCGCGCCCTTCGGCGTCTATCCGGCGGGGCAGGGGCATTTCGCGGTCGCGGTGCTGAACGACAAGCTGTTCGCGGGTTTCTGCGCGGTGATCGGCCAGCCCGGCTTGGCCGGCGATCCGCGCATGGCCAGCGACGAAAGCCGCCGCACGCACGAACCCGTTCTGGCGGGGGCCATTGCGCAATGGGCCGGTGGCCTGACGGCGGCGCAGGCGGTGGCGGCGCTGTCGGCGGCGGGGGTGCCCGCGTCGGAACTGGCATCAGTGCGGGATGCCTGGCGGTCGGACCAGGCGCGGGCGCGGGGGCTGGCCTCGCCGGTGGACCACCCCCTGCTGGGACCGATCAGCCTGCCGGAACAGCCGGTGCATTTTTCGGGCAGTCCGCGCGGTGCGCGCCGGGCGGCGCCGGGGCTGGATGAACATGGCGCCGAAATCCGCGCCGAACTGGGGATGTGACCATGCGTGACTGGACCGACGACGAAGCCGCCATGCTGGACCAGATCGGGCGTTTCGCCGCCGAGGTGCTGGCCCCGCGCGCGGCGGATCTGGACGAAACCGCGACCTTTGCCACCTGCCACCTGCCCGCCATGGCCGATCTGGGCCTGATGGGCCTGAACCTGCCCGAGGGGGATGGCGGCCTTGGCCTGTCCGGGCCGGCGCTGTATCGGGCGGTCGAACTGATCGCCGGGGCCTGCGGATCGACGGCATCGCTGCTGACCGCGCATTACCTGGCCACGGATTCGCTGCATCTGGGGGCGGACACGGATCTGCGGGCACGGTTCCTGCCGCGCGCGGCGGCGGGCAGCCTGGGCGCCTTCGCCCTGACCGAACCGCAGGCCGGGTCGAACCCGGCGGACATGCGCACGGTCGCGCGGCGCGACGGCGCGGGATACCGGCTGCGCGGGTCGAAATGCTTCATCTCGAACGCCGGGGCCGCCGATTTCATGGTGGTCTATGCCAAGACCGATCCTGACGCGGGCGCGCGGGGTGTTTCGGCTTTCGTGGTGGAACCGAAGGACACGCCCGGCATCGGCATCGCACCCGCCGAACGCACCATGGGCCTGCGCGGCGGGCATGTCTTCGGCGTCACCTTCGACGATTGCTTCGTGCCTGCGGAAAACCGCATCGGCGCCGAGGGCACGGGGTTCCGCACGGCGATGAAGGTGCTGGACAACGGCCGGATCGAGGTTGCGGCCCAAGCCACCGGCATCGCCGAGGCGGCCCTGAACGCGGCCATTGCCTATGCCAGGGAACGGCGTGTGGACGGCCATCCCATCGCCGATTTCCAGGGGCTGCAATGGATGCTGGCCGACAGCGCCAACGACCTTGCCGCCGCCCGCGCCCTGGGATTGGCGGCTGCGCGGCTGCGCGGCACCGGCGCGCGCTATTCCACCGAAAGCGCGCACGCCAAGCTGTTCGCGTCCGAGGCCGCCTGGCGCATCGCCGACCGCGCCTTGCAGATCCACGGCGGCTATGGCTATTGCCGGGATTTTCCGCTGGAACGCTATCTGCGCGACCTGCGGATCTTTCGCATCTACGAGGGCAGTTCCGAGATTCAGCGGACCATCATCGCGCGGGGCCTGCTGGCCTGAGCAGCCGGAACCCGGCCCATGTGGCCGGGGATCGTTCAGAAGCTGTTGCGTTCGTGATAGGTGCGCAGAAAGGACTGGATGCGCGGATCCTGCGGCTGGTGCAGGATCGCGGCGGGCGTGTCGGCGGCCACCAGCTCGCCCCGTTCCATGAAGGCCACGCGGTCGGCGACATGGGCGGCAAAGCCCATCTCGTGCGTGACGACGACCATGGTCATGCCTTCGGATGCCAGCGTCTTCATCACGCTCAGCACCTCGCCCACCAGTTCGGGGTCCAGGGCCGAGGTCGGCTCGTCGAACAGCATCAGGCGCGGCTCCATGGCGATGGCGCGGGCGATGGCCACGCGCTGCTGCTGGCCCCCCGACAGGCGCGAGGGGTGATTGTCCATCTTGTCGGCCAAGCCCACCTTGGCCAGGGCGGCAGCCGCGCGGGTGGCGGCGTCCGCCCTGGACATGCCGCGCACCCGGATCAGGCCTTCGGCCACGTTCTCTCGCGCGGTCATGTGCGGCCACAGGTTGAATTGCTGGAACACCATGCCGATCGACCGGCGCATCTCGCGCAACGCACGGCCCCCCATCTTGCGGCCCGGCGCGTCGTAACCCATCAGCCTGCCATCGATGCGGATTTCGCCCGAGTCATAAGGCTCGAGGAAGTTGATGCAGCGCAGCAGGGTCGATTTGCCGGACCCGGATGGCCCGATCAGGCAGGTCACGCGGCCGGGCGGGATCGACAGGTCCACGTCCTTCAGCGCGTGGAAAGGACCGAAATGCTTGTTTACCTTCTGAATCTCGACGGCAGAGGCCTGCATCGTCATGTCCTTTCGATCAGGTGTTTCGTGACGCGCGATTCGAACCGGCGGCCCAAGCGGGAAATGGCTTCGACCAGGCCCCAGAAGAACAGGGCCAGCACCAGGTTCGCCTCGACGAAGCGGAAGGTTTCGGCGGACATGCGGCTGACCTGGTACATCAGTTCGGGCACGGTGATGATGGACAGGATCACCGTTTCCTTGGTCAGGATGATCGAGAAGTTGACAAGCGCGGGCAGGGCCGACACCATCGACAAGGGCAGCAGGATGCGCCGCACGATGGCCGGTTCCGTCATGCCGATGGCGCGCGCGGCCTCCAACTGTCCCAGGGGGACGGCGCGGAAGCCCGCGCGGAAGATTTCGGCGAAATAGGGGCTGCCATAGAGGGTCAGGCCCAGCAGGCCCGCCGGCAGCGCGTCCAGCCGCAAACCGATCAGCGGGCCGCCGTAATACAGCACGAACAATTGGACCAGGAACGGGGTGCCGCGGATGACCTCGATATAGATCTGGAGGATCCAGCCCAGCCAACGCGGGCCGTAATGGCGCGACAGCGCGATCACGAGGCCCAGGGCCATGGCGAAGACCGTGCCCAAGGCCCAGCACAGGATGGTATAGCCAAAGCCGCGCAGCAGGGCCGGGCCGTATTGTTGCAAAAGATCCATCACACCGTCGTCCTGTGCTCAAGCCAGCGTCCCAGGGCCGCAAGGCAAAGGTTTATCAGCAGATAGATGCAGGCGGCGGCCAGATAGACCTCCAGCGGGCGAAAGGTGGTCGCGGCCTGGGCCTGGCTGGCGCGGGTGATTTCCAGGATGCCCACCACCGACACCAGCGAGGACGCCTTGACCAGCAGGATCAGTTCGTTGATGAGCGCGGGCAGGGACATCGTGACGGCCTGCGGCAGGATCACCCGGCCCCAGACATCGCGCGGCGTCATGCCGATCGCGATGGCGGCCTCGGCCTGGCCGCGCGGCAGGGCGTTGATCGCGCCGCGCCAGATTTCCGAGATATAGGCACTGGCGCAGATGCCCACGGTGACGACGGCGGCAAACATGGCGGGCACGTCCAGCCCGATCAGCGGCAGCGAGTAATAGAACACCAGGAGCTGCACCAGCAGCGGCACGCCGCGCAGGAAGCTGACCCAGACCGCGCCGAAGTTGCGCAGCGCGCGCGACGATGACAGCCGCGCAGCGCAGATCAGCGTGCCGATCACCAGCCCCAGCGCGATCCCGCCCACCGAGATCAGCAGCGTGTATCGCGCCGCCCAGAACAGCGGCACGAGGCTTTCCAGAAAGACCGGGATCGAAAACATGCGCACCTCGGGCTGATGGGTCGCTGACGGCCGGGCGGGATCGTCCCGCCCGGCCGGGGTCGATCAGTTCGTCGGAACTTCGCGCGGCAGTTCGGTATAGGAACCCAGCCACTTTTCCTGGATCGCCTTGACGCGGCCGTCGTCGGTCATCTTCAGCAGCGCGTCGTTGATGGCCTGGGCCAGGGTTTCGCTGCCTTCCTCCTTGCGCAGCACCCAGGCGAAATACTTGGGTTCGCCGAATTGCGCGGGTTCGAACAGGGCGAAGGTTTCCGGGCGCGACTTGACCAGATAGGTCAGGTTCGGCAGCGATCCGGCCACCGCGTCCAGCCGCCCGGTCGCGAGATCCGCATAGGCCTCGTCGGTGGTGCCGTATTCCTTGATCGTGACGCCGCCCAGGGTCTGGCCGTAAGCCTCAAGCTGCTTGAACTGCGCGGTGCCCTGCTGGACGCCGACGGTCTTGCCCTTGATGTCCTCGGGCTTGGTCAGCGCGTCGTTGCCTGCCGCCTTGACCAGCGACACGGTCGCATCGGCGATGGGCAGGGTGAAGGTGTAGCGTTCCAGCCGTTCGGGGGTAATGGTGACGGGGGCGATCACGATGTCGAACTTGCCGACCTCAAGCCCCGGCAGTTCGGCGGTCCAGGGAATGTCCTGATAAAGGGGTTCGACACCCAGTTCCTTGGACACCTCGTCGAACAGATCCTTGGTCACGCCTTCGTAGGTTCCGTTGTTCAGCATGTCGAAGGGCGCATAGTGCATGTCGGTCGCGGTGACGATCTTGCCCGCCGCCTTGACGTCGGCCAGCTGATCGGCCGAGGCTATGGTGCCGGAGCCCAGGGTGGCCAGGCCCAGAAGCGCGGCGCGCAGGGTGGTGTGGATGGTCATGGGTTCACTCCTTGTTGGTGGTTTCTTGCTTTGCGGTCACAGGATCGCGGGCAGGTTCAGCCCGTGTTCGCGGGCGCAGTCCAGGGCGATGTCGTAACCGGCATCGGCATGGCGCATGACGCCGGTGGCCGGGTCGTTCCACAGCACGCGTCCGATGCGGCGGTCGGCGTCTTCGGTGCCGTCGCAGCAGATCACCATGCCGGAATGCTGGCTGAATCCCATGCCGACGCCGCCGCCGTGATGCAGGCTGACCCATGTGGCGCCGGACGCCGTGTTCAACAGCGCGTTCAGCAGCGGCCAGTCCGATACCGCGTCCGATCCGTCCTTCATCGCCTCGGTTTCGCGGTTGGGGCTGGCGACGCTGCCGGAATCCAGGTGGTCGCGGCCGATCACGACCGGGGCCTTCAACTCACCCGACCGCACCATCTCGTTGATGGCAAGGCCCGCGCGGTGCCGGTCGCCCAGGCCGATCCACATGATCCGCGCGGGCAGGCCCTGGAAGGCGATGCGGTCGCGGGCCATGTCCAGCCAGGTGTGCAGATGGGCGTTGTCGGGGAACAGTTCCTTCATCCGCCGGTCGGTCTTGTAGATGTCCTCGGGGTCGCCCGACAACGCGGCCCAGCGGAACGGGCCGATGCCCCGGCAGAACAGCGGACGGATATAGGCGGGCACGAAGCCCGGAAAGGCAAAGGCGTTTTCCAGCCCTTCCTCCAAGGCGACCTGGCGGATGTTGTTGCCGTAATCCAGCGTCGGCACGCCCGCGTTCCAGAAATCCACCATGGCCGCGACATGGGCCTTCATGCTGGCCCGCGCCGCCTGTTCCACGGCCTTGGGATCGGTTTCCTGTTTGGCGCGCCATTCGGCCACAGACCAGCCCAGCGGCAGGTATCCGTGGATCGGGTCATGGGCCGAAGTCTGGTCGGTCACGATGTCGGGACGTGCACCCCCGGCCTTCATGCGGGCCACCAGTTCCGGGAACACCTCGGCCGCGTTGCCGATCAGCGCCACGGACTTGGCCTCTCCGGCCTTGGTCCAGCGGTCGATCATCGCCAGCGCCTCGTCCAGCGTATGGGCCTTTTCGTCGCAATAGCGGGTGCGGATGCGGAAATCGGCTCGCGTCTCGTCGCATTCGACGGCCAGGCAGCAGGCCCCGGCCATCACGGCGGCCAGCGGCTGCGCGCCGCCCATCCCGCCCAGACCCGCCGTCAGGATCCATTTGCCGCGCAGGCTGCCGCCGTAATGCTGGCGGCCTGCCTCGGCAAAGGTCTCGAAGGTGCCCTGGACGATGCCCTGTGTGCCGATATAGATCCACGACCCGGCGGTCATCTGGCCGTACATCGCCAAGCCCTTGCGGTCCAGTTCGTTGAAATGGTCCCATGTGGCCCAGTGCGGCACCAGGTTGGAATTGGCGATCAGCACGCGCGGCGCGTCCTTGTGGGTCTGGAACACGCCTACCGGCTTGCCGGACTGGACCAGCAGGGTCTGGTCGTCATCCAGGTCGCGCAGGCTGGCGACGATCCGGTCGAAGTCGGCCCAGGTCCGCGCCGCCCGGCCGATGCCGCCATAGACCACCAGCTCATGCGGGTTTTCCGCCACATCCGGGTGCAGGTTGTTCATCAGCATCCGCAACGGCGCCTCGGTCAGCCAGCTTTTCGCCGTCAATTCGGTGCCGGTGGCCGGATAGATGTCGCGGGTGTTGTGGCGCGGATTGGTCATGGTCAGCCTTTCAGATCGGGGGCCAGATCGGCAAGCGTGGCAAGGATATGCTTCAGGGTATGGCGCAACGGCGCGGCCATGTCGGGGTCGTAGGCGAAGGGCGGGGCTTCGGTCGCAAGATGGGTCGATTGCGCCAGTTCCATCTGGATCGCGTGGATCCCGTCCTGCTGGCGGCCGTAATGGCGGGTGGTCCAGCCGCCCTTGAAGCGGCCGTTGACGGCCATCGTCCGGCCCGTGGCGCGGCAGATCGCCTCGGCGGCGGACTGGATGCGCGGGTCGCAGGTGGTGCCGCCCGCCGTGCCGATGTTGAAATCGGGCAGGGTGCCGTCGAACAGGAACGGGATATGGCTGCGGATAGAATGGCAGTCATACAGGATCGCCACCCCGTGCCGGGCGCGCACCTGTTCGATCTGGGCGGACAGCGCCGCGTGATAGGGGGCGTGGAACCGCCGGATCCGGTCGGCGATGTCGTCGGCGGCCGGTTCTTCGGTCCAGATCGGCTGGCCGTCGAAATCGGTCAGGGGCACCAGCCCGGTGGTGTTCTGGCCGGGATACAGGCTGGCGTTATCCGGGCCGCGATTGGCATCGACGACATAGCGGTGAAAGGTCGCCCGCACCGTCGTCGCGCCGGGCAGCAGCCCGTCATACAGGCGGTGGATATGCCAGTCGGTATCGGCCAGTTCCTGCCCGCGTGCGTTCAGCGCCGCGCGGATGTCGTCGGGCAGATATGTCCCCGTATGCGGCAGGCCCAGGATGACGGGACTATCGCCTTCACGAACCTCGACCGGTGTCATGGCTGAACCTCGGCCAGCAGGTCGGTGGGAATCGCGCCAACCAGCACGCCCTCGCGGACAAGGCGCGCGGATTCGACCAGATCGGGGGCCAGGTAGCGGTCCTGGTCCAGCGGCGGGATGGTGTCGCGCAGCCGGGCGATCACCGCCTGCAAGGGGACCGAGGTCGCCAGCGGTGCCCGGAATTCCACACCGGCGGCGGCGCAGATCGCCTCGATCCCCAGGATTTGCGACAGGTTGGCGTTCATCCGCCGCAGCCGCCGCGCGCCATGGGCGGCCATGCTGACGTGATCCTCCTGGTTGGCGCTTGTCGGCGTGGAATCCGTGCTGCACGGGTTCGCCAGATGCTTGTTCTCGCTCATCAGGGCGGCACTGGTGACTTCGGCGATCATCAGCCCGCTGTTCAGCCCCGGATCGGGCGTCAGGAACGGCGGCAGGTCGTGGGACAGCGCCGGATCCACCATCAGCGCGATGCGCCGCTGGGCGATGGCGCCGATTTCCGCGATCGCCAGGGCAATCTGGTCGGCGGCAAAGGCCACGGGTTCGGCATGGAAATTCCCGCCCGAGACGATCTGGTCGGCGCCCACCAGGACCAGCGGATTGTCGGTGGCGGCATTGGATTCGATTTCCAGCGTGCGGCCCGCCTGCCACAGCAGGTCGATGCAGGCGCCGGTGACTTGCGGCTGGCAGCGGATGCAATAGGGATCCTGCACGCGCGCATCGCCGTCGCGGTGGCTTTCGCGGATCGCGCTGCCCTCCATCAGTGCCCGGATCGCGCGGGCGGCGGCGATCTGGCCGCGATGGCCGCGCAGGGTGTGGATTTCGTCCAGGAAGGGCGCGGTCGATCCCATGATGGCGTCGGTCGACAGGGCCGATGTCACCAGGGCCGCGCGGGCCGAGGCGAAGGCCTCGAACAGCCCCGCAAGCGCGAAGGCGGTGGATACCTGGGTGCCGTTTATCAGCGCCAGCCCTTCCTTGGCGGCCAGGACCAGCGGGTCAAGCCCCGCGGCCCGCAGCGCCTCGGCCCCCGGCATCTCGCGGCCTTGCCAGACCGCCCGGCCTTCGCCCAGCATCACGGCGGCCATGTGCGCCAGCGGCGCCAGATCGCCCGAGGCCCCGACCGAGCCCTGCGCCGGAATCACCGGCAGCACGTTCCGCGCCAGCATGTCTTCCAGCAACGCGATCACCTGCGGCCGGACGCCGGACGCGCCCCGGCCCAGGGACAGCAGTTTCAGGACGAAGATCAGCCGCACCGTTTCTGGCTCGATCGCCTCGCCCACGCCGCAACAATGGGACAGGATCAGGTTCCTTTGCAGGGCCGCGGTGTCAGCCGGCGCGATCTTGATGGACGCCAGCTTGCCGAAGCCGGTGTTGACGCCATAGACCGGCGCGTCCCCGCCCGCCGCCTGGGCGATGCGGGCGGCGGATGCCGCAATGCCGTCGCGGGCGCTGCCCGACAGCCGCACGGCCAGCCCCTGCCGCCAGACCTGTTCCAACTGCGCCAGCGTGGTTTCCCCAGGGACAAGGATCAATTCAGACAAATTCGCCTCCGACGATGCGGGCATGAAGGGGGTTGAACCCGATGCGATAGGACAGCTCGGCCGGATCCCCGATATCCCAGATCGCCAGATCGGCGCGCAGTCCGGGTTCGACCCGGCCCCGGTCGGACAGGCCAAGCGCACGGGCGGCATGGGCGGTCACACCCGCCAGGCATTCCAAGGGGGTCATGCGGAACAGGGTCGCCCCCATGTTCATCGCCAGCAGGATCGAGGTCAGGGGCGAGGTGCCGGGGTTGCAGTCGGTCGCAAGCGCCATCGGCACGCCTGCGGCGCGAAGGGCCGCGACCGGGGGCAGTTTCGTTTCACGCAGGGTGTAAAAGGCGCCGGGCAAAAGAACCGCCACCGTGCCCGATTGCGCCATTGCGGCGATGCCGTCGTCGCCCAGGTATTCCAGGTGATCCGCCGAGATCGCGCCGCGCCGGGCTGCCAGGGCCGCACCGCCCCGATCCGACAACTGTTCCGCATGCAGCTTGACCGGCAGGCCCAAGGATGCGGCGTGGTCAAAGACCTGCGCGATTTCGTCGGGTGAAAAGGCGATACCCTCGCAGAACCCGTCCACGGCATCGATCAGCCCTTCGACATGGGCGCGGTCCATGCCGGCGATGACCACATCGCGCAGATAGGCCGCGCGGTCATGCGCGTATTCCGGGGGCAGGGCGTGGGCGGCCAGCCAGGTCGTGCGCACCGTCACCTTGCGAACCTCGCCGATCCGACGGGCGACGCGCAACATCTTCAGTTCGGTTCCGATCTCCAGCCCATAGCCCGACTTGATTTCCAGCGTGGTCACGCCCTCGGCCAGCAGGGCATCGACGCGCGGCAGGGCGGATGCCAGCAGCCGATCCTCGCCGGCCGCGCGGGTGTCGCGCACGCTGGACAGGATGCCGCCACCGGCGCGGGCGATGTCCTCGTAGCTGGCCCCTTCCAGCCGCATCGCGAATTCGCGGGCGCGGTCGCCGCCAAAAACGATATGAGTGTGGCAGTCGATCAGGCCGGGGGTGACGACCCGCCCGCCCAGGTCGCGGCGGGGCGCCCCGGCGAATCGGTCCGGCAGGGATTCAGCGCCGCCCACCCAGGCGATCTGCGGGCCGTCCACGACGATGGCCACCGGATCGGACAAGGGGGCTTGGCCCGAACCGGCTGCGATGCTGGCCATTCTGACATTGCCGAGGATCCGCATCACGTCCTGCCCCTGTTTGCGCTTGCCGTTCTATGTTTAAACATATAATCTCTCTATGTCTAAACTTATTTTGCGTCAAACGAAAACTTCCAGACAGGGATCGCCATGACTGTGCTGTGGGCGGAACGGGCCTTGTTGCCCGGCGGGTGGGCAGAGCATGTCCGTGTAAAGATCGGGCCGGACGGGCGGATCGCCCAGGTCCGCGCTGGGGCAGAGCCTGAAGGGCAACGGGTCGGCCTGCTGCTGCCGGCGATGGTCAACCTGCATTCCCACGCCTTCCAGCGGGCCATGGCAGGCCTGTCCGAGGCGCGCGGGCCGCATCCGCGCGACACCTTCTGGACCTGGCGCCAGATCATGTTCCGCTTTCTGGACCACCTGACGCCCAACGATGTCGAGGCCATTGCGGCTCTTGTGCAGATGGAGATGCTGGAGGCCGGTTATGCCACGAATGTCGAATTCCACTATCTGCATCACCAGCCGGGCGGCGCGCCCTATGCCAACCTGGCCGAGATGTCCGAACGCGTCGCCGCCGCTGCCGCCCGCACCGGAATCGGGTTGACCCTGCTGCCGGTGCATTACCAGTTCGGCGGCTGCGACGGCCGCCCCCTGAGCCAGGGGCAGGCGCGATTCGGCACCGATCCGCAGATGTTCGCCCGGCTTCTGGATGCGTCCGAGCGCGCGCTTGGCCATCTGCCGCCCGATGCGGGGATCGGTGTCGCGCCCCATTCGCTGCGTGCCGTCAGCCCCCAGGCGCTGCACCTGTGCACGACGCTGCGCCCCGGCCGGCCCCTGCACATGCATCTGGCCGAACAGATCCCCGAGATCGAGGAGGTTCGGGCCGCCCATGGCCTGCGCCCGGTCGAATGGCTGCTGGAACACTGCGACCCCGACCGCCGCTGGACGCTGATCCACCTGACCCACATGACCCCCGACGAAACCCGCCGCCTGGCCGCGACCGGGGCCGTCGCGGGCCTGTGCCCCATCACCGAGGCCAGCCTGGGCGACGGCATCTTCAACGGCATGGTTTGGCGCGAAGCGGGTGGAAGGCTCGGCTTCGGGTCCGACAGCAACATCCGCATTTCCTTGGTCGAGGAGCTTCGGGGCCTGGAATACAGCCTGCGCCTGCGCGACACGGCCCGCGCAATCCTGGCCGAGCCGGAACGCTCGACGGGCCGGGTGCTTTATGACAGCGGGCTTGACGGCGGCGCCACGGCGGCGGGCCGCGACACGGGCGCGATCCAGGAAGGGCTGTGGGCCGATCTCAGCGCCTTGGCCCTGGACACGCCCGTCATGGCGGGACGGAAGGGCGACCGGATGCTGGACAGCCTGGTCTTTGCAGGAGGCGACGGGCTGGTCCGGGATATGTGGGCGGCAGGGCGCCATATCGTCCGCGATGGCCGCCATCGGGACCGCGACCGGATCGTGACCGACTATCTGGCCTGCATCGCCAGCCTGCAGGAGCGGATGTGACCGCCAACCCCCCAGCCCAGACCTGGCCCAAGGCCCAGGCCATCGCGTCCGAGGTGCGGCGCCGGATCCTCGACCGGGAATGGCGCCAGGGGGACCGCATCCCCGATGAGGCCGATCTGGCCGTCGAATTCGGCGCCGCGCGGGCCACGGTGAACAAGGCGTTGCAGGTGCTGGCCGATGAGGGGCTGCTGGACCGGCGCCGTCGCGCGGGCACCCGCGTCGCCGTCGATCCGGTCCGCAAGGCGACCTTGACCATTCCCATAGTGCGCGAACAGATCGAAAGCGCGGGCATGGCCTACAGCCATCGCATTTTCGCGCATCGGCCCAGCCCCGCGCCTGAATCCGTTGCCGGCAAGCTGGGGATCGGACCCGGCATGCCGATGATTCACCTGCGCGCGGTCCATTACGGTGACGGCATCCCGTTCCAGTATGAGGATCGCTGGATCAACCCCAAGGCGGTGCCCGGCATGGATCGGGTGGATTTCCGCCATGTCAATGCCAACGAATGGCTGGTCCGCAACGCGCCATATTCACGCGCCGAGGTTGTCTTTTCGGCGGCTAATGCCGATGTGCGCGACGCCCGGCTATTGCAGACGCGGCGGGGTCAGGCGCTGCTGATCCTGCACCGCGCCACCTGGAACGAGGGCCAACCGATCACCACCGTCCGAATCGCCTGTAAGCCCGGTCACGAAATCAGCGCCAACAGCCAACCATGATCTACACCTTCTTTTCCTGCCATTTTGCAGAAATTTCGGGAAAGAGGATCCTGTCATGGGTATTTCATCAGCAAGAAGGAAATCACCACCGCGCAGGGCTGCCAGCAAACCCATCGCCGTCGGGAGGCGCCGCAAGATGATGTCTGCCGCCTTCCCGAAACCGGGACACCGATGTTCGTCCGGCAGGGATTCCTGACGGTCATTGCGGATCCTTGCCGTCAGACTGTGCCCTTGGAGTCAAGGACATGGACAAACCGCGGGTTCGGGCCGAAGACTGAACCTGTCGCCTTGGGTGACAGGCCCCGCCCACGTGCGCACCACTGGGGGCGGGGCCGCTTGTGCAACGGGTTCATGCTGGGGTTAACACTGGCCACGCGGGATCCCGGCCGTTAGGTTACGGGCATGGGGGCCAAGCGCACGTCCCTCATGGGAGACCCTTGCAGCCGGTCACGGTCGCGAGGGTCTTTCGCATCCGGGCACGACATGGGTCCACGGCAATCATGGAAAATCATGTGTTGTCCTGACGTTGGATCAAGACGCCAGCTCTCTGCCGGTTACGACCTGGGACATCCGACGTAGGCGCCAAAGGTTCGCGACCTGGCAGGGTGGTTTTTCCTGCCCCGCCAAGCTGCCGGAAACCCAGCAGCCGTCAGGCAGCAATTTGTCACGATCCAATCACCAAAGACCAGTTTTCTTCTTCAAGTATGACCTCAAGAAGAACAAGCAGGCGTCATTCCTTATTCCAGCGTCACCTTGTAGCACAATCCATCGGTGCGATAGAGGCTGTGCCGCCGTTCCACCACCCGTCCGAGGATGTCGGTCGCTACGCGTTCCACCCGTAGCAACGCGCTGCCTGGAGTCAGGCCCAGCAGCTCGGCCTCGGCCGCGCCGGCCGTCACGGCCGTGATGGTTTCCTCGGCGCGAAGAACGATGCAACTGTAGCCCTGCTGATAAAGGATATAGAGCGCGCTCGGCAGGGGCGCACGCCGAGCCAGGCCGGGAAACAGCGCGGCGGGCACGACCGCGGTCTCTATGGCGCTCGCGACGCCGTCGAGGCTGCGGACGCGCCGGATTTCGGTTACCAGATCAGGATGTTCGTGCAGCGCCGTCTGCTCGGCAGCGTCGGCCGGGCGCTCGCGGATCTCCTCGCTGACCACCTCCGGCTTTATGATCGTTCCATCGGGGCGACGCAGCCGAAAGAAGTTGAACAGCGAACTGTCGGGCGTCCGTGCCGTCACGAAGGTGCCGCGCCCTTGTTCACGCCGCACGATGCCGTGCTGTTCCAGCATCATCAGCGCCTTGCGCGCCGTCCCCTGCGAGACGCCGATCTCGGCAGCCAGCTGGAATTCGCTGGGCAGTATGCCGCCGGGCAACAGTTCGCCCGCCGCGATCCGGGCGACGATCGTGTCGATCACTTTTTGATAGAGCGGCAGTCCCATGATCCCTCGCGCGGCCTGTCCTCGTCTTAGCATGAGAGGTGGGGCCATGGAACAGGTATATTTATTCTTGTATAAGAATGATTATAACTGTTAAGAAGGCCACATGGCAGTTGTGCCAACAAGGGAGGACAAGGTGAGCATTCCACAACTTCTGGTCCATGATCGTGACGACAATGTCGGCGTGGTGGTGGTCGAGAACCTGACAGCCGGCACCGAGATGCTGTGCGTCGTGACAGCCGACAATTCCGACTTCCGCCTGACGGCCAAGGCCGACATTCCGATCGGCCACAAGGTCGCGCTGAAGCCGCTGAAGGCCGGCGACACGGTCATCAAGTACGGCGAGGACATCGGCAAGATGGTTGGCGATGCCGCGGTTGGCGGGCACGTCCATACCCAGAACTGCAAGACGAAAAGGTGGTAGGTCATGGCACTTGATTTCAGCACCGCGACCGTCAAGGCCTGGCGCCGGGAAAATGGGCGCGTGGGCGTGCGCAACCACGTCCTGATCCTGCCGGTCGACGATATCTCGAACGCCGCCTGCGAGGCGGTGGCCAACAACGTCAAGGGCACGCTGGCCATTCCGCATGCCTATGGCCGCCTGCAATTCGGCGAGGATCTGGAGTTGCACTTCCGCACGATCATCGGCACAGGGGCCAACCCCAATGTGGCCGCTGTGGTGGTCATCGGGATCGAGCCGGAATGGACCAAGGTCATCGTCGACGGCATCGCCAAGACCGGCAAGCCTGTCACGGGCTTCTCGATTGAGCAGAAGGGCGATTTCGAAACCATCCGCCAGGCCAGCTGGACCGCCAAGGACTACGTCCACTGGGCGACCGAACTGCACAAGGAAGATTGCCCGATCAGCGATCTGTGGGTGTCCACCAAATGCGGCGAAAGCGATACGACCACCGGCCTGTCGTCCTGCCCCACCGTCGGCAACATGTATGACAAGCTGCTGCCGCAAGGCATCTATGGCTGCTTCGGCGAGACGTCCGAGATCACCGGGGCCGAGCATATCTGCGAAACCCGCGCCGCCAATCCCGAGGCCGCCGAGAAGTTCAAGACGATCTGGAAGTCCTATCAGGACGACGTGATCGAGCAGTTCAAGACCTCGGATCTGTCGGACAGCCAGCCGACCAAGGGCAACATCCTGGGCGGGCTGACGACCATCGAGGAGAAGGCCCTGGGCAATCTGGAAAAGATCGGCCGGACCTCGACCTACATCGACGCGATTGGCCCGGCCGAGACGCCGGACAAGGGGCCAGGCCTCTACTTCATGGACAGTTCGTCCGCGGCGGCCGAATGCGTCACGCTGATGGCGGCGGGCGGGTATGTGATCCACACCTTCCCGACCGGACAGGGCAACGTGGTCGGCAACCCGATCGTGCCAGTCATCAAGATCTCGGGCAACCCGCGCACGCTGCGCACCATGTCCGAACACATCGATGTGGACGTCACCGGCGTGCTGACACGCGAGATGACCATCGACCAGGCAGGCGATGCCTTGATCGAGATGATCGTGCGCACCGCCAATGGCCGTCTGACCGCGGCCGAGGCCCTGGGTCACCGGGAGTTCTCGATGACCAAGCTTTATCGCAGCGCCTGACCACCGCCGCCGGCCGCGCCCTTGAGGAGGGGCGTGGCCGGCGGGCGACAGGTCGCACCACACAGCAGGGGAGGAGAAACCTATGATCGGAACGACGGCACGGCGCCTAATCGGCGCGACGGCTTTGGCAGTGATGGGCATGGCGGGGGCGGCACTGGCCTTTCCCGACGGGCCGGTGACCTATATCATCCCGTTCAACGCGGGCGGGGAAAGCGACATCACGGCGCGCTATCAGCAGCAGCCGTTCCAGAAGATCACCGGCCAGGATCTGATCGTGCAGTATCTGCCGGGCGCCGGCGGGGCGCAGGCCTGGGCCGGGTTGAACGGCATGCCGGGCGACGGCCAGACCATCATGGGCACGAACCTGCCCCATATCGTGCTGCAGCCGATGCTGCAGGATCCCGGCTACAAGACCGAGGATATCGCGAATGTCTATATGTTCCACTTCACGCCTGACGCGCTGCTGGTGCGCGCCGACAGCCCCTACCAGACGCTGCAAGACGTGATCGACGCCGCCAAGAAGATGCCGGGCGGCATCACCGCCGGCGGCACCGCCACCAATTCGGCCAACCACGTCGCCAACCAGTTGTTCGCCAACGCATCCGGGGCCGAGCTGACCTATATCCCCTATACCGGCACCGGCGCCACCGAAAGCGCCCTGGTGGGCGGCGAGGTGGACGTGCTGTGGGGCTATACGACCGTGGCCGTGCGCCAGGGGGATGCCGTGCGCCCGCTGGCCATCGCGACCGAGGAACGCCACCCGCTGTTCCCCGACACCCCCACCTTCAAGGAGCTGGGCATCGACATGGTCGGCGGGGCCTATCGCGGGATCGGCGTGCCGTCCTCGACGCCCGAGGACGTGCGCCAGCAGCTGTCCGACATCATTGGCCAGGTGAACGCCGACCCGGCCTTCCGCACGCAGATGGAAAACGACGGCTATGCCGTGATCGATGTTCCCTACGCGGACATGGACGCCTTCATGGCCGAACGGACCGCCGCCTATACCGCGGTGGCCGAACAGCTGCGCGCCCAGCAGTAACGCCAGCCGTCGCGCGTTCGGGTGATCTGCCGCGCGCAACGCGCGGCGGCCGGGCGGCGCATCCTTGCAGGCCAAAGGGAGTGAACCATGGCGAATGCAGCAAGTATCCTGTTTGAAGCATTGAGCCCGCTGAACCTGCTGCTGGCAGTGGCGGGCGTGCTGGGGGGCACGATCATCGGTGCGCTGCCGGGGCTGTCGGCGACGATGGCCATCGCCGTCCTGGTCCCCTTCACCTTTGTCATGGACCCGGCCTCGGGGTTGATCGTGCTGGGGGCGATCTATACCGGGGCGATCTATGGGGGCGCCTTCGCGGCGATCCTGGTGAACACGCCCGGCACCCCAAGCGCCATCGCCACGACCTTCGACGGCTATCCCATGGCCAAGCGCGGCGACGGCGATCTGGCCGTCACGCTGGCCACCATCGCCAGCGTCTTCGGCGGACTGGTCGGGGCCTTCCTGCTGATTACGCTGTCGCCCTGGCTTGCGACTCTGGCTCTGGCGTTCCAATCGACCGAGTATTTCTGGCTGGCCCTGCTGGGGCTGACACTGATCGCCACGCTGTCGCAGGGCAACCTGGTCAAGGGGCTGATCGGCGGGCTGTTCGGGATCTTCCTGTCGATGATCGGCGTGGCCGTCATCGGCGGCGACATGCGCTTTACCGCCGGGCTTCCCTCGATGCTGGGCGGCATCGACATCGTGGCCGCGCTGATCGGCCTTTACTGCGTGCCGGTCCTGATCGGCATGGTCGCAGCGCCGGGCCAGCACCTCGATCCGGGCGAGGCGCGGGGCTTTCGCCTGTTCGAGGCGATCGGCCTGTCGCTGAAGAACTGGTTCAATCTGCTGCGGTCCTCGCTGATCGGCACGCTGGTCGGCATCCTGCCGGGCGCCGGCGGATCGATCGCCTCGCTGATCGCCTATTCCGAGGCGCGGCGCGCCTCGTCCCGCTCGGACCATTTCGGGCAGGGCGAGCCCGGCGGCATCCTCGCCACCGAGAGCGCGAACAACGCCACCGTCGGCGGCGGCTTCATTCCGACGTTGGTGCTGGGCATCCCCGGCACGCCGCCGGACGCGGTCATCATGGGCGCGCTGATGGTGCAGGGCATCCGGGTCGGGCCATCGTTGTTCCAGTCGGGCGATGACACCGTCTATGTCTTCATGACCGGGCTGGTGATCGCGACGCTGCTGATGCTGCCGGTCGGGCTTGTCGTCGGGCGCTATGCCTATCGGTTCATCGTCAACGTGCCCAAGGCGATCCTGGTCCCGCTGATCGCCTACATGACCGTTATCGGCAGCTTTGCCATCCACGCAAACCCGCACGAAGTCATGGTGATGGTGGTGCTGGGCATCGTCGGCTGGGCGGCGGGGCTGGCGGGCTTTGGCGCCTCGCCCATCGTGCTGGGGCTGGTGCTGGGTCAGATCGCCGAGCAGGGCTTCATGCGGGCCTGGATGATCGGCGGGGCGCGGGGCGATTTCTTGGGCCAGCTGCTGGTGAACCGCCCGATCAGCTGGGGTATCGTGGCGCTGATCCTGCTGACCATGATGCTGCCGCTGCTGCGCATGCGTCGGGTGGGACGCCGCGTGCCGCAGCCCGTCAACGCGCAGGTCGTCGGCCGGTCGGTCGACCGAGCCGGGCTGGCGGGGTCGGTCGTGTTCCTGGTCCTGGCGGTGGTGATCCTGTTGCAGGCCCGCGGGCTCAGCGTGATGGCCGCGGCCTTCCCCTATGCCGTCGGCACCGGGCTGGCGCTGCTGTCGCTGATCCAGATCCTGCGCAGCCTGCGCGGCCACGGCGGCGTCAATTCCGAATCCGTCAGCGCCGACGGCACCGGGCGGGGCCTCGTGCTGGCCGCGACCATGTTGGGCTGGGCGTTGATCTTTCCCCATCTGGGGCTGTTCGTCACCTCGGTCCTGGCCTGCATCATCCTGATGCTGACCGCGCAGTTCGGACGCCTGACCGCGCCCCGGCTGGCGGCTTACCTGGCCAGCATCCTGGTGATGGTCGGCCTGTTCTACATCACGCTGGACCGGGTGCTGAACCTGCCCCTGCCAGCGGCCCTGCTGTTCTAGGAAAGGAAACCCATGTCGCGCATCGTCATCACCGAATTCATGGACGAGGCTGCCGTGGCCCGCATGTCCGCCCGGCACGAGACCGTCTATGCCCCCGATCTGGTGGACCGTCGCACCGAGCTGATGCAGTCTCTGGGCCAGGCCGAGATCCTGGTGGTGCGCAACCGCACCAGGGTGGACGACGAATTGCTGCAAGCAGGTCCGAACCTGCGGGCGGTCGGCCGCCTGGGGGTGGGCCTGGACAACATCGACCTGGAGGCGTGCAGGATGCGCGGCATCCAGGTCTGGCCCGCGACGGGGGCCAACGATCAGGCGGTCGCCGAATATGTTATCACCGCCGCCATGATCCTGCGCCGCCGCGCCTATGGTGCTTCGGACCAGGTCGTAGCCGGATCCTGGCCCCGCCAGCACCTGATCGGCGGCGAGACGGCGGGGCAGGTCATGGGGTTGCTGGGCTTTGGCGCCATCGCGCGCGAGGTGGCCCGTCGCGCCCGAGCCTTGGGCATGGCCGTCATCGCGCATGATCCGCATCTCGCGCCCGACGATCCAGCGTGGGCCGAGGCAAGCTCGGTCGCGTTTGAGGATCTGCTGTCGCAGGCGGATGTTGTCAGCCTGCATGTGCCGCTGACCCCCCAGACCCGCCACATCATCGGCAACAGCGCGCTGGCGCAGATGAAGCCCGATGCGGTGCTGATAAACGCCGCGCGCGGCGGTGTGGTCGACGAAAGCGCGCTGGCCACGGCGCTGAAAGAGGGGCGATTGGCCGGCGCGGCACTGGACGTTTTCGAGGTCGAGCCGCTGACGGCCGAGGCGGCGGCAATCTTCCAGGGCCTGCCGAACCTGATAATGACCCCGCATATTGCCGGCGTTACCGTGGAATCGAACACGCGCGTCAGCACGCTGATCGCCGGCAAGGTGCTGGATTATCTGGCCGAGGGAGCCGCGTGATGCCGATCCATCAGACCTTGCCGCAGGCCCATGACCTGATCGTCCGCACCTTGACCCGCTGCAACACGGCACCCGCCAACGCCGCAGCGGTGGCGCGCGCGCTCGTGGCCGCCGAGCAGGCCGGGCAGGGGGGGCACGGGTTGCGGCGGCTGCCTTCCTATGCCGCGCAGGCGCGCAGCGGCAAGGTGAAGGGTCACGCAAAGCCCACGGCCAGCCAGGCACGGCCCGGCGTGCTCAGCATCGACGCGCAGGACGGCTTTGCCTATCCGGCAATCGAACTTGGGCTTGATTGGCTCGAGGGCGCCGCCCGCACCCAGGGTATCGCAGTAGCCGCCATCACCCGGTCGCACCATTGCGGCGTGGCTGGGGTGACTGTGGGCGCCCTGGCGGAACGCGGCCTTGTCGGCCTGATGTTCGCCAACACCCCGGCCGCGATGGCGCCCTGGGGCGGGCGCACCCCGCTGTTCGGCACGAACCCGATCGCGTTTGCGGTGCCGCGCCAGGGTACGCGCGCGCCGGTGGTGATCGATGTCTCGTTGTCAAAGGTGGCGCGCGGCAAGATCATGGCGGCGCAGCAGCGCGGGCAGCCCATCCCCGAGGGCTGGGCCCTGGATGCGGATGGCGAGGCTACAACCGATCCGACGGCCGCCCTGCGGGGCACGATGATCCCGATGGGCGAGGCCAAGGGCACCGCGCTGGCGCTGATGGTCGAGATGCTGGCCGCGGGCCTCGTGGGCGCCCGCTTCGGGCACGAGGCCTCGTCCTTCTTCACGGCCGACGGGCCGCCGCCGGGGGTTGGGCAGCTGATTATCGCGATCGATCCGGCGGCGTTCGGCAACGGCAACGCCGCGCGGTTCGAGAGGCTGGCCCAGGCGGTCGAGACCGAACCGGGCGCCCGGTTGCCCGGCACCCGCCGCGATACGCTCAGGGCCGAGGTCGCCGCGGCGGGCATCTGGATCGACGACGATCTGCTGGCCGAAATCGACGCCGTGACGGCCGAACCCTGTCATGGAAACTGACGCGACCCGCCCGCGCCCTCGCCGTGCCGGGATAGCCACAAGCTGCCGGGCACGGCTGCGGGAGGTCTTTCCTGGGGTGGCCGTCGCGCTTCTGGTGGCCGTGGCGGCGCAGTTCCTGTCCGAGCAATACGGCGCGCCCGCCATGCTGATGGCGCTGCTGATGGGCCTGGCGCTGAACTTTCTGGCGGATGACGGCACGCGCACTCAGGCCGGCGTCGGCTATGCGGCGCGCACCGTGCTGCGACTGGGCGTCGCGCTGCTGGGCGCGCGCGTGTCCATGGACATGCTGACGGACCTGGGCGGCGCGATGATCCTGCTGGTGATTGCCGGCGTCATGGCGACGATACTCTTTGGCATGCTGGCAGCCCGGTTCTTTGGCCGGGGCTGGCGGATGGCCCTGCTGTCCGGGGGCGCGGTGGCGATCTGCGGCGCCTCGGCGGCCATGGCGATCGCCGCGGTCCTGCCCCGGACCGACAAATCCGAACGCAACCTGGCCTTCACGGTCATGGCCGTGACAGTCCTGTCGACGGTTGCGATGATCGCCTATCCGCCGCTGTCGTCCTGGTTCGGGTTCTCTCCCCTGGAATCGGGGGTGTTCCTGGGCGGCACCATTCATGATGTCGCGCAGGTTGTCGGCGCTGGCTTCTCGGTCAGCCCCGAGGTGGGCGAGACCGCGACGGTCGTCAAGCTGATCCGCGTGTCGATGCTTGCGCCGGTGGTGCTGGCCTTCTCGCTGGCGATCCGCGCCGGACGGCTGGACGCCGATGCGCCGGCGGGTACGCGCCCGCCGCTGCTGCCGTCGTTCGTCGTCTGGTTCCTGACGCTGGCGGTGTTGAACTCGGTCGGGGTTATACCCGCCTCGGTGTCCTATTTCGCTGAACAGCTGAGCCGCTGGGCCCTGCTGGCCGCCATCGCGGCGGTGGGGATCAAAACCTCGCTGGCGCGGATGATGGACGTGGGCGGCACCGCAGTGGGCCTGATCGTCGCAGAGACGGTTTTCCTTGCCTGCTTTGTGCTGCTGGGCGTGCACTGGATTGGGTGAAAGCTCGGCGATGACCGCGATGTTTCAAAAGATCCTTGTTGCGAACCGTGGCGAGATTGCGATCCGGGTGATGCGGGCGGCCAACGAGCTGGGCAAGCGGACGGTGG
>NZ_FZNM01000033.1 GCF_900188295.1 Paracoccus sediminis
GATCTCCCTGGCGGTTGCAGCCGCCGGCTGGGTGGGTGTCAGTTCACCCGGAGATTACGCCGCCATCCAATTTCTACCACTTCCGAGACACGACCCACCGCCATGACCACATAAGAGATCATCAGCCCCAGCACCATTGGCACCAGAACGCCCGAGGCGATGTGGAAGAACCACCCCAGCATCAGCGCCAGCATGACGCCCAGCGTGATGTTCAAAAGGGCCGGTGGTGCGGCGGTCGGCGTGGGCTGTGTCATGACGATCCCGAAGCTCTGTCCCTATCGGGTTAGAAGGAACCGAAGGCTGTGCCAAGCACGATCACGGCCACAAGGGCAACAAGCGCGCTGACAATGGCGGCCATGACGATGTCCAGATAGCTTTCGCGATGCGTGCAGCCACAGACCGCAAGCATCGTGACCACCGCGCCATTATGCGGCAAGCTGTCCAGCGTACCCGAGGCGATCACGGCCACCCGGTGCATCAGCGCAGGGTCCAGCCCTGTGTCTGACGCGATCTGCATGAAGGTGGGGCCAAGGGCCTGCAGCGCAATGGTCATCCCGCCCGAAGCCGATCCGGTCAACGCGGCAAGGATGTTCGTCGCTATCGCCAGTGACACGAGCGGCCCGCCTCCGATGCCCAGAACCCAGTCCCGCACCATCTCGAACGCAGGCAGAGCCGCCACGACCGCGCCGAACCCCACAAGGCTTGCCACGCTCATGATCGGAAGTACTGCGGCCGTCGCGCCCGAGTCGATGCTTTCGCGCAGATTGCGAAAGCGGCGCCGGTTCATGGCAACCAGCACGATGCAGGCGACCAGAAGCGCAAGCGCCACCGACCAGACCCCGCCGACAGCCGACAGGGTGGTTTCGCCCCATGCGGGCTGCGAGAGGAAATCGAAATCCATGCTGGGCAGCACGAACTGCGTCAGGATCAGGTTGACCACGACAACCAGAACCAGCGGCAGAATGGCCAGGCCGATCGGTGGCCGCCCGCCCCAGGATCCGGCGCGGCTGATCTCGGCAGGGTCAAACTCGCGTGCGGTGCTGGCCAGCTCGCGCGAGACGGCGGAGCCTTTTTCGGCCGCGCCATAACCCTCGCCCCGCGCCTTGGCCTGACGTTCGCGGAAGGAAAGCCAGCCCAGGCCGATGGCCGCCATGATGATGCTGGCTATGATGCCAAGCCCAGGTGCGGCAAAGGGGGTGGTACCAAAGAACGGCATCGGAATCGCGTTCTGGATCGCAGGCGTTCCCGGCATGGCCGACATGGTGAAGGTCGAGGTTCCAAGCGCGAGTGCCGCCGGAAGCAGCCTGCGCGGCACGCTTCCCGCCTTGAACAGCGCCTGCCCCATTGGCGCCAGAACGAAGAACGCCACAAACAGGCTGACACCGCCATAGGTGACCATCGCGCCCGCAGCCACCACGGCAAGGATCGCCCGCGAGGGGCCGAGCCGGCGCGTCATGTAATCGGCGATCGCTGAAACCGATCCGCTGTCGTCCATCAGCTTGCCGAACAATGCGCCCAGCAGGAAAAGCGGAAAGAACTGCGCCACAAACCCCGCCGCCGCAGGCATGAAGGTCTGCGTCCAGTGCGCCAGCATCGGCTGACCGGAAAAAAGCGCCGCCACCGCAGCAGCCAAAGGCGCCAGCAGCAGGATTGTCCAACTGCGGAACGCAAGCACCATGATCAGGGCAAGGCCCAACAGAATACCCAGCAGACCCAGCATGTCAGAGCTCGTCCGCCAGCGCGTCGATATCGAAGGTCGAACGCACCCCGATGTCCTGAATATGGGTGCGGCCGAAATCCTCGGCGGCGCGGCGCCCTTCGTCGAAGAGCATCTTCAGGAAGTCCCATTCGGCATTCAGCTTCGAGGAATGTCCAAGGTCCACCATGATGTCCGAGGTGATGCGATGCAGGCGCATCTCTTTCCAGTACCGCGCCTCGCCATTGCCGGGGTCGATGACACGGCGCAGCAGCGCCATCATCCGCAACTCTTTCAGTAGCTGGGCGTTGAAAGAGATCTCGTTCAGGCGGCTTGCGATCTCGCGCGCGGTGCGCGGCGTCTCGCGCCGCTCGACCGGGTTGATCTGCACCAGAACGGTATCGAGGCTTTCACATTCACGCACGAGCGGCGTCATCGTCGGGTTGCCCGCATAGCCGCCGTCCCAATAGGGCACGCCGTCGATCTCGATGGCCTGGAACATCGATGGCAGGCAGGCCGAGGCGAGCAGCACATCGGCCGTCACCTCATGCTTGCGGAACACCCTGCCTTGCCCGGTGTGCACATTGGTTGCCGTGATGAACAGCTTGACCGGCCCGGTCGCCAGCGCGTCGAAATCGATCAGGTCTGTCAGGATGTCGCGCAGCGGGTTCCCTGCCGCCCCACCCAGCGAATAGGGCGAGATCAGCCGCGCCATCAGATCCATGGCGATGAAGGCGGGCGAGTTGTCCAGCGTCCATTTGCCCGTCAGGACCTCCAGCGGCCCGCGCTTGAACGGGCTGAAGCGCGCGGCATCGGCCGTCCGGCGCCAGAAGGCGGTCAGCATCTCACGCGCGGTCTGCCGCCCGCCGGTGGCCATGCCGGCCGCCAGGATTGCCGCGTTCATGGCGCCGGCCGAGGTGCCGGAAATGCCATCGATCTCGAACCAGTCTTCCTCGAGGATGCGGTCCAGAACGCCCCATGTAAACGCCCCATGCGAACCGCCCCCCTGCAAGGCGAGGTCGATGGGAAGGGTTTTTCGCGTCTGCGATTTCGGGTTGCTGGCCATTTCGGCGCCTTTCAGTCAATTCATTGCAAGAAAATGGCGCCCGAAGCCGGGCGCCCTAGGGGATCAGGCGGCGGGCACCGCTTGCCCGCGAAGCCTCCACGCCATCGCACCAAGGGCCGCGCCAATGGCGATGAGGTCGAGCCCCAGCATCAGCCCGATCAGCCACAGCGCAGTGACCGGCATCGCGGCAAAAAGCACAAGCGACAGCACGACCGAGAGCACCCCGCTGGCAAAAACCCAAAGCCAGTTGGGCAAGGGACGGATCGTCAATGCGAAGACAACCTTCGACATCCCCTCGATCATGAAGAAGATGATCAGCAGAAGCGACAGCAGCAGCATCCCCTGCGCGATGTTGCGCAAGAGCAGAATGCCCAGCAACACACCAAGTATGGCCGAGATGATCTGCAGCCAGAAGTTCGGCGCATGGCGTGCGCTGATCAGGCCGATGGCCTGAATGATGCCGCTGGCGATCAGCAGCCAGCCGAACACCACGACGGCAGCAGCCGAAGAAAAGGCCGGGAAGACGATGGCGACGATCCCCGCGACGACCAGCAGCGCCGCCTGTACCAGGTGGAAGGTCGAATGGCGGCGCACCGCATCGCGCGCGGCTTCGCGGTAGGTCTGTGCAGCGGCGGCAAGACTGATCGGCATGGCATTGACTTCCTTGTTCAACAGGGTGCTTCCCGCCGGGCAGCGGGTGTTGCCTTCCCCGACCCGCAGGGCCGGATATGGATCAAAATTGGCACAGGACCGTGAAGCCCATGCCAGACAATCAATTTTTCATCGCCGGTCGTGTCGCGAATGTGGTGGAAATTGGCGAGCAGCGCGCTCCGAGCATGTAACGTTGGCTCCGGTCAGGCCGCGAGGTCAAGAGACATCGGCACGAGAGGCTGAGAAAGGGTTTCCCAGCCATCGACTTTTCGCATCTGGATCTGGCCCTGACGCCAGGAGCGCCCAGAGCAGCATCGGCACGGTTTCAGCGCAGGGCAGCACGGTATGGGTCTTGATGCGGCGGCGGAACTCCTCGTTCAGACGCTCAATGGCGTTGGTGGTCCGTGCGGATTTCCATTGCGACGGATCGAGGCGGGTGAA
>NZ_FZNM01000015.1 GCF_900188295.1 Paracoccus sediminis
CGCTGGAACTGTCGGACTATGCCACCCGTTTCCTGGCGGACCGCTTTGCCCGCCTGCCGGGCGTGGCCAACACCGCGACCTTCGGCGCCCGGTCCCCCGCCATGCGGATCTGGCTGGACCAGTCGCGCATGGCCGCCTATGGCATCACCACCGGCGACATCATCGGCGCGCTGCAAGCCAACAACATCGAACTGCCCGCCGGAGAGATCGAGACCGGCGCCCGGCAGTTGCAGGTGCTGGCCCAGACCCGGTTTTCCAGCCCCGACGCCTTTCGCCAGGTGGTGATCCAGAACAGCGCCCCCGGCGATGCCGGCCGCCCCCTGCGCCTGGGCGACGTGGCCACCATCGAGGAAGGCCCCGAACAGCGGGAATCGATCTTTCGCGCCAACGGGGTGATTTCCCTGGGAATGGGCATCCAGCCGCAGGCCCAGGCCAACACGGTCGCCATTTCCACGGCGGTCAAGGCCGAACTGGACCGGATCCGCCCGACCCTGCCGCCCGGAATGCGCCTGGACATCACCGCCGACGAGGCCGTGTTCATCGAAAGCTCGATCAAGCAGGTGCTCAAGGTGTTCGCCGAGGCCGTGGCCCTGGTGATCGCGGTGATCTATCTGTTCCTGGGGTCGATGCGGCTGTCGATGATCCCGGTCGTGACGATTCCGGTATCCGCGCTTGGCGCCGGGCTGGCGATGCTGGCCCTGGGGTTTTCCATCAACATCCTGACGCTGTTCGCGCTGATCCTGGCCATCGGCCTGGTGGTGGACGACGCCATCGTGGTCTTGGAAAACATCCAGCGGCACCGGGCCATGGGCAAGTCGCGCGCGGACGCCGCGCGCGACGGCGCGTCCCAGGTCAGCTTTGCCGTGATCGCCACCACGGCCGTGCTGGTGTCGGTCTTCGTGCCCGTCAGCTTCATGGAAGGCGAGATCGGCAAGCTGTTCGCCGAATTCGGCATCGTGCTGGCCGTGGCGGTCGCCGTGTCGGCCCTGATCGCGCTGACGCTGTCGCCGGTGCTGGCCGCCCGCATCATGCCGCGCGAGGATCGCCCGAACTGGCTGACGCGCACGGTGAACCGGCTGATCGGCGCCCTGGAACGGGCCTATGGCGCGATCCTGGACCGGCTGATCGCCCGCCCGGTGCCGATCCTGGCCGTCACCGCATTCCTGATGGCCGGAGCCTTCGCCCTTTATGGCCATCTGCCCCGCCAACTGACCCCGGACGAGGATCGCGGCCAGATCCGCATCATCCTGTCCGCCCCCCAGGGATCGAACCTGGCCTATACCGACGCGGCCACCCGCCAGGTCGAGGCGTTGCTGGAACCCTTGCGCGCAAACGGCACCGTCACCAACGTCACCACCATCGTCGGCACCTGGGGCGAATTGCGCCGGTCGATGCTGTTCGTGAACCTGGCGCCCTGGGGCGACCGCGATGCCAGCGTCGATCAGGTGATCGCCGACCTGCGCCCGCAACTGTCCCGCCTCAGCCAGGCCGAAATCTTTGTCCGCGCGGCGGGCGGCCTGGGCCTGAGCAGCGGGCAGGGCAACGTCAGCTGGATGCTGGGCGGGCCGGACGTGGCCCGCACCGCCGCCTGGGCCGACGATCTGGCGGCCCGGCTGGAAACCGATCCGCGCCTCGCGTCGGTCGAGGTGAACTATTCCGCGAACCAGCCGGGCGCGAACCTGTCGATCGACCGCGCCCGCGCCCAGGATCTGGGCCTGTCGTCCGAAACCATCGCCCAGACCCTGCAGGTGCTGTTCGCGTCGCGCAGCGTCGGCGAATACACCAGCGACGGGCGGCAGTATCCGGTGATCCTGCAAGCCTCGCCCGAGGATCGCGATTCCGTAGCCGACATGCTGGGGGTGTTTTTGCGCAACGACCGGGGCGACTTGATCCCGCTGTCGGCCTTCGCCAGCATCGCGACCGGCGCCACGGCCCCCGCCGTCAACCGCTATGACCGGCTGATCTCGGTGGGCATGGAGGCCGACATCGCCCCCGGCACGGATCTGGCGGGCGCCATGGCGGCGGTGGAAGCCGCAGCGGCCGACCTGCCCGCGGGCGCGGTGCTGGCCTGGGACGGGCAGGCCAAGGATTACCTGGAAAGTTCCGGCGGGATCGCCACGGTCTTTGCCATGTCGCTGCTGATCGTGTTCCTGGTCCTGGCCGCGCAGTTCGAAAGCTTCCGCACGCCGCTGACGATCATGCTGACCGTGCCCCTGGGGCTGGCGGGGGCGGTGCTGACGCTGTGGATCACCGGGGGGACGGTCAACATCTTTTCCCAGGTGGGAATGATCCTGCTGATCGGCATCATGGCCAAGAACGGCATCCTGATCGTGGAATTCGCCAACCAGCTGCGCGAGGAGGGCCGGTCGCTGGCAGAGGCCGCGCGCGAGGGCGCCGTGACCCGCCTGCGTCCGGTGATGATGACCACCATCGCCACTGTCCTGGGGGCGGTGCCTCTGGCCATCGCGTCGGGCGCGGGGGCCGAAAGCCGCCGGGCCATCGGCGCGGTGATCGTGGGCGGGCTGTCGCTGGCCTTTGTTCTGACGCTGCTGATTACCCCGGTGATCTATGTGCTGATCGAAGGCCTGCGGCGCAGGCCCGAGGCCGGGGCGCAGCCTGTGGCGGCGGAATAGATTTGCGTCCCGCGCGTGCCGGGGGCGCTTTGCCCCCCGCTCGGGCCTGCCGGCCCCTTCTCCGCTGAAAAAGGTCCACTGGACCTTTTTCCGGGCGCTTCGAAGCCCCCGAGGATATTTAGCCAAGGCAAAGAACTGGCGTCAGGGCAGATCCGTATTAAACTGCGGATATGCACGGATTCGATTATTCATGGCAAGATTCTGAAAACGACGATCAGCCCGCCCCGCCCCGTCCCGCCGACTGGCTGGCGGCCCAGGCCGGGCTGGCGGTGGAACTGGCCGATGCCGCCCTGGCGGCAGGCCGGCTGGAGGCGCGCCTGTCGCTGATGGACGCCACGGCCCACGCGGGCGCCACCCGCCGCCTGGCCCTGGTCGAGATCGAGAACATGCTGCGCGCCCAGGGCACGCCCCTGTCGCGCGAGGAGATCGGCCTGGATGCCATGGCCGCCCGCGCGGGCACCGATCTGGGCGCCATGGCCCAGGCCCGCTGGGCGCTGCGGCGGCTGGAAGGCCAGTCCGACCCGAATCGGCTGCGCGATTTCCTGGCGCTGCACCGCAATCCCGATCACGCCGACGCCCCCTGGTCCGACCGTCCCGCAGGCGCCGCCTTCGATGCGGCGGCGGCGGATTTCCTTGGGGCGGTGGAGGGTCTGTCCGGCCTGCACCCGCTGGCCCGCGCGCCCGCCGCGCGGATGCTGTGGCGGCTGGCCGCCCTGTCGCCGGAAGATGCCGGGATCGAGGCCGCCGTCTGGGCCGCCCGCGCCATGGCCCGCGCCGCGCCGGGTCTGGCCTTTCTGCCGCTGGGCCGCCACGGCCGGGCGATCTGGGCCGATGGCGGGACGCCCGAACGGCGCCTGTCGCGTCATCTGTCGGCGGTGGCGCAGGGCGCGGGCGACGCCTGCCGGCTGCTGGACCGCATCGCCGGCTGGGCGGACGCGGCCCAGGCCGCCACCGCGGCGATCAAGGGCCGGAACCCGGCCCGCGTCATCGCCGCCCTGGCCGCCCATCCGGTCCTGCACACCGCCCAGGTCGAGGATCTGGCGGGCATCAGCCGCGACACCGCCGAACGCTTGCTGTCGCGGATGCGGCACATGGGGCTGGTGCGCGAGATCACCGGCGCGCGGCGGTTCCGGCTGTGGACGGCGGCCGTGTAGGGCAAGGGCTATTCCGCCTGTATCCGTTGTTGCAGAGCATGACGCGGACAACCGGGGCACCGCCCGAGGCCCGTGAACATCCCCGATAATGTGCGCTTATCGGCAGTCCATGCGCCCGCTTGCGGCCCGTGGATCCTGGCGTGCTAATCCCCCGGCGTGTCGGCCGGGGCGCGCATGAGCGATTCATGGTGGGCAATGGCGTCTTCGAGGGTGTCGTAGACGGACAGGCGGCCGTGTTCCAGGACCGCGCCCATCGTGCACATCTGGCGCACCATCGCCATCGAATGGCTGACGACCACCGCGCTCGACATGCTCATCCGGTCCCGGAAGACCCGCTGCGACTTGGCGCGGAAATCGGCGTCGCCCACGCTGGTCACCTCGTCCACCAGATAGGTGTCGAAATGGATGCCCATGCTGGTGCCCATTGCCAGCCGCGACCGCATCCCCGACGAATAGCTCATGAAAGGCTGGTGGTAATGGTGGCCCAGTTCGGCGAAATCGGCGACGTAATCGACCAGTTCGTCGGTGTCCACGCCATAGATGCGGGCCACGAAGCGGACGTTCTGCGCGCCGGTCAGTTCGCCATGGAAACTGCCCGCGAAGCCCACCGGCCAGGAAATCGAGCCGTCCGACAGGACCCGCCCCGACGTGGGCGAGACGGTCCCCGCGATCATCCGCAACAGCGTGGACTTGCCCGCCCCGTTGCGCCCCAAGAGCGCCACCGACGCCCCGGTCGGAAACACCGCGTTCAGCGCGTCGGCCACCACCGTGCGGCGGCCCTTCAGCCGATAGACCTTGGTCAGGTTGTCCAGCCGGATCATCGCCTAGCCGCGGTCGCGGATGCTGTAATAAACCAGGACCAGGATCGACCAGCCGGTCAGCAACAGGCCCACCACCATGAACATCAGCCAGGGCCGGTTGGGTTCGGTCGAACTTTGGGCGACCTTGGGCTGGATATGGGCGGCCAGGTAGCGCGACTGGCGCCGCGCCTCGGCCAGGGCGGTTTCATAGGCGATGCGGGCGGACCGATAGGCGCCTTCGGCGAATTCGCGGTCCACGGCCAGTTTCTCGTATTCGGCCATCAGCTGCGAATAGCTTTCGCCCGCCGGTCCCGTCCCTTCGGCCCCGAACTTGGCCCGCTCGCTGTCGATCAGGCGGCGCAGCGCGTCGATGCGCTGCTGGGACTGGATCACCCGGTGGTCGGTCGCGGGCGCGTTCTCGATCAGCAGGTCGTGGGCCACCATGGCCTCGGCCAGCTGGCCCTGCAATCCGGCCAGGACGCCCATCTGGCTGGTCAGGTCGGCCTGCGGATCGACGATCTGCGAGCGCATGCGGAAATCCGTCATCGCCTGCCGGGCGGCGGTCAGATCCTGGCGGGTCTTGTCCAGTTCCGCCTGGGCCAGCCGGGTGGCGTCGTCGCGGGCGATGGCCGACAGTTCGTTGATCTTGTCCGAGCTTTCCTGAAACACCGCCGCCGCGATGGCCTGGGCGTCCTGGGGGGTGAAGGCGCTGACGTTCAGGGTAATCAGCCCCGAGGTGCCGTCGTACAGCACCTTGACCTGGCGCTGCCAGTATTCGGTCATGTCCTCGATATGGTCTTCGGGATTCAGGCCGAAGACGAAATCCCGCGGCCAGACGCGGGAAAAGCGGCTGCGCAGATCCAGCTGCACGTCGATCCGTTCCACCATGTCCTGGCTGCGGATGTATTCATAGAGGATGTCGGTGTCCGACGCCCCGCCGCCCCCGCCCGCAAAGGGGGCCAGCCCGCTGAGCAGGTCGATCGACGGGGTCATCTGTTCCTGGCGGACCGAAAACCCGACGCTGGACACATACTGGTCGCTGGCGCGCGCCCACAGATACCAGCCCCACAGCAGGCTGGGCAGCACCACCAGGACCAGGAATGACACCAGCAGCAGCCAGTGCCGCCGCCGGGGCTGGGCCATGGCCGCGGGCGCGCGCACCGGCGGGGCCGCGGGCGGTTCCGGGCGGGCGGGCAGGCCGGGCGCGGTCCGGGGAACGGGCTGGGTGGGCAGGGCGCGGGTCGGAAGCTGCGGGGCGCTGCGGGGCGCGGCGCCCGTGGCGCCGGGACGCACCACCGTCGGCCCCTTGCCCGAGGCCAGCCGGACCAGCGGCTTGGGCGCCGCGTCGGGCTGGACCTGGCGTGCCAGCCCCGGTCCCTGAAAGGGCCGCCGCAGCATCGTGTCCGAGGTCGCGGCGGCGGGCTGCGCGGGATCGGGCTGGGACGGGCCTGCCTGCGGATCGGCCTTGCTTCCGGTCGCGGTGGGGGGGGTGTTCACAGCCGGACTGCTTTCGCTGGTTTACCTTTTGGCGGCAGTTGTTACATAGTGTCGGTCGCGCAGACCAGCACTTGCATTCACATGTCCGGCATTTCCCCCAAATTGCACCATCCCCAACGCCCGCGCCGTCCCGGACCGCGCTTCCAGATGCCGCGCATCGTCATGGCCCTGATGCTGCGCGAGATGGCCACGACCTATGGCCGGTCGGCGGGCGGATACCTGTGGGCGATCCTGGAACCGGTTCTGGGGATCGCGCTTTTGTCGGTGATCTTCAGCCTGGCCCTGGCGCGGCCGGGGCTGGGCACGAACTTTCCGCTGTTCTATGCCAGCGGGCTGCTGCCGTTCCTGATGTTCAACGACATCGCCAACAAGGTCGCGGGCGCGATCCGGTTCTCGCGGCCGTTCCTGGCCTATCCCAGCGTCACCTTCATCGACACGCTGATCGCCCGGATCGTGCTGAACGCGCTGACCCATACCGCCATCGTGGCGATCGTGCTGGTATCGATCGTGATGATCTATCGGCTGCCCGTGGTCTTTGACCTGCCCGCCCTGTTCGAGGCGCTGCTGATGGTCACGATGCTGGCGGTGGGGGTCGGCACGCTGAACTGTTACCTGACGACCGCCTTTCCGGTCTGGGAACGGATCTGGTCGATCCTGACCCGGCCCCTGTTCCTGATGTCGGGGATCTTCTTTCTGTACGGGATGATGCCGACGCAGGCCCAGAACATCCTGTGGTACAACCCGCTGGTCCATTGCATCGGCATGATGCGCCAGGGGATCTATCCGACCTATGCGGGCGATTACATCAGTCCGGGCTATGTGGTCGGCGTGTCGGTCGTGCTGTTCGTGGTGGGGCTGATGCTGCTGGAGCGAAACTACAGGACGCTGCTGGAACGCTGAAGGCCCGGCGTCACAACCGCCCGGCCAGGGCGGCCAGGGCGGGCGCCAGCCGGCCCCCCGGCCCCTGGCGGTACAGCCCTTCGCGCAGGCAGGCGGCGGCAAAGGCCGCCCGGCCCCCGGCGCGGGCCTGGGCGATCCGGTCCAACAGGGCGCGATGATCGGGGGACAGCAGATCGGCCGCCTGCGTCAGGGCGGCCAGGGTCGCGGTCATCCAGCCCGCCTGGCGGCGCGCCCGCAGCCGCGTCAGCCGCCCCGTCACGTCCGGTCCCGCGCCGATCTGGTTGCCGCCGTGCTGGCGGTAAAGGACATGGCTTTCGTCGTCGAAGACGATCCGCCCCCCGGCGCCCGTGACGATCTGATAGGCCCACCAGTCGTGCATCACCACCCGCGGGCCGCGTCCGGCGGCCTGCCGCAGCAGCGCCGTGGCCGCGCGGTTCAGAACGATGCTGTGGCCATAAAGGATGTTCTGGACCAGGGCGTTGCGAAACCCCGGCGGGCGGGTCGGGGCGGGCGACAGGCCCGCGGGCCGCAGCCCCGCGTCGCAGATCGTCACCCGGCTGGCATACAGCGCGGGGCGGTCGGCAGGCGGGTCCGACAGCAGCGCCGCCGCGCGGGCGATCTTGCCGGGCAGCCACAGGTCGTCCTGATCGGAAAAGGCCGTGTGATCGGCCTCGGGCGCCTGCCGGATCAGCGACAGGAAATTGTCGGCCGCCCCGGTTCGCGGTCCTTGCACCAGCCGGACCCGGCCGGGGTTGTCCCGGCGGAACCGCTCCAGGATGGCGGGGGTGGCGTCGTCCGATCCGTCGTCGCTGGCCAGGACCCGCCAGTCGGCCAGCGTCTGTTCCCCATAGCTTTCCAGTTGCCGGGGCAGGAACCGCGCGCCGTTGCGGGTCGCCAGCAGGATCGTCACCGTCATCGGGCGGTCCGGTTCCGGGACCGGCCCGTCCCCAGCGTCCAGGCGTCGCCCAGCCCGATCCGGCGTTCCAGGCACAGCCGCAGCAGGTGCGGCCAGCCCGCCGCCGCCGGACCCGTTGCATCGATGTTCAGGACGGTCTTGTGGACCACCCGCAGATCGGGGAACGCCGCCCGCGCATGGCCCCCCAGCACATAGGCCGTCAGGATCCGTTCCGCCAGAAACCCCGGATAGCGCGCCTGATAGCCGGATCCCGGCCCGGCGGCGGCGATCCGGGCGCGGGTCTCGGCCAGGATGGGAAACAGCAGCGCGCTGTAATGGTCGAAGACCGGACGCGGCATGATGAACATGTTGCCCAGCAGCAGCCGGTTGCCGCCCAGCACCCGATCCAGGGCGGGCGCGAAATCGGGGCGGCGTTCGGCCGCCACGGCGCGCAGCGCCCGCAGGTGGGACGGATCGTGGCAGCGGCCGTACTGGCGGGCCAGGCTGCGGCGCAGGCGGATCGGGCGCGGCACCACCAGATCGGACCGCCCCGCCCCCGCGACATGGCGGTCCACGTCCTGCGCCCAGGCGGCGGCGTCGAACCGCGCGACATGGCGTTCGGGATGGCTGCGCGCGGGCTGGCGCCCGCCCAGGTCGAACAGCCGCCGGTAATGCATCAGCCCCATCGGCGCGTCCGCCGGATCGTTGCGCCAGGCCCAGTAATGGGCCGTCAGCTCGCAGTATTCGGGGTTCAGGCGCGACAGGTTGTCGCCCGTGTCGTCGCCCGCCACGCCGGGCAGCAGCACCCCCGTCAGCGCGCGGCCGACCTGGATGGGCACCAGATGCCGTCCGCCCAGCACCGGGCGGGCGTCGTGATAGGCGACATAGATGCGGGCCTCGGCACGGGCATCGGCACGGGCCTCGGGGAAATCCTGCACGGAAGGGGGGGATGTCATCGCGTCCGGGATCCTGCCTGCGCTGCCGACCGCAGCGTTAGCAAACCCCGCCCCGCAAAGTCGAGAGGCCGCGGCCACCGGAACGCCGCCCGGATCGCGGGCGATTGCCCTGCCCCCCCGGAACGGCGTAAACCCCCTCCGAAAGCGCGCGGTCTGCTGCAAGGATGCGGGACCGGACAAGCAGGGAAACGATCGCATGAACATTCTTCTGGTGGGCGCGGGACTGTCGGGGGCGGTGATCGGCCGGACCCTGGCCGAGGCGGGGCACCATTGCCGCGTCATCGACAGCCGGTCCCATCCGGGCGGCAACTGCCACACCGAACGCGACGCGGACACGGGCGTGATGATGCATGTCTATGGCCCCCACATCTTCCACACCGACGACGCGGGCGTGTGGGATTACGTCACCCGCTTCGCCGACTTCGTGCCGTTCCAGAATCGGGTCAAGACGACATCGGGGGGGGCGGTCCATTCGCTGCCCATCAACCTGCTGACCATCAACCAGTTCTTCGGCCGGACCCTGCGCCCCGACGAGGCGCGCGCCTTTCTGGAAACCAAGGCCGACACGTCCATCGCCGATCCGCAGAACTTCGAGGAACAGGCCCTGCGCTTCGTCGGCCGCGACCTGTACGAGGCGTTCTTCAAGGGCTATACCGAAAAGCAGTGGGGTTGCAGCCCGACCGAACTGCCCGCCAGCATCCTCAAGCGGCTGCCGGTGCGGTTCAACTATGACGACAACTATTTCTTCCACCGCTTCCAGGGGATGCCGCGCGACGGCTATACCGCGATGGTCCGGGCGATCCTGGACCATCCGGGCATCACGACCGACCTGGACACCCCCTATGATCCCGCCATGGCGGGGGAATGCGACCACGTGTTCTGGTCCGGCCCGCTGGACGGGTTCTTCGGCTATGGCCTGGGGCGGCTGGGCTATCGCACGCTGGATTTCGAACGGTTCGATCATGACGGCGACTATCAGGGCTGCGCGGTCATGAATTATGGCGACCGCGAGGTGCCCTATACCCGCATCACCGAACACAAGCATTTCTCGCCCTGGGAAACCCACGAGAAAAGCGTCTGCTATCGCGAATACAGCCGGGCGGCGGGGCCGGACGACATCCCCTATTACCCGATCCGCCTGGTCCGGGAGAAAGCCCTGCTGGAGGATTACGTCCGCCTGGCCCGGAACACGCCGGGCGTGACCTTCGTGGGGCGGCTGGGCACCTATCGCTATCTGGACATGGACGTGACCATCCGCGAGGCCCTGGACACGGCCGCGGCCTTTCTGGACGGCGCCGCGCAGGGCCGCCGCCCCGGCGCCTTCGTCCACGCCCCCCTCTAGGCCCCGAACCCGGCCCGCATCCCGCCATGACGCAGACGATCTTTGCCAGCTCCGCCTACGAGGCCGTCCTGCATCCGCGCGATGCGGACACGGTCGTCGTGACCTTTGCCGAACGCAAGGAACCGCCCCCCGCGGGATTTTCCGGCCAGGTGATGCTGGCCAAGACCGACCATGCCTTCTGCTGCATCCGGTCGCTGGCGAACGACTGGTATGTGGGCGCGGACTTTCCCGCCTGTCTCGACGCGGTGGCGCGCGCGGTGCGTCCCTATCGGCAGGTGATCCTGTACGGGTTTTCGATGGGATCCTATGGCGCGCTGATCGCGGCGCAGGCTCTGGACGCGGACCGGCTGGTGCTGATGGCGCCGGTGGCCAATATCCATCCCGACAAGGACCGCCGCTGGATCGCCGATTACGAGGCCCTGATCGCCGGCCGGAGCGTGGCCGACCTGGCCCCTGCGATCCCGGCCGGGACCGAGGTGATCTGCGTCTATGACCCCAAGGGCCCGGACCGCCGGCATGTCGCCGACCTGAAACGGCTGTGTTCCGTCCGCGACGTCCTGACCCCGCGCGCGGGGCATATGGTGTTCACCTTCCTCAGCAACGGCGGCATCCTGGGCACCGTGGCGCGGATGCTGTTCCAGCCCGACGTGGACGTGGCCAGGGCGCAGGCGCTGATCCTGTCGTCGAAACGCAACAACAGCTATTACATCGCCGAACTGGCCCGGTCGCTGTCGCGCCACCCGATGCTGCGGCGGATGCTGCTGCGATACGGCGTGCGCCGGTTTCCGGCGGATCTGGCCCTGCGCCTGGACTATGCGGGCGCCATCGCCGAATCCGGGCAGCCCGCCGAGGCGGCGGCGATGATCCGCGCGGCGGTCGCGGAACACCCCAGGACCGCGGTCAGCGTGCCGGTGATCCGCGCCCTGGGTCTCTATGCCGAACATGGCGGCGGCTTCGACGCGGTGGCCGACCTGATCGCCCCCTATGCCTCTGACCAGCCCCGCGCGCGCGAGGTGCAGCTTTTGTATTCCCGCTTCCTGCGCCATACCGGACGCTTCGACCAGGCCTTCCGCGCCCACGAGGCTTTCATGAAGGGCGGCCCCTTCTCGGCCCAGGGTTTCGTCGAACGCGGCCTGATCTTCGAGAAACTGGCCCTGCCCTTTCTGGCCGAAACCAGCTATCGCGCGGCCCTGGCCGAGGCGCCCGATTTCCGCCGCGCCGCCCAGCATCTGGCGCGTCTGGAACAGGACCACCGGGCGCAAAAGGAAAAATAACGATAAATCATCATCTTGCCCCGGCGTGGACAAGATGGCGCCCGGCGTTTATGACGGTTCTCCTGACCAGCGACAGCGGGACAAGACGTGCTCAAGGGTATTCACAACCGGATCGAACCCGATCTTCTTCACGCCATGGCCATGATGGGCGAGGGCGAATCCATCGCCATCGTCGAACGGGCCTTTCCCGCCTATGCCATCGCCCCGCAGCTTCCCTTCAAGCGGGTCATCACGATTTCGGCCCGCCTGGCCGACGTGTCGCGCGCGATCCTCAGCCTGCTGCCGCTGGACGGGCGGGTCGAATGCGCCGCGACGATCATGCAGGCCGAGGGCGAGCCCGATTTCATCCCCGAAACGATCGAGGAAGCCATTCCCATCATCGAGGCGGCGGGCACCGCCATCCAGTCGGCCGACCGCGACACCTTCATGACCATGGTGATGCACAGCCACGTGATCGTGCAAACCCAGGACATTCGCCGGCACGGCAACGTGATCTTCGTCAAGGGCGCGCTCTAGGACCGCGCGCCGAAGCGCCGGGCCTCAGGTCCGGCCGCCGCCCGGACGGTCCCCGTCCCCGCGCAGGGCGCGCAGTTCGCGGTCCATGGCGTCCAGGCGCCGTTGCAGGACCACCAGGGCGAACTGGATGTCCGACAGCTGCGCCGCCGTCTGGACCTGCGCGGCCGGGGCGGGACCGGCAAGGGCCGCGTCGCGGCCGCGCGACAGGCGGCTGCGCAGGAATCGCGCCGTGGTCGCGGCGGTGTCGCGCAGCCCGGCATGGCGCAGGTGATAAAAGCCAAGCCCGATCAGGGATTTTTCCGGCAGCCGGTATCCCGCCGCCCGCGAAAAGGCGATGAAGTCGCGCCGCCGAAGGGCATCCAGCATGGCCACGACCCGGCTGGTCTTGCTGTAGCCCCCGGCCGCGGCGTCCACCGCGTCGGCGGGATAGCCCTGCACGATCGGCACCAGCCGGTCGAACAGCTTGCGCTGCATCTCGCCCTCGGCGCGCAGGCTGACCCAGGACAGTTGCGCCGCCACCCAGGCCAACAGGGCGGGCGCGTAATCGCGGTCGCGGTCATGCGATTTCAGCCAGGCCCGGATGGTGGATTCGTGATCGAAGATCTTCAGCAGCCGGTCGTCCACCGTGGCCATGGTCTGCCCGATCCGCGCCACCCGATGATAGCACAGCACGTCGGGCACAAGCGCCACCCGGTTGGCCGACAGGACCGAGAACCAGTGAAACGGATTGTCCTCGTAGAAATGGTCGCCCACCGGAAAGCGGATCGCATGGCGTTCCAGCATGTCGCGGCGATAGATCTTGCGCCAGGGCACGGCGATGAATTCCAGAAGCCGCTTGCGGTTGGCCTCGGCGCCCTCGCCCTCCAGATCCCAGGCATCGGACGCCGCGATGCCCGTCCAGCGGTGGTGGTCGGCGGGTTCGGCCATGGCGCCGGTCTGTTCGTCCAGCAGCCGGTAATTGCACATCGCCAGATCCGCGTCCGCCCCCACCGCCGCGTCGTGCAGCCTGCGGAACATGTCGATGTCGCAGATGTCGTCGCCATCGGCAAAACCGATGTAATCGCCGGTCGCCGCGTCCAGCCCCGCATTGGCCGCCGAGGCGACGCCGCCGATGGTGTTTTCCCCAAACAGGATCGGCCGGATCCGGTCGTCGCGTTCGGCATAGTCGCGGATGATCCGCACGGTGCCGTCGGTCGAACCGTCGTCGACCACGATGATTTCCAGATCGGCCAGCGACTGCCCGATCACGCTGTCCAGGCATTGCGCCAGATAGGCTTCGATGTTGTAGGCGGTGACGATGACCGAAAGCTTGGGCAAGGGTTTCTACCTGTTCAGCAGGATGTCGGACAGTTCGGACGCGACCGCCGGGGCGCGGCCGTTGCGCATCTTGGCGAAATCCACCAGGTCGATGCGGACGATCAGGTCGGCCATGCGCTGATTGAATCGGTTGCGCGCCTCGGGGACGATCTTGCCGCGCGCCCATTTGAACAGGGTCAGCACGAAGCCCCAGAAGAAATGGGCATACCGCTGGCGCAGGTCGGGCTGCGACAGCAGCAGGTCGTACAATTCGTCCAGGGCGTCGAACATCTGCAACCGCGTCTCGCCCTGCTGGTTGGTCAGGTTCGATCCGCCCGGATGCACCACATGGGTGCAGATCTCGGCCCGCGACAGCAGGATCCGGCGCGGATACATCAGCGCGTGCCAGTGGCCCAGGATGTCGTTGTTCACCCGCGTCCGGCCGAAGCGCAGCCCGGTTTCGCGGTAGCGCGCGGTCCGCAGGATCTTGTTCCAGGGATAGTTGGTGACGACCAGCAGCCGGGCGAAATCGTCGGGCATCCCGGCGGCTTCGGGCGCGCCCTGCAACAGCGCGGCAAAGGTTTCGGCGTCCTTGGGAATCATCCCGGTGGAATGGGCGATGTCCTGGCGTTCGCTGCGATAGGCCAGGACCGCCACGTCCAGGTCGGGTTCCGCGTCCAGGCGCGCGATCGTGGCGGCGATGGCATCGCCGTGCAGCCGGTCGTCGGCGTCGAAGAACAGCGCATAACGGCCCGCCGCATGGTCCCAGCCGCGGTTGCGCGCCTGCCCGGCCCCGGCGTTGTCCGGCTGGAACAGCGCCAGCGTGTCGGCCGAGCGTTCGGCAAGGGCGCGGATCCGGGCGTCGCTGCCGTCGGTCGATCCGTCATCGACATAGATCGTCTGGATGCGCAGCCCGCCGATGGACCGGATGGTGTCGTCCAGGTCGTCCAGATGGCCGGCCGCGTTGAAGACCGGGACGATGATGGTCAGGTCGATGCTGCGGTCAGGGAACGGGTCGGTGTCTGTCATTCTGCCATTGGCCAAAAAGCGGCCCCGAAGCGACCCATGCGCGGGCCGGATTGCGCGGCATCACTGGCCCAAAAGCCCGGCGGATACAACCGCTGTCTTGCAGCCGCCCGCCCAATCGGCCCGATCCGGCCCGAGGCGGTTCCCGCGCGATGCGGACCGTTTCAGCGTTTTTCGTAAAGATAGGTCGGGGTCACGTTGAAGCGGCGCACCGGGGCATAGCCGAAGGGCGCCAGAAACGCGCATTGGGCGTCGAAATCGGGCGTTCCGATCGCCTCGGCGACGATCAGCGGGTTGCAGCGCGCCAGGGTGTCGCGGGCGCCTGCCAGGCATTCCACCTCGAATCCCTCGACGTCGATCTTGAGCAGATCCAGGCGGGGCAGGTTCAGGGAATCGACCGTGATGACCGGCAGGGGGCCGTCCGGGGTCAGTTCGATCCGGTCCATGCCGCTGTTGGCCCCGCTGTCGTTGCGCACCGTCGCGGCCCGCCCCGCGCGGCGGCCCACGGCCGCGTTGATCGCCCGGACCCGGTGTTCCAGACCGTTGGCGGCCAGGTTGCCTTGCAGGATCGCGAAGGTGTCGGGGTTCTGTTCGACCGAATGCCCTTCAAGGCCCAGGATGGCGCCAAAGAAGACGCTGTGATTGCCGACATGGGCGCCCGCGTCCAGAAACACCCAGCCGGGCATGGCGCGGTGAAAGATCTCGGCCAGCAGTTCCATCTCGTAGAAAGTGCCGGTCTGACCGATGACCGAGGTGATCAGGTCGTCGGGCGCAAGGCCCGTCAGGGTCGCCTTGCGCCCGCCGTATCTGAGAAGGAAATCCATGCGCCCCCAGCCGTTCTTTCCGATGCCGCCGCCCGGTCAGGGCCGGACCAGGCGGGCAAGCCCGCCAAAGTGCTGCACGTCCTGCAAGGCCTGGGACGGAAGGTTCCGCGTCACGCTCAGATACAGGGTTTCCTCGTTCTTCACCTCGGTCAACCAGTCCCTTCCGCGGGCGACGCAGATCATCGGATAGCCCCGTTCATGCGCGTGGCGGGCAAAGCGGATGTCCACGAAGCCCGACGATCCGTCCATATAGTCGAAGGTCGGCATCTGCCGTCCCTTCACGTGGATGGTGCCGGTGCCAAGCTGATTCATCTGCACCGGCGCGCCAAGCGGCAGATAGAACGTATGGACCAGCCGCCCGCTGCGGCTGCGCCCGTCATAGTAATCCGAATAGGTCACGCCGTGCACGCCCAGAACCGGATCCGTCAACGGGCTTTCGGCGCGAAGCCGCATCATCCAGGCGACGTAATCGGCCGGATAGAGGATGTCGTCGTCGCACAGGAACACGTCGTCGTCGTCGCCCGCCGCAAAGCAGAACTTGCCCAGATCCCTCAGATTGCGGTCGGGGATGTGGAAAGTCGCATTGTCCAGTTCCCTGAACGCTTCGGGGACGTCCGTGTATTCGTTCAGCGCGACGTTCAGCACATCGACCTGCGCGGCGATCGAACGCAGCGCCTGAAGGCAGGTGTGCTGTCGGGCGGGATAGGTCGCGACGTTTGCGATACGCATGGGGTCTTATCCGTTCAGGGAAACAAGGTCCGAGGGCGTGCGCGCAATGGCGCCCTCGCGGGCCGTCCGGTCCAGCAGGGCATCGGGAACGATCAGCCGTCCCAGGATCCGCTGGCGTCCCGCCAGCCCCGCATAGGCGCGCCGGGCGGGCGCCCGATAGCCGATCTCGTCGGCCTCGATCCCGGCGGTCCGGGTCAGCGACCCGTCGCCCCACAATCCCAGGACCAGGGGCTGGGCCACCGACACGATGTCGCGCGCGGGCAGCCTGCCGCGCAGCAGTTCGTAGAATTCGGAATCCGCCCCGCACAGAACCGGGCGATAGGGTCCGAACCCGTCAAAGACCGGGCGGGTGAACATGATGCTGTTCAGGCACATCCGCAGGAACTGGTTGTCGCGGAACGCGACCAGATGCCCTTGCGGCTTTATCCGCAGCCAGCTTGCCAGCGACACGCGGGCGCCCTTTTCGGTCATGGCCGTGACCTGGGCCGCGATCCGGTGCGGCAGCGCCACGTCGTCGGCATCGTGAAAGGTAATCAGCTCGCCCCTGGCCTGGCCGATCAGCCGGTTGCGGATGTTGTAGGCGCCCTGGTTCCGTTCGCCCCCGAACAGCCTGACCCGCGGATCCCCGGCAAAGGCCCGCAGACGGTCGCGGGTTCCGTCGGTGCTGGCATCGTCGGCCACCAGGATTTCGACGTTGCGATAGGTCTGTCCCAGGATCGAGCGCATGGCGTAATCGACCGTCGACTCGGCATTCCAGGCCGCGACGATCACCGATACCAGCGGCCCCCCGGACAACAGCCCGGACAGCGGCCGGTCCTGGCGAAACGACGCCCGGTTCAGGATGTTGTCGGACGGGGCATCGTCCAGGCGCATGGAAAACGGGCTGCCATGGGCGGCAAGATAGCCGTTCAGCCGGGCCAGGTAATCGGCCTCGCTGGCATGGCGCAGGTAATTGGCCCACAGAATCTGGCCGGTGTCGGATGAAAAGGGCTGCGACAGCATGTCGTCGAAGGCGACCCGGTTGTATTCGGTGTCCCGGTTCAGGCCGAACACGTCCAGCTTGCCCGACGGCAGGGCATAGGACACCGGACCGCCGCCGGTGCGCGTCCCCCCCAGAATGCGCCCCGCCTGGGCCAGCCGGTCGTGCCGCACCCCCAGGGCCGCCATGTCGATCAGGAAACCGCGCGCCCCGTCCAGGTCGCCCGTCGCCAGCAGCGTGTCCAGGATCCGAGGCCCGGCCTTGCCCATCGCCTCGGCGTCGGCGCCGTGATGGGCGACAAGATAACGCGCCAGCCCGCCCGCGGTCTCGTAATCCTCAAGCCGCAGCGCGACGCCCAGCATCCGCACGACCCAGTCCAGCGGGCCATGGCGCAGATCGGAATCCATGCCGTCGTTCAGATCCTTCAGATCCTTGCTGACCGGGAAATGATAGGCCCGATAGGGCGGAACGTGCTGGCCGTTCAGATCCAGGCCGTCCTGGTCCCGGATCAGGGACAGCCCGCCAAAGCAGAACCGGCCCGGCTGGCCCAGTTCGATGCACAGCCGGTACTGGCGGTCGGCCAGGGCATTGGCGGCGATGTCGAATTCGACGTCCAGATGCCGGGGGGTGCCGCTGGCGGGCAGGTTCCTGGCGATTCTGGCAAAGGTGTGCCCGCCCGCCTGGTTGTATTCGATGATCTTGACCTGCGGCAGCCGGTCCTTGTCCGCGCCGTCGGACAGATAGGACAGGCGCAGCCGGTAGGGTCCGGCCACAAGGCTTTCGGCGGGCAGCACCTGTTCCAGGCGGAACCAGGAATAATCCCGATGCAGGTCGATGCCGACCATGGGCAGATCCCCCTGCCGCACCAGGCCGAGCGCATGGGGCATGTCGTCGTCCGCCGGTCCGGTTCCGGCGGATTGCGAGGGCCGCGCCGCGATCGACCAGCCGGCGCAGATGGTGCCTTTCCAGTATCGGGGATGGTCGTCCAGGCAGGACAAAAGGTCTTGGTTGGCAAGTTCGAGAGGCAAGGACTTGTCTCGCTGCATGGGATGGAGAGGATCGGCCGGCCCCCTTTTGGAACCCTCCATAAAGAAGGCCGGGACGACAATCCATATGCGTGAAATCGCGCCGTCCATGCAATCGCCGCGTGAGCCGGCCTTTTTCGGGCCGGACAACGGGGATGCAACGATTTGTTCCGCTTGCGCCTTTCCTGTCGCGGGCCATGATCGGGCCTGTGCGATTCAGCGGGAAAGGTGCCCATGTTCGAATTCAAGCCAGGCCGGAACTGCTGGCGCGTCGAGACGGCGGACCGGATGTCGGTGATCGTCGATGGCCGGGCCTATTTCCAGGCCCTGCGCGAGGTGCTGCTGAAGGCGCGGCGGATGGTCATGATGGTCGGCTGGGATTTCGATTTCCAGATCGAGATGCTGCCCGGCGAAAGCGACGCGGACGGGCTGGCCCCCGACGGCTTTCCCAACAAGGTCGGCCCTTTCCTGGACGCCATCGTGGACCGCTGTCCGGGCCTGGACATCTATCTGCTGAAATGGAGCGGGGGCGCGCTGATCGCGCCGGGCGGCATCCTGCCCGCGCTTGCCGTCAAGCTGATGTCGCCCGACCAGATCCACCTGGCCTTCGACGGGCGCCACCCGCTGGGCGCCTGCCATCACCAGAAGATCGTGGCCATCGACGACAGCCTGGCCTTCTGCGGCGGCATCGACATGACCGACGGCCGCTGGGACGACCGCGGCCATCTGGACGACAACCCGCTGCGCTGCCTCAAGAACGGCGATTGCGCCGAACCCTGGCACGACGCATCCACCGTGATGTCGGGACCGGCGGCGGCGGCGCTGTCGGAACTGGCCCGCGCCCGCTGGACCCGCGCCCATGACGCCGAGGTGGACGAAACCTTCAAGCCCGGCGCCGACATCTGGCCCCCCAGCATCGACCCGGTCTTTCGCGATGTCCCCGTGGCCATCGCCCGCACCGCACCGCCCGAGGCCGACCGGCCGGGCGTCCACGAGATCGAGGATCTGTATCTGGACGCCATCGCCGCCGCCCGCGACTGCATCTATATCGAATCGCAGTATTTCTGCGCCGACAGCATCACCCGCGCCATCGGGCGGCGCCTGGCCGAACCGGACGGACCCGACATCGTGGTCGTCAATCCCTTCGCCGCGCAGAACCACATCGAGGACCAGGCGATGCACGTCACCCGCAGCCGCATGGTCCGCCAGCTGCGCGCCAACGATCCCCATGGCCGGTTCCGCATCCTGTTTCCCGTGACCGAAGGCGGCCAGCCGATCTATGTCCATGCCAAGATCATGATCGTGGACGACATGATGCTGCGCATCGGATCCAGCAACATCGACCGCCGGTCCATGGGCTTCGATACCGAATGCGACGTGGCCATCGCGGCGCGGGACGAGGAGACGCGCGCCCTGATCCGCGATGTCCGCGACGGCCTGCTGGCCGAGCACCTGGGCCTCGACAGGGCCGAGGTATCACAGGAGATCGCCCGCCAAGGCCGCCTGGCCGCAGGTCTGGACCGCCTGTGCCGGGACGGGGGACGCGGCCTGCGCCCCCTGCCCCTGCGCCGGGAAACCTGGCTTGGCAGCGTTCTGGCCGACAGCCGCCTCTTTGATCCCCGCTATCGGCGCAGCGCGCAGGCGCGGTTCGGAATCACGTCGCGCCACATGCTGATCGGCGGGGCGGTCCTGGCGGGGGCGATCCTGCTGTGGCGTCAGTCCCGCCGCCGGGACTGACGCAAAGACCCCGCTTGCAAAGTTGTGACCCGGATCAACGATCAACCTTTGGTTGTTGATCGGCTGAAACCGTCCTATGGGATTTCCGTCCTGGCCGGTGGCTCCTCCTTCAGGCCTTCCGGCCCGAGGGGCGGACAACCGGCAAGACGGCGGCATGGCTCTGGCCAGGACATGCCGCCGACCGGACGCCAAGGCCGTTTCTGGTCTGCCCGGAAACGCGCCAAGAACGCACATGTCCCACAAGGCCTTGCTGGACCATTGTTTTCCGGTCGGCGAAATCCGTCGCCAAGGCTGTCCGGCTCATGAACCATGAAAAGAAGGTTCCGCGCGATACCGGCTTGTCCGCCGATTTTCGGCGCTGCGATGATCCTTGCCGGGCCTGTTCCGGCCAAGGCGGGATTCCCCTTGTCATCAGGGCTTTTCGGAACAAGGCAAGGGTTCCCGAAGCGGGTGATGACCCAGGGGCAAGGGCAGGAATTCGCCGACCCTTATTTTTTCTCTACCTCTGCGTGTGAAAGCTTTCTAAACACCGCAAGCCACCCATGAACTGTACTGATTAGTTCGATTTCCCCGACATCTGCTGCCAAAGGAATCCATGGAATGCTGTTGCGTGATCTGCTTGTTGCCCTGCCTGGACTGATCGGTCCCACGACCTCCACCTCTCGCGCCCAGGATCTGGAGGCCCAGGAAGCATCGCGGATCGTCACTCCGGCGCCCTCGATCTCTCAGGCCACGGCCTCCCAGACCACGACCTCTCAGGCCACGGTCGGCATGGATTCGTCCTGGTTCGTGGAGCCGGCGGCGCAGGATGAGGACGACCGGACCGGCTTCTCGTCCTCGGACGAAACGATGCCGGACGATGAATCGATGGACGCCATGGTCTTTGCGGACAGCCGGACGACCGGTGGAACCGCGCAAGACCCCGAGCCCGCGCCCCCGCTGGACGACGCTGCGGCCTCGGTCGGTTCCGGCAAGGGGCGGCAGCCCGTGGCGGAGGCGGGCGATCTGCCGACCGCCGCCCCCATAGCCCTGGATTCGCAGCAGGCGGCCACCGTGATGGCCGGACGGGTGGCGACGCTGCTGCCCGACGACGACCGCGGGACCATCGCGTCGGTGCGGATTCTGGATGGCGCCGACTGGGGCCATGTGTCGGTCAATCCCGACAACAGCCTGGCCTTGGTGCTGTCGGGCACCGATACGCAGGGCACGCTCTCCTTTCGCTATGAGGTCACCTATGCCAATGGCCAGAGCGACGATCTGACCGCCAAGGTCAAGGTCGTGGCCGGTCAGCAGAAGGCGGGCTGGGGGACGGGCGATCATTACACGCTGGAAACCGACGTCGACGGGCGCAGCATCGTCGAATACGGCGAAAACCATCGCAAGGTCTATGTTTCGGGCGGCCAGGACGCCCTGTCGCTGAGCGACATCGCCCGGATCGAGGGGGTCAAGCCTTCGGCCATCGACGGCAAGTGGCTGGCGGCGAACGGCGAATACGGCAGCAGCGCGGACATGGCCCTGGACGAGACGGCCGGCATGGCGTTGTGGGCAGCCATCACCGGCAGCAAGGCCAAGGCGGCCCCCGCTTCGCATTGGCTGATGCTGGAAAAGGGATACACCTATGACGATGTGAAATTCCTTGTCCAGCGGGGCACCCAGGGTGAAAGCGCCCTGAATCCGATCCTGATCACGTCCTATGGCGAGGGCGAGAAACCGGTCATCACCCAGAGCCAGATCTACAACAGTCCCGACAACGCCAACATCGTCATTCGCGACCTGACCTTCACCGGCGGCCTGAAAATCATGCAGGGCAGCAACTATCTGGTCGAGGAGGTCAGCATCCGCCGCGAAACGCTGACGGCAAAGGGGGTGGACGGCTTTACCCTGCGCAATTCCGACATCATCGACGTCTTCCGCACCGAATCCGAGACCAAGGACTTCTGGCAGCCGCATGTCAACCGCACCAGCGGATTTTACGCCAACGACAACGAAGGCCTGCTGGTCGAGAACAATTTCGTCGATCACACCGGCTGGGCGGACAATTACAAGGCGAACCTGTCGCTGTCGGGCGGACAGCCGCCCAGCATGTACAGCCAGGGCCTGTATCTCAGCTATGACAACACCGATTTGACGCTGCGCGACAACATCGTGATGCGCAGCGCCTCGTTCGGCGCACAGGTCCGTTCGGGCGGCGTGGTCGAGAACAACCTGTTCCTTGACAACAATGCCGGCGTCAACTTCCTGGGCGGCGACGACATGAAGACATACGGCGCCGGCAACTATACCCTTCTGTCGGGCAATGTCATCACCTCGGGCGCCCATCGCGAGGTGACCGAAGGGCCGCGCGGGGCGCTGAGCATGGGCGCCGACAACAGCGGCCGGCTGACCACGATGATCGACAACATCATCGCCCATCTGGCCGATCCGAACAACCCCCGCGAATTGACCCAGAAATATGTGGGCCAGCCGGCGCTGAAGGAAAAGTTCGCGCCCTTCTTTAACGATACGGCCATCTACAACTGGATCGGCGCGCGGCATCTTGAACGGAACATCCCGGCCAATGATGTCATCGGCCAGCTTGACAAGTCCATCCTGAACGAAACCACCATCCAGAAATTCGCTGCCGAGCTTCTGGGAAAGCCCACTGCCACCATTGCCGATCTGGCCGGCTATCTGCGCGCGCAGGCAACCGGAAAGCTGGACGGCCAGGTCGACGCGGATGTCATCAACAGTTTCTTCCGCGCGGGCTTCGGGATGGACACGACCCTGCGCGACGATGCCGAAACCCTGCGCTTCATTCCCAACAATCTGGCCGACGGGATCCGCTGGGACAACCGCCTGAACTGGTCGACCGGCGACCTGCCGGGCACGCAGAACGGTGACAGCGTCGATCTGGGCGGCAATCATGTCCAGTTCGGCGGCCAGACCCTTGCCGTCGATCACTTCGATTTCGGCGATGCCGGACGGTTGTCGGTCAATTCCGGAAAGCTGGCGATCACGGGGGAAATGGCCGCGGGGCCGCGCGGTTCGGTGCTGGACATCGATGGCTCGGGGCAAGTCTGGATCGACGGCTATCGCGACAGCGATCGGCTGGACATCGCCATGACAGGGGGGCGCCTTGTCAATGCGGGCGCTTTCGCAGGTGAAACCGACATCTTGGTGTCGCAGACGGCGCAACTTCTGCTGGCAGCGTCGGGCGGCCGTTTCGACCTGACCCAAGACAACAGCCTGACGGTGACGGGCACGCAGGCCAAGGTCGGTTTCGACGGCGCGGATGGCAAGACCGCGATCCTTCGGCTTCATGACGGGGCGACCCTGTCCTTTGTGGCGGACAAGACGGGTCTGGGCAAAATCTCAGAGTTCCATTCCGGGGCCTTCGGCGACACCAAGGTCACTTCGGGCATCCGGCTGGATGGGGATCTGGAGGTGGATCTGTCCTCGCTGAATCCGAAGGCCGGGGGAAGCTGGACCCTGCTGGACGCGGACCAGATAATCGGATCGTTTGACGACATCTCGGTGACCGGGCTGGGCCAGAACCGCGATGCGTTGATCCGCATCGACTATACTCGGGACGAGGTCGTCCTGTTGGTCAGCGATGCGGGAAAGGGCAGCGGGCAGGTCCGTACCAGCAGCACTGGCGACGCCGATTTCATGGATTACACCCAGGACGCCGCGCTCAAATCCCTGTGGACCGGTTTCCAGGCTCCCATGCCGCAAATCACCGACGATCCGATCTGATGGCCGTTTCGCACGCGAAACTTTCGCGTGCGAAACCGTTATCGCGATTGCAGCCAGTGGGACAGAGCGTTCAGAAAATCTTCAGTCACGCCCTTGCCTGACAGGACGGCCCGTCCTGGCCGGGCCGTCATTCGTACCCCTGTCCCGATGTCTTCCCAAGCATCGTCCTGTGCCATCGGGGCCTTCGATTCAGGTTCGGGGCGCAGCGCTGCCTCTAGGATGGACCGTTCATCATGGGCCCGAGCGGGTCGCGCCGTTGTCAGACGATCCTGCAGCCGGCCGGTCAGGGTCCGGTCGGCCTGCATGGCCTTGACCAAGGCCAGCCCCAGCTTTTCCGGGATCGCTTCAGGAAAAAGCAGGACATCGCCCAAGGCGTCGTGCAAGGCCACGAAGGACAGGATCTTTGATCGCTTTGGTGCGGGCGCATGTTGGAACAGCACCTTCACCGCAGCGGCCGGACTGTCGAAGACGCCCAGACGCGCGGCCTCATGGGCCAGTCGGCCGCGTTCATAGAACGACAGGTCGGCGCGAATCTCGTTTTCCTCGACCATGGCTAGATAGGCCTCGGGGGCGGCCTCGAACGGCCGCAGCAACGCCTTGACCGTGGCAAAGCGATCGTCCCCTGTTTCATCCCTCAGCGCCGTCAGGGCCGCCAGGCGTCGCGCGCCGGACACCAGGCCATAGCGTCCGTCCGGAAGGGCCACGACCTCGATCGGCATCTGCTGGTTCCGGTTGCGGATGCTGGCTTTCAGCGACGCCATGTCCTCGGGGTCCATGTGCATGCGATCGCGTTGCAGATGCGTGGCCTCGACGGTATCCAGCGGCAGATCCAGGACCATCCGGCCGCTGTCTCGGGCTTGGCGCAGTTCGGCCGCCAGATCGTCCAGGGCCGCCTGGGTGGCGGCCTCGGCGGCAATGCGCGCCACCGGGGGAAGGTGCGACGGGGCAGCAGTCGTCCCCTCGCCGCCGATCGTGCCGAAGGCGGTCAATCGCTTGCGCTTGGCCATTGTCCTCTCTCCTTGTTATTTCGCACGCGAAACATCTTGCCGCCCTCCCAGTTCCTCGCGCCGCCAGATGCCCAGCAGCAGCGATTTGAAGGCGGCATAGGTGCGGTCAAAGGTTTCCCGGCCGCGCGCATAGGTTTCCCGGTTGAAATCGCGGTAATCGGCTTCGTAGATGCCGTGGACCTGTTCGCCCGCCTGGCCGATCAGGGCGGTGAAATCCTGCCGGTGCGGCGACAGGGTTGAGCCCAGATAGGACTGGATCAGCCCGGCCAGTTCGGCCTGCTGGCCTGCGTCATAGCGGGTCATCACCGCGCGCACCGCGTCCCATTCGAAATGCAGCTCGTCGCGCCCCAAAGCGCGGGCGGCGATGTTCTCGCTGTCCTCGATGCTGGCGAATGTCGAATGCAACATGTCGAAGAACCGTCCCGTGGAATCAAACTCTAGGAACGAGGCGCCAAAGGGCACCAGCAGGATGTCGGCCGCCGCCAGCCCGTTGATGGTCAGATAGCCAAGCGCCGGCGGCGTATCCAGGAAGATCAGGTCATAGCGGTCCAGGATCCCGTCCGCTGCCAGCGTCTCGGTCAGCGCGTCCCACAGCTTCCACCCGCGCGAGGCCATGCGCCAGACCGGGATCTGGAATTCCGCCCAGTACAGGTTCAGCTGCGCCCCGATCAGGTCGATATTCGGCCAATGGGTCGGCCGGATGAGGTCGCCCGCCGTGATCTTCAGGGCATCGGCCAGGCTGTCGTCGAGCGCTACCGGCGGATCGCCCCGGTCGATGCGGCGCTGATTGTCCAGGCGCAGCGTTTCGGCATAGTGGCGTGCCAGCAGCGGAAAGACCGTCTGCCATTCGTCCTCGACTTGGGCGCCGAAGATCGACGACAGCGATCCCTGGCTGTCCAGGTCGATCATCAGCACCTTGTAGCCGTCCAAGGCCGCCGACATGGCCAGATGCGCGCAGGTCGAGGTCTTGCCGACCCCGCCCTTGAAGTTCGCCACCGCCACGATCTTGGCGGGCAAGCCCTTGGGACGATAGGGCAGGTATTCCTTGGACTTCGATCCTTCGGCCCCGAAATGGGCGCGCAGGCGCTGCACTTCGTCCAGGGTGAACCACTTGGCCCCGGCCTCGGATTCCGACCGGCCTTGCGGCAGGCTGGGGTTCTGGCGCAGCACGCGGCGGAAATGCTGGGGGGCCACCGGGATCAGATAGCGGGTGATTTCCCAGGTCGAGAACAATCGGAGCCTGCGGCCCCCGTTTTCTTCAAGCCCCCGACCGACCAAATCCTGGCGCCCCCGGCGATAGTTCGCGGCGATTCGCGCCAGGCCTTCGGTTCCCGTCGGATCTTCCAGCATGGACAGGGCACGGTCGGGAGACAGGTTGAAATAGGGCGGGCTGTTCAGGCTGCTCATCGAATTTTAACCTCATATGCCGACTTTTTGGCATCATACTCAAAAAAACGATACATGCGATATTTTTCGCAACACCACTGCGTTTTTCTTGGCAGTTTCCGTCTCGAGGCCGCTGCGGCTGTGGCTATTCCGCAAGCCCTTCTGGTTAGAATCCTGTTATTATATAGTTACGCCCGAGGAGGACGGATTTTTTTCCAGGCATTACCTTGATATCAAAGGATATGTCATGAGCCGTCATGGCTGCGGGTGAATTTGATCCCACGTTCTTCCGACTCTGAACCCACGCTGGGGCGATTCCGATCCCCCGAACAATCGCTTTCTTTGACGCTCGGCCTTCTGGACGCTTGTCCTGTGGATAAGTAGGGTGGGCGTCATTGAAACGACGAACGGCGTCAAGGTCCGCAGAATCCTGCGAGACCACCGAAATGGGACAAAACCCAGGACCGGACATTCGGCCAGGGGGTGGGACAGAAAGGGCTGCGGATGGTTTCGGCATCGGCGGAAACGGCAATCGGGGCGCCTGTGGTGCAGGACTTCTTTGTCTGTGATTTCTTCGCGGCGGTGCCCAAGCATGACTTGGCCTCGATGGAGCATCCGATCTTTTCGCTATCCACCCGCCCCGACCGGCGGGTGGTTCGTTACGATCACAATGGCGCCACGCTGACCGTGACGCCCAGCGTCAAGGGCCGGGCGACGATCTTTGATGCCGACATCCTGATCTTCTGCATCAGCCAGCTGATGGCCGCGCTGAACGTGGGCCGTGCGGTGTCGCGCAAGCTGACCCTGACGGCGCGCGACCTGTTGCAGGCCACCAACCGGGAAACCTCGGGCGACGGCTATCAGCGGCTGCGCGATGCCTTCGAACGTCTGGCAGGCACCCGCATCACCACCAACATCGTGACCGGGGATCACGAGGTCACTTCGGGTTTCGGACTGATCGAAAGCTGGGACATCGTGCGAAAGACCCGCGCGGGCCGGATGGTTGCGGTCACCATCACCCTGTCGGAATGGCTGTTCAACGCCGTCCTGTCACGGTCCGTCCTGACGCTGAACCGAGACTATTTTCGCATGCGAAAACCGCTCGAGCGGCGAATTTACGAATTGGCGCGCAAGCATTGCGGGCGGCAGGTCGAATGGACCATATCGGTCGCCACCCTGGCCAAGAAGACCGGATCGACCAGTCCCGTCCGCGTCTTTCGCGCCATGCTGCGCGAGATGATCCGCGAGAACCGATTGCCCGATTACGACCTGGCCGAACAACCGGGCGATATCCTGCGTGTCACCCCGCGTGCCGTGCCGACCCAGCCGGGCGACGGTCCGCATCTGCGCCCCGAAACGCTGGATCAGGCCCGAAGTATGGTACCGGGGGCCGATGTCCATGCGCTTGCCGCCCAGTGGCGCGGCTGGTGGGCCGCGACCGGCCGGCCCAGGCTGCGCAGCGCCGACCGGGCGTTTCTGGGATGGGTCCGGACAAGGGGGAATTAAGGCTGCCGGGTGTCAGGCCAGTCCCAGACCGGCCAGCGAATTGCGTTTCACCCAACCCGTTCGATCCTGCGGATCGTCCAGGAAATGCCTGACCAGGTCAGGCCATTCCAGGCCGACATGCAGCGCCTCGAGGGCATCTTCGGCGCCTGCCGAAAGCTGCCCGTAAAGGACGGGATCACGGCAAAGCCGTCGGATCGCCGCGGCAAGGGACGCCGGATCGCCGGCCTTGAAGACCAGCCCGCCCGTCCCGTCCCGGATCCGGCCGCGAAAGGCCGGATGATCGGACAGGATCAGCGGCGAACGGGAGGCCAGCCCTTCGTAGATCGTGTTCGGAAGCCCCTCGGGATAATCGGGACGCGACGGCACGATCACCAGATCGCAGGCGGTCATGCTGGCGCGCACGACAGCATTGGGCACAACCCCCAACAGGTCCACGCAGTCGCCCAGACCCAGGGCGGCGGCGCGCGCGGCCCAGGGGCGGGGATCGCCGCCGCCCGCCACCGACAGCCGCGCCCGCAGGCCCTGGCCGTGCAGGATCACCAAGGCCTCGAGACAGTCGCCAAGGCCCTTGGCCTCGCTGAGCGTCCCGGCATAGAAGCAATGCGGCCGTGCGGGATCGGCCATGCCAGACTTGATCCCGCCGTCCGGGCGGATCCGGCTCCAATCCCAGGGAATGATCCGGTCGGGCGGAAGGCCCAGGACCGTCACGGTCGAACGCGAGGCGTTCAGGCTGTGATTGGCGACGCCCGCGACATGCGGTCCCGTCAGCAGCCGTGCCAGCCGCCAGGCGCGCAGCCGACCCCGCAGCCCGTCGCCGGAAAAGATGTCGGCGAAACAGGGCAGCGTCGGGATGTGGCGGCGGCGCGCCTCGGCCAGAAACGGTCCAAAGGGGGATCGCAGGATCAGCCGGGCGGGGGTCAGCCCGTCGAACAGCGACGCGATCCGAGGCCGGTTTAGTTTCGCACGCGAAACTCCTATCGACCGCAAACCGGGGGCCATCAGCTCCTCGTGGGGCCGTGCGCAGATCGCCAGCGTCGTGACCTCGAAATCCCGCGCCAGCCCGGCCACGAACCGCAATGACGCGTATTGGTCGCGATAGGTTTCGGGCGCCCCGTCCGTCATGCGTGCCCAGGCGGCCCCGAAATCGCCGGTCTGCACGATCAGAAGACCGGGTCGGCGGGACGTTTCAGCCAAGGTCGTATCCATAGCCGTGCAGATCCAGCCCGGTCATTCCGGCCAGGGCACGGTTGCCCGCCGAGAATTCGGTGCGATAGCGCGCGGCGATCATGGCCTTCAGCCGCGCCTCGATCCGCGCGTCCAGCATCCGCGGCATCGCCCGGTCGAACAGGCGGACCACGCGGTCCTTGGTGCGCCAGGCGATCCCCGGATCGCGGTGCAAGGGGCTGCGCCGCACCAGCCGGTTCAGTCTTCGGTTAAAGGCGGCCGCGGCGAGTCCCCGGCCGACATTGTCGCCGCCAGGTCGCCCCGAGGCCGGCGGGCCCAGCGGCAGGTCCAGGAACCGCCCCAGCCGGTCGAAATAATCCCGAGGATCGGCACGCAGCATTTCCTGCGGAAGAACCAGAACCCGGTCCGGCCCGAACGCCTCGCGGCAAAAGCCGACCGCGCGTTCGAACCGCAGAAAATCGGGGCGCAGCAGGGGACTGAAGGCCGGATCCTCTTGTCCGGTGCCGATGAAGTCGCGGGGGGATGCGGTGCCGCCCTGCTTGGCGTATTCGCGCAGCATCGACAGGGCCATGGCGCGCTGTTCGCGGATGGTGATAAGAATCCGGGCCTGCGGAAAGGCGGCGTGCAGCCTGCGCAGATTGGCCGGCCCGTCATAGCGCCCGGCCAGGGGATCGCCCAGCAGTACCTCTTCGGACCAGACCGGCAAAAGCCCTTCGGCCCTCTGCGGCGCCTCGAGCGCGGCGAACCGGGCGGCCAGGGCGGCGGGGTCGAAGATATAGTCGTCGGCCAGCACCAGTCCGGACACGACATGGCCCCGGCTGCGCGGCCCGCCGCCCAAGGCCATGCCCAGGTCGGCGCGACCGAAGACCTGGCGCTGCAGAAAGGTGGTGGCGGTCTTGACATAGCCGATGTGGAAGACGGGACCGGTCATGCCGCGGGATCGTCCAGAACAAAGCCCAGCCCCGCCTTGCGGATGGCGGCGTGCAGCGCGTCAAGATTGTCGATCCGGCGCTTTTCCCCGGTGGGCGCCAGATCCGCCGCGACCGGACCGGAGGCCAGGCCCAGATCGTCGCAGATCCGGTCCACGGTGGCCTGGTGGTTGGCAGGGCCATTCAGATCAGGGTCGTAATCGACGCGCAGATGCGGCAGATCCGCCAGCAGCAGCCGTTCGTAATCCAGCATGGCCAGGTTCCAGCGAAGCTGATCGACGAATCGGTCCGGATCCAGGGACAGGTGGCGGATCAGCGCGGCACCGTTGCCGCCTTCGCGGATGTGGTACTGGTCGATGACCTGCGCGCAGGACAGGGACAGCGACTGGTCATAGGTCCGCCGCCGGATATGGATCAGCCGGAACCCGTCGGCCAGCAGCCCGTCCAGAAAGGCGCGATGGTCGGGAATGCGCTGCACTTCGAGCATCTGATAGGACAGCAGCTTGCAGCCCCAGGCGCGGCTGGACTTGATCCCGGCCAGCCGGTTCAGGAAACCGCGCGGGCTCAGAACGGCATGGTGCAGAACCTCGCCATCGCAATGGATGCCGGGAACCTGGTTCAGCAGCCGGTGCAGCAGCGTGGTGCCCGAACGCGGGCGGCCCAGCATCAGGAACCGCTGCGTGTCGTTGCGCCGGATCAGGCTTTTCAGGAAAACCCTCGCCTCGAAGGCATAGCCTTTCATCGTGGCGCGGTCGTGATGCCAGCGGCCCAGCACATAGGGATCGCCCACCGGGGCGATGCGATGCACCGGATGGTCTGCCAGAAGGGCCGCCCGGTCCGGCGCCTGGGCCATTTCGCTCACGTGTTCCGGCCTTTCTTGCGCAGGGCCATGGCCAGGTTGAACGAGGCCGGCCCGTAATCCCGGCCCAGTTCGGCCGCGCAACCCCGCGCCAGATGGTTGCGAAAGGGCGCCACGCCCGTCTTGCGGCCCAACCCCTCGCTCCAGCTCAGCAGGGGGTCGCAAACATACCCCCAAAGGCGCGTGGCGACAGGCTCTAGGGGCGCGAAGGCCGTGCGGATTTCGTCGGCGGTGTAATGCTTGTGTCCCTTGCGGATGTCGCAAAAGCCATTGTGGGTGCGCCGGTAAAGGCCCAGGCGGAACAGCATCCGGTGCAGCGCGGGCTTGACTTCGAACGGGTCCAGCCAGGCATGGCGACCGGCATGGGGGACGCTGACGATCAGCAGCCCGCCGGGCCGCAGCGCCCGGATGCAGGCCGCGGCAAAGGCGGCCTCGCGTTCCAGCGGCACATGTTCGAAGACATCGGCGCAGATCGCCGCGTCATAGCTCTCTGCCGGTATGTCCATGTCCAGAAAGTCGCCGCTGCGAATCTCGATCCTGTCCGGGGTGGGGGGGATGATGCGGGGATTCCAGTCGATGCAGGTGATCCGGTCGGCCATGTCCAGATACGGGTAATCCGGCGCGACCCGGCCGCTGCCGATATCCAGAAGGCTGCCTGTCGGCCCGCCCAGCAGGTCGCGGATGATTCTGACCCGCTGCGCGCCGGGGCTTTGCGACGGGTCGTCGGAAAGGGCTGGGGACAAGGACATCGGAAACGTTCCACGGCGGTTTGCGGCACTGTCGGTGCTGGCCGGGCCATGGTCAAGACGAACCGTTCGGACCGGTTAAGGACGATTCGCGATCCCGCGGCGGGTCCGCTTGAAATCCCTGGGCAATCGGCTAAGACAAGCCGGCCACAAGAGGGACAGCAGGGATAGCATGGCCGACCCAGCCCGTTTCAGCGCCAATGCCTTTCTGATCGGCGCCCAGAAATCGGGCACCACCTGGCTGGCTTCGCTGCTGGAGCAAAGCCCCGACATCTGCGTCTCGGATCCCAAGGAACCGCAGTTCTTCACCCGCCAGTTCGGCAAGGGCGAGGATTTCTATCGCGGCTGCTTTGCCCGTCCCGACGCGCCGGTGCGGCTGGATGCCTCGACCACCTACAGCTTTCTGCGGCCGGCCCATGCCCTGGACGATCCCGACGCGCCGGGGCTGCTGGATCCCGTGCCGCAGCGCATCGCCGAATGGGCGCCGGATGCGCGGTTCATCTATGTGCTGCGCGACCCGGTCGGCCGTGCGGCCTCGGCCTATCGCCATTCGATGCGGATGCAGCCCCCTCCCAAGGGTCCGGTGTCGATGCTGGACTGCCTGCGCGACCAGCCGATGCTGGGACTGATCAGCCGCTATGGCGATCAGATCGAACGCTATCTTGCCGTTTTTCCGCGCGACCGCTTTCTGTTCCTGGATTTCCGCGACCTGACCGCCGATCCCGGCCTGACGGTGCGGCGGGTCTGCGATTTCCTGGGGGCCGCGCAGCCCGATCTGCGCCTGTCCGCGGCCGAGGAGGACAAGCATCCGGCCTATCGGCTGACCCCGGTGGGTCAGGCCGTGCACCGGCTGCGCAAGGCATTGCCGGGACTGGCGGGAACGCTGCAACGCAACCTGCCCAGGCCGCTGGAACGCTATCTGTCGCATCGGGTCGCCCGCGCTCCGGCCAGCATCGCCTTGACCCATCAGGCCGAGGCCGCGGCCCTGTTCCGCGCGGATCTGGACCGTGTCGAGGCGCTGACGGGCCTGCGGCTCTAGCGAAACGGCCGCCGTCGTTGCGCGATCGGCAGTTGCGCAGGACGGTCGATTCACCTCTCGTTAGGGCCAATGACTGAACTTCCGTGTTCACCCGAGCATCAGGAGGTTGCCGCCATGTCGCTTATCAAGAATGTCACGAACACTTGGTCGGACCCGGTGGCTCTGGCCACCGACGAAATCTGGCAGGCGCGTTGGGGCAGCGTCTTTCTGACCACCACGGCCAATCCCGATCCCAAGGACGGGTTTTCGCTGGAACAGGGGCAGGGGGTTCTGATCGGCGCGGGCACCCAGGTCCGCTATCGCAAGGAAGGCCGCGTCGATGCGGTGATCGTCCACGAGGCGGTGTGATGGGCAAGGCCTTCTTTCTGCCCGCGCAGATCCTCGGGGTCGAACGGTTGGGGCGCCAGGCCTCGCCTTCGGCCTATCCGGCGATTTCGGAAACCGAAACCGGCGGCATCCTGGTCAAGGCCGGTCCCGTGCCCCTGGAGATCACCATCGACAGTCTTCCCTATCGGGGCAGCTATGGCATCGACCCCGCGGTTCTGGCCGATGGTCCCGTCAGCCTGGTGCCGCCGGCCATCGTCGGATTGGCCGAAATCGGGCAGGTGCTGACGGTCAAGCCGGGGCTGTGGGGCCATGACGGAACATTGGCCGCGCCGGTCCTGGCCTGGCAGTGGCTGCGCGACGGCACGGCGATCGCCGGGGCGACCGGCAAGGATTATGTGCCGACCTCCACGGATCAGGGCACGGCAATCAGCGTGGCCGAAACCGCGCAGGATGCGCATGGCACCGGCCGGGCGGTGTCGACGCCGCTGGCCATGCCGCAGCCTTCCGTTCCGCAGCCCTCGGTTCCGGCGCCGTCCGGGGCCTTGCTGACGGCGACGCAGCGCGCCAAGGCGGTGGGCACCACGGCCGCGCGGATCTTTGCCGGATTGGATCTGGGCGCGCCGGCCGCCACGCGCGACATCGTCGTGCTTGCGGCCGCGATCGGATCGGCAGGGGCCACGATCGCCTCTGTCAAGGTGGCCGGGATCACCGCCACCAGGCTGACCCAGACCCTGTCGGGCGGATCGGGCATCATCTGCATCGGCGCCTATCTGGCGCGCGTTCCCGCCGGAACGATCGGCGATGTCGAACTGCTGACCTCGGTCAACACCACCGCGCAGCATGTCGCGCTGTTCCGAGGCGAAACCCTGACGCTGGCCGACAGCGCCACCGGCGCCATCGCCAACGGGGGATCGGTCGGCATGACAATCCAGGCCGGGCGTGCCGGAGGCAAGGCCTTGGCGCTTGTCGCCAACAACAACGGCACCGCCTTCGACTGGACCGGAGGCAGCGAACTTTACGACGAGGATATCCAGACCGGCAAGTTCGTTTCGGCCGCGCTTGGCGATGTCGGTCAGGACGGTCGTGCCGGGCTTTCGGCCAGCCGCGTTTCGGGTACCGGCCAGATCGCCGGGCTGATCGTCGCGTTCTAGGGAAAAAGACAATGATCCATGTGAAATTCTCGTCCCCGGCACTGATGGGCCAGCCGGTCAGGATGATCGTGACCCAGGGCCGGGTGTCGCGCAGTCTCAGCATCGACGCCTTCGGGATGGACAAGCTGCCGTCCCCCGACCCCGACCCCGATATTGTTCCTGTTCCCGATCCTGATACCATCCCCGGCGGACAAACCGAAACGCCGCCGCCTCCGGTCGATACGGGCAAGGCCACCCTGACCCTTTCGGCGCGTCGCGGCGATCAGCAGATCGCGCCGGAGGGCGTCGCGTTCTTTGCCGAGGTCAGCGGGTTCGATGCCCAGAAGCCCACGGACGGGTCGGTCTATGATCCGACCATGCACGACATCGCCTATGTCTGGAATTTCGGCGACGCCGGGGCGACCCACACCGCCCCCCAGAACATGCTGTCCGAATGGCGCGATGCGAACACCGGATACGGCCCCTTCCCCGCGCATGTGTTCACCAAACCCGGAACCTATGCCGTCACCTGCATCGCGACGGAAAAATCCAGCGGCAAGGTCGCGTCGGCCACCCTGTCGTTCACCGTGCAGGATCCCGAAGCGGTCTTTACCGCCGCGACCACGGTTGTCTGCGCGTCCAGTGGAAACTATGCCGGCGCCCCCGCGCATGACGTGGCGAACCGCACGACGACCTGGCCCGCCGCCATCGCGCGGCTGAAGGCCCTGAAATCCCTGGGCCAGCCCTGCCGCCTGCTGTTCCGGGGCGGGGACCAGTTCGAAATGACCGCCAACAACTATGTCGGGAACGCCTATCACAACCTGTATGTGTCCAGTTTCGGGACGGGCCGGGCCACCGTCAAGATTTCCAGCGGTTCCTTCGCCTTTCAAATCTGGGGCAGCCTGCCGGTCTCGGGCGCCTCGGTTTCCCGACTGGCCTTTGTCGGGCCTTGGGACAGCACGACCGAAGCGCGCGACCCGGCCTATGCCGCGACCACCAATCCAGGGGCGGTGTCCATCGAAGGCGGGTTCGGCACGGTCCACGACTGCACGGCGACGGGGTGCTATACCGCCTTCTCGAACGGCAGCTGGTCGGGATTGACCGCGATTTTTTCGAACTGCCAAGCGACCAACTGGGAAGATTACGGCCTGTATGTGGTGGGTGAAAAACCCGTTTCGCCCAGCGATCCCCTGACCGGCTATGTCGGCGTCCTGGGGTGCCGGCTGCATCAGGCGGCCAATGCCCTTCAAGGCGCGAACGGCAAGTCGGTCACGGACCGGGGCAACCGTCACGGCACCTTGCGGATGCACGCGCAAGGCTATCACTATGTGGATGCCCTGGACGGGTTCTCGCGCAACGGATGGGGCGCGTCGGCAGGGGTTCCGGTCGATCAGAACATCATCCGCGACCACCGCAACGACCCCAAGAGCCGCGCCTTCTTCAGCCGCATCATGGGTGAAGGGGGATCGCAAGGCTATGGGAATGGCGCCGCGATCGGCGAGGGTCATGCCGCCAGCAACACCGTCATCGACAAGTTCCTTTTCATGGGCTCGGCCCGCACCCAGAATGCCATCGGGATTTCGGGAACCGCCGTGACCGTCCGCAACGGCATCGTGCACCGCCCGAACGTGGGAACCGGTGCGGGCACGGCGGACAGCAGCATCACCCTGGCCGACGGGCAGCCTGTGGACTTCGCTGCGGCGGCGCTGACCGAACCCGTGCGGGTCTATAACGTAACCATCGTCAATGAGATGGACGACACGCAACAGGCCCGCAACGGCCAGGGCGCAACGGCCTGGACGCCGGTCGACATCCGGCCCGGCGTCTATGCGGACGGCATGGCGCAGGTGGCGAATATCGTGGTCCACCGCCCGAACTTCACCGGGGGCTTCGTCGGCGACGGGCCGCTGAACAGCGCCCGGCTGGGCCTGGTACCGCGCTATCTGGGCTATCGCTGGAAAAACCACGCCGCCAGCAGCCTGGGCGACAAGCTGGTCATGGACACGTCCTTCGCGACCCCCGCCGATCCCTGGTCGCTGTGGCGCCCCGCACCGGGCGCGAAGGCCATCGGATCGGCGACCGGGCTGGTCGCCCATGACGACCTGCTGGGCAACGTGCGGCCCCCGGCGGCGTCGCGCGGGGCGGTCGAGCCTGCCTAGACCGGCTTTCGGCGCCTGCGCATCATGGCAAGGGCGCCGAGACCCAGGGGCAGAAGGGCCGCAGAGGCGGGCAGGGGGACGGGGGCCAGTTCGACGATGGTGAAGGTTGTGGTAATCGCTCCGGCACGGCCCCACCGATCGCCGGTCGAAAGATCAAATCCGTCCCCATCCCACCTGCCCCAACTGGTAAGCGTCACTTGGGATCCATCCGACCATATCCCGAAAGCATCTGCGACGATCGTCAGCGGATCAAGGCTGACAAGACGTTCCCGAGAATAAGTCGTGCAATCGAAAGATCCTATGGAACAATCGGATGCCTTGTATCCGTCTTCGTCTTCGCCGATTTCCGCCTGCAAGCGGAAAATGTCCCCTTTGACGGCATTGGGGAAAAGCGTCGACACGTATCCCGGAACATCCAGAATATCCAATTCTTCAGCGAAGAAGCTTTCATCGATTTCTTCATCATACAGAAAGACATCCTCGAATACGCTGCTTTCATACCGCAAGTCATATCCGACGCTGGCAGCCTGGACGGCCTGTCCCATCCCGAACACCACGGCTGCCGCCGCAGCCAAAGCCCTGATAACCATGAAACCCCCAAAGAAAAGCGCCGCCGAATCAACAGCGATAACGCGGCCGGGGCCATGATCGGATCCGGGAACGGGAAAAGTCTTGGGGAAAGCAGGGCGGGGCGATCTATCTTGGCGCGAAACGCCATGCAAAACAGATCCTTGAACAATTAACCCGATCTTTATCAATTCAGCCGTCCGGGCCGCTTTCCCTTGCGGGACCGGCCCGCGGACGGCTTTACTCGGCCGCGCCTTCCCGGCAAGGTGCGCCGGATCTGCGTTTTCCATGATGGCGGACCCATGCCCGACCCCCAGGTGCGTCCGCGCATCGCCTATCTGACCGGCCAGTATCCCGCCGTTTCGCACACCTTCATCCTGCGAGAGATCCTGGCCCTGCGCGCCATGGGGTTTTCTATCGACACCTGTTCGGTGCGCGCTTCCGGTCCTGAACATCAGCGCGGTCCTGACGAACGCGACGCCGCCGCGACCAGCTTCTATGTCCAGCCTTCGGCCCGGTCCCCGCGCCATCTGGCCCGGACGGCCGCACTGGTCCTTGGTCGGCCCCGGTCGCTGGCACGGATGATGCGCCGGGCCTGGTCCATTCGGCCGCCCGGTTTGCGCGGGCTGGCCTATCACCTGTTCTATGCCGCCGAGGCCGCCCTGCTGGCAGCCCATCTGGACGGGCGCGGCATCGCGCGGCTGCATAACCATTTCGCCGGGGCCAGTGCCTCGGTATCCCTGCTGGCCGCGGTTTTCCTGGACATTCCGTTCAGCTTTACCCTGCACGGTCCCGCCGATCTGGTCGAGGCAGGCTCTGCCCGGCTGGACCGCAAGATCGCGGCGGCCGATTTCGTGGCCTGCATCAGCCATTTCGCCCGCAGCCAGGCGATGATCCATGCCGATCCCGCGGACTGGCCGAAACTGCGCATCGTCCATTGCGCCGTCGATCCGGCCCGCTATGCCGATGCCGGCGATGGTGATCTGCGGGGGCCGCAAGGCCCGGTCCGGCTAGTCTTCGTGGGCCGTCTGGCGCCGGTCAAAGGCGTGCGGGTTCTGCTGGATGCCGTCGGGAAGGCCCTGGCCCGGGGGGCGGATCTGCATCTGACCGTGATCGGCGACGGTCCCGACCGCGCCACGCTTCAGGCGGCGGCGGCCCCGCTGGGCGGCGCGGTGCGTTTTACCGGATACCGGTCCCAGGACGAGGTGGCGGCGCATCTGGCCGAAAGCGACCTCTTCGTGCTGGCCAGTTTCGCCGAAGGCGTGCCGGTGGTGCTGATGGAGGCGATGGCCAGCGGCCTGCCGGTCGTCGCCACCCGGATCGCCGGAATTCCCGAACTGGTGGACGACGGCAAAAGCGGGGCGATCGTGGCGCCGGGCGACGCCGCGGCCCTGGCGGACGCGATCGCACGCCTGGCCGCGGATCCGGAATTGCGCCGGCGGATGGGCCGGGCGGGGCGCGCAGCCGTGTCGCGGGATTTCGCCCTGCAAACCGAAGCGGCGCGGCTGGCGCGGCTGTTCAGCGAAGGACCGGACGCTGCCCTGCGCCCGCAGCCTCTGGCTGCGGCAGGCGATCCCCGGCCGGATCCAGCCCCCATTCCGACAGATCCAGCCCCGTCAGCCGGGTAAGCTCGGGGATCTGGGCGCCAAAGCGCCGTTCCAGCAGGGCGGACTGCACGCAGGATTTTCAAAAGGCCAAGGGTTGAAGAAAAATGACTCCCAACTTCTTTAACGGCTAGGATCTTAAAGGCTTTTTACCGCAGGAATGCATTACCATTCTGCCCATGGCAGGCCTATCCGCCGTTCGAAAATTTTATTGTAAGACTCAAATTCAGCCTCTAGTTGCCGGCGCAGATCTTTGCTCAGGTGGCGAGTCGCCGGGTCTGCAGGTCGTGCAAGATTAGAAAGAATCTTGCTTTTCAAAGAACGGGGCAAGATTTTATGGGCTAGTGGATAAAGAGGATGGTCACGCAACCTGTCAGCAGTCTGTTCGTGGGCAGTTTTCTTGAAGAAATCTGAGGTTACGTTGCGGGGAACAGTTTCCAATGGGCGGGGATTGGGTCCTATGCCAAGAAAATTCTGCACACGGCGCATGGTTTCTTCGGGTTTTTTTCGAAACTCACCCTGAGTCAGGATCAAAATCTGATTTTTCGGGAAAAAACGTTCAAATTCAACAATTTGATTTTCGTATTTGCTTGTCTCGGCGATGGCGGAATAATAGGGCGATGCTGGATTTTCCATTTTTTCAAACACGTCATCAAGTGGCAGGTGACGCAGATCCACACCAACCACATTCTTGAGATACTTCACAGTTTGAAGCAATTCGGATTGCACCCGGTCCACCGGATTCCGAACAATATAGATTAATTTCATCCTCGGATTCGCACGGAACATGCGTTCGGCCGTACCTGCGACAAGCGGCCATCTGGTATAGCTGGTGGAAGCCTCGCCGCAGATCTGGTCGACGCCAGCTTCTGCATAAAGGCCAGTGTACCATTCTTCACCTCGCTTCAGCAAGATTTCCGAGGAAAAATAATGGGGTTCTTTGGGTCGGCAGCAGAAAACCCTGGGGTGATGGGACAAATCCTCATCAAGCGAGGTCGTTCCGCATTTCGCACTGCCGATAATACAGAAATCGACCATCCGTCCTTTCGGATAGGTGGGAATGTCGGCAAAGGCCACGCCCTTTTCCGTCAAAAGCCAGACCGGGATCGGGGAAGAAGACATGAAAAGCTTTTCCTGCAGGAGTGTTCGCTGATTTCGGTTGTTCATGGCGCCCTTCATTACGCAAGTCCACTACCGCTCTTGTGAAAATTCCAGACAGTTCGGCTCTTGCCGCTTCAACACCACGGAACCCGGCGCCGGAATTCCCGAAGGCCTGCGCGTGCGGGCCGTGGGGATGCTGCGGCCGATCTATGCCTCTTGCGCCGAACGGTTCCCCGAAACGAGAGATCTGTGGGCGCGGTCGCTCAGCGGTTCCTGAGGCCGCGGATCACGATTCGTCGGACGGCATGAAGCGGGGCAGCGGGACCATCACCTCTTTCAGGACGTCCAGCAGGCGCGCTTCGGCGGCGTCGTTCGATTCGTCGCGCGATATCGGCGTGGTCAGCCGCACCAGCCCGCCGTCGGTGCGCCCGGTGGTGATGCCGTCGGTCATCAGATAGAATTTCGCGGCGATGTCCCAGGCGACCTTCCGGCCCTTCTGTTCGAACCAGTAAAAGACCATCATCCGGGTTTCGCCCTTCTGGATGATCGCCCGGTTGATCTGGAAGGGGGTGTCGCTGCCCAGCCGGGAGGCGATGTTGATGCGTTCCAGCCTGGCGATTTCCCAGCCGTTTCCGGGCAGGCATATTTCCGGCGAATGCACGCCGCCCTGGCTTTGATCGGCATACCAGGCCATGAACAGGCCGACCGGCGCCGCGACCCCGTCGCGCCGCAGGTTGACCTGGTGGTAATCGTCGGCCCCCAGCGTCTTGGCGATGCTTTCGCCCAGAACCTCGGCCGGGCCGACCTGTTGCCATTGGCTCAGATTGCGGGGGAAGGTGCTGAAATCCTGCCGCGCGATGTTTCCGGGGCTGCGTTCGGGCAGCGCCTGCCAGGCCAGGGCCGCGACCGTCACCATCGTGGCCGCGGCGATCAGCGCCGCCGAGGGCTGAACCAGCCGCAGCCGGCCCACCTGCCGGACCAGTCCGTCGGTTTCCAGATCCAGGGCATTGATGAGGCCCGGTTTCTGCGGGTGGAAGAACAGCATGATCCAGGCCAGCAGGAACAGCAGCGCCACGCAGGCGACGAAGATCACCCAGCCTTCGAAGAAGTGGGTGAACCCCTCGACCCATTCCAGGCCCCAGCGGTTGACGATGTATCCGGCAATGGCGATGCGGACCGAATTCATCACCACGGTGATCGGCGCGGCCGACAGCAAAAGGATCGCCTTGTGCCAGGTCGGCCCGCGATACAGCACCGCGAAGATGTACGAAAAGGACAGGATCGGGAACAGATAGCGCAGCCCCGAACAGGCCTCGGCCACGTGCAGCTTGGTCACGCCCAGGTCGATGACGTTGCCTTCCAGGAACACCGGGACGGCCAGCAGCTTCAGGAACCACACGCCCAGTTCGGACGACACGAATTGCAGCCAGGTGGACAGCTTGTAATACAGCACGCCGGGCAGCGGCAGCATGTAGACCAGGTGCAGCACCGGCGGCCACATGTGCTTGCCGCGTTCCCAGCCGAACGAGATCAGCAGGATGCCGCCCACCCAGATGATGGTGGCATAGGCCACGATGTCCGAGATGTTGGCCATCCGGCCCAGCATGCCCACGGTCAGCGCCAGCATCACCACGGCCACGCCGGGCCAGCGGTCGGGCAGCGCGCCGGGCCGGGCGGGAACGTCCTTGAGCTGGCGCAGGAACAGCAGCGCCGACAGCGCCGGGATCAGCGGGCCATGGCTGTATTCGGGCAGTTGCCAGGCGACCAGCAGCGCGTCGAGGCCGGGATAGAAGAACATCCCGGCGCCGATGGTGGCGATCGCCAGCCAGACAAGCCCCCAATGGATCGACCCGCTGGATTGCCGGCTTTGGGGCAGGGTGGCGTCTTGGGAAAACAGCGACATGACCGGCAGCCTTCTCGAACTCGTAAATACCTGTCGCGGACCTTAGCAGGTTCGGCGGCTTGCCGACAGTCACCGTTAAGGTCATGTTTAACGCCATTCGATAAAATAATCGCGGGTTGGGCATGACGGCTTTGGATATCGGCATCTTCGCCCATGACGAGGCTGCCCTGATCGGCGCCCTGATCGGCGATCTGGCCCGGCAGGATCTGATTCGCGATCCGGCCGCCGACCTTCGGATCCTGGTTCTGGCCAATGGCTGCACCGACGACACCGTGGCCCGCGCCCGCGCGGCGGTGGACGCGCTGTCCGATCCGGCGGTCCGGTCCCGGTTCCAGGTGCTGGATCTGCCCCAGCCCGGCAAGTCGCGCACCGCGCACCGCTTCATCCACGACCTGTCGCGCCCCGAGGCCGAGGTTCTGGGCTTTCTGGACGGCGACGTGCATCTGCCGCAGCCCGACACGCTGGCGCGGATGCTGGCGATGCTGGACGAGCGCCCCGGCCTGCGCGTCGTCACCTCGCGCCCGGTCAAGGACGTGATCCATTTCGACCGTCCCGCGGGCGCCATGGCGCGGCTGATCGCGGCGGGCGGCGACGGGCTGTCCGACTGGCGCAAGTCGATCTGCGGGCAGCTGTTCATGATGCGCGCAGCCCCCGCCCGCCGCATCGCCCTGCCGGCGGGCCTGCCGGTCGAGGACGGCTTCATCCGGGCCATGGCGCTGACCGACCTGCTGTCCGGCCCCCAGGATCTGGACCGCATCGACGGCGATCCGGCGGTCTTTCACGTCTATGAATCGATCCGCGGCCTCGGCCCGCTGATCCGCCACCAGACCCGCATCGTGATCGGCAGCGCCGTCAACGCCGCGCTGTTCGCCCATATCCGGCGCAACGCTCCGACCGAGGAGCGGGCCCATGCCCTGCTGATGCGGGCCGCCGACGATCCCCAGTGGCTGGGCCGGGTGCTGAAGACCGAACTGCCGCGCGCCCCGCATGGCTATGTCCCCTTCGATTTCCTGGTCAAGCGGCTGCGCCGGGGCGGACGGCCGGGGGTGAAGGGCAAGGCGATGCTGGCTGCGGGCTTTGGGCTGGACCTGCTGGTCTGGCTGCGCGCCTCGCTGCGCATGGCCTTTCGGCCAAGCGCCGGATTCTGGTGAACATGACCGTTGGTTAATGCTCTTTTCCTGCGCTATGGCTGCGGCCTGGGGCGGGACGGTCCCACGCCGCAGCCCAACCCGCAGCCCCAACCCGCAGCCCACGCCGACGACAAGGACGAACGATGACCGACGCCTCTGACGCCTATCTGCGCGCCGAACGCGACATGGACGTGCCGCCGGTGGCCGAACGGGGCCGGCGGAACCTCAATCCCCAGGGGATCGGCTTCTGGTCCCTGGTGGCCGAGGATTTCCGCACCCATGAACGCAAGCCGTTCGAACAGGGTTTCTGGGCGATCTTCGTGCACCGGTTCGGCAACTGGCGGATGGGCCAGCCCAAGCTGGTGCGCGCGCCCGCGACGCTGCTTTATCGCATCCTGTTCAAGCTGGTCGAATGGCTGTGCGGGATTTCGCTGTGGTACACGGTCAAGCTGGGCCGGAGGGTGCGGATCTGGCACCATTCGGGCATGAGCCTGGGCGCCCGCGCCATCGGCGACGACGTGCAGATCCGCCAGAACACCACGCTGGGGGTGGCCCAGACCGGGGTGAACGACGCCCTGCCGATCATAGCCGACGGGGCCGACATCGGCGCGGGCGCGGTGATCGCGGGGGCGGTCCTGATCGGCCGGGGCGCCCGGATCGGCGCCAATGCCCTGGTGCTGGCGGACGTGCCGGACGGCGCCACCGCGATGGGCAATCCCGCGATGATCTATGCCCGGCCCGCCGGCCCGGCGGCGGAAATGCCCGCCGAACCCGCCGCCGAACCCGCCGCCGAACCCGCTGCGGCCCCGGTTCCCCCCGCCGGCGAGGCGATGCGCGAAACCCCCTGCGACATGGGAACGGTCGCGATCCTGGGATCGGCCAACCTGGATCTGCTGGCGGGCAACCTGTCCGACATGGCCGCGCGCCACGGCATGACCGTCGCCGTCCATGTGCCGCCCTTCGGTCAGGCGCGGATGGACCTGTTGAAGGACGCGGCGGATTCGCCCCTGCAACAGGCCATGTCCGGCAAGGGACGCACCGCCACCCTGATCGTCGAGCGCGCCGAGGACATCCTGGGCGAGGTGGCCCGCGCGCCCCTGTCGCTGCCCGCCGATCAGGCCGGCGCCTGGCTGGAGGGCGCTCTGGCGCCGATGCTGATGCTGATGCGCGAGGCCCGCGCCCGCCTGCCCGGCCCGATCCTGGTCACGCGGCTTGCGGCGTTTTCCCGGTCCAGCCTGGGGCTGGCCGATGGCGGGCGGCCCGACGGGCTGGCGGCGCTGCTGAACCAGGCCAACGCCATCCTGTCGCGCGAGGCCGCGACGCTGGCCGACACGCATCTGCTGGACACGGGCGCCATGCTGGCCGAACTGGGCCAGAAGGCGGCCGATCCGGGCGGGTTCTGGCATCTGGGCCGGATGCCCTTTTCCAACGCCTTCGGCGAACATCTGGCGAAACGGACGCTGGGCGCGCTGCTGTCGCTGCGCGGCCAGACCGCGCGGATTCTGGTCCTGGATCTGGACAACACCCTGTGGGGCGGCGTCCTGGGCGAGGACGGGATCGAGGGGGTGGACATCGGCGGCGCCTATCCCGGCTCGGCCTTTCGCGCGTTCCAGGACGCGCTGCTGGCCCTGTCGCAGCGCGGCATCGCCCTGGCCGTGGCGTCCAAGAACGACGCGGATCTGGCGCTGCGGATGATGGGCGATCACCCCGAAATGGCGATCCGGCCCGGCCATCTGGTCGGCCACCGCATCGGCTGGTCCGAAAAGGCCGTGGGCGTGCGCGAGCTGCTGGACGAGATCGGCCTGGGCGAGGCGTCCTGCCTGTTCGTCGACGACAATCCCGTCGAACGCCAGAAGATGCGCCGCAACCTGCCCGAATCCATCGTGCCCGCCTTTCCGGCCGCGCCCGAGGATCTGGCGGGCTGGATCCTGGACAATCCCTGGCTGGAATGCCTGGATCTGACCGCATCCGACCTCAAGCGGACCGCGCAGTATCAAAGCCGCGCCCGGATCACGGCGGCGCGGCAGGAGTTCCAGGACATCGCCGATTTCTATCGCGACCTGGGCATGACCCTGGTCTTCGAACCCTATGGGCCGGGCAACCGCAAACGGGTCCTGCAACTGTTTTCCAAGACCAACCAGTTCAATGCCACCCTGCGCCGCCACGACGCCGCCAGCCTGGAGCGCCTGGCACAGGCCGGGGCCGAGATCCGCGCCATCGGCCTGTCGGACCGCCACAGCCCCTATGAGCTGATGGGGGTCATCGTGCTGGCGCCCGATGCCGCGATGAAGGCGGCCTTTCCCGACGACCCGGCGGTCCAGGCGACGGACGCGCCCGGCGCCCTCTGGGTGGAAAGCCTGCTGCTCAGCTGCCGGATCCTGGGCCGCACGGTCGAGGATGCGATCGTGGCCTGGGCCACGGGCCAGGCGGCGGACCGGGGGGCGCCCCTGATCGGGCAGATCGTCGAGGGGCCGCGCAACACCCCCGTCCGGGGCCTCTTTGCCAAGGCCGGTTTCGCGCCGGTCGATGCCGGGGCGGATCCGGGCGCCGGGGGGACATGGCGTCACGATGCCGCCAGCGACAGGAAAGCCATCCCGGTGCCCGATTACTTCACCCTGGGCGATACCCCCCCCGCGCCCGCGCCGTCCGAAAGCCCCGCCGGAAACCCGGCCGCCAAGGCCGCCCCCAAGACCGTCCCGTTCCCGCCGGCGGCCCCGGCCGCCATGCCCCCAGCCACCGGATTTCCGCCGGCGGGGCCGGCTGCCCCCGCCGCCCTGGCCCCGTCGCTGGAAACCGGGCTTGCCAGCACCTTTCGCCGGGTGTTCCGCCTGCCGGCCGATCTGGATCTGCAATCGGCCACGACCGACAGCATCGCCGCCTGGGATTCACTTGGCCATCTGCGGCTGGCCATGGAAATCGAACAGACCCTGGGCCGACGCATTCCGGGGGAACGGCTGGGCCATATCCGCAGCTATCAGGATCTGCGCAACGCCTTGGCCGGATAAACAAAAGACAAGCCGACCCGTTTGGGATCGCCCCTGAATTATCCGGATTTTTTGGATCGGATATAGAAACTCGGGAATTTCGGGAATGTTCCCCGTTCCGCCCGGATTTTTTTGGTCTGGTGCCAAAGGGACGGATTCCCATTGCCCCGGTTCTGCTTGCGGCTGTGCAGGATCGGTCGCCGCAGCAATGATTCGCTGTTTCAGGGCTGTCGCCATGCCGGTTCGCAACTGAACGCGTGGGTTCAGTAAAATTCTACCTTTGGTTGCACTGTGGAATCCGAAAGTCGCCAAGCGAGAAAGATTGTTTCAAAGCGTAGCAATTCCCCCCATTGACAGGCGCCCCAAGCCAAATTCCGCTGGTAATAATCATTTCCAGCATGGTAATTATATAGAGGTGGGCTGTTCTGTCCGCATGCCGGGCAAAGCATGGATAGTACTCTTTTTGGAGAAGATGGTGCGATGGTGAAAAAAGTTAAACTTATGGGTGTCGCCGCTGCGGCTCTTCTGGCGGGTGGCGTTTCGGCCCAGGCTGCGTTGATCGACTTCACGGCCTTCCCGGTGGGAACGCCCGGCCCCCTGATGGGCAGCGTCGGCGGGATCAGCTGGACCCTCAGCGGCACGCCGCAGCAGGTTCAGGTGCCCCAGGCCTGCGACGGGCCGGCCAATGGTCTGGCCTGCGTCAACGACGGCGTCGGCATCTCGGGTCCCGAGATCACCGGCAACGGCCGGGCCTATGCGACGATCACCTTCTCGCAGAACGTGGCATTGGTCGGGGCATATTTCTATGACCTGTTCATCGCCGCGGATGGCAGCAATGCCGAGATCGCGTATATCGCCAAGGGCATGACCGACACGATCCCTGGCGACGTGACCGTGAACGCCGATGAAACCTTTGAAAACAACAACGGTTTCAAATTCCAGGATGGCTTCAAGCTGGTGGGCGACACCTTCAGCTTCTTTGTCGATCCGAACGGCAACGACAATGTGGGCCGTCCCGACGCCGCCTTGGCCGCGTTGGACATCGCCCCCGTTCCGCTGCCGGCCGGCGGCCTGCTGATCGCCAGCGCGCTGGGCGGTCTGGGCCTGCTGCGCCGCAAGCAGAAGGCGGCCCGTCTGGCGAACGCCTGATCGGCAGTCAACCGCAATCTGGACAAGGGCCGATCGACGATCGGCCCTTTTCTTGTGCCCGAATCTTGCCTATGCCTCGGGGCCATGCCATGACCGGCGACGATGCCCCCAAGATCCGCCGACAGATAGACCATCCTCGTGCGTTCCCAGCCTGACAGCCAATCCTGATGCGCCGCCTGCCCGCGTTCCTTTCCGGCGAGAACGTCCGCGCGCGCGCCATGCGCAGTTCGGCCATGACGGTCCTGGGCTTCGGCGGCGGAAACTTCCTGCGGCTGCTGTCGAACCTGGTCCTGACCCGCCTGCTGTTCCCCGAGGTTTTCGGCCTCATGGCGATCGTGCAGGTGTTCCTGAGCGGGTTGCAGATGTTTTCGGACATCGGCATCAAGACCTCGATCATCCAGAACGCCCGCGGAGACGATCCCGATTTTCTCAACACCGCCTGGACGCTGCAGATCGGACGCGGGGTGATGCTGTGGCTGGCAGCCTGCGCGATGGCCTGGCCGGCCTCGCGGATCTATGACGAACCGATGCTGTTGCAGCTTTTGCCGGTGGTCGGTCTGTCCACCATCATCGGGGGCTTCACCACCACCAAGATCGCCGCCGCCAACCGGCATCTGCGGCTGGGCCGACAGGTGGGAATCGATCTGGGCACCCAGGCGGTCTCGATCCTGATTATGGTGGGGCTGGCCTGGGCCATGCGATCCGTCTGGGCGCTTGTGATCGCAACCCTGACCACGGCAGTCCTGCGCAACATCCTGCTGCATCGGCTGTTGCCGGGCGTATCCAACCGCCTCCACTGGAATCGCGACGCTGCCCGAGAGATGATCCGCTTCGGCAAGTACATCTTTCTTGGCACCGCGGCGGGATTTCTCATCAACCAGGGGGACCGCGCGATCCTGGGCGGATTCATCCCGCTGGGAGAGCTGGGGATCTACAGCGTCGGCATGCTCATGGGCACCTTGCCGTTCCTGCTGGGCCGCGTGCTGAACAGCAACGTCATCCAGGCGCTGTACCGCATGAAGCCGCCCGCCGAAAGCGCGGCCAACCGCGCCCATATCCACCGCGCCCGGCGGCTGCTGGTCGCGGGCACGCTGGCGATCAGCGCGGTGCTGGCCTATGGCGGGATCTGGCTGATCGAACTGCTCTACGATCCGCGCTATCACCTGGCCGGCCCGATGATCGTGCTGTTCGGCCTGTCGATGGTGCCGCAGCTGGTCTTCAACGGCTATGGCGGGGCGCTGCTGTCCAACGGCGATTCCCGGCGGCATTTCCAGCTTCTGGCCACCACGGCCCTGGTGCAGACCGTTCTGCTGTTCCTGACGATCCCCTGGCTGGGCGTGGTCGGCGCGATCCTGGCGCCCGGCATCGCGTCCCTGGCCACCTATCCGATGAAGAACGCCTTCACCGCCCGCTACAAGGCCAACGACATCACGGGCGACATGATCTTTCTGGCCCTGGGCTTTGCCGTCAACGGCATGGCGGTCTGGCTGTATCGGGCCGAGATCGCGCAGCTTCTGGCCTGAGCCGCGCCTATTTGTATTCGATCAGCCCGCGCCGACGCCCCGACAGCCGGGTCCGGTGGTAATCCAGAACCCCGAGCGCCTCGGGAATCTTTCCCAGGGTCAGGAACACGGCTTCGGCCAGGTCGCCCCGGCGCCGCGCCAGGCGCGCCACCTGCACGGGCCAGGCCAGGGCCAGAAGCAGCGCCAGCCACGGGGCAGGGACCGCCAGGGCCAGCACGGCCAGCGGCAGGGCCAGGCCCCAGATCAGCGCCCGCCGGGTGTGCGCGACCCGGTGCCGTTCGGGGGCCGCGCCATGCATCGCGGCACCTTCGGCATAGGCGTAACCGGCCCGCCGCGTTCGGCGCCACCATTGCCCGAACCGGGTGATGGCGGCGTCATGCAGCGTCATCTCGGCATCCAGCCGCCAGATCCGCCAGCCCGCCGCGCGCAGCCGGACGCAAAGTTCGGGTTCCTCGCCGGCGATCAGACCCGGGTCGAAACCGCCCGCCGCCCGGAACGCCGCGCCGCGCATCAGCACGTCGCCGCCGCAGGCCAGGGCCTCGCCCGGCGGGGTGTCCCATTCCCGGTCGATCAGCCGGTTATAGACCGACTGGCCGGGATGGCGTTCGCGCCGCCGCCCGCAGACCGCCGCCACGTCGGGATGGCCGTCCAGGAATGCCGCGGCCGCGGCCAGCCAGCCGGGCTGCAATTCGCAGTCGCCATCCACGAACTGCACATAGGCGGGCGGCGCCCCGGCCTGCATCAGCGCCGCGAACCCTTCGTTCCGGGCCCGCGCGGCGGTAAAGGGGCGCGCCAGATCGAGGCGGACGACCTGGGCGCCGGCCGCGGCCGCCGCCTCCGGGCTGCCGTCGGTCGAGCCGGAATCGACATAGACGATCCGCCCGGCCCGGCCTTGCAGCGACGCCAGGCAGCGGCGCAGGCGCGCGCCTTCGTTCCGGCCGATGGCCACGGCGGCAATGCGGGGATCCGGTTCCATCGGGCTATGCCTCTTTCCGGCTGTGCCGGGCCGACTGGCGGGTATAGCGCCGGGCCGGCGGCGGGCCGGCGGCGGGCCTACCGGCCGCGGGGGACGCGGCATCGACCCAGCCCCAGTCCACCCGGCCCATCAGCGCCCCCGCCAGAAGCCAGCTTACGGCGTGGACGCCGCCATTGGGAATGTTGTCCACCAGATTGGCAGCCAGGACCAGGGCCAGCCCGACGGTCGCAGGTTCCAGACCCCTGCTGCGCCGCCGAAAGGCCAGAAGCAGGATGGGAACCGTCAGCAGCCCGTATTCGGACAGATAGCGGGTCCAGCCGCCCTGACCGAAACTGATGACCCAGCGGCCATCCGTCACGCTGACATCCTCGCCCTTTTCATTGAAGACCCGCGACCGGCTCCATCCGCCCCAACCGAACACGGGGCGCCGATTGGCGCGGTCCAGCAGGATGTCCTCGTTGTCCAGGCGGAAGGCCAGCGATCCCAGCCGGTCGGGATTGATGCGCTCGACAAAGGTCAGGACGCGTTCGGTCGGGATCAGGTCGGCGCCGCGCAGCATCGGATAGGTCAGCACCAACGCGGCCACCAGCCCCGCGGTCAAAAGCTGGATGCGCAGGGTCAGGAACAGCACCACCGGCAAAAGGGCCACGGTAATCATCAGCGCGCCCAGCGAATTCGACAGCACCAGGGTGACGAAGATGAAGATGCCGGCCAGCATATAGCGGGTGCGCGTCGTTCCCGTCGCCATGCGCATGGCGGAAAAGGCGGCCAGGGCCATGCAGCCGATGAACATCGCCACGTAAAGCCCGTTTTCCAGAAAGATCATCGGCCGGAAGCCGCCGCCGCGGTGCGACTGGACAAAGGACTTGGGGTGGAACCCATACAGCATCAGGTTCAGGCGCGGCGCCAGGCGGACCTCGACCAGGGCCAGGCAGGCATAGACCACGCCTCCGATGACCAGCACTTTCAGAACGGCCTTCTGGCTGTCGGGATGGCCCAGGAACTTGCGGCCCAGCAGGAACAGCATCAGGCTTCCGACAAAGCCGTTAATCATGGAAAAGGCATCATACAGCGTCAGGGGCGGAAAGATCCGCGGCCCGCTTGCCAGCCGGTCGCCATTGGTCAGCGCGGTTCCGAAAGTGCCCAGGATCAGGACGGCGATCATTAGCCGGCCCAGCCAATGTTCGGGAAAGATGCCCGGCCGTATCCCGGCAGCCTGCGCCACGGCGGGTTTCGACATGGACCCAAAGGCCAGGATCGTCGCCGCCAGCACCGGGATGAAATCCTTGTCGAAGGAGGGCAGGCCCGAAACCGAAAAACCCGTCTGCGTCGGCAGCAGCAGAAAGCCGAACAGGATCGAGGCGGTGATCGCCTCGGCCAGGGGCAGCTTGCGGAACAGCACGATCACCACCAGCGGCCACGAATAAAGGACGATCGCGGCCAGGTTCACCGCCCGGTCTCCGGCAGGGGCCGATCGGTCATGCCGCGGCCAGGCACGAGATCAGGCGGTCGGTCGCGGGACCGATCCGATGGCCGCGCGCGCGCTGCCATGCGGCCGTTGAAAAGTCCTGCCATTCGGCGTCCGGCATGGCGTGAAACCGGGCGATGGCCGCGGCGAAGGCCTGGGGGTCCGCGTCCAGCAGCAGCCCGTTCCGGCCGTCGATTAGATCGGGCGCGGCGCCCGCGCGGGTGGCCAGGACCGGGGTGCGGCAGGCCATCGCCTCGAGGATGGGCAGGCCGAAGCCTTCGTTGCGGCTGGTGAACAGCCACAGATCGCAGGCCGCATAGATGGCCGCGATGTCGGATTGCGGCGGGTTCCGGCGGTATTGGACCCAAGCGGGCAGGGGATGATGGGGCGACGGCGGGCCGCCGAAGCTTGCGGCCCGAAGATCGGGCAGTTCGGCACGCGCCGCCCGGATCGCGTCAAGCGCCAGCGGCAGGTTCTTGCGCGGCGAGGGGTTGTACAGAAAGCCCACCCGCAGGGGCTGGCTCTTTGGGCGGGGGGGGGCGTCGAACAGGGTCAGGTCGACGGAATTGGGCAGAACCGCGATGTCCTGGACATCGTGGTGATGGCGCACCATGTCGCGGATGTATTCCGATACCGCCAGCTTGCGCAGCGGCAGCCGAAAGCTGGCGGCCACGCGGTCGGCGGGCAGGTGGGGAAACATCTCGTAATCCTGCAACAGCTGGAACTTGCGGCCCTTGGCGGGGGACAGGGCGGCCACCCATTCGGCCGTTTCCCACCAGGTGGCGATCACGGCATCGGCATCGGGCAGGTCCGCATCCGTGACGGGGCGCGGCCGGTCCAGGACGATATGGCGCGGACCCAGGAAATCCAGCAGGGGCGTGGGCGTGCGGGCCGGTTTGCCGCCCCGGCCCAGTCGTGCAAGTAAGCCGGTCCGTTTGCGGTCGTCGGGCTGCGAGACGACCGTGACCTCGTATCCGCGCGCGGCCAGTTCGGCGGCGTAATCCGCGATGACCCGCGTGCCCCCGGCAAGCGAGGCAAAGGGCAGAACAAAGGTGATCTTCAAGAAAATTCCACCGGATTGATGCTGGTTTCTGCAAAGACTAGCCATGAAGGGCCGCAAGGCGCAACGGACTTGCGGCGGCAACGTTAACGGGCGGGATCCTTCCACAGCGCCCCGCGTTCGGCCTCGATCTCGGCCACGGCGCGGGACTTGCCCACGCGCAGCGCGCGGCGCTGATAGGCGCGGATGAAATCGCGCAGGCCCGCGTCCCCATGCCGGGCGGCCCCGCGCAGCCAGGCGCCCAGAAACCCCTGGATGGTGGCCAGGCCGCCCAGCACATAGGGCGGATGGGCCATCCGGTACAGCCCGGTCGCGATGAAATAGGCCGGATCCGATCCCATGTAATATTGCCCGAACCCATGCCGCCGGCGCCCGGTGAAGACGCTTTTCTGCGACGATCCCATCGGGCGCAGATGTTCGAAGCGCAGGTCGTCGTCGTCCCAGCTGACCGCGATCCAGCCCAGTTGCCGGGCCTTGTGGCAGTCGATGGCGTCCCACATCACCTCGCGCACGAAGCCGCCGATCCGGGCGAAGCATTCGCGGCGATAGAACTTGGTCATGCCCACCGACATCTCGTCGCCGCATTTTTCCGACACCCACCGGCCCGTGGGGGTGCGGAACCAGGGCTTGCCCGAACAGGTGCCGATGCGGGGGTTCTGCTCCATCCGCGCCATCAGGATCTCGAAGTACCGGGGCGGCAGATCCAGATCCAGATCCAGCTTGCACAGATAGGGATAGGCGTCGGCATCCACCTGTCCCAGGCCGTGATAGAACGCCTCGATCACGCCGGGACCGACGGCGCGGGCGCCGCGGTCGGGCTTGCGGACGATCCTTATCCAGTCGTGGGCGGCGGCGTATTCGGCCAGGATCGCGGGCGTGTCGTCGGTCGATCCGTCATCGACGATCACCCAGGCGGCGGGGCGCACCGACTGGGCGATCACGCTGTCCAGCGTGCGGCGCATGTATCGGGCCTCGTCCCGGCAGGGCGACACCAGCAGATAGGAACGGTCGGGGGCAGGGGGCATGTCGGCGATCGTCATCCTTGCGGCACCAGGCGCATATACACCGCATCTTGGTGCGGAAAAACCATATCCGAACGATTTGAACCAAGGCGCGCTTTTCTTTTGCCGCGGCGGGCGTCAGAAACGGCCCGAAACAAGGGACGATCAGGGCCATGCAGCCGGATTTCATCGTGATCGGTGCCATGAAATGCGGCACCTCGACGGTATGTGCCTATCTGGAAGACCACCCCGACATCTTCATGGTGCCGGGGTGCGAGCCGAATTTCTTCAGCCATGACGAAAACTTCGCCCGCGGCCCGGAATGGTACGAACGCTTTTTCGCGGGCCAGGACGGCGCGCGGCTGCGGGGCGAGGGGTCGAACGCCTATGCCTCGGGGCAGATGTTTCCCCACAGCGCCACCCGCATGGCGGCCTACAAGCCCGATCTGAAGCTGATCTATGTCGTCCGCCACCCGGTCGACCGGATCGTGTCGGCCTGGATCCAGAACCGGGTGAACATGGGCGACAAGATCCCTCCGACGCTGGACCGGGCCGTGCGCGACATGCCGGAACGCTATCTGGGGCAAAGCCTTTATTGGCAGAACCTGTCGCGCTATCGGGCGCTGTTTCCCGACAGCCGCATCCATGTCGCCTTCATGGAGGATTTGAAGTCCGACCGGGATGCCTTCTTTGCCGGGATCTGCGGCTTTCTGGGCATGGCGCCCGCCCCGCGGATCCGGCGCGACCACGTCAATCCCAGCACGGGCAAGACCATGCCGTCGCGCCGATATTCGGCGGTGAACGGATTGCCGATGGTGAAGACGCTGAAATCGCTTTTGCCGCCCAGGCTGCGCCACGGCGTCCGCGACCGTTTCCTGACCCAAAGGATCACCGGCGGCAACCAGCCGGAATTCGGCCCGGCGACCCGCGACTGGCTGCGCGCGCAACTGGCCCCCGACAGCGCCGCCTTTCTGGATCATTGCGGCAGGCCGGGGGATTACTGGCGGTTCTGACCGCTAGCCGCGGACCAGCCGGTCCTGTTCGGCGGGATACCATTCGGCCAGGGCCTCGGGCGGCATCGCAAAGACATGCCGCGCCTTGGTCCGCCCGTGCAGGATGCCGCGCGCCTGCGGCAGGTCGAACCGCCGCGACAGCGCATCCTTGAGCACCTCGGCCAGAAACCGGCGCCGCATCAGGGCGAAATACCGGCGCCGGGCGCCCGTCTGGTCGGCCGCATGGCGCCGCAGCAGCACCGCCTGGTTCAGCGCCGACAGGGCGGTGGTGCGAAAGCGGTCGATCCGCCCGTCGGCGGCGGTGAAATGGTGCAGCCGCGCCTCAGGTGCGGTCAGCATCAGGTACCGGCGGGAAACGCGATAGCTGGCGTCGATATCCTCGCCCGGACAGTAATAGCGCAAAAGATCGTCGAAGGGTTCGTCCAGCACCGCCTGGCGGCGAAAGGTCATCCGATAGCCCTGGAACAGCCGCGCGGGCACCACGTCCTGCCCGGCAAGGGCCGCGGGAACCGGCGAAAGCGGCGCGGGCGCGTCATAGGGGATGAACAGCGCATCCTTGTCCATCAGGAACAGCCGCTGCATCACCAGGCGCCGAAGCCAGCCGTGCCGTTTCTGCCCGCCCTTGCCGATCATCCGGCTGCCCTTCTTCTTCCGGGCGCCCGCCTCGATCCCGGTGCGGGGCGGATGGGCGGCCGTGCCGGTCTGGATGCCGCCGACAAGGCCTTGGGTATCGGCCTCGTAGATCGCCATGATCCGTTCGGCGCAGTCGGGATACATGAAGGAATCGTCGTCCAGCAGGAACAGGACCGCGGCCCGCGCCTCGGCGATGCCCTGGTTGCGCTGCACGGTCAGCGACGGCAGCGCGGCTTGCAGATAGCGGAACCGGACCCCCGGATGCGCCGCCATGACCCCCCCGATCCGGTCGGCATGGCCGCGCCAGTCCCGGCTGGCATCGACGACGATCACCTCGGCCGGCGGGCGGCCTTGTTCCAGGGCCAGCGTGATGCAGACCCGCAGCGCCTCGATCCGGTCCTTGGTGGCGATCACCAGGGCCCAGTCGAGAGGCGTCGGGGCCGAGCCGTCAGAGGGCCGGGAATCAGGGGGCCGGGAATCAGAGGGCCGGGGATCAGGGGGCATTGGCAGCCTCTTTGCGAAGGGTGGGCATCGTCGCCTCGACGGCCGGGGCCATGCGGGGGCCGAAAAGAGCCTCGCCGTCCGGGCTCCAGTGGTCGCCGTCGGACCAGTACAGGCGGTCGCAGTCATAGAGATCGCGGCCGATGTCGAAATCCAGCACCGGCAGCGCCCGGATATAGCCGATGCCGCTGTCGGCCGCCTGGGCGGCCAGGCGGTCCTCCAGCCTTTCGAAAATCTGCCGGTGGGCGGGACGCAGGCGCAGCAGGTCGGGCGCGCGGTCGCAATCGACCGACAGCATGGTTTCGGCCGAGACATAGGGTTCGATCATGGGGCCGAACCAGGTCACGGGCACGATGGCGTCCAGACGTTCAAGCACCGCGAAGGCGCGGTCGATGGCGGCGTCGTAAAGCCGCGGGTCAAGATCGCTGCCGTCGGTGAACAGGGCCCGGTCGCGGCGCCGGCCGTTTTCATCGGTCAGCAGCCAGAATCCCGCCTGGACATAGACCGCCGATCCGATCCGGTCGGCATGGCGTTCCAGAAACCGCGGCAGGCCGGTCGTGGCGCAGTCCGATCCGGCGATATGGGGCCGGCATTCCTGTTGCGGCAGCCCCAGAAGAAACGGCCTGTCCGATGCCGCGACCATTGCTTTCCACGCATCGAGCGCGTGGGAATCGCCAAAGATCGCCAGGGCGGGACCGTATCGGGCAAAGCAGCGTGCGACGCGGTCGTCCGTCGCCGCATCGTAATCCTGGATGAAGAAACGGCAGTCGCCGCGGTCCTCGGTGGCGAAATGGTCCATCTGGGCCATCCGGGTGATCCGGTCCAGCAGAGGGCGGTTCTGCGGCGACAGGCTGGCGGTGAAATACGCCTTCTGCGCCCCCGAATAATTCAGCGCCAGCCCCACCGCGGCGAACAGGACCGAGGCCGCGACCGTTGCCCCCAGCACCCGCCGGATGGGCCAGGGATGATGCCGCGCGGGCTGTTCGACATATTTCCAACTGAGATAGGCCAGCCCGATCGACAGGGCCGCCAGGGCCATCATCACTGCCATCGGCGGATGGTCGGGGCTGGCCAGCCGGGCAAGGGCGAACAGCGGCTGGTGCCACAGATAGGCGGAATAGCTTATCAGGCCGATGAACACCGGCCCGCGCATCGACAGCAGCCGTCCGACCGGCGTGCGGCCATCCGCGAACAGGATGACAAGCGCCGTCCCGCCCACCGGCGCCAGGGCATAGAGCGACGGAAAGGGCGTGTTTCCGTCATACAGAAAGATCGACCCCAGGATCAGCGCCAGCCCCAGGGTCGAGGCCGGGGCATTGCCGGACCGGCCCCGCTTCAGGATCCAGATCGCGCAGAGCGATCCCGCCAGCAGTTCCCAGGCCCGGCTGGGCAGAAGAAAGAAGTTGGCGTCGGGCGCGCGCGCGGACAGGATCTGGCTGGCGATCAGGCTGGCCGCGAAGATCGCCCCCAGCACCATCAGCGCCAAACGCGCGCCCAGCCGCCACAGGCCCAGAAGCATCAGGGGAAACAGCACGTAATACTGTTCCTCGACCGCCAGGGACCAGGTGTGCAGCAGGGGCTTCAGGTCGGCGGCGGCGGCGAAATAGCCGCTCTCCTTCCAGAACAGGATGTTCGAGGAAAACACCGTGACCGCCGCGACGCTCTGGCTGAAATCCTGGAACTGGCTGGGCAGCATCAGCAGAAAGGCGGGCGGGATGGTGCAGGCGATCACCACGAACAGCGCGGGCAGGATGCGCCGCGACCGCCGCGCATAGAATTCCAGCAGCGAAAAGCGCCCGGCGACGATCCGACCCAGGATGATCGTGGTAATCAGATAGCCGGAAATGACGAAGAAGATGTCCACGCCCACATAGCCGCCTGAAAAGACGCCCAGCCCGGCATGGAACAGGATCACCGGCAGCACCGCGACCGAACGCAGCCCATCGATCTCGGGACGGTATTTCATTGGTCCTGCCTATCCCGCGGTTTCATTGCAAAGGTCTCCCTTCCGGAATGCTGGCTGCCTTTCTGCGATCTTGTTCCTGTGTCCTTTCCGGGTTCCACCCGATAGTCGGCAGCAAGCGCCGGAAGGCCTCGGCAAAGATCCTGTTCATGGAGTCTTTGAAATGACCGTCGCCACCAAAATTCGTCGGATCGCGCGGATCGGCCAGATCTTTTGTGGCAAGATAGGGGATCCGCTGTTCGTCAAGCACAGGCTGCACCATCCGCAAAACATCCGCATCGGCCGGATCGCGCCCTTGGATCAGATAAACGACAGGAAGCTGTCCATCTTCGCGTGCAATTCGGGCAAATTCCGCAACCATCGTTTGCAGCGAAGCGGTCAGCGGATAACCCGCCTCCTCATTCAGGATACCCGCTTCGCGGCTGGCGATCGTCTGCATGGCCCAAGACCGACGCACAAGTCGTAACAAAGGAGACTGATCCAGAAAGGAATAGCCAAAGGAAACCTGCGAATAAAACGCATCTTCCTGGGCAAGCTGCCTTTGCCAGGCGGTCGCGGCCTCGGGGTCGTGGCGCAACCCGCGTTCCTGCGCCGCGCTTGTCACCAGCGGTTCGACCGGGCGCAGGCCGCCCTTTCCGTCGGGCCAGAACACCGGATAGGTCGTCGGGGCAGGCTGTTCGAAAGACCAGCTGCGATTGGACAGCGCCGCCATGCCCGGCAGGGACGACGACAGGATCGCCAGAACCGCTACGTCACCGGAACGCCGGTTCGGCCGATCCTTCAAAAACAGCGCATAGGCGAAATTCGGCGGCGCAGCGGGGCCGCCATGCAGATCGATCCTCAGCGCGGGATCCTGTTCCGCCGCCGCCCGCATCATCTGCGCCAGAAACGACATACCATATCCCCGCAGCGTGCCCGGCGCAGGATCCTCGGCTGCAAACAGCCGTTCCGACTGGGCAATCGTATCGGGAATCCAGGCAACGTCGAACAGGTTTTCGGGCAGATCGGGATTTTCGATCCATTGGTCCAGCTTGCCCGGCACCGAACGGCCATAGTCGAAATACCGCTGCAAGGACGGCAGCGCACCATGATCGCCGCTGAGTTTCAGAGTCGCGGCGACGGCCAGATCCATCAAAGCCAGAAAGGCCAGAACCATGGCGGGAACTGCAAGATATTGTTTCATGCCCCGCATCTCAGAACTGGAAATAGATAAAGGCGGTGGTGGTGGTGGTCAGGCCGAAGGCCAGGAAATACAGCATCCCGGACCACAGCGCCGCCCGCGCGGGCGCCGGCAACGCCTCGTAGAAACGGCTGTTTCCGCTGACCTCGTTGCACAAGTCCCAGATGAACAGCAGCATGATCCCGGCCAGTGTCGCCTGCGGCAGGGCCGGGAACGTCAGAGTGGACCATCCCGGCGCGGTGATGTCGAGCAGCCGCCCGGTAAAGTCCCGGATCTGTCCAAAGGATTGCGCCCTGAACAGCAGCCAGCCGTAGCAGACCACTTGGAAGAACAAGGCAATCCTGACGACACGCCACAGCCAATCGCCTGCGGACCGACGCACCCCCTCACCTGCATGGCCGTTGCGTCCGGCAAGCGCGCGATGGACAGACAAAAGCCCTCCCTGATATGCGCCCCACAGCACGAAATTCCAGGCCGCCCCGTGCCAAAGCCCCCCCAGCAGCATGGTCAGCATCAGGTTGCGATAGGTCTTCCATTCCCCATGTCGGTTGCCGCCCAGCGAAATGTAAAGATAGTCGCGCAGCCATGTGGACAGGCTGATATGCCAGCGGCGCCAGAATTCCTGCGGGTTCGCGGCGAAATAGGGCTGGGCGAAATTGCGCATCAGATCAAAGCCCAGCATCTTGGACACGCCGCGCGCGATGTCGGTATAGCCGGAAAAATCGCAGTATATCTGGATCGCGAACAGCCAGGTTCCGACCAGAACATCCAGTCCCGAAGGCGACGGGTTGGCATAGATGGCATTCACGCTGCCGGCCACCCCATCGGCGATGACGATCTTCTTGATAAGGCCGACAAGGCACAGCACGGCGCCCCGCGACAGTCCATCCCAGGTGATCCGCCGAGGGTTGACGACATTCGGCAGCAGATTCGTGGCGCGTTCGATCGGGCCTGCGACCAGCTGCGGGAAAAACGCCACAAACAGAGCGAAATTCAGGAAATCGGGTTCGGCCCGGATGTCGCGTCGATACACGTCGATCGTATAGCTGAGCGTCTGGAACGTATAGAACGAGATCCCCACCGGCAGGATGATGTTCAGGATCACCGGATCGGCGCGCAGCCCGGCATAGGTCAGCAGTTCGGTAAAGCTGGCAACGAAAAAACCCAGATACTTGAAGACGGCCAGCATCCCCAGATTGCCCGCCAGCGACACCCACAGCAGCATTTTCCTGCGCTGCTGCGAAACCTCTCGGTCCATCCTGAGAGCGACGAGATAGTCGATCGCGGTGGACAGAAAGATCAGTCCCAGAAAGCGCCAGTCCCAAGCGCCATAGAAGACATAGCTGGCCACCAGCAGCATCCGGTTCTGCCCACGATGGGAAAGGACCAGATACAGGGCAAAGACAACGGCGAAGAACAGCCAGAAATTCGCTTCCGAGAATATCATCCCAACCGTTACCCGTTCCTCGGCCGCTTGCTCGTCTCGTCCAAAATGCCGTCGAAGGCAAGCCGCGCTTCATCCTGCTGGGCGCTTGACCCTCTGGCCTTGCGGCGTGATACCGCACAAGGCATGTTCTGTCATGAAAAGCTTCGCCATGTCCCGGATTGCCGTCATCATCGTTAATTACAATGCCGCCGATCTGGCCGTCGCGGCGGTGGAAAGCGTCCGCGCGCGCCATCACGGGGGGCACCGGGTGGACATCCATCTGGTGGACAATGCCTCGCCCGCGGGGGATGGCGCGGTTTTGGCGCGAACAGCGCGCGACCGGAACTGGGGCGGGCAGGTGACGCTGTATCCCGAAACCGAAAACCACGGCTTCGGGCGCGGCAACAACCTGGTGCTGCGGCGTCTGGCCGACGGCGGCGATCCGCCCGATTTCGTCTTTCTTCTGAATCCCGACGCGCAGCTGGACAACGAGGCGATCGCGATCCTGGCCGATTTCCTGGACCGCCACCCCAGGGCGGCGATGGCGGGGGCCCAGGCCCGCAATCCGGGGGACGATGCGCCGGTGCCCGCCGCCTTCCGCTTTCCGGGCGCGGCCAGCCATTTCGCCTCGGCCCTGAATTTCGGACCGGTGGCGCGGCTGATGACGGATTCGCAGGTGGCGCTTGGCGGCGCTCTGGCCACCCGGCGGGTCGATTGGGTGTCGGGGGCGGCGGTGCTGGCGCGGTTCGACGTCTGGCGGGATCTGGGCTTTTTCGATCCGGCCTATTTCCTGTATTACGAGGAGGTCGATCTGATGCGCCGCACCGCAAGGGCCGGATGGGAATGCTGGCATGTGGCCGAGGCGCGCATCATCCATGTCGAGGGCGCCTCGACCGACGTGCGCAGCGCCCGGTCGGATCGGGTCCGCCGGCCGGCCTATTGGTACGAATCCTGGCGGCATTATTTCCGCAGCAACCACGGAAAGGCCGGCGCGCTTGGCGTGGCGATGGCCTGGCTGGCCGGGGCGGGATTGAACCTGCCCCTGGCCCGGATCAGGGGGCAGCAACCGGCCGCGCCCCTGAATTTCTTCGGCGATTTCTGGCTTCTGGTCCTGCGGCCCCTGCTGGGACTGCGGCCCGGCCGGCCGCAGTAGGGGCCGGGGCCTCAGCTCAGCCCGCAGATCCCCTCGGCCGAGGTGCCGGTCGCCCAGACGCGACGCACCCGCAGGTCCACAAGGCTGCCGGCGGCCAGGAACAGGGTGCCGGTGGTGCCGTCGGCCATGGTCACGCGCAGATCGCCGGACCGGGCCACGTTGATCGCGCGCGTCAGGATCGGCAGATCGGCCGCGTCATCGGGTTCGATGGTGAAGATCGTGCCGGCCGGGGCGGACAGTCCGGCGGCCACGCCTGAAAACTTGTCGATAATCATGATCGCATCCTTGGTCTGGTATTGACGCAGGATTAACCCGGACCGGTTAGCGAAGCATGAATCGGGCGTACGCAGGCGTTGCGCGCCGATCCCCTCAGATGATCTGAAGGTTGCCCGTCAGGACGGCCGCGCCGAAGACGATCAGGTTGGCCACCGCATGGGCGACGATGCCCGCGACGATCCCTCCGGTGCGGCGGACCACCCAGGACAGGATCAGGCCCGCCACGAAAGCCTCGGCCCAGCGGTCGTGCAGGGCGGCGAACAGCCCGGCCGTGGCAAGGGCCGCCAGCACGGTTCGCGCCAGGGTCGCCGGACGGTCGGGGGCCGATCCGCGCAGGGTGCTTTCCAGATAAAGGCGGAAGAACATTTCCTCGACCAGGGGCACCAGCAGCACGGTGCCGATGCCCCGGAACGCGAACCACAGCGGCACCGCCGTTCCCGACAGGCTGCCATAGGGGGGCGGCCCGTCCGATGGCGGCACCGGAACCGCCACCCACAGCAGGCTGATCGCCAGCCCGCCCAGGACCGCCCGGACCGTCCGGCCGCGGTCCAGCCGCCAGGGCAATCGGCGATAGATCGGCCAGAACAGGCCCACCGCCACGGCCAGCACCATGACCCGGACCGGATACAGCATCGCCGGGGTCTGGCTGATCGCGGGAACGATGACGGCGGTCAGCATGAAGACCGCAAAGGGCAGGATCTGGGCGGCCGCCGGATCCTGGCGCAGCGGCGGCAGGGGCGCCAGGGGCGTCATGGCCGCGGGCGCCCGGTGCAACGATGGGATGGTCCGGGCCGTCAGGATGATCCCCATGGCGATCAGCGTGAACATCACCCAGCCTGCATGGCTGTGAAACCCGCCCACGGCAAGGTCGGGCTGCCCCTCGATCCCCAGGATCAGCAGCAGGGTGATGCGCACCACGTTCAGGGCCGCACTGGCCGCGATGCCCAGCGGATACAGCAGCAGGACACGGGGAAACCGCAGTTCGGCCCGGAACAGCCACAGATACAGCGACACGAACAGCGTCACCAGGGCGATCCCCTCGATCCCCGAACAGACCGGCGCGACCGAGATGCGGAACGTGTCGGTGCCGATGATCTTGCGCCCCGGTTCGGTGAACACCTCATAGCCCAGCAGCCCGATCAGCCACGTCACGGCCCGGAAGGTCGCGTCCGAGATCGCGTCCAGCCGCCACAGGGGCTGCAACTGCATCGCCAGGGCCGGGGCCGCCGCCCCCGCCGCCACGGCAAGCGCCAGCGAGGTTCCCGCCTCGGACAGAAAGGCCCGCCAGCGGCCGGGCGGCGCCAAAAACAGGATCAGCCCCGCCAGCATCAAGGCCATGCCGCCGAACCAGAAGGCAAAGGCCGGAAACAGCATCGCGCCGCCTTGGCCGTCGCGCAGGAACAGCACCGGCACCAGCGTCAGGGCCGCGCCCGCCGCATTCAGCAGCAGCGGGCGGATGTCGTGCCCGGCCGTGGAAAGCAGCCGGTGGAACATCGCCGGTTTCAGGAAAAACAGCAGCGCCACGGCGGCGACGGCGCAATACAGCCCCGCCAGGCCGCGGCTGCCGATGTTGCAGGCCATGTGCGGCCAGTTGGCCCGGCACGGGAAATCGACGCCATGCTTGAAGACCAGCCCGATCACCAGGAATTCGGCGGCAAGCAGGCAGGCGGCGACCAGCAGGGGCCGGCGGGGCGTCTGAACGGAAACGTCGGTCAGGCTCATGGAAAACATCCTACACGCGGCCGAAAGAGGGCCGCACACACTGCACATGACGGCGCCGGCCGGACCGGCCGGTTAGGAAATGCCCGCCGCGCGGGCGGAACCGCGGTCAGGCCCGTTCCGGCCCCTCGACGGCATCCACCTTTCCTTCGCTGTGGCGGTATCCGTTCAGGACCACGCCCAGGACATTGGTATATTCGCCCACCTCGCGTTCGCAGCTGTCGAAATCGCCATAGCGGGTCTGGTCGGCCCGAGCCAGGATCAGGGCGCAGTCCACATGTTGCAGGAACGCGCGGGCGTCATCGCCGATCAGGATCGAAGGCAGGTCGAAGATCATGATGTCGGGCGCGTAATCCGCCTGAATCCGGGCCAGCGTGTTGCGGGTGGTGTCCGCCATCAGAAGCCGGGTCGGATCCGTTTCGGGCACGCCCGACAGAGCCAGGGCCAGATTGGGACCGACCCGCTGGCCATGATCGGCGAATGTCCGTTCCCCGCGCAGCAGGGGCGCGATCGAGGGCGGTTGCGGCAGGCCCAGCTTGTCGGACACGGACGGCGCGCGCAGGTCGAAATCGAACAGCATGGACCGCAGTTCCGGCTGGCGGCCAAGCGCCAGGGCCAGGTTCACCGCGGTGGTCGTCTTGCCGCATTCCGGCAAGGGCGAGGTGACCGCCAGACGCCGCCAGCCGTTCTGGCGCATGTGATACAGGATCTTGGTGCGCAGCACGTCGAAAGGCGTCGATTCCTGGGATGCGTTCTGCGACAGGATGCGCGACCGGATCAGGGCGGCGCGGTCCAGCCCGGTTTCGGGCAGGGCCTGCCACAGGGCGTCCGTATCGCCGGGCGGAGCAGGGAAAGCCGGCTGCGCGGAGCCGGGGCCTGCAAGACCCTCGGGGGGCTGGGGATTGTCGGGGGGCGGGGGATTGTCGCCGCGTTCGGCCTCGCGCTTCTTGCGGGCGATCTCGATGGCGGCTTGCAGCTTTTCCATGAACCGGACTTTCCTTCGCGTCTCAGCCCAGGCCCAGGCGGGTGACGATCTTCTGCGCCAGAAGATCCAGCGGCATGTATTGGGTATGGATCCCCCACAATCCCAGGGGAATGACGATCACCACCGCCAGGATCGCGGCCAGCCGGAAGGCTTGGCGCCTGCGGCGTTCGGCCCGCCCCTCGATATGGGGGATCACCGCCAGGGGGGTGATCTGGAAACGGGACCGCATTTCGGCCGGGCGGCGGATGGTGTTGTTCAGCAGCTCCATCAGGACGAAGAACCCGCCCGCCAGCCCCAGGCCCAGGCCGATCCCGGCCAGGGCGATCTTCTTGCGGTTCGGCCCCGAGGGCTGGCTGGGCACGCTGGCGGCCTCGATCACGCTGATGCGCTGCCCCTGGGCCGAGGTTTCGACCCGTTCCACCTGCCGGGCCTGGTCAAGGCTGGCCACGGCGGCGTTGTAGCGGGCCTGGATGTTCTGCTGGTCGCGTTCCAGGGCGCCAAGGGCGATGGCGTTGGCTGCCGTCGCGCTGATCGAATCGGCCAGGCTTTGCAGTTCCGCATCGGCCTGCTTGCGTTCGTTTTCCAGCATGGTCATGCGGCTGTCGATCTGCGACAGGTTCACGTCCAGCAACGAATTGCCGGTGTCGCCGGCATCCGCGGGAACCGCCTGCGATTCGACCACGCGTTCGGCATTGGCGATGCGGCCCCGCAGCGCCCGGACGCGGGGGCTGTCTTCGGCATAGACCCCGAGGACGCCGTTCAGTTCGGCGCGCAGGGCGGCAAGCTGCTGCTGTTCGGGGGTCTGGGGGGCGGCATTTGTCGGCACGTTGCCGGTCTGTTCGAACAACCGCACCATTTCCGCCCGCTGCGCCTGAAGCATGGCCACGTCGCTTTCCATGCGCGCCACGCGTTCCTGCAACAGCGACTGGCGGTCCTGGCGGTATTGCAGGTTCTCGGGCAGGGATGCGGCGTTTTCGCGCTTGAATTCCAGGATCCGGGCGTTCTGCCCGTCCAGATCCTGGCTCAGCCGCTCGACCTCCTGCTGGAAGAAGGCCAGCCGGTTTTCGGCCAGGCCGACGCGGTTGCGGGTGTTGGTGCCCAGGATCAGCGTGGTGTATTCGTTGACCACGCCGGCCGCGATGCGCGGGTTCTGCGAGGTAAAGCTGACCAGCATCATCGTCGCCGCGTCCCGTCCGCCGGACCGGCGGATGCTGGTATCGGCGCGCATCTGGTCCAGCTTCTCGTCCACGCTCAGCGTGCTGTCGCGGCCGAAGACGTTCAGCTTGTTGGCCACGTCGATCAGGTTGGCGCGGGTCATCAGCTGCTGTTCGATCACCTGCAGCATCTCGGCCTCGTCGCCGCCCGTGTCGCGGCTGTCCAGGATGCGCGGGTTTTCCACCAGCAGCCGGGCCGACGCCGAATAGGTCGACGGCGCGCGGATCGCCCAGGTCGCGCCAAAGGCGGAACAGATGATGATCAGCGCCAGCATCACCGGCAGGCGCCGCATCAGAAGGGACCAGTAGAACCGCAGATCGATCATGTCGCGTCCCGCTTGACCTCTTGCTCGTGGGCCAGAACCAGCCGGGTGGGGCGTTCGGGCAGGGTGGGTTCGGGCGCGGCGTTCAGGATCAGCCCGTCGCGGATCAGTTCGTCGATGATGTCGGCGCCGACGACGTGGCGGTCTGCCGCCGCGCCATAGACCAGGGCCAGGTCGGCGATCGTGTTGATCATCCGCGGCACGCCGCGCGATTCCGCATGGATGCGGGCCATCGCGGCGCCGTCGAATTCGTTCCCCGAACCGCCCGCCTTCTGCAACCGGTGGCGGATGTAGCCGGCCGAGGTTTCCGCGTCGAAGCTGCCCAGGTGAAAGGTCGCGCTGACCCGCTGCGCGAACTGGCGCAGTTCGGGACGGGTGATGATCGCGCGCAGTTCGGGCTGGCCCAGCAGGATCAACTGCAACAGCTCGTCCGTGCCGGAATTGATGTTGGTCAGCATCCGCAGCTCTTCCAGGGTGTCGGCCCCCAGGTTCTGCGCCTCGTCGAAGATCAGCACGACCAGCCGGCCGGCCGCGTATTGGGACAGCACGAAATCCTGGAAGGACTGGAACATGTCCACATAGTCGGACCCCGGCGCGACGCCGATGTCGAAGGCGTTGAGGATCCAGCGGAGCAGATCCCCCCGGTCGCCCCGCGCGTTGGAGATCAGGCCGACCTTCATGTCGGAATCGATCTGCCGCAGCAGCGCCTGGATCAGCGTGGTCTTGCCCGCCCCCACCTCGCCGGTGACGACGGTCAGGGGCGCGCGGGTCATCAGCCCGTATTCCAGCACGGCGAATGCCTTGCGGTGCCGATCCGACCAGAACAGCATCTCGGGATCCGGCAGGATCGAGAAGGGGCGGACCGAAAAGCCATAATGGTCTAGGTAGAACTGGCTCAAACGGTGCGCACTCCGAAAAAATCCCTGGAGCCGCTATACCCCCGCAAGCGCGGTTTTGCCAGCCTGACGCCCGGTCGCGCCGCGCCAAATGCCTAAAAGTGAGGACAAAAGCGGGTGAGTCGGAAACACGCGGATGTCCCCCGGCCCAAAGTTTCCACCATAAGTTGAAACGCCGTTCCGGGATTGCCCTTCCGGACGGCGCGCTGCCCGCCGGATCCTGCAATCCGATCAAATTTTAAAAGATTTTTAATCTAATCATTCAGATTGCCCGACCGGCGTGCTAGCGTGGACCTGTCCCGGAATTTGCCCTTCGGAACAGGGATCGCGCTGTGCCGGGGGCTGGCGTTCGCCGTCGCTTCGAGATGTTTTCATGGTGTTTCCTCAATGGAGGGAATTTTGACGATCAATACCCGCATGACCGATTTCCAGCCCGATCTTGTTCTGCCGGACAGGGGCTTTTCCGATTCCGAACAGGGCCGGGGGCTTTACCGCAACGGGATCAAGCGGGGGATCGAGACCCTGCTTGTCCTGCTGACCGCGCCCGTGACGCTGCCGCTGGTCCTGCTGATGGCGCTGCTGATCGCCTGCGACGGCGCCAATCCCTTTTTCGTGCAGAAGCGCCTGGGCCGGAACGGCCGGGTGTTCCGCATCTGGAAGCTGCGGACCATGGTGGTCGATGCCGAAAACCGTCTCAAGGCGCATCTGGACCAGAACCCCGAGGCGCGCATCCAATGGGACAGCACCCAGAAGCTGAAGCAGGATCCCCGCGTCACGCCGGTCGGGCGGCTTTTGCGCAAGACCTCGATGGACGAACTGCCGCAGCTTCTGAACGTGCTGAACGGCACGATGTCGCTGGTGGGGCCGCGTCCGATGATGATCAGCCAGCGGCGGCTGTATTGCGGACGGGCCTATTACCGGGTTCGGCCGGGGATCACGGGTCTGTGGCAGATCTCGGCGCGAAATGAGTCGGAATTCGTTGCAAGGGTGCGCTATGATGAGGAATATCATCGCGACCTTTCCGGCTGGCTTGATCTGACGATCCTGGTCCGAACCGTGATGGTGGTTCTGCGCGGCACCGGTTACTGAGGTCGCGCCATCCCGCTGTGGGTGCCAGAACGGCGTCTGCCGCGCCCAACGCGACGAGATTTCTTCGATCATGATTGCCGACGTTTCCTTCAGCCCCTTCTCCGCCCGGCGGGGCCTTCGCCTTCTTCTGTCCACTTCGCTGGCCCTGGGTCTCGGCCTGACGCTTGCGGGATGCAAGACAGCGGCCGAAAAGGCCGAGGACTATTACCAGTCCGGCCTGCAACTGCTGGAGCAGGGCGACGCGGACCGCGCCATCGTCCAGTTCCGCAACGTCTTCGACATCGACGGCACCCATTACGAGGCCCGCAAGACCATGGCCGACACCTATCGCAGCCGCGGCGATCTGGGTCAGGCCTACAGCCAGTACCTGCGGCTGGCCGAACAGTATCCCGACGACCTGCCCACGCGGATCGCCCTGGCGCAGCTGGCCCTGGGGGACCAGCAGATCGACGAATTCCTGCGCCACACCACCCGCGCGGTCGAAATCGCCCCCCAGGATCCGGACGTGCAGGTGCTGGATCTGGTCCGCCGCTTTCGCGACGCCACCCTGGCCGAGGACGGCGCCACCCGCGAGGCCCTGGGCAAGGACGCGGCCCGCATGGCCGAAAACCGCCCCGACGATCCGATCCTGATGGGGCTGCTGCTGGAACTGGCGGCCGCCGCCGGCGACCTGGACGAGGCCGACCGGCTGACCGCGCGGCTTCTGGAACTGCAACCCGACAATCCGCAGCGCTATCTGCAACGGCTGGCAATTCTGGCGCAACGCGAGGACAAGCCCGCCATCGAGGCGCATCTGCGCGCCACCATCCGGAAATTCCCGGACAACCGTACGGCCAAGGCCGACATGGTCCGCTTCTACATGAGCGAGAACCAGCCCGACAAGGCCGAGGCGTTCCTGCGCGACATGGCCGCCGCGGCGCCCGCCGACAACCCCGCCCCCCTGGCCGAGCTGGTCGGTTTCATCGAGATGCGCCGCGGCCCGGACGCCGCGCGGGCCGAACTGGACCGCATCATCGCCGAGGGCGGCGATCCCCTGCTGTTCCGCACCCTGCGCGCCGGCTTCGATTTCCAGGCCGGCCGGCAGGCCGATGCCATCGCCGAAATCCGGTCGGCCCTGGCCGAGGTGACGGAACCCTCCGACGCCTCGCGCGACGTGAGGATCCAGCTGGCCCGGATGCTGGTGGAGACCGGCGATCTGCCGGCCGCCCGGCAAGAGGTGGACACGGTTCTGGCCCAGAACGCCGGCCATCCCGGCGGGCTGAAGCTGAAGGCCGCCTGGGACATCCAGGAGGACCGGACCGACGACGCGGTCCTGGCGCTGCGTTCGGTCCTGGACCAGAAGCCCGACGATGCCGAGGCCATGAGCCTGATGGCCGATGCCTATGACCGCGCGGGCGAACCGGATCTGGCGCGCGATTACCTGTCGCAGGCCGCCGCTGCCGCGCGGAACGCGCCGGTGGAGACGCTGCGCCTGGCAAGCCGCCTGATGTCCGAGGAACGCTGGCGCCCGGCCGAGGATGCGATCCTGCCCGCCCTGCGGCAGGCGCCCCAGAACCTGGACCTGCTGACGGCGCTTGGCCAGGTCTATCTGGCCATGCCCGATCTGCCGCGCGCCCAAGGCGTGATTACCCGCCTGCGCGAGATCGGCACGGACGAGGCCGATGCCGCCGCCGAACGGCTGGATCTGAACCGCCTCGCCAGCAACGAGGGCGAGGCGGCGGCCCTGGCCTATCTGGAACAGCAGGCCAATGCGTCGGATGCCGGCATCGGCGCCCGGCTGAGCCTGATCCGCGCCCAGCTTGCCACCGGCCAGATCGACGCCGCCCTGCGGATGTCCAGGGACATGGTCGCGGCCGAACCGGAAAACCGGCCCGCGCGCATGGCCCTGGCCCTTTCCCATGCCGCCAACGACGATCTGCCCGCCGCGCGCGAAATCCTTGAAACGCTGATCCGGGAACAGCCGGACGACATGCCGCCCCATCTGGCGCTGATCCGCCTGGCGTCCCAGCAGGGCGACACGGACGAAGCCCTTGCCCTGACCGACCAGGCTCTTGCGGCCATTCCCGACCACCCGGATCTGTTGTGGAGCAAGGCCGGCCTGATCGAGCGCAAGGGCGACATCGACGGCGCCATCGCCATTTACGAACAGTTGTACGCGCGCGATTCGTCCTCGGTGATCGTGGCCAACAACCTGGCCAGCCTGCTGGCGACCTGGAAATCCGACGATCCGGCCGCCGTGGCCCGCGCCTCGGCCGTGTCGCGGCGTCTCAAGGATACCGAGGTGCCCGCCTTCATGGACACCTATGGCTGGATCCAGCACCTGAACGGCGACAGCCAGGCGGCGCTGCCCTATCTGGAGGGCGCGGCCGAAGGGCTGGCGGACGATCCCGTGGTGCAGCTGCATCTGGGCGTGGTCCAGGCCGCCCTTGGCCAGACCGAGGCCGCCAAGGCGCAGCTGCAAAAGGGCTTCGACATGCTGCCCGAAGGCCGCGAGGGCCAGTCGATCACCGCCGCGCGCGAGGCGATGGCCCGGCTGGAAAACCCGCCCCAGGCCGAAGCCCCGGCCCCCGCCGCGCCGCAGGATGCGTCCCCCGCGGCGGCCCCGGCCCCTGCCGCCCCTGCCGCCGCGACGCCCGCCCCCGTGCCGGGGCAGGCGTCGAACTGACCGGCCAGAAAGGGGCCTGTGATCCCGAGGTGACAGGGGGTTGATTTTTTCTGCCTTTTAACCTCCTGCCCATGCCATTGTGGTAACACGTGATCCCGGACGGAAAGTGGCGATGGCCGATCCCGGACGGGGAACAGTTTTCAAAGGGACTGATCCATGACGATCCTGCTGCGTTTCATGCTGGCCACCGTGCTGGCCGCCCTGGTGGCCCTGCCGCTGGCTTTCGGACAGGCTGCCCTGGCGCAGGAATACCGCATCCAGGCCGGCGACCGCCTGACGGTCGAGGTGCTGGAGGATACCTCGCTGAACCGCACGCTGGTGGTGCTGCCGGGCGGCACCGTCGATTTCCCCTATGCGGGCAGCATCCGGGTGGCGGGCCAGTCGCCCACCGCGGTCGGCAACCTTATCAGCCAGGCGCTGTCGGGGGTTCTGGCATCCCCGCCCACGGTCTTCGTGACCGCCACGCCCCTGGTCGAGCCGGTCCTTCCGTCCGCCCCCGAACCCGAGGACGTGGTCAACATCTATATCATGGGCGAAGCCAGTGCCCCCGGCCCCAAGGCCGTGCAGCCCGGCACCACGTTCCTGCAAGCCCTGTCGCAGGCGGGTGGGCTGACCCCCTTTGCCGCGACCAAGCGCATCCAGCTGCGCCGCGCGGCGACGCCGGGACAGGTCATCACCGTGAACTATGCCGCCATCATGCGCGGCGCGGGCATGAACCTGGATCCCGTCCTGTCGGAAGGCGACGTCATCATCGTTCCCGAACGCGGCCTGTTCGAGTGAGGGCAGCGATGCGGCGGGCAGCAGGGCACCGGGGCGCAGCAGCCATCGCGGCGGGGCTTCTGGCCCTGCTGCCGCTGGCCAGTCCCGCCCAGGAAACCGACCCCCTGGCCCCCGAGGCGCGGCTGTCCATCGGCCAGCAGATCGCGGTCGAGAACGGCGACCTGATCGGCATCACGCCGCTGGATGTGATCCTGCGGACCGGCACCCGTGTCCAGACGCTGCAATTCAGCCTGTCCGCGCCCCTTCGCCTGAACGATCCCGAGGAAGACGGCACCATCGCCCTGGGCGATCCGCAGGCCCGGCTGCTGTTCCGGCGCGGCGTGCGCAATTCCGCCCTCGAGGCCGAGCTGGGCTATCGCGAGAACGACCTGGACGACGAAATCCTGTTCGACAACATCAGCAACGAATTTGTCACCCTGGACAACGGGCGCGTGGCGCAGACGGATGCCCGGCTGACCTATGTCTTTGGCCGCGAATCGAAGCTGGGCGGGGAATTCGGCCTGTCCTGGCTGCGGCGCGATTACAGCGGCACCACCGATCCCGACCTGGACGACCGCGACACCGTTGACGGCAACGTCGTCTTCTATCTGGAACCCACGCCGCTGATCCGGGCGCGCATCCTGGCCGAAGCCAGCCGGACCCGTGGCGAAACCACCGACAGCCGGTCCGACCGCTATGGCGCGGGGGCGTCCTTGCAGATCGACAAGCTGACCAACCTGGATGTCGAACTGGCCCGCACCGCGATCCGGCGCGAGCAGAACGACAGGATCGAGGAAACCGAAGGCCCGTCCCTGCGGCTGGGCCTGACCCGGTCGCGGCCCCTGGGGGACTGGTCGCTGTCCTTTTCCTCGGACCCCGGCACATCCGGGCGGCGCGAGGATTTCAACATCGGCCGCACCCTGGATCTGCGCCGCTATACCCTGTCCGGCCAGATCGGCGTGACCCGGTTCCAGGGCAATTACGATCCGATCTTCCAGATCGCCTATCGCCAGCAGGTCAGCCGCCTGTCCGAACTGCAGGCCTCGCTGCGCCGCGCGGCCGCCACGGACGAGGACGGGGACGAGGCGCTGAACACCGACATCACCGCCAGCTACAGCCGCCAGATCTCGGACGTGTCCAGCATCGCCGCCAACATCCGCCTGCGCGACAGCACGGTCCAGTCGGGCGACCGCCAGGATGCGCGGACCGTGTCCTTCGCGGTCGATTACAACCGCGCCCTGCCCAACGACTTTTCCCTGGTCGCCGGGGCCAGCATCATCCGCAGTAAGGACAGCAACGACACCCGCGACGACGAGGAGCGGGTCTATCTGGGCATAAACCGCAGCTTCAGCTTCCTGCCGTGATCGGTCCGGCACGGGGATCGGCGATCCGGCACAGGGAATCAGGCCCGCCGGTCGGGCGGGCCTGTCGGATCGGGCATCGCGGCGCGGGTCACTGGGCGCGGCGGCGGCGTTCCCAGGTCAGCAGCACGATGGCGGCCAGGGCGGCCAGGGCGGCGGTGCCTTCCAGGGCGCTGATTTCCGGGACGGCCTTTGGCGGGGGGCAGGACAGGCCCACGCAGGCATAGGCGGCGCCGGTGGTCATCACCGAGGCGGCGGCGGACACGGCGCTGACGAGGCCGCTGGCAAGGGCGAATGTCTTCATGGTTCGAACTCCGAAAAAACCGACGGCGGTCCAAGGCGCCGTCACACTGCACACGGGATCCCCGACCGTCGAGGATCCCGATCCCGGTCCTTGGACAACCGGAATGGTTCCCGCGCCGCCCGACACGGGGGCGGCGCGGGCAGCACGCGTCAGTAGCACAGGCAGTCCTGGGCCAGATCGTCCCAGTCGATGCCGATGATGATGGGCTGCTTGTTGCCCGCGGCCTCGGCGGCCGCGGTGGGATCCAGGATCAGCCCGACGATGTCGCCTTCGCCCGCCTCGAAGCCTTCGCCATTGGCCAGGGCGAGGTTGTAGATCTCGCGCGCGTTGGCGTTGGTGCCCAGGGCCGGGTTCACGAAGACGATGGTGTCGGTCAGGCCCCAGATGGCGCCCTGGATCTCGGCCTCGGTATAGGTCCGGCCGTTGCCGTCGCCGTTGTCGCGCCCATCGAAGTCCTGGTTCAGGATCCAGTTCACCATGTCCAGGTTCTGCGGGCGCGCGATGACGCCGGTCGGAACCGAGGCGTCGGCCAGATAGAAATCATAGGGCACCCCGACGCCCGCGTTGATCGGCAGATAGGCCGCCGCGCAATAGGCGATGCCGAAGGACTTGCCGTCGAAGCGGGCGTCGCCGGTGCCCGACAGGGTGGCGGTGAAATGGTCGCCGTCGAAGGTGTCCTGGACCGACAGCACCAGCGTCCCGCCCGTGGGCAGGCTGCCCTTGATCGTATCCAGCGTGTTCCTGGCGCCGCAGAAGTCCATGTCCAGGGTGGCGGTGTCAAAGCCGCCGTTGCCGTCGGACACGGCATAGCTGATGTCCAGCTGCGCCTTCTGGCCGATCTCCAGGCCGGCATAGGCCGCCGATCCGTCGATCACCAGCTTGCCGCCGACCAGCGACACCAGGACGCCGTCCACATCCACCGAGCCGCCCTCGGCGATGGTCCGGCCGTCCACCTGGGTGATGAACAGCAGGTCGCCGTCGGCATCGGTGTCGTTGGCCAGCACGTCGACGGTTTTCGGGTCCGTCGCGCAGGTGCCCGCCGCGTCGTCGCGGGCGTCCGGCGCGCGGTTTTCCACGATCAGGCCCGCGTCCACGGTCAGATCCGCCTGGCCGATGGCCAGGGTGATCGGGCCGGTCAGGCCGGTCACGGCGTCGGCGTCGCTGTCGGCCGCGTCATTGCCCGCATTGGCCGCCGTGAAATCGAAGCCCGCCTGTTCCGTGAAGCCCACGGTATAGGTGCCGGCCTTCAGCCCGGTGAACAGGTATTCGCCCGCCGCGTTGGTCGTGGTGACGGCGATGGCCGCGCCCGCCAGATACAGCGTGACGGTGACGTTCGCGACGCCCGCTTCGCCGCCGTCCTGGATGCCGTCCTTGTCGGCGTCCAGGAACACGAAGTTGCCGATGCTGGCCGTGCCCGGATCCTTGATCCCCGCGTCGTGGTCCGACGAGATCTCGCCGATCTGCAACGGAATGGTGCCGGTGCGGCCGGTCGTCTGGCCGGCGTCGCTGTCGATGGTGTCGTCGCCGCCCGCATCGGCGTTGACCAGCACCAGGCCGTTCACCGTGGTCGGGAATTCGACCGTATAATTGCCCGCTTCCAGCCCGTCGAACAGATAGGCGCCGTCCGCATCGGTCAGGGTCGTGGCGATCACCGCGCCCGCCGCGTTCAGCAGCGTGACGGTGACGCCCGCCACGCCCGCCTCGTCATTGTCCACGTCGTTGCCGTTGGCATCGACGAAGACGCGCCCCTCGATCGCGGCGGTGCCGGGATCGACGATGCCCGCATCCACGTCCTTGACCAACCCGCCCGACACGACGGCATAGGCGCCGGTCTGGCCGGTGGTCTGGCTGGCGTCGCTGTCGATGGTGTCGTCGGCGCCCATGTTGGCGTCGGTCAGCACGCGACCGTCCACCTCGGTCGGGAAGACCACGCGGTAATCGCCGGGGGTCAGGTTGTCGAAGCGGTATCCGCCGTCCGCCGCCGTGGTGGTGGTGGCGATGACCGCGCCCGCCGCGTTCAGCAACTGCACGGCGACATTCGCCACGCCCGCCTCGGCGTTGTCGATGCCGTCCTTGTTGGCGTCCACGAAGATCCGGCCTTCCAGGGCGCCGGGCTTGATCTCGGGTTCCGACGGGCAGATCTTGATCTTGTCGATGATCGCGTATTCGCAGCCCTTGCCGTCGCCGCGCAGGGTGATGACATCGCCTTTCTTCAGGTTCAGATCATCGATGGTGACTTCGGTCCACTTGCCGGTTTCCGCGTTCAGGCGGATGGTCTGGACCAGGGTGCCGTTCACATAGACCTTGATGCTGCCGTCGCCCCTGGCCGCGTCCCAGAAGCGCAGGGTGAAATCGTATTCGCCCGCCGCGCCGGCAAAGGCGGTGCTGGCGCTGCCGCTGTATCCGGTCAGCGCGATGTATTCCCCGCCCGAGGCCGAGGAGGCGCTTTTCACCCCATAGCAGGACAGCTTCATGTCCTCGGCTTCGATGACCACGCATTCGGGCGCCGTTTCCACGACATCCTTGACGTTGACGGTCAGCTCCTTGTAGGCGACGCCGCCCTTGCCGTCGTTGACCGAGACGATCACCTTGTAGCTGTTGTTGCCGTCGGAATCCGTGGGCTTTTCATAGTCGGGGGCGTTGACAAAGGTCAGCACGCCGGTCCGGGGGTCGATGGCGAAGGCCGCGCCGTCCGCGCCGCCCTCGATCTTGAAGGTCAGCGCGTCGCCATCCTTGTCGGAGGCGTTCAGGTCGATCACCAGCTTGGTGTTCTCGCTGACGCAGAAGACGCCGTCCGCAGGCACGCCGGTAAAGGCCGGCGGCGTGTTCGGCGGGGCGGTGGTGCCCGCCCCCAGGCTGGCATAGTCGATCCAGGATCCGTCCACCTTGCAGGTCGCGGCGACGGTCAGGGTGGTGCCCGCCGGGGGCTGGGCGCCGTAATAGGTGAAATAGCCGTTGCCCGCGCCTGCGGAATCGTGACCCTCGATCTTGATCTCGATCAGGTAATAGGTCTTGCCGTCCGATCCCTTCAGGACGTGATACTGTTCGGCATACATCCGGCTGCCGGTGCGGGCGTTGTTGACATAGCCGTCCTGGCCGCTGCCGTCCTCGGACCACGCTTTCCACCACCAGCTGTCGCCGCCCGACAGCTTGGCGTCGTTGTCATAGGTGGACATCTTCACGGTGGCCGAACCGGCGACAAAGCTGTCGCCCTTGCCGAAGTCATGGCCGTTCTTGCCGTTCTTCAGCAGGTCGGCCTCGGTGAAGGCGGACCATTCATATTTCTTGTAATAATAACTCATGACACGTTCCCGACTGGCCCCGAACAGGGACGACACAGCGGACATGCGCCATCGGGAACAGGGTGCCGAACACCCTGCCGGATCCGCCCTTCTGGCTGGATTGGAACTCCGCGACCCACGTCTCGAAATCGTGATAGCGTTAAAGTTTTAGTGACTCCATCAATTCTTGCCGCCGCTGCGCGGTTTGGCGCGGAAAAACACCGGGTTGCCAAATTCCCGCGTGCGTTTACAATCACAGGTTGAACATCTTGGTTAACCCACTCATTAAAAGAGGATTATTCTTTTACGTTCTGTCAACCATTGGTTGTCATCCTGGTCGGGCCGTTCCGAATCACGGCCCGCGGCCTGCGGATCGGCCGCCCTGCCGTTCCCCTGCCCGCCGTCGTCCGATCCCATCCAGAAGGCGTCCTGCCGATGCTGCTTACCGTGCGAAACGCATCTTCCGAACCCGGCTTGGGGCAGGCCCCGGCATGATCGTCCTGGCCCTGATCCTGATCCTGGCCGGATCCCTGACCGGGGCGGTCGCCCTGTGGCTTCACGACGCGTCCTTCTGGATGGTCGTGCTGGGCTATGTCGGCGGCGGCTGGGCGGGGCTGCTGCTGGGCCTGCCGATGATGCTGGCGGTGCGCCTGCTTGCGCGCCGGCCCCGGACGGGGCCACAATCCCTTCTGACCCGCGCCCGGTCGCGCCGGCCCCGGTCCTGGCCCGTCCCGCAGGAGGCGCGGCGGACCGCGCGGAACCGGGTGCCGACGCCGCCGAACCGATAACCGTTCACAAATCCGGCCTGCCTCAGCGGTTTGCGGCGGCCTTGGGCGCGCAAGAAGCGGATCTTGACCGGAGAAGCAGAAAATACCGTTCAAAGCCGCGAAAACTCGCTTCGGCAAGGGCAATCGATATCAACGGATAAACCAGCGTCACCGCCCAAGCGGCCTGCCACTGTGCAAGTCCGCTGCGCGATACCATCTCGTTGGCGATGTGCAACCCGATCAGATGGTACAGATACAGGCCATAGCTGATCTCTCCGACTCGTGCCACCGGGGCAAAGGTCAGGACCGGGCGCAGTTCATGATCCTCTCGCATGGCAATGGAGGCGACACATAGTGCCATCAGCATGTTCATGCCCAGGGCAGGCCAGCCCAGCAGCGATCCTGGCGTCACTTGCAGATACAGCAGCAGTCCGGCAAACAGCGCAAGGGGCGCCCCCCGCCAGGCGCATATCCTCCACAGCCAGCGAAAGCCGGCGGGATCATGCAGCAGAACCGCCACCAGCGATCCGCTCAGGATCGCGGTATAAGACATGCCGGGCAGACGAAAGATGGCATAGGCGGTTTCCAGGCGCGGCAGATCCAGCCAATCGGCCAATCCCAACATCGTCAGCAGGAACAGGCCGATCAGACCGGCCAGAACACCTGCGCGCAATCGTGTGGACAAAGGCATGACGATCAGCAAGGCAGGCCACAGCATGTAATACTGTTCCTCGACCGAAAGCGACCAGGTGACCGACAAAAGCGAGATGTCGTCCTTTAGGAAGTTCGCCAGAAATGTATAATAATAGGGGACCAGCCCCAGAAGATCCTGCCCCTTGATGCCGATCCAGTAGACCGACACGAGCGTCACCAGGAGAAGATAGGCCGGCAGAATCCGCAAAGCCCGCCGGCTGTAAAAACCGGCAAGGGAAATTCTTCCGGTCAAGCGCTCCTCGCGCAGCAGCAACGTGGTAATCAGAAACCCGCTGAGCACGAAAAAGAAATCCACCCCCACAAAGCCACGATCCAGAAGCTGCGGGGATTTGATAAGCTGATTGACAGGCGAATGATGCCACAGCACCGCCAGAATGCAAAAAAACCGCAATCCATTCAAGGATGCAAAATACGGCTGGCCAAGATAGCCTTTATAAGCCATGGAAATTTCGAAACCGGAATCGGTTCCTTTGAAAAACAAGGCACTCACGACATGCACCGCAATGATATCGGGAAATGCTAGCCAGGACGCCATTGCATGGCAAGCATCATGATCGCTGCAATTTTACTAACCTTTGGGATGCATCGCAGACCAAAACGGCATAAAACGACCTATGGCTGCATGATTGCGCCATGATGCAATCAAAGCGGTTTCCTTGTCAGCAATTGCGCAGGCAGCAACATGGCCGGAACAAGGATCCGCAAGAACAGCTTTACCCATCATGACGCCCTAAAAACAAAGGGCGTGGATCCGTTCCATAGGGATCAAACCCCATGGACCCTCTTTGAAAACCGTCCGGGAAGGCCGCAAGCGCATCCAAAGCCAAAACCCAGTCTTTCGTTTGGTTCAAGCCTGCCGCCATTCATGGAAAACAGGCCGTGCCGCATGGGTTTTCGGCCTGCCGGGCGGATAATCCCGACGATTTGAAGCCCGTGCGAAAAGATGCCGCCGCACCCTGCTTGAAGATGGCGGGCGTCGGACCTCCTGTCGGATGGGCCTCTGCTGCCGCAGGCGGCGTCCTGGCCCTGCCGGATGTCGCAGGATGGCGCGACCCCGCACCGGCCCGATCCCTGCCGCGCGAAACGATCCCCTCCAGCCTTCACATGTCCGGGACCAGGGCGATATCGGTTGTTCCTTTCGCCGCGATGGGGTGTTCTGGAACCGACCGTTCTGATCGCCCGGAGAAACACACATGCGCGCGGCAAAGGCCGTCCTGGGACTGGTCGTGATCCTGGCCGCCGCCGCAGGCGGGCTGTGGCTGACCGAACGGCTGCTGGCCGCGCCGGAACCCGCCCGGACGGCGCAGGGCACCGCCGCCCCCCTGCGGGTCGAGACGATCGCCCCCGAAACCGTGACCTTTGTCGATGCCGTCACCGCCGTGGGCACCGCCCGCGCCCGCCAGGCGGTCGATCTGGTGCCCGAATCCAGCGGCCGGATCGTCCGCATCGCCTTTCAGCCGGGCGATCGGGTGGAGGCGGGCGCGGCCTTGATCGAACTGGACGACCGCGCCGAACAGGCCGACCTCAAGGCATCGGACGCCACCCTGGCCGAGGCGCAGGCGGCCTTCGACCGGCAGGAAAGCCTGAACCGGACGGGCAGCGCGTCCGACGCCGCCTATCAGACCGCCCGCGCCGCCCTGCTGCGCGCCGAGGCCGAACGCGACCGCGCCCTGGTCGCGCTCGAGGATCGGGTGCTGCGCGCGCCCTTCGCGGGCGTCGTCGGGCTGACCGACCTGGTCGAGGGCCAGGTGATCGACACCGCCACCCCCATCGCCACCCTGGACGACCTGTCGGTGATCGAGGTCGATTTCAGCGTGTCCGAAACCCTGCTGCCGCGCCTGGAACGCGGCCAGCGGGTCGAATTGACATCCGCCGCCTGGCCGGGGCGGATATTCCAGGGCCGGATCAGCCGCATCGACAGCCGCGTCGATGCCGGAACCCGCAGCCTGGCCCTGCGCGCCGGCATCGGCAACGACGACCGGGCGCTTGCGGGCGGGATGTTCCTGCAGGCGCGGCTGGTGCTGGACGAACGGCGGCGCCCGGCGGTCCCGGAAAACGCGCTGACAGTCGAAGGCGACCGGGTGCTGGTGATGCTGGCCGAGGACGGCGCGGCCCGGCAGGCCGAGATCGTCACCGGCCAGCAGCAGGACGGGCTGGTCGAGGTGGTCTCGGGCCTGCCGCCCTCGGCGCGGGTGATCGTCACGAACCTGCACCGCGTGACCGACGGCGCCCCTGTCGAGGCCGTGGCCCAGGACCGCCGCGTCGAGGCCGGGGCCGTTCCCGTCCCCGCGCCCTCGGAGGGCGGCGGATGAGCCTGCCCGACCTGTCGCTGCGCCGTCCGGTGATGGCCACGGTGCTGAACCTGCTGATCGTGCTGATCGGCGCCGTCGCCATGTCGCGCCTGCCCGTGCGCGAACTGCCCCAGGTCGAGGCCGCCGAGGTCACGGTCCGGGTCGAATACACCGGCGCCGCCCCCGACGTGGTGGACAGCCAGGTCGCCTCGGTGATCGAGGGCGCGCTGGCGGGCGTCACCGGCGTCACCGCGATGGAAACCGAATCCGAACGCGGCCGGATGCGCACCGTCCTGACCTTCGATTCCGGGCGCGACATCGACGCCGCCGCCAACGACGTGCGCAACGCCGTGGAACGCGTTGTGGGCCGCCTGCCCGAGGAGGCCGAGCGTCCCCGCGTGGATAAGAACGACAGCGAGGGCGACCCGGTCCTGCGCCTGTCGCTGTCCAGCCCGGACATGACGCCGCTGGAACTGTCGGACTATGCCACCCGTTTCCTGGCGGACCGCTTTGCCCGCCTGCCGGGCGTGGCCAACACCGCGACCTTCGGCGCCCGGTCC
>NZ_FZNM01000009.1 GCF_900188295.1 Paracoccus sediminis
GCCAGCGAGATCAACGAAGCCACAGTCCGGCAACTCCACCGCTGCGAGTTCATGGACGGGGCCCAGAACATCGTCCTGATCGGCGGCCCGGGCACCGGCAAGACCCACATCGCAACCGCCCTCGGCGTCCAGGCCATCGAGCACCACCGCCGCAAGGTCCGCTTCTTCTCCACCATCGAACTGGTCAACGCCCTCGAACAGGAGAAGGCCAAGGGAAAGGCGGGGCAGATCGCTGAAAGCCTGACCCGCCTCGATCTCGTGATCCTCGATGAGCTGGGATATCTGCCCTTCAGCGCCTCGGGCGGGGCGCTGCTCTTCCATTTGCTGAGCAAGCTCTACGAACGCACTAGCGTCGTCATCACCACCAACCTCAGCTTCAGCGAATGGGCCACAGTCTTCGGCGATGCCAAGATGACCACCGCATTGCTCGACCGCCTTACCCACCGCTGCCACATCCTGGAGACCGGAAACGACAGCTTCCGCTTCAAAGCCAGTTCAGCCGCCGCAGCGCGCCAAAAGAAGGAGAACAATCACGCCTTGACCTCTGAATGACCCAAAAACCATAATCAAAGGTGGGTCAGTTCTCGATGGAAAACCTGGGTCACTTCTGGGTGGAAATTAACATCAGGGCTCCCCCGCACCCGCGGGGATAGACCTTCTTCCCGGCAGCAGGAGCCTAATATGGACGTGGCTCCCCCGCACCCGCGGGGATAGACCCCCGCAGCCGAGACAACAGAACCGACGAACGAGGGCTCCCCCGCACCCGCGGGGATAGACCCCTGCAAGACGCCATGCGCAAGGTCTGGGCCGAGGCTCCCCCGCACCCGCGGGGATAGACCCAGATGCAGCGGCAGCGGACGGCCCGCGGATGTGGCTCCCCCGCACCCGCGGGGATAGACCCGCCACCCCGGCGCCGATCTCGGGACACACAGGGGCTCCCCCGCACCCGCGGGGATAGACCCTCGTCCGCCGGCGCCCAGCCCACCTTGAACGCGGCTCCCCCGCACCCGCGGGGATAGACCCGATCCGAAGTCTGGCGTTCTGTTGCGGCCCCAGGCTCCCCCGCACCCGCGGGGATAGACCCCCCGCCGCCCCGGTTCGTCAGGATGATGTAGGGGCTCCCCCGCACCCGCGGGGATAGACCCTTGCCGCGATACAGGTTCGCCGCCCAGCCCGAGGCTCCCCCGCACCCGCGGGGATAGACCCATATCCTCACGATCCTTGCATCCGGCAATCTGGGCTCCCCCGCACCCGCGGGGATAGACCCTCGTCCGCCGGCGCCCAGCCTACCTTGAACGCGGCTCCCCCGCACCCGCGGGGATAGACCCGATCCGAAGTCTGGCGTTCTGTTGCGGCCCCAGGCTCCCCCGCACCCGCGGGGATAGACCCCCCGCCGCCCCGGTTCGTCAGGATGATGTAGGGGCTCCCCCGCACCCGCGGGGATAGACCCTGTCCGATATTGGGTTGAACCGGAAGCCATCAGGCTCCCCCGCACCCGCGGGGATAGACCCGGTCAGGTCGGTGCTGTCGCCCACCTCGCGAAGGCTCCCCCGCACCCGCGGGGATAGACCCATTGCGCACCCGCTTGATCGTCGCGCGGAAATGGCTCCCCCGCACCCGCGGGGATAGACCCGGGCGGTTTCCGGCCTGTGGCCCGTCGCGTCCGGCTCCCCCGCACCCGCGGGGATAGACCCGACGGCGTGTCGCGCAGCATCGGCGCCAGGCGGGCTCCCCCGCACCCGCGGGGATAGACCCGGTCAGGTCGGTGCTGTCGCCCACCTCGCGAAGGCTCCCCCGCACCCGCGGGGATAGACCCCGCTCTCTTGGATGGCCCTTGCCATTATTGCCGGCTCCCCCGCACCCGCGGGGATAGACCCTCGCAGGGCGCGCCCGCACGGATTGATGGATCGGCTCCCCCGCACCCGCGGGGATAGACCTGACTGACCCCACCGACTGCACCTGCCACGCCCGGCTCCCCCGCACCCGCGGGGATAGACCGTCATCGTGCCAGGGCGTCCAGCCTTCCACGCTGGCTCCCCCGCACCCGCGGGGATAGACCCCATCTTGTCCTCTGCGTCCGGCACCGGCAGATGGCTCCCCCGCACCCGCGGGGATAGACCCTTCTGCTGCACCGCCTGCCGGTAGAAGTGCGCGGCTCCCCCGCACCCGCGGGGATAGACCCTCGGACGGAAAGCAGATCCCCGTTCGGGTCATGGCTCCCCCGCACCCGCGGGGATAGACCCGGCGCCCACGGCTACACCAAGGCCGCCATTGCGGCTCCCCCGCACCCGCGGGGATAGACCCCTCGAAGGGCACAGGTGCCTGCCCGGCGAACCGGCTCCCCCGCACCCGCGGGGATAGACCTTTACGGGCCTCTGCACCCATCTCGCGCATGTCGGCTCCCCCGCACCCGCGGGGATAGACCCGATGATGCTCATCTTGCGTTTCTTGTCGTCGTGGCTCCCCCGCACCCGCGGGGATAGACCCGGTCAGGTCGGTGCTGTCGCCGACCTCGCGAAGGCTCCCCTGCACCCGCGGGGATAGACCCGGTCAGGTCGGTGCTGTCGCCGACCTCGCGAAGGCTCCCCTGCACCCGCGGGGATAGACCCCGCTGGCCGTCCAATGTGCAAGCCATCGCTTTGGCTCCCCCGCACCCGCGGGGATAGACCTTGCCGAAAAGCAACATGCGCTATTTAGTCCGGCATAAACAACTCTTAGCGCAATGATTACACATGCTGAAGCTGCGGATGTGTTCGATTTGATCTGCAAGGTTTCTTCTGCTTTGAGCAGAAATCCTGCAATTTCGGGTCGCCGATGAACCCTCATTCCCGTGCCCCTGAATGGGATGACCTGCTCTGCCCGCGCCTGGTCGATTTGATCGATGCGCGCCACGAGTTGGTGAAGCTTGGGGCGCTGATCGACTGGGAGATTTTCGAACGGGAGTGGGCAACCTTTTTCCCCTTGCATCAGGTCCAGCCCGCGACATCGCGGCGCCTGGTGGCGGTCTCATGTATCTTCAGAATGCCTTCAAATTGTCGGACGAGGGAGTCGTCGTCCGGTGGGTCGAAAATCCATGCCATCAACATTCCACCGGCAAGACGTTCTTTCGGCACCGCCCGCCGATCGACCCGTCATCCTTGATCCGCTGGCGCAGGCAGATCGGCGAAGAAGGCGTGGGGTGGCTGCTGACCAAGACCATCGAGGCCGACCGAGCCGCGGGCGCCGTCACCGACAAAAACCTGAAGCGGGTGGCTGTCGATACAACCGGATGCGCGGCTTGCCCCGCGGCTGGCCGCCCAGGTCGGGCGCCATGCCCATGCCCGGCAGTTCAAGCGCATGTGCAAGACCCTGCGCCAGTTCAAGGGCTATGTTGGCCGGATGCGCCACGACCTCCAGGACATTCCCCAAAGTGCGCTGCACGAGAAGGTGCTGGAGGCGCTTTGGCTGGTCGGCCACCTGCTTAACTAAACACCGAAGAGCAAGAACAAGCTTTACTCCCTGCATGAGCCCGAGGTCGACTGCATCTCCCAGGACAAGCCCCGCATCCGTTACGGGTTCGGCGCCAAGATCAGTCTCGCTACCACCCTCGACGGCGGCTTTGTTGTCGGCGCCCGCAGCTTTCCTGGCGACCCTTATGACGGCCATACCCTGGCGTCAGCACGGGAGCGGGTTGGCATTCTCGCTGACCAGGTTCCGGGTCTGGCTGTGGTCGACCGCGGCTATCGTGGCCACGGCGTAACCACTACCAAGATCCTGATCAGCGGCACAAGACGCGGCATCACGCCATTCGTGGCGGGACTCCTCAGGCGACGAAGCGCCATCGAATCCGAGATCGGGCACATGAAGATCGACGGTCTTCTTGCGAGATGTCTGCTGAAGGGGTGCATCGGTAACGCGGTCTTCGCCGCAGCGCAGCATAGGGCGTAGTTCGAACTGGAGGGGACGAATCCGCCTCCGATGCCGGAAACCGAATTTCCGTAGCCGGTTTACGACATCTTATGGGCAGAAACATCTGGAAGATCTTCGAGAAGATCTTCGAAAGGTGCGACCTTCCGGTTCCGCACCCATGACTCTTGCCCAGAAGATCATTGCGCGCCATGTTCTGACTTCTGGTAAGCAACAATGGAACATGCAGCCCGGATCTAGCGGCTTCGTTCAAGCCGATTTCCGGTTCATGCATGACATGCATACCGACAGGGCGGCGAATATTCTTGATCGCGTCAAGGGCCGGGATGACGCGTTGTTCGACCGGATCAATCGTGATGTTCGAGAACCACTATTCCTATGTGCATCGGTCGCCAAACCATGTGAACCGCGGTTTGCTGCTGCAGATTGCCCATTTGGGCCGCAGACACCGGAACTTCGTGCATCGCCATGGGCTGACCGGCCACGGCTACCGGGCCGGAGAGGAGGGCAGCAAGGGGATCAGCCAGGCCATGATGGCCGAGCGATATGTCCTTCCCGCACAGTTGATCGCGGGGACCGCCAGTCACACACCGCATTCCGGCTCTTTAGGCTGCTTTGCCAGGGTGTCGGCACGACGGACATGTGCAACGCTTTTCCGACAGGCCCCATTCGCCTGACGATGGCCGGGTCGGTGCTTGTGGAACTGACCGGCAAACCGCAAAATGGCGTCACGTCCAAGGACATCGCCTTGGCTCTTCTGACCATGCCGGTCATTCCCAAGGGGGCCTGCGTGGATCGTATCGACGACTTCGCTGGACCTGCCATCACCGCCATGTCCACCGACGAACACACGACCCTGACGAACATGATCGCCGAATTCGGAGGACTTATGCCTTTGCGCCCCCGGCGCTGAAACTGTGCGCTTTCTGCGAGAACGGCGAGGGATCGAGTTCCGGCCGAAGACTGGATGCAGTCCGATCCAAAGGCCGCCTATACCGCCACCATCACGCTGGATCGCAGCACGGTGCCGCAGATGCTGGCGCAAGCAGGCGATCCTCGCAACAGAGTGGCGGTGTCGGATCTAACCGGTCCAGTTTCAGTCAACCTTGCTTATGCCGGATCCTGCACCGTCGGAAAGCGCAACGACTTCGACAAGTTTCACAAGGTTGCCTTTTGGACCTGCAGCACAGCTTGCATGTGGCAGATCACGTAACGCTCTTTCTGCAATGCGGGACGGTGCAGGTCCGCGACTACTGCATTGCCATGGGCTATCTGGACACGTTCAAGGCAATCGGTGCAGAGATCTCGGGCCTTGCTTGTGATGCATGCGCGCAATGCCGCCCCGGCATCACGCCCCGAACGGATCAGTTCACGATTTCGGCAATCAACCAGATCTTCCCCGGCCACGGGGAAGCGGGAAAACGTGGCTGGCGAACCCCGCAACGGTCGTCGCAAGTGCACTTGCCGGAGAAATCTGTTCCTTTGCCCAGGTCAGGAAAAAAGATCCGGCAGCCCGTTGGGATTGAACGCGACCGATTGAGATCAAGACCACCCATCTCGGCTGACCGCCATTCAGCCGAGATGAACGATCGTTTCGTTGCGCTATCTGCAAGCGTCAATCCTGACCACCCTGCCGCGCGCTGATGGTGCAGGATAGTGTCCACCATCGATGATGGACAGCATGGTGATGGCGTGGTGCGTCGGACAAAGCGGTTTTGGACGCCTGAGAGGATGCGGTCCATCTGTTTCCAGACGGTCGCGCCGGGCGTTTCGGTGGCGCAGGTGGCCCGGCGCGCTATGCGGCGAAGGCGGACCTGACCTTCAAGTGGATGCCCGCTCCCCTCTACGCGCCGGACCTTGCGATGATGCCATCGCCCGCGGAGGTGCCTCGCTTTCTGCTTGGGGAGATCGTTCCAGAGGTGGCGAGGCCCTTGGTCGCACCTGTCGCGGACAATCGCCTCCAGATCGATTTGGCTGGTGCACATCGGCTGCGCATCACCGGCCGCTACGATACCGAAGCTCCGGCACGGCTGATCCGGTGTCTGACGGCGTGATCCCGTTTCCGGCCAACACGCGGGTCTAGGTGGCGGCGCGCCTTACCGACATGCACAAAGGTTCTGCGGCCGTGGCAATGCAGGCCGAGGCGCGGCTGGGCACCGATCGCATCGGGTCTGGCCCATGTCGCAGACGCGGGACAGCTTCAACCGGCATTCGAGACCAGCAAGATCGCCGCCGCCGGGATGACGGCGCGAATGACCCTGCTAGACCTCGAGAAGAAGGACAAGCCCAGGCGCCGTCCGATCCCGGACCATATCCGACCCGATGCGCCGCGCTACGCCACGAGACGGCATGGCCAGACGAAACCACATGCCCGGATGCGGGTTTCACTTGATGATTGGCGGTTTGCCGACGGGGCTGCACAGGACGCAGGGATGAGACGGTCTGCCCAAATCTGGGGGATTTTACTGGCGGCGTTGATGACGCTGACCGTCATCGCCGTCTGGCCGCCTGGAGGATCGGGTCCTGCGTCGTCTTCTGTTTCCGCGGCAGTCATCTCATTCCACAGCTATCCTCAGTACCCCGAAGAGAACGGCCCCCGGCCGGCTGTGCGCGGTAATGTGGACGAGGACTGCCAGCCCGCGTCACCCGGCTGTTGCATGATGACCCATTGCTATCCGGGCATTTCCGTCGAACCGCATAAGGTGGCCGCGATTGCTGTCAACGACAAGACGGCGGCGGCAGCGGCGGCGCGGGGATTGGGCAGCGATCCGGGAGTGATCCTTCCCCCGCCGCGAGGCTTGCGACTATGACCGCTCAACAGATCATGGATTCAGGAGAACTAGAGATGAACATCGTAAAGACAATCCTCGCCACGGCTTTCGCCGCAACCGCATTCTCGGCGCCTACCTTGGCGCAGGATGCCAAATTCCAGCTGCCCGAGCAGTGTTCCACAGCGACCGCGGCAGGAGGAATGGACAATTCGACCATGGGTCAGGGGGGCATGGACGGCAACCAAGGCGGCGGCATGGACGGCAACCAGGCTGGCGGCATGGGTAGCAGCATGGGCGGCAACCAGGGTGGCAGCATGAGCGGCGGCATGGGTGACGGGATGATGGGCATGATGGGCATGATGGGGATGGGAGGCATGGACCTCGAATCCATGCCCGAGCATGTCCAGGAAAACATGCGCCGGATGATGGAAACCATGCCCGCCATGCACAAGGGCATGATGAATGAAGATGCGGATGTGGCCTTTGCCTGCGGGATGATCGCCCACCACCAGGGTGCCATCGACATGGCCGAGGTGCTGCTGGAGAATGGTGACGATCCGCAGATGCGGGCGCTGGCCGAGGAGATCATCGCCGCACAGGTCGGCGAGATCGAGCAGATGACCACCTGGCTGGCCGAGAACGCCAACTAAGCCATACGGGCCGCGCGGGACGGTCCGCGCGGCCAATTCTGCCGACCGCTTCGACATTTCGGGCTTCCGGCAGCGGGAATTCCCACGGTGCGGGGCAGAATTCAGGAAATGCGCCATGACCCTGGCCCCTGCCACGCGGCAATCGGGCCTGCCAGCCAAGGTGATTTGCTGCAACAAGGACATCGGGGTGCTGAAGCCCGATGGCCGCCGAAAAGCTGGGCGAGATCGACCGCAGGATCGCGGAACCGAACGGGGTTCAGAAGATGCCGGGGCATCTGGGCGATACCGGTCATGACGACGCGTGCCCCGGATGCCCGATCATCGACGGCCTGCCGGGAGGGACGACCACAAGGTTCAAAGGCTGAGACAATGACGGACAACAGGATGATGACGGGCGACGGCATGATGTGGGCCATGGGGCTTTGGGGGCTTGCGCTTGCCGTGCTGGTGGCGCTCGTCATCGCCCGCGTTGGTCAAATACATCTTCTTTCGATAAGGATCCTCTGATGTGCAGCATGGAGAAATGGATCCAAGGGGTTTTGCCTCTGGCAGCCATAGTGATCGGTCTGGTGCCGCTTTCGGCCTCGGCCTTCGTGCACGCTGCCGATGCCAGGACCGACGCGGGCGGCGCTTTGTATGCCGAACGCTGCGCGGTCTGCCACGGCATCAACCTCGAGGGCCAACCCGACTGGCGCAGCACCGACGCCGACGGCCTCTATCCAGCGCCGCCCCATGACGAGACCGGCCACACCTGGCACCATGACGATGCGATGCTGATCGACTACATCACCCGCGGCGGTCAGGCAGTTCTCGACGATATGGGCGTGAAATTCACCTCGGGCATGCCAGGCTTCGGCCCGGTTCTCGACGAGGAGGAGATCGAGGCGATCCTCGACTATATCAAGTCGACCTGGCCCAAACGCATCCGAGACCTGCAAGCGCAGAGATAGAACGCAGCCGCATCCGAATGACACCCCCCGAATATGCGTCGGAATCCCTGGAGAGGCCCGAGTGGAGCAGCGGCAGGTTGCCCAAAGGGGTCTGATGTCCAGCCATGCTCCGCACCAACTGGTCTCGTATCCAGTCCGACAGACGTCTATCCACCGGTTTGGGCCGCAAAACAGCGTCAGCCCCTCACAGTTCGATCCGCCGCAATCGCAGCGCGTTCGTGATGACCGAGACGGAGGACAGGCTCATCGCCGCCGCCGCGATCATCGGCGACAGCAACATGCCGGTGACGGGATAAAGCAACCCTGCCGCGACCGGCACGCCAAGCGCGTTGTAGGCAAAGGCGAAAAACAGGTTCTGCTTGATGTTGCGCAGGGTGGCGCGGGCCAGCTTGCGCGCGCGGACGATGCCCATCAGGTCGCCGCCCAGCAGGGTGATGCCCGCGCTTTCCATCGCCACGTCGGCGCCCGTTCCCATGGCGATGCCCACATCGGCGGCGGCCAGCGCGGGCGCGTCGTTCACCCCGTCGCCCGCCATGGCGATCTTGCGGCCGTCGCGGCGCAGCTGGTCGATCAGTTCCTTCTTGGCCTCGGGCAGGATGCCGGCGCGCACCTCGTCGATGCCAAGCCTGCCGGCCACCGCCTGCGCCGTGCGCTCGTTGTCGCCGGTCGCCATGATGACCCGCAGACCCTGCGCGTGCAGTTCCCGGATCGCCTGCGCGGTGCTGTCCTTGATCGGATCCGCCACCGCCACGATCCCGGCAAGCGCGCCGCCCGATGCGACGAACATCGCCGTCTTGCCGTCGCCGCGCAGGGCGTCGGCCTTGGCCTCGGCCGCATTCGTGTCCAGCCCCATCTCGCGCATCATCGCAGCGTTGCCCAGCGCCACCGCACGGCCGCCGACCGTGCCGCGCACGCCCTTGCCGGTGACTGCCTCGAAATCCGCCGCCTCCTGACGCGGCGCGCCTTGCGCCTCCGCGCCCTCGACGATCGCTTCGGCCAGCGGGTGTTCCGAGCCGCGTTCGAGGGCGGCGGCCAGCGACAGCAGTTCCGTTTCGGCCACATCGCCAAGCGCCACGATGTCCGTCAGCTTCGGCCTGCCCATGGTCAAGGTGCCGGTCTTGTCAACGATCAGCGTATCGACCGCCGCCATCCGCTCCAGCGCCTCGGCGTCCTTGATAAGCACGCCGGCCTGCGCGCCGCGCCCCGCCGCCGTGGTGATGGAAATCGGCGTGGCCAGCCCCAGCGCGCAGGGGCAGGCGATGATAAGCACCGACACCGCCGAGGCGATGGCGAAGACCAGCGCGGGTTCCGGGCCGACGGTCAGCCAGACGACAAAGGCGACGATCGCGATGACCACCACCGTCGGCACGAACACCGCCGACACGCGGTCGGCCAGTCCCTGGATCGGCGCGCGCGACCGGCGCGCGTTCGACACCATGGCCACGATCTGGGCCAGCACGGTATCGGCGCCGACCTTGCCCGCCTCGATCACCAGCGAGCCGTTCTTGTTGATCGTGGCCCCGGTCACGGCATCGCCCGGACCTTTTTCGACAGGCATCGATTCGCCGGTCAGCATGCTTTCGTCCAGCGACGACCGACCCTCGATCACGGTCCCGTCCACCGGCACCGCGTCGCCGGGGCGCACGCGCAGCCGGTCGCCCTCCATGACATTCTCCAGCGGCGCGTCGTATTCGGTGCCGTCCGGCAGGATGCGCCGCGCGGTCTTCGGCGCGAGGTCCAGCAGGGCCCGGATCGCGTCCCCGGTGCGTTCGCGCGCCCGCAGTTCCAGAACCTGGCCCACAAAGACCAGGGCCACGATCACCACCGCCGCTTCATAATAGGTTCCGACGCCGTGGCCCATGCGGTACTGCTCGGGGAACAAGCCGGGCAGGAATGTGGCGACCAGCGAATAGAGATAGGCCGCTCCGACGCCAAGGCTGATTAGCGTCCACATGTTGGGCGATCGGTTGACCACCGAGTCCCAGCCGCGCCGAAAGAACGGCAGCGCCGCCCACAGGATGATCGGCGTCGCCAGCAGGAATTCGAGATAACTTGCCGTCTGCGCTCCGATCCAACCGCGCACCGGCAGGGCCACCAGCTCGCCCATCGTCAGCACGATGAGCGGCACGGCCGCCGCGGCCGAGATCCACATCCGGCGGGTGAAGTCCGTCAGTTCCTCGCTGGGCTCGTCCGAAGGCACCATCGGCTCCAGCGCCATGCCGCAGATCGGGCAGCTACCCGGTGCGTCGCGAATGATCTCGGGGTGCATCGGGCAGGTGTACTGGACGTTGGCCGGGACCGCCTTCTTGCGGCCCGCAGCGCGCCCGGAGGCATAGAACCAGGGATCCGCCTGGAACTTCGTCTGGCACTTTCCCGAACAGAAGTGGAAGTCCTCGCCGCCATAGCTCTCGGTCCGGGTGTCCGGCTTCAGGCTCACGGTCATGCCGCAGACCGGGTCTATGGCCGTCGGACCGGTTGTCGGCTCCTCGTGGACCTTCGGCATTTCATCGTTGGAAGGGGCGTGGCGAGCGTGAGAGTCGACGGTGGACATGGCTTTCTCCTTTCGGGGTCTGCGCCGGGTGAACCTTGATGGTTGTCGCGGCAGAGACTGACGTGCGGCGATTTCCTTCAGGCCTGGAACACGGAATCTGTAACTGATCGTCGAGCGGCCCCGTTCCGATGGTGTCGATCACCAAAGCGTTCGGCGCCTTGCTTTCACCGCCAATTCGCTGGACGCGCAACAGCCGCCGGTCTGCACGCCGGACGAAGCCCCGCCCCAACGCCGGCGCCTTGAATTCCGCTGCGGGTTCTTCCCCCAGGGCACGGTCTCTCGCCTGTGCTCGGGCAATCCGATTCATCAGACGCGACATGCCGCCACCTCGTTTCCTTCACCTTGCGCTGCATCGCAACCATGATGCCCTGCGCACGGAGCATTGCGCAAGGCGCGCGCGCACGCGATCTTGGGCGGCCGATGGGCAGGCAAGGTCGTGGAAATCGCGGTCGCGGCTGTCATGATTGCCATGTCCCGTCAGGCGGCGACGGACCTTCCGAGCGCCCTGCGAAAATGAACTGCCAGAACGGGTGTTATGCGCGCAGACTAAACCGCAAGCGCATGAAAAAGCAAGCCGGATGGCGGCTTGCGCCCGCAGCCCTTGCCTGGTCGGCATGGCAAACCCTGCGGGACCGCCCGTCCGATTTTCAGGCAAGCGGCGTCTGGCCGTCGTCGTTCCACGCGCAGAACGCCGCGCAATCGCCATGCAGGATGCCGTTTGGCCATGTTGCCGACACAACACCCTGCCCTCCCAAAGGCATTCCTCGGTGACGGCCTCGCTCGTCCAGTCTTTGCCCATCCAGTCCTGGATTTGGGAAAGCCTTCATCGGCCCAACCGTCGCAGGCGCCGCAGGGCGCAAGCCTGTCGCAGGGCGATATCGACACGCTGGCAAATCCCGCCGCGAACCAACTTGCACACTGTGCAATTTTGGGATATGGCGTCTTCCTGACCCGAAAGGCTCTTTCATGTCCGCGACCATTCTTCATGCACAGACGCCCCAGCGCCGTCTGCCTCTGCCGGAATTCGTGGCGATGCTGGCATTCCTGTTTGCCACCGTCGCCTTTTCCATCGATGCCATGCTTCCCGCGCTGCCGGACATCGCGGGCGAACTGACACCCGCGAATGTCAACCGGGCGCAACTGATCCTGACCGCCTTCATGGCGGGGATGGGACTGGGCACGCTGTTCGCCGGTCCCATATCGGATGCCATCGGGCGCAAACCGGCGATCTTCCTGGGCACGGCCCTTTATATCGCCGCCGCCGTCGCCGCGATCTTTGCCCAATCCATCGAATTCCTGCTGGCGGCACGGTTCGTCCAGGGGATGGGGGCATCCGGGCCCCGGATCGTCGGCCTGGCACTGATCCGCGATCTGTATTCGGGCCGAGAGATGGCGCGGATTTCCAGTTTCGTGATGATGGTCTTCATCACGATCCCCGCCTTGGCACCGTCCATCGGCGCAGGCATCATCTGGGCGTCGGGATGGCAGGGCGTCTTTGTCGCCTTCATCCTGTTCGCACTGATCGGCGCAGGCTGGCTGGGCATCCGCCAGGCCGAAACCTTGCCCCCGTCCGAACGCCGCCCCCTGCGCCTTGGCCCCCTGACCGCCGCCGCGCGAGAGGTGCTGTCGGACCGGCAGGTCATGCTGTGCACGCTGGTTCTGACCTTGGGATTCGGCCAGATGTTCGCATTGCTGTCATCGGCCCAGCAACTGTTCGGCGAGGCCTATGGCAAGGGCGACAGCTTTCCCGCCTGGTTCGCGCTGATGGCGATCCTTTCGGGGGCCGGGACGCTGCTGAACGCGACCTTCGTGATGCGTTTCGGGATGCGGCGCATCGCGAAATGGGCCTATGCCATGCAGACGGTCGTGTCGTCGGTGATGCTGGTGCTGGTGGTGTCCGGCGTCCTGCCGGAAAGCCTGCGATTTCCGGCGTTCTTTTTCTGGGCGGTCAGCGTGTTCTTCATGGCGGGCGTGACCTTCGGAAACCTCAACGCCCTGGCGCTGCAACGCATGGGCCATGTCGCGGGCATGGCGGCGTCCATCATCGCCGCCCTGTCCACCGTCGCGGCCACGCTGATCGCGGCTCCGGTCGGGTTGCTGTACAACGGCACGGCCGTCCCGGCGATCACCGCCGCCCTGATCTGTTCGGCCTTGGCGTGGCTTCTGATGGGGTGGCTACGCGACTGACAGATCCGCCGGACGCGATCGTGACGTCACGAACCGGGCATTCGCCAGATCGTTTCGCAGATGCGCGGCGATCTGGTCTGCATCCTTGCCGTAACCTTGCCACCGCTCTGTCAGCCGACGTTCCAGTTCGGCTTCGGGAACATCCAGCCAGACCGTCAGATCATAGCGGAGGCGGTTCCAGGGCGCTGCGTCCAGCAGCAGATAGTTTCCTTCGATCACCACGATCCGGTGTCCGGAATCGACCACCCCGGATCCGGCCACCGCGATCTCCCGGCTGCGATCGAACAGGGGAAAGACGACCTCGGCACCAGGCACGGCCAGCCGCGTGACCAAGGATGCAAAGCCCTCGGCGTCGAAGGTCTCGACCGCTCCCTTGCGACGGCGCAGGCCGCGCGCATCCAGCACGCGGTCATCCAGGTGAAACCCGTCCATCGGCACCAGCACCGCATCGTCCAACCGCGCCACCAAGGATTCGGCCAGGGTGGACTTGCCTGACCCCGGCGCCCCGGCCACCGCGACCAGGATCCGCGCTCCCGGCAATGCGCGGATCCGGTCCAGCAACTCCTGCCCATCTTCTTCATCGAAATATCCTGGGGGGAGTCCGAAGGACGGGGGGCAAGGCCCCCCTTCCGCGCCGGTCATGCAGCGACTCCTTCCGGCACGCGCGCGCCGGTCATATAGGCGACCGCATCCGACATCGTGTGCTCCTTGGGGTTGATGACGCACAGCCGCTTGCCAAGACGATGGATATGGATCCGGTCGGCCACCTCGAAAACATGGGGCATGTTGTGGCTGATAAGGATGATCGGAACCCCGCGCGAGCGCACGTCGCGGATCAGATCCAGCACCCGGCGGCTTTCCTTGACCCCCAGGGCGGCGGTCGGTTCGTCCAGGACCACCACCTTGGATCCAAAGGCCGCGGCCCGCGCCACCGCGACACCCTGGCGCTGTCCGCCCGACAAGGTTTCGACCGCCTGGTTGATGTTCTGGATCGTCATCAGGCCCAGTTCGTTCAGCTTCTGGCGGGCAAAGGCTTCCATGCGCGGCCGGTCAAGCTGGCGGAACAGGCTGCCCATCACGCCCGGCTTGCGCAGTTCGCGCCCCATGAACATATTGTCGGCGATCGACAGCGCCGGCGACATGGCCAGGGTCTGGTACACGCATTCGATGCCATGCGCCCGCGCTTCCAGCGGAGAGGCGAACTGCACGGTCCGCCCTTCCAGGGTGATTTCGCCTTCATTGGGCTGGACCGCACCCGACAGCGCCTTGATAAGCGACGACTTGCCCGCGCCGTTGTCGCCGATCACGGCCAGGATCTCGCCGGGGAACAGGTCGAAGTCGCAGTGATCCAGCGCGGTGACGCGGCCGTACCGCTTGACGAGGTTGCGCGCCTTGAGAATGGGTTCGGTCATGACGACACCTTTCTGATCCACTGGTCCACGGCGACGGCAAAGATGATGAGCGCGCCGATCAGGAAGAAGGTCCATTGCGGGTCCGTGCCGACCAGGCGCAGGCCCATTTCGAAGACGCCCACGATCAACGCGCCAAAGAACATGCCGATCACCGACCCCCGCCCCCCGAACAGCGAAATGCCCCCGATGACCACGGCGGTGATCGACTGGATGTTGCCCAACTGTCCGGTCGAGGCCGTGGGCGAGACCGATCCGAAGCGCCCGATCATCACCCATCCCGCGATGGCGCAGAACAGCCCGGCCAGCGCATAGACCTGGATCACGATGCGGCTGGTCTGGACCCCGGCCAGTTGGGCGGCCTCCTGATCGTCGCCCACGGCATAGACATGACGCCCCCAGGCCGTGTGGCGCAGGACATAGGACAGGACCGCCACCAGCGCGATCATCAGGAACACCGCATACAGCACCTTGACGCCGAAAGGATCGATGGACTGGCCCCAGAATTGCAGAGACGGCGCGTTTTCGGCCACATCCTGACTGCGGATCGTCTCGTTGCGCGAAAAGATGAAGTTGGCCGAGAGATAGATCTGCCAGGTGCCCAGCGTCACGATGAATGGCGGCAGCTTCAGCCGCGATATCAGGAAACCGTTGAAAGCCCCCATCGCCGTTCCCAGCGCCAGGCCCAGCACGATGGCCAGCGGCGCGGGGATTCCGAATGTGAACGCCATCTGTCCCATCAGAACCGAACAGAACACCGCGATGGCCCCAACCGACAGGTCGATTCCGGCGGTCAGGACCACGATGGTTTGCGCGCAGCCCAGGATGCCGACAATCGCGATCTGCTGAAGGATCGTCGACATCGTGGTGGCGCGGAAAAAGTTGTCCGACAGCAGCGCGAACACGATCACCGACGCCAGCAGCACGATCATCGGCACGGCCGAGGGCGTCTTGTGCAGCCAGTGCTGCACCTTCTTCACAAGGCTTTTTTCTTCGTGAAACTCGGCCACGCTTTCCGAGGCGCCTTTCAGGCCCTCCTCGAAACTTGACGAAGCCCCGGTTTGATTGGCCATGCTCGCTCCTCCTGGAATGCATCGCGGGCTGTGACACTGGGGCGGCCTCAGCGCCGCCCCATCGGTTCAGGCCTGGCGGACCCCTGCGCCGGATCTCAGCCCCAGCACAGCTCCGCACCCTTGGTCGAATCAACCGATTCGACGCCATCGACCGGCTTGTCGGTAATCAGCATCACGCCGGTATCGACGAAATCCTTGCCCTCGGTCGGGGTGGGCTTGGTGCCGTCCTTGGCAAAGGCGGCGATCGCCTCGATGCCCATGGACGCCATTTCCAGCGGATACTGCTGGGACGTCGCGCCGATCACGCCATCCTTGATGTTCTGGACGCCGGGGCAGCCGCCATCGACCGACACGATCAGGGTGGAACCCTCCTTGCCGACAGCCTTCAGCGCCTCATAGGCGCCGGCGGCGGCCGGTTCGTTGATGGTATAGACCACGTTGATGTCGGGATCCTTGGCCAGCAGGGCTTCCATCGCGGTCAGGCCGCCTTCCTCGTTGCCCGCCGTGACCTCGTTGCCGACGATGCGCGGATCGGTTTCGTCGCCCCACTTGTTGGGATCACCCAGATCGATGCCAAAGCCTTCCAGGAAACCCTGATCGCGCAGCACATCGACCGAGGGCTGGGAAATGGCCAGATCCAGCATCGCGATCTTGGCATCCGCCGCGGCATCGCCCATCGTCGCGCTGGCCCATTGCCCGATCAGCCGGCCCGCCGCGAAATTGTCGGTCGCAAAGGTGGCGTCGGCGGCGTCGATCGGATCCAGCGGCGTATCCAGCGCGATCACCAGAATCCCGGCGTCGCGAGCCGACTGCACCGAATCCACGATCGCCGCCGTGTCGGATGCGGTCAGCAGGATACCCTTGGCCCCGTCGGCAATGCAGGCTTCGATGGCCGCCACCTGCGCCTCGTTGTCGCCGTCCACCCGCCCGGCATAGGATTTCAATTCGATCCCCAGTTCCTCGGCCTTGGCGGTGGCGCCTTCCTTCATCTTGACGAAGAACGGGTTGGTGTCGGTCTTGGTGATGATGCAGGCCTTGACCGGATCCTGCGCGCTGGCAAAGCCCGCCGAAAGGGCCAGCACCGATGCGGCCAGCGACAGACGAAGCGACGATTTCACGATCATGTTCAAAACTCCTCCATACGGCGGAACCCCTGCCGCCTTGCCGGTTCAGAAAGCACAAAGCGATTCCTCTTGTCAATAAATCAATCATGTTGATTAATACGTCAAGGAGGGCGTGCCACCATGCTGAACGATCCCATACCATGGCTTGATCTCAGCCAGAACGAACGGCAGATCCTGTCGCTGATCCGCCGGCGCGGACCCCTGCCCCGCGCGGCTCTGGCCCACGTCACCGGACTGTCGCCGCAAGCCATTACCAACCTTACGCGAAAGCTGATCCAGAACGGTTTTCTGGATGCCGGAGAGGTCGTGCGCGGCAAGGTTGGACAGCCCTCCACCCCCCTGTCCCTGGCCCCCGAGGGCGCCCTTTTCCTGGGCCTCAAGCTGGGACGCAGGCTGGTCGAGCTGGCCCTGGTCGATTTTGTCGGCCACATAAAGATCCACCGGCAAGAGATATACAGCCATCCGACCCCGGAACGGGTGTTGGCCTTTGCCCGTCAGGGTCTTGCGACGATCCTCGATTCGCTGGCCCCGTCCGCGCGAATCGCCGGGATGGGGATCGCCGCTCCGTTCCGCCTGTGGGACTGGGGATCCGAAATGGCGGGCTGGCACGATGTCGATCTGTCCGCATCCCTGGCCGAGGGGCTGGCCTTTCCGGTGTTTCTGGAAAACGACGCCAGCACCGCCTGCGCGGCGGAGCTGATCTTCGGCCGCTCGGTCCTACCGCGCGATTTCGTGCATCTGTACATCGCGCATTTCGCGGGCGGGGGCGTGGTCCTGGATGGCCGGTTGCGGATCGGGCCGCGGCGCAACGCGGGGGCGCTGGGGTCCATGCCGATCCCCGGCGGGCGGCAGTTGCTGGACGCCGCCTCGGTTTCGACCCTCGAACAGCGTCTTGGGCGGTCGCTGCCGCCCGACGATTCGGGATGGCAGGTGCCGACGGACGTCGAAGCGCAATGGATCGCCGAGGCGGCCCATGCCCTGGCCTTCGTGGCGCTGTCGGCGACGGCGCTGCTGGATATTCCGGTCGTGGTGATCGACGGGGCCGTCCCCCCCGCAACCCGCCGGGCCTTGGCCGACGCCACCCGCACTGCCATGGAGGCCCTGCCCGCTGCGGGGATCGACCGCCCCAAGGTGATCGAGGGCAGCCTGGCCCGCAGCGCCCGCATTCTGGGTGCGGCGGCCCTGCCGCTTGCGCATTTCTTCGAGCCGGGGGGCGCCTTGGCTTGACAGCGGCGCGCGCCGCCTTATAAGCGCGCACTTCATTGGTGTTGGCGGCCCCCGCAAGGGGATGCCTGTCGGGTCCGCGGACCAAAGGACAACGCCCTTTTGAAACGCACAAAAGGAGATCAGCCGTGACGAAACGCACGTCTGCCAAGTACAAGATCGACCGCCGCATGGGCGAAAACATCTGGGGCCGCGCCAAATCGCCGGTCAACCGCCGCGAATACGGCCCCGGCCAGCACGGCCAGCGCCGCAAGAACAAGCTGTCCGATTTCGGCACCCAGCTGCGCGCCAAGCAAAAGCTCAAGGGTTATTACGGCGACCTGACCGAAAAGCAGTTCCGCCGCATCTATGCCGAGGCCGAGCGCGTCAAGGGCGACACCGGCGAGAACCTGATCGGCCTGCTGGAACGTCGGCTGGACGCCGTGGTCTATCGCGCGAAATTCGTGGCGACCATCTTTGCCGCCCGTCAGTTCGTGAACCATGGCCACGTCACCGTGAATGGTCAGCGCGTCAACATCGCGTCCTATCGCGTCAAGGAAGGCGACGTCATCGCCATCCGCGACCGTTCGCGCCAGTTGGCCATCGTGCTGGAGGCCGTGGGCCTGACCGAACGCGACGTGCCGGATTACCTGGAAGTGGACCACAACAAAATGACCGCGACCTTCGTGCGTCAGCCGGCCCTGGGCGACGTTCCCTATGCCGTGGTGATGGAGCCGAACCTGGTCGTCGAATACTACGCCAAGAACTGACGCCACGCTTCCTGCTGTTCTGAAAGCCGCATCCCCCGGATGCGGCTTTTTTCTTGCCGCCGCGCCGCGTTGCGGGCCTTCCTTGCCGGGTTGCGATGCACTAGACGGGGCGTGACAAGGATCAGGAACATGACGCAGATCATCCCCCAGCCCGGCATCATGGACATCGCGCTGTATGTCAGCGGCGAAAGCAGGCTGCCGGGCCACGACGACGTGCTGAAGCTGTCGTCCAACGAAAATCCCCTTGGGTGCAGCGACGCGGCCCGCGCCGCCTATGCCGCCGCGGCGGCCGATCTGCACCGCTACCCCTCGACCGACCACATCGCCCTGCGTCGCGCGATCGGAGACGTTCACGGCCTTGACCCTGACCGGATCATCTGCGGCGTCGGGTCGGACGAGGTGCTGCAATTCGTGACCCATGCCTTTGCCGGTGCGGGGGATGAGGTCATCACGACCGAGCACGGCTTTTCCATGTATCCGATCCTGGCCCGCATGGTCGGCGCCGTCCCGGTGACGGTTCCCGAAATGGACCGCCGCATCGACGTGGACGCGATCCTGTGCGCGGTGACGGACCGGACCCGCATCGTCTTCATCGCCAACCCGGCCAACCCGACCGGCACCATGCTGACGCCCGACGAGGTGCAGCGGCTGGTGGACGGGTTGCCCCCGCATGTCCTGCTGGTCCATGACGGCGCCTATACGGAATTCGCGGCAGGGGCCGATGGCGGTGTGTCGCTGGTTGACCGGCATCCGAATGTCATCATGACCCGGACCTTTTCCAAGATCCACGGCCTCGGCGGCCTGCGCATCGGCTGGGGCTATGCCGCAGGCGAGATCATCGACGTGCTGAACCGCATCCGCCAGCCCTTCAACCTGTCGAACGCCCAGATGGCCGCCGCCGAGGCCGCGATCCGTGACACGACCTTTCGCGACCATTGTGCCGACCTGAACGCCCGCATGCGCGACCGCCTGCGCCAGTCGCTGATCCAGATGGGCATCGGCTGCGACGAAAGTCACGCCAATTTCGTTCTGGCCCGGTTCATCGATCCCGCCGAGGCCGAGGCGGCAGACGCCGCCTTGCGCGCGGATGGGATCCTGGTCCGCCGCGTGGCCGGCTATGGCCTGCCCGCCGCCCTGCGCATCACCGTGGGCGACGAAGATGGCGTGACGCGCGTGATCGACTGCCTGGGCCTTTTCATGGCGGACCGGAGGGGCTGATGACCGTCCTCTATGACCGCGTGGCGCTGATCGGTCTGGGCCTGATTGCCGGGTCGATGGCCCATGCGATCCGCGACGCCGGGCTGGCAACCGAGGTCGTGGGTCACGCCCGCAGCGCCGAAACCCGTGACATTGCCCGCGAGATCCATCTCTGCGACCGCATCGCGGACACCGCGGCCGAGGCGGTCGCGGGCGCCGATCTGATCGTTCTGGCCGTGCCGGTGGGCGCCATGGGTGCCGTGGCGGCCGAGATCGCGCCGCATCTGAAGCCCGGCGCGACCGTTACCGACGTAGGCTCGGTCAAACAATCCGTCATCGACGCCGTTGCCCCCCATATCCCCGATGGCGTCCATTTCATTCCCGGTCATCCGCTGGCCGGGACCGAACATTCCGGCCCCCGGTCGGGCTTTGCCGGCCTGTTCCGCAACCGCTGGTGGCTGCTGACCCCCCTGCCCGACAGCGACCCCGATGCCGTCGCGCGCCTGTCCGATCTGGTCCGCGCAATGGGCGCCAAGTCTGATACGATGGAGGCCGGGCATCACGATCTGGTGCTGGCCGTGACCAGCCATGCCCCGCATCTGATCGCCTATACGATGGTCGGCGTCGCCGATCACCTTCGCCGCGTCACGGACGAGGAGGTGATCCAGTATTCCGCCGCAGGGTTCCGCGACTTCACCCGGATCGCGGCCAGCGATCCGACCATGTGGCGCGACGTGTTCCTGCACAACAAGGATGCGACGCTGGACATCCTGGGACGGTTCACCGAGGAACTGTTCGTCCTGCAACGCGCCATCCGCATGGGCGACGGCCAGCAGTTGCACGACTATTTCACCCGCACCCGCGCCATCCGGCGTGGCATCATCGAGGCCGGACAGGACACCGCCGCCCCCGATTTCGGCCGGGTCGCGACGTCGGCGCCCTGACGGCCTCTTTCATCGGGCCGCCTGGTGACCTAGGTTTCGCGGGATGGGCGGGATCAGACAGATGCGCAGGATCGATTGGGTGTTCGGGTACGGATCGCTGATCTGGGATCCGGGTTTCGTGCCGGCGGAATCGTCGCGGGCCTGGGTGACGGGTTATGGCCGCACCTTCTGCCTGCGGTCTGTCCAGCATCGCGGCACCGCTGCCCGGCCCGGTCTGGTGCTGGGCCTTGACGAAAGCGATGGCGCGGAATGCGGCGGTCTGGCCCTGCGCATCGCCGACCGGGATCATGACGAAGTGCTGGCCTATCTGCGCGCCCGCGAACTGGTGACGGACGCCTATCGCGAAGCCATCCTGCCCATGCGGCTCGAGGATGGCCGCAGGGTCGAGGCCCTGGCTTACGTGATGCGCCGCGATCATGTGCAGTACGCGGGCGGGCTGGATCTGGCCGAACAGGCGCGGATCATCGCGCAGGCGCATGGCGGGTGGGGACCGAATGCGGAATACCTGTTCAACACCGCCGCCCATCTGACCCGGATAGGGCTTGCCGACGACCTTCTGGATCACCTGTCGGACCAGGTGCGCAAGCTGCTGGAAAGCGACAAAAACCGGCCCGCCTGACTTTTGCATCGCTTGGCAAGTGGCGGGGCGCGCCCTACAGTTGCCGACCAGACAGTCATGGCCATGGGAATGCGATCCGTTGAGCGAACCGACCAGCCAGCAGCCCGACCCCTCTGCCCTTCCGCGCCGCCCCGGCATGGCGAACCGGCGGATCACCGCGACCCGCGCCGCAGGCCCCGGCCCGTCCAGTCCGCGTTTCTCCCAGCCGATCCGGCAGATCGTGATGATGGTTGCGGTCCTTGCCCTGGTCATGGCGGGTGGCTGGATCGCCTATGGTCGGATCCTGCCGATCTTTCGCGCGAACATGTGGCTGAACGGACTGATCCTGGGGGTCTTTGCGCTTGGCGTCCTGGCCTGCTTCTGGCAGGTGGCGCAGTTGATCCGGTCGGTCAGCTGGATCGAACGGTTCGCAAAACGGCGCAGCAACGCCGTTGAAAAAGGCATCGCGGCTGAAGGCCGCGACACGGGGGATCATCCCCCACGCCTGCTGGCGCCGCTGGCGGCGCTGCTGGGCACGCGGGGACCGGTGGGCGGGGTCATTTCGACCGGTGCGGCGGCCTCGATTCTGGATTCGGTCGCAACGCGCATCGACGAATTGCGCGACATCACGCGCTATATTTCCAATCTGTTGATCTTCCTGGGGCTTCTGGGCACGTTCTATGGCCTTGCCACGACCATTCCGGCCGTGGTCCAGACCATTCAAAACCTTGCTCCGCAACAGGGCGAAACCGGCATCCAGGTCTTTGACAAGCTGATGTCCGGACTGGAGGCGCAGTTGGGCGGCATGGCGACGGCCTTTTCGTCGTCGCTGCTGGGTCTGGCGGGGTCGCTGGTCGTCGGCCTGCTGGAACTGTTCGCGACGCATGGCCAGAACCGCTTTTACCGCGAGCTTGAGGAATGGATGTCGGGGTTCACCCGCGTCAGCCTTGCCGGGTCCGAAGGCGATGGCGTCGATCAGGCGGCCTTGGCGGGGTTTCTGGAACACATGGCGGGACAGATGGACCGACTGCAACGGATCCATGCCGAACGCGACATGCAGCGCGACGAGGCCGCCGCCATGGCCGACGAGCGGGTCGTCGTGATGGCACAGGCGGTCGAGGCCTTGGTCCAGCGTGGCGATGCCGAACGCGACGCTTCGCTGGAACGTGTCCAGACGCTGACCCAGGCCCTGTCCCGGCTGGCCGAAGGTCAGGACCGGCTGATCGACCTGACGCGTGTGCAGGCGGAACGTCCCGCTCCTCCGGTTCCCGATCTGGGCGGCATCGAGGCGGCGCTGATCCGCTTGTCCGGAGATCTGACCGAAGGCCGCGACGAGATGGTCGCTGAATTGCGGTCCGATATCCTGGTCCTGACCCGCGCCGTGCGTGCCGCGCGGTTCAACGATCCGTTCCGCGACGATCTTCTGCGCGACCCGCTGGTTTCGCGGGACCGGGGCTGACCCATGGCCCTGCGCCGCGCCACATCCGGGCACCGCTTTTCGGCCAATATCTGGCCGGGCTTCGTGGACGCCTTGGCGACCTTGCTGATGGTGCTGGTCTTCGTGTTGACCATCTTCACCGTCATGCAGTCGGTCCTGCGCGAACAGATCACCGACAAGGACGACACCATCGCCGATCAGGAACAGACGATTGCAGGCCAGGGGGCGACCATTGCCGGCCAGGGGCAGGTCATTTCACGTCAGGAACAGCGGCTGGAACGGCTTGGCCAGCAGGTTGCCGCGCTTAGCCAGGCTCTGACCGCGTCCGAGGATCGGGAAAGCGGTCTGCAAGGCCAGCTTGCCGAAGCCGAAGCCGAGGCACGGGATCGCGCCGCCCGCATCACGCGCCTGTCCACGCAGTTGGAGTCCAGCCAAGGCGAACTGGCCCAGGCCCGCAGCCGCCTGACCGATTTCGAAGCCGAGGTGGCGGCGCTGATCGCCGCGCGGGCGGCAGACCAGCAAGCGGCGCAGACGCAACAAAAGCAGGCGCAGGCCGACCTTGCGCAGCAGCAGGACCGCGCCAGCGCCGCCGAACTGGCGGTGGCGGCGGCGCGCAGCGAAATCGACGCCCAGGCCGAACAGGCCCGCCTTGCCGCCGCGCGCCGCGAGGCCCTGGAGGCGATGGTCGCCGATCTTCGCCAGAAGAATCAGGCAACGCAGGCCCAGGTCGAACAGGTCCAGGCGGAACTGTCCGAAGCCGAGGTCGCCCGCCTGACCGAAGCCGAGGCCGCGCGCACCCTGCGTGCCCGCCTGGAAAGCGCCGATGCCGAACTGACGGCGATGACCCTGTCGCTGGAGGAAAGCCGCAAGCGCGCCGAGGAAACGCTGACCCTTCTGGCAGCGGCCGAGGCCGCGCGGGACCAGGCCTCTGCGCAGGCCAGCCGCACCCTGTCCGACATCGAGCGTCAGGCCGCATTGTTGGCCACCGCCGAAAAGGCCTTGGCCGAGCAGGAAAGGCTGTCGAACGACGGGCAGCAGCGGGTGGCGCTGTTGAACGAACAGGTCGCCTCGCTGACGGCGCAACTGGGATCGTTGCAGGCCCTGCTGGACGCGGCTGGCGAGGATCAGCAGCAGGCCGAGCTGCGCGTCGAGAACCTGGGCCAGCAATTGAACGCGGCCTTGTTGCGTGTGGCCGAGGAAACCAGCCGCCGCCTGACCCTGGAGGAACAGGCCCGTCAAAGCGCCGAGGACGAGGCCCGCGACCTGGCGCGCTATCGGTCGGAATTCTTCGGGCGACTGTCCGAGATCCTGTCGGGCCGAGAAGGCGTACAGGTCGTGGGCGACCGCTTTGTCTTTCAATCCGAGGTTCTTTTCGCGCCCGGCGCCACAACGCTTTCCCCCGAAGGACAGGATCAGGTCGCTCGGGTTGCCCGGATGCTGTCGGACGTTGCGGACGACATTCCGCCGGAAATCGACTGGATCATCCGTGTGGACGGCCATACCGATTCGACGCTCCTGTCCGGGACCGGGCGTTATCGCGACAACTGGGAACTCAGCCAGGCCCGCGCCCTGGCCGTCGTGCGATACATGATCGACGACTTGGGCTTTCCGGCGAACCGTCTTGCCGCGACTGGCTTTGCCGATACGCGACCGGTGGCGGACGGCACGTCACCCGAGGCCTTGGCAGCCAACCGGCGCATCGAATTGAAACTGACCGAACGGTAATCAGACCTGTTCTTTGCTAGCATCATCGGGAGCTGGAACCCCGGCCAGCCTTTTCAGGTGCCGTTCGATTTCGGAATTCACCTCTGCCCCGACCAGCACCACGGTCGACGCGAACCAGAGCCACATCATCAGGGCGATGACCGCGCCAATCGATCCGTAGGTTTCATTGTAATCGGCAAAGTTCGCGGCATACCAGCTGAACAGGATCGACGTAATCACCAGGCCAACTGCGGCCAAAACCGCGCCGGGGGAAATCCAGCGCCAACGGGAATCAGGCGCGTCCGGTCCCCATCGGTAAAGGGCGGCCAAGGCCAGGATCAGCACCGCGAACATGATCGGCCACCGGATCACGGCAACCCAGGTGCTGGTCGTATCCGCCAGGGGCAGCATTTCCAGCAGGATCGGGATGACGGCGATGACCCCCAGCATCAGCACGATCAGGATCAGCCCGCCCAGGGTGAACGCCATCGACACGATGTTCAGCCGGACGAAACCCCTTGTCTCGGTCTGGAAAAAGGCCACGTTCAATGCCGACAGCAGGGCCTTCATTCCGCCATTCGCAGAATAGAACGCCACAAGCAACCCGCCGATACCGGCCAGCGACAGCGCCGTTCCGGGGGACGACATAATGGCCTGAACCTGGTCGCGGATGATGTCCAGCGCCCCTTGCGGCAGGAAACTGTCCAGCAAGTCCAGATGACCGGCGATCGTCGCAGGATCGGCCACAAGGCCATAGATCGAAACCAGAGCCGTAAGGGCCGGAAACAGCGAAAGCAGCCCAAAGAACGTGATGCCCCCCGCAACCGCCGTCACGCGGTCGGTCGCTATCTGGCCAAAGACGGCCTTGGCAATTACCACATAATCGCCCTTGTCCAGATCCCGAAGCCCGACATTTGGGACTGGATCGCGCGCCACCGGGGCAGGCTCACCGGCCGTGGACAATCCAAATCGCCGACGCGTCGTGTCGTCGAGATCACCGAACAGGGCATTCAGAACGCCGGTTGTCTTTGCTGTCATCGGCCCAGTTTCCCAACCGCGATCAAAGCCGGTGGGTCCGGTCGAAATCGTCGGTATCCGGTTCGGACCTGCGCGCGGCAACAGGCTGTTCACCCCGCAATGCCGCCTTCAGCTGATCGGCCGTGGCGGCGAATTCTGCCATGATCTCGGTGGCCTGGCGGGCAACGCTGCGAAAGGATTCGATCGCCGTTCCAAGGGACTTGGCAACACCGTCCAGGCTTGCCGACAGTTTGGTCGAGGTCTGGATCAGATCGTCCACAAAATTGCCTTTGGATGTCTTCTGGAACTTGGGGACCGGCCTGTTCTGCGACGCCTCGGCCCGAAGGCGGGCGAATTCCTTGCGGTCTTCGCGATCCTGCGCGCGGACCCTGCGGCGCATCATCTCGCGTTCATCCTCGTCCATCTGCACGAACCGGGGCGCCGACATCGGGCGTTGGCCATGCGAGGGGCGGGGATCGTCGGAAATCGCCTCGGCGATCTTGCGCACGGCAAAGACGGCCGCGGCCGTGCCGCCCGCCACGCCCAACGCGATGCCGCCCCAGACCGCAATCTTGGTTCCCATCGCCGGGGTGGGATAGGCCGACCGCCCATCGGGGGACATGCGGCCCGATGCAATCACGCGGCGGGATTGCTGGGACGCCTTGGGAACATGGTGCCCCCCCGGCACCGGGCGCGGGCCAAAACGGGTCTGGCTGGTGCGGTCGGCCTCGCTGCCGCGGCGGTCGTTGTCGTTGGTCGGATACATCGCTTTTCTCCGGCGTTGTCGGATTGGTCGAATCCTCAACAGCTTGCGCGGCAGGAATGTTCCCATGCCGGTTGAGCGCCCAATCGAAATCTTGCCGCCATGTCACCGCCCCGCTATGCCCGCCCCACCCTTAACGGAGGCCGCCATGATACCGCGCTATGCCCGCCCTGAAATGACCGCCATCTGGTCGCCGGAAACCAGATTCCGCATCTGGTACGAGATCGAGGCCCACGCCTGCGACGCCCAGGCCGACCTGGGCGTCATCCCGCGCGAAAATGCGCAGGCCGTCTGGAATGCCAGGGACGTGGACTTCGATGTGGCCCGGATCGACGAGATTGAGGCCGTGACCAAGCACGACGTGATCGCCTTTCTGACCCATCTGGCCGAACATATCGGCGCGGACGAGGCACGGTTCGTCCATCAGGGCATGACCAGCAGCGACGTTCTGGACACCACGCTGAACGTGCAACTGGTCCGCGCGGCCGACATTCTTCTGGCGGATCTGGATCGTGTGCTGGAGGCGTTGAAGCGCCGCGCCTATGAACACAAGGATACTGTGCGGATCGGCCGCAGCCACGGCATCCATGCCGAGCCCACCACCATGGGCCTGACCTTCGCGCGGTTTTATGCCGAAATGGACCGCAATCGGAACCGCTTGGAAAAAGCCCGCTGGGAGGTCGCGACCGGCGCGATTTCGGGCGCGGTCGGCACCTTCGCCAACATCGATCCGGCGGTCGAGGAACATGTCTGCGCGAAACTCGGCCTGCGCCCGGAACCGATCAGCACGCAGGTGATCCCGCGCGACCGTCACGCGATGTTCTTTGCCACCCTGGGTGTCATCGCCTCCAGCGTCGAGAATATCGCCATCGAGATCCGCCACATGCAGCGGACCGAGGTTCTGGAAGCCGAGGAGTTCTTCAGCCCCGGACAGAAGGGCAGTTCGGCGATGCCGCACAAGCGCAATCCCGTGCTGACCGAAAACCTGACTGGACTGGCGCGGCTGGTCCGCATGGCCGTCATCCCGGCCATGGAAAACGTGGCCCTGTGGCACGAACGCGACATCAGCCATTCCTCGGTCGAACGCGGCATCGCGCCGGATGCCACGATCACGCTGGATTTCGCGCTGAACCGGCTGGCCGGGGTGATCGACAAGCTGGTGATCTATCCCAAGACGATGCTGGCCAATATGAACAGGTTCAAGGGTTTGGTCATGTCGCAGCGGGTTTTGCTGGCGCTGACGCAGGCTGGCGTCTCGCGCGAGGATGCCTATCGGCTGGTGCAGAGGAACGCCATGAAGGTCTGGGAACAGGGTGCCGATTTCAAATCGGAGTTGCTGGCCGACGCCGAGGTGACGGCAGCCCTGTCGCCCGCCGAGATCGAGGAAAAGTTCGACCTGGCCTATCATACAAAGCATGTGGACACGATCTTTCGCCGGGTGTTTGAACAGACCCGGACCTGAGGCGGGCGTAAACCGGGAATTAGGAAAATTCTGCCAGATTGGCCGCAGGAACGGTCGATCTGGTGGAACGATGACGATACATACGGGACTGAATCAGCGGCAGAAGGCGGCGGTGATCGTTCGGCTGCTTCTGGACGGCGACACCGCATCCAGCCTGTCGCGCCTGGACAACGAAAGCCAGACCCTGCTGGCCGAGGAAATGGCGGGGATGGAACTGATCGACCGCCAGACCCGCGACGCGATCATCACCGAATTCTGCGACCGGCTGGAATCGGTCGGCGTGACCTTTCCGGGGGATCTGGACGGCACGCTGGCCATGCTGGGAACGCAGTTGTCCGAAGACAGCACCGACCGCCTGCGCCGCCGCGCCGCCGTGTCGGGACGCGGCGATCCATGGCCGCGCATCGCCTCCCTGCCCGCCCCCGCCATCGCCACCCTTGCCAACTCCGAGGCGGTCGAGATGGTCGCCCTGATGCTGTCCAAGCTGCCCGTGGAACGCGCGTCCGAACTGTTCGTGGGCCTGCCCCGTGAACGCGCGCGGGCGGTGGCGCAGGCCATGTCGATGACCGCGGGCGTCACGCCCGAATCGCTGCATCGCGTCGGTCTGATCCTGTTGCAAGCGGCCGAGGCGCTGCCCCGGCCCGCGATTTCCACCCCCGCGACGGACCGGATGGGCGCCATCCTGAATTTTGCGACGGCTGACCTGCGCGACGACGTTCTGGACAGCCTTGACCGCCACGACGCCGATTTTGCCGGAAATGTGCGCAAGGCGATCTTCATCTTTGCCCATATTCCCGCCCGCGTCATGCCCCGCGACGTCCCCCGCATCGTCCGAGAGGTCGATCAGCCCGTCCTGGTCCGCGCCCTGGCCGCAACCGGAGAGAACGAGGTTGCAGCCGCCGAATTCATCCTGGCCAACCTGTCGCAGCGCATGTCCGATGGCCTGCGCGAAGAACGCAACGATCTTGGCAGGCTGCGCGCGTCCGACCTCGAGGATGCCATGACCGAGGTGGTGTCCGCCATCCGCCGTTTGCAGGAAGCGGGCGAAATCACCCTGATCCTGCCGCAAGAGGACGACTAGCGGACTTGCGCCACCGTCCCCCTCGACGGATAAGACGGCATGACCAACACCCTTACCATCGCGCTTCTGGTCGTGATCCTGGGCCTGTTCGCCGCGGACCAGATCTGGTTGCAGTGGCAGATTCCGCTGCTGGCGGCGCGGATGGTGGACGGGCTGGTCGAATATCTCAGCTTCTGGCGCTAACAGCCCGCCAACCGGCTGCGCGGCATTTGCATCAGCCCGAACAGCACGATACGAGAAGCGCAACGTCACTTGGTCGGGAGAGAGAACCATGGCTGTCAAAGTTGCGATCAACGGCTTCGGGCGCATCGGGCGCAACGTGCTGCGCGCCATCATCGAATCCGGGCGCACCGATATCGAGGTCGTCGCGATCAACGATCTGGGTCCGGTCGAAACCAATGCGCATCTGCTGCGCTATGACAGCGTGCATGGCCGCTTTCCGGCAACCGTGACCACCAGCGGCGATTCCATCGACGTGGGCCGCGGTCCGATCAAGGTCACGGCGATCCGCAATCCCGCTGACCTGCCCTGGGGTGATGTCGACGTCATCATGGAATGCACCGGCATCTTCACGTCCAAGGACAAGGTTCAGCCGCATTTGTCCACGGGCGCCAAGCGCATCCTGATCTCGGCCCCCGGCGACAATGCCGACAAGACCATTGTCTTCGGGGTGAACGACGACACGCTGACCGCCGACGATCTGGTCGTGTCGAACGCCAGCTGCACCACCAACTGCCTGTCGCCGGTGGCCAAGGTGCTGAACGACGCCATCGGCATCAACCGCGGCTTCATGACCACGATCCACAGCTATACCGGCGATCAGCCGACGCTGGACACGATGCACAAGGATCTGTACCGCGCCCGCGCCGCCGCCCTGTCGATGATCCCGACCTCGACCGGCGCGGCCAAGGCCGTGGGCCTGGTGCTGCCGGAACTCAAGGGCAAGCTGGACGGGGTGGCGATCCGGGTGCCGACCCCCAACGTGTCCGTCGTGGATCTGGTGTTCGAAGCGGGGCGCGATACCAGCGTCGAAGACATCAACGCCGCAATCAAGGCGGCAGCCGACGGTCCGATGAAAGGCATCCTGGGCTATACCGAAGAACCGCTGGTGTCGTCGGATTTCAACCACGACCCGCATTCGTCGGTCTTTCACATGGACCAGACCAAGGTCATGGAGGGCCGTTTGTGCCGCATTCTGACCTGGTATGACAACGAATGGGGCTTTTCCAATCGCATGTCCGACACGGCGGTCGCGATGGGCAAGCTGATCTGATTTTGGGCGGCGGGGAGAAATCCCCGCCCTCGGTTCAGCGGATTTTGCTCAGGCGGCGGGAATTGGCCCTTGTCCGCTTGCCGTAAGGGCGCAGGGCTGCGGCCATCATCCGTTCTGCGCTGTGTCCCCTGCCCGCCGACTGGGCAATGGCGAACAGCGATTCCGTCGCCGCGGCCTGTTTTTCGGCAACCATGCGGAACGGCTCTCCGGGGGATTGGGACATCATGCCGATCATTCCGGCGGTGCGGAGACCGATCACCGTCTGCGCCTCGATCGCCATTCTGGCAAACTGCGCCCACAAACGGACAGGGTTCTTGGGCATCATCGGAAACATGGGATCATCCTTTGGATCATCCGGCCATCTTGGGCTTACCTGGGCGTCAGCACAAGTGAGACCTTGGAACGGCAGCAATGCGATTTGCGCAAGGCGAGCTTGGCAACCGCACCCTGCCATGTATAGAGGCAGGCCATGACCGACCGCATCACCATCCGCCGCCCTGACGACTGGCATCTGCACCTGCGCGACGGCGCGATGCTGGCCGCCGTCGCCCCCCATTCCGCAGGCTTCGGCCGCGCGATCATCATGCCGAACCTCGTGCCGCCCGTTGTGACGGGCGCGCAGGCCGCCGCCTATCGCAACCGGATTCTGGCCGCCTTGCCGGACAGTGCCGCGTTGCAGCCGCAGATGACGCTGTACCTGACCGATGCCACCGAACCCGCCGATGTGGTGGCCGCCTTTCGGAATGGCATCATCCGGGCCGTGAAACTGTATCCCGCTGGCGCGACGACGAATTCCGCCAGCGGCGTCACCGATTTCGACCGGGTGCAACCCGTGCTGGAGGCGATGGCCGAGGCTGGCGTGACCCTGTGCGTCCACGGCGAGGTGACGGATCCGGCGGTGGACATCTTCGACCGGGAAGCCGTGTTCATCGACCGCGTGCTGGACCCGCTGCGCCGCCGCACCCCCGGCCTGCGCGTGGTGATGGAGCATGTCACCACCAGCGACGGCGTCGCCTATGCGCGGTCGGGCGGCGACGATCTGGCCGCGACGATCACCACGCATCACCTGGTCATCAACCGCAACGCCATCCTGGCCGGAGGGATCCGGCCGCATTACTATTGCCTGCCCGTCGCCAAGCGCGAATCGCACCGCCTGGCCCTGCGCGAGGCCGCGACCAGCGGCGAGGCGCGGTTCTTCTTGGGCACCGACAGCGCACCCCACGCGGACAGCGCCAAACTGCAACCCTGCGGCTGCGCGGGCTGCTTCACGGCGCCCAACACAATGTCGATCCTGGCCCAGGTCTTCGAGGACGAGGGCGCCTTGGACCGGCTGGAGGCTTTCGCCAGCCTGAACGGCGCCGCCTTCTATCGCCTGCCGCCGAACGACGACCGAATCACCCTGGTCCGGCGCGACAGGCCTGCCGCCTATCCGGCCCGGATCGATGCGGGCGGCGAGACCGTCACCGTCTTCGACCCCGGCTTTCCGCTGTTCTGGCACCAGGAGGACTGATGAGCCTGACCTTCCCCACCCCAGAGGAGATCGCCCGCCTGTCCGCCCGGATGCTGCTGGACATCAAGGCCGTCGATTTCAACGCGGACACGCCGTTCACCTATGCCTCGGGGTTGAAAGGGCCGACCTATGTGGACTGCCGCCGGATCATCAGCTTTCCGCGCGTGCGCCAGACGCTGATGGACTTCATGGCGGCAACCGTGATGCGCGATGCCGGATTCGAGGCGTTCGACAACGTTGCGGGCGGCGAAACGGCAGGAATTCCCTTTGCCGCCATGGTCGCCGAACGGCTGGGCCTGCCGATGACCTATGTGCGCAAGAAACCCAAGGGGTACGGCCGAAACGCCCGGATCGAGGGCGTGATGACCGAAGGGCAGCGCGTCCTTCTGGTCGAGGATCTGACCACCGACGGGGGCAGCAAGCTGTCCTTCGTGGATGCGATCCGCGACACGGGCGCCACATGCGCGCATACGGCAGTCATCTTCTATTACGGCATCTTCCCGGAAACGACGCAGCGCCTGGCGGATCACGGAGTCGCGCTGCATCACCTGTGCACCTGGTGGGATGTCCTGGCCGAGGCGCGCGCCCGGTCGTCGTTCGACGACAAGACCCTGGCCGAGGTCGAAACCTTTCTGACCGATCCCCGCGCATGGCAGGCAAAGAACGCCTGACTTATCCACAGGCGATCCACAGATCGGCCCCCTGAATTCGCATCGCGCGGCGTTTCCCGCGCGGTGCATCGGGTGTAGAACAAAGACAAGAAAAAAGGGGCAGCACATGACCAACCTGCGCGCCATCGTTCCCGGCCAGGCCGACAGCACCGAGGATACGCCCTCGATCCCCTTCTCGCTCGAGGCCGAGCAGCAGCTTTTGGGCGCGCTGCTGACCAACAACGACGTGTTCGACCGGGTCAGCCAGATCATCAAGCCGGACCATTTCTATCACCCTGTTCATGCGCGGATCTTCGACATCTGTTCGGAACGCATCCGCAAGAACGCCCTTGCCAGCCCCGTCACGATCAAGGCGTTTCTGGAACATGATGACGGATTGAGGGAACTGGGCGGTCCTGCCTATCTGGCGCGGATGGCGGGGGCCGCCATCAGCGCCTATGCGGCGCGCGACTATGCCCAGATGATTCGCGAATTCGCGCTGCGGCGCGAACTGATCCTGCTGGGCCAGGATATTTCCGCCCGCGCCGCCACGGTCGAGGTCGGCGACGAGGCCGAGGAACAGATCAAGGCCGCGGAACAGACCCTGTATAAGCTGGGCGAACAGGGCGTGGCGGAACGCGGCTTCCAGTCCTTTCTGAAGGCCGTGACAGGTGCGGTCCAGGCCGCCAACGCCGCCTATCAGCGCGACGGCAAGCTGTCGGGGATCTCGACCGGGCTGATCGACCTGGACGGCAAGATGGGCGGGCTGAACAATTCCGACCTGGTGATCCTGGCCGGTCGCCCGTCGATGGGGAAAACCTCGCTGGCGACCAACATCGCCTTCAACATCGCCAAGGCGCACAAGATGGGCCAACGGCCGGACGGCACCACCGGCACTGTCGAAGGCGGCGTGGTGGGCTTTTTCAGTCTGGAAATGTCGGCCGAACAGCTTGCGGCGCGGATTCTTTCGGAAGCGGCCGAGGTTCCCAGCGAACGCATCCGCAGCGGCAACATGGACGAGGCCGAGTTCCGCCGTTTCGTCGAAGCCGCGCACGCCTTGCAGAACTGCCCCCTGTACATCGACGACACCCCGGCCTTGCCGATCAACCAGTTGGCCGCTCGCGCCCGCAAGCTGAAGCGGACGCACGGGCTGGACGTGCTGATGGTGGACTATCTGCAACTGCTCAAGGCGGCATCGGCCAAGGACAGCCGCGTGAACGAGGTCAGCGAGATCACCCAAGGTCTGAAGGCCGTTGCCAAGGAACTGAACATCCCCGTCATCGCCCTGTCCCAGCTGTCGCGCCAGGTCGAAAACCGCGAGGACAAGCGGCCGCAACTGTCCGATCTGCGCGAATCCGGGTCGATTGAACAGGATGCCGACATCGTGATGTTCGTGTTCCGCGAGGAATATTACAAGGAACGCGAAAAGCCGTCCGACAGCGATCTGGACGCCATGGCGAAATGGCAACAGGTGATGGAACAATGCCACGGCAAGGCCGAGGTGATCCTGGGCAAGCAGCGCCACGGTCCCATCGGCACGGTCGAACTGTCCTTCGAAGGCCAGTTCACCCGGTTCGGCAACCTGGCCAAGGACCGGCAGTCGCAATGGGACTAGGCCTGCCCGTCCCCGTCGTCACCATCGGTTTGCTGATCGCGTCGAACGTCTTCATGACCCTGGCGTGGTATGGGCATCTGAAATTCAAGACGACGCCCCTGGTCACGGTGATCGCGATAAGCTGGTTCATCGCGCTGTTCGAATACATCCTGCAAGTGCCCGCGAACCGCATTGGCCACGGCTATTTCAGTGCCGCGCAGCTGAAGACCATTCAGGAGGTCATCAGCCTGACGGTCTTTGCCCTGTTTTCATGGATCTATCTGGGCGAACGCATCGGCTGGCAGCACGGCGTCGGATTCGGGCTGATCTGCCTGGGCGCCTGGTTCATCTTTCACGACTTCGGCTGAACGCCCCCGCCCTGTCAGTGGGTCCAGGGCGCGCGGCGGTCGGTGGCGAAATTTTCGCCATAGCCGCGCGGGCGGACGTTGGCGGCGCGGCCGTGGGTCGGCTGGACGATATAGTCCAGACCATGCTCTCGGGCATAATCCTCGGCCTGTTTCTGCGTTTCAAAATGCAGGCGGACCTGGCTTTGGGTGTCGTCGCTGCTGGTCCAGCCCATCAGAGGATCGATGTCGCGCGCATCGGCTGGCGGAAACTCTAGAACCCAGGTCTTGCTCCGCGCCGTACCGGACTGCATGGCATTGCGGGCAGGTTGATAGATGCGAACGCGCATGGAACTCTCTTTCGCGGGCTGTCGGGCGACTTATCGCCAATGACGCGGGCCGGATCAAGGGCCGGAACGGCGATCCCCCCACGGCGTTGAGCGTCGAACCGCAACCAGAGGAGGTTTCCATGCCATTCCGATCCGCTGCCGCCCTTGGCCTGCTGCTGGCCCTGCCCGCCGCGGCACAGGACACGGCCTCGCCCGCTGCGCCGACCGAAGGCGAAAAGCCCATGATCGCTGAAATCAAGACCGCCGAGGGGGAAAGCCGGGGCACGGCGACCATCGTCGCGACGCCGTCGGGCATGATGCTTCTGACGCTGGAACTGCAAGACGTCCCCCCCGGCATCCACGGCGCGCATGTCCATCAGACCGGCGAATGTTCGCCCCCCGATTTCGAATCGGCGGGCGGCCATCTGGCGGGCGAAAAGGAACATGGCCTCATGTCGGCCAATGGTCCGCATCCGGGCGATTTGCCGAACATCCATGTGCCCGAAAGCGGCAGCCTGATGGTCGAAGCGTTCGTGTCGGGACTGACGGCCGAGATGCTGGCCGACGATGACGGTTCCGCTTTCATCATCCATGAACAGCCGGACGATTATGTCGGACAGCCTTCGGGCCATGCGGGCAACAGGATCGGTTGCGGCACCTTTGCGCAAGCCGGCTAGTTCTGGCCGGAAATGGCGGCGTCCGCAAAAGGCGCCGTCAGTTCGGCCGTCCCGGTTGCCTTGGAGTAGATGCAGACCATCCGGTCCGGGGTGTCATCGTGATCCACGGTCACGAGCGCCGCGCCGAAGCTGTCCGATCCGAACGGATTCACTTCGACCCGGATCCGGGTCCGGTCGGGCGAATCGACCAGCGAGCGGCACGATTCGCCGATCGCCTGCCGGAATTCCTCCCATGCCGCGTCGCTCGACGCCGAAGCGAGGGCGGGAAGAATCGTGACGATCCATCCGGCAAGGCGCGCTTTCATCGTAATTCCTCCGAACCGCAGTCAGGGAACGCCAAGCATTGCAGCGTCGTTCCCTTGAGAAACATCACAGGTGATCCGATGCGCCGACCTTGCGCCCCCATCGTCCTTTCCGTCCTGACCGCAGCGGCCCTGGCTGGGTGTGCGCCGGGATATGACCTGACCGTTGCCTCACCGACCTGCGATCTCGCCCAGCACCAGCAGCTCGTGGGCATGAACATCGGAGAGGTTTATCTGCCCCGGCAGCTTGAGCGCCGCGAAATCAGTCCGGGTCAGGTCGTCACGTTCGATTATCAACCCCGACGGTTGAACATGTTCCTTGATTCCAAGGGATGGATCACCCGAGTCACCTGCGGCTGATCCGCTTCAGGTCAACACCCGGTTCACCTGCGCGATAGCGACGGCGATCGCGTCGGATATGGTCAGGTCGGTCGTGTCCAGAATGACCGCGTCGGATGCAGGCCGCAACGGGGCGGTGGCGCGTTCCCTGTCACGCCGGTCGCGTTCGCGAAGTTCCTTCAGCATAGTGTCGGCGTCGGCGCCCAGCTCTGCGGCGCGGCGGGCGGCGCGGGTTCGGTCGGACGCCGTGACATACAGTTTGACCGCCGCATCGGGACAGATCACCGTTCCGATGTCGCGCCCGTCCAGAACGGCGCCCGGTTCCTGACCGGCAAAACGTCGCTGAAAATCGACAAGAGCCGCGCGCACCGCCGGAATGGCGGCGATGCGGCTGGCGGCTTGCCCGGCTTGGGCACTGCGAAGGCCGGGCCGGGTCAGGTCACTGGCGGTCAGCGTCTGGGCCGCAAGAACCGGATCGCCCCCCTTGGCGCCGGTGGCACGGTAAAGCAGGCCGGTATCCAGATGGTGAAAGCCGAAATGCGCGGCAAGCGCGCGGGCAATGGTTCCCTTGCCGGATGCAGCAGGTCCGTCGATGGCGATGATAAGGGGCATGAGCAAGTCGGACAGGTTTCGCCCCTGAATGGCACGACGGCGCGGCAAAGGTCCAGTTGCAATCGGCCACGAAAAACGCCGGCCTCCGGGGGGAGACCGGCGTTTCCTGTCGGGTAGGAGGCGATCAGGCGCCGCTGAGGGTCTTGGCGACCTCGGCTGCGAAATCCTCCTCTTTCTTCTCGATGCCTTCGCCAACTGCCACGCGGGCAAAGCCGGTGATCTCGACCCCGGCCTCCTTTGCGGCCTGTTCGACCGTCAGGTCGGGGTTGATGACGAAAGGCTGGCCCATCAGCGTGTTTTCACCCACGAATTTCTTCATCCGGCCAGGGATGATGTTGTTCTGGATCACGGCCTCGGGCTTCGGCTTGGCCGAAGATGCGTTTTCTTCCAGAGCCTTGGCGGTCTGAACCTGCAACTCGCGCTCCAGCATGGCGGGATCCAGCGTCGCTTCGGACAGCGACAGCGGGCTGGTCGCGGCGATGTGCATGGCAAACTGCTTGCCGATGGCCTGCGCCTTGTCCTTGTCGCCTTTCAGCGCGACCAGGACGCCAATCTTGCCCATGCCCTCGGTCGCCGCATTATGGACATAGGATACAACGGTGTCGCCTTCCAGCAGATGCATCCGGCGCAGGGTCATGTTCTCGCCGATGCGGGCGATGGCGTCGGTCAGCACCTCGGACACGGGCTTGCCGTTCAGATGCGTGGCCTTCAGAACCTCGATGTCGTCGGCAGTGGTCAGGGCGACATCGGTGATGTCGCGGACAAGTTGCTGAAAATCGGCGTTCTTGGCGACGAAGTCGGTTTCCGAGTTGATCTCGACGGCGACGCCGCGGCCATCCGTGACCTGCACGCCGACCAGGCCTTCGGCGGCGACGCGGTCGGCCTTCTTGGCGGCCTTGGCCAGGCCCTTGGTGCGCAGCCAGTCGATGGCCGCTTCCATGTTGCCTTCGGTTTCCGTCAGCGCCTTCTTGGCATCCATCATCCCTGCGCCGGTCGTTTCGCGCAGTTCCTTCACCATCGCGGCGGTGATTGCCATGATCCGTCTCCTTTGATGAACGCATCAGGCGGGGCATATCCCCGCCTGACGACATTTCCATGAATATCCGGCGCAGGCGCCGATCAGGCGTCGGCGGTCGCCTGTTCCTCGGCCGCATGCTCGTCCAGCATTTCCTCGGGGGCGTCGGACAGGGCGCCGACATCCACGCCCGCGGCGCCCATCTGGGCCGACATGCCATCCAGCGCCGCGCGGCTGGCCAGATCGCAATACAGCGCGATGGCCCGCGCGGCGTCGTCGTTGCCGGGGATGATATAGTCCACGCCATCGGGCGAGCAGTTGGTGTCGACCACGGCGACGACCGGGATGCCCAGCTTCTTGGCTTCCAGGATGGCCAGATCTTCCTTGTTCACGTCGATGACGAACAGCAGGTCGGGCAGGCCGCCCATATGGCGGATGCCGCCCAGCGACGCTTGCAGCTTGGCCTGCTCACGCTCTAGTTGGAGACGTTCCTTCTTGGTCATGCCTTCGGCGCCGCCGGACATGGTTTCGTCGATGGCCTTCAGGCGGCTGATCGACTGGGACACGGTTTTCCAGTTGGTCAGCGTGCCGCCCAGCCAGCGGTGGTTCATGTAGAACTGCGCGGACCGTTCGGCCGCATCGGCGATGGGTTTTTGCGCCTGCCGCTTGGTGCCGACGAACAGCACGCGGCCGCCCTTGGCCACGGTGTCGCGCACGACTTGCAGCGCGGCGTCCAGCATGGGCAGGGTCTGCGTCAGATCCAGGATGTGGATGCCGTTGCGGTCGCCATAGATGAATTCCGCCATGCGCGGATTCCAGCGTTGCGTCTGGTGACCATAGTGAACGCCAGCTTCCAAAAGCTGACGCAACGAAAATTCGGGAAGCGCCATTCCATGTCCTTTCCGGTTTGCGCCTTGGCAGGGGATTCAGGGCGGATGCCCCAACCGGTGGACCTGTCGCGGATTTCTCCCGCGGCGGCCCGCCCCTGCCTGTGAAGTGTCGCGCAAATAGTTCCCCCGCCGCAGATTTGCAAGGACCATCGGCATTTCAATCGCATAAAACCTGACGAATCTGTCAGTTGCTGGCCATGCCGCGGTCAGGCAAGATGAATCATCACGGGGTTCATCATGGCCGACAGCCGGTTCCGCCTGGGGCGGCACTATGATTTTTACGAGTTGCTTGCCGATGGGGTCGTTCATGGAATCGGCGTCGCACTGGCTCTGGTTGGGGTGGCCTTCCTGATCCCCCACGTCTCGGCCCAGGCAGGCCCGACCGAGGTTCTGGCCACGGCGATCTATGCTGCGGGGCTGATCCTGTCGCTTGCGGCCTCCTTCACATACAACATGATGCCAAAATCGCCGTTGAAATGGTATCTGCGCCGGCTGGATCATTCCGCCATCTTCATCCTGATCGCCGCGACCTATACCCCGTTCCTGCACAAGGCGTCGTCCGATCCCACGGCCCTTGCGCTGCTGGTCTGCATCTGGGTGACGGCGGCGCTTGGCGTTGCGCTGAAATGCCTGCTGCCCGGTCGATACGACCGTCTTGCGATCTTTCTGTACCTTCTCATGGGGTGGAGCGGGCTGATCGCGTTTCGACCCATCGCCGACAACCTGCCGCCGGTATCGATGCTGCTGATCGTCATTGGCGGAATCGTCTATTCCGTGGGGGTGATCTTTCACGTCTGGGAAAAACTGCGCTTTCAGAACGCGATCTGGCACGGCTTTGTCGTGACGGCCGCCGCGATCCACTTTGCCGCCGTGGTTGTGGCCGTCTGATCCGAACCGGCTGATAGCGATAACGGAATTTCCGCCTGTGACCGGCAAACCGCTTGCATCAGCCTGTGTCAGCAGGCAGTTTGCCGTTGGATTGCGGAACGAAAGGCGGCGCCATGAACCCCCATCTCCAGTCACAGAAAACGCGGGCCCTGTGCCGGCTTGCCCCCGTGATCCCGGTCATCGTCATCAAGAACGCCGATCGCGCGGCCGGGCTGGCGCAGGCGCTTGTTTCGGGCGGGCTTCCCGTTCTGGAAATCACCCTGCGCTCGGACGCGGCGTTGGATGCGATCCGGGCCATGTCGGCCGTGTCGGGCGGGCATGTGGGCGCCGGAACGGTGCTGACCCCGGACGATGCCAAGCGCGCCAAGGACGCAGGCGCCACCTTTGCCGTATCGCCCGGACTGACGGACCGCCTTGTCGCTGCCTGCGAGGAACTGGAACTGCCCCTGCTGCCCGGCGCCGCCACCGCGTCCGAGGTGATGCGCGCGTCGGACGCGGGCTATGACATGCTGAAATTCTTCCCGGCCGAGGCGGTCGGCGGGGTCCCCGCGCTGAAATCGCTGGCCGGTCCCCTGCCCCGGATCACCTTCTGTCCCACCGGCGGGATTTCGCCTTCGAATGCCGCCGACTATCTGGCGCTGCCGAACGTGATCTGCGTCGGCGGCAGCTGGATCGCCACGGACGCCGACGTGAATGCCGAAAACTGGGGGGCGATCCAGGAACGCGCCCATGCGGCCGCAGGCCTGAACCGGCGCTGAGACCTTGCACGGTCCCCGGCGCAATCGCCGCAACGTCGCCGTGCTGGTCGCGGCGCAGGCGATCCTGGGCGCGCAGATGTCGGTGAACTTCATCGTTGGCGGCCTTGCAGGCCAGATCCTTGCGCCTCATCCCTGCATCGCCACCCTGCCCCTGTCGATGATTGTCCTGGGATCCGCGCTGTCCGCCCGCCCGCTGGCGCGATTCATGCAGGATCGCGGCAGGCAGGCGGGTTTCATGCTGGCCGTGCTGGCCGGGGGCCTTGGCGCGGCGCTGGCGGCATGGGGGCTGTCGGCGGGGTCGTTCTGGCTGTTCGCGGCGGGGGCGCCGCTGGCCGGCATCTACATGTCCGCGCAGGGATTCTATCGCTTTGCCGCAACCGACATGGCGTCCGATGACGATGCCCCGCGCGCGATCAGCTGGGTCATGGCAGGCGGGCTGGCGGCGGCGATCATCGGTCCTGCGGTGGTGCGCGCGACGGACGGGCTGACGGCGGTGCCGTTCCTTGCCACCTATGTGGCGGTGATCGGCCTGAACGCCGTCGGCCCTGTCCTGTTCGCCTTTCTGGACATTCCGAAGCCCGCGCCTTTGGCCCGTGGCGCCGGGGGCGGACCGGCCTTGCCCACCTTGCTGCGCCGTCCGGCCCTTGCAGTGGCGATGATCTGCGGAACGGTCGCCTATGCGTTGATGAACCTGGTGATGACCTCGACCCCGCTGGCGGTGGTGGGCTGCGGCTTTGCGCCGAGGGATGCGGCGAATATCGTCAGCGCGCATGTCCTGGCGATGTTTGCGCCCAGCTTTTTTATCGGCCATCTTATCGCCCGCTTCGGGGCCGAGCGGATCGTGGCGGTCGGGCTTGTCCTGCTGGCGCTTGCCGGGGCAGCGGCCCTGTCCGGGGTCCAGCTGACGAATTTCTTTGCCGCCCTGGTCCTGTTGGGCACGGGCTGGAACTTCGGTTATATCGGCGCGACGGCCATGCTGACCCGTGCCCATACGCCGCAGGAACGCGGCCATGTCCAGGGGCTGAACGATGCCGTTGTGTTCGGCGGGGTGTTCCTGGCCTCGCTGTCGTCTGGCGGGCTTATGAATTGCAGCGGCGGGCCTGTCGTCGCGGGATGGAACGCGGTCAATCTGTCAATGCTTCCGTTTCTGGTGCTGGCCGGGGGCGCGCTGATCTGGCTGATGCTTCGGCCAAGGGATCCGGCCTAGAACAGCGTCTTCTGTTCAGGCTGTGCCTGCTTTCGCACGGGCTTTTGCGACGAGCCTTCGGGACGGACCCCAAGATACTGGTTGTCGGCGAATTGCAGGTTCAGCCGTGCATGGCGCCGCGCCTCGGCGACCGAGGTGATGACGCTGTCATCCGGCCCCCGCACAACCACGAATCCCCGTTTCAGCGTCGCCTCATGGCCCAGCGACAGTCGCAGCCGGTCAACCCGTTGCAGCGAGTGGTCCCGGTCTCGAATCGCCCGGTGGACCCCTGTCTCAAGCCGCTGCGACAGATCGATCAGCCTTCGATCCTGGGTCTCGATGGTCCGCCGCGTCACCGCCACCACCCGCGCCAGCGAGGCATCCAGCCGTTCCCCCATCGTCGTCATCCGGTCGCGGCGCCGTTCCATACGCCGGGCCACACCGGCGTCCAGCCGATGCGCCAGTCCTTGCAGGGCGTGCGCCTTTCGATCCGTGAACCGGCTCAGCAAGGCCATCGGGATCGGACGGGCCGCAAGCTGGTGCCTGCGATTGCGCACCAGCCCGTGCAATGCGGGATCTAGACGGCCCGCCCACAAATCCAGTCTTTGCCGTGCCGCTTCGGTCAGGACGGCAGGGCGGCCCAGCCCACGGGCCAGATCACGCAGACGCTGCCGGGGCCGTTCGACCTGACGTTGGCTGGACCGCGTCAGCCGAACCTGCGATTCCGCCAGACGGGCCGCCAGGTCCGCCAGCACCGGCACCGCCATCTCGGCCGCGGCGGTCGGTGTCGGCGCGCGGCGGTCGGCGGCAAAATCGATCAGCGTGGTGTCGGTCTCGTGCCCCACGGCCGAAATCAGCGGAATGCGGCTTTCGGCGGCAGCGCGGACCACGGCTTCCTCGTTGAACCCCCACAAATCCTCCAGACTGCCGCCGCCCCGCGCCACGATCAGCAGATCCGGGCGCGGGATCGGCCCGCCTGGGGCAAGGTCGTTGAACCCCCGGATCGCCGCCGCCACCTGCGGGGCGCAGCCGTCGCCCTGGACGGCCACCGGCCAGATCAGCACGCGGGTCGGAAAGCGGTCGCGCAGCCGGTGCAGGATGTCGCGGATCACCGCACCGGACGGCGAGGTGACAACCCCGATCACGCGCGGCAGGGACGGCAGCGGACGCTTGCGCGCATCGTCGAACAGCCCCTCGGCCGCCAAGGCCTGACGGCGCCTTTCCAGCATCGCCATCAGCGCGCCAAGGCCAGCGGGTTCGATCTGATCCACGATCAGTTGATATTTGGACTGGCCGGGAAAGGTGGTGATGCGGCCCGTGGCGATGACCTCCATACCCTCCTCGGGGCGCTGCGCCAGCTTGGCCGCCTGCCCTTTCCAGGTGACGGCCGCCAGCACCGACCGGTCATCCTTGAGATCGAAATACAGATGCCCCGACGACGGGCGCGACACCCGCCCGATCTCTCCGCGCACGCGGACGCGGCCGAACTGATCCTCCAGGCTGCGCTTCACGGCGCCCGACAGTTCGGACACCGTGAATTCATGCGCGTTGCTGCCCGGCGCGTCTTCCAGCAAATCCATGCGTCTTGTTCCCTTTGCAGCGCCAGACTAGAACGCCCGCACGGCAAGCGAAAGGGCGGCAGATGAACATCCTGATCCTGGGCGGAGGCGGGCGCGAACACGCACTGGCCTGGGCGATCCGGCAGAACCCGAAATGCGACCGCCTGATCGTGGCGCCCGGCAATGCGGGCACCGCCCACGTCGCCGAATGCGCCGACCTGAACATTCTGTCACGCGCCGACGTCCTGGAGTTCGCCCAGGAAAACACCATAGACTTCGTGGTGATCGGCCCCGAGGCGCCCCTGGCTACAGGCGTCTCGGATGCCCTGCGCGACGCCGGGTTCCTGGTTCTTGGCCCGTCCCAGGCCGCAGCCCAGCTCGAGGCGTCCAAGGCCTTTACCAAGGACATCTGCGACGCCTGCGGGGCGCCGACCGCCGCGTGGGCGCGGTTCGCCGATGCCGACAGCGCCCGCGATCACGTCACCGCCCAGGGCGCCCCCATCGTGGTCAAGGCCGACGGGCTGGCCGCCGGCAAGGGCGTCACCGTGGCCGAAACCGTCGAGCAGGCGCACGGGGCCATCGACGCGATCTTCGATGGCGAGTTCGGCGACATGTCGGTCGTGATCGAGGAATTCATGGCGGGCGAGGAAGCCAGCTTCTTTGTCCTTTGCGACGGCACCGATTGCCTTCCCCTCGGCACCGCCCAGGACCACAAGCGCGTGGGCGAGGGCGATACCGGCCCGAACACCGGCGGCATGGGCGCCTATAGCCCGGCGCCGATCCTGACCGATGCTGTGCAGGATCAGGTGATGACGCAGATCGTCCGCCCGACCGTGGCGGAAATGGCCGCGCGCGGAATGCCGTTCCAAGGCGTCCTGTACGCCGGGCTGATGATCCATGATGGGCGCGCTCGGCTGGTGGAATACAATGTCCGCTTCGGCGATCCCGAATGTCAGGTGCTGATGATGCGCCTGGGCGGACAGGTGCTTGACCTGCTGCTTGCCTGTGCCGAAGAACGGCTGGCCGACATGGCGGTGAACTGGGCCGACGATCACGCCCTCACCGTGGTAATGGCTGCGAAGGGCTATCCCGGAATCTATCAGAAAGGCACCGCCATCAACGGGTTGAATAGCCTGACTGAAACCAGTTTCGAGATGACATTCCACGCCGGAACCGCTGCCAGAGACGGCCACACGGTCGCCACCGGCGGGCGGGTTCTGGCCTGCACCGGGCGCGGCGCCACCCTGGCCGAGGCGCATGCCCGCGCCTATGCGCAGGTCGATGCGATCGACTGGCCGCAGGGGTTCTGCCGCCGCGATATCGGGTGGCGGGCGCTGTAACCCGCCCGCCGGGCCGGACCGTGCGTCAGGCCGTCGTATAGAGCCCCTCGTAGATCGGCAGCAGGGTGTCCGTTTCGAACAGGCTGCTGACCGAGGTGCCGTTCCAGATGTTCAGGATCGCCTGCGCGAACATCGGCGCGGTCGGCACGATGCGGATGTTGGGCGCGGATTTCACGGCATCGGTCGGCTGGATCGAATCGGTGATGACCAGCGATTTCATGACCGAATTCGTCACGCGTTCGACCGCCGGGCCGGACAGGACGCCATGGGTGATATAGGCATGAACCTCGGTCGCACCATTGTCCGTCAGCACCTGAGCGGCCTTGGCCAGCGTTCCGGCGGTGTCGCAGATGTCGTCCACGATGATGCAGACCTTGCCCGCGACATCGCCGATCACGGTCATTTCCGCGATCTCGCCCGCCTTTTCGCGACGCTTGTCCACGATGGACAAGGGCGCCCCGATCCGGGTTGCCAGTTCCCGCGCCCGCGCCACGCCTCCCACGTCGGGCGACACGACCATCAGGTCGTTCATCCGGCCACGGAAATGATGCTGCACATCCAGGGCAAAGACCGGCGCCGCATAGAGGTTGTCCACGGGAATGTCGAAGAACCCCTGGATCTGGGCCGCATGCAGATCCAGGGTCAGCACACGGTCGATGCCGGATTCGGTCAGCAGGTTCGCCACCAGCTTGGCGCTGATCGGCGTCCGGGCCTTGGCGCGGCGGTCCTGGCGGGCATAGCCGAAATAGGGAATGACCGCCGTGATCCGCGCCGCCGACGACCGCTTCAGCGCGTCGGACATGATAAGCAGTTCCATCAGGTTGTCGTTCGCGGGGTTGGATGTCGGCTGGATGATGTACATGTCCTCGCCGCGCACGTTCTCGAAGACTTCGACGAAGATTTCCTGGTCGTTGAACCGCTCGATCCGGGCGTCGCACAGGCTGACGTTCATGCCCCGATGCATCGACATCCGCCGGGCGATGGCCCCGGCCAAGGTCCGGTTGGCGTTTCCTGAGATCAGCTTGGGTTCGGTCATGACGGGCATAAGGGGGCCTTTTCGCAGGGATTCGCCAGATTGCGCCCGCCTTAGCACCCGGTTAGCCTGCGGGCAAACCACCAGGCGCCACAAGGGGCATCGTCATGGCCAGCATCGACTATTATTTCGGAACGATCAGCCCCTGGGCCTATCTGGCAGGGGACCGGCTGGAACGGATCGGCGAACGGCACGGCGCGACGATTGCCTACAGGCCGCTGGACATCCTGCAACTGTTCGACCGCACCGGCGGCGTCCGGCCCGCCAACCGTCATCCCAGCCGGATGCAGTACCGTGCGCAGGAACTGCCCCGCTGGGCGGATCACCTGGGGATGGCGTTCAACCTGAAGCCCGCCCATTGGCCGGTCAACATGGCGCCCTCGTCCTATGCCATCATCGCGGCGCAAGAGGCGGGGGGCGGCGACCTGGGCGGGCTGGTGCAGGGCTTCCTGCGCGCGGTCTGGGCCGAGGATCGCGACATCAGCGATGACGCCGTGATCCGCGACGTCCTGTCGGCCCATGGCTTTGACCCGTCGCTGGCCGATTCGGGGCTGATCGTCGGCGCGGAAACATATGGCCGCAATCTGGACCGGGCCGTCGAGGCGGGCGTCTTCGGTTCGCCCTTTTATGTCGTGCCGGAAACCGGCCAAAAATTCTGGGGACAGGATCGGCTGGATTTCCTCGACCGGCATCTCTCCACGCTGTGACCGGCATCCACAAGCGACACTGGCCCGGCGACAAGGATCGCCCGGCCCTAGCCCTGCATTGCATGATGGGCAATTCGGCCTCGTGGGGGCCGATCGCGGGGCGGCTGGACGGACGGATCGACTTGTTCGCCTTCGACATGCCGGGCCATGGCCGCAGCGGGCCTTGGACAGGGCTGCCTGATGGAACGGATTTCCACACGGCCATCACGCGGATCGCGGCATCCTTCATCCATCAGCCGCTGGACCTGATCGGCCACAGCCTGGGGGCGACCGTCGCCCTGCGCATCGCCGTCGCCGCGCCCGAGGCCGTGCGGAGCCTGACGCTGATCGAGCCGGTCCTGTTCGCGGCGGCACCCGACGCGGATCAGGCAGCCCGCGAGCGCAACCTTGCCGCCAGCCTTGCGAAGGGCGAGGCCGAGGATGCTGCCCGGCAGTTCATCGATGTCTGGGGGGCGCAGCCTTTCGGCGACCTGCCCCCGGCCGTTCGTCAGACGATGACCGACCAGATTCATCTGGTTTCGGCGACCGCCGAAACCCTGTCGCGTGACGGGGCACGGATCCTGCGCAAAGGCGGCCTGGAACGGATCGACGCCCCCGTCCTGATCGTCGCCGGAGCGGATTCTCCGCCCGTGATCCATGCGATCGCCGAGGCCCTTGCAAGCCGCTTGCCCGATGTCGGCCGCGCGGTCGTGCCGGATGCCGGGCACATGGTATCCTTGACGCATCCCGACCAGACCGCCGGACTGATCGCGCTGAATTTGGATCGCGCCTGACGCGGCCTTCGTTGACGAAGACGTTCGGCGCGGACGTCAGAACCGGCAATTCCCACGGGTGACGCCGCGACTTAACCGAAGGCTTCCTCGAAGGCGCGCTTCACAAGCTCGACCCGGCCGCGGGCATCGACCAGGGCTGCATCGAAGCGCAGTTCGGGCAGGGGCTGATGGCCGTGGCTGTCGCAATATTCCAGGGCGGCCCGCATGATGCGCCCCTGCTGGACCGGCCCAAGACGCTGTGCGGCCTCGGCATGGGTCGCGGACCGCTTGACCTCGACAAAGGCAAGGCATGGCCCGTCCTGGCAGACCAGATCGATTTCCCCCGCCGTGCCCCGCCAGCGGCGGGCCAGGACTGAAATGCCCTGGTCTTCCAGAACGCGCGCCACGCGGTCCTCGGCCATGGCGCCGGACAGACAGGCCAGGCGCCCCCGCGTGCGCCGCGCGGACGACACCGGCCTTGTCCCTTTCAGATCCAGCGGATTTCCGGAACCCATCATCAATCCCCGTTCCTGTTCAAGGCCAGCGCCACCTGATAGACATCGCGCCGCGCAAGTCCCAGTTCCGCCGCAACATCCCTCGCGGCATCCTTGACCGTCATCCGTTCCAGCCGATCCAGCAAGGCTTGCCGGATCGTTTCCTCGTCGGCCACCACCTCGCCCGGCCGGTCCGCCAGGATCACCACCTCTCCGCGAAGGGCGGCCATGCGCGGGTCGTCGGCCAGTTCCCGCGCCGTGCCGCGGATCACTTCCTCGAACTTCTTGGTCAGTTCCCGTGCCACCACGATAGGCCGATTCGCGTCAATCTCGCACATCTCCTGCAAGGTCTGGTTAACGCGCCGGGGGCTTTCGAACAGGATCAGGGTCGCATCCACAGCCATCCACTGACGCAGCCATGTCGTCCGCGCGCCTTTCGCCAGTGGTGGAAAGCCCGCAAAGACGAAACGGTCGCTTGGCAATCCCGAAACGCTCAGCGCGACAAGCGGGGCCGAGGGGCCGGGGATGGCGTGAACGCGATGACCTGCCACGGCTGCAACCTTCGCAAGACGGTATCCGGGATCGGCCACCAGCGGCGTGCCCGCGTCCGACGCATAGGCCACGCTGGAACCGCCCGCCAGGGCGGCCATCAGGGCCGGGCGGGCGCGTTCGCCGTTGTGGTCGTGATAGGGTTGGATCCGGCGGCCGCGCAGGGGGATGCCGTGAATGTCCATCAGGTGACGCAGGACGCGCGTATCTTCGGCCGCCAGCACATCGGCCGCGTTCAGCACATCCAACGCCCGCAGCGTGATGTCGCGGGCCGTGCCGATCGGCGTCGCCACCAGGTACAACCCGCTCTCAAGCCGGGTCGCCTCGACATGGGCGTTCAGACGCTGGGGGGGGTGGATGTCCATGGCGCTTTCCTTCCGACTGATTGCCAAGCAGGTCCGTTGGTCCTAGGCTGCCCGCACCTCGCCGATACCTTACAGCAGGAAAGTTTCCCATGGTCGTTTCCGCCATACCCCGGCCCGCCGCCGGATTGCGCCGCGCCGTCACCCGCGCCGCCGCCATCCTGTCGGCCTTTGTTATCGCGGCCTGCCAGCCGATGGACGGGTCGCAGGGGGCCAGCGGTCCTGCCACCGGATCCCTGATAAATCCCGACGAGCCGGTGCGCGTCGCCCTGCTGGCCCCCGGCGGCAGCGGATCGGCCGATCTGGAATGGCTGTCGCGCAGCCTGAAGAACGCGGCCCGGATGGCTGCGGCGGACGCCCAGGGCGCCAGCATCGACCTGCGCATCTATGACACCGGCACCAGCACCGCGCAGGCCGTGGCCCAGGCCAATGCCGCCGTGGATGCGGGCGCGCAGATCATCGTCGGCCCACTGTTCGCCGAGGGCGCCAATGCCGTCGGCACCGCCATGCGGCCGCGCAACGTGAACGTGCTGTCGTTTTCCAACAATGCCGAGATCGCGGGCGGGAACGTCTTTATCCTGGGCAACAGCTTTGCCAACGTCGCGAACCGGCTGGTCGGCTATGGCGTGCGGCAGGGCAAGCGCAACATCTATGTCGTGGCCGAAGACGACATCGCGGGCCAGCTTGGCGGCCGCGCGATCGAAACCGCCATCGCCCGCAACGGCGCCCGTCTGGCAGGACGCAGCAACCATGCCGTATCCGTTACCGGCATCGACGCGGCGACGCCCCAGATCGTCGCGGCCGCGCAATCGGGCCGGGTCGATGCGGTGTTCATGACCGCCAACAATCAGGCCGTCCTGCCCTATCTGACCGAGAAACTGGCGGCGGCGGGCGTCCGGTCGCCCGTGACCCAGATGATGGGACTGACCCGCTGGGACCAACCCGCCAACCGCATCGGGATGCCGCAGTTGCAGGAAGGCTGGTTCGCGATCCCCGATCAGGGACTCAAGGCGCAGTTCGACGCCCGTTACCGCAGCGTCTATGGGGAACAACCGCACGAACTGGCAAGCCTTGCCTATGACGGGGTTGCCGCCATCGCCTCGCTGGTGCGCAGCGGCAATCGCAATGCGCTGACGACCACGGGGCTGACGCAGGCCGCGGGCTTTTCCGGCGTCGGCGGCGTCTTCCGACTGCGGCCGGACGGCACCTCGGAACGCGCGCTGGCGGTCGCCACGCTGCGCGGCAACCGGCTGGTCATCCTGGATCCGGCCCCGCGCGGATTTGGCGGCGGTTTCGGGTTCTGACCTTGGCCGTCCTGTCCGATACGCCTGTCCGGCAAAGCGCCCCGGCCCTGTCCGGGGCGCATCCGATCTTCGACCCTGAAATCTTCCTGCCGATCCTTGATGCGGACCTGACCGGGGTGACCGACCGCAAGGAAATTCGCGCGCGCACGGTGGCCCTCCTTTCGGAGGCCCGCACCCAAGCCATGCAGGCCATCGAGGCCGGGCTGACCAGCCATCCCCGAGCAGCCCGCGAGACGGTCCGTGCGATTGCCAATCTGACGGACGGCATTGTTGTCGCCACCCATCATGTCGCGACGCGCCTGCATCCCCAGCGGTCCCCGTCCGAGGCCGAGCGGCTGGCTGTGCTGGCCGTCGGCGGCTATGGCCGGGCCGAGATGGCGCCGCAGTCGGACGTTGACCTGCTGTTCCTGACACCCTGGAAGATCACCGCCTGGGCCGAAAGCGTCGTCGAATCGATGCTCTACATCCTGTGGGACCTCAAGCTGAAGATCGGCCATTCGATTCGCAGCCTTGACGACTGCATCCGTCTGGGCACGGGCGACATGACCATCCGCACCTCGCTTGTGGAACACCGGCTGGTCGCGGGCCATGCGCCGCTGGCCGAGGATCTGCGCGAGCGCCTGTGGGTCGAGCTTTTTTCGAAGACAGTGCCCGAATTCATCGAAGCCAAGCTGAAGGAACGCGCGGACCGCCACAAACGCCAGGGCGGGCAGCGTTATGTCCTGGAACCCAACGTCAAGGAAGGGAAGGGCGGGCTGCGCGACCTGCAAACTCTGTACTGGATCGCGAAATACATTCATCGGGTGGACCGCGCGGTCGAGCTGGTCGATCTGGGCGTCTTTACCCGTGAAGAACACTTGGCCTTCTGGCAGGCCGAGGATTTCCTGTGGGCCGTGCGAAGCCATCTGCATCTGATTGCGGGCCGTCCGGTCGATGTCCTGTCCTTCGACATGCAGGTCGAGGTCGCGCGCCGCATGGGTTATCGCGACACGTCGGCCCGGCGCGGAGTCGAATATTTCATGCAGGATTACTTTCGTCACGCCACCCATGTGGGCGAATTGACCCGTGTGTTCCTGACCGAACTCGAGGCGCGCCACGTCCGCAGCGCACCGTTCCTGGGACGGCTGTTCCGCCGGCGGCGCAAGATGAAGGCCGGTTTCACCGAGGATCACGGCCGTCTTGGCATCTTGGACGAAACGCTGTTTCTGGCGGATCCGCTGAACATGCTGCGCCTGTTCGAGGAAGCCCTGCGCACCGGCATCCTGATCCATCCCGACGCCATGCGCCTTGTCGCGGCCAATCTGGATCGGATCGACGACCGGATGCGCGCCGATCCGGAAGCCACGCGCATCTTCATGGACATCCTGCTGAAGCACGGCAACCCGGAACGGGGCCTGCGCCGCATGAACGAACTGGGCGTGATGGCCGCCTTCATTCCCGAATTCGAGCCGGTCGTGGCGATGATGCAGTTCAACATGTATCACCACTATACGGTGGACGAACATTCGATCCAGTGCGTCGCCGCCCTGGCCGAGATCGAGCGCGGCGAGCACCCCGAGGATCTTCCCCTGTCCAGCCACATCATGGAAGCGGGCATCAACCGCCGCGTGCTGTATCTGGCCACCTTGCTGCACGACATCGGCAAGGGCCGCCGCGAGGATCATTCGATCCTGGGCGCGCGGCTGGCGCGGCGGATCGCGGCGCGGTTCGGCTTTCCCCAGGACGACATCGACACGGTGGAATGGCTGGTGCGCAATCACCTGCTGATGTCGGATGTGGCGCAGAAACGCGACATCGCCGACCCGCGCACCCTGCGCGATTTCGCCAAGGCGGTGAAGACGCGGCGTCGGCTGGACATGCTGCTGGTGCTGACGGTCTGCGACATCCGCGGCGTCGGCCCCGGCACCTGGAACAACTGGAAGGCCGCGCTGCTGCGCAAGCTGCACACCGAAACCGCCCTGGTCCTGGAAAACGGGCTGGAGGAGTTGAACCGCGACCGCCGCCAGAACGAAGCCAAGCGCAGCCTGCGCCACATGCTGATCGCCAAGGGGTGGGAGGCCAGGGCCATCCGCGCGGAACTGGGGCGCCATTATGACAGCTATTGGTCGGGCCTGCCGACCGAAACCCAGGCCAGCTTTGCCGGATTGCTGCGCGGGATCGGCCCGGACGACATCCGCATCGACCTGCGGGCCGACCATGACCGGGACGCGACGCGGGCGGCCTTTGTGCTGGCCGACCATCCAGGCATCTTTTCACGCCTGTGCGGGGCGCTGACGCTGATGGGCGCCAACGTCGTGGACGCGCGCACTTATACCACGCGCGACGGTTTCGCCACTGCCGTCTTCTGGGTGCAGGATCCCGATGGCAGCCCCTTTGACGACGACCGGCTGCCCCGGCTGCGCCAGACCATCCTGCGCACGCTGGGCGGGGAAATCGTGGCCCGCGAAGCCTTCGCCACCCGCGACAAGCCCAAGAAGCGGACCCGAGAGTTCAAGTTCCCCACCCATGTGACCTTCGACAACGAAGGCAGCGACATCTATACCATCATCGAGGTTGATACCCGCGACCGGCCTGGACTGCTGTACGACCTGACCCGGACGCTGGCCGCGAACCATATCCAGATCGTCAGCGCCGTGATCGCGACCTTCGGCGCGCAGGTGGTGGACAGCTTCTATGTCAAGGACATGTTCGGTTTGAAGCTGCACAGCGAAGCCAAACGTGACGCCCTGGAAAAGAAACTGCGCGCGGCCATCGCCGACGGGGCAAAACGGGCAGAGGCGTGACATCATGAAATCGGGACTGGTGAGGGGATTCCTCTCGGTGGGGATCTGGACCTTCGTGTCGCGCGTGTCGGGCTTTGTCCGCGACATCCTGATGGCGGCGTGGCTGGGCAGCGGCGCCGTGGCCGACGCATTCTTCGTGGGCCTGTCGCTGCCCAACATGTTCCGCCGCTTCTTTGCCGAAGGCGCGTTCAACACGGCCTTTGTCCCGATGTTCGCCAAGAAGCTGGACGACCGTCCCGACGCCCAGCGTTTCGCATCCGAGGCGTTTTCCGGCCTGCTGATGGCGGTGCTCGTCCTGTCGGCGATGGCAATGATGTTCATGCCGGGACTGGTCTGGCTGATGGCGTCGGGCTTTGCGGGCGACGAACGCTTTCCGCTGGCCGTGCAGTACGGCCGGATTATGTTCCCCTATATCCTGCTGATCTCGCTGGCCTCGATGATCTCGGGCGTGCTGAACGCGAACGGGCGCTTTACCGCCGCCGCCGCCGCGCCGGTGCTGCTGAACCTTCTGTTCATCGCCGCCATGGCGGTTGCCTGGTGGCGGGGCTGGGACGTAGGGCTGACGCTGGCCTGGGCTACGCCGCTGACGGGAATCGCGCAATTGGCCCTGGTCTGGTGGGACGCGCATCGCACCGGCTGGTCGTTCCACCCCCGCCGCCCGCGCCTGACGCCCGACATGCGCCGCCTGCTGGCCGTGGCCCTGCCCGCCGCCTTTGCCGGGGGCGTCGTGCAGATCAACCTGCTGGTCGGCCGCCAGGTCGCCAGCCATTTCGAGGGCGCGATTTCCTGGCTGTCCTATTCCGATCGGCTGTATCAACTGCCTTTGGGCGTGGTCGGTGCGGCGGTGGCGGTGGTCCTGCTGCCCGAACTGGCGCGGCGCCTGCGCGCGGGCGATCATGCGGGCGGGCAGTCGGCCTATTCCCGCGCGACCGAATTCGGCCTGTTCCTGACCTTGCCCGCCGCCTTCGCCATTGCCGTGATCGCCGAACCGATGGTCCGCACGCTGTTCGAACGCGGCCAGTTCACCGCCTTTGACACGGCCCAGACCGCCCGCGCGCTGATCGTCTATGCCTTCGGCCTGCCCGCATTCGTGCTGCAAAAGATCCTGCAACCGCTGTATTTCGCGCGCGAGGATACCCGCACCCCGTTTCGCTATGCCCTGTGGTCAATGGCGGTCAATGCGGTCGTGGCCTTCGGCCTGATGCCATGGCTGGGCTTTCTGGCGGCGGCGCTGGGCACTACGATCGCCGCCTGGATCATGGTCGCGCAACTGTGGTGGGGCACGCGGGCCATGGGCGATGCCGCCCGCGCCGACGACCGCCTGCGCCGAAAGGTGCCGCTGATCGTGCTGTCATCGGCGCTGATGGCAGGGGCGCTGTGGCTGATGACAGGGTGGCTGGATGAGGGCGGCATAGGTCGCGTCCCAGGGCTGGCGATTTTGGTATTCGGCGGCGCCGCCATCTATTTCACGCTCAGCTTCCTGACGCGGGCCTATCGCCTGTCGGAATTGAAGGCCGCTGTCCGGCGGCGCTAGCGCGCCCGGATCTGCCGCAACACGCGCTGCACCCCGCCATCGACCAGAACGAAGCTCAGCAGGAAGCCTGCGCCAAAGCCGGCGATCTCGGCGATCCAGCCATAGCCCGCGCCGCCAAAGACGATGCCGAAGACCAACTGAAAGGCCAGCAGCATCCCGATCAGCGTGAAGGCGCGCATCCGGTTGGCCTGAACCGCGCCCAGCCGCGACCACAGCAGAAAGGTGAAGGCCCCCACCAACCCATACACCGACGGATAGCCTCCGATCAGCGGCCCCGGCCGCCCCGGCAGGACCGAAACCGCTGCCGTATAAACAAGGGCGCCTCCGATCGCCGATCCCAGGAACAGCGCGACGACCGCCCAGGGCCGGAATTCCCGCGCGATCATGTTGCCCAGCGCCAGCGTGAAGACCACCACGAACAGCGCATGCATGAAGGACGAATTGACGAAGCTGTAGGACAGGATGCGATAGGCCTGGTCCCAATCCAGGGCGCCGACCTGCCACATGCGCTGCACCATTTCGGGCGCGAAGGCGGTCATCTGCATCGCGGTCAGACGCAAGCCGATGCCCTGCGCGCCCCCCACCAGGCCGGTCTGTCCCAGCAGGAACACGATTTCCCCGGCGATGGCAGGCAGGGCCAGTGCCCAGACGGCGGCGGGCAGCGGGTTGATCGGCGAGATGGGCATGGCCTGGCGCATCGGATTTCCTTCGCGGTTGCGGTCGTTGTGGCCAAGGGCTAAGCCAAGGCCACGCAAATTCCAAGCAGGCCCGCATATGACCGAGACGACCGAGACCCGTTTCACGCCGCGCATCTTTTCGGGCATCCAGCCCTCGGGCGGGCTGACGCTTGGCAACTATCTGGGCGCGTTGAAGCGTTTCGCCGCCTTGCAGGGCAGCGGCGCCGAGACGATCTATTGCCTGGTGGACCTGCACGCGATCACCGTCTGGCAGGATCCCGAAACCCTGCGCCGCAACATCCGCGAGGCCGCGGCGGCCTTCATGGCGGCGGGCGTCGATCCGCGGCAATCGGTGCTGTTCAACCAGAGCCAGGTGTCCGCCCATGCCGAAATGGCGTGGCTGTTCAACACCGTGGCCCGCGTCGGATGGATGTACCGGATGACCCAGTTCAAGGACAAGGCGGGCAAGAACGCGGAAAACGTCAGCTTGGGCCTGCTGGCCTATCCGGCGCTAATGGCCGCCGACATCCTGACCTATCAGGCGACCGCCGTGCCGGTGGGCGAGGACCAGAAGCAGCATCTGGAACTGACCCGCGACATTGCCGCCAAGTTCAACCACGACTACGGCGTTGAACAATTTCCGATCGCCGAACCCCTGATCGAAGGCGTGGCCACCCGCGTCATGTCGCTGCGGGACGGATCCAGGAAAATGTCGAAATCCGACCCTTCGGACGCCAGCCGCATCAACCTGACCGACAGCGCCGACGCCATTGCCCAGAAGATCCGCAAGGCCCGCACCGATGCGGATCCCCTGCCCGGCAGCATAGAGGGTCTGAAGGATCGACCCGAGGCGCGGAACCTGGTCAATATCTACGCGGCCCTGGCAGACCAGGCCCCGGACCAGGTGCTGTCCCGATTCGAGGGTCAAGGCTTTGGCACCTTCAAGCCGGCGCTGGCCGAACTGGCCGTCGCCTCGCTGGAGCCGATCACGCAGCGGATGAACGATTACATGGCCGATCCGGCGGAAATCGACCGGATCCTGGGACAGGGCGCGGTCCGAGCAGATGAGATCGCGACGCCGATCCTGGAAAGCACGAAGGACATCATGGGCTTGCTGCGGACGCGGCCCTGATCCTCAGATCGATCTTATCACCTCGGCCGCGATCTCGAAACTGCGCAGCCGGGCCTGATGGTCGTGGATCTGCCCGGTCAGGATCACCTCGTCCGGGCTGTATCGCCCGACAAGTCCCTGCATCTGTTCCCGCACCCGTCCGGCATCGCCGACGGCGCTGATCCGCAACGCATCGTCGACCATTCCGCGCATCTGCGGCCCGATCTCGGCATCCAGATCCCGCGTCGGACGCGGCAATTTCCCCGGAACCCCTGTCCGAAGCCGCGCAAAGGCCAACTGCATAGAGGTTCGCAGATAATGCGCCTCGGCCAGGTCGTCGGCGGCAAAGACGTTGATCGCGATCATCACCCTGGCCCTGTCGCCCCAAGGGCCGGGCCGGAAACGGTCGCGATAGATGGCAATGGCCTGCTCCAGGTCGGAAGGCGCGAAATGGCTGGCGAAGGCATAGGGCAGGCCCAGATGCGCGGCCAGTTGCGCCCCGAACAGGCTGCTGCCAAGGATCCACACCGGCACCTGCGTCCCCTCGCCGGGCAGGGCGCGAACCGGGGCGCTAGGGCGTTCGGGACCAAGATAATCCAGCAGTTCCACCACATCCTGCGGAAAGCTGTCGGCCATGGGATCACGGCGCAACGCGCGGATCACCGCGCCGTCTCCGCCGGGGGCGCGGCCAAGGCCCAGGTCGATGCGGCCGGGAAAGGCGGTGGCCAGCGTACCGAACGCCTCGGCCACGGTGAGGGGCGCGTGATTCGGCAGCATGATCCCGCCAGCCCCGACCCGTATCCGCGTCGTGGCCTGCGCCACCAGCCCGATCAGCACCGCCGTGGCCGCGCTGGCGATGCCTGGCATGTTGTGATGTTCGGCCAGCCAGAACCGCCCATAGCCCCAGCTTTCCGCGTGGCGGGCAAGATCCAGCGTGTTGCGGATAGCATCGCCGGCCTCGAACCCTTCGGGCACCGGCGACAGATCGAGAAGGGAAAAAGGAATGGTCATGACGCCGAGTTATGCGCTGGGGCCTCGAATGCAAGCACCTGCGTGCAGAATCTGCAACGCGCCATCGTCCGTGCGCGAATATCCTGGGGGGGTGAATGGCGCGCCTTGGGCGAGAGGGGGCGCAAAGGCCCCCGCCCGTCAGGCCATCTTGCGCAGATAGGTCCAGGTCGGCACCCGGCCATTGCGCGCGACCGACCAGCTTTCCGCATCGCCCAGATAGACAAAGCCGCAGTTCGTCAGCACCCGCGCCGAACCGGGATTGTCCTGAAACACCTCGGCGAACAGGGTGCGCGCCTTGTGGGGATTGGCACGGACAAGGGCGTCCACGGCTTCGGTCGCGAATCCCGTGTTCCAGAACCCGGCGCCGATCCAGAAGCCCAGTTCGGACTGGTCCCCCTCCATCCGGGTCAGGGACACGACGCCCAACAGTTCCGCCAGATGGGTGTCGGACCCGTCGATGGCCCAGACATCCTCGACCCGGTTGGGCGACAGGGCGCGGGCCACGAAATCCTCGGACGCGCCGGGCGGCAGGGGATGCGGGATCGCCCGCGTTCCTTCGGCGACGCGTTTGTCGGCGGTGTAATGCGCAATCATTCCCGCGTCGGATGGACGCAGGGGCCGCAGGACCAGACGTTCGGCGGGGATGACAGGCTGGTTCAGCGCATCGGAAATCTTCAGATCGTCCAAACGCGTCCCCCCCCTCATCGGTGCTGACATGACCATTTTCCCTCCCCGGAAAACAGGCGGGGGACCGGCTTTCGCCGATCCCCCTGGTAACACTGAAATGTTAAGCTCGGGTTACTCGGCGGCTTCGAGGGTGGCGGGCACCACCGAAATGAAGGTGCGACCCTTCAGGCCCTTCCTGAAGCTGACCTGCCCGTCGGCCAACGCGAACAGGGTATGGTCCTTGCCCATGCCGACGTTGTCGCCTGCCCACCATTTGGTACCGCGCTGACGCACGATGATGTTGCCGGCAATGGCTTCCTGACCGCCATACAGCTTGACGCCCAGGCGACGGCCGGCCGAATCGCGACCGTTGCGGGACGAACCGCCTGCTTTCTTATGTGCCATGGCTGAATCTCCTTACGCGTTTTCTTTGGTGCGGGCGCCCAGCGCGGCCTGTACGCCGGTGCTGTCCGCGCCTTCGGCCAGAACGTCGGTCACGCGCAGCAGGGTCAGTTGCTGGCGATGCCCGCGAGTCCGCTGCGAGCTGTGCTTGCGGCGGCGCTTGACATAGGTGATGACCTTGTCGGCCTTGATCTGGTCGATCACTTCGGCCTGGACGCAGGCGCCGCCGACCAGCGGGGCGCCCAAGGTCGATCCGACCATCAGGATTTCGTTGAACTGGACCTTGTCGCCAGCCGCGGCATTCAGCTTTTCAACGCGCAGGACATCGCCCGCCTGCACCTTGTATTGCTTGCCGCCCGTCTTCAGAACCGCGAACATCGCTTTCGTTTCCTTTGTTGCCGCGCCCTTTGGCCCCGGATCGTTCCGGCGTTGGGGGTGAACCGCCTTCGGACAGCGCATCCCGCATGTAGGGATGTCATTGAAAATAACACGCCGGCCAAGGGCGTCTGCCCGGCCGGTCCGCGCGGATATGGCGGATTTCCGGGGGCAAGTCAAGCATTCGGCACGACGGCAAGTTTTCTGGCGTTTCGTGGAACCTTGGCCCGCAAACCGGCTTGGTCAGCAGCCCACAAGGACGCATACCATGCAAAGTTTCACCTGTCCCGCCTGCCAGTCCCGCGTTTACTTCGAAAACCTGTTCTGCGGCTGCAGCGCGCCGCTGTTCTATGAACCCGAAGCCCGCGCGATGTGGAACGAAGGCGTGCCATGCGCCAACCGCGAAACGATCCAGTGCAACTGGATCGCGGTTCCCGGTGCCACGCTGTGCCGGTCCTGCGACATGTCCGACGTGGTTCCCGCGCTGCATATCGGCGACAACCAGCAGCTTCTGGAACGGGCGGAACGGGCCAAGCGGTGGGTGCTGGCCAACCTGTCGAACTGGCAGTGGTTCACCGATGCCGACGGGGGAATGCGGCCCCGGTTCCAGATGTTGTCCGAAAACACCGGGGGCGGGCGCGCGGTGCAGATCATGATGGGCCATGACAACGGGGAAATCGTCATCAACGTCACCGAGGCCGATGAACTGATCCGCGTGCAGCGGCAGCATCAACTGGGCGAACAGTATCGGTCCATGGTCGGCCATTTCCGTCATGAACTGGCGCATTTCCTGTTCGACCGCCTGGCGGTCGCACCCGGCTTTCTGGATGAATTCCGCCCGCTGTTCGGCGACGAGACCAGCGATTATGACGCGGCCTTGCAGGAACACTATGCCAATCCGAAAGAACCCGGAGAGGATTTCATCACCGGATACGCGACCTCGCACCCGCACGAAGACTGGGCCGAAACGGTCGCCCACCTGCTGCACATGGTCGATTTCACGGACAGCTTCGTCAGCGCGGGCCTGTCGATGAAAGACGTTCCCCAGGATTACCGGCCCTATGCCGACACCGACGCCGACCACCTGCTGACCATCGCGACCGAGGTGGCCATCGCGATCAACGACATCAACCGCGCCCTGGACAATTCGGATCTGTATCCGTTTGTCCTGACCCCCCGGATACGAGAAAAGATCAAGTTCGCGCACGGCTGGATCAGCAGCCATATCGAACGCGGCGCCTAGGACGCGGCCTTTTCCTCCAGCGTCAGCCATTCCTCCTCGGCGGCGGACAGGGCTTGCTGGCGTTCGGCCAGGGCCTCGGTCGCCTTCTGGAACCTGGCGGGCGCCGTCGAATACAGATCGGGCTGCGCAAGGAAATCGGTCAGCCTGGCGATCTCGGCTTCCAGCCGATCGATCACGGCGGGCAGGCCGTCCAGGCGATGACGTTCGCTGAAGGTCAGCCCGGACTTGGCCGCCTTTGGCCTCTCGGCCGGGGCATCGGGCCGCCGGGGGGGGGTATCGGCGGCCATCGGCGCGTCCTCGCCCCGCTGCGCGCGGTAATCGGTCCAGCCGCCGGCATAGACGGTCGCGCGTCCGTCGCCCTCCATTGCCACGGTGGTATCGGCCACGCGGTCGATGAAGTCCCGGTCGTGGCTGACCAGCAGGACCGTGCCGTCGTAATCGCCCAGCAGATCCTGCAACAGATCCAGCGTTTCCACGTCCAGATCGTTGGTCGGTTCGTCCAGCACCAGCAGGTTCGACGGCCGCGCCATCAGCCGCGCCAGCAGCAGCCGCGCCTTTTCGCCCCCCGACAGGCTGCGCACGGGCGCGCGGGCCTGCGCGTCGTCGAACAGGAAATCCTTGAGATAGGCCACCACATGCCGGGGCTGGCCCCGCACCATCACCTGATCGGCCCGGCCGGACACGCGCATGTCGGGATCGCCCGTCAGCGATTCCCACAGGGTCTGTTCGGGGTTCAGGGCCGAACGGGTCTGGTCGAAGACCGCAAGTTCAAGATTGGTGCCCAGCGTGACCGTTCCCTGATCGGGCGCGACCTCTCCGGTCAGCATCTTGATGAGGGTGGTCTTGCCCGCGCCGTTCGGACCGACAAAGGCCACCCGGTCGCCCCGGTTCACCATCAGGTCGAAGGGGCGCAGGATCACGCGGTCGCCAAAGGACTTGGCGATGCCCCTGGCGTCGATCACCTTCTTGCCGGATTGCTGACCCGCGTCCAGGGCCATGGCCGCCGTCCCCTGCCGCCGAATCTGGGCGCCGCGTTCGGCGCGCAGGGCGGCCAGGGCGCGGACGCGGCCCTGGTTGCGCTTGCGCCGCGCGCTGATGCCTTCGACCGCCCAGCGGGCCTCGGCCCTGATCTTGCGGTCCAGCTTGTGCCGGGCGTCATCCTCGGCCGACCAGACGGCCTCGCGCCAGTCCTCGAACCCTTCGAAACCGCGTTCCTGGCGGCGCACCTCGCCCCGGTCGATCCACAATGTCGCGCGGGTCAGGCGGCGCAGAAAGGCGCGGTCGTGGCTGATGATGACATAGGCGGCACGGGTCTGGGACAGGTGATCCTCCAGCCAGCCGATCGCCTGGATGTCCAGATGGTTGGTCGGTTCGTCCAGCAGCATCAGTTCGGGCGCCTGCGCCAGCAGCCGGGCCAGGGCGGCGCGGCGGCGTTCGCCGCCCGATGCGGTGGCAACGGGGCGGGCGGGATCGAACTTCAGCCCCTCGGCCGCCATCTCGACCCGATAGCGTTCCGATTCCGGCATCCCGTCGGCGGCGAAATCGCCCAGGGTGGAAAAGCCGGACAGGTCGGGATCCTGCTCCATATAGCCGGTGGACACGCCCGCGCTGGCGACGCGTTCGCCCCGGTCGGGTTCCACAAGGCCGGCCATCACCTTCATCAGCGTCGATTTGCCCGACCCGTTGCGGCCCACCAGTGCCACCCGGTCGCCGGGCTGGATGGTCAGGGACAGCCCGTCGAACACGGGATCGCCGCCAAACGTCAGCGAAATGTCGGTCAATTGCAAAAGGGGTGCGCGTGCCATCTGCGCGCCCTATCGCGGGACAGGCGGGGGGTCAATGGACCAACGGCGGGGGCTTGCGCCGGAACCAATTCAATCCCACAACGGCCTCACGATCGAGGAGGTTTGCATGGCGCGCAAGATCATCATTGACACGGATCCCGGTCAGGACGATGCAGTGGCGATCCTGCTGGCCCTGGCCAGTCCCGAACTGCACGTCCTGGGCGTGACCGCGGTCGCGGGCAATGTGCCCCTGGCCCTGACCGAACGCAACGCGCGCAAGATCCTCGAGCTGGCGGGGCGCGCGGACGTTCCGGTCTTTGCGGGCTGTGACCGCCCCTTGTCGCGCCCTCTGGTCACGGCGGAAAACGTCCACGGACAGTCCGGCCTGGACGGCATCGATCTGCCCGACCCCACCATGCCGTTGCAGACGGGGCACGCGGTCGATTTCATCGTCGAAACACTGCGCCGCGAAGCGCCGGGCACCGTCACGCTGGTGCCTGTCGGCCCGCTGACCAATATCGCCCAGGCGTTCCGCAATGCCCCCGACATCATCGGCCGCGTCCAGCAGATCGTGCTGATGGGCGGCGCCTATTTCGAGGTGGGCAACGTGACGCCCGCCGCCGAGTTCAACATCTATGTCGATCCCGAAGCCGCGGCCGAGGTGTTTGCCGCGGGCGCCCCCCTGGTGGTGATGCCGCTGGACGCCACGCATCAGGCCCTGACCTCTCGCGACTGGATCGAGGGGATGCGCGCCTTGCCCGGCCGGTGCGGCCCGGCCATCGCCAGCTGGACCGATTTCTTCGAACGCTTCGACAAGGAAAAATACGGAAGCCAGGGCGCCCCGCTGCACGACCCCTGCACCATCGCCTGGCTTTTGCGCCCCGATCTGTTCAGCGGGCGCGACATCAACGTCGAAATCGAAACCGAAGGCCGCTTCACCTGCGGCATGATGGTCGCCGACTGGTGGCGCGTCACCCGCCGCCCGGCCAATGCCCTGTTCATCCGCGACCTGGATCGCGACGGGTTCTTCGCGCTGCTGACGGAACGTCTGTCCCGGTTGCCCTGAGCGATCAGTCGCCGCTGCCCGGATCCGGCAGCGGCACCCGTCCGGCCCCGTCGCCAAGTTCCGCGTTCAACCGCAGGACCATGGCCTGCGTCAGGTCGATGGCGTCCAGCGACACGAAGATGGTTCGACGGTCCAGCACGACGACGGCACCGCGTTCCTGCATCATCTCGCCCATCAGCGGCAAAGCTGCGCGATAGAAAGCGGCACGATCAGCCTCGGCCCAGGCGTTCAGACCCTGGACCACCTGCGCGCGTTCCCGCCGGACCTCGGTCGCACGGGTGTCAAAGGCTTCGGCAAGGCGCCGGAACTCGGCCGGATCCAACGTGCCGCGCTGTTCGGTCAAGGTCGCCTCCTCGGCCGACAGTTGGGCGGCCAGACGTTCGTTTTCGGCGGCGATCCTGCCCCCGGTTTCGTCCAGGACACGCTGCGCGCGCTTGCCCCAATCGGATTCGGCGAACAGCAGATCCTGGTCCACCGTCAGCAGGGGCGCCGTCGCCATCGGCTTGGCGTCCTTTGGGGATTCAATGGTCCGCGACGGCAGCGCGGGCGGCGCCTGCGCGCCTGCGCTGCCCGGCATGTCCTGCGCCGTCGCCCCGCCAGCCGTGGCCAGCATCACGATCGCAGCCAGCCCCCGAACCGCCGCCATCAAAACCGGGTCGAGATGGTCAGATCGAAGTTCTGCTCCTCGTCATAATCCTCTTGCTGGATCGCCTTTGAAAAATTGAACCGCAGCGGCCCGATGGGCGTCGTCCAGAAGACCGAGGCACCGACCGACGCGCGAATGCTCATCGAATCATCCACCGCGACCCCGCCAGTGCCAACCGTATCGTCCAAGCCCCAGATCGATCCGACATCCGCGAACAGACCGCCGGAAATGCCGTATTCCTCGGGCAGGCCGACGGGGAACTGCGCTTCGGTGCGGACCACCCAGAAATAGTTGCCCCCCAGGCCATCCTCGTTGTCCGCCGCCAGGTCGCGTGGTCCGATGCCGTTCGGTTCGAAACCGCGTATCCGGGTGCCGTTCCGATAGCGGTCCAGGATCCAGGTCGAATAATCGTCAAACGAGTAGATCGCCCCCGCCTCGAATTCCGCGCGCAGGGTCACTTCCTCGCGCCAGGCATTGCTTTCGACCCCGGCCAGGGCGCTTGTGGTCACGCTTTTCGTGTCGCCGCCTATGCCTGCGAAATCCTGCGAGAAACGCAGCTTGTAGCTGGTCAGCGGATCCAGCCCGGTGATGCGGGTGTCCCAGAGATAACTGTAGCCAAGGGCCGACGTGACGCGCTGCCCTTCCTCGGCCTGCAACAGTGCCGAGCTTTCGTCCTCGACCCCGCCCAGGGTGTCCTTGGACAGACGATAGCGCAGTTCCAGCCGCCCGTTCTGCGAGATCGGGAATTCGATCGAGGGCCGCACCCCGACCGAGCGGGTGTTGTAATCGGAATTCAGGCTTTCGGTGACGTTGTAATAGGTGTTGAACCCAAAGCGCAGGTCGCGGCCCAGGAAATACGGTTCGATGAAGGTCAGGGACGACGATTGGTCGCCATCGGCGGTCGACAGCGACACGCCGACCGTCTGGCCGCGACCCAGAAAGTTGTTTTCCTGCAACGAGGCGTTCAGGCCCACGCCGGACGACACGCCATAGGACGCGCCGAAGGACAGCGATCCGGTCGGCTGTTCTTCCACGTTCACATCGACGATCACCTGTTCCTGGCTGCTGCCGGGGCGGCTTTCGACCTGCGCATCGCTGAAATAGCCAAGCGCGCGGATGCGTTCGGCCGCGTTGCGGATTTCGCGCGGATTGAAGGGATCGCCCTCGACCGTATTGAATTGGCGGCGGATCACCTGGTCCAGGGTGGTGGTGTTTCCCTCGATGTCGATGCGTTCGACAAAGACGCGCGGGCCGCGCGTGATGGCAAAGGTCAGGTCCAGCGTCTGGGTCTGCGGGTTGCGGGTCACGCGGGGATCGATGTTGACAAAGTTCAACCCCTGCTGGATCGCCACCGTCTCCATCCGGCGGATGGTATTGTCGATGGCGGCGGGGTTGTAGACATCGCCCTGTCCCACGCGGTTCTGCGCCGCAAAGGCCCCGGCATCGACGCCCGGAATCTCGGACACCGTGTTGACCTGGGCGAAACGGTAACGCGGGCCTTCCTGGATGTTGAAGGTGATGTAGAAGGCGTCGCGTTCGCGCGCCAGTTCGGGCGCCACCGCCTGCACCCGGAAATCGGCATAGCCGCGCGAGCGGTAGAAATCGGTCAGCAGCTGTTCGTCCAGTTGCAGCCGTTCGGGGGCAAAGGTGTCCCGGCGGATAAAGGTGCGCAGGATGCCCGCCTGCTTGGTGTCCAGCACGTTGCGAAGCCGGCGGTCGCTGAACGCGCGGTTGCCGGTGAATCCGATGCGCTCGATTTCGGTGACGTTGCCTTCGCGCACTTCGAACACCAGATCGACGCGGTTGTCGCTGCGCCGGATGATGCGCGGATCGACGCGGGCGGCCAGACGGCCTTGCGCGGCATAGGCCTGGGCGATGTTGTTCGCATCCTGCAAGGCCTGGCTGGGCTGATAGACGCGGCGCGACTGGCTTTGCACGACCTGGGCCAGTTGGTCGTCCTTGATGCGGCGGTTGCCTTCGAAGCTGATCTGGTTGATCGTCGGGTATTCGCTGACCCGGATCACAAGAACGCCGCCCTGGGGCAGGATTTCGACCGTTTCGAACAGGCCCGAATTTTGCAGCCGTTGCAGCGCATCGTTCAATTCGCCCGCCGACACGTCCTGCCCGCGCGCGATATTGGCATAGGACAGCACCGTCGCGGGTTCGACCCGCTGCGCGCCTTCGATGCGCACGTCGTTGAAAACGGCCGCCGCCCCCGCGCCGGGGATCAGGACCGCCGGTGCCGCAATCGCCAAGGCCGTCACAAGCGCAACCGCGCCCTTGCCCAGTTTCCGTGTCATTGCCGCCCCTCTTATCCAGCCTGCATGGCGCCCTTCCGGCGCCTTCTTTTCTGTAATTCTCTAGCCCCAACCGGGACTGCCTGTCAAAACCGCATCATGGCCTAGGGGCAGAAAAGATCGTTGGTGAGCCCGAAAATCATCAGCGACAGGACCGCCGCCATGCCGATCCCGGTCAACAGGCTCAGCGCCCGGTCGGACGGCGGGCGGCCGATCACGGCCTCATAGGTGTAAAACATCAGGTGCCCGCCATCCAGAACCGGGATCGGCAGCAGATTCAGGAACCCGATGGCCGCCGACAGGACCGCGATCCACCACAGGAAATTGCCGCCCCCCGCACTGGCCGCCTGGCCGGTGCTTTCGGCAATGCTGATGGCGCCGCCCAGATTGCAGCTGTCGATCTGGCCCGAGATCATGGCCCACATCCCCGACAGGGACGACGCCACGATTCCCCAGGTCTGCGCAACCCCCAGCCACAACGATTCCAGCGGCCCGGCTTGCCGGGTGGCGGGCGCGAAGAAACTTTCGCCGCCAGTCACGCCGATCAGCCAGCGGCGTTCGTATCCGCCTCCCTCTGCCGGCAGATCCTGCATCTTGGGGACCAGCGTGTAATCCGCCACGCCCTCGCCCGGACGCCAGACTTGCAGGGTCAGGGGCTTGCCGTCTGCCGCCTCGACTGCCTGGCGCATCTGGGCAAAGCGGCTGATGGGTTGGGCGTCGATGGCCAGAACCACGTCGCCCGCGCGCAATCCGGCATCGGCGGCAGCCCCGCGCGGTGCGACCCCGCTGATCCGGGCAGGCATTGGATCGGGACCGCGCACGGTCAGTTCGGCGCCATCGCGTCGGACGCGCCAGTTCTGATGGTCGGCCACGGGCAGGGTTTCGGCGATCCGGCCGATGTCGCGCCAGGATTCCACCGGCGTATCGCCAAGAGCGACGATCCGGTCGCCGGGCCGCAAATCGTTGACGACCCCTGAAGGCGCCTCGGCGATGACGCCGACCCGCGGTTCTTCGGTCGGCAGGCCGCCGAACAGCGCGAAGCCGCCAAAGATCAGGATCGACAGCACGAAATTGAACACCGGCCCGGCCAGCAGCGTCGCGAACCGCGCCCACAGCGGCGCCCCGGTCAGCGTCTGGCGGTGCAGCGCCGGGTCCACCGCCCGGCCCGGCCCGGCGCTGGCGGCATTGGCATCGCCCAGAAAGCGCACATAGCCGCCCAGAGGGATCGCTGCCACCTGCCATAAGGTGCCCCGGCGGTCGCGACACGAGACGAGCCGGGGTCCGAACCCGACCGAAAACACCTCGGCCCGGATGCCCGAAAGCTTGCCGATATAGTAATGGCCGAATTCATGGACGGTGACGATCACCGCCAAGGCCACGACGAACGTCGCCATGGTCCACAGCGTGCCGCCGAATTGCGGGATCAGGTCGGTCATGCGGCGGCTTTCTTGCGTGCTTCGCGGTCCCAGTGCAGAACCGTGTCCAGGTCCGGGGGATTATCACCGAAACCCGCCTGGCCCGACAGGGCCTGCAAGGTCATTTCCACGCGAGCCGCCATCTGCATGAAGCCGATCCGGCCTGCGATGAAATCGTCAAGCGCCTGTTCCTTGGCCGCATTGAACACCGCGCCCGCCATACCCCCCGCCGCCAGCACCTCTCGGGCAAGACGAAGGGCGGGCCAGCGGTTTTCATCCGGAGCACGAAAGGTCAGGCTGCCCAGGGTCGCCAGATCCAGCGGCGCCACGGGCAGCGGCGCGCGGTCCGGCCAATGCAGCGCGAATCCTATGGCATGGCGCATGTCGGGCGCGCCCAGATGGGCGATGGTGCCGCCATCGATATGGCTCACCATGGCGTGAACGATGGATTCGGGATGGACCAGTACCTTGATCTGATCGGATCGGAGGCCGAAGAACTCCTTTGCCTCGATGACTTCCATCGCCTTGTTGAACATGCTGGCGCTGTCGATGGTGATCCGCTGGCCCATTGCCCAGTTGGGATGGGTGGAGGCTTCGGCCACGGTGGCCACCGCCAGCCGCTCCAGGGGCCAATCCCGGAACGCGCCGCCGGATGCGGTAATGGTCACATCCTTGACGGTTTCCAGGTTGTCATTGCCAAGAGACTGAAAAATTGCGGAATGTTCCGAATCGACCGGCAGGATCGTCGCGCCGCTGGCCTTGGCCGCGCCATGCAGCAACGGCCCCGCGCAAACCAGCGACTCCTTGTTGGCGAGGGCCAGCACCCCCCCTTGAGCCAGCGTCGTCAGTCCCGGCGCCAGTCCGGCAGCACCGACGATGGCGGAGAGAACCCAGTCGGCAGGCCGCTCTGCCGCCTCGATCAGGGCCAACGGTCCCGCCGCGGACTGAACGCCGCTGCCTGCCAAGGCCGCGCGCAGGTCGCCCAGCAGTTCGGGATGCGCCGTCACCGCAATTTCGGCTTGCAGGTCGCGGGCCATCTGCGCCAGCCGCGCAATGTTGCGCCCGCCCGTCAGCGCGACGGTGCGATAGACCGCGGGGCCGCCTGCCCGGCGGATCAGATCGACGCCGTTCACCCCGACCGACCCGGTGGCCCCAAAGATCGAAATACGCCGCATGGGTCAGTGCACCACCGGCAGCGCCGTCAGAAGCCCGATCAGCATCGCGGCCAGAACGGCCCCCGTCACAGCATCGAAACGGTCCATGAACCCGCCATGGCCGGGGATCAGGTTCGAGCTGTCCTTGACCCCCGCCCGGCGTTTCAGCCAGCTTTCGGCAATGTCGCCCATCTGCCCGGCAAGGCAGACCAGCGGCGAACTCCAGACCAGCGATCCGTCCGCCCGTCCCATCCACCACAGGACCAATCCCAGAAGAAACGCGCCGATCCAGCCCGCCACGGTGCCGGACCAGGTCTTCTTGGGGCTGAGCGAGGGCCAGAACTTTGGCCCGCCAAGGATGCGGCCAAAGAAATATCCCGCCGTGTCGGACACGATGACAATGCCCATCAGCCACAATACGAAATTCAGGCCATACGCCTCGCGGAACCCGACCAGCCCATAGGCGACCAGCATGATCGCCAGACCAAAGATCGCATAGGTCCAGCGGTCGCGCGTCGCCGCGCCGGGGATGCCCGCGACCAGGGGAAACATCAGCGCCAGGATCGCCAGCGGATGACCGAACATCGTGGCCACGACTTGCGACATGAAGGCGATGATCGCCAGCGCAAAGGGTCGCCATGCGCCAAAGATGCCGGGATGCAGGCGCGGATTGCGCCAGCCCGTCATCGCCGCCAGTTCCCAGAACGTCACGGCCGAGATCAGGGCCATCGCCAGCCGCAGCCAGATCCCGGTGGCGACCGCCAGCATCACGCCGATCCCCAGCAGCACCAGGGTCGAGGCGACCCGGCGCGACAGATCGGCCCATCGGCCGGGCGGAGGCTTGAGCGCCTTGGCGCGCGCCCTGCTCATACGCCCCCGAACCGCCGTTCACGCAGTCCAAAGCGGTCCAGGATTTGAGCTAGATGGTCGGGGGTGAAGTCGGGCCACAAGGTCGGCGTGAATTCGTATTCCGCGTACGCCGCCTGCCAGGGCAGGAAATTCGAGATGCGTGTTTCGCCCGAGGTGCGGATCACCAGATCGGGATCGGGATGGCCCGCCGTATCCAGGCAGGCCGTCAGGTCCGCTTCGGTCGGCTGAGAGATTTCGCCGCGCACGATCTTTTGCGCCAGCCGGGCCGAGGCGCGGGTCAGTTCGTCCCGCCCGCCGTAATTGATCGCCACCGTCAGGTTCAGCCGGGTATTGCCCGCGGTCCGCGCCTCGATCGACGACATCAGGGCGCGCAGCTTGTCGTCCAGCCGGTCGCGCCCGCCGATGAAACGCAGGCGCACGCCCTCGGCGGCCATGCCCTCGGCCTCGTACTGGATGTAACGGCGGAAGATCTTCATCAGACCCAGGACTTCCTCGGTCGTGCGCTTCCAGTTCTCGGTGGAAAAGGCATAGATGGTCAGCCAGTTCACGCCCAGATCCGGGCAGGCGCGGACGATCTGCTTGACCCGTTCGGCCCCCCGGCGGTGGCCCACCAGACGGGGCCAGCCCCGATCGGCCGCCCAGCGGCCGTTGCCATCCATGATGATCGCGACATGCCGGGGCCGCTGATCGACCCCGCCCGAAGTCAGCAGCGGTGCGGTTTCAGCGGCCATGTCGTTCCCTCAGACCTGCATGATTTCGGCTTGCTTGCCTTCAAGCGCCTGATCGACATGGGCAATCATCTTGTCGGTCAATTCCTGCACGGCGGTTTCCCAAAACTTCTGGTCGTCCTCGGGCATTCCGTTTGTCTTGCCCTTCTTGATCTGATCCATGCCGTCGCGGCGCACGTTGCGGATCGCGACGCGCGCGCTCTCGGCATACTGGGCGGCAACCTTGGTCAGTTCGCGGCGGCGTTCCTCGTTCAATTCGGGGATCGGCAGCATGATGATCGTGCCGTTCAACTGCGGGTTGATACCCAGGCCGGATTCCCGGATGGCTTTTTCCACCTTGCCGACCATGGCCTTGTCCCAGACGTTGATCGTGACCATGCGCGGTTCGGGGACGTTGACCGTGCCCAGCTGGTTGATCGGCGTCATCTGTCCATAAGCCTCGACCTGCACGGGTTCCACCATGGACGCCGAGGCGCGGCCGGTCCGCAGGCTGCCGAATTCGTGGCGGAGACTTTCCATCGCGCCCTTCATCCGCCGTTCCAGATCGTCGATGTCGATTTCGATGTCCTCTGCCATGCCGGACTGCCTTTGCCTTTGAATTTTGTCTGCTTGTAACTGCATTGCGCAGGCTTGGCAAAGTCTTTGCCCCGCCCATGCGCAAGCGTCTGCCGGTCGTCCGTCCGCTGCCGCCGGGGGCTAGTTGTGGACCCGCGTATAGGTGCCACGGCCTTCGAGGATACCGCGGAACCCGCCCGGCTCGTCCAACGAAAAGACGATGATCGGCAGGCGGTTGTCGCGGGCCAGCGCAATCGCCGACGCATCCATCACGCCCAGATGCTTTTGCAGCACCTCGTCATAGCTGACTTCGCCGTAACGTTTGGCATCGGCGTGCTTTTTCGGATCCCTGTCATAGACGCCATCGACCTTCGTGCCCTTGAAGATCGCCTCGCAGTTCATCTCGTTCGCGCGCAGGGTGGCGGCCGTGTCGGTGGTGAAATACGGGTTTCCCGTGCCTGCGGCAAAGATCACGATGCGCTTCTTTTCCAGATGCCGGATGGCGCGGCGGCGGATGTAGGGTTCGCACACCTCGTCCATGCGGATGGCGCTGATGACGCGGCAATGCAGGCCCTTTGCCTCCAGCGCCGACTGCATGGCCAGGGCGTTCATCACGGTGGCCAGCATGCCCATGTAATCGGCGGTTGTCCGTTCCATTCCCTGCGCGCTGCCTTGCAGGCCCCGGAAGATGTTGCCGCCGCCGATCACCATGCAGACCTCGACGCCCATCGCCTGGACCGATTCGACCTCGTTGGCAATGCGCGCGACGGTCGGGGGATGCAGGCCATAGCCCTGATCGCCCATCAGCGCCTCGCCCGAGATCTTCAGCATCACCCTGCCGTATTGCGCGGGCGCCGCGCCCCCAAGATCGGTCATGTCGATTCCTTCGTATCAGCGCCGGTCGCTTTCATCGCCGCGCAAAATGTCGCAAAAGGCGGCGGTGTTCAACCGCCCGAAAGCCGCCCTTCCGTGACCTGCCTGAATCGGATCGATCCCGCGCGCCACCTGCTGATCGCCGGTCCGACGGCCAGCGGCAAATCGGCGCTGGCGCTGGCCGTCGCCCGCGCGCAGGGCGGATTGATCGTGAACGCCGATGCGCTGCAAGTCTGGTCCTGCTGGCGGGTGCTGACCGCCCGTCCGTCGCCCGAAGACGAGGCGTCGGCGCCCCATGCGCTTTACGGCCATGTCGCCCCCGGCGTGGTCTACTCTGTCGGCGACTGGCTGCGCGACGTGGCCGGGCTGATGAACCGGCGGCTGATCGTGGTGGGCGGGACCGGATTGTATCTGACGGCGCTGACGCAGGGACTGGCCTATGTGCCACAGACCCCGCCCGACATCCGGGCGGCGGGCGATGCCCGACTGGCCGAAGGCGACGGCCTTGCCCGGATGGCGGCCGATCTTGACGCCGCTACCCGCGCCCGCATCGACACGCGCAATCCGGCCCGTGTCCAGCGCGCGTGGGAGGTTCTGACAACCACAGGGCGCGGGCTGGCCGAATGGCAGGCCGACACCCCCCCTCCGCTGATCGGGCCGGACGACGCCCAACGCATCGTCCTCACCGCCGACCGCGACTGGCTGGCCGACCGGATCGCCCGACGCTTTCATCGGATGAGGCAGCACGGCGCCTTGGACGAGGTCCGCGCGATGATGCCCGTCTGGGATCCGGCGCAGCAATGGACCCGTGCCATCGGCGCCCCCGATCTGATGGCGCATCTGAAGCAAGAGATCGACCTGCCCACCGCGACCGAACGGGCCATCATCGCGACGCGCCAATACGCCAAGTCGCAGCGAGCCTGGTTCCGGGGGCGGATGAAGGATTGGCACAGGGTGGCAGCGGATTCGGAAATATCCGTAAAGATTGATCGAACCGGAAATTCGGATTGAGCCAAAAGCCTTTATCGGCAATAATCCGCTTATTGATCTTTTGTATCAGCGGATCATGTCGATGTTCCAATATCCACGACATCCAGACGGCTTTCCGGTCAAGCCGGACCCCCTGCGCCTTGGACGCCACACCTCGCAGACCCGGCAGGCACGGCGGTCCATCGCGGATGAGAACGCCGTTCGCCTGCTGCCCGTTCATGCCTTTACGTGGGGCAGCCGGGCTGTGCCGCAGCAACCGCGAACCCGTCCCGACCATGTGCTGATCTGGGTGACGAACGGCAGGGTGCGGCTGGACTTTCCACGCGCCTCCCTGTGGCTGATCGCCGGCGACCTGCGTCACATCCCGGCGGGCACGGCGTTTTCAGCCCTTGCGGACAACGGGGCGCAAGGCCTTGCAGTCCTGATCCCGGCGCGGCTTGCCTACGGGGCGACGCCGCCCTTGCCCGAACGTGGATTGGCCACGCATGTCGGGAACAATGCCCCGCAAATGGAAGCGACGCTTCACCAGCTTGCCGTCGAAGGGCCAAATCCCGACCCGGCCATGACCGCCTGCCTGGTCAATCTGCTGTCGCTGCGGCTGCGCCAGCTTGCCCCGGCTCGTTCCGACGATGCGCCCCAGGCGATGGCGTCCGACCAACCGTTGCTTGACCGTTTCCTCGCCCTTGCCCGCCAAGGGCTTGGCGAATATCGGTCCGTGGCCGAACTGGCTGCCGAACTGGGCTGCACGACCTTGACACTGGATCAGGCCTGCCGTCAGGCTCATAGCAAGCGCGCGGTCGATCTGATCCACGATCTGCAACTGGATTGCGCCAAGGATCTGCTGCGGAATACCGAACGACCGATCCACAACATTGCCTGCCGGCTTGGCTATTCCAGCCATGCCCATTTCAACCGCGCCTTTGCCGCTGCGACAGGACGCTCACCCCAGGCCTTTCGCGCTCAGCCCGGCTGATCGTCGTCCAGATCAACGGCGTGCCGGCCGCGAAATCCGGTGGCAACCACGAATTTCTCGGACGAATCGCTGCGGCTGGCGGGCGGCTTGACGTTCGCCACCTTGTCGAAGTTCCGCTTGAGCATGGCCTGCATCTCTGTTTCCGCCCCTCCTGCCAGCACCTTGGCGACAAATGTTCCGCCGGGTTCGAGGACATCGAAGGCAAAGGCCGCCGCCGCCTCGACCAGGGCCACGATGCGCAGGTGATCGGTGCCCTTGTGGCCTGATGACGCGGCGGCCATGTCGGACATCACCACGTCGGCGGGACCGCCCAGCCAGTCCTTGACCCGTCCATCCGCGCCGTCGGACAGGAAATCGAGCTGATGGATGTCCGCCCCGGCAATGGGATCGACCTCTTGCAGATCGATGCCCAGAACCTTGCCCACGGCCTTGCCCGATTTTTCGCCCAGGGCGTTGACGCGGCCGACAGCCACCTGGCACCAGCCGCCGGGCGCGCAGCCCAGATCGACCACCCGCGCGCCTGGAACCAGAAACCGGTACTTGTCGTCCAGTTCCAGGATCTTGAAGGCCGCGCGCCCCCGATACCCCTCGCGCTTGGCCCGCACGACATAAGGATCGTTCAACTGCCGTTCCAGCCACAGCTTGCTGGACAGCTTGCGCCCCTTGGCGGTCTTGACCCGCACCCGCAGGTCGCGTTGCCCGCGCCCGCTGGATTTGCCTTCGCGGCTGTTCGGTGCCTTTGTCATGTCACGCCACTCCGTTCAGTCCTTCGGCCTCCAGCACGCCATCGCGCACCATCTGGGCGTAAAGCAACCCCTCGCGCAGGCCGCGATCGGCCACCGACAGCCTGCTGGTGGGCCAGATTCGCATCAGGGTTTGCAGGATCGCCGCGCCTGACATGATAAGCGCATGGCGTTCCCGTCCGATGCGCGGATCGGCCCGCCGCCCGTCGGGACCAAGCTGCAAATAGGAATGGATTACCCGGTCGATCTGCCCGCTGGTCATTTCCAGACCGTCCACCTTGGTCCGGTCATAGCGGCGCAGCCCCAGAAAGCTGGCCGCGACGGTCGTGACGGTGCCCGAGGTGCCGATGATCTGGAACCCCTCGTCCGGCGACCCTTCGGCATAAGGGGTAAAGCCCGCCAGCATCTCCTCGAAATACCAGCTCATCAGGGCGAAACGGCCCTGGTCGTCCTCGACATCGGCGAATTGGTCGCGCAGGGTCGCCACGCCCAGGGGCACGCTGATCCAGTCGACGACGCGCGCGCCACCCGGCTGCGGATTGCCGAACCCGTCCGACAACCGCATGATCGCGCGCGGGCGTTCCTTGGGCTCCACGTCCTCCAGGTCGATCCAGACCAGTTCGGTCGATCCGCCGCCGATGTCCACGACCATCAGGGTTTCGGTCTTGTGGCTGACCAGCGGCGCGCAGGAAATCACGGCCAGTCGCGCTTCTTCTTCGGCGCCGATGATTTCGATGGGCAGGCCGGTTTCGCGGCGGATGGTGCGCAGAAGATCGCGGCTGTTTCTTGCGCGCCGGCACGCCTCGGTCGCGACCAGGCGCATGTTGCGGACGCGATGCTGTTCCAGCTTGCGCCGGCAGACCTGCAAGGCATGGACCGTCCGCGCCATCGAACTGCGCGACAGACGCCCAGACGCTTCCAGCCCCTGACCAAGCTGAACGGGCTTGGAGAAGCTGTCGATGACCTGGAACTGACTGCCCTTCGGTCGGGCAATCAGCATCCGGCATGAATTCGTGCCCAAGTCGAGGGCCGCATAAAGTGCCCCCTCCTCGGGTTGGCGGGCGACGGACGGCTCTACCGCAGGTTTCGGGAACGCGTCCGCACCCGCGGGACGCTTGGGCGTCATGTCAACACGCCCTCCGATATCAAGTTAGGGCAAACGTAACCTGCGCCCTGCGCCCAATCAAGGGGCGGGAAATGGACGATTGCCGAACGCGTGCCAGTCGGTTGATAACGGTCCAAAGTTTACATCCGAACCGTTATGCCGATGCCCCCGCCGAACGCACGGACAGCACCCGTCGCAGCCCAGGTCAGGCTGGCCGACAGTCATCGGCATCGGGGATGCCGGGCCACGTGCCCCCGGCAATGGGACCGTCCATGAGCATGGCACCACCCCCGCTGGTCATCTCGATCCAGAGCCAGGTCGTCTTCGGCCATGTCGGCAATTCTGCCGCCGTTTTTCCGATGCAGGCGGCGGGGCTGGAGGTCGCGGCGATCCCCACGGTGATCTTTTCGAACCAGCCCGGCCATCCCACCCTGCGAGGCGCCCCCCTGCCCCCGGACCTGTTCGCCGATCTGCTGGCGGGGGCCTGGGAACGCGGCTTGCCCCAGCGGGCGTCGTGGCTGGTGACGGGCTATATCGGATCGGTCGAGGTGGCAGGAATGATCGCGGATTTCGTCGGGCGCGCCAAGGCCGCCAATCCCGGCCTGCGATACCTGTGCGATCCGGTGATGGGCGATCACGAGCCGGGGCTGTATGTGCCCGCCGCTCTGGCGGGGATCCTGCGCGACCGGCTGTTGCCGCTGGCCGATCTTGCCACGCCGAATTCGTTCGAGGCGGCCTATCTGAGCGGACGGGCCATGGCCACGCTGCCTGACCTTGCCGCCGCCGCCGCCGCCCTGCGACTGGCCGATGGCGGCACGCTGATCGCCACAGGCTGTGTGCTGGCCGACAGCCCGCCGGGACATCTTGAAAGCGTGATCGCCGGGCCGCATGGCCTGTCGCGTCATCCGATACCCCGGCTGCCCGTGGCCCTGCCAGGCGCCGGCGATCTGTTCGCGGCCCTGATCGTGGCGGGGTTGGCCAGGGGCCGCGCCCTGACCCAGGCCGTCGAATCGGCGCAGGGCCTGACAGCCGCCGCATTGGCCCATGCCGACCGGATCGGCGCGGCCGAGGTCGTCTTGTCCGACCCCGGCTTTCGCGCCGCCCTGCTGACCTTGTGATAACGGAGAAACAGATGGATATCGGCCACGACCTGCCGCAGGAAACGGTGCAGCGCATCGGCGACAGCTTTGCCCGCCAGGGACTGATGCGGCTGCTGGGGGCCGAACTGGCCCAGGTCAAGGCCGGGCTGGTCACGATCCGCCTGCCCTTCCGCCCGGAACTGACCCAGCAGCTTGGCTACTTTCACGCGGGCAGCACGGCCTCGATCGCCGATTCGGCGGGCGGCTATGCCGGCAACACCTTGCTGCCGCAGGGCCAATCCGTTCTGACCGTCGAATTCAAGCTGAACCTCGTCAATCCCGCGCAAGGCGTCTGGCTGGAGGCCGTGGGCCGCGTGCTGAAACCCGGCCGCACGCTGACGGTCTGTCAGATGGACGTCTGGGGGATCGCGCCCGGCAAGCGCGTCCATGTCGCGACCGGGCTGCAAACTTTGATCGGGGTACCGGACACCGGCCCCCAAGCCGCCGTGACAAACGCTGCCCTCTTGGCATAGACAGGCCGGAACGGGGGCTTGGAAAGGCGGCGCCATGGAACGGCCACGGATCGGGTTGATCGGACTGGGCACAATGGGAACGGCCCTGGCGCTGAACATCGCCGAAAGGGGCTTTCCCATCGCCATCTGGAACCGCACTGCCCAGGTGACGGCAAAGGTGGTCGCCCAGGCTGGCATGCTGGCCGACAGGATCGTTCCCGCGCAGACGCTTGCCGACCTGGTTGCTGCCATCGCACCGCCGCGCGCGATCATCCTGATGATCCCGGCGGGTCAACCGGTGGACGACCAGCTTGCGGCCCTGGCGCCGTATCTGGATCGGGACGATCTGGTGTGCGATGCGGGCAACGCCGATTTCCACGACACCGACCGCCGCATGGCCGCCGGCCTGCCGTTCCGGTTTCTGGGCATGGGCATTTCAGGAGGGGAGGAAGGTGCCCGCCACGGCCCGGCGATCATGGCCGGGGGCGACCGCGCCGACTGGGACCGGGTGGCCCCTGTGATGACCGCCATCGCCGCGCGTGCCGATGACGGCACCCCGTGCGCGGCCTGGATGGGCCAGGCGGGCGCGGGCCATTTTGTCAAGATGGTCCACAATGGCATCGAATATGCCGACATGCAGATGATCGCCGAAACCTATGGCCTGATGCGCGACGGGATGGGCATGGATGCCGCGGCCATCTCGGACCTGTTCACCGGCTGGAACGACGGCCCGCTGAAGTCCTATCTGATCGAAATCTCGGCCCAAATCACAGCGGCTGCCGATCCCCGCACCGGCAGGCCGATGATCGACATGATCCTGGACCGCGCGGGTCAGAAAGGCACCGGCCGATGGACCGCCGTCGAGGCGCAGCACCTTGCGGCCCCGATCCCGGTGATCGAGGCCGCGGTGATGGCCCGCAACGTTTCGGCCCGTCTGGGCGAGCGGCTGGCGGGCGAGGCCCGTTTCGGCCCGGCGCCGCAACCCTGCGACCTGGCCCCGGACACGCTGGAACAGGCACTGATCGCGGGCAAGATCCTGTGCTATGCGCAGGGCTTCGCGATGATCGCGGCGGCGGCGCAGCGTTTCGGGTGGTCCCTGGATCTGCCCCGGATCGCGCGCGTCTGGCGGGCAGGCTGCATCATCCGGTCGGCGATGCTGAACGACATGGCCGCCGCGCTGGCCGAGAATCCGGCCCGAAACCTGATCCTGGCCCCTTTCTTTGCGGACCTGATCGAAACCGCCTTGCCCGGCCTGCGGCAGGTGGTGGCCCAAGGCACGGCCCATGGCCATGCCCTGCCCGCGCTTGCATCCGGGCTGATGTGGTTCGACCTGATGCGGACGGGGCGCGGCACGGCGAACATGATCCAGGCGCAACGCGATTTCTTTGGCGCCCACGGGTTCCAGCGGCTGGATGGTCTGGCCGATCCCCATGGCCCATGGGGTCGGACGATCTGACAGAAAAACGGGGTCCGGCATTGTCCGCCGCGTCTGGATTCCATCGTGGCGACCCATTTCGCCCGTTACGGAATCGACCCGGCGGGCGGGGCTTCCTGCACGGAAAGCACGGCGGAGGCGGCAAGGTTTGCTGCCGGGACAGCCTTGCGGGTGGTCATCGACATTTTCGTCAGGGATTGCGGCGACCAACTTTGCTGGCACAAGGGGCCTGGATCAGGACAGCCTTGCGGACCGAGCAACCCCGTCCTATATTCGTATCGTTCGGCGCAAGCCGGGCTATGGACATAAACGCGCATGGAATAAGCGGATCGGACCCGGGGGCGGTACCCGGCGACTCCACCAGATCACCCTCGTTGGGGGGCCAGGGGGTCGAAACAGGATCGACGAACGTCTAAAGATGTTTGCTTTGTCTCGGTGAGCCACCACCGTCATCGGTGCAAAATGTACAGTTGCCAACGACAACCGTGCTCCGGTCGCGCTGGCTGCGTAAGCAGTCCGCAAGATCGAAACCTAAGCCCTTGCGCCTAGCAGCGTAAGGCGGGGCCCGCAGGAGCCTGGCAACAGAATCCTGCATTTTCATTTGCTTTCGTTCCCTGTCTGCCTGTGGCCGTTGCGACGGCCGATCGGGCAGCGTGGGTTTCTTGCATCCGTGCGGGCCGTCCCCCTTTTCAATACTGGTCATATGCCTATGCTGGCCCGGAATCCGAAAGGGACAGGCATGGCGCGATCGGGAATTGATTATGGCGGAATGATGCGCAGCGCGTTGCAGGGGCTTATTGCCGATGTCCTGGAACGCGTCGCCGATCACGGACTGCCGGGCGATCACCACTTCTTCATCACCTTCGACACGCGCGAACCCGGCGTCGAGATGGCCGACTGGCTTCGCGAACGCTATGCCGAGGAGATGACGATCGTCATCCAGCACTGGTTCGACAACCTGACGGTGGACGACGAAGGTTTCACCGTGACGCTGAACTTCGGCAATTCGCCCGAACCGCTGCGCATTCCGTTCGACGCCCTGCGCAGCTTTGTCGATCCCTCGGTCGAATTCGGCCTGCGCTTCGAAACGCATGATTCCGACGATGACGACGACGATGCCGAGGATGGCAACGGCGACGGCCCCGACGAAAACCCTCCGGGCGGAGGAGAGGTCGTGCAACTGGATCGCTGGCGGAAATAGCCCGCGATCCCGGAAACAGCCCTAGGCCATCATTTCCTTTGTCGCCGTCAGCCGCAAGTCGGGATGATCGCGCTGAACGCGGTCGATGTCCCATTGCAGGCGGGTCAGATAAACCATGTCGCCGTCGTGATCCTGGGCGATATGGCCCTTGTTGGCGTTCGCGAAGGCGTCCACCTTGTCTTTTGGCCCCGCCACCCAGCGGGCGGACGTGAACTGGGATCCTTCGAACCGGACCGGGATGCCGTATTCGATCGCGATTCGGCTGGCCAGCACCTCGAACTGCAAGGCGCCGACGACGCCCACGATGAAGCCTGACCCGATCATCGGCTTGAAGACCTTGGCCGCGCCTTCCTCGGCGAACTGCATCAGCGCCTTTTCCAGATGTTTGGCCTTCATCGGATCGGTGGCGCGCACCGATTGCAGAAGTTCGGGCGCGAAGGACGGAATGCCGGTGAACCGCAGCGCCTCGCCTTCGGTCAACGCGTCGCCGATCCGCAGCTGGCCGTGGTTCGGGATGCCGATGATGTCGCCCGCCCAGGCCTCGTCCGCCAGTTCGCGGTCGGCGGCCAGGAACAGCACCGGATTCGTCACCGCCATCGGTTTCTTCGACCGCACATGGGTCAGCTTCATGCCGCGTTCGAAATGGCCGCTGGCCAGCCGCACAAAGGCCACGCGGTCGCGGTGCTTGGGGTCCATGTTGGCCTGCACCTTGAAGACAAAGCCGGTCACAGGCGTTTCCTCGGGCGCGATTTCCCGGTCGGCGGCGTTCTGCGGCTGCGGCGGCGGGCCGTATTCGCTGATGCCCTTCATCAGTTCTTGCACGCCGAAACTGTTGATCGCGCTGCCGAACCAGATCGGCGTCATATGGCCCTCCAGGAACGACGGACGGTCGAAGGCGGGCAGCAGCTCGCGCGCCATCTCGACCTCCTCGCGCAGCCTCGAAAGCAGGTCGGCGGGAACGTGATCGGCCAGGCGCGGATCGTCCAGCCCCTGCATCTTGACCGATTCCGCCACCTTGTTGCGGTCGGCGCGGTCCATCAGTTCCAGCCGGTCGTGCAGCATGTCGTAGCAGCCGATGAAGTCACGCCCCACCCCGATGGGCCAGGATGCCGGGGCCACGTCGATGGCCAGGTTCTCCTGGATCTCGTCGATGATCTCGAAGGTGTCGCGGGATTCGCGGTCCATCTTGTTGCAAAAGGTCAGAATCGGCAGGTCGCGCAGGCGGCAGACCTCGAACAGCTTTCGCGTCTGCGATTCGACGCCCTTGGCCCCGTCGATGACCATGATCGCCGCATCCACGGCGGTCAGCGTGCGATAGGTATCCTCGGAAAAGTCGCTGTGGCCCGGCGTGTCCACCAGGTTGAAACGATAGCCGTCGAAATCGAACGACATCGCCGATGCGCTGACGGAAATCCCGCGATCCTGCTCCATCTTCATGAAATCCGACCGCGTGCGCCGCGCCTCGCCCTTGGCGCGCACCTGCCCGGCCATCTGGATGGCGCCGCCATACAGCAGGAACTTTTCGGTCAGCGTGGTCTTGCCCGCGTCGGGATGCGAAATGATCGCAAAAGTCCGGCGTCGGGCGATTTCGGCGGGAAGATCGGGACGGTTTGTCATGGGGCGCGCTCTAGCCTGCGACGGGCGAATGCGCAATCCACAGGCGCGATAGGATGTCTGAGAAGATGGTGCTGTGAGAGAGGATTGAATTCGGCGTCAAACTTAACTGTATGTTGATTTTATTACAGAAATTTTGGTGGCTTGCAAGTGCTGTGTGTAAGGTAAGTGTGCACTGTCATGGGGCAGTCGGCTTGCGCCTTGATACTGCCCTCACCAAGGCGGCAGCAACACGCCTGCGCATTATCGCCTCAAACGAGTCTACTTGTTTGAAGATCCGATCACCTTTCACTCCAAACACACTAGATGCTCTAAGAATATAACTGTAGAACGTCCAGGTTCTATGGTCATCAGTTAACTTTTCCTTCTTTTGCCGCATGAAACGACTAAGCAGCAGGGAATCGGTCTTAATCAAGTCGGCAGCAGGGAGGCTAGGGTTTTTCTCTGCATGTCGATGCGCAGCCTGGTTAATAGCCGACGATATCTTTCTATAAAGGCGAGATACCGTTGACTCTCTTATGTAGACCTTCCGACCATCGTAACGAAAGCCCAAATACTCCAGACCACCGCTCCCCTGAGGGCCACTCAAATGCTTGAACCGCAGTTTTTGGCCGTCCCGCTCATATTGAACAATACAGGTTTTCTCATTCTTGATTCGGAGCTTGTTTCCCTGCTTGGTGATTTCCTGAACGGCAAAGTCAGCGGCGGCGCTGGCGGCGGCTTCCCCTCCCGGTAGGATAAGAAGAATGTCATCTGAGTAACGCATGTAGCAGCCACCCAGAGACCGAGCGTAATTTGCAAGCGATAAATCAAAATCTATCAAGTAGAAGTTCGCAATAAGGTCTGAAATGGGGGAGCCTTGCGGTATGCCATAACAGCCTTGGTTCTTCTGGATCAAAGACGTGTAGACGCCACCATAGCCACAAATTTTTTGCCGAAACTCTTGCATGGTGCACAGTTTCTTCGGGATATCTTCAAAAGGCTGTAGAAAACCTTCAATCGATTTACCATTGACGACCTTGGGACCAAAAAACCCAAGCCTCCGATAAACCTCACGCTGGTCCACGAACCGATAATCGGTCACATTCTTGAATACAGCAAAATGATCTTCAGGTAGTCGCGCCACTCCGAGCAAGTCGCACCAAATTTCCTTGATCCTAGCGTGGTCCAGATGCTCAAAGAACTTGGAGATGTCCAGAGCGATAGCGACACAATTGCCTATTCTGTCAATCTCATTGAAAGCATCCTTCGCGAAATCAATATTGCATTTACCGCCGCTCTGTCCGGGCTTGCGTATCTTCCTGTAGGCGATAGGACAGTCAGAAATTCCAAGGGTCACGAGCCGTTCTTCATACAGCTTTGAGAGCTGCCTTCGGTAGTGAGTGAAGATGTAAGCGTCACGCCTTGCGCCGTAGCGAATGGGACGGGACTTCCTGTCCGGCTTGGCGGCACCCTTTTCCCTGTATGGTTGCCACCCTTCCTCGTATCGCATGAACGGGAAGAAAGTGTTCGAGGCGACCCGCGTCTTGCAGGTGACTAGCTTCCTGATCTCGCGAAGAGAGATCGGACTATCAAAGTGGGGATAATTCTTGAGGTCTGACGAACTGAAGTCGAAGGTCGTCATAGGCGGTCCCAAGTGGAGACGGAGCATTGGGCCAACGCACTTGCCCTTAGCATCTCCGCCCCCGCCGTTTTGTGGGGTGCGCTATCTTTCGACGTGGCCGTGTATACTGTGGTCGTGCTGGCAATCTGGTATTGCCGCAATGCCGGTATGCCGGACCGATATCTGGCACGAGGAGCCCGAATTGTGAAACTCGCGCATTGCCTGGACATCGCGACATGCCTTGACAGTAGAAACACGTAACTGCGAAACCCTTTCGGTCCCGATACAAAATCACTTGGGACGCGCTAACCAATCTTTCAAGGTCATCCTAGGAACTTTTTTGCCTACCGCGTAACGCCCCACATTCGCACCAGAAATTCCGTGCATTTTTTCCTCAAAAATGTGAAGGGCCAGCCTCGACAGGGTTGACCCACGCACACCCCCCGTGCCCCCGCACGGTTGTTGCTCCCGCGTATCGCCTCCGCGCCCAGGGCCCTCCGCAGGGTGGTTCTTCTGGGTATGCTTCAAGCGAACCGGCTTGCGAATGGTTCGATAAATACCCATTGACAACCCATAGCGAACCGAAGATAAGAGAACCATCCAAACCGAACCGATGGGGTTTCCGCCATGTTCATCCGCGCCTATCTCCGGGCTTCCACCAAGGACCAGGACGCTGACCGCGCCCGTGCCGACCTCGAACGCTTCGCCAGTGACCGGGGCGTCCCCATCGCCGCCCGCTACACGGAGAACGAAAGCGGGGCCAAGCTGGAACGCCCCGAGTTGTTCCGCCTTCTGTCCGACTGCCAGCCGGGCGACGTGCTGCTGGTAGAACAGGTGGACCGCCTCAGCCGCCTCAACGCTGCCGATTGGTCCCGCCTCAAGGCCGAGATCGCGGCAAAGAGGGTCCGTGTGGTCGCCTTAGACCTTCCGACCTCTTATCAGTTGATGCAGACGGGCGGGAATGACTTCACGGCGCGGATGCTGGACGCGATCAACGGCATGATGCTGGACATGCTCGCGGCGATTGCCCGCAAGGACTACGAGGATCGGCGCAGGCGGCAACGGCAGGGGATCGAGACGGCCAAGGCCAACGGGGTCTACCGGGGCCGTCCGGCCGATCAGGAACGCAACGGGGCGATCAAGGACATGCTGCGCAAGGGCCAAAGCTGGAACAGCATCACCAAGGCCACGGGATGCTCGCGATCCACCCTGGCACGGCTCGCAAAGGAGATTGCCCCTGCTGTATTAGCGTCTTAACCAGCAATTTCTCTTAGCAGGCCGTCCTTAGTGTTGCAGGATCAAGCCACTAGCAGTCGAGGGCACTTCTATGAAGAGCGGCAAGTTTATCCCTACGCGGGAACAATGGGACGACGCGGGGCAGGTAGCTGAAAGACGGCATCCCTACCCCGCCACGTCCACAGCCCTTGCAACAGCCTGCGGCCTCTTCGGCGGCGCGATGGCTGCCGTTATCGTCCTGGGCCTTCATGGCATCGACCCCTCAGTCTACCCAGGGAGCCGCACGGTGGGCCTCATGGGCGTTGGCTGCGGGCTCGTGGGATACCTCTGGATCAGGGCCCAGCAGAGGGCACATGCCCGAGTCGCAAGGCGAGTCTTGGCGATGTATGAGCAAGCTGCCCAAAAGAACCATCGCTCCTAGTTTTCGCTTGACGCGGCCAACACGGACGATATACGGGGCGGTTATGTGGAGTAAAACTGCCGCGTGTCTCGCACCCTCTGCTCTCTGAGCACCGCGAGATCGCTTAATGACCAGACCGAAGCCCGAAAGGGAGGTTCGGTAAGATGCCGCCGGGGCGCAAGCCTCAAGATTGATCCCCGATCCACGGCCTCCTTCGGGCGCATGGATCATAAACCCCGCGCTTCTATCAACCCGCCAAACGGCGGGCGATGTCGTGCACCCCCATGAATAGCACCTGACGCCACCGTCCTGTCCATCGGGAGGGGACCGGCTGTCGGTGCCGTTTTCTCTGTTCCCCAGATCAACAGCTTTTTCCCTCGTCACGGGGGCGGGTGCGGGTGGCCGATCCATCGCGTCTAACCCACGACACGGGGCCAGCGCATTAGACCGGCGGATGCCGTTGTGACCGAAACAACCCAATGGAGTAGGTCTAAGCTCTCCCCCCTCGATGGAACGGGGTGGGGAGTTTCACGCGCATGTCTTCTTTTCCCCCGCAGAATTATTTTCATAGGGATGCAGTCCCCTGTAGGGAGCACCGCCAACGAGTCCCATCAAAGACTTACGGGTATTTTCCTGGAAATGTAGTCCCCTATAGGGAGCAAACTACTGATATATCTGTAAAATTTCTCTTGCGGTGCATTCTGGACAGGGCGTAAGGATCGCCCATCCAACCCCAGAGGAACACCTATGAACGCCCCTGTCCACCTTCCTAGCGCCCTTCCCACCCTCTCCTCCAACGACGCTCCAGCCCCCGCGCTCTGCGACAGCCGCCCGCTAGACTATGCGCTGTGCCGGTGCATCGGCAATTTGATCGCGGCGCAGCGTTCCATGTTCCGAGGCTTCCCTGCGAGCGATCCAGAGGTGGCCGTCCATCTGCGATGGGCGGAAGAATACTTCGCGCAGATCATGCAGCCGCTTCGCCTCCCGATCACAGGAACGTGAAGTAAAAGGGTGGGAGTCTGTAGACCACAAATCTTTCCCAGCAGCCGCCACCAGGATCAGCATCCGCGTAGATTAAAACTGGTCGATAGACTCTATAACTAGCTGCGCCGGCTGGGAAAATCCGTTGACGAGGATACGGCGCTGACTCATGCCTAGCCCGTCAGCCACCCTTAAGGAACACCCCTCATGCCCCACAAACGCCGCCGCCATCCTCTGTCAGGCGATCCTCTTGTTGATCTTCTCGACGTGATGCTGATGGACGCAACCGCCTCCTATGTCAGCGCAGAGACTGCCCGCGCCGTCCGTGCCCTCCGCCATTCTGCCGAATATGCCGTGATGGCGGCTCACGCGATGCTTGAAGGCAGCCGGAGGGGGGCCGACACGTCTGCTCACCAAATGATGCAATGGGCTGCGATCAGACTGGACGAGGCCCGTTGCGGCTCCGCGCCCGTCTCCTGCCGCCCGCTGTCCCCCTTCGCTGCCTAATCGCTCTTCTCGGAAGGCCGAAGCCTTCTGAACCGCCGTAAGTCGGCACCCCCACCCGACAATTCCCACCATCCCCGCCTGCTGCCTTCTCAGCAGATTGGAAACGCATGGCCTAACGCCACCCAAAGATAAGGATCAAAATCATGAAAATTGCCACCGACAATGCCCATCGCCGCCGGAGGGCCACCTGATGGCAGGTCTGTTCGGATCAGGAAAGAACATCGCTCCGGCCACGCCGGTCAAGGTCCAGGTCTCCCCTACCCCGCAGCAGGCCGCGCTACGGCCCCCGCAGCAGGACACCGGGGGGAATGCGAAGGCCCTGGCATCGGCGCTAGGAAGCCTGAACGGCTCGCTCCGGCGCTATGCCGAGGTCGATCTTGCCATCAAGGAAAACCCCGAAAGCCTCGCCAACCGGGAATGGATCGCCCGCGCTCAGCAGATGAGTAAGGAAGAATTGGAGGCCGCCCTCCACAACGGCGAAACCGACGGTCGCCGTGTCCGGGAGGATGCGGCCCATCTCTTGCTAGGTGAGAAGGCAGTAAGCGATACCCGCGCTGAGATCGCCGAATATTTCAACACCGGCTTTGATTACCAGAGCGGGGATGCTCAGGCCGAAATTGACGAGATCATCACCCGCCACGCTCAGGCGCTCCCCACCGACATCTCCCGTGCCGCCTTCACGCGCGGCATGGGCACCTTCCGGCAGGGCTGGCTAGACAAGGTAACGGAGATCAAGGTCTCGGACGCCAAGGTCAAGGTCAACTCGGCCATCGTGGACAGCTTCCGCAACACCATTGACGACGCCCAGGCCAACGGGAGAACGGCGGCGGAGACGGCGGCGCTGGTCCTGGAGAGGTCGGCCAGCAACCGGACTTTCCTGGGGCTGAGCGGTCAGGAGCAGAACGAGACGATCCTGGCGATTGCCCAAGAGGCAGCGAACCGGGGCGATGTCGATCTTGTTGACGCCCTCGTCAACGGGGAGCGTAAGGGTGCCGGTGGGGAGACCATACCGGCCCTGTCGCGGATCGCGGGCATCTCGGACAAGACCACGAGGCTCATGGACGTGGCCCGCAACCGTCAGACGGAAGTGCTGGAGCGGGAAAACTTTGCGATCTATGACGGGTTGAACCGAAAGGTCGCTGACGGCACCTTCACCCAGGCCGATGCCGAGCCCCTGATCGCCAAGGGGGCGCTGTCTGCCAAGGGGGCCGCCACGGCTGTCAGGCAGTCGGACGCCAACCGGGCGCAGGCCCAGGCACGGGCTGCAAGAGAGCAGCAGGAGCTTGGCTACAAGCAGGCCAACGAGCGCCAGACGGCGGCGGTGGTGGCGGCGGCAACGCACGAGCTAGAGACCTACGCCGGGGTGACGAACATCCGGGATGTCGAGGTGGTCAGTAAGAGCGGAGAAGGCACCACGACCGTCTCCAAGAAGCAGATCATCGACACGGCGATTGCCCGGAAGGAACAGGCGCTCCAGGACAAGCGGGCGATGCTGATCCAGGAGGGCACCTCCGAGGCCGATGCTGACCGGATCGTCAACCGCGACCGCGTTTCCTTCTACGCAGCGAACGCCCTGGATAACAGCGCATGGCAGATGCAGTTCAACGGGATCGCCGCGATGGTGGCCCCCGATGCTCTCGCGAAGGGAGGCGCTCCGTCCCAGCAGGCCCAGGACGTGGCAGAGCTCTATCTCCAGGTCCGGGCGGCCAACCCCGCATACGCCGAAGGGATCGTCTCGAACCCCCAAGCGCGGGAGTTCCTGGACGCCTACGAGATCGAGCGAAACGTCACGCGGCTTCCCCCGGATCGTGCGGCTGTCGCTGCGTCCCTCTGGCAGGCCAAGCCCGAGCACGAGAAGAACCGCTACCGGATGAAGGACGAGGACCGGGACAAGATGTCGGGACAAGTCCTGAACGATGCCCTGGGTGGCGGCTGGTTCACCTCCGTTGACACGGGCGGGGCCAACTATGCCCTGGTCCGGTCGAAGGTCGAACAACTCTCCCGCATGAACCTCCCCGAGGCTGTCATCAAGCAGCGGACGGAGGAGTGGCTCAAGACCTCCACAACGTCCGTCAACGGGATGCTGATGGTCACGAACGGGCGCACCCCGTCCGACTTCAAGCCCCTTGCCGAGGCCCGTCTCGCCACCCTCTTCGAGGAGGTGAAGGAGGCCGAGGTGCTGGACGACGAGGACGCGTCGGACCTCTATCTGGTTCCCACCCCCTCGGGCGGAAGCTGGACCGTGTGGTCGAAGTCGCGGCGCGTTCCGCTGGCCTACACGATCACCGAAGCGGACCTTGAACGGGGTCGGCAAGCGGCTCGTGACAAGCGGGCGGCAGAGGGCGCGGCGGCATCCGGCGATGCAGCGGCAATCCGGCGTCAGGAAGCTGACACCCAGCAGAGGATGCGAGACGCGGACGCGGACATCTCCGCAGGCTTCGGCTTCTGGCAGTAAGGAACGAACATGACCAATCGTCTAGCCGACGCCATCCGCAAGGAAGCGGCCCGGATCGGGGCTGACCCGGCCGACTTCGCCACCGCCATGAGCTTTGAGACCGGGGGCACCTTCGACCCCTGGCAGCAGGGGCCCGTCACGAAATGGGGCCGCCACATCGGCCTGATCCAGATGGGCGAGCCCCAGCGGGAGAAGTATGGCTACTACGAGGGGATGCCGATTGAGGACGCGGTTCGCGCCTCTGCGGACTATCTCGTGGACAATGGCTTCAAGCCGGGCATGTCCGGGGCTCAGCTCTACGCCACGATCAACACCGGATCGCCCAACGGCGGCCACAAGTCGGACGCGGCGGCGGGCGGCACCTGGGGCTCCGCTGACGACAAGTGGAACCACCAGATGGAGGGGCACCGGGCGAAAGCTGCGGCCCTCCTCGGGGGCACCTACGTCCCCCAACAGTTCGACGGGTTCACCGATGCGGACGGCAGGCCGAACGCGGCGCTGGACTACGAGGCCGCCTATCAGGGCCCGAAGGCCGTCACCCCGAACGACTACCTGTCTGAGGAGAGCCAGAGGGTCCAACCCTACGGCTCCTGGCTGGAGGAGATCGGGGCGCAATACCGCTCCAACGCCATGACGGCCCACGCCGTCCGCGCCGCCTCCGAGGGCACTATCGACCCCCTCTTCGAGATCGGTGAAGCCCGCGCTGCCGAGCTCGTCCAGTCCGTCCCCGAGCACTACCAGGACTTCATCATGACCGCTGGGTCGGAAGAGGTTCTGCGTTCCCGGGTGCAATGGATGACCGAGGACATGGACCGGCAACAGAAGCTCGCTGCGGGCGGCTGGAGCGCGATGGGAGCGGGCCTTGTCGCGGGCGTCATCGACCCCATTCCGCTCGCTGTGGGGGTCGCTACGGGCGGCCTATCGGCGGGCGCTGCGGGCTTCGGCTTGGCCGGTCGTGTGGCTGTCGGGGCGGCGGCAGGCGCGGCGGAGAACGCGGCGCTTGAGGTGGCCTCGGGCGAGCTCCTGGACAACCCCAACGCGGACCCCGGAATGGCGGCTGTGTTCGGGGGCGCTTTCGGTGCCCTTGGCGGGGCGTTGGCGCGTGGTCCGGGGGGCGCTGCCCATCCCGAGGCGGCCAAGGCTTACAGGATCGCTGGCGACATCAATGCGGGCAAGGAGAGGCTCCACGCGGACCCGATCATGGCCCGTGACGACAGCCTCAGCGCCGCCCGCAACACCACCTCGCTCACCCCCCTGATGCCCGATGCGAGGGCCTACGATACCGAAGTGAACCCCGGCGATGCCCCACGGGGCTACAGCCTTCGGGAGGACGGGAAAGACAGGTTCGACGTAACGGGCCAGATGACGACCTCGGATCAGCCCCTTGTGCGGGTGCTGGGGGCGCATCTGGGGGAGGAAGTCGCGGGCTTCACGGATCATTCCGTGGTCCCGGACAGCGCCTCCAGTCGGATGATCGCGTATCATCGGAAGGCCGTGGGCAACTACATGTCCGTCGCGCGGCGGGCTGAGGCGGAATATCTGAGGGAAGTGACCGGCATCCGGCGGGGCCTGTTCCATCCCATCAAGGCCGCCCAGGCCAGCGCCGATTTCAACCGGCAGGTCCGGGATTGGGTGCTGGATAGAAACCCCAGCCAGGACGTTCACCCTTCCGTCGCCAAGGCAGGGACAGCGTTCCGCAACGGGATGGCACATTTCCGCGACGAGATGGAACGGGTCGGACTCGCCACCCTGAACGCCGACCCCCATTATGTGCCGATGGTCCCCGATGCGTCCCGGATTGCCGAGCTTGACGTGCGCGTTGGGGAGGACACGATGGCCGAGCTTCTGTCGGCGGCGATCCGTGCCCATTCACCCCACCTTTCGCCCGAGGTCGTTTCTCGCATGTCCGTAGGCTACTGGCGAAACATCCGCAGGGCCGGATGGGGCATGGAAAATGACATGGACCGGGCCATGTCCACCGGGGACCGGACGGCTTTCAAGGAGGCGCTGATGGCCTCGCTGGGGGGCAGGAACAGCCTGACGGAGGCCCAGATAGAGGAGGCGTTTGACGCCATCACCGGGGCCCTGGACGGGACCGGCAAAGACCCCAACGCGCCCTCGTCACGGGGGATGCGGGCCCTGAAACGGCGGACCCTGATGGATTACACCTTCAAGGCCACCGTCAAGGACCGCGACGGCAACCCCCTGGAGGTCCGGGTGGCGGATTTCTTCCGGCAGGATGCGGGCGAATTGTTCCAGCATTACGCCCGGTCCATGTCGGGCCGGATCGCCTTGGCGGAAACCCGCATCGAGAACCCCTCCAAGCCCGGATACTGGATAACCGAAGGCATCAGGGGGGACGCCGATGTCGCCAAGCTCCGCGAAGCGATCATCGAAGAGGCGCGGGCCATGGGCAAGGATGCGGACAACAAGGACGTGGCGAACCAGCTTGGGAACCTGGATTTCTTCTACAAGAAGATCGCGGGCATCCCCGTATGGGATCAGTCGGGGCGGGCAGCGCAATGGGCGCGGCGCATCAAGCAGTCTCAATTCATTCGCCTGATGTCGAACATGGGCCTTAATCAGGTTCAGGAAGGATGGAAGATCGCTACCTTGACGGGCTTCCGGGCGGCCTACGATCAGATGCCGTCCATCCGGGGCATGGTCGCAGGCATCCGCTCCGGGAAGTATCAGGCCGATGCGCTTGCGGAAGAGTTGCAGGCCATGACCGGGATCGGCGTGGACGGGCTCTTCTCGGCACGGGCGATGAAGGCGGCGGAAGAACGCGTCGGGGAGAAGGTGGCCGGGAAGTTCGACCGGGCCGTAGACGGGACGCTGGACCACATGTCCGAGGTCACGTCCTCCATTTCCCTGATGCGGGCGATCCACGGCACCCAATCGACCTGGGCCGCATCCTCCATCATCCAGCAGATGGCGAACATGGCGCGGCTGGCCCGCACGGAAACCGGCTTCGACCTCTCCAGATTGGCGAAGGGGGATCGTGACCGGCTCGCTACGATGGGGCTGGGGGCCAAAGATGCCCGCACCCTGTTCCGCAACCTGCTGGACCATGCTGAGTTCGACGGGCGGCGCGTGGTGCAGATCAACCATCACCGCTGGGATGCCGATGCGGTCTCCAAGGCGCGGGTGTTTATCGGGCGTTACGTTGACCGCTTGGTGCAAGCTAACGACCCTGGGGGGCTGGCGAAGTGGATGTCGCACCCCGTGGCGTCCATGCTCGTCCAGTTCCGCACCTTCACTTATGGGTCGTGGCACAAATCGACCCTGTGGGCGATGAACCACGGCGCATTCACCGACCCACGGATGCAGGCGCTTATCGCCGGGGAGGTGGCGATGGGCGCGGCGATGTATGCCGTCCGGTCCACCGTGGTTCTTGCCGAAGAGGACGGCTGGGACAAATACAAGGAACGGATACTGAACCCCACCGGGCTCCTTGCCAATGGGTTCGCCCGGACGGCCTCCGCTTCCATCATTCCCATGCTGATTGACAGCACCCTGATTTTCACCCCCGCAGGACCGCAGTTTGGTCAGGCGAGAAGCTCAGGAACCCCCACAGATGCCTTCATCGGCATCCCCGCAGCGGATCACCTCAGGTCGCTAAAGGACTTCTCACGGGGCAGCATGGAAGCGGCCTTCACCGACAAGCCCTTCACCAAGGGAACGGCCAAGGCGGGGGTCCGGGCCTTCGCACCCTTCGGCAACTGGCTCCCCTTCGCAGCCGGTTTCAGCGCCCTGACGCGGGGCCTGCCGGAACGCTGACAAGAACACGGGCGGGGGATCGTTCCTCCGCCTGCCTTCTCTCCCCAACACGACAACTTAACTCGCTCTGCCCTGTCCACCCAGCGTGGCAGGCGGCGGCGACATGCAAACACGACAAGGAAATCACCATGAACACGCCCACCGAAAAAACCGCAGAAATGCAGATCGAAGCCAAGTTCCGCGACATCCTAGCAATCCTCAAAGCCGAAGCCACAGCGAATTGCGACCCTCTGCAATACAAGGTCGCGGATGGGATGGCCCTCGTAGCCGTCCGGGCTCTGTATGCGGCAATGGCCGCCGCAAAGGTTCGTCACGTCGATACCACGGAGGAGGCGCTGACGGCCCTGTGCGAGCCCCTGCTGGCGCTGTGGGATGGGGAGAAGCTGACCCTCCCGGCGCATTGGTATGCCGAGGCCAACGAGGAAGCGATGGCGCGATGAACAGGCCACGGGCGGGGGCACCCTCGGCCCTGCCACCCTCCTATCAGCACGACAATCAGGAACAACGATGCACAACAGATACCCGGAAGCAGTCACGCGGGAGGTTGGAGACCACATCATACTCTCGCCCGCTTCTTACATTAACGCCCAAGATACCGTGCCCGGCAATTTCGCGCACAAAGAACAAGTCGTCGTCTATATCGCAGCAGGGAGTTACGCCCCCGCCGCAAGCCTGGCTGCGTTCTCTGTTCTCCTCGTCAAGGGGGATCGTTGTGGCAACCCCCTTGCCCCTGCACTCAGCTTCACGGGGCGTAGCTCTGCCTTCACTACCGACCAGCGCATGGTCCTTCTCGGAAGCCGACAAGCTCTTAAGTCCCTAAAGGACTCCTCCCATCTCCCTGCGCTTGTCCGGTCGGACATTCAGACCCTAGTAGGCGGCCTAGAGAAATGGATGTCGGGGTGGAAGCGCAACGGCTGGCGCACTTCCTCCAAGAAACCTGTGGCAAGCGTGGACCTGTGGCAAGACATCGACGCCTTGTGCGGCCCGTTGTCCGTGCGGGCCGAGAAGGTGAAGGCGGGGACAGGCGATCCATGGCACGAACGCTGCACCCATGCCCTAGCCGCAGCCTTGGAGACCGCCGTGGCAGAATGGCAGGCTCAGAAATGAAAGGCGGCACGGGGGCGGCAGAGATCATCGCCCCTGCTCTCACCACCACCGTCTGCCCCCACTGCAAGACCCCGTTCACGCCCCGGCGGAGCAATCAACAGTTCTGTGGAAGGGCCTGCCAGAAAGCCTCCAGCAGACACACTGCGCGGGGAGCCCGGACAATCGAGAACGCGACACGTAACCGGGACCATTACAGCCGTGCAGCGTGGCTCTGCTATGACATCTTGAGGATGCCCGAAGCGAGGCGAGAGGGAGCCTTGCACGATCTCTTGGTGGCTGCGAGGGGCGGCAGGGGGGCGAAGCTGCGCAACATCCTGCAAGACCCTCGGCTCCTTGGTGCCCCGCGTGAAAGCCCACTCGGAAAGCTCTATCCCGACACCTCAGACCCCTCCGTCAGAAACATCGCCCAACAGGTGAACGCATACTGCCAACGACGATGGGGAAAAGGGTCGCGGGAAATACTGAAAGCCGATTGCCTGCCGCGAGACGGGAGGGCGGAAGCGCCCGAAACGTCAGAAGCGGAAACATATTGGCAGGCCATGCGGCGGGAGGGGAAGCTGGAGCGGCAGTCCCCTGCCCACGACCCGTTAGTCAAGAGCTATGACTGGCGGCGGCTGGCGCGGGCCATGCGGGATCGGGGCTGGCGGCGATATTTCACCCCTGAGGAGCTAGACGAAATGTTAGAAATCCGCCCCCCGCACTTGGAAAGGGGATCGTTTGCGGTTTCGTTTGGGGCTGCCCCCGATGGAGACATAGACCTCCTAGACGATGGGTCTACGGACGGGGAACAGGTGAAGCTCGCTGCATGACGGGCGAGCTAATCCGCCCCCCGCACTAGTATAGAGGATCGTTTGCGGGACTGTTCGGGGCCTGTGAAAGGGAACGCCGGACGGACCCCTCCCCTGGGCGAGCTAATCCGCCCCCCGCACTAGTATAGAGGAACCATAACGACACCCTGAACGGGGATCAGGGAGGGAGACCCACGGACGCAGGCCGCCAAGCCTGCTCCGCGTAAGACCCCCTGAGGAAAGACGACCGGAGGGAGGGGGATTGGGGCCCACTATAGGAGATGAGAACAATTCTCAATTAACCCTCCCTATAGGATAGCCTTCACCTTTGCGGCTATCTGTTATGCGGCCCCATATCGACCATTTAGGGGCCTGTGACAGGGAGCCCCGGACGGACCCCTCCCCTCCCATGTTCCTCATTGCTCCAAGCATCAGGGTTCGATGGTCTTGGGGGTCGCTGGGCGAACGGCATCCGCCGTCCGTCAGACCGGATACTCGGGCAGCTTGCATATCTCCCGATACAGCGCCTTCACGCGCCTTTCGCCATACCCTTCCGCAGCCCTTGGGTTGCTATGTCCTTGGAGGTGGTCTGCCCATTCCCCTGCAATGTCGTGGTCCCGGCTGAGGGTCTTGAGGCGATGCCGCCACGCATGGTTGGGCTGTAGGGCGGGGTCCGTTACCTTCGCATGATCGCGGACCCACCCGCCTATCCTCCCGCTAGTGGTCTTTGCCGACTTTCCGGGGGCGTGGAACAGGGGCCCTGACGGCATCGCTTCGGCCATCCTTACGAACCCTTCACGAACCAGTTGGGGATGCAGCGGGACAATCCGGTGACTGCCCGTTTTCACTGACCCCGCTTCGGGCGTGATTCTGATACAGGGGATGCCGTCTACCGTCAGGACATCCGACCGGCGAAGCTGCGTTATCTCCGTCACCCGTGCCCCCGTGTGTGCACAGACCCAGGGAACCCACCGGATAGCGCGGCGCATGTGGTCGGACATTCTATCGGATACCCCCACGCCCGCACGGGCGGCAGACAGGATGCGCTTGGCTTCATCGTCGGTGAACCCCCGGTCCCGCGTGGTCTGCCGCTTGGGGGCCTTGACCCGGAGCCCTTCGGTAGGATCGCCCAGCCCCATTGCGCGGCTCTTGGCGAAGCTGAACATTAGCCGCACGGCTGCCAGATACTTCTGTCCAATGGTCTTGCCACTCAGCCCCCGTTCATCTCGAAGATAGTCCAGCCACCGCACGATGTCAGCGGGCTGCATGTCGCGGATGCTATCGTGCCTGAGGAAGGCAATCAGGTCGTCCACCTTCTGGCGGAAATCGCGGATCGTCGCGGCAGGCTTCCCGTCTGCCTTGGCCTGCTTCTCCCACGCTCCGAACAGGCCCGTCAGAGTCTTGCCCTTCGCCTCGTCAGAACCCTTCTCAGGACTCGTCACAGGCCGCACAGGGGCTGGGAAACGATCCTCATGGGGGTCTGCCCCATAGTCGCCTCCCGCCCGTCTGGAAAGCGTCTCCGTGGCCCTGACAACGGTATCGTGCAAGCGATCCAAAAGACGCTCACGGCTCGCATCATCGGCAAGCATCCCGTGCCGCAGAAGAAGCCCGTCAGCACTCGCGCCATACCACCGGCCCAGAACCGCCTGCCGTTCCTCCCCCTGCTTGTCGCTGATGGCTGCATTGATCGCAGCAACCTGCTGCCAGACCCCCGCCTCCCCCGGCTCTTGGGAAAGGCCCGTCACCCAATCCCGATAAAACTCCCCGCAGAGTGCCATGATGGTCCGCATAGGGATCGGCTGGGGACCTTTGCGGATCGCTTCCCAATGGGCGTGGTGCTTTGCCAACTCGGCCGCGTGGCGTCTCTTGGCCTCCGCCTCGTCCGTGGTCCCGAGGGAATAGGAGACCTCCCGCCTGCCGAGTCGCTCGACCAGATCGGCCGGAACGCGGGTGCGAAAGTAGAACGGGGAACCGGATTTGCGCTGAGTCGGACGTGGCATCTGCAAGACCATTGTGTGTAACCCCTGTGTGTAAGAGGGGCCGAACCAAGTCCTTGCTACAGCGTATCTTCTTGTATCTTTTCAAGAAAAAATGGTGCTGTGAGAGAGGATTGAACTCTCGACCTCACCCTTACCAAGGGTGTGCTCTACCACTGAGCTACCACAGCGCCGTGCGGGGCGTTTAGACAAAGGCGCCTGCGCGCGCAAGGGGGCATAGCAGAAAAAACGCCCCCTCGGCGACCCGGCGTCAGCACGGCCTTTGCTGGACTGTGCGCGCGGGCGACGCTAACAGGGCAACATGAACGACCGCCCCGACGACACGAAAAAGCAGGACGCGAGAGAGGAACGGCTGCGTGCCGCCCTGCGCGCCAACCTGCAACGGCGCAAGGCCCAGGCCCGCGCGCGGGCGGCTGACGGGAATGACGGACGCGACGACGGCGAAACAGGCAAGGACGACAGCTAGATGGACCAGATCATCGTGCGCGGGAACGGCCCGCTGACCGGCGAAATCCCGATCGCCGGGGCCAAGAACGCCTGCCTGACCCTGATGCCCGCGACGCTGCTGACCGACCAGCCGCTGACGCTGACCAATGCGCCGCGCCTGTCGGACATCCGCACCATGACCGCTCTGCTGCAATCCCTGGGGGCCGAGGTCGCCAGCCTGCAAGACGGGCAGGTTCTGGCCCTGTCCAGCCACGCGCTGACCAGCCACCGCGCGGATTACGACATCGTGCGCAAGATGCGCGCATCCATCCTGGTGCTGGGACCGATGCTGGCCCGCGACGGCCGGGCCGAGGTGTCCTTGCCCGGCGGCTGCGCCATCGGCGCGCGTCCGGTGGACCTGCACCTGAAGGCGTTCGAGGCGATGGGGGCGGACCTGGACCTGCGCGACGGCTATGTCCATGCCAGGGCGCCCCATGGCGGGCTGCGGGGCGCGGTGGTGGATTTCCCGCTGGTGTCCGTCGGCGCCACGGAAAACGCGCTGATGGCGGCGACGCTGGCGCGCGGCACCACGGTCCTGAAGAACGCGGCCCGCGAACCGGAAATCGTCGATCTGGCCCGCTGCCTGCGCGCCATGGGGGCACAGATCGAGGGCGAGGGCACCGGCACGATCACGGTTCAAGGCGTCTATGCCCTGCATGGCGCGACCCACCCGGTCGTCACCGACCGGATCGAGCTGGGCACATACATGCTGGCGCCCGCCATCTGCGGCGGAGAGGTCGAATGCCTGGGCGGGCGGATCGACCTTTTGTCGGCGTTTTGCGAAAAGCTGGACGAGGCCGGGATCAGCGTTACCGAAACCGCGCGCGGCATCACGGTCGCACGCCGGAACGGCATCCGCGCCGTCGACGTCACGACCGAGCCGTTCCCCGGCTTTCCGACCGACCTGCAAGCGCAGTTCATGGCGCTGATGTGCGTGGCCGAAGGCACCAGTGTGCTGGAGGAGACGATCTTCGAGAACCGCTTCATGCATGCCCCCGAGCTGACCCGCATGGGCGCCCGGATCGAGGTCCACGGCGGCCATGCCACCGTCACCGGCGTCGATGCGCTGCGCGGCGCCCCGGTGATGGCCACGGACCTGCGCGCATCCGTCAGCCTGATCCTGGCCGGGCTTGCCGCCGAAGGCCAGACCACGGTCAGCCGCGTCTATCATCTGGACCGAGGTTACGAACATGTCGTGCGAAAGCTGCGCGGCGTGGGCGCCCATATCGAACGCGTGAAGGAGGACTAAGCCATGCCGCAGGACGCCCGTTTCGCCGATGCAGACCCCGCGCCCCTGTCCCTGATGGCCGAGGACGAGGGGGATCTCCGCATCCTGTCCGCACTGTTGCAGGACGCGGTGCTGCCCGCCTCGGAAATGTCCTATGATCCTCGCGGCCGGTCGCTGGCGCTTCTGGTCAACCGGTTCCGCTGGGAAGACGCCGACCAGGCCGCGGCCGAGGGGCGCGATTACGAACGCGTCCGCTCGGTCCTGCTGATCCGGGATGTGATGCGGGTGCTGTCCGACGGGATCACCCGCGATGGCGACACGGTGATGGAACTGCTGGCGATCGCCTGGCAACCGGGCCAGGACGGCGCCGGGCGGCTGGTTCTGGAATTCGCCGGCGACGGCACCCTGGTGGCCGAGGTGGAATGCATCAACATCGACCTGCGGGACGTGACGCGGCCCTATCGCGCGGTGTCGGGCAAGGCGCCCGCCCATCCCGATTGAGACCGCGCCGCGCTTGAGGCCGCGCGGCGCAATCGCTAACAAGGCGTGACAAGGGGCTTTCGGATCCCCTCTGCGGGGACAGATCATGCCGGTGACACTCAACACTTCCCAACCCGACTTCGAGGCCCGTCTTGCTGAAATGCTGTCGGCCAAGCGCGAGGATTCGACCGATGTGAACGCCGCGGTCGCCGCGATCATCGCCGATGTCCGCCACCGTGGCGACGCGGCGCTGTGCGATCTGACCCGCCGCTTCGACCGGCTTGACCTGACGCCTGGCACCCTGCGTTTTTCCCCCGACGAGATCGCGGCCCATGTCGCCAAGGTCACGGCCGAGGATCGGGCCGCCCTGTCGCTGGCCGCCGAACGGATCCGTGCCTATCACGCCCGGCAGATGCCCGACGACGCAAGCTGGACCGATCCCGACGGCGCCAGCCTGGGCTGGCGGTGGACGCCCGTATCGGCGGCGGGGCTGTATGTGCCGGGCGGCCAGGCGGCCTATCCGTCATCGGTCCTGATGAACGCGGTCCCGGCACGGGTGGCGGGTGTGGAACGGCTGGTCATCTGCGTGCCGACGCCCGGCGGGGTCGTCAACCCGCTGGTCCTGCTGGCCGCGCAACTGTCGGGCGTGGACGAGATCTATCGCATCGGCGGCGCGCAGGCGGTGGCGGCTATGGCCTATGGCACGGACACCATCGCGCCGGTGGACAAGGTCACGGGGCCGGGCAACGCCTATGTCGCGGCGGCCAAGCGGCAGGTTTTCGGCCGCGTCGGCATCGACATGATCGCTGGCCCCTCCGAAGTGCTGGTGATCGCGGACGGCGACCAGCATCCCGACTGGCTGGCGCTCGACCTGCTGGCCCAGGCCGAACACGACGCCGATGCGCAGTCGATCCTGATTACCACGGACCCGGCCCTTGGTCACGCCGTCGCGGGCGCCGTGGACCGGATCCTGCCCACCCTGCCCCGTGCGCAGATCGCCGGGGCAAGCTGGCGCGACTATGGCACCATCATCGTCGTGCGCGACCTGGACGAAGCGGCCGCACTGTCCAACCGCATCGCGCCCGAACATCTGGAACTGTGCGTGGACGACCCCGAAGGACTGGCCGCGAAATGCGTCCATGCCGGGGCGATCTTCCTGGGCAGCCATACCCCCGAAGCGGTGGGCGACTACGTCAGCGGGCCGAACCATGTCCTGCCGACCGCCCGGTCGGCGCGGTTTTCGTCCGGCCTGTCGGTGCTGGATTTCCTGAAACGCACGACGATGGCTCGCCTGACCCCCGGCGCCCTGGCCGCCATCGGCCCCGCCGCGATGCGGCTGGCGGCCGCCGAAGGATTGCAGGCCCATGGCGAATCCATCCGGGCGCGGCTGGACATGGTGAACGAAAGACCGGCGGAATGACCCGGATCGTCCATATCCAGATCGACGATTCCCAAGCCTCGCCCGCCACGCCCGAGATGGAGCAGGAACGCAGGGTCGCGATTTTCGATCTGATCGAGGACAACAGTTTCGCCATTCCCGGCCGCGACGGCCAGCCCGCCCCGCCCGGACCGTTCCGCCTGGATCTGGGCATCCGCGAACGACGGCTGGTGTTCGACGTGGCGGGCGAACAGGGCGGCAAGGTGGCCGAATTCCACCTGTCGCTTGGACCGTTCCGGCAAGTCACCAAGGACTATTTCCAGATCTGCCAAAGCTATTTCGATGCTGTCAAGCGTCTGCCCCCCGCCCAGATCGAAGCGATCGACATGGCCCGGCGCGGCATTCACAACGAAGGCGCCCGGACCTTGCAGGAACGGCTGGAGGGCAAGGCCGAACTGGACATCGACACGGCCCGGCGCCTGTTCACCCTGATCTGCGCCCTGGTGCCGCGGGGCTGACGATGACGCGGAACACGATCCCCGCCTCGGTTCTGTTCTGCTGCGATCACAATTCGATCCGTTCCCCGATCGCCGAAGGCATGATGAAGAAATTCTATGGCCGCGCGGCCTATGTGCAGTCGGCGGGAGTCCGAAACGACCTGGAGGTGGACGGCTTTGCCATCGCCGTCTGCGACGAGATCGGCGTCCGCATCGAAAATCACCGCAGCCGCAGCTTTGAGGAGATGAAGGACTGGGGCGACGACCTGGGCGGATTCGACCTGATCGTGGCCCTGTCGCCCGCCAGCCAGCGGCAGGCCCTGGAACTGACGCGGGTGTTTCACCTGGAGGTCGAATACTGGCCGATCATGGATCCCACCGGCCTGGCCGAGGGGCGCGAGGCCAAGCTGGCCGCCTATCGCCAGACCCGCGACCAAATCCAGAAGCGGATGATCGAACGCTTTGGCGCGCCAACCGTCGCGGAACCCTGATAGTGCGCTTTTCGGGCGATGAAAAAGCCGCGCCGTTCCCCTGCGGGCGGCGCGGCAGTATGGCGATCCTGATGGGGTAAGATCAGCGACGCCAGTTCCTGGGCACGTCCCAGATCGGGCGTGCGATTTCCTGCGTGACCTGATCGCGCGTCAGGCCGATGTCACGCAGCTGGTCGTCGCCCAGTTGCGACAAATCCAGCCGAGAGCGGCGGACGCTAAGAGCAGTCAGGATGCGCTTGCCCAAGGAGGGGCGCGGTAAGAAGCCGTCCCCGGCAAGGGCATGAAGCGATGCGGCGTGATGGGCCATCGTTCATCTCCGGTCATGGAAAACATCACAAGGCGTGATTGTTTCCTAATTATTCAATTTCCATTCTTGATGATTAGCGCGGCTTGAAGCATAATTGAAACGAATGTTTTTGATCCCATACATCAGGATTGTTGAATGATGCGCAATCTCGACATCGGCACGCTTCGGTCGCTGCAAGCGGTGGCCGAATACGGCGCCGTCACCCGCGCGGCCGAGGCGTTGAACATGACCCAGAGCGCGCTGTCCATGCAGATGAAGCGGCTGGAGGATCTGTTTGGCGAACCGATGCTGCAAAAGCAGGGGCGCGGCGTCGTTCTGACCGATTTCGCCGTCGAGCTGCTGATCGAGGCGCGCAAGCTGGTGGCGCTGAACGACGCGATCGTGTCCCGTTTCACCGGCCAACGCCCCGAAGCGCGGTTGCGGGTCGGCCTGACCAGCGACTGGCTGTTCACAAAGGTCGCGCAGGCGGTGCGTGCCTTTCGGCAGGCCAATCCACGGGTCGAACTGATTATCAACGACGGACGCAGCAAGGATCTGCGCCAGCAGATGAAGCGCGGCGAACACGACGTGATCCTGACCACCGAATTCGAAACCCCGCCCGGCGCGATCCACCTGGCCAAGATAGACCTGGCCTGGTTCGGGGCGATCGGCGGGCAAGCCTGGGCCCAGCGTCCCCTGCCTTTGGCGAATTCGCCGCATTGCGCATACTATCCGGTCGGGCTGACCGCGCTTGACCGGGCGGGCATCGAATGGGTCCAGGGCGTGGCCGATGGCGGCAGCGACACCTGGCGCGTCACCGCCGCCGCCGATCTGGGCATCACCATCCTGCCGCGCGGCATCGCCCAGGCGGGACTGGAACCCGTGGAACACGGCGGCGCCCTGCCGCCCCTGCCGCCGACCTGGCTGAACGTCTATGTGGCCGACGGCCCCGCCCGGCGCGAGGCGGCGGAATTCGCGGGCTATCTTCGACGCGCCGTCTGCGAAGTGGCCGCGATGGCCGCCTGAAGCCTGCGGCTGATTGACAGCCCGCCCCGTGCGCTGCACTTAGGCAGCGGCACAGCGGAGTGGATGATGACCCGGATCGACGACACCTTTCAGCGGTTGCAAGCGCAGGGGCGCAAGGCTTTCGTGACCTATATCATGGCCTCGGACCCCGATGACGCGACCATGCTGGACATCATGTGCGGCCTGCCGGATGCCGGGGTGGACATCATCGAACTGGGAATGCCCTTCACCGATCCCATGGCTGACGGCCCCACCATCCAGGCTGCCGGCCAGCGGGCGCTTGCCGCAGGCGGCAGCGTGACGCGGACGTTGGACATCCTGCGCGAATTCCGCAAGACGGACGATACCACCCCGGTCGTGCTGATGGGGTATTACAACCCCATCTATGCCCGCCAGGGCGGGGTCGACGGCTTTCTGGCCGAGGCAAGGGACGCGGGCGTGGACGGCCTGATCGTCGTGGACCTTCCGCCCGAGGAGGATGCCGAACTGTGCATCCCCGCCACCCGCGCCGGGTTGAACTTCATCCGCCTGGCCACGCCCACGACCGACGACCGCCGCCTGCCCGCCGTGGTCAGGAACACGTCGGGTTTCGTCTATTACGTCAGCGTCACCGGCATCACCGGCGGCCCGGCCGCCAATGCCGCCGAGGTCGCGCCCGAAGTCGCCCGCATCCGCGCCGCCGCTAATCTGCCCGTGGTCGTCGGTTTCGGCATCTCGACCCCCGAGGCCGCTGAACAGGTTGCAAGCGTCGCCGACGGCTGCGTGGTGGGCAGCGCCATCGTCAGGAAGATCGGCGAAGGCCGCCCCGTGGCCGAGGTGCTGGACTTCGTGCGCGACCTGGCCGCCGGGGCGCATCGCGGCTGATGCGGACGCCGGCGTTCGATCACATCGCCATCGCCGCCCGGTCCCTGGACGAGGGCGCGGCATGGTTGACGGATCGTCTGGGCATCGCCCCCGAACCGGGCGGCAAGCATCCGGCAATGGGCACGCACAACCTGCTGCTGTCGCTGGGTCCGGGGGAATATCTGGAACTGATCGCGGTCGATCCCGACGCGCCTGACACCAGCCGCGCCCGCTGGTTCGGTCTGGACCGTTTCGACGGCCCGCCGCGTCTTGCCGGTTGGGTCATGCGGCAGTCCCCCCTGGATCCGCCCGTCGGCACCTCGATCGCCGCCGCCAGCCGGGGCGATCTTCGCTGGCGAATCACCCTGCCGGATTCGGGGCAGATGCCGCAGGATGGGGCGCAGCCCATGAGGATCGACTGGGGCAGCGGCGCCCATCCGTCGGACCGCCTGCCCGACAGGGGGCTGCGGCTGTCGGGCCTGACGCTGCCCCTGGACCGGATGCCCCTGGATGATCCGCGTCTTCGACAAGGGGGCTTCGGCGCGCGGATCGCCACGCCTGCGGGCGAGGTCGCATTGTGATCCGCCCGGCCAGTCCCGGCGACGTACCGGCGATCGCCGCGATCTGGAACCCGATCATCCGCGATACCGTCATCACCTTCTGGCCGACCGAGCGCAGCGAGGCGGACATCGCCATCCTGATCGCTGACCGCCAGGCCGCGGGCCATCCCTTTGTCGTGGCCTGCGACGCGGACGGGATTTCGGGATTTGCGACCTACAGTCAGTTCCGCGCGGGCGGCGGGTACGCGCGCAGCATGGAACACACCATCTATCTTGCGCCCCGATCCCGCGGTCGCGGCACGGGTCGCCTGCTGCTGGCGGCCCTGGAAGACCATGCCCGCGACCGGGGCCACCGGATCCTGATCGGTGGAATCACCGCCTCCAACGAGGGATCGCTGCGGTTTCACGCCCGCGCGGGTTACGGCGAATGGGGGCGCGTCCCCTGTGCTGGCTGGAAATTCGGCAGGTTTCACGATCTGGTGCTGATGGGCAAGGATCTGAAGGCCTGACCTTCGGACAAAAGGACCGCCGTGACACACTGTCCCTACACTTGCCGCGTGTTACCCGTTAACCTGTGCTCATGAACATCCGCGCGACCCACACCCTCTGCCCCAGCCTGCCGAAGCCCCGCAGCTTCTGGCAGCGGATCGGCGACCGTCTGGCCGCGCTGCTGGGCAGCCAGCGCGCGGCGGTCCCGCCCGAACGGTCGGTGGCCTTCACCATCGCGGTGATCGCGCTTGGCGCCAAGCTGGCCAAGGCCGACGGGGCCGTGGGGCGGGCCGAGGTCGCGGCCTTCCGCCGGGTCTTCATCATCCCGCGGGCCGAGGAAAAGAACGCGGCCCGTGTCTTTGACCTGGCCCGTCAGGACGTGGCCGGTTTCGACGCCTGGGCGCGCCGCATCGCCGCAATGTTCCAGCCGGGCGACCCGGTTCTGGCCGACGTGATCGAGGGATTGTGCATCATCGCCGTGGCCGATGGCGACATGCACGAAAACGAAATCCTGTTTATCGACGAGGTGGGGCGCATCTTCGGCCTGCCCGCCGACCGCGTCGTGGCGATCCGCCTGCGCCACGATCATCCGGCGGGCTGTCCGCCCTGCGACGTGCTGGGCATCCCCCTGGACACCCCCCTGCCCGAGGCGCGCAAGCGGTTCCGCGCCCTGATCCTGGACGCCCACCCCGACCGCGCCATCGCCCGAGGCCTGCCGCCCGAGGCCGTGCGCCTGGCCGAGGCGCGCACCCGCCGCCTGAACGAGGCCTGGCAGAAATTTCGCGTCCTGCATCGCGGTCCCATGGCCACGCCCGCCGAATAGGCCCCGGCCCTTGCCGCCCCCCGTCGCAGCGACTAGGTTCGGCCCGATCCCCTGACGGACCCGATGATGCCCGACGACGCCCCCCCAAGCCCTTCGGCAAAGACCTATCAGGTTCTGGCCCGGAAATACCGGCCGGAAACCTTTGCCGATCTTGTGGGTCAGGATGCGATGGTGCGCACCCTGAAGAACGCCTTTGCCGCCGACCGCATCGCGCAGGCCTTCGTGATGACCGGCATTCGCGGCACTGGAAAAACCACCACGGCGCGCATCATCGCCAAGGGCATGAACTGCGTCGGCCCCGACGGCCACGGCGGTCCCACCACCGAACCCTGCGGGGTGTGCGAACATTGCGTGGCGATCAGCCAGGGCCGCCACGTCGACGTGCTGGAAATGGACGCCGCCAGCCGCACCGGTGTCGGCGACATCCGCGAGATCATCGAAAGCGTGCATTACCGGGCAGCCTCGGCGCGCTACAAGATCTATATCATCGACGAAGTGCACATGCTGTCCACCAGCGCCTTCAACGCGCTGCTGAAGACGCTGGAAGAACCCCCCCCGCATGTGAAGTTCATCTTTGCCACCACCGAAATCCGCAAGGTGCCGGTGACGGTGCTGTCGCGCTGCCAGCGGTTCGACCTGCGCCGCATCGAGCCCGAGGTGATGATCGCCCTTTTGCGCCGCATCGCCGCGGCCGAGGGCGCGGGCATTACCGACGATGCCTTGGCGTTGATTACCCGCGCGGCCGAAGGATCGGCCCGCGACGCGACCAGCCTGCTGGACCAGGCGATCAGCCATGGCGCGGGCGAAACGACCGCCGAACAGGTCCGCGCGATGCTGGGCCTGGCCGACCGTGGCCGCGTCCTCGACCTGTTCGAGATGATCCTGCGCGGCGACGCGGCATCCGCCCTGACCGAACTGCAATCGCAATATGCCGATGGCGCCGATCCGGTGGCCGTGCTGCGCGACCTGGCGGAAATGACGCACTGGATCTCGGTCGTGAAGATCACGCCGGATGCGGGCGACGATCCGACGATCGCCCCCGACGAACGGGTGCGGGGCCGGGATCTGGCCGACCGGCTGGCGATGCGCGTGCTGACGCGCCTGTGGCAGATGCTTCTGAAGGCGTTGGAGGAGGTGTCCGCCGCCCCGAATGCCATGATGGCCGCCGAGATGGCGGTGATCCGCCTGACCCATGTGGCCGACCTGCCCGACCCCGAACAGTTGATCCGCCGCGTCCAGCAGGCCCAGGCGGCGGGCGATTTCGCGCGTTCCGCTGCGCCTGCCGTCCCGGCGCAGGCCCCGCGCGCCATGCGTCCCGCCCCCGTGATCGCGCAAGGGTCCGGGGCCGCGACGGCGTTGGCGGTCAGCCCCGATGCCTTTGCCGCCTGGCCGGATTTCCCTTCGGTTCTGGAACTGATCCGGCGGATGGGCGACATGCTGCTGCTGATGCAGGTTGAAAGGCATGTCGGGCTGGTCCGCTACAGCCCCGGCCGGATCGAGTTCCAGCCCCAGGGCAATGCCCCCCGCGATCTGGCGCAGCGGCTGGCCGAACGGTTGCGCGGCTGGACCGGCGGACAACGCTGGGCCGTCACCGTCACGAACGACGGCGGCGCGGCGACCATTGCCCAGCAGCAGGCCGCACAGCAGCGCGACCGGGAAGACCGCGCCATGCAATTGCCCATCGTGCAACAGGTGTTGGCGGCGTTTCCGGGCGCCACGCTGCGGCGGGTCCGCCACGACCCCGTGATGAGCGAAACGATCGAGGCCGCCGAGGGCGCGGCCAACCCGCACGAGACGACCCAAGGCCCCGTGGCCGAGGTCGAGGAATGGGATCCCTTCGAAGACGAGGAATAGGCGATGATAAAAGGTCTGGGCAACATCGGCGACATGGCCAGGATGATGAAGGCCGCAAAGGACATGCAGGACCGGATGCAGCAGGTGCAGGCCGACCTGGACGCCATCACCGTGACCGGCGAATCCGGCGCGGGGCTTGTCCGGGCCACCTGCACCGCCAAGGGCGAATTGACGGCGCTTGACATCGACCCGTCGATCTTCGTGCCGTCGGAAAAAGAGGTGGTCGAGGATCTGATTCTGGCCGCGATCAAGGATGCGCAGCGCAAGGCGCAGGACCGGATGCAATCGGAAATGGCCCGCATCACCGAAGGCATGGGCCTGCCCGCCGACATGAAGCTGCCGTTCTGATCCATGGCCGACGGCAGCGACGACATCCAGGCGCTTGTGGGGTTGATGGCGCGGCTGCCGGGGCTTGGCCCCCGGTCCGCCCGGCGCATCGTGCTGCACCTGATCCGCAAGCGGACCGGGCAGATGTCGCAACTGGCGGGGTTGCTGGACCGTGTGGCGGTGAATTCCCGCGAATGCGTGACCTGCGGCAACGTCACCGACCGCGACGAATGCGCGATATGCGCCGATCCGGCCCGCGCAACCGGCGAGATCTGCGTCGTTCAGGACGTGGCCGATCTGTGGGCGATGGAACGCGGCCGCGCCTTCGGCGGGCGCTATCACGTCCTGGGCGGCACCCTGTCCGCCCTGGACGAGGTCGGTCCCGACGACCTGGGCATCCCGGCCCTGATCGACCGGGTGGAGCGCGAGCGAATCCGCGAAGTCATCCTGGCCTTGAATGCCACCGTCGATGGCCAGACCACGGCGCATTACATCGCCGACGCCCTGGCCGATTCAGGCGCGACCGTCACGGGCCTTGCCCAGGGCGTGCCGGTCGGCGGGGAACTGGATTACCTTGACGACGGCACGATCAGCGCCGCGCTGCGGGCGCGGCGGCGGCTTTAAGCCTCGGCCAGTTCGCCCGCCAAGGCCCGCTCGATCAGTGCCCGCGTCTCGTCGATGCCATACAGCGCGATGAACCCGCCGAATCGCGGCCCCTGATCGGCGCCGAGCAGCACCTGATACAGCGCGCTGAACCAATCCCTGAGCGGTTCGAACCCGTGGTCCTTGCCGATGGCAAAGACCATGGACTGCAAGGTTTCGGGGTCGGCCGACTGGTCCCAGTCGGCCAGGCGGGCGGCCAGATCCTCCATCGCGCGGCGTTCCACCTCGGACGGCTGGCGGAAGGTTCGCGTGGGGGCCACGAAATCCGCAAAGTAGCGCACCGCAAAGCCTGCCGCATGGTCCAGGCCCGGATGCGTCTCGGGGGATGCCTCGGGCGCATAACGGCGGATGAAGCCCCACAGCCCGTCCTTGTCCTTGGCCCCGGCGACGGACGCCAGATTCAGCAGCATCTGGAACGGCACCACCATGTCGGAGGCGGGCACCTCGCCGCCATGGATGTGCCAGACGGGGTTCGCCAGTTGCTGTTCCGGCGTCTGATCGGCATAGGCGCGCAACTGCTGGTGATATTCGTCCACCGCCTTGGGGATCACATCGAAATGCATCCGCTTGGCGGTCTTGGGCTTTTGATACATGAAATAGGACAGGCTTTCAGTCGCCGCATAGGTCAGCCATTCGTCGATGGACAGACCGTTGCCCTTGGACTTGCTGATCTTCTGACCATGCTGGTCCAGAAACAGTTCATAGGTGAAATGCTCGGGCTTGCGCCCCCCCAGGATTTCGCAGATGCCGTCATAGATCGGCGTGTTGGTGGAATGATCCTTTCCATACATCTCGAAATCGACATCCAGCGCGGCCCAGCGCGCGCCGAAGTCGGGCTTCCATTGCAGCTTCACCTGGCCCCCCGTGACCGGCAGGGTCAGTTCCCGACCATCTTCGTCATCAAAGGTGATCGTGCCGTTCTTGGCATCGACGTGCTTGATCGGCACATACAGCACCTTGCCGGTCTTGGGGCTGATCGGCAGGAAGCAGGAATAGGTCTGCTGGCGCTCCTCGCGGAGGCTGGCCAGCATGACCCCCATGATCGCGTCATAGCGTTCAGCGGCCAGCAGCAGGGTGGGATCGAACCGGCCGGATTTGTAGAATTCGGTCGCGCTGATGAATTCATAGTCGAATCCGAAGGTGTCCAGGAACCGGCGCAGCATGGCGTTGTTATGGGCGCCGAAGCTGTCGTATTCGCCGAACGGATCGGGCACGGCCGTCAGCGGTTCCTGCAAATGCCCGCGCAGCATGTCCTGTTGCGGGACGTTTTCCGGCACCTTGCGCATTCCGTCCATGTCGTCGGAAAAACAGAAAAGCCGCGTCGGAATGTCGGAAATCATCTGGAACGCGCGGCGGATCATCGTGGTGCGCGCGACCTCTCCGAAGGTGCCGATATGGGGCAGGCCGGATGGGCCGTACCCGGTTTCGAACAGGACGTAACCCTTGTCGGGATCGCGCTTTTCATAGCGTTTGAGCACCCGGCGCGCCTCCTCGAACGGCCAGGCCTTCGATTGCATCGCGGCGTCGCGCAGGGTGGTCATCGCGTCTTCTCCTGTATCCAAGACCTTGACGCCTTATTGAAAGCAGGCTGTATCGTCAATAATTTGCGCCGGAACCCGCTTGTCAAAGGACATGCCATGACCATCGAACTGCCCTCGTTCTCGCCCTGCGATGCCTTGGTGGCAGTGATGGTCGCGGTGTCGGCGTCGGACCAGACCTATCGCACATCGGAACTGGTGGCGATCCAGCGCAGCGTGGACCATTATCCGGTCTTTGCTGACTATGATGCCGACCGGATCCGTGCGGTCAGCCAGACCGTCATCACGCTGTTCGAGGAGGAGGAGGGCCTGGACGCCTTGTTCGGCCTGATCCGCGACGCCCTGCCCGAAAAACTGTACGAAACCGCCTATGCCCTGGCCTGCGACGTGGGCGCGGCCGACGGACGCCTGTATGAAGGCGAAGTCGCGATGCTGGCCGAGATCCGGCACCAGCTGACCATCACCCGCCTGCACGCCGCCGCGATCGAACTGTCGGCCCAGGTCCGCCACCGGATACTGTAGGTCAGGACCAGATGGCCAGCATGTCGCGCTGCAATTGCTTGGCCTGACGCGTCCAGGACAGGACGCCCGCTGGCAAGTCCTGTCCCGCCGTCGCTTTCTGCCGCGGCACGTCGCTGCACAGGATCGCAAAGGCCGATTGCGTGCCGTCCGGGCGGCGCAGATAGCCCGCAAGATTCGACACGAAATTCAACGTCCCGGTCTTGGCCCGGATCGGCGCCGATTGCGCGGCACGCTGGTCCTTATCGTCGTCCAGGGGGTTCAGTTTCAGCAGATCCGGCAACCCCGCCGCCACACCCGGCCCCGCCAGCAGCCTCACCATCCCCTGCGCCGTGACCCGGTTGTCGAACGACAGGCCCGAATGGTCGGACAGCGTGAAATCCTGGCCCTGCCCCTGCGCCCCCAGCCAGGCCTGCATCGCGCGGGCCGAAGCCGCCGGGTCTGCCGCGCCGCTGGCGTGCAGGCCCACCGCCTCGGCCGTCAGGTTGGTCGAGAAAAACAGCATTCCGCGCAGGATCTCGTCCAGCGAAGGGCTGGAATGGCTGGCCACCACTTGGCCCGGCGGCAGGTCGTCGATGACCTGGGGCGCAGGCAGAACCAGGCCCTTAGCGCGGCACAGGGTCTGGAACACGTCGCCCGCATACAATTCGGGCTTGCGGACGGGCAGCCAGCGGCTGCCGGGGCGGGCGGTGGCGGTGCGGGCGACGGTCCAGCCTTCGCCCGCAGCGCGATCCTGCCAGTCGAACGGATCGGCCTGATCGGCAGGGGCCGCGGTGATGGTATAGGCGCGCGGGGAATGGTCGGCCGCCCGCGCCTCGACCGACATCTGTGCGCCGCCCTGACGCCAGCCCAGATGGACGCGGTTGAAATTCAGGATCATGCCCGACAGCGCCGGATTATAGGCCAGGTGATCGGCCTGATCCGGCGCGATTTCGGGGATGCGGGGCAGCGCGCCGCCCCAGACCCCGAACCGCGCGGGCGTGGACAGGCCCGTGGCGGCAAGATCGGCGGCCAGTCGTGCCAGATCGTCCGTTGTCAGCACCGGATCGCCGCCCCCCGCCAGAACCAGCATGTCACCGGACCGGATCACGCGCGTGGCAAACGTCCGGGCGCGGCCCAGCATCGCCAAGGCATAAAGCGCCGTCACCGTCTTGAGCGTGCTTGCGGGGATCATCGGAGCCATCGCCAGCGCGGCATCGCCCAACCCATCGCCGGGGCCGTCCAGCCGGGCATAGGAGACGATCCCCGGCAGACGGGCAGAGGCGACGACCGGTCCCGCCGGAAAATCGGGCCGGGCCGGCGGACGGCCCCAGGCAGGCGCCATCGGCAGCGCCGCAAGTCCCCCCAGCAAGCTGCGCCGCCGCATCATCCCGCCCCCAGGGACTGCCGCAGCGCGGTCGAGGACTGGGGCGACATCGGCAGGTTCACCAGCACCCAGGCGGGCGGTTCGCGCGTGGCCAGCGTCCCGGCCCGCGACAACGGCAGCCGTGCCCGCGCCATGGCCCGCCCGGCGACCGAATGGCGCGCCGCCGTCTGCGATCCGGGACGGGCCAGCACGCCGATGGGAAGGGATGCGGCGATATCCCTCCACCGGTCCCAGCGGTGGAATTGCACCAGGTTGTCCGATCCCATCAGCCAGACGAAACGCACCCCCGGAAAGATTCCCAGCAATCCCGCGATGGTGTCGGCCGTCATCCGCGTGCCAAGGCGCGTTTCGATATCGGTCGCGACCATATGCGGATCCGCCAGCATCTGGCGCGCATGGGCGATGCGGTCGGCCACGGGCGCCGGACCCCGCGCCTTCAACGGGTTGCCGGGCGATACCAGCCACCAGACACGATCCAGCCGGAACCGCCGCATCGCGGCGCGGCTGATGTTCACATGGCCTTCGTGCGCGGGATCAAAGGAACCGCCCAGCAGACCGATGCGCATTCCCGGCAGCGCACAAGGCAGGCCTGCACGGATCAAAGCATGATCGCGGAAATGAGCCTGCCGTAATCGGCCTCGCCCTCGTGCGTGGCGCGGCGATAGCTGAAGAACTTGTCGGGGTCGGAATAGGTGCAATGACCGGACCATTCGGCATCCACGCCGGCATCACGCAGCCGCGCCAGGCCGAATGACGGCAAGTCGAACAGCGGGCGGCCGTTCGGCCCGCCGCCGAAAAAGCGTTGGTGGCCGGGATCCACGGCCAGGAAGCGGTCCATGAAGTCCGGGCCGACCTCATAGGCGCGCTGACTGATCGTCGGGCCGATGACCGCACGGATCCGGCTGGCGCCAAGCGCGCGCATGGCATCGACGGTCGCTTCGATGATGCCGTCCAGGGCCCCGCGCCAACCGGCATGGCAGGCACCGATCACGCCTGCCTCGGGGTCGGCCAGCAAGATCGGCTGGCAATCGGCCGTCAGAACGGCAAGCGCCACCCCACGGCGCGCGGTGACGATGCCGTCGGCTTCGGTATCCGCCACCGCAGCAATGGCGTCGCCATCGGCCAGCGTGACCACCCTGGCCGAATGGACCTGCTTCACGGTGGCCAGCGCATCGGCGGAAATGCCCATGGCCGTGGCGACGCGGGCGCGGTTCAGGATCACCATCTCGCTTTGGTCGGTGGACCGGCGACCGCAGTTCAGTCCCGAAAACAGGCCCGAGGAAGCGCCGCCCTTGCGGGTGAAGAACCCATGCCTCACGTCGCGCAGCAGGGGGTGGGACAGGATCTCAAGCGTGGTCTGCATGAAGCCTCAGCGCATCAAATCCGGGCACCGGGGGCGCCCCTTTCGGCCAGATGGCAATCGCCTTGAACAAGTGACCCATTTCGTCCGGGTGGGTCAAGCGCCGAAGCGCCGCCACGGCGCCCGCGTCCCCCGCTGCGGCCAGCCGTTCGGCACGCTGCGCCGCGCCCAGCGACACAAGCCAGTCGCCCTGGCAGACAAGGCGTGCGGCCACGGCACCCGCGCGGATCGCGGCGGCGGCCAGGGGTGCGAAATCGACATGGGCGGTCAGATCCGCCTCGCCCGGATGGTCCAGCGGGTTTTCGGGGGCGTGGTTGCGCACGGCCTGGAAGGTATCGCCCAAGCCGTTCCAACCGCCATAGTCGATCAGGATCGCCGCCCCGCCACGGGCGGCGATGCGGCGGGCGATCGCCTCGACCATGGCCGGGGCGGCGGGACAGTCCTCGACCACGTCGCCCGGCCTGCCATCGCGGGAAAGCTGCACCGCGGGTCCAAGGCCGAGGCGCAGGCCGCCGTCGGACAGGCCGACCACGCGTTCGGCCCAGCCGCCCTCGACGCGCTGATACTGACGGATCGGCAGGGCATCGAAAAATTCGTTCGCCATCAAAAACAGCGGCTTGTCCGGCATGTCCCCGACATGATCGAGATGGTTGACCGGACCCAGCCGGTCCCGCTGGATCTGCCGCAGATGCGGCGACGCCTCGATCAGCGCCACCTGGGCGGCGTTGGCCATGCCGGGCACCACCCGGATGGCGCGCAGCATGTCGGCCATCATCGTCCCGCGCCCCGGCCCGGCCTCGGCCAGGGTGAACGGCGCGGGGCGCCCCTGGTCGATCCACGCCTGGGCCAACGCCAATCCGCACAATTCCCCGAACATCTGGTGTATTTCGGGCGCGGTCGTGAAATCGCCGCCCGCGCCAAAGGGATCGCGCGTGGCATAGTATCCATGGCGCGGATGCAGCAGGCAGATCTCCATATAGTCGGCCAGCGTGATCGGACCCGTCGCCCGGATGCGCTGCGCGATGATCGCGGCCAGCGGGGTCATGCGGTTCCGGCGATCCTGGGGCGTCGCAGGGCGCGCAGCATCAGGACCAGCCCGATCAGCACCATCGGCAGCGACAGCACCTGCCCCATGGTCAAACCGACGACCGGTCCGCCAACCACATGGCCCAACGGATTGTCGGGGGTGATGAACTGCATGTCTGCCACGCGGAACAGTTCCACGAACATCCGCGCCACACCGTATCCCGCCAGGAATACGCCGAAGGCCAGCCCCGGACGGCGCAGTCCGCCCGCGCGCACCAGGGCCAGCAGGATCAGGCCCAGCAACAGCCCTTCCAGTCCCGCCTCGTAAAGCTGGCTGGGATGGCGGGCGCAGGCGCCGACCACGCCGGGGCAGGCCTGCGCGGCCTCGCCGGGAAAAATGACGCCCCAGGGCAGGTCGGTCGGACGGCCCCACAGTTCCGCATTGATGAAATTGGCGATGCGACCGAAGAACAGCCCGATGGGGGCGACCACGGCCATGGCATCGGCCAGACGCAGCGCGGGGATTCCGTTCGCGCGGCAGAACAGCCACGTCGCCACGATCACACCGGCGAACCCGCCATGAAAGCTCATCCCGCCCTGCCAGACCTTGACGATCTCGGCCGGGTTGGCCAGGTAGAAGGCCGGTTCGTAGAACAGCACGAACCCCAGGCGCCCGCCCAGGATCACCCCCAGGATGACCCAGGTCAGCAGGTCGTCCACCCGGTCGCCCGGCATCGGCGCCCTGTCACCCCACAGCCTGTCGTGCCGCATCATGGCGACAATGATCCGCCACCCGATCAGCAGCCCCGCCAGATAGGCCAGCGCATACCATCGCAGCGACAGCGACAGCCCGCCCAGATTGATGGTGAAGATTTCGGGGGCGATTTGCGGAAAGGGGATCATGGAGCCTCGGGGCGGTTTTCGCGGCGCACGCTAGTCTGTGGGCGCCCGGTGTCAATGCGGGCGTGCCGGATCGCCGATACGCCATCGCGGCGTCCCCCGCATTGAACCCCGCCGCATCCCGGCCCATATAGGAACGCGACGACCTATCGGGGGCAAAGGCCAAATGACCACGCAAAACAAGTTCTTTGACGACATCTCGAAGCTGATGACCAATGCCATGGGCGTGGCCCACGGCGCCAAGTCCGAGGCCGAAACCGCCATGAAGGGTTGGATCGACCGCTGGCTTGCTGATCGCGACTTCGTGACCCGAGAAGAATTCGAGGCCGTGCGCGAAATGGCGATCAAGGCGCGGACCGAGAACGCCGAATTGAAGGCGCGGCTGGATTCGATGCAGGCCGGACGTCAGGGCTGAACCCGGTCCCGCAGCGCGCCGGACCGGTCGTACAGCAGCACCTCGCCCGCGTCGGTGACGACCACGATCCAGTTCCGGGCAAAGGTCACGGCATCGGGGCTGGCATTGCCGGGCAGCGCGATCGCGTCGGGCAGGTCCGGCAGCACCGGCTGGCCCAGCCGGATCCACAACAGCGCCACAATGGCGATCATGCCAAGGCCCATGACCAGGGCCAGCCCCGTCACCAGCCAGCGAAGCAGCCGCAGTTCGGGCACCGCTTTCGCCGCCGTCTTCCAGTCGCTATCATCCGTGCCCATGTCGAACCTTGTTGTCACCATTCCGGCCAATCCGCCCGACCGGCTTGATAAGGCGCTTGCGCTGGCGGTGCCAGAGGATGCGTCCCTGTCGCGGTCGCGCCTGGCCCGGCTGATCGCCGAGGGCGCGGTCAGCGGACCAGGCGGCGTGGTCCGCGACGGCAAGGCCCGCGTGGCGGCGGGTCAGGATTACCATATCGCCATCCCGCAAGCCCAACCCGTCGAGACCCGCCCCGAGTCGATCCCCCTGGCCATCGCCCACGAGGACGACGATCTGATCGTCATCGACAAGCCTGCGGGCATGGTCGTCCACCCCGCCCCCGGATCGCCGAACGGCACGCTGGTCAATGCCCTGCTGGCCCATTGCGGCGACACGCTGTCGGGCATCGGCGGCGAAAGGCGCCCCGGCATCGTCCATCGGATCGACAAGGACACGTCCGGCCTGCTGGTCGTGGCCAAATCCGACCGCGCCCATCACGGTCTTGCCGCCCAGTTCGAGGCGCATACCGCCCAGCGGCGCTATCTGGCGTTGGCTCATGGCGTGATCGACGGGGCCGATCCCCGCCTGCGCGGCACGCCCGGCATCAGCTTCGAGGATGGCGCTGTGCTGAAGATCACGTCCCGGCTGACGCGGCACGCCACGGACCGGCAGCGGCAGGCCGTGTATTTCGACAAGGGTCGCCATGCGGTGACGCGGGCGCGGATGCTGGAATCCTTTGGCAAGCCGCCGTCCGCCATGCTGGTCGAATGCCGCCTGGAAACCGGGCGGACGCATCAGATCCGGGTCCACATGGCCCATGCGGGCCTGGGACTGATCGGCGATCCGGTCTATGGTGGGGCGCGCCGGGCCTCGGTCAGGTCGCTTGGCGCGGCGGCTGCGGCGGCTTCGGCCTTCCCACGGCAGGCGCTGCACGCGGCCCATCTGGGTTTCGACCATCCCGTGACGGGGCGCGCCCTGTCGTTTGACAGCCCGATCCCAGACGACATGCAGGGTCTGCTTGACATCTTGCGGGCCATTTGACGGGAAGGTGAAGACCCGCTTCACGATTTCCGGGCGAAACGCTGCTAGAACCGGTGCGGAATCGGGACAGGCCGATGCTTCGGAACCCCGCGCAGACAGGCGGCGTTCCCCGATCACATGCGAAAGGCCAGCATCATGGCAAGTTACGGAAATCTTCCCGCCCCCAGCCCGGAACAGGGCCTGAACCGCTATTTGCAGGAAATCCGCAAGTTTCCCCTGTTGCAGCCGGAAGAGGAATACATGCTGGCCAAGGCCTGGGCCGACCATCAGGACAGCGAGGCCGCGCACAAGCTGGTCACGTCCCACCTGCGCTTGGCCGCCAAGATCGCGATGGGCTATCGCGGCTATGGCCTGCCCCAGGCCGAGGTGATTTCCGAGGCGAACGTCGGCCTGATGCAGGCGGTCAAACGGTTCGATCCCGAACGGGGCTTCCGGCTGGCGACCTATGCGATGTGGTGGATCCGCGCCTCGATCCAGGAATACATCCTGCGGTCCTGGTCGCTGGTCAAGATGGGCACCACAAGCGCGCAGAAAAAGCTGTTCTTCAACCTGCGCAAGGCCAAATCCCGCATTGGCGCGCTTGAGGAAGGCGATCTCCGCCCCGAAAACGTCGCACAGATCGCCAATGACCTGAACGTGACCGAACAGGAAGTCATCGACATGAACCGCCGCCTGTCGGGCGGGGACGCGTCGCTGAACGCCACCGTCGGCTCGGCCGAGGGCGATTCGAGTTCCCAATGGCAGGACTGGCTGGAGGACGAGGACGCCAATCAGGCCGAGGCTTTCGCGGAAACCGAGGAACTGGACACCCGCCGCCAGATGCTGATGCAGGCCATGGACATCCTGAACGACCGTGAAAAGGACATCCTGATCGAACGGCGCCTGCGCGACGACCCCCTGACGCTGGAAGACCTGTCGGCACGATATGACGTTTCGCGCGAACGTATCCGGCAGATCGAGGTGCGGGCATTCGAGAAATTGCAGGACCGGATGCGGGTGCTGGCGCGCGACAAGGGGATGCGGGTTCCCGAAGGCGCGTCGTGACATCATGGACCGAAGCGGCACGATTGACCTGACACCGGCGGGCGCTATGGTCGGCTGATAGACAGTTGACCAGATACGAATGACCGCGCTGACGAATTTTCAACGGCTTGAAGCCCAGGGTTCGTGGCGTGCTGCCCCCGACGCCCCGCTGCGCGAGGTCATCGTGTCTTTGGGGGATGCGACCCTGGTCTTGTCCGATCCAAAGACCGACACGCCCCTGTCGCACTGGTCCCTGCCCGCGGTCATCCAGATGAATCCCGGCATGATTCCCGCGATCTATGCCCCCAGCGCCGAGGGGGCGGATGAAACGGTCCAGATCGACGATCCGCTGATGATCCAGGCGATCGCGCGGGTGCAGGGGGCGGTCGCCATCCACCGCAGCCATACCGGCCGGCTGCGCAGCGCGATTGTCGTCCTGGCGATCCTTGTCGTGTTCGGCTGGCTGTTCTTCTGGCTGCCCGGCGCGCTGATCGCCCATGCCGCGCGCATCGCCCCCCCGGCACAGGCGCGCGGCATCGGCATGGCGATTCTGGCCGATCTGGAAAAGGAAAGCGGAGCGGTCTGCGCGCGCGAATCCGGGCAGGCCGTTCTGGACTGGCTGGCCCCGCAGCTGGTCGGACCCACGGGCAGCATTGTCGTGGTCCCCGGACCCTTGGGCGGCGCGCGGCGCCTGCCCGGCGACCTGTACGTCATCGGCAGCGACCTGCTGCAAACCGCCCCCGGTCCCGAGGTCGCGGCGGCCCACCTGATCGCCGCCCGGCTGGGCGTTGGGGATGCCGCGCTGCGTCAGGCGGCGATGGATCACGCGGGCCTTCTGGCGTCGCTGCGGCTGATGACGCTGGGCCATCTGCCCCCGGAATACATGGCGGGATTTTCACAGACCATCTTGGGCAGCCCGCCGCAGCGCCCCGACGACGCCACCTTTCTGGCAGCCCTTGCCGAGACCAAGATTCCCGCCGAACCCTATGCCCGGTCCATCGACCCCACCGGCCAGACGGTTCTGCCGCTGGTCGAAGGCGATCCATTTCGCGACGCGCCCCCTGCCCGCCCCTTGCTGACGGACGAACAATGGCTGGCCTTGCAGCAAATCTGCGCAGGCTGACCGCGCGCCCATCGTTTTCGTCGTTGCGCCGGGCCACCGCTGCGGTTATTCACGGCGCCAGGCACCCGTAGCTCAGCTGGATAGAGCGCTGCCCTCCGAAGGCGGATGTCAAGTCCGGCAATGTGAACGAGTGAGTAAAAAAGTAGAAGTAAAACAGTAACTTGCGGGCTTCGATTTTTGGGGTTAACACTCGCTCGAAAACCGCGTAAGCACTGCGTAAGCAGTAGGCACCCATAGCTCAGCTGGATAGAGCGCCACCCTCCGAAGGTGGAGGCCTCAGGTTCGAATCCTGATGGGTGCGCCATTTCAGAACAGAACTCTGAACGCCGAACGCCGCCGTTTCTACGCTAGAAGCGGCGACCAGCGTTCGTAGCAATTCCAACTTCGATCCCATGATGCGAACCTCGTCGTCGGCAACCTCGACGCGCTGCGCAAGCGCGCGCAGGTGGTCGCGGCGATAGCCGCCATCGTCGAGGCGTATGCGTTCGCGAGCCTTGCGGGCGAATCCCTTGAGCATGTCATGGGTGACGCCCTGATTACCTGAACTGTCGAGAGCAAGCTGCGTGCGCTCCGCGTCGGCGGCGGCTTGATCCCGCATCGCCTTGAGGCTCGCCATGCGCTCTTTCGCCATGGCGTCGTCCTTATCGACCATGCCGGCTTCGATGGCGTCAAAGAGCCGGCCGAGCCGTTGGTCTGTTTCCGTGATTCGCCTGTGAAGCTCGGCCAGATGCTCTCGGCGGCGCTCGGTGCGCTCCTGCCTGCGGTCGATGACGCTGGCGAGGATGGTTTCCAGCCGCTTGGGCTGGAGCAGCCGATCCCCGATATGATCGGCGACAAGGTGGTCGAGCTTGTCCATCGGGATCGTGCGGCCTTTGCAGCCGGTCTTGCCCTGCCGTGCCTTGGTCGAGCAGGTGTAATATCGGTAGGTCGCGCCCGTGCTGCCTTGGCCGGTGCGAAGCGTCATCGCGCCCCCGCATTTGGCGCAGAAGCAGATGCCGGTGAGCAGCGTCGGGCCGCTGGAGACGCGGGCCGGCGTCACCATGGGGTTGCGGGATTTCAGGCGGGCTTGCACCGCATCGTAAACCTCGCGCTCGATCAGGGGCGGCACCGCCATGATGGCGACTTCGCTCTCCGGCTTCTTCTCCCGGTCCTTGTGCGAGCGCGTGTTGAACCTGTGCTCGCCGATATAGGTGGTGCGGGTCAGGATGGCGTGGATTTGCGCCAGTCCCCAACGCCCGCCGTCGCGGGTGAAGAAACGGCGCTCGTTGAGATAGGTGGCGATGGCCTTGACGCCCATTGCCCCGGACGTGCCATCACCTTCAAGGAACAGGCGATAGATCAGCCGCACGGTGTCGGCGTGCAGCGGGTCGATCTCCAGCTTCTTCTTGGTCTTTGATCCGCGCTGCTCGGCCGCGACGATGCGATAGCCGATGGGTGGCCGTGCGCCGTTCCAGAAGCCTTGCCGGGCGTTCTCGTTCATGGCGCGCAGGACGTGCTTGGCGTTTTCCTTCGACTGATATTCGTCGAACAGCGCCATGATCTGCCGCATCATCTGGTGCATCGGATCGTCGCCCATCTCCTGCGTGATGGACACCAGCTTGACGCCGTTCTTCGCCAGCTTCCTGACGTAGAACTCCATCTCGAAGTGATCGCGGAAGAACCGGCTGAACGAATGGACCACAACAATATCGAAGGGCGCGGGCTTGGACGTGCCCGCCTCGATCATGCGCTGGAACTCGGGGCGCTTGTCATTGGTGGCCGTCGCGCCCGGTTCAACATAAGTCTCAACGAGCTGATAGCCGCGTTGCTCGCAATAGGCTTCGCCCTGCCGCTTCTGATCGGGAATGGAAATGTCATGCTCGGCCTGCCGGGCAGTCGAGACGCGCAGGTAGAGGGCGGCGCGGGCGGTAACGGTTGGGCTGTGCATATTCATGGCCGGTCTCCCATAGCCTTCTTCGCCTTGGGGCGGTCGATCAGGGGCAACGCCAGCTCCACCCGATCATGGACCACCTTGGGCGCAAGCTTGCGCCCATGCCCCGGCTCAAGCCGCACAAGGCCGTAGCTCTCCATCGTTTTGAGGGTGCGTGACAGATTGGAACCGGCCCGGCCGGTGATTTCCGCCAATTCTTCCAGCGATGCCGGGGCTTTCTCGGCGATGACGCGAAGCAACTCGCGGTTCCCTGCCGACAGCACCTTGGCGAAGGATTCGGTCGAGGTGAACCACACCTTCGGATCGCCGGGCGCGGGCTTTTCCTCACCGCGCGCGATCCGCATGGTGCGGGCCTTCATTTCTTCATAGTCGGCAATCCCGACTTTCAATGTGGTCATAGGGCACCTCGCTCCTTCAACACCGCGTCCACCGCCTGCCAGAAATCGGCCAGCAGCGTGGCCGCGTCCTCGTAGGCATAGGGCTTCACGGTCTGGAAGCGGTGCCGATGGTCCATCGGCTCGCCGCGTCTGCCTCGGCCGACCGGATGGGCATTATCGAAGCCAACCAGCCGTTCGCCCGAAGGCCCGTGAAGCGTGAGCGAGTAATCGAGGCCATGCGGCTTTTCCGGCGATGCCGGAACGCGGGTGACGACGAACTTCACCCAATAGCCGCCCTCGGGATCGACAAAAAGCATCTGTCCATCAAGGTCCAGAAGCGTGTCGAGGCCCGGATCACGATGCCCGCTCACATCTTTTTCCTATCAGTATGTGATAGGAATTGCAAGCCATCATCCGGCTTTTTCGGGTTCAGGAGTTCGTCGAACACATCGCCGAACCAACGCTCGAACACGTCGATCTCGGCCTCGGTGACGGGAATATCCTCCGGCCAATCGTCGGTGACGCGCATCCTTTGTCCGTCCGGGCCTAGAAGCGGCGTGTTGCCGGCTCGCGTCCGGCCGTCCGGCGTGGGATCGTCAGCGTAGTCGAAAAGATCGTCGGGAAGTGGCGCGGGGATCGACTGTCGCGGTCGCCCCTTGCGGGCGCGGCGGCGCTCTGCGCACATGGAATCCTCCTTGGTTCTGGTGGATTCCGGGGCGCTCAACGCCCCGGAATTAAGCGAACCATGGAGGGCAACCGGCGACCTGTAGCGTGCCGCATTTGCGTTGATGCGCTGGCGGCACCCCTGCCGGGATGGGACTTAACTTGCGGCTCGCCGGGCCTTGGCGAACCCCCGATCCGTGGCCATGAACCGATCAAGCATCGGCACGATCAGCTTCATGGGATCGGTGACAGGCTGGCCGCTCTCGCGGGCCAGAACCTCGGCATAGTCGATCAGATCGCGGTGAAGCGGAGCAGGAAGCTCCACCGTCACCTTCACGGGCTTGTCGTCGGGCAGCGGGCCGAGTTTCAGCTTGGCCATGGTCAACCTCCTGCCGGCTCGAATACAAGGTCGCGGGTGACGATGATCCTGACCGGGAAGCCGGGGCGGATGGTGAGCGTGGGCACGACCTGCAACTGGCGCTGGACGATCTGCTGGCCGGCCTGATTGGCGGTATCCTGCGCGCCGTCGCGGATGGCGCGGATCAGCCGGTCCTCGTCGCTGGTCGCCAGCTCCGAGCCGACCGCGAGCAGCGTGGACAGCCCTGCGGCCTTCATCAGATCCCACAAGTGATAATCGACACCATCCTCAAGCCCGGCATAGCCCGATGCGTCCGCGCCCGGCAGCCGCTCCAGAACGATAGAGCGGCCGCCCGGCAGGATCAGGCGGTTCCAGACCAGCAACACGCGGCGCTGGCCGAAGGTAACGCCGTCATCATACTGGCCGATGATGCGGGTGCCCTGCGGGATCAGTAGCAGCGAGCCGGTGGGACTGTCATAGACGTTCTCCGTCACCTGCGCGGTGATCTGGCCCGGAAGGTCGGAACGGATGCCGGTGATGAGCGCGGCCGGGATCACGGCCCCGGCCTGAAGGATGTAGGGCGAGGCCGGCGGCGCGACGCGATCCGGCGCGACCGTCTGCCGGTCCACGGGTCCATTGAGGAAAGCTGCGTGTCGGTCCTGTGTCGCGGGCTGTCCACCAAGGCCGAGACCGGCAAGGCCGGGCATGGCCGTTCCTGCTGGCGCTCCCGTGCGCGGCCCGGACTGGAAGAACACGGTGCTTAAGCGTGCGGCTTCTTCCTCGGCGCGGCGGCGCTGTTCCTCGGGATCGACGGCGGGCGTCGTCATGACGGGGGGCGCGACCGGCTGCCCCCTGTTCTGCGCATCGAGGATCGGACGGCCGAGGTCGCCGGGCAATGCCGGCCCCAGGACAGGGCCGGTGTAGTCGCGCGGCAAGCCGGACAAGCCGTCCGCCGTGGGGCGGTTCTCGGTCGAATAGAGTTCGTCGCCGCCCGGTCCTGCATCGCGGGTCTGGAGCGCGTAAATCAGCGCCCCGCCGATGCCGAGCAGCGCGACGCCTCCGACGCCTGCCAGCATCTTGCGCGACAGGCGCGTAACACGGGGCGGCTCGGCGCGCAGCCGCATGGGCGCGGTGGTGTCGGTGATGGTGTTGTCTGTCATGACGGGGTGTCTCCGGTCGCGCTGGCGGGCTGCGCGGCGGCGGCCTGCGTCGGGTTGGTGCGGACGATCCTGACGACCTGCTGGCGATTGCCGCTGCCAAGGCGCAGTTCGGCAGCGCCGAACAGGCGATCCACGATCAGGACGTTCTGATGGATACGGGAATTGACGATCTGCTGCTCGCCATCGGAGCCGAGCACGAAGATCGGCGGCATCTCGCCCTGCACGATGCCGGCCGGGAAGACGACATAGACGCGCCTGCCATCGTCGAAGACGGAAACCGGCCGCCATGGCGGGCTGTCGCCCTGCACCTGCAAGGCGTAGCGATAGTTCCGCGCCGCCTCGGCCGGAATGACCGGCGCGGCGGGAACGGTCTGGCGCTGGCCTGCCGGCGGTGTGGGATAGGCCCATGCGACGGCGGGCATGTAGAGCGATTCCCGCGCGCGCAGCTCGATCATGTAGGTGCGCCGGTCGGTGGTGACGACAAGGTTGGTGGAAATGTCCGGCCGCGTCGGCTTCACGAGGATATGGACGCGGCGGTTTGCACCGCTGCCGCTCTCGGTGTCGCCGATGATCCATCGGGCGGTGTCGCCGGCCGCGATCGGCCCCGCGCCTGTCAGGCTTTCGCCCGGCTCCAGCGCAATGGTCGTGATCTGTCCGACTGCGGCATAGACCTGATAGAGCGCGCCTTCCGACCACGGATATATCTGGATCGCGTTGTAGTAGCCTTCCCGGCGCGGCTCGACTCGGGCGGCGGCATTGGCGTTCTCGACGCGGCCGGTCGGCGTGCCTGCGGCGGTGCCGCCGCGCGCCACGGTCCATGCGGGCGGGACATGCAGCGGCCGGGGCGTGTTGTCGGTCGCCGCCGCCTGCACGGTCGGGAGCGGCGGCACGCTGGCGTCGTAGCTGAATTGTGGCGTCCGGTTGGTGGCGCAGCCTGCGAGCATGGTGGCCGAAAGCAGCACGGCCGCGATTGCCGGGGTGCGGGTGATCGTTCTCATTGGCTCATCTCCCGCGACCACGAAATTGCATTGACGTAGATGCCGAGCGGATTGGCGCGCAGGCGCTCGGCGTCGCGCGGGGTCTGGATGACGATGGTCAGGATGGCCGTCCATCGTTCCGTGGTGGAAAGCTGGCCGTTCTCGAAATGGCGTTCCGTCCACGCTACGCGGAAGCTGTTGGGGGATGCCCGGATGACGCTGGACACTTCGACGGCGACCTGCTGGCGGCCGACCTTGGTGAAAGGATCATTGGCGCGGGCATAATCGTTCAATGCCGACGCGCCGCGATCCGTGGTCCATTCATAGGCGCGAAGCCAGTTCTGACGGACAATGATCGCATCGGCCGGAATAGCGCGGACCTGTTCGATGAAGCGGCCGAGATGGAACGCGATCTGCGGATCGGTCGGGCGATAGTCGGCATTGGCGGGCGCGACGGTCTGCGCCTGTCCGAGATTGTCCACCTGCACCACCCACGGCACCACGGTCCCGCGTGCGGACTGCCAGACAAGAGCGGACGCAAAGCCGGCAGACAGGATCAGCGAGCCGAAGGCCATAAGCCGCCAGTTCCGCGCCTGCACGCGGGCCGAGCCGATGCGCTCGTCCCAAACCTGCGCGGCGCGCTGATAAGGCGTCTCGGGTTCCGGCGTCTTGCCGTAATGGGTTGCCGGTCGTTTGAAGATGCTCATGAGCGGTCACTTTCGGAAAGGTTGACGGAGGAACCGGAGCCGTGGCTGTCGCCGGAGCGCACCGCATGGGCGGCCATGGTCGTGCCGTGGTTCACGGCCTGCGAGCGGCGCATCTGCTGCGCCCAAGCGGGAGGGTTGCCAGCCGGGCCGGCCGGCGATGCGACAGGATCGGCGCTCGCGCCGCCGACCGTGCCTGCGCTGGAAGAACCGCCGGTCACGCCAAAGGCCGCGCGTGCGCCATCGGAGAAGCTGGATTTGACGGATTCGCTGGCGCGAGCGGCGGCGCGCTTGAGAGGCGAGATGGCGGCCGAGCCTGCGGCGCGTGCGACACCGCCTAGGCCGGAGGCGACACCGGCCGCGCCGGACTGGCCGAGCGAGCCGACGCTATAGGCTGCGGTCGCCGCGCCCGCGGTGGCCGCACCTCCGCGGACGGCCGCGGCCCCGCCGGACAGGGCGGCGGCACCGCCCTTGGCGGCGAGCATGGTCGCGCCGCCAGCGGCGACGGCTGCGCCTCCAACCGCAAGGCCGGTTCCCACGGCCGCGCCCGCGCCGAGCTGGGGACCGCCCGAAACAATGCCGTTGGCGATACCGGGACCGAAGATGCCGAGGCCGAGCAGCGACAGCGCGGCGAGCACAATCGCCATGGCGTCGTCGATGCTCGGGGTCGCGCCACCGAAACCTGCCGTGAACTGCGAAAACAAGGTGCTGCCGATACCGATGATGACGGCGAGCACCAAAACCTTGATGCCGGAGGACACGACGTTGCCAAGCACGCGCTCGGCCATGAAGGCGGTCTTCCCAAACAGGCCGAAGGGGATCAGCACAAAGCCGGCGAGCGTCACCAGCTTGAACTCGATCAGCGTGACGAAAAGCTGGATGGCGAGGATGAAGAACGCCAGCACCACCAGCGCCCATGCAAACAGGAGGCACGCGATCTGGATGAAGTTCTCGAAAAACGCGATCCAGCCCATCAGGTCGGAAATGGAATCGAGCAGCGGGCGGCCGGCATCGAGGCCGGTCTGTGCCACGCGGCCGGGTCGCATCAGGTCTTCGACGGAAAAGCCGGTCCCCGACGCCATCAGGCCAAGACCGGCGAAGCTCTCGAAGACGATCCGGGCGAGGTTGTTCCAATTGCTGATGATGTAGGCGAAGACGCCGACGAACAGGGTCTTCTTGACCAGCCGCGCGATAATGTCGTCATCCGCGCCCCATGCCCAAAACAGTGCAGCGAGCGTCACGTCGATAACGATCAGGGTGGTGGCGATGAACGCCACCTCGCCGCCGAGCAGGCCAAACCCGCTGTCGATGTAGGAGGTGAAAACCCCGAGGAAATTGTCGATGACGCCCGTATTGCCCATGGTCAGCGCGCCTCGCTGCGGTCACGGCCGAGGAAACGGTCGCGGGATTCTGCCCATGCGGCGAGGCAGTCGGCGTCACTCGCCGCCGCCTCGCCGAGCCGCTGGCAACGGCGCAGGTTCTCGCGGAGCGGGTCAGTCGGCGGCTGTAGGACCGGCGCTGGGGGCGGCGCAGAAGGTTCGTCCTTCCGCGCCATGTCGATTGCGGTTACTGTCAAGGCAATCGCAACGAACACCACGGCCCCGAGCCGGGCCAGCATCTTGCCGTCCATGGCGAGCCTCCCCGTCAGTTGTTGCCGTTGTTGAACATCCGCGCGTTGCCCGGCTGGTAGCCGTTGCCGGGCGTCAGGAACCGCTCGCGCTGGATGCGGCCCTGTTCGGCGGCAGTCGCACGCTCCGCCTCCGTCAGCGCGTCGGCGCGGCCGTTCGCAGAGATGACCGCGATCAGGTCGGAAAGCTGCTGCGATTGAAGCGCGAGAAGCTGGTTGCCGGCCTGCGTAGCCTGCAATGCCCCGGTCGCGCCTTGGCTCTGACCGACAAGCGCCGCCATCTCCGAACGGTTGCTGTCGATGTTGCCGACAGCTCCCGCCTGCACGCGCATGGCGTCCTGCAAGCCGCCGACCGTGTTTTCCCAACGCGAGCGCGCATCCGCGACAAGCTGGGCGTCGGTCGCCGAAAGCGAGACATTTCCATAACGCTGCTGGAAAGCTTGGTCGATCTGCCCGACCTCGAACGCGATGTTCTGCGCTTGGCCGAGAAGCTGTTGCGTGCGCTGGACGTTCTGCTGGAGCGACTGGAGCGAGGAATACGGCAGGCTCGCCAGATTGCGGGACTGATTGATGAGCATCTGCGCCTCGTTCTGGAGCGAGGTGATCTGATTGTTGATCTGCTCCAGCGTCCGGGCAGCCGTGAGGACGTTCTGCGCGTAGTTGGACGGGTCATAGACGATGCGCCCGAAAAGCTGGGCGTGGGCCGGTGCCGCCGCCATCGGCGAAAGCGCGACGGGCACGGCAAGCGCCAACGCGAGGGCCGAAGCCCCGGCGATCTTGGAATAGGTCATGGAAGAATCTCCTGTGTGGGGTGGGTATCGAGCCGGGCCGGCGCGGCGGATTCCGGCCGGTCGGCAAGATTGGTGAGGTTCGGGATCAGGTCGGCCGCCCAATCGACGCCGCGCGCCTGTAGCCATGCGGCGAGGAAGCCGTCGCGGCCGGCCTCAGTGACGATCTGCGTGATGGGCGTCTGGTCGGATTTGGCGGATGCGGCGCAGAGCGCGAGGCCGACTTCCGACAGGCCAAGCTCGAACAGGCGATTGCCCCTGCGGCTTTGGCAATAGTAGTCCCGCTTGGGCATGGCCCGTGCGAGGATTTCGATCTGGCGGTCGTTGAGGCCGAAGCGGCGATAGATGGCCGTGATCTGCGGTTCGATGGCGCGCTCGTTCGGGAGCAAGAGCCGCGTCGGGCAGCTCTCGATGATCGCGGGCGCGATGTTGCTGCCGTCGATGTCGGACAGGCTTTGCGTGGCGAAGACGACGCTGGCGTTCTTCTTGCGCAGCGTTTTCAGCCATTCGCGGAGCTGGCCGGCGAACCCCTCGTCGTCCAGCGCAAGCCAACCCTCGTCGATGATGAGCAGCGTCGGCCGCCCGTCGAGCCGGTCGCCGATGCGATGGAACAGGTAGGACAGGACGGCCGGGGCCGCGCCGGTCCCGACAAGGCCCTCGATCTCGAACGCCTGCACGTCCGCCGATCCCAAATGCTCTGTCTCGGCGTCGAGCAGCCGGCCATAGGCACCGCCGACGCAGAACGGGCGTAGCGCCTGTTTCAGATCGTTGGATTGCAGCAGCACGCTGAGGCCGGTGATGGTGCGTTCCTCGACCGGCGCGGAGGCGAGCGAGGTCAGCGCCGTCCAAAGGTGCTCCTTCACCTCGGGCGTGATGGTCAGCCCCTCGCGCATGAGGATGGCGGCGATCCAGTCCGCCGCCCATGCGCGTTCATAGGTGTCCTGGATGCGGGCAAGCGGCTGGAGCGAGACGGACGCCTCGGCCCCTTCTGTCAGCCCGCCGCCAAGGTCGTGCCAGTCGCCGCCCATGGCGAGCGCGGCGGCGCGGATCGAGCCGCCGAAGTCGAAGGCGAAAACCTGGCTGCGCTCGTAGCGCCGGAACTGGAGCGCCATGAGCGCCAGCAGCACGGATTTGCCCGCGCCGGTCGGGCCGACGACAAGGGTGTGGCCCACATCGCCGACATGGAGGGAAAACCGGAACGGGGTTGAGCCTTCGGTCTTTCCATAGAGCAAAGGGGGCGCACCGAAATGCTCGTCCCGTTCCGGCCCCGCCCACACCGCCGATAGCGGGATCATGTGGGCGAGATTCAAAGTGCTGATGGGCGGCTGACGGACATTCGCGTAGGCGTGTCCGGGCAGGCTGCCGAGCCATGCATCAACCGCGTTGACGCTCTCGGGCATGGCGGTGAAGTCGCGGCCCTGAACGATCTTCTCGACCAGGCGCAGCTTCTCGTCGGCAAGGCGCGGGTCGGCATCCCATACGGTGACGGTCGCCGTGACGTAGGCCATGCCCGCCACGTCCGCCCCAAGCTCCTGCAACGCCATGTCGGCGTCGAGCGCCTTGTTGGCGGCGTCGGTGTCCACAAGCGCGGACGCCTCGTTTGTCATGACCTCTTTCAAGATCGCGGCGACGCTCTTGCGCTTGGCGAACCATTGGCGACGGATGCGGGTCAGCAGCCGGGTTGCATCGGTCTTGTCGAGCAGGATCGCGCGGGTGCTCCACCGATATGGGAACGGCAGCCGGTTCATTTCGTCGAGCAGGCCCGGCGTCGTCGCGGTCGGGAATCCCACGATGGTCAGCACGCGCAGATGCGCGTCGCCAAGGCGCGGCTCCAGCCCGCCGGTCAAGGGCTGGTCGGCGAGCAGCGCGTCGAGGTGCATGGGCACCTCGGGCACGCGCACACGATGCCGGTTGGTCGAGATGGTGGAATGGAGATAGGTCAGCGTCGCGCCGTCATCCATCCAACGGCACTCGGGCATGAAGCCGTCAAGCAAGGCCAGCACGCGGTCGGTGCGGTCGATGAAGCCGCGCAGGACTTCCCACGGGTCCACCCCCGTTTTCTCCCGGCCCTCGTAGAGCCATGCCTCAGTGCGGGCGGCTTCCTCGGCCGGGGGCAGCCAGAGGAAGGTGAGGAAGTAGCCGGACACGAAATGCGCGCCCGCTTCCTCGAAACCGGCCTTACGCTCGGCATCGACCAGCGCCGACGCGGGATCGGGAAAGGTGCTGTCGGGATAGGTGGCGGCTTCGCTGCGCTGCGCCTCGACGAAGATGCTCCAGCCGGAGCCGAGGCGGCGCACGGCATTGTTGATGCGGCCGGCGACGGCGACTAGCTCGGCCGCGACGGCGGAATCCAGATCGGGACCGCGAAACTTCGCCGTCCTCTGGAAACTGCCGTCCTTGTTGAGCACAACGCCCTGACCGACCAGCGCGGCCCATGGCAGATAATCAGAGAGGCGCGCGGCGGTGCGGCGGAATTCGGAAAGGTTCATCATGGCTGCACCCTCAAACCGCTAAATGACCGGGGATGCGGAGATGCCGCCGCCCGACCTCGACAAAGAGGGGATCGCGCTTTGCCGCCCATACGGCCGCGAAGTGGCCGATTGCCCAGATGGCGATGCCGATCAGCCAGAGGCGCAGGCCGAGGCCCACGGCTCCGGCCAGCGTTCCGTTCATGATGGCGATGGCGCGCGGAGCGCCGCCGAGCAGGATATGTTCGGTCAGCGCCCGGTGAACCGGGACCGTGAAGCCCGGCACGGCGTCCAGTTGCTCGAACGCGACGGCCATCAAACGAGCGCCCCGCCGCCGAACGAGAAGAACGACAGGAAGAAGCTCGACGCGGCGAAAGCAATCGACAGGCCGAACACGATCTGGATCAGACGGCGAAAGCCGCCGCTGGTGTCCCCGAACGCGAGGGTCAGGCCGGTGGCGATGATAATTATCACCGCGATAATTTTTGCGACGGGTCCCTCAATGGACTGAAGGATTTGCTGAAGCGGTTGCTCCCACGGCATCGACGATCCCGACGCATGGGCGGCCGGGGCGAGCATGAGGCTGATGGCAAGGGTGGATGCGGCGGTCGCGGCGATGCGATAGCCGCGCGTGAGCGTGCGGATCATGAAGATTCTCCTGTGCTGGTGGGGATTGCCGAAAGGATGGGATGCGTGATGCGGTAGTCGCCGTCCGGCCCCAGCCCTTCGACGCGGGCAAGCTCGGCAAGCCGGCGCGCGGAACCGCGCCCGGAAAGGACAGCAACAAGGTCGATTGTCTCGGCGATCAGGGCGCGCGGGACGGTGACGACAGCCTCTTGGATGAGCTGTTCAAGGCGACGGAGCGCACCGATGCCGGTGCCTGCATGGATGGTGCCGATGCCGCCGGGGTGTCCCGTTCCCCACGCTTTCAGGAGGTCGAGGGCTTCCGATCCGCGCACCTCGCCGATGGGGATGCGGTCGGGGCGCAGGCGCAGCGAGGAACGCACCAGATCGGAAAGCGTCGCCACGCCGTCTTTCGTCCGCATCGCCACTAGATTGGGCGCGGCGCATTGCAGCTCGCGCGTATCCTCGATGATGACGACGCGATCCGCCGTCTTCGCCACCTCGGCGAGCAGCGCATTGGTCAGCGTGGTCTTGCCGGTGCTGGTGCCGCCCGCCACGAGGATATTTGCGCGGGAGGAAACGGCCGCGCGTAACGTCGCGGCCTGATCGGTGGACATGATCCCCGCCGCCACATAGTCGTCGAGGCTGAACACGGCGACGGCGGGCTTGCGGATGGCGAAGGTCGGGGCGGCGACCACGGGTGGCAGCAGGCCCTCGAATCTTTCGCCAGACTCCGGCAGCTCGGCCGAGATGCGCGGGCTGCGGGCATGAACCTCCGCGCCGACATGATGCGCGACCAGCCGAACGATGCGTTCGCCATCGGCGGCGGACAGGCGCTCGCCCGTATCGGAAAGCCCTTCGGACAGGCGGTCGATCCACAACCGCCCGTCCGGGTTCAACATCACCTCGACCACGGCCGGGTCTTCGAGCAGCCGGGCAATGGCGGGGCCGAGCGCGGTGCGCAACATGCGTGCGCCGCGCGCAATGGCTTCCGGTCTTTGGTGGTTGGTGGTCATGTCGGCCCCGGCTTCTTGCGGGGACGCGACAGGCCATCCCCGGATCGGGGTCGATTAAGAGAGGCCGAAATCTGGCCGGTTCAACAAGTATCTAGCTGCGTGCGGTGATCGGCGGCGAACGGCGGTAAATAGGATGGGTCCGAATACTTATTCTTGATCGCCGTTGCTCTCGGACTCGTCCGGCAACGGATCGTCGGGAAGTGAGTCGAGGTCACGCGACAGCTCTTTGAGGAACCTGTCGCCCGTCGCCAGACGCCGTCCGAGATTCTGCATGAAGCCCTCAAAGCGCTCCGCGCCTTTGGCGCGGGCAGCGGATTGTGCGGCTCCCGTAAGCGGCGGCGTGAGGGTCATCCAGAAATGGATGAACTGCGCGACCGCCTCGCCAAGGACGGCGAGATCTAGGTCGAGCGTGTCGATCTGGCGGCCGAGCTTGTCCAAGCGGCGCGACATGGCGGCTTCAAGCTGGTCGGCGGAATCGCCGGACAGGTAGGACATGACCGCCGCCTCAACGATGGCGGATTTCGAGACATTGCGGCGCAGCGCCACCGAGCGGCGCAGCGCCATCGCCTCGATCTGTGGAATGAGCGCGGGGTCGAAATAGAGATTCAGGCGGGTTCTGGTTGCCATGGGCGTATCCTCAAAGGTCGATTCCATCATCGGGGTTCATCGCCACCTGCCGCGCCACCATCCTCATGCGCTGGCGCATGGCGCGGGCCTTGGCCGCGTCAACGTCCGGCTCGTCGTCCAGAAACTCGAACTCCTGTTCGGGGGATGGCGGCGGGGCGACGATTTCCTCATGCTCGGGCAATTCCGGCTCGCGGCGGATGCCCGCATTGGCCGGATCGCCTTCGGCCTCGCTTCCGCACGTCGCGGAACGGCTTTCCGCCGCGACCACGCGGCCGGACCAATCATCGGCGGATGGGCTGGGCGCCAGCGGAGCGGCGACCAGATCGGGCGGGGTCAGGATGCGTTCCTGCAATCGCGCATCCTCGAAATAGCGCGCCTTGATGGCGCGGATCGGCGGCGTGCCCGCGACCATGACGATTTCGTCGGTGGGTGGAAGCTGCATGATTTCGCCCGGCGTGAGCAGCGGCCGGGCCGTCTCCTGCCGCGACACCATCAAGTGACCTAACCACGGGGCTAGGCGGTGCCCTGCGTAGTTGGTGGAGTCGCGCAGCTCGGTCGCCGTGCCTAATGCGTCTGAAACACGCTTCGCCGTCCTTTCGTCGTTCGTGGCGAAGCTGACGCGGACGTGGCAGTTGTCGAGGATCGCGTTGTTCGGGCCATAGGCGCGCTCGATCTGGTTGAGGCTCTGCGCGATCAGGAAGCCTTTGATTCCGTAGCCCGCCATGAAGGCGAGCGCCGATTCAAAGAAATCGAGCCGGCCGAGCGCCGGAAACTCGTCCAGCATCAATAGCAGCCGATGGCGCTTGCCGGAGGTGGTCAATTCCTCGGTCAACCGCCTGCCGATCTGGTTGAGGATCAGGCGGATAAGCGGCTTTGTGCGGTTTATGTCGGACGGCGGCACGACAAGGTAGAGCGTGACGGGCTGGCGGCTGCCGACCAGATCGGCAATGCGCCAGTCGCATCGCGCCGTCACCCGCGCCACCACGGGATCGCGGTAGAGGCCGAGAAACGACATGGCGGTGGAGAGCACGCCCGACCGTTCGTTCTCGGATTTGTTCAACAGCTCGCGGGCCGACGACGCGATGACGGGATGAACGCCCGCCTCGCCGAGATGCGGCGTATCCATCATGGCGCGCAAGGTCGCCTCGACCGGACGGCGGGGATCGGACAGGAAGTTGGCGACGCCCGCCAAGGTCTTGTCCTTCTCCGCATAGAGAACATGCAGGATCGCGCCGACCAGCAGCGAATGGCTGGTCTTTTCCCAATGGTTGCGCTTGTCGAGACTGCCTTCGGGATCGACCAGAATATCCGCGATGTTCTGCACGTCGCGGACTTCCCATTCCCCCTGCCGCACTTCGAGCAGCGGATTGTAGGCGGACGATCTGGCGTTCGTGGGATCGAACAGCAGGACGCGGCCATGCTGGGCGCGAAAGCCGGCCGTCAGAGTCCAGTTCTCGCCCTTGATGTCGTGGACAATGCAGCTTCCCGGCCATGTCAGCAGCGTCGGTACCACCAGCCCGACACCTTTGCCGCTGCGAGTCGGGGCGAAGCACAACACATGCTCCGGCCCGTCATGGCGCAGATAGTGCCGGTCGTATCTGCCGAGCACCACGCCATCGGGGCCGAGCAGACCGGCGGCGCGGATTTCGCGATCCTCCGCCCATCGCGCCGAACCATAGGTGGCGACGTTGCGCGCCTCCCGTGCCCGGATGATCGACATGAGGATGGCGGCGGCGATGGCGATGAAACCGCCGGACGCCGCGATGATGGCACCTTCGACGAAGATTGCGGGCGCATAGGCGTCAAACGAAAACCACCACCAGAAGAAGGCCGGCGGATAATAGACCGGCCAGCCCGCCAGCTCGAACCACGGATTGCCAAGCTGGAGCTGGAAGCGGAGGCGGAACGCCGTCCATTGCGTCGCTGCCCACACCATCACCAGAACGATGGTGAAGACGACAGCGATTTGACCCCAAAGGATTCGGCCTCCGCGCAATGCAGGCTCCAGTCGGCAAAAGAAACGGAGCCGATCAGAGAGTAGGCAAAACCGGACAGGCAACAGGAAAGGGGGTGCGGGAGGGCTACCGGATACTATCGGCGGCAAATAGGACGGGTTGCGTTCACCGCCATCCGGCCGGGTGATCGCCGCTGCGCAACTGGCCGGGCGAATCGCCGCAACGCCTCATATTGTTTGCAAGGTTGAGCAGGTTTTTCAGGGTGGCGCTGCGATTGAACGGCGACCAGACGGCGGTGAACGCAACCGGCTCTGGCTCATCGGCGAAAGGCAGGAAGACGATGCCGGACGTGGGCAGCAGCGCCGTAGCTGCTCCGACGATGGTGATGCCGAAGCCCTGTCCGACCATGGACAGCAGCGCGCCACGCCCCACGTCGAAGCGCAGGATTGACGGCGCGGGCCAGCGCCCGGCATGGCGCAGCACGATATGGCTATGAACCTGCGGACCTGTGCCGCCATGCCGGACAAGAAACGTCTCGCCTGCCAGATCGGCCCATGTGACGGCCGACTGCCCGGCGAGTGGATGCCCATCCGGCAGCACGGCAACCAACTGTTCGGTCCAGATCGGGTGGGTGTGGCAGTCTGGCAGCTCGGGCGTGCCCGCGACAAACACCACGTCCAGCCGGTCGGCGCGAAGCTGCATCACCGCTTCGCGAGCTGTCCCTTCCGTCATCTCGACTTCAACGCCGGGATGGTCCTCGCGGTATTGGCCGATCAGCTTTGCGAGGAAGCTGTGCGGGATCAGGGCATGGATACCGATACGAAGCCGGCCGCTTTCTCCCGCTGCCGCCATGCCGGCGGTCTTCACTGCATGGTCCAGTTGATCGACGCCGGCCGCTATCCGCTCGACGAAGTGGTGTCCGGCCTCGGTCAGTCGGACGCCGCGCGCGTGACGCTCGAACAGAAGGATACCAAGGTCTTCTTCCAGCGCCTTCACGCGGGCGCTGACGCTGGATTGCGCCACGCCGAGCGCATTGGCGGCGTGGCGGAAGTTCAGATATTCGGCGACGGCGAGTGTCTGGATCAGCGATGCGAGGGGGATACGCGATCCGAGCGTGGTCGGCATACCCCATGGGCAACCATCCATCGGTGCTGATCGCCGCCGCATCGCTCAAATGCCACTACAGTGCTTTGTTCCACGCCGTAGCAGACGCAGGTGCTTGGCTCCCTTAGAATGACGCATTGGATTACCCCTCCTACTATGTCGCCTACTGCGCATAGGTGACTTGCATGATGGAAGTTACACCATTATGGATGTGTCATGCAACGAACAAGCTTTCTGTCATTCGAGTGTCCCGCAGCCCGAGCGCTGGAAAGCGTCGGTGACTGGTGGAGCATCCTGATCCTGCGAGACGCCTTCCAAGGGCTTAGCAAATTCGATGAATTCGAGAAGAATCTCGGTATTTCCGCGAACATTTTGGCGAGGCGATTGAAGCATCTCACGGCGGAAGGACTGTTTGAAAGGCAACGATACAATGATCATCCGCCTCGATTTGAATACGTCCTTACCGACAAGGGGCGAGATTTCTATCCGGTAGCAATCGCCCTGTTCGCATGGGGGAACCGGAACCTTGCGCCCAATGAAATAGCCATGCGCCTTGGTGACAAGAAAACCGGACAGGAGAGGACCGCCGTTATCATCGACGCGAATACAGGAGAAGCAATCACTCCCGAAAACACCGTTCTTCTGGCAGGCCCCGCCGCAACAGAGGAAACGATGCGCGTCATAAATCGCATGAAGCGAATAAGCTCAGAAAAAGAAACGGAATAATCCAATGCGCCGAATTGTTGTAACCGGCATGGGTTTAGTTGGCCCCCTTGGTTCTGGCACTGAAATAAGCTGGAAAAGACTCCTCGACGGGAAATCGGGAATCAGGAATTTGCCTGATGAAATCTCCAATGATCTACCGGTGAAAATCGGGGGAATCGTTCCCAGCCTGATTGAAGATTCCGAAGCCGGTTTTGATCCAGATTTAATCGTTGACACAAAGGATCAACGAAAAATGGATCGCTTCATTCTGTTTGCACTTGCGGCCGCGAAGGAGGCTCTTGAAACGGCAGGATGGCATCCCACGAGCGACTACGAACGTGAGCGCACGGCGACAATTATCGCCTCTGGTATAGGCGGGTTTCCTGCTATCGCTTCGGCAGTTCGCATAACGGATACACGGGGAGCACGGAGGCTCTCACCGTTTACCGTGCCGTCGTTTCTTGCCAACCTTGCAGCAGGACACGTTACCATCAGGCATGGATTTACAGGCCCAATTGGCACGCCTGTAACCGCCTGCGCTGCGAGCGTTCAGGCCATCGGAGACGCCGCGCGGCTGATACGCTCCAACGAAGCCGATATCGCTCTGTGCGGTGGAGCAGAAGCGTGCATTGACAAGGTTAGTCTCGGGGCATTTGCTGCCGCGCGAGCACTATCTACCGGCTACAATACTACACCTGAAATGGCGTCAAGGCCGTTCGACACCGAGCGCGATGGTTTCGTAATGTCCGAAGGGGCGGGTCTGATCGTCATAGAAGAATTGGAACATGCCCTTGCTCGGGGTGCCAAACCCATAGCCGAATTGGTAGGATACGGCACAAGCGCTGATGCACACCATGTGACTGCCGGTCCAGAGGACGGTCGAGGCGCGGCCCGTGCAATGAAAATCGCGCTACAAAGTGCCGGTTTGAAGCCCAACGATGTTCAACATCTGAACGCTCATTCAACCTCCACCCCCGTAGGGGATCGAGGAGAAATAGCCGCGATAAAATCCGTTTTTGGCGATCATGATGTAGCTGTAAGCGCCACGAAGTCAGCGACGGGGCACTTACTCGGTGCCGCTGGCGGCATTGAGGCGATCTTCACGATACTCGCCTTACGGGATCAAATCGCTCCCCCAACGAGAAATTTGGAGAGCCCCGATCCTATTGCCGTAGGTATCGATCTGGTTCGCCAATCTGCACGGCCTGTTCTCATGGAACATGCCATTTCCAACGGATTCGGCTTTGGCGGCGTTAATGCAAGTGTCGCTTTCCGGCGATGGCAATAACAGTCCCGGACGGTGCTTCCGCGACCACTTCGGCTCACGCCCTCGCTATCCGTGGCAGTACTGAATTCGTGCAGACCTGCCGGCCCATGTCGTTGGCGAGGCTGAGCAGGTTACGAAGCGCCGCGCTGCGGTTGGACGGCGACCAGACAGCCGAGAAGGCGACCGGCTCCGGCTCGTCGGCGAAGGACAAGAAGACAATGCCGTTTGTCGGCAACAGCGCCGTGGCCGCGCCGACGATGGTGATGCCGAAGCCCTGTCCGACCAAGGACAAAAGGGTGCCACGCCCCACGTCGAAGCGCAGGATCGACGGCGCAGGCCAGCGCTCGGCATGGCGTAGCATGATATGGCTATGAACCTGCGGTCCAGTGCCGCCATGCCGGACAAGGAACGTCTCGCCTGCCAGATCGGGCCATGTGACGGCTGACCGCTTGGCGAGCGGATGCCGTTCCGGTAGCACCGCCAAGAGCGGTTCGGTCCATGTGCGACGGGAATGGCAGTCGGGTGGTTGGGGCGTGCCCGCGACGAACGCCA
>NZ_FZNM01000006.1 GCF_900188295.1 Paracoccus sediminis
AAAGCTCAGGTGCTGGTAGTGGGAAGCCATTCGTCAACCTCAATGCAAATACCTGTATTACTTTGGCATTTGCACTTCGTTTGTGAATCCACCCGCGGTTATACTGAATTTTTATAATCTGTGTTATGGAATAAAGCTCCATGGGATCCGACCAAGGCGGGACTTGTTTCGTGTTCTGCCACTGTTCAGACTGCCTCTGAAACCAAGGAGGATTTGCATGGCCGTTTCACCACCTGTCTGCGATTTCGGTGCTCTGTGGCATGACTTTCGCCTGCCTGACACCGATGGCCGCACTTGCAGTCTTTCCGACATCGCCGGGCCACGCGGCACATTGATCATGTTCATCTGCAATCACTGCCCGTATGTCCAGTCGATCATCGACCGGGTTGTCCGGGACGCGCGGCAGATGCAAGCCGCGGGGATCGGGGTGGTCGCGATTTCGGCTAACGACGCTGACGAATATCCGCAGGACGGCCCGGACCAGATGCGGGCCGAGGCGGCACGGCACGGTTTCACCTTTCCTTATCTTTATGACGAAACCCAGGCGGTCGCGCGGGCCTATGGCGCGGAATGCACGCCTGATTTCTTCGGCTATAACGCCAAGGGCGAATTGCAGTATCGTGGGCGGTTCGACATTTCGGCCCGGACGCCCGGCCCGTCGGGCGCCCGTCGCGAGCTGCTCGAGGCCATGTTGCAGATCGCGGAAACCGGCAAGGGACCGGAAAACCAGGTTGCCTCGATGGGATGCTCGATCAAGTGGAAAACAGCATGAATGTCTGCCTTGCACCCCTTCCAATTGTCTTCGATCTTGACGGCACCCTGATCGACAGCGCGCCCGACATTCATGCCTGCGTGAACACGGTGCTGGGCCATCACGATACGCTTCCGCTGACGCTGGATCAGGTCCGCAGCTTCATCGGCGGCGGTGTTGAGGTCCTGTGGCAAAAGATCATCGCGGCCCGTGATCTGCCCGATGACAAAATCCCCGATTACATTTCGGCGTTCATGTTGTGCTATCAGGATGCAACCCAGATGACTCGTCTGTTTCCCGGCGTGGCAGAGGCGCTGAATCTGCTGGCCGATCGGGGATACCCCCTGGGTATTTGCACCAACAAGCCCCATGCCGTGACATGCGGCATTTTGGATCATTTCGGGATCGCGAATCTGTTCGGATCGGTCATCGGCGGGGATTCGGTCCAGGAACGCAAGCCTCATCCGGCGCCCTTGCGGGCCGCGCTGCTGGGGCTGGGCGCCGACCCGTTGAACCCCAAGGCACTCTACGTCGGCGACAGCGAATTCGACGCGGCCTGTGCGGCGGCGGTTCCGGTGCCCTTTCTGATCTATTCGCAAGGCTATCGGCATACACCCTTGGCCGATCTGCCGCATCTGGCGTCTTTCGACGATTTCGCCGCCCTGCCCGGCCTGATCGACATGCAGCCCGCCGATTGAACCGGACCACGCGGGATTCATCGCCGCAACCGCTTGACATTCCTTCCCGTTTGCCACCATTCCTGCCGTGTTTGCTTGGGAAAGGACAGCCATGGACCTGCGTCAGCTTACGCCGAACCTTGCGGTATCGCCGCAGATTGGCATCGACGACGTGCCGCTGTTGGCAGAGTCCGGGTTCAAGACGCTGATTAACAACCGTCCCAATGACGAGGCGGGCGCCGTCGACAACGAGGCGATGGCCAAGGCTGCGGCCGATGCGGGGATGGATTATCACTATCTTCCGTTTCAGCCGGGTCAGGTCACACCCGATCTGATCCAGGGCTTTGCCTCGGCGCTGGATGGCGCCAAGCCCGCGATTGCCTATTGCCGTTCGGGCAACCGTTCGACGGTCCTGTGGGCGCTGAGCCAGAGCGGCAAGCAGTCCGAAACCGAACTGCTGAACACCGCGGCCGAGGCCGGCTTTGACCTGACGGGGGTTGTTCCCTTGATGCGGTCGCTGGCAGGCCAGCGAAGCTGATCCGTCATCAGGCCGGCACGCCCAAGGCGCGCTTGACGTTCGCGGTCCATCCCAACAGCCGCAGGTCGCCTGCGACGATTGCCGGGCGCTTCATCACGCTGGGCTTGCGGCCCATCATGGCGACTGGATTGTCCGCGCGTTCCGCGTCATCCATGCCGCGCCAGGTCAGGCTGGCCCGGTTGACGATCTTGTCGCCAAAGTCGGCCATCAGCACCGCTCGCTCGTTCTCGGACAACGGCTGCTTCTGGACATCGCGGAAATCGACGGTCCAGCCGTGCTGTTCCAGATCAGCCTGCGCCTTTTGGCAGGTGGAACAATGCGCAAGTCCGTATAGGGTCAGTTTCCCCGGCATCAGACGAAGGGCACCAAGGGCACCCCGCAGGCGGTCAGGGACAGGCAGGCGGCAAGGACGGCAAACAGTTTCACGGCGGTTCCATCGGTCAGGGCATCACCCCTTATCGTCGCCCTGCCCCGCCCCTTCAAGTCACAAATCACCCGGCGATCCATGGCCGTGCAGACTGCGGCGAACCTGCCGCATCGCCAGCCAGACGACCAGGACGGCCACCGGGGTCAGTCCCGCGATCAGATAGGCCTTGTCCACCCCCATCCGGGATGCGACCGGATACAGCGCATAGGACAAAAGGCCCACCACGTAATAGCTGATGGCGACGACCGACAGCCCCTCGACCGTGTGTTGCAGGCGCAATTGCAGGTCGGCCCGGCGGTCCATGCGTTCCAGCAGCAACTGGTTCTGGGCTGACCGTTCGACGTCGACTCGGGTGCGCAGCAGTTCGCCCGCACGTGCGGCGCGTTCCAGCATGGCCTTTAAACGCGTCTCGGCCGAGGCCGCGGTGCGCATGGCGGGTTGATAGCGGCGGCGCATGAATTCGGTCAGCATCTGGCGGTCGCGGAACCGCGTTTCGCGCAGCGCGGCGATCCGGTCCATGACGATGGCCTCATAGGCCTTGGTTGCGCCAAAGCGGAACGAATGCTGAACGGCCTGTGCTTCAAGCTCGGCCGATACCGTCAGCAGTTCCTGCAAGACCGTCTCGGCGGGGCGGGTTTCGTCGGTCATTCCGTCCACGATGGCCGACAGGCGCGGTTCAAGCTCGTTCAGGCGGCTGCTCAGTCCACGAACCCGACCAAGGCCCAGCATGGACATCGCGCGATAGGTTTCCAATTCGACAAGCCTGTGGACGATCCGGCCGATGCGGCCGTCCCCGACGCCGGGTTTCACGAACAGGGCGAACCGCATCCAGCCGTCGGCGTCGATCCTGAAGTCGCTGGCGATCAGGGCCGCTTCCTCCAACACCCAGACAGCGGTCAGGCTGTCGCGCGCGAACCAGGTGCCGATCCGGTCCAGGGCATCGGCCGGATCGTCCGGCAGAACGTCGATCTGTACCATGACGGCCGCCACGCGCTTGCCGGGCGCCGCTGCCTGCCAGTCCTGCGAAAAGATCGCCACCGCGCTTGGATCGAAAGGACGGATCGGCAGACCTGCCGTCAGGGCCATATAGGTCACGAACTCGGTATGGCTTTCCCATTTCAGGTCGTGGCGGCCCAGCCGCCCCTGGTAATGGCTTTCGTGGGGATCAGGACGCGGCCCGCCATGCCGGCTGGTCAATTGGGTCAGATGGGCCAGATCCCGCGCCCGGTCGCGGTTGGCTGCGTCCAGAGGCTCCTTGAAGGCCACAAAGACGCAGGTGGCCGGTGCGGACAGGCGGGGCGAAGGCCGGGCATGCAGTTCGTTGACAAGATCGTATCGCAACGGATGTTCAAGTTCCGGCCCCACGCCATTCCCCTTCAATTCCGGCGCGACAGCAGGATATACAGCACCCCGCCCAGGACCGCACCGATCAGCCATCCAAAGCCCGACAGGGCCTGCAACGGCGGCAACCAGACCGTGCCGATCGAAAACACCGCCGCGATTCCCACTGCCATGATCGCACGCCGGTTCCAACCGCCATCATAGTAGTACTGACCGTTCGGATCGGCGGTGAACATCTGATCGATGTTCAGTTTCCGCTTTTTGACCACATAGTAATCGGCGATCAGGATCCCATAGAGGGGCGCAAGGATCGCGCCCAGCGTATCGACGAACCCGGCGATGCCGATGGTCGAGATGACCGAAACCCACAGCGCGCCGATCACGAAGGCCAGGGCCGCCGTGATAAGCCCCCCGGTTCGGGCGCTGATGGTCGAGGGCGACAGGTTCGCGATGTCATAGGCGGCCGGAACAAAGTTCGCGACCAGGTTTATGCCCACGGTCGCGGCGAAGAAGGTGACGGCCGCGATCAGGGTCAGTGCCAGGCTGTCCACCCGTTCGACGATGGCGGTGGGATCGGTCAGCCGTTCGCCGAACAGCACGACCGCGCCTGCCGTGATGAACAGCGCGATGAACGAAAAAAACGCCATGGATACCGGCAGGCCCCAGAAATTGCCGGCCCGCATCTGGCGTTCCGTCTGAACGAAGCGGGAAAAGTCGCCGAAATTGATGACCACCGCCGCGAAATACGCGACCATGGTGCCCACCACCGCGATGAAGCCCGCAACCGTGCCACGGTCGCTTGCGCCGCCCTGAAAGATCAGTCCGATCTCGGACCAGATGCCGTTGCCGGCCTGATACCAGATCATCAGCGCCAGGGCGATCATGACCACATATACGAACGGGCCGGCCCAGTTCAGGAACTTGCCGACCCATTCGATTCCCATCAGGAACAGCCCGATCTGGAATCCGGCGACGATGACATAGGCGATCCAGTCCACGCCGTTCAGACCCAGGAATCCGCCCGCCGCGTCCTCGATCCCGAACAGGGCGTGGATCGCCAGGGCGACGGCCGTGGAGGCGAAATAGGTCTGCACACCGTACCAGAAGATCGCCACGATCCCCCGGATCAGCGCCGGAAATCTCGCGCCCTTAACCCCCATCGACGATCGCGCCATGACCGCATAGGGAATGCCATAGCGGACCGAGGGGCGGCCGGACAGGTTGACCAGCCACATCACGATCAGGCCCGACACCACGATTGCGGTAAAGGTCAGCCAGCCGTTCAGCCCATAGGACAGGAACAGGGACGCGGCCAGCGTGTAACCGAACAGGCTCTGAATGTCGTTGTTCCAGACGTTGAAAATCTCGAACGCGCCCCATTGCCTTCTTTCATGGGGGACGGGCGCAAGATCCTCGTTGAACAGCGACGGATCGCCAGTGCTGATGTGGATATAGTCCGGGTGGTTCATGGCGGCGCCCCCTGTCGCTGCGGTTGTTGGTTGATCTGCATCACAGCCGAAAGTTCGTGCGCCTCCAAGCAGGACCGTGCCGAAGCAAGTCCGGGTTTCGTGAAATCACTGTTGCGGGAAAATGACTTTACAGATTGCCCAAAACACGGGCGCGGCCGGAACGAATCAACAGGGGGGCGATGCTTCCGCCCCCCTGGCCTCACTCGATCATCGGCAACAGCTTGTTGATGCTGTCCTTGGCGTCGCCATAGAACATCCGGGTGTTGTCCTTGAAGAACAACGGGTTCTCGATGCCGGAATAGCCGGTGCCCTGCCCGCGCTTGGACACGAACACCTGCTTGGCCTTCCAGACCTCCAGCACAGGCATCCCGGCGATGGGGCTGTTCGGATCGTCCTGGGCGGCCGGGTTCACGATGTCGTTCGATCCAATGACGATGACCACGTCGGTGGACGGGAAATCCTCGTTGATCTCGTCCATCTCCAGCACGATGTCATAGGGCACCTTCGCCTCGGCCAGCAGGACGTTCATGTGGCCTGGCAGGCGTCCCGCGACGGGGTGGATGGCAAAGCGCACGGTCTTGCCCGCCGCGCGCAGCTTGCGGGTCAGTTCGCTGACCGCGCCCTGCGCCTGGGCCACCGCCATGCCGTATCCCGGCACGATGATGACGCTGTCGGCGTCGTTCAGCGCCGCGGCCACGCCGTCGGCGTCGATGGCGACCTGTTCGCCCTCGATCTCGGCCGCAGGCCCGGTCTCTCCCCCAAACCCGCCCAGGATGACGCTGACGAAGTTGCGGTTCATCGCCTTGCACATGATGTAGGACAGGATCGCACCGGACGACCCCACGAGTGCCCCCACCACGATCAGCAGGTCGTTGCCCAGCGTAAAGCCGATGGCGGCGGCCGCCCAGCCGGAATAGCTGTTCAGCATCGATACCACCACCGGCATGTCGGCCCCGCCGATGCCCATGATAAGGTGATAACCGATGAAGAACGCCAGCAGCGTAATCAGGATCAGCCACAGGATCGCCGGTCCGACGCCCGTGAAGTACAGGATGCCCAGCAGGACGGACAGCGCCAGGGCGCCCGCGTTCAGCATATGCCCGCCCGGCAGCTTTTTCGGCTTGCCGTCGATCTTTCCGGCCAGCTTGCCAAACGCTACGATCGACCCGGTAAAGGTCACGGCGCCGATGAAGATGCCCAGGAAGACCTCGATCTTCAGCATGGCGATCTCGGCCGGGGTCTTGTCGGCCAGAACGGCGGCAAAGCCGTGGAACACCTGCACGCCCTCGGCCTTGGCGCGCAGGACGCGGGCCAGTTCGATCTGGGCGTTGAAGCCCACGAAGACCGCCGCAAGGCCCACCAGCGAATGCATCGCGGCGACCAGTTGCGGCATCTCGGTCATCTGGACACGCTTGGCCACAATCCAGCCGACAGTGCCGCCGATCGCGATCATGACGACCGACAGCAGCCAGTTGCCCGCGCCCGGACCAAGCAGCGTGGCCAATACGGCCAAGCCCATGCCGACGATACCGTACCAGATGGCGCGCTTGGCGCTTTCCTGGCCCGACAGCCCCCCCAGCGACAGGATGAACAGCACGGCTGCGACCACATAGGCCGCGGTGGTGAATCCGTAATCCATGGCTGCCTCCTCAGGACTTCTGGAACATGGCAAGCATCCGGCGAGTCACCATGAAGCCGCCGAAAATGTTGACGCCCGCCATCAGGACGGCCAGCGCCCCCAGCAGGACGACCCACCACGACCCCGATCCGATCTGCATCAGCGCGCCCAGGATGATGATGGAGCTGATCGCGTTGGTGATCGCCATCAGCGGCGTGTGCAGCGAATGGGCGACGTTCCAGATCACCCGGAAGCCGACAAAGCAGGCCAGCACGAAAACGATGAAATGCGCCATGAAGCTGGCCGGCGCGATCGCGCCGATCAGCAACAGAACGATCGCGCCGACGCCCAGCAGCGTCACCTGCGATTTCGTATCCGCCCTGAAGGCGGCAACCTCGGCGGCGCGGCGTTCCTCGACCGTCAGCTCGCGTTTCTTTTCCTTGGGCTTTTGCGCCGCGATGGCCGCGATCTTGGGCGGCGGCGGCGGCCATGTGACGTCGTGATCGCGCGTCACCGTGGCGCCGCGGATCACGTCGTCCTCCATGTTGTGCTGGATCACGCCGTCCTTCTTGGGCGTCAGGTCCGTCATGAAGTGGCGGATGTTGTTGCCATAGAGTTCGGACGCCTGCGCGCCCATGCGCGACGGAAAATCGGTATAGCCGACGATGGTGACGCCGTTTTCGGTGACGTGCTTTTCGTCGGGAATGGTCAGTTCGCAGTTGCCGCCACGCTCGGCGGCCAAATCCACGATCACGCTGCCGGGCTTCATCGCCTCGACCATGTCGCGGGTCCACAGCTTGGGCGCGTCGCGGCCGGGGATCAGCGCGGTGGTGATGACCACGTCCATCTGGGGCGCAAGCTCACGGAACTTGGCCAGCTGCTTTTCCCGGAATTCGGGGCTGGACGGCGCAGCATAGCCGCCGGTCGCGGCGCCGTCCTGGGCAGCAGATGCCTCGTCGAAATCAAGGAACACGAACTCGGCGCCCATTGATTCGATCTGTTCGGCCACCTCGGGGCGCACGTCGAAAGCATAAACCTGCGCACCCAGGCTGACGGCAGTGCCGATGGCGGCAAGCCCCGCAACGCCCGCGCCCACCACAAGAACCTTGGCCGGGGGCACCTTGCCCGCTGCTGTCACCTGACCGGTGAAAAAGCGGCCAAAGTTGTTCGCCGCCTCGATCACGGCCCGATAGCCGGCGATGTTGGCCATGGACGACAACGCGTCCATCTTTTGCGCACGGCTGATGCGCGGCACCATGTCCATGGCGATGGCGGTGACGCCCTGCTCCTTGGCAAGCGCCAGCAGTTCCGAGTTCTGGCCGGGATAGAAAAAGCTGATTAGCGTCTGACCCGGCTGCATCTGCCGTATCTCGTCGTCGGATGGCTGACGGACCTTGGCGACGACATCGACAGCCCCGATCAGTTCGGATGCGTTCGGAACGACGGTGACACCCGCCCCCCGATAGCTGTCGTCCGAAAACCCGGCCCGTGCGCCCGCGCCGCTTTCCACGAACACTTCGTGTCCCAGCTTCATCAGATGCCCGGCAGAGGACGGCGTGACCGCAACCCGCGCCTCGCCCTCGAAGCTTTCCTTCAATGCGCCAATCTTCATGGCCCAGTTGCCCCCCTGCGTGTCCATTTCCGTTGCCGACAGATAGCACCGCGAAATATTCTTTCACAAGTCCGTGCGGCAGAACACCATGCGGAATGTTCAGGAAACGATGCAGGAAATGAAAACGCCCGCGATCCTGGGATCGCGGGCGATGGCAATGACATATTGTCGACGATCAGTTGGTCGGTGCAGGAGTAGCCGGTGCAGTGGTCGCGGGCGCAGGGGTGGCCGTTGCAGGAGCGGGCGTTTCATCGACCGTCACCGCATCATCGACCGCATCGGCGGCGTCGTCCGCCGACTCGGCTGCCGCATCCGCCGCGTTCTCGGCCGCCGCACCGGCGGCATTGGCCGCATCCTCGGCAGCGGTACCGGCGGCATCGACCGCGTTCTGGGTGGCCGACGCGGCGCTTTCGGCAGCATTCTCTGCAGCAGCGGCCGCATCTTCAGCCGCATCGTTCGTCGCGTCGGCTGCGTTATCGACTGCGTTTTCGGTTGCCGTGGCGGCGCTGTCCGCCGCAGCCTCGGCATCGCTGCTGGCGGCCTCGGCATCCGCGGCGGCATCGGCCGCGGCGTCTGTCGCGGGCGCGTCGGTGGTCGTCACGGTGGTGGTGTCGCCGTCCACGGCAACGGTGTCATCGCCGGTAAAGCGTTGCAGCACGAAATATGCCAGCGCCAGTGCCAGCAGGACGCCGATAATCAACGGCAGCGGCGAAGAACGGCGTTCCACAGGTTCGACATAGGTTTCGTTGCGAACCAGCGGATCGGCAGGGCGGGCGGGATCGACGGGACGGGCGGGATCGACGGGGCGGGTACGGTTCGGATCGTTGGGATCATAGGTCATCGCTGGCCTCCAAGAGTTCTGTGTCAAGGCACCGGTATGGTGTCGCGGTCTTCGCCCCGCCTGCGACCCTGCCGTGTGATGCTGGGACGTCCGGCAGGGGCCAGCCGACTTGCGACCCGGCCTTCATGCGACTAACACCTTGGACAAGATCAGGTTCCGCCGCGCAGAGCAGCTTTCTTCACGCCGAGGATACGATGACTACGACCCAAGGGCAGAATGCGCATTATCTTGCCGATTACCGGCCTTATCCGTTTGTTTTGACTGCAACTCGGATGACATTCGAACTGCACCCGCAGGCCACCCGCGTCGTCACCGCCCTGTCCCTGGCGCCGCGCGATCCGCAGCAGGCCGAGGATTTGGTTCTGGACGGCGGCAAGGGCGTCAAGCTGGTTTCGCTGACCATCGACGGCGTTGCGCCGGACCCCTCCCGGATCATCCGTCGCGAGGAAACCCTGACGATCTCGGCCGCCGCCCTGCCCCCGCATCCGTTCCTTCTGGAAACCGCCGTCCAGATCGATCCCTCGGCAAACACGGCGTTCGAGGGGCTGTACATCTCGAACGGGATGTTCTGCACCCAGTGCGAGGCCGAGGGGTTCCGTCATATCACCTTCTATCCCGACCGCCCGGATGTGATGGCGACCTTTCACGTCACCATCGACAGCGATCTGCCGGTGCTGCTGTCGAACGGCAATCCTGTCGGGCAATCGCAGGGCCGCGCCGAATGGCACGATCCCTGGCCCAAGCCCAGCTATCTGTTCGCGCTTGTCGCGGGCGATCTGGTTGCGGTCAGCGACAGTTTCACCACACGGTCGGGCCGCCGGGTTGCGTTGAACGTCTGGGTCCGGCCAGGCGACCAGGATCGGGCGGGCTTTGCGATGGAATCCCTCGTCAAGTCGATGTCATGGGACGAGGCTGTCTATGGCCGGGAATACGATCTGGACGTATTCAACATCGTTGCGGTGGACGATTTCAACATGGGAGCCATGGAAAACAAGGGGTTGAACATCTTCAACTCGAAACTGGTCCTGGCCAGCCCCGATACCGCGACTGACACCGACTATGACCGGATCGAGGCCGTGATCGCCCACGAATATTTCCACAATTGGACCGGCAACCGGATCACCTGCCGCGACTGGTTCCAGCTGTGCCTCAAGGAAGGGCTGACGGTGTTCCGCGACCAGCAGTTCACGTCCGACCTGCGATCCGCCGCAGTCAAGCGGATCGAGGATGTGCAGGCCCTGCGCGCCCGGCAGTTCCGCGAGGATCAGGGTCCGCTGGCCCATCCCCCGCGCCCCGACCGGTACGAGGAGATCAACAATTTCTATACCGCGACCGTTTACGAAAAAGGCGCCGAGGTGATCGGGATGTTGAAGCGGCTTGTGGGTGACGACGGCTATCGCCGGGCGCTGGATCTGTATTTCGACCGTCACGACGGCGACGCGGCCACTATCGAGGACTGGTTGCAGGTGTTCCAGGATGCCACCGGCCGCGACCTGACGCAATTCAAGCGGTGGTACACCGATGCCGGCACCCCGCGCCTGAGCCTGGCCGAGGACTGGCAGCCCGGCGACACGGGCGGCACGCTGACCCTGACCTTCACGCAGGACAATCCCCCCACGCCCGGCCAGACGCAGAAATCGCCGCGTGTCATACCCGTCGCGGTGGGCCTCATCGGCCCCAATGGCGACGAGATCGTGCCGACGCAGGTTCTAGAGATGACCGAAGCCAGCCAGAGCTTTTCCTTTGACGGCTTGGGCGCCCGCCCCGTCGTGTCGGCCTTGCGCGGCTTTTCGGCCCCCGTCACGCTGTCGCGCCCTCTGGACGACGCCACCCGAGCTTTCCTGCTGGCTCACGACACCGATCCTTTCGCCCGATGGGAGGCCGGGCGCGATCTTGCGCTGTCGGCTCTGACCGCCGCCTCTCGGGGACAGGCCGTCAGCGGGGATTATGTCGATGCCATCGGCCACCTGATCGCCGACGGCAATGCCGATCCGGCCTTTCGTGCCCTGTGCCTGAACCTGCCCGGAGAGGAGGAGATCGCCACCCGCCTGTCGTCACAGGGTATCGTTCCTGTTCCCGACGCGATCCATGTTGCCCGCGAAGCCTTGGCCCGCCGGATTGCGGAAACGCATCTGGACCTGCTGTCGCGGCTTTACGACGACATGGCGGTCCCCGGACCCTATCGTCCCGATGCCTCGGACGCTGCCCGGCGGTCGCTGCGCCATGCCGTGCTGGCGCTGCTGACCCGCATCGACGGCGGCGAACGCGCCGAGATCCTGTTCGGGATCGCGGGCAACATGACCGAACGAATGGCGGCGCTGACGGCCCTGCTGCGGCGGGGCCTGGGACAGGCCGAACTTGCGGCCCTGCACGACCAGTTCGCGGGCAACCGGCTTGTCATGGACAAGTGGTTCGGGATCCAGCCCATGGCCGCGCCCCCCGCCCAGGCCGTGCAGATCGCCCATGCCCTGTCGCAGCGCAAGGATTTCGACTGGAAAAATCCCAACCGCTTTCGCGCGCTGATCGGCGGGCTGTCGGCAAACCACGCCGGTTTTCATGCCGCCGACGGATCGGGCTATGACTTCGTGGCCAACTGGCTGCTGCGCATGGATCCGCTGAACCCGCAGATCGCCGCGCGCATGTCCACGGCGTTCGAGACCTGGACCCGCTATGACGCGGGACGGCGCGCCAGGGCCTTAACGGCCCTGGAACGAATTGCCGCTGCCGACGGTTTGAGCAGGAATACCAGCGAGATGGTGTCGCGGATGATCGCCGCGGGTTCGTGAAGCCGCTTGTGATCGCCTGAACGCCGGGGCAGAAAGGCCGCGATGACTGACCGTTATGCCGACGCCAAGGCCGAAATGCAGGCCCGTCTGGACCCGCTGATTGCCGAGCGGGCGCCTTGGCTTTATTCCGGAAAGCGGCATCACCGGCTGGCAAAATGGGCGATGATGGGTCTGTTGCGCTATCCGACCACCATCCGGCTGGGCGCCGAATTCCGCGATATCCCCACGTCTGAAATCATGCGGCGGATGACTGACCTGATCGTCCGCGATGTCCGGGTCGAGGGGATGGAGCATATCCCGGCCACGGGTTCCGCGCTCATCGTGGCAAACCACCCGACCGGAATTGCGGACGGCATCGTCGTTCATGCGATGCTGTCGCACCTGCGCGACGATCTGTTCATCTATGCCAACCACGACATGATCCGCGTCCTGCCCCAGGTGGCGGATCTGATCGCGGGCGTCGAGTGGCGGGTGGAGAAACGCAGTCACGCCAAGACCAAGGCCACGATGGATTACACCCGCGAGGCGTTGGAGGCCGGGCGGATCGGTCTGATCTTTCCGTCGGGACGGCTGGCCAAGCGCCACGGGCTGGCGCTGCATGAACGTCCCTGGATGGCAAGCGCCGCGATGATCGCGCGCAAGTTCGGCGTGCCGATCATTCCCATGAACATTCGCGCCCGCAATTCGTCGCTGTTCTATCTGCTGGACGCCATCCACCCGACGCTGCGCGACGTGACCCTGTTCAACGAGGTTCTGAACAAGCGCCGGCAGCCCTATCGCATCAGGGTCGGGGCGCCCATCGACCCCGCCACCCTGCCCAGGGGAGAGGATGCGATCACGGTTCTGCGCGACACGGTTCTGGCATTGCCCGCCCCCGGCCCGGACGCCGCGCGCCTGATGCAGGATCGCGGCCGCGCGCGGCTGGTGCGGGGATCCGAAGGACTGGCCTAGACCGCCGCCTTGCGGCTTTCCTCCAGATAGATTTCGCGCAGGCGCGTCGCCACCGGACCCACCTGCCCCGTGCCGATGGCCGCGCCGTCGATTTCCACCACCGGCATCACGAAGGCCGATGCCGAGGTGATGAAGGCCTCGTCCGCAGCCTGCGCCTCGGCGATGGTGAAGCTGCGTTCCTCGACCTGCATCTGCGCCTCGGACGCAAAGCGCAGCACGGCGGCGCGGGTGATGCCGTGCAGGATGTCATTGGACAATGCGCGGGTGACGATGGCGCCGCCCTTGACGATATAGGCGTTGTTGCTGGTGCCCTCGGTCACGAAGCCATCCTCGACCATCCAAGCGTCATCGACGCCGCGCGCCTTTGCCTCCATCTTGGCCATCGACGGGAACAGCAGCTGCACGGTCTTGATGTCGCGGCGCGCCCACCGAAGATCGTCGATGCTGATGACCTTCCAGCCGGTTCTTGCGGCTGGCGCATCGGCCAGGCCGGGCTTGGACTGGGTGAACATCACGACCGTGAGGCGGGTGCCCGTTGGGGGATAGGCGAAATCCCGGTCGCCGGGATTGCCGCGCGTCACTTGCAGATAAACAAGCCCGTCGGTGATGGCGTTTCGTTCCACCAACTCGCGGAAGGCGGCCAGATAACCGTCATCGGACAAGGGATTGTCCATCGCCAACTCGCCCAGCGACCGTTTCAGCCGCACCAGATGGCCGTCGAAATCCAGCAGCTTGCCGTCCAGGACGCTGACGACCTCGTAAACGCCATCGGCCATCAGGAAACCCCGGTCAAAGACCGAGATCGTGGCCCGATCCTCGGGCAGGTAGTCGCCGTTGACATAAACCGTGCGCGTCATGAGATCCCCCTGGTTGTTGGCTGTGGTCCTGCCCCCAAAGCACGCCATCGTCAAGGCGCGGCCATGCTGCATTGCAGCCTTGATGGCGTGTCCGCGAAAGATTATTGCTGTCAGGAACACAAATCTTTTCGGAACGGATCCCATGAGCTTTCGAACCCAACCGCTGCCTCCTGCCCGTCTGAACCGTTGCCAGTTGTTCGGCCCCGGTTCGCGCGACAGCCTGTTCGGAAAGATGGCGACATCCGCTGCCGATGTCATCAATCTCGATCTGGAGGATTCGGTTGCCCCCGACGACAAGGATCGTGCTCGGGCGAACGTCATCCAGGCCATCGGCGACATCGACTGGGGCGACAAGACTCTGTCGGTGCGCATCAACGGCCTGGACACACCCTTCTGGTATCGCGACGTGGTGGACCTGCTGGAACAGGCGGGCGACCGGCTGGACCAGATCATGATCCCCAAGGCCGGGAACGCCGGCGACATCTATGCGGTGGATGCCCTGGTCACGGCCATCGAACGCGCCAAAGGCCGGACCAAACGCATCAATTTCGAGGTCATCATCGAAAGCGCGGCCGGCATCTGCCATGTCGAGGAGATCGCCGCATCGTCCCCCCGGATGCAGGCCATCAGCCTGGGGGCGGCGGATTTCGCGGCGTCCATGGGGATGGCGACCACGGGAATCGGCGGGACGCAGGAAAATTATTACATGATCCGCGAAGGGCAGAAATACTGGCCCGATCCCTGGCACTGGGCGCAGACCGCCATCGTCGCCGCCTGCCGCACTCACGGACTGCTGCCGGTCGATGGCCCCTTTGGCGATTTCAGCGACAGCGATGGCTTTGTCGCCCAGGCCCGCCGGTCGGCGACCTTGGGCATGGTCGGAAAATGGGCGATCCACCCCAAGCAGGTGGAACTGGCGAACGAGGTCTTTTCGCCCAGCGACGCCGCCGTATCCGAGGCGCGGGAAATCCTGGCCGCAATGGACAAGGCCAGGTCCGAAGGTGCGGGCGCCACGGTCTACAAGGGACGGCTGGTGGACATCGCCTCGATCAAGCAGGCCGAGGTGATCGTGCGGCAGGCGGAACTGATCGCGGGCTAGGGCCGACGCAGCTTTCGGAACGCCGCTGAGGCCCCCCATCCGGCAAAGACCGCGACGGCCAGCGACATCAGCCCGTACAAAAACGGCTGGTCAAAGGCCAACCGATACAGCCAGCGTTCCAATCCCACCTTGCGGACGTTGATGGGGGCCACGAAGACATCCATCACCTGCCCGTCCCGCAGCAGGAAGATGCGCGTCTTGTAGGCGCCTTCGACCAGATTGGCGGGCAGGCTGACATCGGCGCGGAACAGGGTCTGGTCGATCAGCGACACCGTGCCCTCGTCCAGGCGGTACAAGCCTTCGTCCTGGCGGATGCGGATCAGCGCCTCGGTAAAGGGAACGGCGCTGTCAACCGCGACCTGCCCGGCAAAGGCGCGCATCGCGTGGGACAGCGAGATCCGATAACGGCTGTCCCATTCCGGCAGCAGGATGTCGTCCAGCGGGGCCGAGGTGGCGACGGCATAAAACCCCGGCGCGGCGCCGATCCTGACCGCCTGGGAATTGACCCAGATCCCGGCCCTGCGTTCCTTGCGCCACACCGTGACGCCGCCGGACGGCGCCTCGACCGTTACGATCACCTGCAATGGCGGGCCGGGCGGGATCGGAGTTTCGCGCTTGATCGCGCCATAGATGAGGATCTCGGATCCGTCGAAGCTGGCGGTGATGGCCACGGAATCGCTGGACAGGCCCGCAACCACCGTTTCCGCGGGCTGCACGTCGGAGGGAGGATTGGCGGCCGGCGTGGCAGGTATGGGAAAGGCGTCCGCATCGGTCTGCGGCACGGTGGACTGCCCATGGGCCGTGCCGGTCATCGCCAGCAGCACCAGCCCCGCAAGCCACCCCCGCATCAGCGGATTCCCGGCTGGATGGCGTACAGGTCGTCGGGCGTCAGGAACAGATCCAGCGCCAGCTTGCCGCAAACCACCAGCACCAGCAGGGCCAGTAGGATCCGCAACTGTTCGGCCCGCAGCTTGGCGCCCAGTGTCGTCCCGATCTGCGCGCCGACCACACCGCCCACGATCAGCAGCAGCGCCAGCATCATGTCCACGGTGTTATAGCTGACCGCGTGCATCACGGTCGTGAAGGCGGTGACGAAGGTGATCTGGAACAGCGACGTGCCCACCACGACCTTGGTGGGCATCCCCAGCAGATAGATCATCGCGGGCACCATGATGAAGCCGCCGCCGACACCCATGATCGCGGCCAGAACGCCCACGGCGACACCGACCAGAAGCGGCGGAAAGGTGCTGATATACAACCCGGATGCCCGGAACTTTACCTTCAGCGGCCAGCGATGGACCCAGTTGTGCTGGTGCAGCCGCTTGCGATAGCCGGGCTTGCTGGACCGGTGCAGCGCCCGGACGCTTTCCTGCAACATCATCATGCCGATCAGGCCCAGAAAGACGACATAACACAGTTGCACGACCAGATCGACCTGACCGACGCGTTGCAGCAGGGTAAAGACCCACACCCCCAGCCAGGATCCGACAAGACCCCCGGCCAGAAGGACGCCCCCCATCCTGAAATCGACGCTCTTGCGTTTGACATGGGCCAGCACGCCCGACACCGACGACGCGACGACCTGGTTCGCCCCGGTCGCCACGGCGATGGCGGGCGGAATGCCGATGAAGAACAGCAGCGGCGTGATAAGGAACCCGCCGCCCACACCGAACAGCCCGCTCATGACGCCGACCAGGCCGCCCAGGCCGATCAGCGTGAAGGCGTTGACCGATACCTCGGCAATGGGAAGATAAATCTGCATGGTTCGCGCGGCGGCTGCGTCAGAGGCAAGGATGCAACGCCAAGGCACCCAGGTCAAACCGCTTTCGGGCCGCGGGCGCTTGAAGCAGGTCGGTGGCCCGGTTAATCAGGAACGAAGACGTGAACGGGCGCTGACCTTGGCGCGGAACCATTCGGGCGGGACAATGCGCATCCTGATTACCAACGACGACGGCATCAACGCCCCCGGCCTGCATGTGCTGGAGGAGATCGCGGCCGATCTGGCAGGCCCTGGCGGGCAGGTCTGGGTCGTGGCTCCTGCCTTTGAACAGTCGGGCGTCGCCCATTGCATCAGCTATGCCCATCCGACAATGGTTGCGCGTCTCGACGAACGCCGCTATGCGACCGAAGGCAGCCCTGCCGATTGCGTGCTGGCCGCGATCTGCGACATCATGGCGGATGGCCTGCCCGATCTGGTCCTGTCCGGCGTGAACCGAGGCAACAATTCCGGCGAGAACGCGATGTATTCCGGCACGATCGGCGGCGCGATGGAAGCCGCGTTGCAGGGACTGCCCGCCATCGCTCTGTCACAATATCTGGGGCCGCTCACCGGGGGCCTCGACGATCCCTTCGAAGGCGCGCGCCGTCATGGCGCCGCCGTGATCCGCAGGCTTCTGGATCACGGCGACTGGACCTCGGACGCGGATTTCCGGCTGTTCTACAACATCAACTTTCCTCCGGTTCCGGCGGCCTCGGTCCGGGGCGTTCGCGTGGCGCCCCAGGGACGGCGGCAGGGCACGAATTTCAGCGTCGTGCCCTATACCGCGCCCAATGGCCGCCGCTTCATGTGGGCGGCGGGGGGCGCGCAGAATGCCCCGGCCCGCCCCGGCACCGATGTCGCGGTCAACATGGAGGGGTTCGTTTCGGTCACGCCGATGCGGGCCGACCTGACCTGCCATGTTTCGCTGCATGACATGGCGGGCCTGTTCGAACAGGACATCCCCCGAGAGACGGAGACCTCATGACCGTCGATCACGGCGATGACGACCCGGCCGAGCGCACCATGCGCTTTCTGTTCCAGTTGCGCTCGCGCGGCGTGACCGATCCTCGCGTGCTGGCGGCAATGGAAAAGATCGACCGGGGCCTGTTCGTGCGCGGCCAGTTCGCCGACCGCGCCTACGAAGATACGCCGCTGCCGATCCCCTGCGGCCAGACGATCAGCCAGCCTTCGGTCGTGGGCCTGATGACCCAATCGCTGAATCCCGGCCCCCGCGATACCGTGCTGGAAATCGGGACCGGATCGGGCTATCAGGCGGCGGTCCTGTCGGGCCTGTGCCGCCGCGTCTATACCGTCGATCGCCACAAGCGGCTGGTCCACGAGGCCGAGGCGATCTTTCGCCATCTGGGCCTGCACAATATCATCGCACAGGTCGCCGACGGTTCGCGCGGCCTGCCCGACCAGGCGCCCTTTGATCGCATCCTTGTCACCGCCGCGGCCGAGGATCCGCCCGGCCCCTTGTTGGCACAGCTGAAGATCGGCGGTATCATGGTGGTGCCGGTGGGACAGTCCGACGCGGTCCAGACCTTGATCCGCGTCACGCGGTCCGACACCGGCTTCGACTATGACGAATTGCGACAGGTGCGGTTCGTGCCGCTGGTCGAAGGGTTGGGACAGACATAGCCCCGATCTGCGGCGTGGCAGGTAAGGACGACGGGAATGAGCAGGACTTTCAAGCTGGCCGCCAAGGCCGGCGCAGTGGTGTTTCTTCTGGCTTCGTGCGCGGCGACGGGCTTTGACCCCGATCTGCGCGCCTGGATGCCGGGCGCGCTGAACACGGCCGATGCCGCTGCCCGCGCAGCTCCGCGTCCGCAGCCTGACGATCGCGGCATCATCCGTTTTTCCGATTATGAGGTCGTCGTGGCCCGCAGCGGCGACACGCCCGCCATTGTCGCCCGCAGACTGGGGATCGATCCGGCACGGCTGGCACAGCACAATGCCCTGCCGGTCGATGCGCCTCTGGCCGCAGGGCAGACGCTTGTGCTGTCGCAACAGGTCGCGGCGGGGGGCGCGGCAGGCGCGGTCCGCGACCCCTTTGCAGGGCAGACCGCACCGGCTCGCGCCGCAGCGCCCGCCGCGCCGCCCGCCGCGACTGCGACCGCCAGTCCCGCACAGCACACCGTTGCGGCCGGAGAGACGGCATGGTCCATCGCCCGAAAATACAGCGTCGATGTCAAGGATCTGGCGTCCTGGAACGGCCTGCCGGTCAGCATGACCCTGCGCGTCGGGCAGCGGTTGGTGATCCCCGTTGCCGGGCGAAAGGCGCCCGATGCAGCCGCCGTCACCACCATGCCCGGCAGCGGCAGCCCGACCCCGCGCCCGCCCTCGGCGGCCCAGCCCCTGCCCACCGAAACCACCACCCCCACCGCGGAACCCGGACCGGCGGCGCCCGCGACCGATCTGGGCGCGACGCGGACCGCGGCCTCGGCCAGCGGTCGGTTCCAGATGCCGGTGTCGGGATCGATCATCCGCGTCTATGAAAAGGGCCGGAACGACGGCATAGACATCTCGGCCACCGCAGGGACGGCCGTGAAGGCGGCGGGGGGCGGCACGGTTGCTGCGATCACCGAGGATGCCACGGGTGCGCCCATCGTCGTCCTGCGCCACGACGGCAACCTGATGACCGTCTATACCGGACTGGATGGCCTGGATGTCGCCAAGGGCGACCGCCTTTCCGCCGGCCAGGCCATCGGCAGGGCCGGAAAAGGCGGCTTTGTGCATTTCCAGGTGCGCCAAGGCTTCGAGAGCGTGGATCCCGAAGAATATCTCAACTGAATTAGCGGAACGTCATCCTTTGCCGGACGTTGCCCTGCCATCAGCAATGCAAACAAGGGGATGACCATGGACCATTCTGAGCACCCGCGGCTTTTGCCCGACGAACTGACGGACGCGGTTTTGACCGGCGCCACCATCTATGGTCCGGGCGACGAAACCGTCGGCACGATATCCCATGTCCACGGCTCGGGCGGGTCCGCGCAGGTCGTCATCGACGTGGGCGGCTTTTTGGGAATCGGATCGAAGCCCGTTCTGGTATCCGCGTCCGACATCGACCTGATGCGCGACGGGGACGGGGTGGTGCACGGCGTGTGCCGCTGGACCAAGGAAGACCTGAAGGCCCTGCCCGAACATACCGACTGACGTTCGACAGCCGGGCGGCGGATCGTCCGCCGCCCCTCTTTCAGACGGTATCGAGATACAGTTCAACCGTTTCCTCGTCCGACAATTCGGCCATGTAATGCAGTTCCTGCCGCTTGGTCATCACGAAATTGTCGATCAGGTGGCCGGGGAAAATCCGCCGCATTTCGGCACATTCGTGAAAAGCATCGATGGCCGCGCCCCATGTGCCGGGAAGCTGGTCAAGATGCTGGTCATAGGCGTTGCCCTTGAAGGGTTCCGGCGCCTCCATCTTGTCCAGCAGGCCGTTCAGCGCGGCCCCCAGGATCGCCGCGACCGTCAGATAGGGGTTGACGTCGCCCCCCGCCACCCGGTGTTCGATCCGCCGCGCCTTTGGACCCGATGACGGAATGCGGATCGCCGCCGTCCGGTTTTCATAGGCCCAGCCGATTCCGGTCGGCGCATGGGCATTCGGCACAAGCCGGTCATAGCTGTTTTCATGCGGCGCAAACAGCAGCATCGATCCTGGCATGGCGCGCAGGCAGCCCGCGACGGCATGGCGCAGTTCAGCAGTCCCTTCTTCGCCCCCGTTGTCAAAGATGTTGCGCCCGGCCCGATCCAGGATCGAAAAGTGCATGTGCATTCCGTTTCCCGAAAACGTCTCATAGGGCTTGGCCATGAAGCTGCCGGCAAAGCCGTATTGCCGGGCGATCCCCTTGACCAGCATCTTGAAGAACCAGGTATCGTCGGCGGCCTTCAGCGGATCGGCCTGGTGCATCAGGTTGATTTCGAACTGGCCTGGCCCGGCTTCGGAAATGGCCGTGTCTGCCGGAATGTCCATCGCCTCGCAGGCGTCGTAAAGCGCGGTGAAGAACTGGTCGAAGGCATCAAGCGCCCGCAGGCTCAGCACCTCGCCCCCCGTCCGGCGCTTGCCGGATCGGGGGCTGGGTGGCACGCGCAACTGTCGCCCGGAATCGTCGATCAGGAAGAATTCCAGTTCGGTCGCGACCACCGGGGTCAACCCCGCCTGCCGATAGCCATCCACGACGCGCGCCAGGGCCTGACGCGGATCGCCTTCGTATGGCCGTCCGTCCGGATGGAACATCCACAAGGGCAGCAGGGCGGTGGGTGCATCCAGCCAGGGCATCGGCAGAAAACCCCGTTCGGTCGGCAGCAGCAGCCCGTCCGGGTCGCCAATTTCGAACACAAGGGGGCTGTCCTCGACATCTTCGCCCCAGATGTCCAGGTTCAGGACGGAATAGGGAAACTTGGTCCCTTCCTCGCTGACCTTGTGCGCATAGCGGGCCGGGATCCGCTTGCCGCGCGCGACGCCGTTCAGGTCGGCGGCGGCGACGCGGATCGTCTTGACCTCGGGGTGTTCTTTCAGCCAGTCCATGAATTCACCGGATCATTTGCGGGCGGTATCGAATGCGCTGCACGGCGCCGGGCAGATGGCGGTTCAACCGCCGGTTCACGACGCCGAACAAGCCGATCAGCGCCAGCGTGCAGAGGATAAAGTATCCGGCCACGATCGGATAGGCGACAAAGGGATTGAAAGTCTGGCCCGCGAAATAGCTGGCGTAGTACAGGCTGTCGCCGCGCTGCTGGAACGCGGGGAAACCGGAAAAGAACACTAGCGTCGTGGCGTGGAACAGAAAGATTGCCTCGTTGGTATAGGACGGCCAGGCCAGCCGCAGCATGGTGGGCCACAGGATCCGGCGAAATTTTGTCCAGCCGGTCATGCCATAGGCTTCGGCGGCCTCGATGTCGCCCTTGGGCACCGCCATTAGCGCGCCGTGAAAGATTTGCGCGGAATAGGCGGCGGTGTTCAGCGTCAACACGATCAGCGCCCCGGCCCAGGCCTTGGTCAGCCAGCCTGTTCCCAAGGTCATGCCAAAGATCTCGATCCCGGCGCGGGGCAGTAGCACCAGGGCCTCGTAGGCCAGGAAAAACTGGATGAACAACGGACTGCCGCGGAACAGGAAGATGAAGCCGTTCGCGGATTTGCGCAGCCAAGGGTTCAGGCTGGTCTTGGCCAAGGCCAGCCCCGTGGCCAGAAAGAACCCGAACAGCAAGGCGAAAAACGCGAAATACAGATTCCAGATCAGACCCGAACCGATCAGCGTGACCTGCTGGCACAGGGTAAAGTCCGAACGCGGCAACAGCCGTTCGCCCAAGCCCAGGGACCGCAGGCCATAGTCGACAACGGTTTGCGCGCAGCTCACAAGGCACCTGCCTTGCGCTGCGCCTCACCCGCCAGGGTGGCCTGCCCGGACGACAGGCGGGCGACCAGCCGATCCAGAACCCTTTCGGAAATCCAGGTCATCAGCAGATAGAACGCCAGCACCGCCAGGAAATAATACAACCGCCAGTCGGGATGCGGATAGGCAAAGGATGACGTCTTGGCCCCGCCCAGTTCGCGCGCCCAATACACGATGTCCTCGATCCCCAGCAGGAACAGCAAGGGCGTGGCCTTTATCAGGATCATCCACAGATTCGACAGGCCGGGCAGCGCATAGGTCCACATCTGCGGCACCAGGATGCGGCGCGTCACCTGCCGGGGGGTCATCCCATAGGCCTCGGCCGTTTCCAGTTGGGCGCGGGGCACGGCCTGCATGGCGCCGTACAGGACATTGGCGGCAAAGGCCCCGAACACGACAGAAAAGGCGATGACCGCCAGCGTCATGGCATAAACGTCATGGACCCATTCCGGGCTGGTGGACAGGGGCAGCTTGGCCGCCGCGCAGACCACGAAATCGTTGCCTTGCCGCACCGGCGCGTCGCCGTCGCACAGCGCCTGGTGGCGCAGCCATTCCAGCCCCTGATCCAGGGCGATCGGCACGAACAGGAAGAACACGATGTCGGGCACGCCGCGGACCATCGAGGTATAGATCCGCCCCAGCCACCGCAGCGGCGCGACCCGCGACCGCGAGGCCATGGCACCGCCATAGCCGAACAGCAGGGCAATCGGGGCGGTGATCGCCAGCAGCAGCAGAACGATCCCGAAACTGGCATAGAACAGCAGGTGCGTGCCGGTCGTCAGATAGCACGACAACCAGGCAAGCCCCTCCAGCACCGATGGGTCGCTGCAATAGGTAAACATTCACCAGCCCCAATGAACGCCGCGGAACGACCCGCGGCGCATCGCATCATTCGTATGTCTGCGCGTCGTCGCCGAAATGCTTCCTAATCAGGTCATTCAGGCTGCCGTCCTCCTTCATCGCGGTGATGGCGGCGTCGAATTTCCCGCGCAGTTCAGTGTCGGACTGGCGCAGGCCCACGCCGATGCCTTCGTCCAAGCTCACCTGTTCGCCGGTGAAGACAAGATCGTTGCTGTCCTCGACAAAGGGGCGCAGCACCTCGTGATCGCCAAAGCCCGCGTCAGCCTCTCCGTTGCGGACGGCGGCCAGCACCTGGTCGATGTTGGGAAATTCCAGCAGCGTCGCGCCGGTTTCGGCGATGTGGGACGCCTGCACGGTGCCCGTCTGGACTGCCACCACGCCGCCTTCCAGATCCACGCCATCCTGCAACGCGACATAGGACGACGGCGCGGGCGGCAGGTAATCCTGTGTGAATGCAATGACGGCCTTGCGTTCGTCGTTGATGCTCATGGCGGCCATGATGGTGTCATAATTCGACGACACCAGGTTGGGGATGATCGAATCCCAGTCGTTCTTGACCCAGGCGCATTCCAGCTGGGCGCGCTTGCACAATTCGTCCCCCAGTTCGCGTTCGAACCCCGCCACTTCGCCGGCCTCGTTGATGAAGTTGTACGGAGGATAGGCGCCCTCGGTTCCCATGCGCACGGTCTGGCCGAATCCCGCACCCGTGGTCAGGGCAAGGGCCGTCGCGGCGATAAGCAGTCTTTTCATTCATCGTCTCCTGTTGGTTCGGTGTTCAGTGCGCAGCCGAGGCACTGAGAAACTGGCGCAGCCGATCCGTTTGCGGCGCGCCGAAAAGCCGGTCGGGGGGGCCTTCCTCGGCGATCAGGCCCTGATGCAGGAACACCACATGATCGCTGACGTCGGCGGCCAGCCGCATGTCGTGGGTCACGATAATCATGGTGCGGTGTTCCGCCGCCAGATCCTTTATGACGCGGACGACCTCTTGCTGCAATTCGGGATCGAGCGCGCTGGTCGGTTCATCGAACAGCAGCGCCTTGGGCTGCATGCACAGGGCACGGGCGATGGCCGCACGCTGCTGCTGGCCGCCGGACAGCTGCGCGGGCCAGGCGTCGCATTTGTCGGCGATGCCCACCTTGTCCAGCAGGGCGCGGGCGCGGGATTCAACCGCCGCCCGGTCCTCGCGCAGGACCGTCAGGGGGGCCTCCATGACGTTTTGCAGGATGGTCATGTGGGACCACAGGTTGAACTGCTGGAACACCATCGACAGGTTGGTGCGGAACCGCATCATCTGCGCGCGGTCGGCCGGGACGCGGGCCGCGCCCTGCCCTTTCCATCGCACGGGTTCGCCGTCAAAGGCGATGTCCCCCGCCTGGCTGTTTTCCAGCAGGTTGCAGCAGCGCAGCAGGGTGGATTTGCCCGATCCGGACGATCCGATCAGGCTGACCACATGGCCGCGCGGCGCGGTCAGCGACACGCCCTTCAGCACCTCGACCGACCCATAGGCCTTGAGCAGTCCCTGGATCTGGATCACGGGCGCGGCGTCAAACGGTGCGGCTTTGTCGTTCATCATCGGCACATTGGGCGACAATCCCGGCGCATTTGCAACGGGGTCTGATGGCCAGCCCGCCAAAAGCGCGGGCTGCCGCTGCGTCAGGCGATCTCGACCGCGTATTTCTCGATCACGGTGTTGGCCAGAAGGGCTTGGCACATCCTCTCGACCTCGGCCCTGGCCGTCTCGGGATCGGTCGCCTCAAGATCCAGTTCGATCAGCTTGCCCTGCCGGACGCCGGACACGCCCCGATGGCCCAGGCCGCCAAGCGCGTGGCGGATCGCCTCGCCCTGCGGATCCAGGACGCCATCCTTCAGCATGATCGTGACACGGGCTTTCATCGGGCGGTCCTTTTCAGTTTATCGCGGTCGGTTTCAGGCTGGTGGTGTTGGCGGGCATCAGGCCCAGGCGGCGCGCGACCTCGGTATAGGCGTCGGTCAGGTTGCCAAGGTCGCGGCGGAACACGTCCTTGTCCAGCTTCTGGCCGGTCTTCATGTCCCAAAGGCGGCAACTGTCGGGGCTGATCTCGTCGGCGACGATCAGGCGCATGAAGTCATTGTCCCAGACGCGTCCGATCTCGATCTTGAAGTCGATCAGCTTGATGCCGACGCCATAGAAGACGCCCGACAGGAAATCGTTGACGCGCAGGGCCAGCGATACGATGTCGTCCAGATCCTGCTGGGTCGCCCAGCCGAAGGCGATGATGTATTCCTCGGACACCATCGGATCGCCCAGCTCGTCGTTCTTGAAGCTGTATTCGACGATCGGGCGCGGCAGCAGCGTGCCTTCCTCCAGCCCCAGCCGCTTGGAGATGGAACCGGCGGCGAAATTGCGCACGATCACTTCCAGCGGCACGATCTCGACCTGGCGGATCAGTTGCTCGCGCATGTTGATGCGGCGGATGAAATGGTTGGGGACGCCGATGTTGGTCAGGCCGTTCATGAAGAATTCGGACAGCCGGTTGTTCAGCACGCCCTTGCCTTCGATGGTCGCACGTTTCTGCGCGTTGAAGGCGGTGGCGTCGTCCTTGAAGTACTGGACCAGGGTGCCCGGCTCGGTGCCTTCGTACAGGATCTTCGCCTTGCCTTCATAGACCTTCTTCCGGCGCGGTGCCATGGCGGCGTCCTTTCGCATGTCCCTTATCCCATGGGCCTTACCCCACAAGGCCCACCGGGGGCAATACGAGAGGCTTGCAAGCGCCTGCGGGCGGGCTAAGATCTGCGTCAAGCCAACACGGAGGCCCCGATGACCACCTTCGACGACCGCGAACGCGCCTATGAGACCAAGTTCGCCCATGACGCCAACCTTCGCTTCAAGGCCGAAGCGCGGCGCAACCGCCTGCTGGGCGAATGGGCTGCGGGTATTCTGGGCAAGGATGGCGACGACGCGCGGGCCTATGCCATGAGCGTGGTGACATCCGATTTCGCCGAACCGGGCGATCACGACGTTTACCGCAAGATCGCGGCCGACCTGGACGGCAAGGCGGGCGAGTCCGAAATCCGCACCAAGATGGCCGAGTTCACCGACATCGCGCGCCGTCAGATCGTGGACGAGGCCGAATAGGAGGCTGGCGGATCGGACGCTCCGCCAGCCTCCTATCCCTGCGGCATCAGGAAATGCCCTGTCGCCTGGGCCAGCAGCCGCGATCGGTTATCCTGCCATGCCTCGACCTGGACACTGGCGTAACGCCGTCCCGACCGGACCACCCGCGCGCGGGCATAGGCGTCGCGCGGCAGTCCGCTGCGCAGATAGTCGACGGTAAAGTCGATGGTCTTGGGCAGGCGCGGGGGATGGATCGCAACCGCCGCGTCCGGGACCGCTCGGCCGGACTCCATGTCCTCCCACATCGCGGCCCAGGCCAGCTCGATGATGGCCGTCGTTTCCAGAAACGCCGCCGTGACCCCGCCATGCAGCGCGGGCAGCAGGGGATTGCCGATCAGCTTTTCATCATAGGGCAGGATCGCGGTCAGTTCGTCGCCCCTGCGGTCGAACCGGATGCCCAGCCAGGTCAAGTAAGGGACACCGGACACAAGGGCCGACAGCGCCGAATCGCGGCGCGACTTGATCCGGTCCAGAGGTTCGCGCCGGTCCATCGCCCTCACCGTTCCACCGTGAAGGCGCCCGTCGCGGCGGCGACCGGGTTGCCCTCGTCCTCGTCCAGGGCCACGGCACGGACAAAGGCCACCGTCCGCGTCAGGTGATAGCATTCGGCCCGCGCGGTGATCCGCTGCCCCCTGGTCGCCGACCGCATGTAATCGATGCGCAGGTCGATGGTCGCCGTCGATCCCGGCCCGGACGGATGCGACATCACGGCGGCGCCGCAGCATGTGTCCATCAGCGCCGACACCACACCGCCATGCACAACGCCGCTGCGCGGATCACCCACCAGATGTTCGGCCCACGGCATGCTGATCGTGGCGGCGCCCGCGCCAAGCGCATCGACCCGCATTCCCAAGGCGCGGGCATGGGGGATCGCCTCGATGAACTGCTGTGCGATTCGGGTCTGGTCGCTGTCCGCCATGCCTGTGTCTTCGGCCATCGCTGATTTCCTTTCGTGTCCGCGCCACGCTAGCCGCGCCGGGCGCATCGGCTCAAGCCCTGTCCGGCACCGTCGTTGCGCCGGTTGAGATGCGAGGGGCGAACGGCTAGCCTTTGACACGTCACGAACAGGAGGGGCAAATGCCGGGCGAACAGATGGTCAGCTTCAAGGACATGTGCGCGCGCTTCGACGTCACGCCCCGGACGTTGCGCTATTACGAATATATCGAACTTCTGAACCCCCGCAAGGAAGGCCGCTCACGCTTTTACGGCCCGCGGGAAATCGCCCGCATGACGCTGATCCTGCGCGGCCGCCGCTTCGGCTTCTCGCTGGAAGACATCCGGCAATGGCTTTTGATCTATGAACAGAAGGGGTCGCGCGAGCAGTATCAGGTCTGGCTGGATCTGGCGGACCGGCAGCTGTCGGTTCTGGACACCCAGATCGCCGATCTGCGCGCCGCGCGCGCCGATCTGGAGGCCCTGCGCGCCACGGCTGCCCGCGAATTGAGCGAGATGGGTTGACCAAGCGTCACGCCTGTCCTTCACTCCGCCTGTGACGTGGCGTCCCGCTTACGTTCACGTCAACTTGCCGCTATATCCGTGGGCAAGGACGGCAGCCGGTGAATGAGGAGGAACCGCGATCCATGTCCGACGAGCTGATGACGATTCGCCACATGTGCGATGCTTTCGGCGTAACCCCTCGCACGTTGCGTTTCTACGAGGCCCGCGAACTGATTTTTCCCGAACGCCGGGGGCAGCACCGCCTGTACGATCGCCGCGACAGGGCGCGCCTGACGCTGATCCTGCGCGGCAAGCGGTTCGGCTTCAGCCTCGAGGAAATCCGCCAGCTTCTCGAACTTTACGAGCCGGGCGGCACCAACAGCGCGCAGATCGCCGCGACCATCGGGGTCGGGCGTCAGCGCCTTGCGGACATGGAACGCCAGTATGCTGAACTGAGCGAGGCGATCGTCGAACTCAAGTCCCAGCTTTCCGATGCAGAATCCCGGCTTGCCGCCGCGTCCCGAAACACGTCCACAGGATTCACGCCATGACGATCTACAATCCGCCTGTCCGCGACATGCAGTTTGCCTTGCATGACGTGCTGAAACTGTCCCGGTCCGGGCTGCCCGGCCATGAAGACCTGGATCCCGATTTCACCGAGGCGATCCTGGACGCCGCGGGCAAGCTGGCGGTCGAGGTTCTGGCGCCGCTGAACGCCGTAGGCGACCGGCAGGGCTGCCGTCTGGAAAACGGCGTGGTCCGCACGCCGGACGGTTTCGACAAGGCCTTCCGGGCCATGAAGGACGGCGGCTGGACGGCGCTGGATTGCGACCCGGAATACGGCGGCCAGGGGATGCCCTATGTGATGGGTGTCGCCACGGGCGAGATCTTCGTCAGCGCGAACATGGCCTTCAACATGTATCAGGGCCTGACCCACGGCGCCTATTCGGCGATCCACGCCCACGGGACGGACGCCCAGAAGCAGACCTATCTGCCGAAAATGGTCAGTTGCGATTGGACTGGCACAATGAACCTGACCGAACCGCATTGCGGCACCGATCTGGGTCTGCTGCGCACCAAGGCCGAACCCCAGGACGACGGCAGCTACCGGATCACGGGCCAGAAGATCTTCATTTCCGCCGGGGATCACGATCTGGCGGAAAACGTCATCCACCTGGTGCTGGCCAAGGCGCCCGGCGGGGGCGAGGGAACCAAGGGCATCAGCCTGTTCATCGTGCCGAAATTCCTGGTCAACGCGGATGGATCCCTGGGCGAACGCAACGGCGTGTCGGTCGGCGCGTTGGAACACAAGATGGGCATCCACGGCAATTCCACCTGCGTCATGAACTATGACGGCGCGCGGGGCTGGCTGCTGGGCGACCTGCACAAGGGCATGCGGGCCATGTTCACGATGATGAACGAGGCGCGTTTGGGCGTGGGCCTGCAAGGCTATGCCTGCGCGGTTCCGGCCTATCAGAACGCCGTCGCCTATGCCAAGGATCGTGTGCAGGGCCGCGCAGTGACGGGTGCCGCGAATCCCCAAGGGGCGGCCGACCCGCTGATCGTGCATCCCGACATCCGCCGCAGCCTGATGGACCAGAAGTCCTTTCTGGAAGGCGCCCGGATGCTGACCCTGTGGGGCGCGCACATGATCGACAAGGGCCACAACGGCGACGCCGATGCCGAGGGCCTCGTGTCGCTGCTGACGCCCGTCATCAAGGGCTTTCTGACCGACAAGGGGTTCGAAACGACGGTGCTGGCCCAGCAGGTCTTCGGCGGCCACGGCTATATCGAGGAATGGGGCATGTCGCAGTTCGTCCGCGATGCCCGCATCACCATGATCTATGAAGGCGCCAACGGGGTGCAGGCCCTGGATCTGGTCGGCCGCAAGCTGGCCCAGGACGGCGGCAGGCATGTCGTGGCCTTCTTCGATATGGTGAAATCCTTCTGCAAGGAACACGGAGATAGCGCGATCACCGACGATTTCATCTCGCCCTTGAAAGCCGCGTCGAAGGATCTGCAGACCGCTGCCATGTTCTTCATGGAACGGGGCATGAAGAATCCCGACGACGCGCTCTCGGGCAGCTATGATTTCATGCATCTGTTCGGTCATGTCGCGCTGGGCTTCATGTGGGCGCAGATGGCGGTGGCGGCACGGACGGCCCTGGACGCCGGCACGGGCGACGCCGCGTTCCTGAAAACCAAGCTGGCGACCGGACGCTATTACATGAAGCGGCAGCTGCCGATGACGGGGACGCATCTGGCGCGCATCCAGTCGGGCGCCGCGCCGGTCATGGAGCTGGAGGCGGAGGCGTTCTGAACAGGCCATGGCGCCTGCGTCACGGGCAAAAGCCTCCGGCGGGGATATTTGAGTGAAGAAGACGCGGCATTTCCGACCTGCACACGGCCATCGGCATCAAACTCGCAGGCCGGAAACGTCTCCTTCAGCGGTCATCGGCTTCCCAGCCTGTACCGCATGATGGAGGCTAGATGGGGAAGGTTGAAGAAGGGTTAACCCCGCCCCTTCTTCTTCACGAAAATATCCCGCGGGGGTCCGGGGGCGCGAAGCCCCCGGTGGTTGGAGGATCATGATGACGGCGCAGCTATGGTGTTTCGGCGAATCGGGCAATGCCTACAAGGCGGCGCTGACCATGGAACTGGCGGGCTATGACTGGACGCCGGTGTATGTCGATTTCTTCAATGGAGAGGCGCGCGGTTCCGCCTTTCGCGCCCTCAATCCGATGGGCGAGGTGCCGGTCCTTCGCGACGGCGATCTGATCCTTTCCCAATCCGGCGTGATTCAACTGCACATCGCCGAACGCACCGGCAGGTTCCTGGGCTCGGACCGCAACGAAACCCTCCGCTGGCTGATGTTCGACAATCACAAGCTGTCGGGCCAGGCCGGTCCGGCGCGGTTCCTGCTGAACTTCCTGCCTGCCGACAAGCGCCCGACGGGCGCGGCGGAATACCTGCAAGGTCGGCTCAAGGCCGCCTACAAGGTTCTGGACGATCATCTGTCCACCCGCGACTGGGTGGCCGACAGCACCCCCACCATCGCCGACTTCGCCTGCTGCGGATACCTGTTCTATCCCGAACCCTTCGGCTTCGACCGCAAGGACTGGCCCCATATCGACCGCTGGCTGGATGCGATCAGCGCCCTGCCCGGCTGGAAACACCCCTATGACCTGATGCCCGGCAACCCGTCCGACCGGGCGCCCAAGGAGGACCAATGACCGACGCCTATATCTATGACGCCACCCGCACCCCGCGCGGCAAGGGCCGCCCCGACGGCAGCCTGCACGAAGTGACCTCGCTGGCGCTGTCCGCCCGGCTGCTGAACGCCCTCAAGGACCGCAACAACCTGCAAGGCCACGCGGTCGAGGATGTGATCTGGGGCAATGTCACCCAGGTCAAGGAACAGGGCGGCTGTCTGGCGCGGTCGGCCGTGCTGGCATCCGATCTTGACGAACGCATTCCCGGCCTGTCGATCAACCGCTTCTGCGCCAGCGGAATGGAGGCCGTGAATCTTGCCGCCAACCAGGTCAAGGGCGGCGCGGGCCAAGCCTATATCGCCGGCGGGGTCGAGATGATGGGCCGGGTCGCCATGGGCAGCGACGGGGCGGCCATCGCCGTCGATCCGTCCCTGGCGATGAAGACCTATTTCGTCCCCCAGGGCATCAGCGCCGACATCATCGCCACCGAATACGGATTCACGCGCGAGGAGGCGGACCGACTGGCTGTCGAAAGCCAGCGTCGCGCGGCGCAGGCCTGGGACGAGGGGCGGTTCGCCAAGTCCATCGTGCCGGTCCTGGACCAGAACGGCCTGACCATTCTGGACCGCGACGAATACATGCGCCCCGGTACCAGCATGGCGGATCTGGCCAAGCTCAAGCCCGCCTTCAAGGACATGGGCGAGGTGATGCCCGGCTTCGACAAGATCGCGATGCTGAAATATCCGCATCTGGACCGGATCGACCACATCCACCATGCGGGCAATTCCAGCGGCATCGTGGACGGCGCGGCGGCGGTGCTGATCGGAAACGAGGAATTCGGCAAGGCCCACGGGTTGAAACCCCGCGCCCGCATCCGCGCCACCGCCAAGATCGGCACCGATCCCACCATCATGCTGACCGGCCCGGTCCCCGTGACCGAGAAGATCCTGGCCGACAGCGGCATGTCCATCGGCGACATCGACTTGTTCGAGGTGAACGAGGCATTTGCCGCCGTGGTTCTGCGCTTCATGCAGGCGTTCCAGGTCGATCCCGGCAAGGTGAACGTCAACGGCGGCGCCATGGCCTTGGGCCACCCCCTGGGCGCAACCGGCGCCATCATCATCGGCACGCTGCTGGACGAGCTGGAACGGCAGGACAAGAACGTCGGCCTTGCCACCCTGTGCATCGCCTCCGGCATGGGTGCCGCCACCATCATCGAGCGGGTGTGATGATCCTGCGCAAGGACAGCGTGCCCGTGACCGAAGGGGTCTCGGGCTATCCCGATCCCTGCAACCTGGGGCGCGGGTTCCTGTCCTATCAGCATCTGACCGAGGCCGGGGGACTGACGCAGTTCGGCATCGCCCTGGAAACCTTGCATCCTGGCAGACAATCCAGCCAGCCTCATTGGGAGCAACACGAGGACGAGTTCCTGTATATGCTGGAGGGCGAACTGACGGTGATCGAGGACGGCGTGCCGACGATCATCCATCCCGGCGATGCCTGCTGCTGGAAGGCGGGCACGCCGGTCGGACATACGCTGAAGAACCATACCGACGCGCCTGCGGTCTATCTGATCGCGGGCAGCCGCAACCCCCACAACATCACGCATTATCCGGGTCTCGACATGCTGGCGACGCCCATGGGGTACACGCATCTGGACGGTACCCCCTACCCGACCAAGGGAGAGAACGAATGACCGATTTCACCATGCAGAAGGACGCCGACGGCGTTGCCGTCATTACCTGGGACGTGCCGGGCAAGTCGATGAACGTGCTGTCGCTGGACGGCGCAGGCGAACTGAACGCGCTGATCGACGACGCCCTGGCGGACGATGCCGTCAAGGGGATCGTCATCACCAGCGGGAAAAAGGATTTCGCCGCCGGGATGGACCTGAACGTCATCGCCGAGATGAAAGAAGGCGGCGCGCAGCAGGTCTTTGACGGGATCATGTCGCTGCACCATGTCCTGCGCAAGATCGAACGGGCGGGCATGGACCCCAAGACGCTCAAGGGCGGCAAGCCCATCGCGGCCGCCCTGCCCGGCACCGCGCTGGGGATCGGGCTGGAACTGCCGCTGGCGACGCACCGCATCTTTGCCGCCGACAACGCCCGCGCCAAGATCGGCCTGCCCGAGATCATGGTCGGCATCTTCCCCGGCGGCGGCGGCACCATCCGTCTGTCGCGCAAGCTGGGGGCCATGGCCGCCGCGCCCTATCTGCTGGAAGGCAAGCTGTCGGACCCCAAGAAAGCCAAGGCCGCCGGGCTGATCGACGAAGTGGTGGCTGACCCGCTGGCCGCCGCCCGCGCATGGGTGCTGAGCGCGACCGACGCCGATCTGGTCAAGCCTTGGGATGCCAAGGGCTACAAGATGCCGGGCGGAGAGCCGTATCATCCGGCGGGCTTCATGACCTTTGTCGGCGCGTCCGCCATGGTCAACGGCAAGACCATGGGCGTCTATCCGGCGGCCAAGGCGCTGCTGTCGGCGGTCTATGAAGGCGCGCAGGTGCCGTTCGATACCGCGCTGAGGATCGAGGCGCGGTGGTTCACCAATGTCCTGATGAACCCGTCCAGCACCGCGATGATCCGCAGCCTGTTCATCAACAAGGAGGCGCTGGAGAAAGGCGCCAACCGTCCCGAGGCGCCGGACCAGACGGTGAAGAAGGTAGGCATCCTCGGCGCCGGCATGATGGGCGCGGGCATCGCCCATGTCAGCGCCATGGCAGGCATCCAGGTCGTGCTGATCGACGCGAATCAGGACAACGCCGACAAGGGCAAGGCCTATTCCGAAGGGTTGCTGGACAAGGCCATCAGCCGCAAGAAATCCACGCCCGAGAAGAAGGCCGAGGTGCTGGCCCGGATCACCGCCACCACGGATTACGCCGCGCTGCAAGGCTGCGACCTGATCGTGGAAGCCGTATTCGAGGATCCGGCCATCAAGGCCGAGGTCACGAAAAAGGCCGAAGCCGTGATCCCGGCCGACGCGATCTTCGCCACCAACACCTCGACCCTGCCGATCGGCGACCTGGCAAAAGCCAGCGCGCGCCCCGAGCAGTTCATCGGCATCCACTTCTTCAGCCCCGTGGACAAGATGATGCTGGTCGAGATCATCAAGGGCCAGCAGACCGGCCCGGTGGCGGTCGCCAAAGCGCTGGATTTCGTGCGCCAGATCCGCAAGACGCCCATCGTGGTCAACGACGCGCGGTTCTTTTACGCCAATCGCTGCATCATCCCCTATATCAACGAGGGCATCCGCATGGTGGCCGAAGGGGTCAGCCCGGTTCTGGTCGAAAACGCCGCCAAGCTGATGGGGATGCCGCTGGGACCGCTGCAACTGGTCGATGAAACCAGCATCGACCTGGGCGTCAAGATCGCCAAGGCCACCCGCGCCGCGATGGGCGACGCCTATCCCGACGGCGCCGTGGACGAGGTGCTGTTCTGGATGGCCGACGAAGGCCGCCTGGGGCGCAAGTCGAGTGCCGGTTTCTATGCTTATGATGCTGACGGCAAGCGGCAGGGGCTGTGGGACGGTTTGGCCGCGCGTTACCCGCAGCCGGACGACCAGCCGGATCTGACCACCGTGCAGCATCGCCTGATGTTCGCCCAGACGCTGGAGGCCGTGCGCGCCCTGGAAGACGGCGTGCTGGAGGACATCCGCGAAGGCGATGTCGGCGCGATCCTGGGCTGGGGCTTTGCGCCTTGGTCGGGCGGGCCGTTCGCCTGGCTGGACATGCTGGGCGCAGCCCGCGCGGTCCAGATCTGCGACCGGTTGACGGCGGACCATGGCAACCGCTTCGCGGCCCCCAAACTGCTGCGCGACATGGCGGACAGCGGGCAGGGCTTCTATGACCGCTTTGGCGGCGGGAAAAAGGCCGCATGACGAACGGAAAACGCCCCGGCTGAAAGGCCGGGGCGCGTCTGACCTGCTCCTTGCATTTATTGTTGTTCAATCATCGTCCTCGTCATCGGCCAAGGCGGCGCCCGGCATGGCAAAGGTGGCGGCCGCCGCTAGGGCAGGCAGAAGGCGGCGTCGTGTCATGGCTGCGGTCCTTCATCTCTTGCAGGCCACTATGCCTGCGGAATGATGACGGATGAGGCGGAGGATTATTCCCGGCCGACCAAAAAAATCGCCCTACAGCGCCATGTCGTCGCGATGGACCAAGGCGGCGCGACCGGTATAGCCCAGGATCGCCTCGATCCGGTCGGACCGGTGGCCGGCGATGCGACGCGCCTCGTCGGCGGTGTATCGGGTCAGGCCGGTGGCCAGCGTTTCGCCCGAAGGGCCGGTGATGGCCACCGGATCGCCACGGCCAAAGTCTCCGATCACGGTGCGCACGCCTGCGGGCAGCAGCGACTTGCCCTGGCGCAGCGCCAGGGCGGCGCCCTGATCCACCACAAGCGCGCCCTTGGGCTTCATCGCCGCGATCCAGCGTTTGCGGGCAAGCTGGGGATCGCTTTCGGCCAGGAACCAGCTGCACCGCGCGCCGTTCGCCACCGCCGACAGGGGTCTCAGGACCGACCCTTCGGCGATGGCCATTGCGCATCCGCCGGCAATCGCCGTGCGCGCGGCCATCAGCTTGGTCTTCATGCCGCCTTTCGACAGGCCCGACACCGGGTCGCCGCCCATCGCCTCGATCTCGGGCGTCAATTGTTCGATCACCGGCAGATGGCGCGCGGCGGGGTCGGTCTTGGGATTGGCGGTGTAGAGGCCGTCCACGTCCGACAGCAGCAGCAACTGATCCGCCCCGCAGGTCACGGCGATCTGCGCGGCCAGCCGGTCGTTGTCGCCAAAGCGGATCTCGTCGGTGGCCACCGTGTCGTTTTCGTTGACGATCGGCACCACACCCATGCCCAGCAAGGTCTGCATGGTGGCACGGCTGTTGAGATACCGGCGCCGGTCCGCGCTGTCTTCCAGCGTCAGCAGCACCTGCGCGGTCGTGACGCCATGGGGGGCCAGGGCTTCCTCATAGGCGCGGGCCAGGCGGATCTGGCCCACGGCGGCAGCGGCCTGCGCCTGTTCCAGCGGCAGCGCGCCCAGCGGCAGGCCCAGCACCCGCCGCCCAAGCGCGATGGACCCCGACGACACCAGCACCACGTCGCAGCCGCGCCCGCGCCATTCGGCCACATCGTCGCAAAGGCCCCGCAGCCAGTCGCCGCGCAGCCCAAGGTCATCGACCAGCAGCGCAGAGCCGATCTTGACGACCAGCCGCCGCGCCGCGGTCAGGGACGGGCCTAGGGCCGCCATGGCGCTTCGGGTTCATCCCTGGCAACGCGGCGGGTCGGTTCGATCCGCACCCACAGCGCGCGCAGAACCTCGGTCACGCCCAGTTTCGCCACGCCCGACATCAGCAGGATCGGCCCACCGATCTCGGCCTCCAGCGCGGCCTTGCGTTCGGCGATGGTGTGGTCGTCCAGGGCGTCGATCTTGTTCAGCACGGTCACGCGCGGCTTGTCCATCAGGACCGGCGAATAGGCCCCGAGCTCCAGCAGAATGGTCCGGGCATCAGCCGCCACGTCGTCGGATGTGCCGTCCACCAGATGCAGCAGCACGTTGCTGCGTTCGACATGGCCCAGGAACTGGTCGCCAAGCCCCCTGCCCTCGCTTGCCCCCTCGATCAGGCCGGGAATGTCGGCCATCACGAACTCATGGCCGTCGATGCCCACCACGCCCAGGTTCGGGTGCAGGGTGGTGAACGGATAATCCGCGATCTTGGGCCGGGCGTTCGACACGGCGGCCAGAAAGGTGGACTTGCCCGCATTCGGCAAACCGACCAGCCCGGCATCCGCGATCAGCTTCAGCCGCAGCCAGATCGTGCGTTCGACCCCCGGCTGGCCCGGATTGGCGTTGCGCGGGGAACGGTTGGTCGAGGTCTTGAAATGCAGGTTCCCCCAGCCGCCATTGCCGCCCCGCGCCAGCAGAACGCGCTGACCGGGTTCCGTCAGATCGGCGATGACGGTTTCCTCGTCCTCCTCAAGGATCTCGGTCCCCACGGGCACCTTCAGCACCACGTCATCGGCGGATTTGCCGGTCATCTGGCTGCCCATGCCGTGCTGGCCGGATTTGGCGAAGAAATGCTGCTGGTAACGGAAATCGATCAGGGTGTTCAGCCCAGGGGCGGCCTCGGCCCAGACATCGCCGCCATTGCCGCCGTCGCCGCCGTCGGGACCGCCGTATTCGATGAACTTCTCGCGCCGGAACGACACGCATCCCGCACCGCCGCCACCCGAACGGATATAGACTTTGGCGAGGTCGAGGAATTTCATGGCGCAGGCTCCTTTGGGGATGATGCGATACGCGCTTGGACCCTGCCGCGCAAGGGCGCCGGTCTGGCAATGCGCCCGGCCAGCCCTATGTATGAACGAAGGAGGCCCGGATGATCCCTTTCGATAACAGCTATGCCCGCCTGCCTCAGGGCTTCTTTGCCCGCGTGGCCCCCACACCGGTCGCCCAGCCCTGCCTGCTGGCGCTGAACACGGGGCTGGTGCAGCGTCTGGGTCTGGACACCGAATGGCTGTCCAATTCCGAAGGCGTCGCGATGCTGGCGGGCAACGCGGTGCCCGAGGGGGCCGAACCGATCGCCCAGGCCTATGCCGGCCATCAGTTCGGCGGCTTCGTTCCTCAGCTAGGCGATGGCCGCGCCGTCCTGCTGGGCGAGGTGGTGGCCCCCGACGGCGCGCGCTTCGACATCCAGTTGAAGGGCAGCGGCCCGACGCCCTTTTCCCGGCGGGGCGACGGACGGGCCTGGATGGGTCCGGTGCTGCGCGAATACATCGTCAGCGAATTCATGCACGCCATGGGCGTGCCGACGACGCGCGCCCTGGCGGCGGTCGCGACCGGCGAAACCGTGTGGCGCGAAAGCGGGCTGCCGGGGGCGGTGCTGACCCGCGTGGCCTCTAGCCACATCCGCGTCGGCACCTTCCAGTATTTTGCCGTCCGGGGGCAAGAGGACGCCTTGGCCGCCCTGACCGATCATGTCATCGCCCGCCATTATCCGACCGCCAACGGACCGCTGTCGCTGCTGGATCATGTCGTGGCAAGGCAGGCGGAAACCATTGCGCACTGGATGGCGCTTGGCTTTATCCATGGCGTGATGAATACCGACAACATGGCCGTTTCCGGCGAAACCATCGACTATGGACCCTGCGCCTTCATGGACGCCTATCATCCCGACACGGTGTTTTCGTCCATCGACCGGGGCGGACGCTATGCCTGGGCGCAGCAGCCGCAGATCGCCGTCTGGAACCTGGCGCAGCTTGCCACCTGCCTGATCCCGCTGATGGGCGAACGCGATGCCGCCATCGAGGCCGCGACGAAATCCGTCCACAGCTTCGCGCCGCTGTATCAGGCGGCGTGGAAACGGCGCTTTGGCGAAAAGCTGGGTCTGACCGAGGCGTCGGATGCGCAGCCCCTGGCTGAACGCCTGCTGACGATCATGGCCGGGCAGCGCGCCGATTTCACCCGCGTCTTTGCCGGCCTGTCCGACGGCAGCGCCCGTGACGAATTCGCCGATCCCGAGGCCTTCGATGACTGGCGGTCGGAATGGCAGTCGCAGCGGCCCGATCCCGACCTGATGCGCCACGCCAATCCTCGCCGCATTCCGCGCAACCACCGGATCGAGGAAGCCATCGCGGCAGCCGTGGCCGACGACCTGACGCCGTTCCGGCGGCTGTTCGACGCCGTGATTCATCCCAGGGACGACCGCGGCGATTGGGATGATCTGGGTCAGGCGCCCCAGGCCGATCAGGTCGTTCACCAGACCTTCTGCGGAACCTGATGAAATTGCGTGCAGCCGACCGGAAGGGCGCCCGATCCCCTTGCGGCGCCGTTGGTCCCGGCTATCCTGCGCCCAGCATCGAAAGGCGGCATGTCGTTGTTGAGATTGGCAAGTTACAACCTGCACAAGTGTCGTGGCCTGACCGGTCCGCACGCGCCGGAACGCAACCTTGCCGTCATCAATGCGCTGAAGCCCGACATCATCGCCCTGCAAGAGGTCGATTTCCGCCTGGGCGCGCGCCCCGAGGCCCTGCCCCGCCGCCTGATCCGCGACGCGACCGGCCTTGTCCCGGCGGACATGACCACCACGGGCGAGAATTCGCTTGGCTGGCACGGGCAGACCATTCTGATGCGCCCCGATCTGGCCGATCAGGCCGTCTTGCGCCGCCTGCCCCTGCCGGGGCTGGAACCGCGCGGCGCGGTGGTCCTGCGCCTGCCGCGCCTGACGGTGATCGGGGTGCATCTGGGCCTTGCGCGGTCGTCGCGCCGGGCGCAACTGGCGCGCATCACCGCGCAGGCCGCGCGGATCGCGGACGACAACATCGTCCTGATGGGCGATTTCAACGAATGGCACGACAGCCGGGGGCTGGAATCCCTGGCCGGGTTCCGGGTCATCGCCCCCGGCCCGTCCTATCCCGCGCCCCTGCCGCAGTTCCGGTTCGACCGCATCGCCATGTCCCAGCACCTGAAACTGCTCAAGCACGGCGTCTTCACCGGCGCCCAGGCGCGTGACGCATCCGACCACCTGCCGATCTGGGCCGAGATCGAGCAGCCCTGACATTTCCGTCTTCCGGCTTGCCCTTGCGGCAGGTATGAAGGCGCCGAATGAAACATCAGGGGGCACCCATGACCGCCATCATCGACATTTTCGCGCGCGAGATCCTGGACAGCCGGGGCAATCCGACCGTCGAGGTCGACGTGACGCTGGAGGACGGCACCCTGGGCCGGGCGGCGGTGCCGTCGGGGGCGTCCACCGGCGCGCATGAGGCGGTCGAAAAGCGCGACGGCGACAAGGCGCGCTACATGGGCAAGGGCGTGCTGGAAGCCGTGGCGGCCGTCAACGGCGAGATCGCCGAGACCCTGATCGGAGAGGACGCGACCGAACAGCGCGCCATCGACATGATGATGTGCGACCTGGACGGCACCCCCAACAAGGGCCGATTGGGGGCCAACGCCATCCTGGGCGTGTCGCTGGCCGTGGCCAAGGCGGCGGCGGATGCCTGTCAGCAGCCGTTGTATCGTTACGTCGGCGGCACGAGCGCGCGGATCCTGCCGGTGCCGATGATGAACATCATCAACGGCGGCGAACATGCCGACAACCCCATCGACATTCAGGAATTCATGATAATGCCGGTCAGCGCGGACAATCTCCGCGACGCCGTGCGCATGGGGTCCGAGGTGTTCCACACGCTGAAAAAGGAACTGTCGGCCGCGGGCCTGTCCACCGGCATCGGCGACGAGGGCGGCTTTGCCCCGAACCTGTCCAGCACCCGCGACGCCCTGGATTTCATCCTGCGCGCGGTCGAGAAGGCCGGCTACAAACCCGGCGACGACATCATGCTGGCACTGGATTGCGCGTCCACGGAATACTTCAAGGGCGGCCGTTACGAGATGAAGGGGGAAGGCAAGTCGCTGACCCCGGCCGAGAACGTCGAATACCTGGCGGCCCTGTGCGACGCCTATCCGATCCTGTCGATCGAGGACGGCTGCGCGGAAGACGACTGGGACGGCTGGACGCTGCTGACCGACCGGCTGGGCGGATCGGTGCAGCTGGTGGGCGACGACCTGTTCGTGACCAACCCCCGCCGCCTGGCCGAGGGGATCGAAAAGGGCTGCGCCAACAGCCTGCTGGTCAAGGTGAACCAGATCGGCACGCTGTCGGAAACCCTGGACGCGGTGCGCATGGCGGATCGCGCGGGCTATACCTCGGTGATGTCGCATCGTTCGGGCGAGACCGAGGACGCGACCATCGCCGACCTGGCGGTGGCCACCAACTGCGGCCAGATCAAGACCGGCAGCCTTGCCCGATCCGACCGGCTGGCCAAATACAACCAGCTGATCCGCATCGAGGAAATGCTGGGCGCGACCGCCGAATACGCAGGCCGCAGCATCCTGCGCTGAGGACAAGTCCCCATGCGGACCGTCCATGCCGCCCCTGCCGGATACCGGGGCGGCCTCATTTTTTCGGCAGACACGGCGCAGACCTCTCGACAGGATGCAAACAGGAACTAAACTGCACCGCATTCGGGGCCGGGAACCCGTTGGGCGGTCATCCCGCGAACCCTGATCGGAGGAAAATTCATGAAAGATTCGAAGACCTTGCACCGCAGGTCGTTTCTGAAGACCGCGTCCGTCGGCGGCGCCGCAGCCGCAGTCGGATCGGCGCTTGCGGCGCCCGCAATCGCGCAGGAAAGCCCCACCATCAACTGGCGGTTGGCGTCGTCCTTTCCCAAATCGCTGGATACGATCTATGGCGGCGGCGAGGAAATCTCCACCCGCCTGAAAGAGGCCACCGATGGCAAGTTCACCATCCAGGTGTTCGCCGCGGGCGAAATCGTGCCGGGTCTGGACGCCATCAACGCTGCCCGTGACGGCACCGTCGAATCCGCGCATTCGGTCGGCTATTACAATTGGGGCAAGGATCCGGCCTATGCCTGCGGCGCCGATCTGCCGTTCACCTTCAGCGCGCGGGCCAAGGCCGCCTACAACTATCAGGGCGGCGGTATCGACCAGTACAACCAGTTTCTGGAAACCGTTGGCCTTGTCAGCTTTCCCGCCGGCAACACCGGGGTCCAGATGGGCGGCTGGTTCCGCAAGGAAGTGAACACCCTGGCCGACATGCAGGGCGTCAAGATGCGGATTTCCGGTCTGGCGGGCCGCGTGGTCGAGAAGCTGGGCGTCGTGCCGCAGCAGATCGCGGGCGGCGACATCTATCCGTCGCTGGAAAAGGGCACCATCGACGCCGCCGAATGGGTCGGTCCTTATGACGACAACAAGCTGGGCTTCCAGAAGGTCGCGCCCTATTACTATTACCCCGGCTTCTGGGAAGGCGGGCCGACGGTCAGCTTTTTCGTCAACAAGGCGAAGTACGACGAACTGCCCGAAAACTACAAGTCGCTGCTGCGCACCTGCTGTCAGGCGACCGACCAGAACATGCTGGCGAAATACGACTTCAAGAACCCGACCGCGCTGAAGGAACTGGCCGCGTCGGGCGCCCAGCTCCGCTCCTACAGCGAGGAGATCATGAATGCGGCCTTTACCGCCGCGCATGAGGTTTATGCCGAACTGTCTGGCGAGAACGAACATTTCAAGCGCCAGTACGAAGCCCAGCTTCAGTTCCGCGACGACTGGTATCTGTACAACCAGACGGCAGAATATACCTTTGACACCTTTATGATGATCCAGCAGCGCAACGGCAAGCTGGCGCCGACGCAAGGCTGATCTGCCGATAACGCGTGAAACCGCCGCGATCCGTCGCGGCGGTTTTTGCATGTCCAAGGACCGTATTCGGGCTGCGAAATGGAAACGGGGCCGGTTTCCCGGCCCCGCGAACCGGGGGTCAGTTCCCGCCCAGACCGGGCGGCGGACCGCTCAGGCCGGGGCTGCCGCCCTGCTGCTGGGATTCCGCAGGCCGCGGTTCGGGTGCAGAAGCAGGGGCCGGCTGTTCGCCGGGTGCCCCAAAGTTCGGCACACCGCCCAAGCCGCCGCCAAGGCCGCCGGGAGCCGGTACCTGGGCGTCGCCGCCCGACGGGGCCTGTCCGAACGGGGATCCAAGCCCCCCGCCCAAACCACCGCCCAGACCCCCGCCGAAGCCGCCGGAACCGGACGCCGGAATTTCCAGCCGCACGTTCGAGGTATCGACCGGCGCCCCCTTGTAATGCATGACCATCTGCGGAAAGGCGATGACCACGCCGATCATGACGATCTGGATGCAGACGAACGGCACCGCGCCCCAATAGATCTGGCTGGTCCGAACCGGATCCATCGTCTTGCCGGTCACGCGATCCTTGTAAGGCTGTTTCGGCGCGACCGATCGCAGATAGAACAGCGCGAATCCGAACGGCGGGTGCATGAAGCTGGTCTGCATGTTCACGCCTAGGATGATCCCGAACCAGATCAGGTCGATGCCAAGGCTTTCCGCCGCAGGGGCCAGCAAAGGCACGATGATGAAGGCCAGTTCGAAGAAATCCAGAAAGAACGCCAGCAGGAAGACCAGCACCGACACCGCGATCAGGAAGCCCAGTTCCCCGCCGGGCAGCGAAGTCAGCAGATGTTCCACCCAGATATGTCCGTTGACCCCATAGAACGTCAAAGAGAAGATCCGGGCGCCGATCAGGATGAACATGACAAAGGCCGACAGCCGGGTAGTTGCCGCAAGCGCCTGGCTGACGACCGTCATGTTCAGGCGGCCCTTGACGGCGGCCAGCAGCAGCGCGCCGACCGCGCCCATCGCTCCGCCCTCGGTCGGGGTGGCGATGCCCAGGAAGATGGTTCCCAGCACCAGGAAGATCAGCGCCAGCGGTGGGATCAGCACGATGATGACCTGCTGTGCAAGCCGCGACATCAGGCCGATCCTGAATGTCTTGTCGATCAACGCCGCCGCATAGATGGCCAGAACCGCGACAACGGCGGCCAGCACGTCGGCATTCGCGCCGTAACTCTCGTGCAGCCGGGAATACATCGCGTAGAAGATGCCGCATCCGATCAGCAGCGCCACCAGCAGCGACGTCACGCCGGATCCCAGCGTCCGCGCCTCTTTCGGCAGGGCAGGCACCGCCTCGGGGCGGATGATCGACATCACGAAGACATAGGACATGTAAAGCCCCGTCAGCACCAGGCCGGGGATCAATGCGCCTTTGTACATGTCGCCCACCGACCGGCCCAACTGGTCGGCCAGCACGATCAGCACCAGCGAGGGCGGGATGATCTGCGCCAGCGTCCCCGACGCGGCGATCGTTCCCGCCGCGATACGCCGGTCATATCCATAGCGCAGCATGATCGGCAGCGAGATCAGGCCCATTGCGATGACCGATGCCGCGACAACCCCGGTGGTCGCCGCCAGCAGCGCGCCCACGATGATGACCGCATAGGCCAGACCGCCCCGGATCGGCCCGAACAACTGGCCGATCGTGTCCAGCAGATCCTCGGCCATGCCGGATTTTTCCAGCACGATGCCCATGAAGGTGAAGAACGGCACTGCCAGCAAGGTCTCGTTCGCGACGACCCCGCCGAAGAACCGGTCCGGGATCGCGCCCAGCAGCGGCCAGCTGAGGTTGATCGAGCCGTTCGACAAAGGCGCCAGTTCGACCCCGATCAGAAAGAACAGCAGCCCGTTCGCCCCCAGGGCAAAGGCCACCGGATAGCCCGCAAGCAGGAACAGGATCAGCGAAACGAACATGATCGGCGCCATGTTCTGCGCAATAAGCTCCATCATGTGCGGGGATCCTTGCGGGTGTCGTCGGCCAGGTCGGTCAGCGGGTGATGGGGATCGGCGAAACCCGCCTGGGCTGCCAGATCGGGATCGATCTCCAGCGGGGCGTGGTGGCTGACGGCGGGAAAGGGATCGGGTATCAGCCCGCGCATCACGGCGATCTTCTTGATGATCTCGGAAATGCCTTGCAGGAACAGCAGCACAAAGCCGATGAACAGCATCGCCTTGGCGGGCCACAGGATCAGTCCGCCCGCGTTCATCGATATTTCCCCCCCGCGATAGCTGGTCAGCAACCACGGCCAGACCAGATACAGCGTCAGCAGGACCACCGGCATCAGAAAGAAGATCGTGCCCAGAAGGTCGATCCAGTGCTGCACCCGGCGCGACCATGCGCCATACACGATGTCGATGCGGATATGTTCGTTTTCCAGCAGCGTATAGGCCGCCGCCAGCAGGAACGCGGCACCGAACAGATACCACTGCAATTCCAGATACGCGTTCGACGACACGCTGAACACCTTGCGCACGACGGCGTTGATCGCGCTGACGAAGATCGCCAGCAGGATCAACCACGAGGCACTGCGTCCGATCACGGTGTTGACGCGGTCGATGCCGCGAGACAGGGCCAACAGGCCGTTCATTGCAAGTGTCCTCCCCTGGATCAGTCTTATGGGCCGACCGGCCGACTGTTTGTCGTTGCGGTATGCGCGAAGGTCCAGATCCGGTCAAGAAGTTCGATGACCGGCACGAAAGGCGGCCGTGCGGTCCACCGCGATCCCGGCGATTTCCGTCGCGGCCCGCAGGCAACCGGCAACCTGTGGCTGATGAAAACGGACTTTCGCCCCCCTGCGGCCGTGGCTAGTGTCAACCATTCCAGACAAGGAACCCCGCCATGACCAAGCTGTTCGCCCCCACCGCGCTGATCGTCGCCCTGTCCCTGCCCGCCCATGCCGTCCAGCCTGCCGAGGGCGAGACGCTGGCCGACAGCCAGACCTATACCTATTGGCTTCTGGACGCGATAAAGTCGCTGGATCCCGCGAAGAACACGGATGTCGAGGGTTCGGACGTGCTGCGCCAGCTGTTCGAGGGGCTGATGAACGAGGATGCGACCGGCGCCATGGTCCCCGGCGTGGCCGAAACGCATCAGGAAAGCGAAGACGGGCTGACGTACACCTTCACGCTGCGCGACGCGAAATGGTCGAATGGCGATCCGGTGACGGCGGGCGATTTCGTCTATGCCTGGCGGCGGGTGGTGAACCCGGACACCGCGTCGGAATACGCCTGGTTCCTGGAACTGATGAATGTCGCGAACGCCACCCGGATCATCGCGGGCGAACTGCCGCCCGACCAGTTGGGCGTCAGGGCCATCGACGACAGGACGCTGGAGGTGACGCTGTCCACGCGCACCCCCTATTTCCTGAAAACCCTGTCCCACGCCACCACCTTCCCGGTGCCGCAGGCGGTGGTCGAACGGCTTGGCGACGCCTGGACGCAGCCGGGCAATCTGGTCGGCAACGGAGCCTTTGTGTTGGAAAGCCACAACCTTGGCGTGGACATCACGCTGGCGAAGAACCCCGAATATTGGGACGCCGCCAATGTGGCCCTGGACACCGTGCGCGGCGTGACCGTGAACGACAACAACGTCGCCCTGACCCGCTATCTTGCGGGCGAACTGGACCGTGTGCAGATCCCCGCGGGCCAGTATCCGCGCCTGTCGCAGGACTATCCCGACCAGGCGGTGTCCATACCTTATGCCTGTTCCTATGCTTATGTGTTCAACCTTTCGGACAAAGGCCCCGAGGCGCTGAAGGACGTGCGCGTCCGCCAGGCGCTGTCGCTGGGGCTGAACCGCGACATCATCGTGGACCAGGTGCTGCAAGGCGGCCAGAAACCCGCCTATAGCTGGACGCATTGGGCCATCGAGGGCTTTCAGTCGCCCGATGCCGACATCGCGGGCATGACCCAGCCCGAACGCACCGAAAAGGCCGCCGCCCTGTTGGCCGAGGCGGGATACGGTCCCGACAGCCCGCTGGCCTTGACGCTGCAATACAACACCGACGAGAACCACAAGAAGCTGGCCATTGCCGCCCAGCAGTTCTGGAAGCCGCTTGGCGTGAACATCACGCTGAACAATGTCGAATGGAAGGTCCACACGGACCGGATGCAGTCGCAGGACTTCGACATGGCGCGATACGCCTGGTGCGCCGATTACAACGAGGCGAGCCCGTTCCTGGACTGGTTCCGCACCGACGGCTACAACAGCGGCAAATGGTCGAATGCCGAATACGACGCGCTGATGGCCCATTCCAAGACCGCGCCCGACACCGCGCCCCTTTACAAGCGGGCCGAGGAAATCCTGGCCGAGGAGGTTCCGGCCGTCTTCGTCTATCACTATGCCAAGGTCGATATGCTGAACCCGGCGATCAAGGGCATCCCGACCCAGAACGTCACGAACAGCTGGTATGCCAAGGGTCTGTACCGCATCGCCGAATAGATCCCATGGCGATGTTCATCCTGCGGCGGCTGGCGGTGGCGATCCCGACGCTGCTGGCGCTGATCGTGCTGTCGTTCCTGCTGATGCACATGGCGCCGGGCGGGCCGTTCACCCAGGAACGCGCCCTGCCCCCGCAGGTGCTGGCGAACCTGAATGCCAAATACGGGCTGGACGATCCGCTGTGGCGCCAGATCTGGAACTATGTCCACGGCATCGTGGTCCATTTCGATTTCGGCCCCAGCTTCGTCTATCCCGACCGCACCGTGAACCAGTTGATCGCGGCCGGTTTCCCGGTCACGCTGACCTATGGCACGCTGGCTTTTGCCGCCGCCGTCATCGTCGGCGTGACGCTGGGCACGATTGCGGCGATCCGGCACAACACATGGCTGGACTACCTGGCGGTCGGCGTGTCGATCGGCGCGCAGGTGCTGCCCAATTTCGTGATGGCGCCCCTGCTGGTTCTGGTCCTGACGCTGTGGATGGGCTGGCTGCCCGGCGGAGGGTGGAGCTTTTCGGATCCGTCCTTCTGGATCATGCCGGTGATCGCGCTGTCTACCAGCTATATGGCGTCGATCGCGCGGATCACCCGGTCGTCGATGCTGGAGGTGCTGGGCGGCAATCACATCCGCACGGCGCGGGCCAAGGGGATGCCGGAACGTCGCGTCATCCTGCGCCACGCGCTGCGGCCCGCGATGCTGCCGGTCATCAGTTATCTGGGTCCGGTCTTCGTGTCGATGATTACCGGATCGGTCGTGATCGACATCTATTTTTCCACCGGAGGGATCGGCAAGGCCTTCGTGGATTCGGCGCTGAACCGGGATTACGCGGTGATGATGGGCGTCACCATCCTGGTCGGCGCGCTGACCATCCTTTTCAACCTGCTGGTCGATATCCTGTACGCCTGGATCGATCCCAGAATCCGGTACTGAGGCCATGGTGATCGAACCGCAGAAGATGCAGGCGCTTGCCGACCGCATGGCCGAGGTCAGGGGCCGCAGCCCCTGGGCCGACGCCCGCAGGCGGTTCCTGCGCAACAGGGCGGCAATGGCCGGCATGGCGATCCTGATCCTGGTGGCGCTGTTTGCGGCTTTCGGCGACCGGATCGCCGTCTGGTCGAACGAGGAGCTGGATTTCAGCGTCATGGGTCAGATCGCCACGCTGGGCGCGCCCTCGCTGGACAACGGCCACTATTTCGGCACCGACGACCTGGGGCGCGACCTGTTCGCCCGCACGGTCCAGGGCACGCAGGTCAGCCTGCTGGTGGGCATCGTCGGCGCGGGCATCGCGGTGATCGTCGGCACGATCTATGGCGCGGTGGCGGGCTATGCGGGCGGGCGCACCGATCAGGTGATGATGCGCGCGGTCGATATCCTGATGTCGGTTCCCTACATGTTCGTGCTGATCCTGCTGCTGGTGATGTTCGGGCGGTCCATGTCGATGCTGTTCCTGGGGATCGGTCTGATTTCCTGGCTGGACATGAGCCGGATCGTTCGCGGCCAGACACTGTCGCTGAAGCATCGGGAATTCATCGAGGCCGCGCGCGCCACGGGCGTTCCGGCATGGCGCATCATCGCCCGCCATATCGTGCCGAACCTGCTGGGCGTGGTCGCGGTCTATGCCACGCTGCTGGTGCCGCTGATGATCCTGACCGAAAGCTTCATCAGCTTTCTGGGACTGGGCGTGCAGGAACCGCTGACCTCCTGGGGCGCGCTGATTTCCGAAGGCGCGGGCACCATGGGCTATGGCACCCTGTGGCAACTGGTCTTCCCGCTGTTCTTTTTCGTGGTGACTCTGTTCGGGTTCTTTTTCGTCGGCGACGGGTTGCGCGACGCCCTTGACCCAAAGGACCGCTAGGCCATGGCGCTGCTGGACATTCGCGGCCTGTCGGTCCGCTTTCGAACGGGCGATGGCACGGTGCAGGCCGTCAACGGCCTGGATCTGACCCTGCGCGCGGGCGAGACGCTGGGCATCGTCGGCGAATCCGGTTCGGGAAAATCGCAGCTTGCCTTTGCGATCATGGGGTTGCTCGCCCGAAACGGCACCGCCACGGGACGTGTGCTGTTCGATGGCCAGGACATCCTGAACGCCCCGCCCAGGATCCTGAACCGCATCCGGGCCGAAAGGATCGCGATGATCTTTCAGGATCCGATGACCTCGCTCAATCCCTATATGCGGGTGTCCGACCAGATGGCCGAGGTTCTGGTCATGCACAAGGGCCTGACACAGCACGCGGCCCTGGCGGAATCGGTGCGGATGCTGGATGCGGTGGGCATCCCCGACGCGCGCGGGCGCATCGGTCTGTATCCCCATGAATTCAGCGGCGGGATGCGCCAGCGGGTGATGATCGCCATGGCGCTGCTGTGCCGCCCGCAACTGCTGATCGCGGACGAGCCGACGACCGCGCTTGACGTGACCGTGCAGGCGCAGATCATGGCGTTGCTGTCGGATCTGCAACGCGACTTTGGCATGGCGATGATGCTCATCACGCACGATCTTGGCATCGTCGCGGGGGCCTGCGAACGGGTGGGTGTGATGTACGGGGGCCGCATCCGCGAATCCGGCCCCACAGACGCCATCTTTGCCGATCCGGCCCATCCCTATACGCAGGGGCTGTTATCCGCCATTCCGCGCATCGACGCGCAGGCAGGCGACATGGCCACGATCCCCGGCCAGCCCCCGGACATGACCTGCCCGCCACCCGGCTGCGCCTTTGCCCCCCGCTGCGCCTTTCGCCGCGCGGTGTGCGACAGCCTGCCTCCACCGCTGGAGGCCTTTGCCGAAGGGCGCGGGCGTGCATGTTTTGCGTCGTTGGAGGAGGTTCGCGTCGGCAGGCCGGATCCCTCGACGCCCCGCGACCCCGCAAGACCGACACAGCCTGATCGGCATTTGCTGAACGTCAGCGACCTGCGGGTGACATTCCAGATACGGGGCGCAGGCGTCCTGCCCTGGGCCAGGGCGCGCAATCTTCATGCCGTGAACGGCGTCGATTTCACCCTGAACGCCGGCGAAACCCTGGGTGTCGTCGGCGAATCCGGCTGCGGCAAATCCACGCTGGCTCGGGCGTTGGTCGGGCTGGTGCCTGCGACGGGCCGCGCGGCCTGGATCGACGGACGCAACCTGATCGGCCTGTCGCCGCGCGGGATGCAGCCTTATCGCAGCGACATCCAGATGGTGTTCCAGGATCCGCTGGCGTCCCTGAACCCGCGCATGACGGTGGGCCAGATCATCGCCGAGCCGCTGACCACCCACCGTCCCAGCCTGGGCCGCGCCGCCGTGAAGGATCGCGTCAAGGCCATGATGGACAAGGTCGGACTGCTGCCGAACCAGATCAACCGTTATCCCCATGAATTCAGCGGTGGCCAGTGCCAGCGCATCGGCATCGCCCGCGCGCTGATCGTCGAACCCCGTTTGGTCATCTGCGACGAACCCGTCAGCGCGCTCGACGTGTCGATCCAGGCGCAGGTCATCAACCTTCTGGTCCGGTTGCAGGATGACCTGCGCCTGTCGCTGATCTTCATCGCCCACGACCTGGCCGTCGTCCGGCATGTCAGCGACCGCGTGATGGTCCTGTATCTGGGCAAGGTGATGGAGATCGCGCCGGTCGGCGATTTGTATGCCACGCCCCTTCACCCCTATACCCAGGCGCTGCTGTCCGCCGTTCCCGTACCCGATCCGGGCCACGATCCGGCGCTGACCGCCGTGCCGCTGCGGGGCGACCTGCCCTCGCCCAGTGATCCGCCGTCGGGCTGCGTGTTCCGAACCCGATGCCCGCGCGCCCAGCCTCGATGCGCGGCCGAGGCGCCGCTGCTGCAAGGGTTGCGCCATCGCACCGCCTGCCATTTTCCCGGCCCCCTGACGGACCAGGAAATCGCCCGCGCCCGCAACGCCGGGGCCGAGAGACCGGCCGTGTCTTCTTTACCCTGAATCTCCCTGCCGGAGACTGCCGGCCTGACCGACGAGGATCTGTCCCGGTCCCTCGACAGCCCGCCCGATCACCGCCGCCTCGGCAAAGCCGTGGTCGCGGAAAATCGCCAGGGCCGAATCAACGGTGTCTTCGGCGCAGGCGATCAGCAGGCCGCCGCTGGTCTGGGGGTCGGTCAGCAGCGCGCGGTCGGTATCCGCGAAGCTGTCGGGCAGCGCGACGTCCGATCCATAGCTGGCCCAGTTCCGGCCCGAAGCCCCTGTGACATACCCCCCAGCGGCAAGGTCACGCGCATCCGCCAGCAACGGCATGGCGGCCCAGTCCAGATGCAGCGCGCAGCCCGACCCGCGCGCCATTTCCAACGCATGGCCGGCAAGTCCGAAGCCCGTGACGTCCGTCATCGCATGGACGCCCGAAAGCCGCGCCAGATCCGGCCCCGGCGTGTTCAGCCGGGTCGTGGCATCGATCATGGCGCGATAACCCTCAGGCGACAACGCACCCTTTTTCAGCGCCGCCGACATCACGCCGACACCCAGCGGCTTGCCCAGGATCAGAACGTCGCCCGGCCTTGCCCCGCTGTTGCGTTTCACATGCGCCGGATCGACGAGTCCCAGGGCGACAAGCCCATAGATCGCCTCGACCGAATCGATGGTGTGGCCGCCGCCAATCGGGATGCCCGCATCGCGGCAGGCCATCGCGCCGCCCTCCAGGATCCGGGCGATGGTTTCCCCCGACAGGGTGTTGACCGGCATCCCCACCAGCGACAGCGCCATGATCGGCGTGCCGCCCATGGCATAGACGTCGCTGATCGCATTCGTGGCGGCAATGCGGCCGAAATCCAGCGGATCATCGACGATGGGCATGAAGAAATCGGTCGTTGCCACCAGGGCCTGCCGGTCGTTCAGCCGGTACACCGCCGCGTCGTCCGACGTTTCAATACCCACCAGCAGCGCGTCCGGGACGGGCAGCATCGCGGTGCCGCGCAGCAGCCCCGTCAACACCCCCGGCGCGATCTTGCAGCCGCAGCCGCCCCCATGGGACAGCGAGGTCAGGCGGGGTTCGGTCGGTGTCTGGTCGTCCATCGTGGCCTCCTTCGACTGGCCGCAGGCTATCACCCGAAAATCGCATCTTCAACGAGGCGCGGTTTCGGCATAGGAGGACAGCGCAAGGAGAGAGCCATGCTCAAGACCCGCATCATTCCCTGTCTGGATGTGGCCGATGGCCGCGTCGTCAAGGGTGTCAACTTCGTCGATCTGATCGATGCAGGCGATCCGGTGCAGGCCGCGCGCGCCTATGACGCGGCGGGCGCGGACGAGATCTGCTTTCTGGACATTCACGCCACGCATGAGAACCGGGGCACCATGTTCGATCTGGTGACGCGCACGGCCGAACAGTGCTTCGTTCCCCTGACCGTGGGCGGCGGCGTGCGCACGCACGAGGACGTGCGGGCGCTGCTGCTGGCGGGGGCCGACAAGGTCAGCTTCAATTCCGCCGCCGTGGCCGATCCCGACGTCGTGGCCCAGGCCGCCGACCGGTTCGGCAGCCAGTGCATCGTGGTGGCCATCGACGCCAAGACGGTTCAGGACGGCCGATGGGAGATCTTCACCCATGGTGGCAGGAAACCCACCGGCATCGATGCCGTCGAATTCGCCCGCACGGTCGCGGCCAGGGGTGCGGGCGAAATCCTGCTGACCAGCATGGACCGCGACGGCACGCGGGCGGGTTTCAACCTGCCGCTGACCCGCGCCATCGCGGATGCGGTGAACATTCCCGTGATCGCCTCGGGCGGGGTCGGCACGCTGGATCACCTGGTCGAAGGCGTGACCGAGGGTCATGCAAGCGCCGTGCTTGCCGCGTCCATCTTTCACTTCGGCGCCTTCACCATCGCCCAGGCCAAGGCCCATATGGCGGCAGCCGGCATCCCGATGAGGCTGACATGAGCGCGATCCACGATCTGGCCGCCACCATCGCCGCCCGGAAATCCGCAAGCCCGGATGAAAGCTGGACTGCCAAGCTGCTGGCCAAGGGGCCGGAAAAATGCGCCGAGAAATTCGGCGAGGAAGCCGTCGAGGCGATCATCGAGGCTGTCAAGGGCGATCGCGCCGGCCTGACCTCGGAAGCCGCCGACGTGATCTTTCACCTGCTGGTGATGCTGGCCGCCCGCGGCGTCACCCTGGCCGAGGTCGAGGCGGAACTGGACCGCCGTGCGGGCCTGTCGGGATTGGCGGAAAAGGCGGCGCGTCCTGTCCAGGGCTGACTAACCCTTCCCCTTGGCAGGGCTTGAGGGCTATAAGCGGAAAAATTGTCGCGGCAGGGTTGCGACCAGATAATCATGGCAGAGGACCGCATGAGCAACGATTCCAAACATGACAAACACCACGAAGGCGACGTGGCGTTCATTCAGTCGCTGGCGGAACTGCTGAATTCAAGCGATCTGTCCGAACTGTCGGTCAAGCGCGAATACGGCGAACACGACCGCCTGACGGTCAGCCTGTCCAAGCACGCCAGACAGGCGGTCCATGCCCCGGCCCCTGCCATTGCGGTTGGCCCTGCGCCCGCCGCCGCCCTGGCCGCCCCGATGCCTGCCCAGATGCCTGCGATGTCCGAAGATCCGGCCAGCCTGCCCGGCGCCGTCACCTCGCCCATGGTCGGCACCGCCTACCTGTCCGCCGAACCCGGTACCGCGCCCTTTGTCCAGATCGGCCAGGCCGTGGCCGAAGGCGACACGCTGCTGATCGTGGAAGCGATGAAGACCATGAACCACATTCCCGCCCCCCGCGCGGGAACCGTGCGGCGCATCCTGATCGACGATGGTACCCCGGTCGAATTCGGCGCCCCCCTGATGGTTGTCGAGTGAGGCGGGAATGTTCGACAAGATCCTGATCGCCAACCGGGGCGAGATCGCCCTTCGCGTGATCCGCGCCTGCCGCGAAATGGGAATTCAATCCGTCGCCGTTCATTCCACCGCGGATGCCGACGCGATGCATGTCCGCATGGCCGACGAATCCGTCTGCATCGGGCCCGCGCCGTCATCGGCCAGCTATCTGTCGATGCCCGCGATCATCTCGGCCTGCGAGATCACGGGCGCGCAGGCGATCCATCCGGGTTACGGTTTTCTGTCGGAAAACGCCGCCTTCGTGCAAATGCTGGAAGACCACGGCATCACCTTCATTGGCCCGCGTGCGGAACACATCCGCATCATGGGCGACAAGATCACCGCCAAGGACACCATGAAGAACCTTGGCGTGCCCTGCGTGCCGGGCAGCGACGGCGGCGTCGATGACGTCGATCAGGCCCGCAGCGTCGCGGCCCGGATCGGCTATCCGGTCATCATCAAGGCGACGGCGGGCGGCGGCGGGCGCGGCATGAAGGTGGCGCAGGACGCCAAGGGGCTGGAGGTCGCCTTTCGCACCGCACGGGCCGAGGCCAAGGCCGCCTTCGGCAACGCCGATGTCTATATGGAAAAATACCTGCAAAGGCCGCGCCACATCGAAATCCAGGTGTTCGGCGACGGGAAAGGCCGCGCCGTCCATCTGGGCGAACGCGACTGTTCCTTGCAGCGCCGCCACCAGAAGGTGCTGGAGGAAGCGCCCGGCCCCGTCATCACGACCGAGGAACGCGCCCATATCGGCAAGGTCTGCGCCGACGCCGTGGCCCGGATCGGTTATGCCGGTGCGGGAACCATCGAATTCCTGTACGAGGACGGCGCGTTCTATTTCATCGAGATGAACACCCGTCTCCAGGTCGAACACCCCGTCACCGAGGCGATCTTCGGCGTCGATCTGGTCCGCCAGCAGATCCTGGTCGCGGCGGGCGCGGACATGGAGTTCCGCCAGGAAGATCTGTCAATCCGCGGCCATTCGATCGAGGTGCGCATCAACGCCGAAAAGGTGCCCGGATTTTCGCCCTGCCCCGGCCGCATTACGCAATATCACGCGCCGGGCGGCCTGGGGGTGCGGATGGATAGCGCGCTTTACGACGGATATTCGATCCCGCCCTATTACGACAGCCTGATCGGCAAGCTGATCGTCCACGGCCGCGACCGTGCCGAGGCCCTGGCCCGCCTGGACCGTGCCCTGGGCGAGTTGATCGTGGATGGGATCGACACGACCGTTCCGCTGTTCACCGCGCTGTTGCAGGAACCCGACATTCTGGCAGGGAACTATTCGATCCACTGGCTTGAGCGCTGGCTGGATCAGAAGTTCGGCTGAACCTGCTGGATGCTGGGGCCTGCGCAACTGCTGACCGGCTATGCGCGCGGGGTCTTTCCCATGGCCGAAAGCGCGGACGATCCGCGCCTTTACTGGTACGATCCGCCGATGCGGGGGATCTTGCCGATTGGCGAGGTTCACGCCGCGCGATCGCTGTTGCGCGACCTGCGCCGGGGTGGATGGACGGCGCATCTGGACGGGGATTTCCATGACATCGTGGCCGCCTGTGCGGCCCGCGAAACGACATGGATCAACGCGCCGCTGTCGCGTCTTTACAGCCAACTGCATCAGGCGGGATACGCTCATGCGTTGGAAATACGTCATGACGGCGCATTCGCGGGCGGCATCTTCGGGGTGACACTGGGCGCGGCGTTCTTTGGCGAATCCATGGTGTCGGCCCGGACCAATGGGTCCAGGATGGCCTTGCTATGGCTGTCCAGCCATCTGGCGCGCTGCGGCTTCAGCCTCTTCGACACCCAGTTTTTGACCCCCCATCTTGCGCGCATGGGCGGGCGGGAAATTACCAGGGACCATTACCACCGGCTTTTGGCCGAAGCCTTGGCGCGTCGGGCGGACATGCACCGCCATCCCGTGATCGGCGCCGATCAGCTCTGGCAGGAAATCACCCAGACGTCATAGCGGGTATCGTCAAGCGCGGACAGCGCGGGGGACGATGCGATCATCCAGCCGCTGAACAGGGTGACGTTCTGCGTGGTGTCCGTGATGGTCAGTTGCGCATAGGCGTCCGAACTGGGATCGCCCGCCGGATAGCGGCATTCTCCCAACCGCACCTCCAGCCGGCCATAGCGGACGGCCTGCCCGACCGACACCGGCATGTCCGTCGTCCGTCCCGAAATCTTGTCCAGGCCGCGCAGCAGCGCGCCATTGGCCCGCGCGACCTCTTGCGCCGCCGCCGGGGCGGCCAGGCCGGCCAGAAGCAATGCCACGCGGATCACGGGCCTTCCCTTGCGTCCTGCGCCTGGCTGTCCACGAACTTCATCATCAGCGCCAGCAGGCTGACCGCGCCCTGAACGTCCTCGATCTCGTCTCCCGGCGCCAGATTGTCGGGACTGCCGCCGGGCTGGATCTGGATATAGGCCCCGCCCAGCAACCCGTCCGACTGGATCAGGGCGGCGCTGTCGGACGGCAACACGATGTCCTGCGGAATCGTGAGGCTGGCATCGGCCATGTAGGTGGCGGGATTCAGCGTCACGCTGGTCACGCGGCCGACCCGCACGCCTGCCAGCCGAACCTCGGTTCCGACCGCGACGCCATCCACATCGGGGAACGACGCCCTGACCTCATACCCTGGATCGCGCCCGAACCCCTCGCCGAATCCCCAAAACAAGAAGCCTGCTGCGGCCGTCAGAACGACAGCCCCCGCCAGGAATTCCGCCCGATGCCCGATCGCCGAGGTCATCTATTCCGGCTGCCAGGCATCATAGTCGCGCCGTGCGGCCGGTTCCGCCCGATAAAGCGAACCTTCGGGGTAATAGGCGCCCACCGTTCCGGTCTGGTTTTCCCGGTGCGGCTGTTCCCATATCTTGTGCGGTAACGGAGCCTTGGTCGGCGGCTGGTCCCAGGTGTGGTGCAGCCACCCGTGCCATTCGGGACTGACCCGGCTGGCTTGGGATTCACCGCTGTAGATGACCCATCGGCGCGACCCGTCCTTGTTCTGATAGAAGACATTGCCTTCGGCGTCCTCGCCGACCTTCGTGCCGTTGCGCCAGGTCCAGAACTGGGTGTTGATCGTCTGGCTGTTCCACCACGTCAGGGCGCGGAGCAGAAAGGACATCGGAAGGAACCTCTTGTTCGTCATCTGCGCAGATATGGCGCAAAGCTGCGCTAAGATCCAGCCTGTCCGCGTCCGGCGGCCAAAGGGGACGCCGCCCCCTTTGCACCCATCAACCGGCCGAGGCCGTTTCCTTTTTGGGATCCGAATGGATCAGCAGCGGCTTGGTGGCCGCGTTGTCCACCGCTTCCTCGTTCACCACGACTTCCTCGACGCTGTTCAGGCCGGGCAATTCGAACATGGTGTCCAGCAGGATATCCTCCATGATCGACCGCAGCCCCCGCGCGCCGGTCTTGCGCTTGATGGCGCGTTTGGCGATGGCTTGCAGTGCGTCTTCGGTGAAGGTCAACTGCACGCCTTCCAAGTCGAACAGCCGCTGATACTGCTTGACGAGGGCGTTCTTGGGCTTGGTCAGGATGATAATCAACGCTTCTTCGTCCAGGTCGGTCAGGGTCGCGATGACCGGAAGACGGCCGACGAATTCGGGGATCAGACCAAATTTCAGCAGATCCTCGGGCTCCAGTTCCTTGAACATTTCGCCCACGCCACGATCGTCGTTGTCCTTGACGGACGCGCCAAAGCCCATCGCGGTGCCCTTGTTGCGCTGCGCGATGATGCGTTCCAACCCGGCAAAGGCCCCGCCGCAGATGAACAGGATGTTGGTGGTGTCCACTTGCAGGAATTCCTGCTGCGGATGCTTGCGCCCGCCTTGCGGGGGAACGCTGGCGACCGTGCCCTCCATGATCTTCAGCAAGGCCTGCTGAACCCCTTCGCCCGACACGTCGCGGGTGATCGAGGGGTTGTCGGACTTGCGGGTGATCTTGTCCACCTCGTCGATATAGACGATGCCGCGCTGCGCGCGTTCGACATTGTATTCGCTGGCCTGCAACAGCTTGAGGATGATGTTCTCGACATCCTCGCCCACATAGCCCGCCTCGGTCAGGGTGGTGGCATCGGCCATGGTGAACGGCACGTCCAGGATCCGGGCAAGCGTCTGGGCCAGCAGCGTCTTGCCGCAGCCGGTCGGGCCGATCAACAGGATGTTCGACTTGGCCAGTTCGATATCGCCCTTGGTGCCGTGGTTCAACCGCTTGTAGTGATTGTGGACCGCGACCGACAAAACCCGCTTGGCATGTTCCTGGCCAATCACGTAATCGTCCAGAACGCCGCAGATTTCCCGCGGCGTCGGTACGCCGTCGCCCGATTTCAGGCCCGAGGACTTGGTTTCCTCGCGGATGATGTCCATGCACAGTTCGACGCATTCGTCACAGATGAATACGGTCGGCCCCGCGATCAGCTTGCGCACCTCATGCTGGCTCTTGCCGCAAAAGCTGCAATAGAGCGTGTTCTTGCTGTCATTGCCGGACTGGTTCGCCATCGTCCACGTTCCTTGATTGCCACGGGCCTGCGGGCCTGCGGGCGGCGCCGGTCGCCCGTCGCCGCGTCTGAATTGATCCGTGGCTGCCCCGATCTGGGCGGCCACGGCGTCTGTCTGGTATGTTAGGGTTCGCGCGCTTCGGTCACAATCCCCAACAGGCCTATTTCTTTTCCGGCTCGGCCTTGCCGCGCGGGGCGACGACCTCGTCGATCAGGCCCCAGTCCCTCGCTTCCTCGGGGGACATGAAACGGTCGCGCTCCAGCGCTTCCTCGACTTCTGCAAGATCGCGTCCGGTATGCTGGACATAGATCTCGTTCAGGCGGCGCTTCAGCTTTTCGGTCTCTCGGGCGTGGATCAGAATGTCGGTCGCCTGTCCCTGGAAACCGCCCGACGGCTGGTGGACCATCACCCGGCTGTTGGGCAGCGAATAGCGCAGTCCCTTTTCGCCCGCCGCCAGCAGCAGCGACCCCATCGACGCCGCCTGCCCGACCACCAGCGTGGACACGCGCGGCCGGATGTACTGCATCGTGTCATAGATCGACAGGCCCGACGTCACGACACCGCCGGGGCTGTTGATGTACATGCTGATGTCCTTGTTGGGGTTTTCCGCCTCCAGGAACAGCAATTGCGCGCAGATCAGTGTGGACATGCCGTCGTGGACCGGCCCCGACACAAAGATGATCCGTTCCTTGAGCAGGCGCGAAAAGATGTCATAGGCCCGTTCCCCGCGCGAGGTCTGTTCGACCACCATGGGAACAAGGTTGTTCATGTAGAATTCTGCCGGATCGCTCATCGTCTGTCCTTGCCTTGTGTCCCTGTTCCCGCGATTCGTCCGGGCGCTGTTCCCATCTGTTAGCCGCGAAAGGTTGACAGAGTCTTAGTAACGGGCAAGGTCCGCCGCAAGGCATCGAACGAACTTCGCCCCGGCAAGGGCGGCGCAATCGGCAGGAGACAAGCGTGAAGCTGATCGTTGGTCTGGGCAACCCCGGAACGAAATACGCGTCAAATCGTCACAACATCGGCTTCATGGCCGTTGACCGCATTGCCGGGGACCACGGCTTTTCGCCTTGGAAGACGCGCTTTCGGGGCCTGGCGTCCGAGGGACGGCTGGGCGACGCCCGCGTGACCCTGTTGAAGCCGCAGACCTTCATGAACCTGTCGGGGCAATCCGTGGGCGAGGCGATGCGCTATCTGAAACTGACCCCCGGCGACGTGATCGTGCTGCACGACGAGCTGGATCTGGCCCCCGGCAAATGCCGCGTCAAGCACGGGGGCGGCCATGCGGGGCACAACGGGCTGCGGTCGATCCATCAGCATATCGGGCCGGATTACGGCCGCGTCCGCCTGGGCATCGGTCATCCCGGCGACAAGGATCGCGTCGCATCCTATGTCCTGTCGGATTTCGCCAAGGCGGATGCGGATTGGCTGGATGACCTGATGCGCGGCCTGTCGGATGGGGCGGGCGGCCTGGCGGCGGGGGACGGCGCGCGGTTCCAGAATGCGGTGGCGGCACGGATGCAGCCCGCGCGCAACAGCGGCACTCGGTCCCCTGCCCCGAAATCCGCCGTGCCGACCGTTCCTGCGCCCGGACCTGCCGAACCGGCCAGTCTGACGGACAGGCTGCGGCAGTTGACCGGCCGGTTTCGCCAGCCGTGATCGGCGCAGGGCTTGGCGGCCCGGCGGCATCGCTGTAGCCTGCGAGATGGGGAGGACAGGTCATGGAACCATCTGTGAACGTGCTGGGAACCCGGCTGGAGCCCTGTTCGATACGGCCGATGACCGGGTTTTATCGCAACGGCTGCTGCGATACCGGGCCGGGCGACGCGGCCAGCCACACGGTCTGCGTCATCGTGGACGCGGAATTTCTGGCGCTGTCGAAATACCTGGGCAACGATCTGTCCACGCCGCGTCCCGAATTCCGCTTTGGCGGGTTGAAGCCGGGCGACCGCTGGTGCCTGTGCGCGGCCCGGTTTCTGCAAGCCGCGCAGGAATTCGGCGCGCCCAAGGTCGTGCTGGAATCGACCCACAGACGCGCCCTGGACATCATTCCGCTGGAACTGCTGCGGGCGCATGCGGCCGATGCGCAAAGCTGATCTTTTGGCAGCCGCGGCTGCCTGCCTGCCGGTGGCAGCGTGGCCTCAGACCCTTGCAGACGCTACCGCCCTTGTGATCCTGACCGATATTCTCACGCTAAGTCTTTGATCGGTTTCATGTCTTGATATCGAAGCCCAGGTGCTTGGCGACGGTGAAGATGTCCTTGTCGCCGCGGCCGCACATGTTCATCACGATGATATGGTCGCGCGGCAGGCCGGGCGCGATCTTCATGACATGCGCAAGGGCGTGGCTGGGCTCGAGGGCCGGGATGATGCCTTCCTGCGCGCAGCACAGTTGAAATGCCTCGAGCGCCTCGGCGTCGGTGATGCTGACGTATTCGGCGCGGCCCATATCCTTCAGCCAGGCATGTTCCGGCCCGATGCCGGGATAATCCAGCCCTGCGCTGATCGAATGCCCTTCCAGGATCTGCCCGTTGTCGTCCTGCAACAGATAGGTGCGGTTGCCGTGCAGAACGCCCGCGCGCCCGCCGGACAGGCTGGCGCAATGTTCCATCCGGTCGTCCACGCCCTTGCCCCCCGCCTCGACCCCGATGATGCGGACATCGGTGTCGTCGAGAAACGGATGGAACAGGCCCATGGCGTTCGATCCCCCGCCGATCGCCGCGACGATCGTATCGGGCAACCGGCCCTCGCGCGGCAGGATCTGTTCCTTGACCTCCTTGCCGATGATCGACTGGAAATCGCGGACCATGGCCGGATAGGGATGCGGCCCGGCGACAGTGCCGATGCAATAGAACGTGTCGCGCACGTTCGTCACCCAGTCGCGCAGCGCGTCGTTCATCGCATCCTTGAGGGTGCCGCGGCCACTAGTGACAGGCACAACCTCGGCCCCCAGCAGGCGCATCCGAAAGACGTTTGGCGCCTGTCGTTCGACATCCGTGGCGCCCATATAGACGATGCATTGCAGTCCGAAGCGCGCGCACACAGTCGCCGTCGCCACGCCGTGCTGTCCGGCGCCGGTTTCGGCGATGATCCGGGTCTTGCCCATCCTGCGCGCCAAAAGGATCTGGCCCAGAACATTGTTGATCTTGTGGGCGCCGGTGTGGTTCAGTTCGTCCCGCTTCATGTAGATCTTGGCGCCGCCCAGGTGATCGGTCAGGCGTTCCGCGAAATACAGGGGCGACGGGCGGCCGACGTAATGCGTCCACAGGTCGTCCATTTCGGCCCAGAAATCCGGGTCGGTCTTTGCGCGTTCGTATTCCGTCTCCAGATCCAGGACGAGCGGCATCAGCGTCTCGCTGACGAAGCGGCCGCCATAGATGCCGAAACGGCCCTGTTCGTCGGGGCCAGTCTTGAAGCTGTTCACCAGATCGTCTGCCATGGGGCGCGCCTTCTTGGATGTCTTTGGAAGCCTGGATAGGTTTCTTATAACCAATATGGCTGGCCGTGAACCCCGGCCGGCCATGGAAACGATGCGCGTCCGCCCGAATGCCGCAGGGGTCAGGACACCACGATCACGATGCCGCCGCGACGAACGCCCGCATCAGCCCTTCGTCCTTTTCACCGGGTTCGATTTCCACGCCCGACGAGACATCGACCGCTGGCGCGCCGGTCAGCCGGATCGCCTCGGCCACATTCTGCGGGGTCAGGCCCCCGGCCAGCATCCAGGGGCCCAGCCATGTGCGCCCAACCAGCAGGCGCCAGTCGAAAGGCAGCCCGTTGCCGCCGGGCAGATCGCCCCCCTTGGATGGCTTTGCATCGACCAGCAGCATATCGGCCACCAGACCGTAATCTGTCAGCGCGGCAAGGTCGTCAGGCCCCGCCAGTCCGACCGCCTTCATCACCGGCAGCCCGGTCAGCGCCTTGACGGCCGCCACCCGGCCGGGATCTTCGGACCCGTGAAGCTGGATGATGTCCAGGGGAACATGTCCAAGCGTATGGTCCAAAAACGCGTCGTCCGGGTTCACGAACAGGCCTACACGCGCCACACCGACCGGAACATGCGGAATCAGCAATGCGGCCTCCTCGGCCGATACGGCCCGAGGCGATTTCGGAAAAAACACGAAACCCACGAACCGCGCGCCGGATTCGGCGGCCGTGACGATGTGGTCAGGTCGCCGCAACCCGCAGATCTTGACCTGCGCCATGGCTTAGCGACCAGTCGGCAGCGTCAGACCTTGTGCCGGTTCGGGCGACGCCACGGGCAAACCGGCAGGCGCAGCCTTGGGACGGTCGATGATGGCCAGAACCTCGTCCTTGGGGGCGGCGTGGCGGTGGCGAAGGTGATCGACCTCATTTTCCAGCCGGGCGGCGCGGTCGGAATGACGCCGCGCCTCGCGGCGAATATGCGATTCGCGCAGCCATTCCCAGACAAGACCCGCCAACATACCCAAGGCAAAGGCCAGAAAGATCACCAGGAACAGGGGCAGGTCCACGGCCCACCGCCCGCCGAGGTACTGACCGAAGTTCGCGGGGAACGCCGACAGCGTGACGATTCCGCGGTTGGCCAAGGCGACCGCGACCAGCACGATCGCCAGGGCCACGACAAAGATCAGACGAAGAAAGCGCATGGATAATCCTTGCTGGCGACCAAGAGCCTTGGCCGAATGTCCGGCCGTGTTTAGACCGTTCAGGCGTCCCCGTTCAACCGATCGCGCAGCAATTTTCCGGTCTTGAAGAAGGGAACATATTTCTGATCGACATCCACCGCCTCGCCGGTACGGGGATTGCGGCCAGTCCGGGCATCGCGCTTCTTGACGGAGAATGCGCCGAAACCGCGAAGCTCGACCCGGTCGCCGCGCGCCATGGCGTCGATGATTTCCTCGAACACCGTGTTCACGATCCGTTCGACATCACGCCGGAACAGATGCGGATTCTCGTCAGCGATAAGCTGGATCAGTTCGGAACGGATCATCATCCCCCCAGGTGGCGTAACGGCGGCAACAACTCGGTCGCTTCACGCGCGACGAAAAAGCAACGCGGGAAAAGGTCCCGAGTTTCCATAGCGATGCCAGTTTTAACCTGGCCGCGCAAGAGAACTGAACGGTCTGTGCCTATCCGTCAGGCAGCAAAAAGACCGCCCCCGCGATTGCAGGGGCGGTCCATGTCAAACGGGCAAAGCCGCGATCAGCGGTCGCGGTTCAGCGCCGCGCCCAGAATGTCGCCCAGCGACGCGCCCGAATCCGAGCTGCCGTACTGGTCGATGGCTTCCTTTTCTTCGGCGATCTCGCGCGCCTTGATCGACAGGCCCAGACGGCGGGTCTTGGTGTCGATGTTGGTCACGCGGGCATCGACCTTGTCGCCGACGCCGAAACGCTCGGGGCGCTGATCCTGGCGGTCGCGGGCCAGATCCGAACGGCGGATGAACGACTTGACGCCGTTGTACTCCACCTCGATCCCGCCATCCTCGATGGCGGTGACTTCCACGGTCACGACCGAGCCGCGCTTCACGCCGTCAACGGCTTCGGCCATGTGCTCGTTTTCCAGCGACTTGATCGACAGGCTGATGCGTTCCTTTTCGACATCCACGTCTTGGACGACGGCCTTGACCACATCGCCCTTGCGGAAGTCCTGGATCGCATCCTCGCCACGGGCATCCCAACTGATGTCCGACAGGTGGACCATGCCGTCGATGTCGCCGTCCAGGCCCACGAACAGACCGAATTCGGTGATGTTCTTGACCTCGCCCTCGATGACGGTGCCCGACGGATGGGTTTCCGCGAACACTTCCCACGGGTTGCGCTGCGTCTGCTTCAGGCCCAGCGACACGCGGCGCTTGGCTTCGTCGATTTCCAGCACCATGACCTCGACCTCTTGCGAGGTGGAGACGATCTTGCCCGGATGGACGTTCTTCTTGGTCCAGGACATTTCCGACACGTGGACCAGCCCTTCGACCCCGGCCTGCAATTCGACGAACGCGCCGTAGTCGGTGATGTTGGTCACGCGGCCCTGGTGGACCGAGCCGATCGGGAATCGGTCGCCCACGGTATCCCACGGATCGGCCTGCAACTGCTTCATGCCCAGGCTGATGCGGTGGCTGTCCTTGTTGATCTTGATGACCTGAACCTTGACGGTTTCGCCGATTGCCAGAATCTCGGACGGATGGTTGACGCGGCGCCAGGCCATGTCGGTGACGTGCAGCAGGCCGTCGACGCCGCCCAGGTCAACGAACGCACCGTATTCGGTGATGTTCTTGACCACGCCGTCGACCGTCTGACCTTCGGTCAGGTTGGCGATGACCTCGGCGCGCTGTTCGGCGCGGCTTTCTTCCAGGATGGCGCGGCGCGAGACGACGATGTTGCCGCGGCGGCGGTCCATCTTCAGGATCTGGAACGGCTGCTTCAGACCCATCAGCGGACCGGCATCGCGCACGGGGCGCACGTCGACCTGCGAGCCGGGCAGGAAGGCCACGGCGCCGCCCAGGTCGACGGTGAAGCCGCCCTTGACGCGGCCGAAGATGGCGCCCTCGACGCGCTCCTCGTCGGCATAGGCTTTTTCCAGACGGTCCCAGGCTTCCTCGCGGCGGGCCTTTTCACGGCTGATGCTGGCTTCGCCGCGGGCATTTTCCACGCGATCCAGATAAACCTCGACCTCGTCACCCACCTTGATGCTGGGTTCCTCGCCGGGGTTCGCGAATTCCTTCAGATCGACGCGGCCTTCCATCTTGTAGCCGACGTCGATGATGGCCTGTCCCGCCTCGATGGCGATGACGCGGCCCTTGACGACCGAACCTTCGTCCGGGGTGTCGATGTCGAAGCTTTCGTTCAGGAGGGCTTCGAATTCCTCCATGGTCGCTTTAGCGCACATATATGATCGTTTTCCTTTAGGTCGATGTCACTGGCCATGCGGTTGGCTCCGCCGGTCTTTATGGCTGCCTTTCGGGAACGGCAAAGGGCCGCGGCGTGACGCCCGACCCGTTCCGATGCGGTCTGTTCTGACCCTGTCGCCCACAAGACTGGCGGTCGAATATCCACATTTGCCATGACTTTCAACTTATTTGTGAATCCTGCCCGGTTATTTCCGGGTGGAAATATCGCTTGCCCAAGGCGCAAGAAGGTCGATAGGTTCGAAAAGACATATCCCGTCGAGGTTTCCATGCGCCCTGTCTTGTTGGCCTCTGCACTGACCTTGGCCGCACTGCCCGGCTGGGCCGGGGACGTGACCGTTTTCGCGGCAGCGTCGTTGAAAAACGCCTTGGACGAGGTGGCGGCCGAATTTGCCCAACGGACCGGAAACACCACGGCGATTTCCTATGCGGGGTCGAATGCCTTGGCCAGGCAGATCATCGAAGGCGCGCCCGCCGACATCTTCATTTCGGCCAGCACCGACTGGATGGATGAGGTCGAAAAGGCCGGGCTGACCCGGCAGCGCGGGGATCTGCTGGGCAATACACTGGTCCTGATAGCCCATGGCACCGACGCGGAAGCCGTGCCGATTTCGTCCGATACCGATCTGGCCGGAATGCTGGACGGGGGCAAGCTGGCCATGGCCCTGGTGGAGGCCGTGCCCGCCGGGCAATACGGCAAGGCGGCCCTGGAAAACCTGGGGCTTTGGGACGGGGTGCAGGCCGATGTCGCGCAATCCGACAACGTGCGCGCGGCCCTAGCCCTGGTCGCTGCGGGCGAGGCGCCCCTGGGGATCGTCTACGCCACCGACGCCGCCGCCGAAGACAACGTGACCGTTGTCGGCACCTTCCCCCCCGACAGCCATCCGGCCATCACCTATTCCGCCGCGCTGCTGACCGGCGCGGACGGCGCCGGTCGCGCCTTTTATGATGCCTTGTCAGGCGATCCTGCCCGCGCGATCTTCGAAAATCATGGCTTTGTGGTGACGGACTGACGTGGCCGACTGGCTGGGCCCCGAAGGCTGGCAAGCCGTGCGCCTGTCGCTGAAGGTGTCGCTGTGGGCGGTGGCTGTCAGCCTGCCGCTGGGGATCTTGGTGGCCTATGCCTTGGCCCGCTGGCGCTTTCCCGGCCATGGGCTGCTGAACGGGCTGGTGCATCTGCCGCTTGTGCTGCCGCCGGTCGTCACGGGCTATCTGCTGTTGCTGACCTTCGGGCGGCGTGGCTGGGTTGGGCAATGGCTGGACGGGATCGGCGTCGTTCTGGCCTTTCGCTGGACCGGCGCGGCGCTTGCCGCCGCGATCATGGCATTTCCGCTGATGGTCCGCGCCATCCGCCTTGCGATCGATGCCGTGGATCCGAGGCTGGAACAGGCTGCGTCCACGCTGGGCGCGCCGCGCATCTGGGTCTTCCTGACGATCACCCTGCCCCTGATCCTGCCCGGCATCCTGGCCGGCGCGATCCTGGCCTTCGCCAAGGCGATAGGGGAATTCGGCGCCACGATCACCTTTGTGTCGAACATTCCCGGCCAGACGCAGACCCTGCCGTCGGCCATCCATGCCGTCCTCCAGGTGCCGGGCGGAGAGGCCGAGGCCGCCCGGCTGGTGGCCGTCGCCATCGTGATCGCCATGGCGGCGCTGTTCCTGTCGGAATGGCTGTCGCGCCTGATTGCGCGCCGTATCCGGGGGGCGTGATGCTGAAGGTCGCGCTGCGCCATGCCGTTCCGGGCTTCACGCTGGATGCCGTCTTCGACGCGCCCGCCGGGCTGACCGCGCTGTTCGGCCGGTCGGGGTCGGGCAAGACAACCATCGTGAATGCCGTGGCCGGCCTGCTGCGCCCGCAGTTCGGGCGGATCGCCGTGGACGGGACGGTGCTGACCGACAGCGGCCAAGGCATCTTCCTGCCGCCGGACCGGCGCGGCATCGGCTATGTCTTTCAAGAGGCGCGGCTGTTCCCGCATCTGACCGTGCGGCAGAACCTGCTGTTCGGCCACTGGTTCACCGGGCGCGGCCGCCGGCCCGACCTGCCCCGCATTGTCGAGATGCTGGGCATCGGCCATCTGCTGCCCCGCCGTCCCGCCGCCCTGTCGGGGGGCGAACGCCAGCGGGTCGCGCTTGGCCGGGCGATCCTGTCCCATCCCCGTCTTCTGCTGATGGACGAACCGCTGGCCGCCCTGGACCAGCCGCGGAAAGAGGAAATCCTGCCTTATCTGGAACGGCTGCGCGACCACGCCGGGCTGCCGATCCTGTATGTCAGCCATTCCGCGGCAGAAGTCGCGCGGCTGGCCACCACCGTCGTGCTGATCGACAGGGGCCGGGTCACAGCGGCGGGTCCGGTTGCCGCGCTGCTGTCGGACCCTGCCGCCGCGCCGTTGTTCGGCCTGGCTGAAACCGGCGCCATCCTGGCCGCGCGGATCGAGGCGCAGGATGCGGATGGCCTGACGCGCTTGTCCACCCCCTTTGGCCCGCTGTTCCTGCCCCGGATCGGGGCGCCTGTCGGCACCTTGCTGAGGCTGCGTGTCCTGGCACAGGACGTGATGATCGCGACCGCCGCGCCGCAGGGGATTTCCGCGCTGAACGTGATCGCGGCGCGCGTGCGGGACATGACTGACAGCGGCGGCGGCGGGATGCTGGTGCGGCTGGACGCGGGCGGACAGGTGATCCTGTCCCGGATCACCGCCCGATCCGCCAAGGCCCTGGATCTGAAACCCGGCCGCCCGGTTCACGCCGTGCTCAAGGCCGTTTCCGTGGCGCCGGGCACAATCGGTATTTCCGCGGGCTGATGGGCGACCCAGACCCCGCTTTCGCGGGAAAACCACTCATGCTCCGGCGGGCGAAACGTCGGCTCGTCCATGGGGGCGACGTGGCGTTCGACCGTCAGCACCGGCCCGTCGATCTGCAACACCGCGAATTCGTTCTGCCGGTCCGAAACGCGACCGCACAGCGCCGTTCCGGCCTGGATCTGCAAGATCCCCGGATGGGTCGTCTGGTCCAGCATGGCGCCCGTCGCCCAGACATGCAGGTGCCCCGACAGAACCACCTGCGCACCCGCGCGTTCCAGCCGGGCCAATGCCTCGGGGGCGCGGCGGGACAGTTCCTTGTCCACCTGGTCCAGCTGTTCCAGGGGATGATGCACCGCCACGACGTTGGTGGCCAAGGGATCAAGGCCACCGATCAGCCGCGCAATCTCTCGGTCGCGGATCGTGCCGCGCTGGACCGCAAAGGGATCGACGCTGTTCAGCCCGATCACGCGCAGATCGCCGACCTGACGCGTAGGGGCAAGGTCGCGACCGAGGGTGCGGCGATAACCCCAGTATGGGGCCAGAAACCGCATGGGCAGATTGTACAGCGGCACATCGTGATTGCCCGGAACGACCATCACCGGCGCCCTGATCCGTGAAAGGAACCGGGCCGCCTGGGCGTATTGGCCCATGCGCCCGCGATGCGTCACGTCGCCGGTGATGACAACCAGATCGGCGCCCGACCGATTCACCCGATCCAGCAGGGGATCGACCAAAGGCGTGCGGTGGAAACCGAAATGCAGGTCCGACAGGTGCGCGATGCGGGTCACGCCTTGGGATCCTGCGTCTTGCTTCGTCCATCAGCCGGAACCAGCACATTCAGGGCGCCATGCCTGATTTGCAGGTGAAAGGGACTGACCATGCGCGTCTTTTCCCCGTCATGGGCGACCAACTGGCTGCGCCTGCCAGTTTCAATCGTCAGCCTGTCGGTGATGATAAGGTCGAAATCGCTGTCCTTGGCGCTGAACCCGAAGGCCAGCCGAAACGCCGACCGCAGCAGCGGCAGCGGACGGCGCGCCTTGGCGATCAGCACGGCAAAGTTCCCCGCCCGGATCGCATCCGCCCCGTCCAGACCAAAAGAATCCAACTGATAGGCGCTGCGAGCGATAAAGACCAAGGCCGTCGTGAAGTCACGCGCCCGGCCATCGACCGTCGCGGTCAGGTGCATCGGATTGCGCAGCCGCCGCAGGGCCACCAGCACGGACCAATAGGCCGCCAGCCGCGACCGGCCCCATCGCTTGTAGATCCCCTCGCGCGTCTTCAGGATATGCGGATAGGCCCCAAAGCTGACGTTGTTCAAAAATACCAGATTTTCGATCTGCCCCACGTCGACAGATCTGACCCTGGCCTCCGCAAGGGTTGCCAGGGCTTCGTCGAAGGTTTCCCCGACGCCCAGATCGCGCGCGAAATAATTGAACGTTCCGCCCGGCAGCACGCCCATGAGCACATCCGTCCCCGCAAGCGCGCCCGCCACAGCCGATTGCGTCCCGTCCCCGCCCAGGGCGACCACGATATCGAACCCGTCATCGGCCGCCTGACGCGCCAGGTCGACCAATTGATCGCCACGGCTCGTTTCGCGCAGCTCGAACTCGGCCACCCTATCCTGCAAGGCGTCGCGGATCGAGCGCAGCAGTTCCGGCGGATCCTTCTTGCCGGATCCGCGATTGCGGATCACGCACAGCCGACACGCGGACAGATCGACTTTGTCGGCAGAATCGCGCATCTAGAATCCCGGTGTGATTGCCCACACCAACCCCCCGGATGCCAGCCAGTTTCACGCCAAGCCGATCAAAGGCGGCTCACCGCCTCGTGAACCGAAGGGCGCAGGCCCGTTCCGCCCGCCGCCAGATAGGATTTCAGCTGGTCGCGCATTCGCGGTTCCCAATAATCCTTCAGGTGATCGGCGATCCTGTCCGGCGCGCTGCCCGGCTGGCTGTCGAAAAAGACGGCGATCTGGTTGGCCATCGTGACCATCTTCTCAGGCGACATCGGACACCTTTGCCCGCAGGCGTTCGGGGTGGCAGAACAGGTCGAACCCCTCGCCCCGTGCGAAGGCGGCAAGGGTCAGATGCGCGCCTTCGGCCAGGCGCAAGGCGTGCAGCGTGGGGGCCGATACGGCGATCAGGATGGCGCAGCCGGCCATCACGCATTTCTGCACCATTTCCGTGGATACCCGGCTAGTCAACACGATCGCGCCCTGCGACGGATCGATCCCCTGTCGGGCCATGGCACCGATCAGCTTGTCCAGCGCGTTGTGCCGCCCCACGTCCTCGCGCGCCAGGACGACGCCCTGCCCCGGCAACATGAAGCCCGCCGCGTGGACGGCCCGCGTCCGGTCGTGCAGGGGCTGCCAGCCGCGCAGGGATTCCGTGGCGGCCGTGATTTCATCGATCGTCAGGGTCGGACCTGCCCCGGCAAGGCCAGGCAAGGACCGCACAGCCGCCTCGATGCTGTCGATGCCGCACAACCCGCAGCCGACCGGACCCGCCAGCGTCCGGCGGCGGGCGGCCAGGGCTTCGCCCCGATCCTCGGCCAGCCACATCTGCGCCTCGATTCCCTTGGGATGGGCGATCACGTCGCAACTGGCGATCTGGTTCGTGCCGGTCACGATTCCCTCGGTCAGGGAAAATCCGACCGCGAAATCCTCAACATCCGCGGGCGTCGCCATCATCACCGCATGGGTCGTGCCGTCGTAGACCATGGCGATGGCGGCTTCTTCGGGCAGCGCGCGGCTGACCGAAACATGGCTTCCGGGCCGGTGATGGGTCGCGTCCGTGGCCCGGAAGGGCGGCGGCAGGTCCATCGGCTACTCCGCAGCCGTCAGGATCCGGCGGGACCGTTCGGCTTGCTCGCTGTAACGTTCCTGCCAGTCGGTCGGCCCGTTCGAAGGACTGACCTGCACCGCCGTCACCTTGAATTCGGGACAGTTCGTGGCCCAGTCGGAAAAGTCGGTCGTCACCACGTTGGCCTGCGTCGCGGGATGGTGGAAGGTGGTATAGACCACCCCCGCCGCCACCCGGTCGGTCAGGGTCGCCCGCAGCGTGGTTTCGCCCGCGCGCGATGCCAGCCGAACCCAGTCGCCATCCTTGACGCCGCGCTGTTCGGCGTCGTGGGGGTTGATCTCCAGGATGTCCTCGGGGTGCCAGGCGACGTTGTCGGTCCGCCGGGTCTGGGCGCCGACGTTGTAATGGGCCAGGATCCGGCCCGTGGTCAGCAGCAGCGGAAAGCGCGGGCCGGTGCGCTCGTCGGTCGCCACATATTCCGTGACCATGAAATGCCCCTTGCCCGACACGAAGCCATCGACATGCATCAAGGGCGTGCCGTCCGGCACGGATTCATTACAGGGCCATTGGACTGACCCTTTCTCCTCCAGCACGTCATAGGTGACGCCGGCAAAGCTGGGGGTCGTCGCGGCGATCTCCTCCATGATCTGACGGGGATGGGTATAATGCCAGGCCGCGCCCCCCGTTTCCTTCAGCAAGGCATTGGCCAGAAGCTGCGTCACCTCCCAATCCTCATAACCGTTGCGGGGCGCCATGACCTTGCGGACACGGTTGATGCGGCGTTCGGCATTGGTGAAGGTGCCGTCCTTTTCCAGAAAGGTCGATCCCGGCAGAAAGACATGGGCATAGTTCGCGGTCTCGTTCAGGAACAGGTCGTGGACGATCACGCACTCCATCGCCGCAAGCCCGGCCGCGACATGATGGGTGTCGGGGTCCGATTGCAGGATATCCTCGCCCTGACAGTATAGGCCCTTGAAGGTGCCCTCCACTGCCGCATCCAGCATGTTGGGGATGCGCAGGCCGGGTTCGGGGTCGATCGCGCAGTTCCAGGCCTTTTCAAAGATCGCGCGGACATCTGGCAGCTTGACGTGGCGATAGCCCGGCAGTTCGTGCGGGAACGACCCCATGTCGCAGGCCCCCTGCACGTTGTTCTGCCCCCGCAGCGGGTTCACACCCACGCCGACCCGGCCGATATTGCCGGTCAGCATGGCAAGGTTGGCGATGCCGATCACGGTGGTCGATCCCTGGCTGTGCTCGGTCACGCCCAGGCCGTAATAGATCGCGCCATTGCCGCCCGTGGCATACAGCCGCGCCGCCGCGCGCAGATCGGCGGCGGGAACGCCGGTCAGCAGTTCCACGTTTTCGGGCGCATGGCGCGGGTCGCTGACGAAATCGACATAGAACTGGAATTCGTCCCAGTCGCATCGGGTGCGGATGAAGTCCTGGTCGAACAGCCCCTCGGTCACGATCACATGCGCCATCGCCGTGACCACGGCAACGTTGGTGCCGGGCTTCAGCGGCAGGTGATACTGCGCCTCGACATGAGCGGATCGCACGATGTCGGTGCGGCGGGGATCCACCACGATCAGCTTTGCCCCGTCGCGCAGACGTTTTTTCAGGCGGCTGGCAAAGACCGGATGGCCGTCGGTCGGGTTGGCGCCGATGATGACCACCACATCGGCCTGTTCGACCGAATCAAAGTCCTGCGTTCCGGCGGATGTGCCATAGGTCTTGCCCAGCCCGTATCCGGTCGGCGAATGGCAGACGCGCGCGCAGGTGTCGGTGTTGTTGTTGCCAAAGACCGCGCGGGTCAGTTTCTGGACCAGATAGGTTTCCTCGTTGGTGCAGCGGCTGGAGGTGATGACGCCCACCGACTTGCGGCCGTATTTCTCTTGAATGCCCTTCAGCCTGGCGGCGGCGAAGGCCATCGCCTCGGGCCATTCGACCTCGCGCCACGGCTGGTCGATGCTGTCGCGGATCATGGGCTTCAGGATCCGGTCCTTGTGCTGGGCATAGCCATAGGCGAAGCGGCCCTTGACGCAACTGTGGCCCCGGTTGGCCTTGCCGTGCTTGTAGGGGACCATGCGCACCAGCTGGTCGCCGTTCAGTTCCGCCTTGAAGCTGCACCCCACGCCGCAATAGGCGCAGGTGGTGATGACCGACCGTTCGGGCGTGCCAAGCTCGATCACCGATTTTTCCTGCAAGGTCGCGGTCGGGCAGGCCTGCACGCAGGCGCCGCAGGACACGCAGTCCGAGGTCAGGAAGCTGTCCTCGGGCGTGCCCGCGCGGACGCGGCTGTCGAAACCGCGCCCCTCGATGGTCAGGGCGAAGGTGCCCTGCACTTCCTCGCAGGCGCGGACGCAGCGGGAACAGACGATGCACTTGGCCGGGTCAAAGGTGAAATACGGGTTGCTTTCATCCTTGGGAACATAATGCGCATTCACCCCCGCCCCGTCGCGTCGGGCAAAGTGGTTCAGCAAGGTGCGATCCTCGGGCGCCTGATAACGCACGTCGCGCAGGCCCACGGCCCCCGCCATGTCCTGCAATTCGCAATCGCCATTGGCCGCGCAGGTCAGGCAATCCAGCGGATGATCGCTGATGTACAACTCCATCACGCCCTTGCGCATCCGGCGCAGCTTGTCGGACTGGGTGTGGACGACCATGCCTTCGGTGACGGGGGTCGTGCAGGACGCGGGCGTGCCGCGACGGCCCTCGATTTCCACGACGCACAGGCGACAGGAACCGAAGGCCTCCATGTTGTCGCTGGCGCACAGCTTGGGGACCATGATCCCCGCCTCGGCGGCGGCGCGCATCACAGAGGTGCCTTCGGGCACGGTGATGGCGAAACCGTCCACGGTCAGCGTGACCGGCAGGCCGACCTTGGCGGGGGTGCCCATGTCGCGGTCGTCGTGCGGTTCGGCGCCCGGCGGGTATTGGGGGATGATGAAGTCTCTCATTCGGCTGCCTCCTGCAAGGTGGCGAAATCGTCGGGGAAATGGGTCAGGGCGGACATCACCGGAAACGGCGTGAAGCCGCCGAGCGCGCACAGCGATCCGTCCTTCATCGTCTCGCACAGGTCGGTCAGCAGCGGGATCGCGGCGGGATCGCCCTGGGCGATGCGGTCAATGGTTTCGACGCCGCGCACGGCGCCGATCCGGCAGGGGGTGCATTTGCCGCAGGATTCGACGGCACAGAACTCCATCGCGAAACGGGCCATGCGCAGCATGTCGGCGGTGTCGTCGAACACCACCAGCCCGGCATGGCCGATCAGCCCGCCCTGGCTGTCGAATTCCTCGTATCCCATCGGCGTGTCGAATTTGGATACCGGCATGTAGGCGCCCAAGGGGCCGCCGACCTGCACGGCCTTGACCGGGCGTCCGCTGGCGGTGCCGCCGCCTATGTCGTTCACGACCTCGCCCAGGGTCATGCCAAAGGCCGTTTCGAACAGCCCGCCGCGCCTGACATTGCCCGCGATCTGCAAGGTCACGGTGCCGCGCGACCGGCCCAGGCCGAAATCGGCGTAATGCTGTGCGCCGCGTTCGAAGATCACCGGGACCGTCGCCAGCGAGATCACGTTGTTCACGACCGTCGGCCGGCCCAGAAAGCCCTGAAGCGCAGGCAGAGGCGGCTTGGCGCGTACGGTGCCGCGCTTGCCCTCCAGACTGTTCAGCAGGCTGGTTTCCTCGCCGCAGACATAGGCGCCCGCGCCGGTCCGAACCTCCATGTCGAAGGCGCGACCGGAATCCAGCACGTCAGGCCCAAGCAACCCCCGCTGGCGCGCGATCTGGACCGCCTGCGTCAGGACGTGGATGGTATCGGGATATTCCGACCGCAGATAGACATAGCCGCGCGTGGCGCCGACGCCTAGGCCCGCGATCGCCATCCCCTCGATCAGGGAAAACGGATCGCCCTCGATTATCATGCGGTCGGCGAATGTGCCGCTGTCGCCCTCGTCGGCATTGCAGACGATGTATTTCTGCGGGGCTTCCGCCTCGGCCACGGTCTTCCACTTGATGCCGGTGGGGAACCCTGCCCCGCCGCGTCCGCGAAGGCCGCTGTCGATGACCTCTTGCACGATCCGGGCCGTGGTCATGCCGATGGCGCGGCGCAGGCCGACCAGACCGCCATGCGCGGCATAATCGTCCAGGTCCAGCGGATCGGTCAAGCCGCAGCGGGCAAAGGTCAGGCGGGTCTGGCGGGCAAACCAGTCGATGTCCTCGACGCGGCCCAGGCCGTTCAGCTTGCCGTCCAGCAGATCCGGCACCTGGTCGGCGGTCACGTTTCCGTAACCAATCCGGCCCTCGGGCGTGTCGATCTCGACCAGAGGCTCCAGCCAGACCATGCCGCGCGTGCCGTTTCGGACGATCCGCACGTCCACGCCACGCGCCTGGGCCTGCTGCGCAAGCGCATCGGCCACCTCGTCGGCGCCAAGCGCCTTGGCCGCGCTGTCCAGGGGAACGAAAATCCTCATGCGCCCGCCTCGGCCAGGATGCGGTGCATGCGGGCCTCGTCCACCCGGCCAACGACCTTGCCATCGACCATGGCGGCGGGGGCGCAGGCGCACATGCCCAGACAGTAGACCGGCTCTACCGTCAGCGCACCGTTGGGCGTGGTGCCGTGCCAGCCGATGCCCAGCTTTTGCAGCGTGGATTGCGCAATCGCATGGCCGCCCATCGCTTGGCAGGCCTCGGCCCGGCAGATCTTAAGGACGTGGCGCCCGGTCGGATGGTCCCGGAAATCGTGATAAAAGCTGATAACGCCGTGCACCTCGGCCCGGCCAAGGTTCAGGATGTCGGCAAGCACCGGAACGGCGCCCTGCGGCACGAAACCCCAGACATCCTGCACGGCGTGAAGCATCGGCAGAAGCGGCCCTTCCAGCGAGGCAAGCGGCATGACGACGCCACGGATCTCCTCCTCGGTCGGGGCTGGCGCATGGACATGCATAGGCTGGCCTTTCAACGGTCTTTCGGAAACCATCTAAGCAGGCGGAACAATCCGAAATCAATATCGTTGTTCCGTCGATTGATAGAAACTATCTATCGTCCACCATGCGCCGCGCTTCGGCCAGCAAGGCCTCCAGCACCGGCGTGTGCGGTTCGCGCCACGGCGCCACCAGACCGACCGAATGGCTGGCCCCCGCGCCGTCCAGGGGGATCATGCGCAGCAGCTTTCCCTGTGTCAGAAAGGCGGCGATGTCTTCGGGAAGAATGGTGATCCAGCCGCCTTCCAGCACATGTGCGACCAGAACCACGGTCGAACTGGATTCGACCGTGGCCTGCGGGGCCACGCCCGCCTCGATCAGGTTGCGGTTGATGATCCGGCGGTTCTGCATGTCGCCCGTCAGCAGGCACAGCCGATGGCCCGCCAGATCCGCCCAGGCGATGCGGTCCTGCCCGGCCAGGGCCGCATCGGGGCCGCAGACCAGCATGTAGCGTTCGTCATACAGGCTGACCGTGCTGACCCGGCCCAGCGGTTCGTTGTCCAGATACGAGATTCCTGCATCCACATCCAGATCGTCGATCATTTGCAGGATCTCGACCGAGGTGCGCGACAGGATCGTCATGCCGACATTCGGGTGGGCGGCCCCGAACCGGGCGCTGATCCGCGCGGCCCAGGTCAGCGCCGTGGGAATGACGGCGATGCGCAACTGGCCCGACAAGCCATGACGGGTGGCCCGCATCTCCTCTCGCAACTGACGGGTGTCGCCGACGATGCGCCGCGCCCAGACCAGGGCCGACTGGCCCTCGGGCGTCAGCCCGCCGAAACGCGATCCACGAAAGACCAGCAGGACGCCAAGCTGCTCCTCAAGCTGCTTGATGCCCGCTGAAAGCGTGGGCTGGGTGACGCCGAGGCTGGCGGCGGCGCGGCCGAAATGGCGTTCCTTGGCGACGGCCAGGAACATTTCCAGCTTGTCGATCATTCGGCGGGCGCGGCGGCGGTATCGTCCATCCGGTCCTTGCGGCCCAGCAGGCGGCGCATCAGGACATAGAACAAGGGCGCGAACAGAATGCCCATCACGGTCGAGGCGATCGTGCCGCCGATCACCGTGGCGCCGATGGCATTCCGGCCGTTCGCCCCGGCCCCCGATGACAGCAGCAGCGGCAGCACGCCCAGCGTAAAGGCAATCGATGTCATCACGATGGGGCGGAACCGCTGGCGCGCGGCCTCGATCACGGCCTTGAACAGGGGAACGCCGGATTCGGACTGTTCGCGCGCAAATTCGACGATCAGGATGGCGTTCTTGCCGGTCAGACCGATCACCGTCAGCAGACCGACCTGAAAGAACACGCCGTTGTCGAACCCGCCAAGATACGCGCCCGCAAGCGCGCCCAGAACGCCGATGGGCATGACCAGGATGACGGCCAGCGGGATCGACCAGCTTTCGTACAGCGCGGCAAGACACAGGAACACGGCGGCCAGCGACATGGCGTAAAGCAGCGTCGTCTGATCGCCGGATTCCTGTTCCTCCAGCGACAGGCCGGTCCAAGCGACGGCAAAGCCCGGCATTTCGGACACGATCCGTTCGACCTCGGCCATGGCATCGCCGGAACTGACGCCGGGGGCGGGGGCGCCCTGGATTTGCATGGCCGGGATGCCGTTGTACCGGTTCAGCCCCTGGGGGCCGAAATTCCAGTTGCCGATCGAGAAGTTCGAGAAAGGCACCAACCCGCCCCCGGCGTTCCTGACCCGCCATTTGTCAAAATCGGACGGCGTTGAGCGCGATCCCGCGTCGCCCTGGACATAAACGCGCTTGATGCGTCCCCGATCCACGAAGTCGTTCACATAGACGCCCGTCCAGGCGACCTGCAACAGGTTCGCCACGTCGGTCGCCGTCACCCCCATGGCGCCGGCCTTCCGCCAGTCGATGTCCAGCCGGAACTGCGCCGAATCCTCCAACCCCGACGGGCGGGCCTGCGCGATCAGCGGGCTTTGCGCAGCCATGCCCAGAAACTGGTTTCGCGCCTCTAGCAATTGTTCATGCGATTGCCCGCCGCGAGCTTGCAGATAGAAATCGAAGCCCGACACGTTGCCCAGTTCAATCACCGAAGGGGGCACGATGGGAAACACCATCGCGTCCTGAATGCCGCTGAGCGCGCCAAAGGCCCGGCCCGCAACCGCCTGCACCGATTGGGACGGGTCGGGGCGTTCGTCCCAATCCTTCATCCGCACGAACGCGATGCCGACGTTCTGCCCCTGCCCCGCAAAGCTGAAACCCACGACGCCGAACATCGAATCGACCGAATCCTTTTCCTGATTCAGGAAATAGTCCTGAACCTGATCGATCACCGCGCCGGTCCGTTCGGCCGTGGCGCCGGTGGGCGCCTGGATCAGCACGAACATGATCCCCTGATCCTCGTCCGGCAGGAAACCTTCGGGCGTGCGCAGGAACAGCAGCACCATGGCCGCGCCGATCCCGGCATAGACCAGCAGCATCCGCAGCGGACGGTGCACCATCCAGGCCACGGCGCCGGTATATCCGTTGGTCGTGCGGTCGAAATTGCGGTTGAACCAGCCAAACAGGCCGCGTCTGGCGTGGTGATCCTTGGCGCGCAGCAGCGTCGCGCACAGCGCGGGCGTCAGGGTCAGCGCGACCAGGACCGACAGGGCCATTGCCGACACGATGGTGATCGCGAACTGCTGATAGATCACCCCGGTCGATCCGCCGAAAAACGCCATGGGCACGAAGACCGCCGACAGGACCAGGGCGATGCCAACCAGGGCGCCGGTGATCTGGCCCATGGACTTGCGGGTCGCCTCGCGGGGGGAAAGACCCTCCTCCTCCATGATCCGCTCGACGTTTTCGACGACGACGATGGCGTCGTCCACAAGCAGGCCGATGGCCAGAACCATGGCCAGCATGGTCAGCGTGTTGATGGTGAAACCAAAAGCCGCCATGATCCCGAAGGTACCCAGCAGGACGATGGGAACGGCCAGGGTCGGTATCAGCGTGGCGCGCCAGTTCTGCAAGAAAACGTACATGACGATGAAGACCAGCACGATGGCTTCGATCAGCGTCTTGACGACTTCCTCGATGGAGATCTCTACAAAGGGCGCGGTGTCGAAGGGGATGACGTATTCGACCCCCTCGGGAAAGAATTCCGCGAATTCCTCCATGCGTTGCTTGACGCGGTCGGCCGTGTCCAGGGCGTTCGCGCCGGGCGCCAGCGACAGCGCCATGCCCGATGCCGGCCGTCCGTTATAGGTGGCCTCGGTGGCATAGTTTTCCGACCCGACCTCGACCCGTGCCACATCGCGCAACAGGACGAGGCCGCCGTTCTCCTCGGCCCGCAGCACGATCTGGCGGAAATCCTCGGGGGTGGACAGCAGCGACTGCGCCGTGACGGTCGCGTTCAGCTGTTGCCCCTGATTGGCCGGAAGCGCGCCGAAGGCCCCGGCCGAGATCTGGGTGTTCTGCGCCGACACCGCCGCGACCACGTCGCCGGGCGTGATCTCGTAGGAGGCCAGCTTGTCGGGATCCAGCCAGATGCGCATGGCATAGGGCGATCCAAAGACCTGGACGCTGCCCACGCCCTCGACCCGCGACAGGTCGTCCACGAGGTTCGAGAACATGTAGTCCGACAGGTCGGTCTGGTCATAGTCGTCGTTGCCGATCAGGCCGATGACCATCAGGAAGCCTGCCGTGGATTTCTCCACTACGACGCCCTGGCGCTGCACGGGTTCGGGCAAAAGGGGCGTGGCCTGCGACAGCTTGTTCTGGACCTGCACCTGGGCGATGTCCACGTCCGTGCCGGTTTCGAACGTCAGCGTGGTCGATGAATCGCCCGCCGATGACGAACTGGAGGAGATGTAGCGCAACCCGTCCAGGCCCGTCATCTGCTGTTCGATGACCTGCGTCACCGTATTCGAGATCGTGTCGGCCGACGCGCCGGGATAGATCGCCCGGATCGTGACCGAGGGCGGCGCGATCTGCGGGTATTGCGCGACCGGCAGCGACAGGATCGACAGGATCCCGATCCCCATGATGATGATCGAGATCACCCAGGCGAAAACCGGACGGTCGATGAAGAAACGGGCCATGATCTGTCACGCCTTGCTTGTCAGGGTCGTCATTCGCCCGATGCGGGCGCTGCGTCCGGGGCTGCCGCCTCGCCGGTGGCGGGCTGTTCCTGCGCGGCGTCCCCGCCCTCGGCACCGCGTTCCTGCGCCACGACCGTCGCGCCCGGTGCGATCCGTTGCAGGCCGGCCACCACGATGCGGTCGCCTTGTGCCAGACCGTCGGTCACGACCCACTGGTTGCCGCGGTCCTGCGCAATCTCGATCACGCGTTCCTCGACCACGTTCTGATCGTTGACGACCATGGCCAAGGGGCGCCCGCGCCGATCGCGGCTGACGCCTTCCTGCGGGGCAAGGACGGCGTCTTTCAACTGGCCTTGGGGGATGTCGGCCAGAACGAACATGCCGGGCAGCAGGAAGCCGTCGGGATTGGCGAACTCCATCCGCAGGGTGATGACGCCGGTGGTTTCGTCCACGCGCGGTTCGGCCGCCGTCATCGACCCGGTATGTTCATAAGTGCTTCCGTCGGCCAGGCGCAGCGTCACGGTGCGGTCGGTGCCTGCGGGCAACGCGGCCTCTGGCCCCATGCGCTGCCATCGCAGGATTTCAGCCGCGGATTGGGTGACGTCCACGCGTACCGGGTCGATGCGCCGGATGACGGCCAGGGGCGTGGCCTGGCCCGCCGTGACCAACGCGCCGGGGCTGACCTGGGCCAGACCGATCACCCCGTCGATGGGCGCGGTGATCGTGGTGCGGTCCAGATCGATCTGGGCGGCCAGCAACTGCGCCTCGGCCGCCTTGACAGCAGCTTCGGCGGCGTCGCGGGCGGCGATGGCGCTGTCCTGGGTCTGTTCGCTGGCCACGCGGCGGTCGCGCAGCGCCACGACGCGATCAGCCTCGCGCCGGGCGGCATCGGCCTGGGCCTGGGCCTGGGCCTGGGCCGCCTGGGCCTGGGCCACGGCGGCCTCGTAGGTCCGGGGGTCGATGCGGTACAAGGGATCGCCTTCCGCGACCGGGCTGCCCTCATCGAACAGACGCTCGACGATCAGGCCGCCGACCTGCGGACGCAGTTCCGCCTCGGCCGAGGGGAGCACGCGGCCCGGCAGACTGGAGGTCAGGGTGATGTCCTGAACCGCCAGGGTCACGACGGTAACGGCCGGGGGCGGCATTTCTCCTCCGGGCGCCTGGGCGGAAAGGCTGGCCGGAAACGCCGAAACGACCATGCCGGCAAGAACAAGAAATCGCTTCAGCGTCACCATGCTGTCCGTCCGTGTGGATTAAGTGCCGGTTCTGACGTCTGCCTGTCGGTTCAGGCAGTTCGCCGCCGCTCACGCTATCGTCAAGCGAGCGGAAGGACAACGGGTGCGATGCAGATCCGCGCGCCGTTCGACGATCCTTGCCGGATGCCTTTTGAACGGGCACTGTGATGGACGTAAACCCAACAACGCGAGGATCCCATGGCAGCCTATCTGATCGCGGACGTGAAGGTGACGGACGATTCCTGGGTGCCCGATTACGCCGCCCGTGTGCACGAGATCGCCGCCAGGCACGGCGGTCGCTATCTGTCGCGATCCGGCAACGTGGATACGCTGGAAGGCAAGCCCCTTGGCGGCACCCTTGTCGCCCTGATCGAGTTTCCGTCCAAGGACGCGGCTCGGGCGTTCGCCGCCGATCCCGAATATGCCCCCTTCGGCGCCGCGCGCAAATCAGGCAGCGTCAGCAACTTTCACCTGATCGATGACACGGATCTGGCAGGCGGCATCCCCTATTTGCCGAAAGGTTGATCCATCGCATTGCCGCGATGGCCTAAAGGTGCAAGGAACGGGCACGGCGCCTTGGCCGTCTGGTTTCGGAACATCTGATGCGTTTTGCCTATGGCCCGGCCCTGATCCGGGTGAACATGCCCGACCGGCCGTCCCTGCTGGCCGAGGTGACGCGGCGGTTCCGCGCGGGACAGGGCTTCGCGCTGGCGACCATCAATCTGGATCACCTGGTCAAGCTGCGCCAGGATCCGGCGTTCTGCACGGCCTATGCCGCCCAGGATCTGGTGGTCGCGGACGGAAACCCCATCGTCTGGCTGTCCCGTCTGGCGCGGCGCCCGGTGGGCCTTGTGACGGGTTCCGATCTGGTGATCCCCCTGGCGCAGATCGCGGCGGCCGAAGGTGTGGGCATGGCGCTGGTCGGAACCACCGATGCCGCTTTGGACGCCGCCGCCGCCGAAATTGTCCGGCTTGTTCCCGGTTGCCGGATCGATCTGCGGATCGCGCCGCCGATGGGGTTCGATCCTGACAACAACGACGCACGGAATCTGTTGCGCAAGGTTCAGGACAGCGGCGCCCGGCTGTGCTTTCTGGCGCTGGGCGCGCCCAAGCAGGAACGGCTGGCCGCACGCGGACGGCAAGAGGCCCCGGATGTGGGCTTTGCCTCGATCGGCGCGGGGCTGGACTTTCTGGCGGGCAATCAGACCCGCGCGCCGGAATGGGTCCGAATGATTGCGATGGAATGGGCGTGGCGGATGCTGTCGGCGCCCAAACGGCTGGTGCCCCGATATGCCCGCTGCGCAGCCATCCTGCCGACCGAAGCGGTAGCGGCGCTGAAACAGCGTCCCTGATTAGCAGCCGGTCCGGCCCACCACGACCGACACGGTGCGCATCAGGATCGCCACATCCTTGGAAAAGGACAGATCGTTTTCGTAACGGTCATCGTACCAGGCTCGGGCAGCAAAGGTCGTGCCGTTGCGCCCCGACGTCTGCCAGAATCCCGTGATGCCGGGACGCAGACGATAATATCCGTCGCCCGAATACAGCTCCTGCTGATCGGGCATCATCGGACGCGGTCCGACCAAGCTCATGTCTCCGGTCAGCACGTTCCACAACTGCGGCAGCTCGTCCATCGAACTGGCCCGCAGCAGACGGCCAAAGCCCGTAACGCGAGGATCGTGGCGCAGCTTTTGCGTGGTGTTCCATTCCGCGTGCGCTTCGGGGTTCTGGGCCAGGTAATCGCCCAGCCGCTGGTCGGCATCGTGAACCATGCTGCGCAGCTTCCACATCCGGAACATGCGCCCGTCACGGCCGATCCGCTTCTGCGCATAAAAGGGACTCTTTCCATCCGTCATAATAATCAGCGCCAGCAACACGACCAGCGGCAGCACCACAGGAGAGGCCAGCAGGACCATCAGCATGTCCAGCGGACGCTTTATCAGGCTGCGATACAGCCAAGGGCGCGATTTGTCGTTGGAAAGGGCGCCCGCGACACGGGCCAAAGCGACCGTCTGAAATTTAACCGACATCTTTACCTGCACATCACTGAAAAGAGCCCCGGACCGGTGGGGCGTTCACTGGCAACCCCAAAAACATAGCACCCCCGCAACGCGCTGAGTATCGATAAAGTTTGATTCAATTGGTTAATTAATTGTCGTTTTGGATAGTTTGTCTGGATCGGCCGCCCTGTCGCGGTGCCGAACAGGGTCGCAACAACCGTTGCGGGACGGATTCCGGGGTTCACGGGCGCGCCGATTCGTGTGGCAGGCGCTTTTCCGGCAACCGGATCGCCTTTCGTGTCGCCATTCGGTTGAACTGCGCCGGTTTCTGCCTATGCTGCGCCGCAATACCCTGCCCCCCAAGGGATACAAAATACGCCATGACCGACGAAACCCGCCGCCGCGCCGAGGATATCCGTACCGAGATCGAGGATCTGACCTCGACAGCGTTGCCAGAGCCACGATCGGATCCCTTGTCCGCGCAGGCATCCGATCCCCAGCTTGCCGCCGAGATCCGACGCCGCATGGATGAAATCGACCTGACCGATTCCGGATCCATCGTGCGGTTCGGCACGCGGGCGCAGGCGGGCTTGCAGGAAATCAGCCAGAAGATGCTGGCCGATGTCAAAAGCAAGGAGGTCGGTCCGGCCGGCGAAAGCCTGCGCAGCATCGTGACGACGATCCGCGGCTTTTCGACCAGCGAACTGGACATGCGCCGGACCCGCAGCTGGTGGGAAAGGCTGCTGGGCCGGTCCGCGCCCTTTGCCAGGTTCGTGGCCAATTACGAACAGGTCCAGACCCAGATTGACCGCATCACGGTGGAACTGGATCGGCACGAACAGACGCTGCTGAAGGACATCAAGGCGCTTGATCTGCTGTATGACCACACGCTCAAGTTCTATGACGAACTGGCGCTGTACATCGCCGCAGGCGAGAAAAAATTGCAGGAACTGGACCGCACGGCCATCCCGGACCTGGAGGCCAGGATGCGAGCGGCATCGGAAGACGATCAGGTCATGGAGGCCCAGGCGCTGCGCGACCTACGCGCCGTGCGCGACGAGCTGGAACGGCGTGTCCACGACCTGAGGCTGACGCGACAGGTGACGATGCAGTCCTTGCCCTCGATCCGGCTGGTGCAGGAAAACGACAAGTCGCTGGTGACAAAGATCAATTCGACGCTGGTGAACACCGTCCCGCTGTGGGAAACGCAACTGGCGCAAGCGGTGACGATCCAGCGCAGCGCCGAGGCCGCGCGCGCCGTCAAGGAAGCCAGCGACCTGACAAATGAGCTTTTGACCCGCAACGCCGACAACCTGCGCCAGGCCAACGTCCAGATCCGCACCCAGACCGAACGCGGTGTGTTCGACATCAATTCGGTCAAGGCCGCCAATGCCCAACTGATCGCCACCATCGAGGACAGCCTGCGCATCGCCGACGAAGGCCGCACCCGCCGCGCCGCCGCCGAAAGCGACCTGACCAAGATGGAGGCCGACCTGCGCGACACGCTGGCCCGCGCGACGGCCCAGCGGCAGGATAGCCGTGCCCTTCCGACGGCGACGACGACGCGGCAATGACGGGGCAAGGATCGATGTTCCGGCCGGTTCTGCTTCTGCTGGGACTGCTGGCCGTCGCCGCCTGCCAGGCGCCGGAGCCGGCCCCGCCGCCGATCCCGGAACCGCGTCCCCTGGCCCGTCCGGCCAAACCCGTTCCGTCGCAAGAGGATCTGCGAAAGGCCCGCGCCCAACGCAATCGCCAGGCCAATGCCGCAGCGGCCCAGGCCGTGGTCATGGCAAGCGCCACCAGCACCGAGCAGCGGGATTTCTATGCTCGCGCCGAACGGTCCCTGCGCGATCAGGGCAGACTGCGGCGCGACCGCATACCACAAGATGCGCCGGTCGACGCCGAAACGCTGACCCGCAATTTTCTGGCAATCGCGTTGCGGGATGAATACGCCCATGGCGGCATCCAGACAGGCGGCGGCGGCGCGGCGGCCCCTTTGAGGCGCTGGCAGGATCCGGTTCGGTTGCAGATCGAATTCGGCGCCTCGACCGATGTCGCGACAAGGCGCGTGTATCGGGTTGAAACTGGCGAATTCGCATCGCGTCTGGCAGCGGCGACGGGACATCCGGTCATGCAGACGGACAGCGGCGGCAACTTCATCGTGATGGTCCTGTCCGATGACGAACGCCGCGCCATCGGGCCGCGCCTCGCCCAGCTTGTGCCGGGGATTCCCGCACGGGACATCGCGGTGATGCAGGATCTGGACGCCGACAACTTCTGCACGGTGTTCGCCTATTCGCGCGGCGCCGTCCCGGTCTACTCCAACGCCGTCGCCCTGATCCGGGCCGAGCTTCCGCCCCTGCTACAAAGTTCCTGCATCCACGAGGAATTGGCCCAAGGCATGGGGCTGGCCAATGACAGCCCCGACGCCCGTCCGTCGATCTTCAACGACGACGAGGAATTCGCCCTGCTGACCCGGCACGACGAACTGCTGCTGAAAATCCTGTACGATCCCCGCCTGCGCCCCGGCATGTCCGCGCCCGAGGCCGAACCGATCGTCCGCCGGATCGCCTCGGAACTGCTGGCGCAAAGTCTCTGACTGGCGGCTTGCGTGGCGACGGGGCATGGCCGCATACAGGGGCATGACATCCCGAGGAGGCGGACATGGCGATCTTCGACATCCTGGGCGGAGAGTTCATCGAGATCATCGAATGGACCGACGACACGCGCGACACGATGGTCTGGCGCTATCCGACGGTCGGCAACGCCATCAAGTACGGCGCCAAGCTGACCGTCCGCGAAGGCCAGACCGCGGCCTTCGTGCACGAAGGCCAGCTGGCCGACACATTCGGCCCCGGCCTGTATCTGCTGGAAACCAACAACCTGCCCGTCCTGACACGGTTGCAGCACTGGGACCACGGCTTTCGCAGCCCCTTCAAGTCCGAGATCTATTTCGTCAACACGACGCGATTCAACGACCTGAAATGGGGCACCCGGAATCCGATCATGGCGCGCGACCCGGAATTCGGCCCGGTGCGTCTGCGCGCCTTTGGCACCTATTCGCTGCGCGTCACCGATCCCGGACGCTTCATCACGGAGATCGTCGGCACCGACGGCGAATTCACGCGCGACGAGATCGCGTTTCAAATTCGCAACGTGATCGTGCAGGAATTTTCTCGGGTCATCGCGGAATCAGGGATCCCGGTGCTGGACATGGCCGCCAACACGGACCAACTGGCCAAGCTCGTCGCCACCGCCATTGAACCCACAATCAGCGCCTATGGCCTGACCATCCCTGAATTCTATATCGAAAACATCAGCCTGCCGCAGGAAGTCGAGAAGATGCTGGACAAGCGCACCTCAATGGGAATTCTGGGCGATCTGGACCGTTTCGGCCAGTATGCGGCAGGCGAGGCGATGGTGAATGCCAGCCAGAATCCCGGCGCGGCGGGCGCGGGCGTGGGTGCCGCCATGGGGGCCATGCTGGGTGCCGGCATGGCGGGCCGCCCGTCATCGGGTCCATGGGGCAATGTTCCGCAAACCGGGCCGGGCACACCGCCCCCTGTGCCCCAGGGGTATGATGCCGTCTGGCATGTGGCGCTGAACGGACAGGCGGAAGGGCCTTACGGTCGCACTCAGCTGGAACGTCTCTCGGCCGAGGGACGCTTTACCCGCGACACGCTGGTCTGGACACCCGGCCAGGACAATTGGCGCAAGGCAAGCGAGATGACCGAATTGGCCGCCATGTTCCCCACCATGCCGCCGCCCCTGCCCGGCTGAGCGATGCCGACCCCGCAGACGGAACACCGCTATCCCTGCGACCGGTGCGGGGCCAGCCTGCGCTTTCAGCCGGGTCAGCAGGTGCTGATCTGCGACTGGTGCGGGCATCGCCAGACCATCGGCCAAGGCCCGGCCCGCCAGACCCAAGGCGGATCCGAGGGCAAGGACGCGATCCTGGCCGATCCCGAAACCGGGCGGGCGCTGCAATGGGACGCAGGCCACAAATCGCCCGAACTGCGGGAAATCCCGTTGGAACAGGGCCTGCGGCTGGACGCGGCGTGGGATCTGGCGGCAACGGTGCGGCTGCTGTCCTGCCCTAATTGCGGCGCGCAGATGGAGGTCGGCGACAGGATCCATGCGACGGCCTGCCCGTTCTGCGCCACGCCGGTCGTCACCGATACCGGCACCAGCCGCAAGATCAAGCCGCAAGGCATCATGCCGTTCCGCCTGACCGAGGATCAGGCCCACCGCGCCATGGAGGAATGGCTGGGCAATCTGTGGTTCGCGCCGTCGGGACTGATCGCCTATGCCCGGCGCGGACGGCGGATGCGCGGCGTCTATTCGCCGTACTGGACCTTTGACGCCCGGACCCGGTCCAGCTATGCCGGGCAACGCGGCGATCATTATTACGAAACGGTCTGGGTCACGCAGCAGATCGATGGCCGCAGCAAGCAGGTCGCCCGTCAGGTCCGGCGCACCCGCTGGCGCCCCGCGCAAGGCAGGATCGCGCGCGATTTCAACGATGTGCTGGTGCTGGCTTCGGCATCTCTGCCACGCAAATTTTCGGACGGGCTGACGCCATGGGATCTGTCGCACCTGCGGACCTATGCCCCCGATTATCTCGCGGGTCTGGAGGCCGAGGCCTATACCATCCCGCTGGCGGATGGCCACAAGACCGCACGGTCGGAAATGGCGGGCGTGATCCTGAACGATGCCCGGCGAGACATCGGCGGCGACGAGCAGCGCGTGGACCGGATCAGCACCGATCATTTGGACGAGACGTTCAAGCATGTCCTGCTGCCGGTCTGGACCGCCGCTTATCGCTATAACGGCAAAAGCTTTCGCTTTGTGGTGAACGGCCAGTCGGGCCGTGTCATGGGCGAACGCCCCTGGTCCGTGTGGAAAATCGCTGCGGCGGTCATTGCCGGACTGGTTGCGCTAGCGGCTTTGCTGTATCTGGCCGATGCAGGGGGCTATATCGACCTGAATGCGGGCGATGTCGTCATTCAGGGATTTTGAGGGAGGGGTTCGATGATCCTGTGCGCTGGCGAATCGCTGATCGACATGGTGCCGGACAATGGCTGCTTCCGGCCCTTGGCGGGCGGGTCCGTCTATAACACCGCCATCGCGCTTGGCCGTCTCGGCGAACCGACGGCCTATTTGTGGCCGATCAGCCGCGACCCCTTTGGCGAGGTATTGCTGCGCCCCTTGGCCGAGGCTGCGGTGAACACCGACCTTTGCCCCAGGACGGATCGCCTGACGACCTTGGCGATCGTCACGCTGGTCGGCGGCGAGGCCCGGTATTCCTTTTACGACGAAGGCTCTGCCGGACGGATGCTGCGGCCCGAGGATCTGCCTGCCCTGCCCCAGGACGTTCAGGCGATTTTCGCGGGCGGGATCAGCCTGGTGCCGGATCCCTGCGGGGCCGCCATCGAATCGCTGATCGAGCGGGACGGCGATCGCCTGCCGGTCATGCTGGATCCGAACATCCGGCCGTTCTTCATCGACGATACGGATGCCTATCGCGCGCGTCTGTCCCGCCTGATCGCGAAAGCCGACGTCGTGAAGCTGTCCGGTGACGACCTGGAATGGCTTTTCCCCGCCATGCCGCCCGAGGATGCGGCACGCAAGGTCTTGGCCCAAGGCCCGCGGATCGTCCTGCAAACCGGAGGCGCGGCAGGCGCGCGCGCGCATTGGCGGGGTGAAACGGTCGTCGCCCCGGCGATCCGCACCACGGTCGCCGATACCATCGGCGCGGGCGACACCTTCAACGCCGGTGTTCTGGCCAGCCTGCGCCGCCAGGGCATCCTTTCCAAGGTCGGCTTGGCAAGCATCACAAAGGATCAGATCGCCACCGCTTTGGGCCTTGGCGCAAAAGCCGCTGCGATCACTGTGTCCCGACCGGGCGCGAACCCGCCCTGGGCACACGAAATGTCCTTCTGAACGCCCTTTCCGAACGGGGGCCGGAACGTTAGAACCGCGATATGGATATTCTTGACCGGATCAAGGCCTACAAGCTGGACGAAATCGCCGCCGCCAAGGCCGCGCGTCCGCTGGCCGACATGGAAGCCGCCGCCCGCGCGGCCTCAGCCCCCCGCGGCTTTGCGCGCGCCCTGTCCGAAAAGGCGGCGACCGGCCCCGCGCTCATCGCCGAGATCAAGAAGGCAAGCCCGTCCAAGGGTTTGATCCGCGCCGATTTCGACCCCCCGGCGCTTGCCCGCGCCTATCAGGCAGGCGGGGCCGCCTGCCTGTCGGTCCTGACGGACGCGCCCAGCTTTCAGGGTGCCCCCGAATTTCTGGCCGCCGCCCGCGACGCCTGTTCGCTGCCCGTCCTGCGCAAGGATTTTCTGTATGACCCCTATCAGGTGGTCGAGGCTCGGGCTTGGGGCGCTGATTGCATCCTGATTATCATGGCCTCGCTGGATGATGCGCAGGCTCGGGATCTGGAGGACGCCGCGGCCGAATGGGGCATGGATGCGCTGATCGAGGTCCACGATGTCCATGAACTGGATCGGGCGCTGCGCCTCAAGTCTGTCCTGATCGGTATAAACAATCGCAATCTCAAGACCTTTGACCTGACACTTGATGTCACGCGAGAACTGGCGCCGCAGGTGCCGCCGGATCGGCAAATCGTGTGTGAAAGCGGTCTGTTCGCCGCTGTCGATCTGGCGGCCATGATGCAGGTCGGTGCGCGGCGCTTCCTGATCGGTGAAAGCCTGATGCGTCAGCACGACGTTGCTGCGGCAACCCGTCGGATCCTGGATTTGGCCGCATGAGCCTGACCCATTTCGATGCCGCCGGTCAGGCCCACATGGTCGATGTGTCCGGCAAGCCCGTCACGACGCGCGAGGCTGTTGCCCAAGGCAGTGTGGTCATGTCCCCCGCGACGTTGGCCTTGGCGCAGGCCGGCGCGAAAAAGGGCGATGTGCTGGGCGTGGCGCGTCTTGCAGGAATCATGGCGGCAAAACGCACGGCGGATCTGATCCCCCTGTGTCATCCCCTACCGATCACCAAAGTGGCTCTGGACCTGATTGCCGATGACGCTCTGCCCGGCATCCGCATCACCGCCACCGTCCGCACCACCGGCCAAACGGGGGTCGAGATGGAAGCCCTGACCGCCGTATCCGTCGCTTGTCTGACCGTTTATGACATGCTGAAGGCGGCCGAAAAGTCCATGATGATCGAGGGGATAGGCCTGGTTCGAAAGACTGGCGGAAAATCAGGTCATTACGAGAAGAAGCCGTGATTTCGGTCGACGATGCCTTGGCGCAGGTGCTGCAATTGGCGCCCACGCCGGCGGCCGAGCAGGTTCCGCTGGAAAAGGCCTTGGGCCGTGCCCTTCTGGAACCGGCTATCTCTCGGATGACCCAGCCGCCGTTTCCGGCCTCGGCCATGGATGGCTATGCGATCCGGCAGGACGAAGCGGCAGGCGCTCTAGTCGTAATCGGCGAATCCGCGGCCGGGCACCCCTTCACGGGTGTCTGCCGCCCCGGCACGGCGGTCCGCATCTCAACCGGGGCGGTTGTTCCGCCCGGATACGACCGGGTCGTCATGCAGGAAAACGTAACCCGGAACGGCGACACCATCACGATGACGGATCTGTCGGGAGGCGACAATATCCGGCCTGCGGGGGATGATTTCCATGCGGGCGACCACCTTGCCCCACATCGGAGGCTGGGTCCGGCCGACCTGGCTTTGCTGGCCGCCATGAACGTTCCAGTCGTGACTGTCGCGCGTCGTCCCCGCGTGGCGATCGTTGCGGGTGGCGACGAATTGACACGGCCGGGAACCATGCCTGCGCCCGGCCAGATCATCAGTTCCAACGATCTGGCCATTGCCGCCCTGGCCCGGCAGGCGGGGGCCCTGCCGACCATCTTGCCGCTTGCCCGCGATACCGGCGACAGTCTTCGGGCCGGATTCGAGGCTGCGGCGGACGCCGATCTGCTTGTCACGATCGGCGGCGCGTCGGTCGGAGACCATGACCTGATCGGCGCTGTTGCGGCCGAAATGGGCCTGCACTGCGTGTTTCACAAGGTCGCCATGCGGCCCGGCAAGCCGTTGCTGGCCGGACACATCCGGCGGACCCCGATGATCGGCCTTCCAGGAAATCCCGTTTCCGCAATTGTTTGCGGCCTGTTGTTCGTGGAACCTCTCATCCACGCAATGCAGGGCCTTTCAGGGGTCCGAACCCTGTCCAAGGCCCGTCTGGGGTGCGACCTTGGTCCCGAAGGCAACCGGCAACATTATCTGCGTGCCTCCCTTGCGGACGGAGCCGATCTTCCGGTCATCCACCCGTTTGCAAGCCAGGATTCGGCCCGTTTGTCGATCATGGCCCAAGCCGATGCCCTGTTGGTGCGTCCCGCCGAGGATCCTGCCCGCAACGTCGGCGACATCGTGAACTTCATTCCTCTTCCTCGCTGAGCGTTAACCGAATTTTCAGCTCTCGGTGTTCTGTTCATTGACGCACATCCGCTTGTGCGATAGAACAGATACGGAACAAGATGATGTCGGGAACGAACGCCATGCTGACCAAAAAGCAGATCCAGCTTTTGGATTTCATTCAGAAGCGAATGGCCCGCGATGGCGTCCCCCCGTCTTTCGATGAAATGAAGGACGCCCTTGACCTTCGATCAAAGTCGGGGATCCACCGGCTTGTGACGGCGCTGGAGGAGCGGGGCTTCATCCGCAGGCTGCCGCATCGCGCGCGCGCGCTGGAGATCGTGCGCCTGCCCGAGGCCTTGGCCGATGCGACCGAAACCAGGCCCGGATTCACCCCGCGGGTCATTGCGAATGCCAAACCGCCCCGCCCGCGCGGCGCCATTACCATCGTGGACAGCCCGGCAGTTGAACTGCCGTTGATGGGCCGCATCGCCGCCGGCGTTCCGATCGAGGCTATTTCCGAAGTTTCGCATCATGTGTCCGTCCCCGGCACGATGCTGACGGGACGCGAACATCACTACGCTTTGGAAGTTCAGGGCGATTCCATGATCGAAGCGGGAATCAACGACGGCGATGTCGTCGTGATCCGGGAACAGGACACGGCCGACAACGGCGACATCATCGTTGCGCTTGTCGATGGCCACGAGGCCACGTTGAAGCGGTATCGCCGCCGAGGCGGCATGATCGCCCTCGAGGCGGCCAATCCGGCTTATGAAACCCGCATCCTGCCCGAGGAGAGCGTCCGCATTCAGGGGCGCCTGGTGGGTCTGATTCGCAGTTACTAAAAACGGCGCGAAAGGTCACGAAGGTTCGAAAAATCCCGGTCCCGCCTGATCCAGCAGGTCTTCGGCAAGATCTGCGCCCATCGCTGGCCCATCGGAAATCTCGCCTTCGCGATAGCCGCTGATCGCCGCCGATCCATCTGGCCGCAAGATTTCCCCGCGCAGCAACAGCTTGTTCCCGTTGATGCCGGCCAGCCCTGCGATGGGCGTCTGGCAAGACCCGTCCAGCCTGGTCAGAAAGGCGCGCTCTGCGGCAATGCGCTGTCCCGTCTCGACATGATGGATGGCAGACAGCAAGCCGGCCGCAGAGACGTCGTCTTTCCGCCGTTCCACCCCGATGGCCCCCTGGGCGATGGCAGGCAGCATCTGGGCCGGATCGATGGCATCGCGGGCGACATGCAGCATTCCCAGTCTGGACAGTCCCGCCATGGCAAGAAAGGTCGCGGCGGCCACGCCATCGTCCAGTTTCTTCAAACGTGTCTGCACGTTGCCACGAAATTCGACCAGATGCAGATCCGGCCTGCGATGCGCAAGTTGCGCACGCCGCCGCAGGCTGGAACTGCCGACCACGGCGCCCGCAGGCAGATCCGCAATCGATGCGGCAATGGGGCTGACGAACGCATCGCGCACGTCCTCTCGGGGCAGGAAGCAATCGATGACGAGACCGTCCGGCTGGATCGTCGGCATGTCCTTCATCGAATGGACGGCGATGTCGATCTGCCCCGCCAGCAAGGCATCCTCGATTTCACGGGTGAACAGACCCTTTCCGCCGATGTCCTTGAGAGGCCGGTCCGTGATCCGGTCGCCGGTCGTCTTGATGACCACGATCTCGAATGCCTCGGACGGCAGGCCGTGTGCGGCAGCAAGGCGGTCGCGGGTTTCGCGCGCCTGGGCAAGCGCCAGCATCGAGCCTCGGGTGCCGATTTTCAACGGGCGGGTGGTATCGGGCAATTGCATCATGGCCTTCGCATAGCGGGCGGCACCTTGCTTGACAACGCCCCATACCTCGCCTTGAAGGGGCAGCAGGAGGCCCCATGACGAAACTTCTGCTGCGTGCCCTGGCCGGCGAAACGCTGCCCACCCCACCGATCTGGATGATGCGTCAGGCAGGCCGCTATCTGCCCGAATATCGCGCCACTCGCGCGCAGGCGGGCGATTTCCTGTCGCTGTGCTATGACCCTGATCTTGCGGCCGAGGTGACGTTGCAGCCGATCCGCCGGTTCGGTTTCGACGCGGCGATCCTGTTTGCCGACATCCTGCTGGTTCCCCAGGCGCTTGGCGCCGACCTGTGGTTCGTGACCGGCGAGGGGCCGCGCCTGTCGACGATTACCGGCCCAGGCGATCTTGCGCGGCTGAAACCAGCCGACCAGATCCACGACCGGCTGGCCCCGGTTTACGAGACGGTGCGCATTCTGTCCCGCGCGCTGCCGTCCGAAACGGCCCTGATCGGCTTTGCAGGTGCGCCATGGACCGTTGCAACCTATATGATCGCGGGCCGCGGCACACCCGATCAAGGCCCTGCCCATATCCTGAAAAACCGGGACCGCGCCACCTTTTCCACCCTGATCGACCTGATTACCGAGGCCACGATCCTGTATCTTTCCGCCCAGATCAAAGCCGGGGCCGAGGCGGTCAAGCTGTTCGACAGTTGGGCAGGCAGCCTGAAGGGCCAGGATTTCGACGACTTCGCCATCGCCCCTGCCCGCCGCATCATCACGGGGCTTAAGGACCGCCATCCCCATGTGCCGATCATCGCCTTTCCGCGCGAGGCGGGCGAACGGTATATCGGGTTCGCCCGCGCGACCGGTGCCGATTGCGTGGCCCTGGACAATTCCGTCGCCGCGGATTGGGCCGCGCGCCACGTTCAGACGAATGGCTGCGTGCAGGGAAACCTGGATCCGCGTCACATGGTCACGGGCGGCCCCGCATTGGTATCCGAAGCGCAAAGGATCACCCGCGCGCTGCGCGGCGGTCCGCATGTCTTCAACCTGGGCCATGGCATCACGCCGGATGCCGACCCCAAAAACGTGGCCGCGATGATACAGGCCGTGCGCAGCGCATGATCTGGGTCGCGGCCACGTTGATCGCGGCCACGGCGCAGACCGCCCGCAACGCCGCCCAAGCGGGGCTGACAAAGGACATCGGCACGGTCGGCGCCACGGCGGTCCGGTTTGTCTTCGGCTTTCCCTTTGCGCTGCTGGCCTTGGCGCTGGCGGGGGCGCTTGTGCCGATCCCCCGCCCGGATCTGGCGGTTTTAGGTTGGGCCGCGCTTGGGGCAATGGCGCAGATCGCGGCGACAGCCCTGATGCTGATGACGATGCGGCAGCAGGGTTTCGGCGTCGCGACCGCGCTGATGAAGACCGAGCCCGTCACACTCGCGCTCATCGGCGCGGTCGTTCTGGCCGAACCGCTTGGTTTGGCCCGCCTGGGCGCGATCGGCGTTGCGACCTCGGGCGTCGTCCTCGCCTCGGGCGCGGGGTGGGGCCGAGCGGCCTGGTCATCTGTGGCCACCGGCGTGCTGGCCGGGGGGCTGTTCGGGCTGTCCGCCATCGGCTTTCGCGGTGCCTTGCTGGCCTTGCCGGACGGCGGCTTCGTGACGCGCGCCGTTACCATCCTGTCCCTTACGCTTGGGTTGCAGGCGGCGGTCATGGTGGCATGGCTTGCGGTGCGGGATCGTCCGGCGCTGAAGGGCATCGCCAGACACTGGCGCGTCTCGCTGGGCGCCGGTGCCCTGGGGGCGTTCGCCTCACTGTTCTGGTTCATCGGTTTCGCGCTGACGCCCGCCGCCAATGTCCGCACGCTGGCGCTGATCGAGGTCGTGATGGCGCATGTTCTGTCGGGCCGCATGTTCCGGCAAACGGTGCGGCCCGCGCAGCTGGCGGGCATGGGCCTGATCCTGGCCGGGGTCGGCTGGCTGCTGGCAATCGCCGCCCGATGATGCGCCATTCAGAACCGTGGGAAGCACCGCGATACGCGGCGCGATGGCACCGGGGTTCAGAACATTCGTTAACAGTCCGGGTCCGAAGAACCGCCCCGCCAAGGATCCTTGCGTGGCATCGGGGGGCGGTTCCTGCGCGTTGCGCCAGCCATCCCATTCCGGGCTTGGCACAGCAGATCGGCGACGCCGACCGCCGCATAAATCCGCTTGGCATCCCTCGCTTGGGGACAGGACCGGGCGTGACCTTCCACCGGGATCGGCGCAGGCACGAAGCCCGCGCAACGCGGCCTGGTTCACGCCCCCGGCCGCGCTGACAGGGACGGCGTCAGGTCCATTTGGCAAGCGGCGGCAGGCTCATCAGAACCGCGTCGGCGTTGTGGCCGGTTTCCAACCCGAAGCGGGTGCCACGGTCATAGACAAGATTGTATTCCGCATAAAGACCGCGATGGACCAGTTGCGCGTCGCGGTCGGCATCCGACCAGGGCAGATCCATCCGCGTCCGCACCAAAGGCTGGAACGCGGGCAAAAAGGCCTGACCCACGGCCTGGGTAAAGGCGAAATCGGCTTGCCAGTCGCCAGTGTTCAGGTCGTCGAAGAAAATGCCGCCGACGCCCCGCGCGCGTCCCCGATGGGGAATGAAGAAATACTCGTCCGCCCAAGACTTGAAACGGGCGTAATAGTCGGCGCCATGGGCGTCGCAGGCGGCACGCAGGGTGGCGTGGAAATGCGCGGTATCGTCCGCGTATTCGATGCAGGGATTCAAATCGGCGCCGCCCCCGAACCACCAGGCACCGGGCGTCCAGAACATCCGCGTGTTCATGTGGACGGCCGGCACATGCGGATTCTGCATATGCGCGACCAGGCTGATCCCGGATGCCCAGAAACGCGGGTCGCGGTCGATCCCCGGCACCCCGCGCGAGGCCATCGCGGCCTGCGCCCGCGGCTCCAGGGCCCCGTGAACCTCGGACCAATTGACGCCGACCTTTTCGAAGACGCGACCGCCGCGCATCACCGACATCACGCCGCCGCCCCCATCCTCGGTGCGCTTGGTCGGGGTGACAACGAAGCGGCCCGGCGGCGCGGCGCCTGGCCCCTCATCCTCCAGCATCTCGAAGGCCGTGACGATGCGGTCGCGCAGTTTGCGGAACCAGGCGGCGGCGATGCTGCGTTGCTGTTCCATCGGCCCTCTCCAAACTTGATTTGCCAGCCCAGTCCGGCGGCGCTAGCATTCGTGACCCGCTGTAATGAGACACGCCATGACCCGCAACACCGCCCTTGCCGCGACCCTTGCCCTGCCGTTGCTTGTCGCCGCCTGCGGGACGCCGCAGGAACGCTGCATCAGCCGGAACACCAGCGAATACCGCACCGTCAGCGGACTTCTGGCCGAGGTGGAGGGCAATCTTGCGCGCGGCTATGCGTGGGAGGAACGGCAGGTCGTCCGCGACCGCCTGACCCAGTGCCGCACCTACCTGCGCGACGAAGACGGACGTGCGGTCGTCGCCTACGAGCCTTGCTGGCGCGATTATGTCGATACCGAACGCTATCGCGTCCCTATCGATCCGGCGGCGGAACAGCGCAAGCGTGACAACCTTGCGGCGCGGCAAGCGGTGCTGGGCAACCGGGCGGCTTCGGTCGTGCAAGCCTGCCAAGCGGCCTTTCCCGAAGACAACGGATAAGCGGTCAGACCGTCTGAGTTCCGACCCGATCGGCCAGACTGCGGCCGCCATCGACCGTCAGGATCTGGCCCGTGACGAATCGCGAGGCGTCGCAGGCCAGATACAGCACGGTGTCCACGAGTTCGTCGGCAGGCGCGATGCGGCCCATCGGCGTCGCTTCGACGATCCGGTCGCGCAACTCGGGCTTGTCGCGCAGGGAATCCTTCAATTCATGCGACATGACGCTGCCGAAGCGGACGCCGTTCACGCGGATCCGATGGGGCGCCAGCACCAGTGCCATGGCCCGCGTCGCCTGTTCCTGCGCGGCATAGGCGATCGAATAACCCAGCATGGTGGGTACCGGATGCTGGGCCGCCAGTGTCGAAAGATTGACGATGGCCCCGCCCGAGCCTGTGTCGGGATTGCCTTCGGCCTGCTTTATCATGCGTTTGGCCACCACCTGCGTCATGCGAAGCCCGGCCATCATGTTTTGCCGCAGCAGTTGTTCCAGAACGTCCAGATCGGTGTCCAAGGGATCCGATGCCTTGACCAACCGGTGCGCGTTGACAAGGATGTCCACCCGGTCGAAGGCATCCAAGGTGGCCGACAGCAGGTTGGCCGTCGCCAGCTTTTCCGACATCCGGCCTGAAAAGCTGCGGACCTTGGGATCGGCCTCGTCGAAATCGGCCATGGCCTCGGACAGGGCCGCTTCGTCGCTGTCGGCAAACATCACATTGGCGCCTCGGTCGACGAAATGGCGTGCGATGGCGCGACCAATCCCGCGACCGGCACCGGTAACGATGGCCGTCTTGCCCTGAATCCCGCCCATCAGCGCCGCCCCTTGCGCGCCGCGCCCCGGTTCGCGCCCGTCGCCTCGAACACCTTGAAGCGGCTGTTGCCCGCAACCTCGCGCACATGTGCGAAATGCTGTTCAAGGGCGGATTCATAGGGCAGATGCCGGTTGGCCACCATCCACAGACGCCCCGCGCCGGTCAGCAGGCGCGCCGCGGCGGCGATGAAATCCCCACCGATCCGCGGATCGGCGGCCCGGCCATCGTGGAACGGCGGGTTCATGATCGCTCCATTCACAGGTTGGGACAGCGCAAAGTCGCGCACATCGGCCCAGTGAAACTGCGCGCGGGGATCGCGGATGTTGTCGCGCGCCGACTCCAGGGCTGCATGGTCGGCCTCGACCAAGTGGATGACCTCGACTCCCGGCCGGTCCAGGGCCTGGGACGCAAGCCAGCCCCACCCCGCGCCCAGATCAACGATCCGGGTCGGCATCCGGTCTGGCAAGGCCGATGCCAGCAGGGCCGATCCAGGGTCGATGCCGTCCGCCGAAAAGACGCCCGGCCGGGTGACAAAGTCCGGCGCGACATGATGGGGGTGGGCGGACCAGTCCGCAGGCAACCAGTTGCCCGACGGAACCGTCACGCGAAAAATCTTGCCATGCGCCTTGCTGTGAACCTCGTCCACGGGACCGAGGCCGCGCAGGTCGCGCAAAAGGGAATCGACGCCGTCCGTCTTTTGCCCGTCGATCCACAACGCAGCCCCCGGCGACAAGCGCCCGGCGGCATCGGCGATCCAGGCGCGGGCGGCGGCCTTGGCGCGCGGCAGGATCACCAGGGCGGCGTCGAACCGGCCTTGAGCCAGCGGGGCCACCGAAAAACCACGCGCGGACAAGGCGCGATGATCGGGAAAGTTTCCCTGCTGGATGTCGGTGCGGGCGGGATCCAGAGGCGCCAGATCGTCGCCGCCCCGCGCCCCGACGACAAGAAATCGGCCTTCGGGTGGACCGTCGGCAAGCGCAAGGGCCAGGCGTGTTGTTGTCACTGCTATTCTTTTTCCATGGTGCATTGCAGCGGGTGCTGCTGCCGGCGCGCCAGTTCCATGACCTGCGCCACCTTGGTTTCCGCAACCTCGTGCGAAAACACGCCGACAACCGCCACGCCCTTGCGGTGAACGGTCAGCATGATGTCGATCGCCTGGGCATGGGTCATGTTGAACAGCCGTTCCAGAACATGCACCACGAATTCCATAGGCGTAAAATCATCGTTCAGCATCAGCACCTTGTACATGGGCGGCCGCTGGGTCTTGGGGCGCGTCTTGACGGCCAGTTCGATCTGGTCGTCAGGTCTGTCGCCATCTGTCATCCAATGCGCCATGCTGTCCGATCTGGTGGTAATTGCCGTCATGCGAGCATCAATATAGTCGATTTCGCCGCCGATGAAAGCCCGAGCCGGGCGGGCGGAAGGCAGGAAAATAACGCAAATCAACGGTTACATGATGCACAAGGTCATGCTATTATCCGATTGTTAAGCAATGGCATGCGACAAACGACATGCCGCCAGAGGCAGAGAGACCGCGACAGTGATCCGAATTTCCCAAACAGCCCGGCTGTGGGCTATCCTCGTGCTGGCCCTGATGGTCCCCGCAACCCTGTCGGCGGCGCCCTTTGCCGCCTATGTGATCGACGCACGGACAGGCCAGCCCATCTACAAGCAAAACGAATCGACGCGGCTGCACCCCGCGTCGCTGACGAAGATGATGACGCTGTACATGGCCTTCACCGCGATTGAACGCGGTCAGGTCCGGCTGGATTCGCAGTTCCCGGTGTCGACCAATGCGGCGTCCGAACCCCCGTCAAAACTGGGGCTGCGGGCAGGCCAGCGGATCGAGCTGCGCTATCTGATCCGCGCCGCTGCCATCAAGTCCGCCAACGATGCCGCAACGGCGATCGGCGAAGGTCTGGCCGGATCCGAGGCGGCATTCGCCCAGCAGATGACGCAGATGGCCCGCGCGCTTGGGATGAACGGCAGCAATTTCCGCAATGCGCACGGGCTGACGCAGGAAGGGCATTATTCGACCGCTCAAGACATGACGATCCTGGGGCGGCGGCTGTTCTATGATTTCCCGCAGTACTACAACATCTTCTCGCGCCGGTCGGCCGACGCGGGCATCGCTCAGGTGGCATCCACGAACAAGCGGTTCCTGGATTCCTATCAGGGCGCGGACGGAATCAAGACCGGCTACACCCGCGCGGCGGGCTTCAACCTGACCGCATCGGCTCAGCGCGGCAACAAGCGGCTGATTGCGACGGTGTTCGGCGGCACTTCGACCGCGCAGCGCAATCAGGTGATGGCGCAACTGCTGGATGCGGGCTTTACCCGCGTTCCGAATCGGGTCCGCGAAGTCCGGCCCGAAGCGCCGCGCCTGCTGGCGCAGCGGGTGGTGCGCCGCGCGCAGGTGCAACCGACCCTCGCCGCGACGCAGCCTGAACCGCAGCGGCTGGTTCTGGACGCATCGGCGCCGCCCGTGCGTGTCAGCCGCACGGCCAGCGCATCGACCGCCGCCGTGGCCCAGCCGGTCCCCGCCCCGCAGATCCGCGCGGCCGAAACGGTGGCGGGCGGTCTGACGCTGGCCGTCAGTGCCCGTCCCTTGGCCCGTCCGGGATCGGCGCCCATGGCCGTGGCAACGGCGTCCCAAGCCGCGCCGCAGACGGCAAGCCTGGCCGCGCCCGTCCTGGCGCAATCGGTTCGCCCTGCCCCCGCGCCGCGCCGTCAGGCCGACGCGACGGTCAGCGCCAACGGCGGAGCGGATCCGGCGGACATCGCCCGCGCGGTGGCCGAGGCCGTGCCGCAGAACGGCGGAACCTCGATGTCGCTTCTGGCATCGCCGTCCCCGAAACCCCGGTCCGAAACGGTGATCCTGGCCGCCATGGGCGAAGGCGACATCGCGGAACCCGAGGCGTTGGAGATCGTGTCCCGCCCTGACAGCAGCGGGCGTGGCTGGGGGGTGACGCTGGGCAGGTTCACCTCGCGGGCCGAGGCCGAGCAGTTGCTGCTGCGCAGCGCCTTGCAGGACGGTGCCATCCTGGAAGGCGCACGGCGCGATGTCGCGGACACCAACCGCGGCTTTCAGGCCAGTTTCGTCAACATGTCCAAGGGCAATGCCGAACTGGTGTGCGAACGCTTCGTCAGCCGGTCGCAGGAATGCCAGGTCGTGGGCGGCTGAGGCAACTTCCTCTCGACCCACGGCAGAAAGGGGCAAGCTCAGCTTGCCCCTTTTTCGTGTTCAAGCAGCCCTCAGTCCGGGCGCGGCCGGTCGTCCCAGGCATTGCCGAGGATCCGTTCGGCGTCGCCCTTGGGATCCTCGAACTGGCGGAATCGCAGCGCCCAGACGAATGCCGCCAGTCCGACACCGCCGAGGCCAAGCGAGACAGGGATCAGAAGGGACAGGATTTCCATGCCGGTTTCTTTCAATCGCGCAGCCGCAAGGCGTTCAACGTCACCGTGATCGAGCTGAGAGACATCGCCAGCGCCGCGATCAGCGGCGTCACCATTCCTGCGACCGCCAGCGGCACCGCCACCGCATTGTAGGCAACAGAGATCGCAAAGTTCTGCCGGATCCGCCGGGTCGCGCGGCGCGCGGTCTTTACCGCCTCGGCCACGGGGGTCAGGTCGTTGCCGGTCAGGACCATGTCGCTGGCGACCCGCGCGGCGTCCAGTGCGCTTGCCGGCGAGATCGAGGCATGGGCGCGCGCCAGGGCCGCCGTGTCGTTCAGCCCGTCGCCGACCATCAGGACGCGCGCGCCCCGCGCGGCCAGGTCGCGGATCATCGCCTCTTTGCCGTCCGGACCTACGTCCGCATGGAAATCGCCGATGCCAAGACGCCCGGCCAGATCGGACACAACCGCCCTGCGGTCGCCCGAGATGACGATGACGTCCAGCCCCATGCCGCGCAACCCGGCCACGCAATCGGCGGCGCCGGGCCGCAGGTCGTCGGAAAAATCCAGACGCACGGGCGCCTCTCCCTGGACCGCCAGCCAGGTCGCACTGGTCGGGGCTTGTCCGTCGTCTGCCACCCCCAGCCATTCGGCGCGGCCCAGCCGGACGGATCGTCCTTGCCACCGACCGGAAACGCCCGAACCGGGCTGTTCGGCCACATCAAACAGGTCGGCAGACGGATGATCGACCAGGGCCATGGCCAAGGCGCGGGACAGGGGGTGGGCGGACGCTTCGGCCAAGGCTCGGGCGACAGGACGAAGATCGGCCGGCAACGGCTTGACCGAGACCAGAGTGGGCCGGCCGAGGGTCAATGTGCCGGTCTTGTCGAAAACGACGGTATCGATCTCTGCCAGACGCTCCAAGGCCGTGCCATCCTTGATAAGCAGCCCGAGCCGGAACAGCCGCCCCGATGCCGCCGTGGCCACCGCCGGAACCGCGAGGCCAAGCGCACAGGGGCATGTCACGATCAGCACCGCCGCTGCGACGTTCATCGCAAGCCTCAGGTCGCCCGTGGCCCAATACCAGCCCACGAAACTGAGCAGCGCCATCAGATGCACGGTTGGCGAATAGGCGCGGGAAGCCCGTTCAGCCAGCGAGGTATAGCGTCCCCGCGCCGCCTCGGCCGCCTCGACCAAGGAGGTCAGCCGGGCAAGAGACGAATCGCGGCCCGCAGCCGTTACCCGCAGGGTCAGGGGTCCGGTCAGGTTCACCTCGCCCGCCGAAAGCATCTGGCCGGGGATGACCGCCACCGGCAGCGTTTCGCCCGTCAGCAACGCGCGGTCGATTTCGGACCGGCCCTCGGCGATCATGCCATCCGCGGGCACGCGGGCGCCGGGGCGGATGCGGATCAGATCGCCGGGACGCAGCGTCGCGACGGGCACGACCTGTTCGGCGTCGTCGGCCAGCAGGGTGGCGCGCGTCACCTCCAGTGCGGTCAGTTCGGCTGCGGCGGATCGCGCGATCGCGCGGGTGCGGTGATCCAGATACCGGCCGATCAGCAGGAAAAAGCACAGCATCGTTGCTGCGTCGAAATAGGCGTGACGCCCCGACTGCACGGTTTCGTAAACCGAGATGGCGCTTGCCAGGATCAGCGCCAGGGAAATCGGCACGTCCATGCCCAGCCGCCCGACCCGGATCGCCGCCCAGGCGCTTTGAAAGAAGGGTTGGCCTGCAAAGAACACCGTCGGCAGCGCGATGGCGCCGCTGATCCAGTGAAACAGGTCTCGGGTGGCAGAATCGGCCCCGGACCAAACGGCGACCGAAAGGACCATGATGTTCATCATCGCGAAACCCGACACGCCGATGCGCATCAGCAAATCGCGCCCTTGCCGGTCGGCGGCGTTGGCCGACAATGCGTCGGGGTCCAATTCGTGCGCCTCGTATCCGATGCCTGCCAGGACCGGAACGAGGTCGTCCGGGGTCAGGCCGGGCGCGTCCACCGTCACGCGACGCAGGGTCAGGTTGACGCGGGCCTTGCGGACCTTGGGATGCGCCATCAGCGCGGTCTCCACATCGCCGATGCAGGCCGCGCAATGCGCTGTCGGAAGCGACAGGATCACTGTGCCGTCCGTCGTATCCGCCCGGTCGGCCAGCCGCTGCGCCAAGGGGACGGCATCGCAGGCGGGACAGGCGCTCAAGCCCGATGCGGTCAGGTTGGCCATGTCAGTTCCCCCGTGCCTCTGCCCGATGGTCCAGGCGTTGCCGGAACAGGGTGCCGTCCTGCGATGTGGCCCGGACCCGGATGGTCCACGCCCCCGGTTCCAGCACCAGCGGCGTGCGATATATCCCGCCTGCCTCTTGGAATTCGGGTGCGACATCGGCCCGTCGATGGGTGGGTCGCCCGACCGTGACTGCGAAATCACGCAGGATCGGATGCCCGCCCTGCCCGTCCAGAACCTCGATCATCAGGTTTGTTCCGTCATGGCTGGCCCTGGCTGTCCAGCCGAGGGCATCCTGGGCGCGACGATCCCGGTCGAACCGCTGAGAGGCGACATAGCTGTTCGCAACCTCCAGCCCCGGAAAGCTGCCGATGGCCAGGACCGCCATGGTGCCATTGACCGCGATGATGACGCCAAAGGCGGCCAGCGTGACGATCAGGACGTGGCGGCCCGTCAATTCCCTTGCCATGTCAGTCCTTTTTTCCATGAAACGCTGCGTCCGCCGTCGCGACCGTTCCGTCGGCCGTATCACGGACGACTAGGGTCAAAGGCGTCGTCCGGGTCGATGCGATCGCGTGTCCGGCGGGGGCCGTGACATACAGCCGGATGCCCAGGGTTCGATCAGCCGGCACCGTCACAATTCCTGACGGCGCCCCCTCGACGGCGACGGTCAGGCCCGTGCCGCCCTGGACGCCAAGGCGGACATTGCGCGGCTCGGGCCGCTTGTTGCGCAGCCGCACGTCGTATGTGTTGCGGATCGCCCCATCCGACAGCGTGACGAAAAGCGGGTTTCGAACGGGCGACGCGTTCATTTCCAGTGGCAGGCGCAGCAGAAGCGCGATCACCAGGGCAATGCCGATGCCCGACCACAGCGTGAAGTACAGCACTGTGCGCGGGCGCAGCACATGGCGCCAGATCGATTTCGGCGCCGCTCCGGCCCGTTCGGCCGTCTCGTCGCTCAGCGCCATGTAACCGATCAGGCCGCGCGGTTTTCCGATCCTGTCCATGATGGCGTCGCAGGCATCGATGCAAAGCGCGCAGGTGATGCACTCCATCTGCTGCCCGTCGCGAATGTCGATGCCCATCGGACAAACGTTCGCGCAGGCCATGCAGTCGATGCAGTCGCCAGTGGCGGGGGTCGTCGAGTCGGCCGGTTGGCGGTTGACCTTGCCGCGCGGCTCGCCCCGCCAGTCGCGATAGGCAACGGTCAGGGTGTCCTCGTCCATCATGGCGGCCTGGATGCGCGGCCAGGGACAGGCATAGATGCAGATCTGTTCGCGGGCAAAGCCGCCGAACAGAAAGGTCGTCGCGGTTAGGGTCGCCATTGTGACATAGGCGACCGGATGGGCCTGGCCCGTCGACAGGTTGCGCAGAAGCGTTGGCGCATCGGTAAAATAGAAGATCCAGGCCCCGCCGGTCAGCAGGGCGATGACCAGCCAGACCGTCCATTTCGCCATTCGCAAACGGATTTTCCGCCCATCCCACCGCTGGCGCTGCAATCGCAGCCGGGCGTTGCGGTCGCCCTCGATCCAGCGTTCGACCAGAATGAACAGGTCGGTCCAGACCGTCTGCGGACAGGCATACCCGCACCACACCCGCCCCGCGGCCGAGGTGAACAGAAACAGGCCAAGGCCCGCCATGACCAGCAGGCCCGCGACGACATAGAATTCGTGCGGCCAGATCTCGATCCAGAAAAAGAAGAACCGGCGATTGGCCAGATCCACCAGGACCGCCTGATCGGGCATGGACGGACCCCGATCCCATCGGATCCACGGCGTGGCGTAATAGATCGTCAGGGACAAAGCCATGACGATCCATTTGAGGTTTCTGAACCGCCCCGTGACGCGCCTGGGAAATATCGGCTCGCGCGCCGCATAAAGGCTCGGGGGGTCCAACTCGGGGCTGGACATGGGATGAATCGCTCCTGTTTCGCGGTTCCGGTCTAGTGGGGGGCCGCGGGCAGTTCCTTGACCTGCATCAAACGGCGCCGCCGCTTCGCGCTTTCCGAACCTCTGGCCGGCGCGTAACCTGACCGCCACAGAAGGAGTGTTTCATGCTGACCATCCACGGCGTCACCCGGTCCCGCGCGTCGCGCATCATCTGGCTGTGCCACGAGATCGGACTGGCGTTCCGGCAGGTTCCGGTGATCCAGGCCTATCGGCTGGCCGATCCCGACGCGCCCGACGCGCCGCTGAACACGCATTCCCCGGCCTTTCTGTCGCTGTCGCCCGCAGGCGCCATTCCGGTGATCGAGGATGACGGGCTGATCCTGTCCGAATCGCTGGCCGCGACCCTGTATCTGGCGCGCAGGCATGGCGGCGCCCTGGGGCCTTCGGATCTGTCGGAAGATGCCCTGATGATGCAGTGGAGCTTTTACGCCGCGACCAGCATCGAACCCGACGCATTGACGATCCTGTTTCTCCACGCCCGGTCCCGCCTGCAATCGGGCGACGATCAGGCCCTGGTCGCCAATGCGGCCCAACGCCTTGTCCGTCCCCTGAACGTTGTCGAAGGGCATCTTTCGACCCGAGACCATCTGGTCGGCGACCGCTTCTCGGTGGCCGACATCAATCTGGCAGAGATCCTTCGCTATGCCCAAGGTTATGGCGAACTGATGAGCCAGTTTCCGGCAACGATGGCATGGCTTGAAAGCTGCCAGTCCCGACCCGCCTTCCGAAAGATGTGGGACGAACGATCGGCCGAACCCGAATGACCCACCGGGCATCAGCCCAATCCCGCCCGGTCGTGCGGGGCTGGCCTTGCGTTCCCCCGCATGTGATAATCCCGACCAGCCGACCAAAAGAACAAGAGCAGACACAGATGGCCGACGACCTTCTTTCCGCCGCTGACGCGACCGACAGCTATTCCGCCGCCTCGATCGAGGTGCTGGAGGGGCTGGAGCCTGTGCGAAAGCGCCCCGGCATGTATATCGGGGGCACGGACGAACGCGCGCTGCATCATCTGGTGGCCGAAATCCTCGACAATTCGATGGACGAGGCGGTGGCGGGCCATGCCACCCGGATCGAGGTCGAACTGCTGGCCGATTTCAGCGTCATCGTCCGCGACAACGGCCGCGGCATTCCCATCGACCCGCACCCCAAGTTTCCGGGCAAGTCGGCGCTCGAGGTGATCCTGTGCACCCTGCACGCGGGGGGAAAGTTTTCCGGCGATGCCTATCAGACATCGGGCGGGTTGCATGGCGTGGGCGCCTCGGTCGTCAATGCGCTGTCGGACACCATGATCGTGCAGGTGGCGCGCAACAAGGAAGTGTTCGAACAGCGATTCTCTCGCGGTGTGCCTCAAGGTCCGATTGCCCGGATCGGCGCGGCACCTAACCGTCGCGGCACCACCGTCATCTTTCATGCGGACGAACAAATCTTCGGCCATCACCGCTTCAAGCCGGCGCGGCTGCTAAAGATCGTGAAATCCAAAGCCTATCTGTTCAGCGGCGTCGAAATCCGCTGGAAGTCCGAGATTGACGACGGCGAAACCCCGCGCGAGGCCACGTTCCATTTTCCCGGCGGCCTGGCCGATTATCTGGCGGAAACACTGACCGGCGCCAGCACCTATGCCGACCGCCCCTTTTCGGGCAGCGTGGATTTCCGCCGCCAGGGCGCGCCCGGCAAGGTGGACTGGGCGGTGAACTGGACCCCCGCGCGCGACGGTTTCATCCAATCCTATTGCAACACCGTGCCCACCCCCGAAGGCGGCACGCACGAGGCGGGTTTCTGGGCCGCGATCCTGAAGGGCGTGCGGGCGTATGGCGAACGGATCAGCAACAAGAAGGCCGCGTCGATCACCCGAGAGGATCTTCTGACCGGCGGTTGCGCCCTGGTCAGTTGCTTCATCCGCGAGCCTGAATTCGTGGGCCAGACCAAGGACCGACTGGCGACGACCGAAGCCGCGCGTCTGGTCGAAAACGCGGTGCGCGATCATTTCGACACCTGGCTGGCGGCCGATACGAAATCGGCGGGCGCGATCCTGGATTTCCTGGTCCTGCGCGCCGAAGAACGCCTGCGGCGCAGGCAGGAAAAGGAAACCGCCCGCAAGACGGCCACCCGCAAGCTGCGCCTGCCGGGCAAGCTGGTCGATTGTTCGGCCACCAACCGCGACGGGACCGAGTTGTTCATCGTCGAGGGCGACAGCGCCGGAGGTTCCGCGAAGATGGCGCGGGACCGCACGAACCAGGCACTGCTGCCCTTGCGCGGCAAGATCCTGAACGTCTTGGGCGCGGCATCGTCCAAGATGGGCGCAAACCAGGAAATAAACGATCTTTGCCAAGCCCTTGGGGTCGGAATCGGATCCCGTTTCAACGTCGAGGACCTGCGTTACGACAAGATCATCATCATGACGGATGCCGACGTGGACGGGGCCCATATCGCCTCGTTGCTGATGACCTTTTTCTTTACCCAGATGCGGCCGATGATCGACAAGGGGCATCTGTACCTGGCGTGCCCGCCGCTTTACCGGCTGACGCAGGGGGCGCACCGCGTCTATGTCGCGGACGATGCCGAAAAGGAACGGATGATGGCCAAGGGACTGGGCGGCAAGGGCAAGATCGACGTGCAACGCTTCAAGGGTCTGGGTGAAATGGACGCCAAGGATCTCAAGGACACGACGATGAACCCCAGGACGCGCAAGCTGATCCGGGTCAGCATCGACGATGACGAAGGCGGCGAAACCGGGGATCTGGTCGAACGGCTGATGGGGAAAAAACCGGAACTGCGTTTCGAATACATCCAGGAAAACGCCCGTTTCGCCGAAGAACTGGACGTCTGACATGCGGCAGTATCATGACGCGCTGCGCACGGTCCTGGACAGGGGCGTCGAAAGCACGGACCGGACGGGGACGGGCACCATTTCCCATTTCGGGCTGCAATGCCGTTACCCGCTGGCGGACGGGTTTCCGTTGGTGACGACCAAGAAGCTGCACCTGAAGTCCATCATCCATGAACTGCTCTGGTTCCTGTCGGGCGATACGAACATCGGTTACTTGCAGGCCAACGGCGTCTCGATCTGGGACGAATGGGCAGACGAACAGGGCGATCTCGGGCCGGTCTATGGCCATCAATGGCGCCGGTTTCCCAAGCTGGTGCCCAGCGGTCGGGCGACGGACGGCCAACCGCTGTTCCTGGCGGGTCAGGTCGATCAGATCGCCGATCTGGTCGATGCGATCCACCGCACGCCTGACAGTCGCCGCCTGATCGTCTCGGCCTGGAACCCCGGCGATGTGCCAGAGATGGCGTTGCCGCCGTGCCATACGTTGTGGCAGGTGCGCATCCTGGACGGCAAGCTGCATCTGCAACTGTATCAGCGGTCGGCCGACATGTTTCTGGGGGTGCCGTTCAACATCGCGTCCTATGCGCTGTTGCAAGTCATGCTGGCCCATGTGACGGGATATCGGGCGGGCGATTTCATCCATTCCATCGGCGACGCGCACATCTATCTCAACCACCTGGACCAGGTTCGAACGCAGTTGCAGCGGACTCCGAAGCCCTTGCCGCAGATACGGCTTCGGCGCGATGCAAAGTCGATCTTCGATTTCCGGTTCGAGGATTTCGAGGTTTTGAATTACGACCCCGACCCGGCCATCAAGGCCCCGGTGGCGGTCTGATGCTGACCTTGATCGCCGCGCGCGACCGCAACGGCGCCATCGGCAAGAACAACGAAATCCCATGGCGCGCGCCCGAGGATCTGGCCTTCTTTCAACGCGAAACGACCGGCGGGGCCATCGTCATGGGACGCAGGACATGGGACAGCCTGCCGGTCAAACCGCTGAAGAACCGGCTGAACCTGGTGGTATCGTCCGATCCTGGGGTGGCGGATCACGTCTTTGCCGCACCCGGCGCGGCGGTCGATCATGCCCATCGATCCGGCCACCGCCGGATATATGGTATCGGAGGCGCGGGGATCTATGGCGCGCTTCTGCCGGTGGCGGACCGGCTGCTGCTGACCGAGGTCGAGCTTGCTGTGCCGGATGCCGATACGTTTTTCCCGCGAATGGATCCGGCCGAATGGGCCTGCCTGGGATCCGTCCCGCTTCGCTCCGCCGATCCTGCCTGCGTGCTGTTCGAATATCTGCGCCGCCGCTGATCCGTTTGCACCCCGAAGCCGCCCATGCGAAGCTGATGCCACCAGAATGACAAGGAGATGCCGTGAATATCCGCTATTTGCACACCATGGTTCGCGTCGCCGACCTGGACAAGACCATGGCCTTTTTCAGGCTACTGGGACTTGAGGAAACGCGCCGCATCGACAATGACAAGGGGCGCTTCACGCTGGTCTTCATGGCCCCGCCGGGCCAGCCGGAATGCCTCGTCGAACTGACCCACAACTGGGACGGCGACGATGGGCTTCCGTCCGACAGCCGCCATTTCGGCCACCTGGCCTATCGCGTCGGCAACATCTATGACCTGTGCCAGACGCTGATGGATGCGGGCGTCACCATCAACCGTCCGCCGCGCGACGGGCACATGGCCTTTGTGCGCAGTCCCGACAACATCTCGATCGAGCTGTTGCAGGAAGGCGACGCCCTGCCCCCGGCGGAACCTTGGGCCAGCATGGACAACACCGGGCATTGGTAGGTTGGGCGCCGATCAGTAGATATAGCGGATCTGTTCCAGCCAGAACCGTTCGATCCGGCGGCTTTGCAGGTTCACCTGCTCCAGCGGGGGATCTTCCAGGACGCCGGACATGGCAAGGCCTTCGGCATGGCGCTGAAACAGCCGGTGGACCATATCCCGCACCGCCTGCCCGTCGTCCGTCAGCTTGACCCTGACCGACCGGCGATCCATGTCGCTGCGTTCGTGATGGACATAGCCCATCGTCACCAGCTTTTTAAGGTTATAGCTGACGTTCGACCCCTGATACATGCCGCGGGATCGCAATTCGCCCGCCGACACCTCGGCCCCGCCAAGATTGTACAGGATCATCGCCTGCACGGGGGTCAGGTCGTGGCGGCCGAGGCGTTCGAATTCATCCTTGACCAGATCGAGCATCAGCCGATGCAAACGTTCCAGCAGTTGCAGCGACTCGAGATAAGCCTCGGTGGTGTCTGCCAGATCGGGCAGGGCCTGAACGTCGGCTTGGGGGCGCATATCGCGCGGCGCGGGGGAAATCATGGCGTCTCGCGGTCCTGATTTGTTCGTCATGACCACATCATTGCCGCAAAAGTCAAAATCTACAGTTAATGCAAACGCATTTTTGAAACGGAATGGAAAAAATTTTATCGAACGGGTCCAAACCGTTCCGCCGCATGCCTGGCGATCCTGTCCAGAACGGGGGCCAGGGCAGCCGGTCCCCGACCATCCCCGCCATTCATCCGCCCGGTGATCCACCTATACAGATCCTGGTCGTTCTCGTTTAGCACGGCCTCGTAATCATCCAGTTCCGACGCGGTCAGCCCGGCCAGCGGGCCGTCAGCGAAGTGACCCAGGATCAGGTCCATTTCCTTCATGCCGCGCCGCCAGCTGCGCATCTTCAGGCGGCGCAGGCGAACTTCGGGCGTTTCCGTCATGATCGTTCCTTCCGGCGCACAGCCTGCGCTTGTTGTCCTGTTCCGCACAGCATAAGCCATGCGCACCCGTTGTTCCAACCGTCAAGGTCGCCATGGATCTGCTGTCCGATCGCCTGTCCCGAATCAAGCCGTCGCCGACGATCGCGATGACGGGCCGTGCCGCCACTCTGCGCGCCCAAGGCCGCGACATCATCGCCCTTTCTGCCGGAGAGCCGGACTTCGACACGCCGCTGCATGTTCGTGACGCCGCCAAGGCCGCCATCGACGCGGGCCATACACGCTATACCGCCGTGGACGGCACGCCGTCGCTGAAGCGTGCCATCTGCCGGAAATTTTCGCGCGAGAACGGGCTGGACTACACGCCGTCGCAAATTACCGTCGGCACGGGCGGCAAACAAATCCTGTTCAACGCGCTGATGGCGACGCTGAACGAAGGCGACGAGGTCATTATCCCCGCGCCATACTGGGTCAGCTATCCCGACATGGTTCTGCTGGCCGGGGGCAGCCCCGTGATCGTCGAATGCGGTCTGGACCAGGGTTTCCGGTTGACCTCGCACGCGTTGGAGGCGGCGATCACGCCCCGGACCAAGTGGCTGATCCTGAATTCGCCTTCCAATCCGTCAGGCACAGGATACGACCATGCGGCACTGCGGGCACTGACTGATGTCCTGCTGCGTCATCCCCAGGTCTGGATCCTGACCGACGACATCTATGAACATCTGGTTTTCGACGATTTCCAGTTCGCCACCCCGGCGCAGGTCGAGCCTCGGCTAAAGGACAGGACGCTGACCATGAACGGCGTCAGCAAGGCCTATGCGATGACCGGCTGGCGGATCGGTTATGGCGCGGCGCCCGAACCGCTGATCCGGGCGATGGCCGTGCTGCAATCGCAATCCACATCGAACCCCTGTTCCATCAGCCAATATGCAGCCGAAGCCGCCCTGACCGGGCCGCAGGATTATATCGGCCAAAGCCGTCTGGAGTTTCAGCGGCGGCGCGACCTGGTGGTGGCCGGATTGAACGCCTGCGTCGGCATCGAATGTCCGGTCCCCCAAGGGGCATTCTATGTCTATCCCACGATCCGGGATCTGATCGGCACGACCTCGGCCGCGGGGACGCCGATCACCGACGACGAAGCCTTTGCCAATGCGCTGCTGGAGGAAACGGGCGTCGCGGTCGTCTTCGGCGCGGCTTTCGGTCTCAGCCCCCATTTCCGCATTTCCTATGCCGCGAGCGATGACCAGTTGACCGAGGCTATTGTCCGCATTCGCCGCTTCTGCGAGGGCTGCGCATGATGCCCTGTGGACGGTCCTTAAAGGGCCGTCCAGCCGCCATCGACGCTGATGGTCGTTCCGGTGATCTGGGCCGCCGCGTCGCTGCACAGAAAGACGACCGTATCGCCCATCTGTTCGACTGTCGCAAATTCCTTGGATGGCTGGCGCTCCAGCATGACGTTTCGGATCACCTCGTCCCGCGTCATGTTGTATTCCTTCATGGTGTCGGGAATCTGCGCCTCGACCAAGGGGGTCAGGACATAGCCGGGGCAGACGGCGTTGCAGGTGATGTGTTCCCTGGCTGTTTCAAGCGCCGTGACCTTCGTAAGCCCGACGATTCCATGCTTGGCCGCGACATAGGCCGACTTGAATGCGCTGGCGGTCAATCCGTGAGCCGATGCGATGTTGACCACCCGGCCCCACCCGGCGCTGCGCATCATCGGCAAGGCGACGGCCGTGGTGTGAAACGCCGATGACAGGTTGATTGCGATGATCGCATCCCATTTCTCGGACGGGAAATCGGGAATCGGGGCGACATGCTGGATGCCCGCATTGTTGACCAGGATGTCACAGCGCCCGACCTGTTCGATCAACCCCCGGCATTCGGACGCCTTTGACATGTCCGCCCTTACATAGCGGACATTTACGCCATGTTCCTCAGCCAGATTCTGGGCCAAGGCATGATCTTCGGGGCGATCGGTGATGCTGTTCAGGACGATTTCGGCGCCCGCCCTGGCCAGCCGGTGCGCAATCCCCAACCCGATGCCAGAGTTGGAACCCGTCACGATTGCGGTCTTACCGTCCAGAAATCTTTCGAACATCGTCCCTCCACGACTGTTACCCCGGCAATCCGACATGCGTCACGATCCCGTTTGCAGTCGCAGCATGAGGAAAAAAAAACGCCCGCACAAGGCGGGCGCTAAGTCATGAGGCAGGTTTCATACAGGCAAGAAACCTATCGAGCAGTAAGGTATTTATACGCCAATGCCTGCCAAAGTCCAATGAAGAAGTTGAGCCGCCATTGACGATCCCTTTCCGAGTCAGTTGAATTTGTATTGAAAAGAAGAAAAACGGGCGGGCAGGCGATGCAAAGCGTGAAAAAACTTGAAAAATCCGTGACTTTACAGGCCTTGTGCCTGACTTTACTAACTTTTCTGTGTGTTGCAACATTGCCGCTGTCTGCACGCGCAGAACCAGTTCATGCGGTTTCGATGTATGGGGAACCCGCACTGCCGCCGGGATTTTCTGTTCTTCCCTATGTCAACCCTGACGCGCCGCGGGGTGGAACGATTCGTCTGGCGGAACCGGGTGGGTTCGATTCGCTGAAACCCTGGGTGCTCAAGGGCAATGCGGCGTGGGGTGTGGGCGTTCATGTGACCGAAACGCTGATGTATCGCAGTCTCGATGAGCCATTCACCCTTTACGGCCTGCTGGCTGCGTCCGTCGAAACCGCAGCCGACCGATCCTGGGTCGAGTTCACCTTGCGGCCAGAGGCGCGGTTTTCCGATGGAAGCCCCGTCACGGTTGACGACGTGATCTGGTCCTTTCGGACCCTCGGCACCCAGGGACATCCCCGCTATCGCGCGGCCTGGGCCAAGGTCGCCGGAATCGAACAGACCGGCGATCGCAGCCTGCGGATCACCTTTTCCGAATCGGATCGGGAACTGCCGCTGCTGATGGGGATGCGTCCGGTTCTCAAGAAAGCCCAGTGGGAGGGCAAGGACTTCGCGGCCTCCAGCCTCGAGCCGCCGGTCGGCTCTGGCCCCTACGTCGTGGACGAGGTGGACCCCGGCCGGTCGATTACATTCCGTCGAAATTCCGAATACTGGGGCGCCGACCTTCCCGTGAACAAGGGACGCAACAACGTCGACGTCATCCGATATGACTATTTCGCGGATGCCAATGCCATGTTCGAGGCCTTCAAGGCCGGCGAGGTCACGATCTGGAGGGAGCTGTCGGCGTTGAAATGGACCCAGGAATACGACTTTCCCGTGATCCAGCGTGGCGATGCCGTCAAATCCGAGATTCCGAACCGCCGCCCGTCCGGCATCATGGGCTTTGTGATGAATACCCGAAACCCACTGTTCGCCGACTGGCGGGTGCGGCAGGCCATGATCGAGGCGTTCAATTTTCGCTTCATCAACGCGACCCTGAACGGCGGCAAGGATCAGCGCATCACGTCCTATTTCTCCAACTCTGCCCTGGCGATGCAGCCCGGTCCCGCCACCGGCCGCGAAGCGGCGCTGCTGCAACCCTTTGCCGCCGACCTGCCCCCCGGCACGGTCGACGGCTACACCCTTCCCGACGGCTCGGACCGGGCGCTCGACCGTGCCGGGCTGCGCCGCGCGATCGATTTGCTGGAACAGGCGGGTTGGACGGTGCGCGACGGGATCCTCCAGGATGCCGACGGGCGCCCCTTTGCATTCGAAATCCTGCTGAACCAGTCCGGCACCGCCATGCGCAGTGCCTCGGAAACCCAGCAGATCGCCGATATCTATGTTCAGGCGCTGCGAAACCTGGGGATGCAAGCCCGCATCACCCTGCTTGATTCGGCGCAGTTCGTGCAGCGCACGAATGAATTCCAGTTTGACATGACCTGGTATGAACGCGCGCTGTCGCTGTCGCCGGGCAACGAACAGTTGCTGTACTGGGGGGCAGCCGCTGCCGACCAGCCGGGAAGCCGCAACTGGATGGGCATGAAAAGCCCCGCCGCCGAGGCCGTCATCGCAGCGATGGTGAATTCTCAAAACACCCAAGAATTTACGGCTGCGGTCCGGGCTTTGGATCGAATCCTGACTGCCGGGCGTTATGTCATACCGGTCGGGTTCTCGCCGGTCTCGCGGCTGGCCCACACCGCGGACCTGCGGTATCCTGACCGGACAACGCCGCTTTACGGAGATTGGCCGGGCTTCATGCCCGAGCTTTGGTGGCAGGAGGCAGAGTGATGAGGGTAGTGATGGGTTTGGTTTTGGCCTGCATGATGCTGGCTGGATGCAATACGGTCGCAGGGGTTGGCGAGGATATCACCGGGATCGCCAACTGGGCGCAGTCATCGATAGGAGGCGGATACTAATGAAATGGCACCATGTTCAGGAAAACTGGGCCGCTTTCTATGATGCCATTCTGGAAAAATGGCCTGATGTCGATGAAACCGACCTGGACGAGATCGACGGCGATCAGCGCGCCTTCGTTGCCCATCTGGCCGAGGTGACAGGCCAGGAGCAAGCCGAGATCCGCGAGGAGTTGCGGGAATGGTTGGCCGGGGAAATTCCCTCGGACGTGGTCATGGATCCTGCGCACGACAACCATTCCATCGCGCTGAGCAGCAAATACGTCGGCGAGGGTGAGGATGAGTATGCCGATGACGCGAGGTTCGGCGACGACGATGAATATCCCAACGACGGCGACGACTGAACGCGACGAAAGATGCGGTCCCGTCTGCTCCCTTGATCGTGGCGGGCGGAATCTGGCGCCCTGCACCCGATCGTCCTGCACCATCCTTTCCAGTTGCAACTGACTTGGCATTCTGTCACATGCCTCCGGTCGGAGGGCAGGATAGGAAAAACCGTTGCCATGAACCGCACAGTCAGGATCGCCGTCGGCAGCATCGTGATAGGAATCCTGGTGCTGGGGTTGAAGACGCTGGCCTGGTGGCTGACGGGATCGGTCGCGCTGCTGTCTGACGCGCTGGAAAGCACGGTCAACGTTGTCACCGCCGTTGCCGCCTTGATCGCCATCCGCATCGCGCAACGTCCTGCCGACCAGGACCACCCTTACGGCCACCACAAGGCGGAATTCCTGTCGGCCGTTCTGGAAGGCGTGATGATTATCATTGCGGCCCTGCTGATCCTCGAGGAAGCCTATAACGGCATCCGCAATCCGCGGATGCTGGACGCCCCGGTGGCCGGCTTGCTTATCAACACGGCAGCCGGGACGATCAACGCGGTCTGGTGCTGGATGCTTTTGCGTCAAGGACGCCTGTTGAAATCGCCCGCCCTGGTTGCCGACGGCTACCATCTTCTGTCCGATGTCGTCACCTCGGGCGGTGTGCTTGTCGGCGTCTCTCTGGCGATCGTCACCGGCTACGCGATCCTGGACCCGATCCTTGCGGCGGTGGTGGCTGTCAACATCCTGTGGTCGGGTTGGAAGGTGATGATAACGTCGCTTGGCGGGCTGATGGATCAGGCCGTGTCGGACGATCTTTTGCGCGACATCCGCGACACGATCTCGGGCCAGGCCGAGGGCGCCATCGAGGCGCATGACCTGCGCACCCGGCACGCGGGCAGCAGGACGTTCATCGATTTTCATCTGGTCGTTGCGGGCGATGTGTCAGTGGCGCAAGCCCATGCCATCTGCGACCGGATCGAGACGGCCTTGAAACGTCGGCTGGACGACGCGCAGATCACCATTCATGTCGAACCCGAACACAAGGCCAAGCATTCCGGCGTTCTGGTGATCTAGACGGCCAGCCGGACCCAGACGGGAACATGGTCGCTGGGTTTTTCACCCGCCCGCGCATCCTTGTCGATGCCGGTTTCGATCAGCAGATCGGCAGCCTGCGGGGACAGCAACAGGTGGTCGATGCGGATGCCGTCGTCCTTGGACCACGATCCGGCCTGATAATCCCAGAAGGTGAACGGTCCGCGCGCGGCCCAAGGGTCGCGGATGCGGACGGCATCGGTCCAGCCTTGGTTGACGATTTTGCGAAAGGCGGCGCGACTGTCTGGCAGGAACAGCGCGTCCTCGATCCAGGCTTGGGGCCGTGCGGCGTCCCGCGGTTCGGGAATGACGTTGAAGTCGCCGCACATCACCACCGGCATCTCTCCTGCCAGCAATTCGGCACCGCGCTGGCGCAGACGTTCCATCCAGGCCAGCTTGTAATCGTACTTCGGCCCCGGCGCCGGGTTGCCATTCGGCAGATACAGCCCGGCGATGCGGACGGCGGTATCGCCGCCCACCGCCGTCGCCTCGATATAGCGGGCCTGCTCGTCGGAATCATCGCCCGGCAGGCCGCGCGTCACGTCCTCCAACGGCAACCGCGACAGGATCGCCACGCCGTTGAACCCCTTTTGGCCATGGGTTTCGACGATCCAGCCCAGATCCTCGAAATGTGCGCGGGGAAAACCTTCGTCCACCGACTTGATTTCCTGCAACACGACCAGATCGGCGCCCGATCCCGCCAGCCAGTCCGTCAGCGCCTGCATCCGGGCCTTGACGCCGTTGATGTTAAATGTCGCGATCTTCATGGCGGCATCATTATCAGGCGCGCAAAGATTGGCAACCAAGGCCGTGCCCTGTTACGATCGCGTCATGCCCCGGTTCTTTGCCTTGCTGATGATGATTGCCCTCGCCCTGCCTGCCGGGGCGGACGAACGCCCGCGCGCAGGACTGATGTGGAACCGCAGCGGGCTACCCGCGACTCTGCCGCTGGTTGTCAAGACAATGCCGGGCCGGGATTACGTGGTCTTCGTGATCGATCCCGATACCGACCGGCGCGTCATGGCGGGTTATATCGTCGGAGGAGCCTTTTTCCGGCTGCTCGTTCCGCCCGGCACATGGAACATCCGATTTGCCCATGGCACCGATTGGCAGGACGAAGACGCCCCGTTCGGCCCGATGACGGAATGGACCGACATGGACCAGCCCATGACGTTCGAGGCGGGGGTGGCGCGCAAACACGGCTACATCATCCGCCTGATCGAAAGCGATGGCCGGATGACGGTCGCTTCGGCCGGGCCGCTGGACCTGTGCCAAGGGGTGGTTCTTACGACCCAAACCGTCGATCTGGACGACGATCGCGATGATCCCAATCGCCTGCCGACGCCCGGCCTGCGCATGCTGGACATCGATCTTGATACCCGCAGTCGCGTCTGCGGCTAAATGGAAAAGGACGTTCCGCAGCCGCAGCTTGAAGACGCGTTCGGATTGTCGATCACGAAGCGCGCGCCGATCAGCTCGTCGGCGAAATCGATGGTCGCGCCCGCCAGATAGGGCAGCGATACCGGATCGACCACCACTGTCTGGCCCGCGCCTTGCAGGACCAGGTCGTCGTCCTCGGCCCGGTCCAGGCGGATGTCGTATTGAAACCCCGAACAGCCGCCGCCCGAGACTGCCACCCGCAGGGGCCGCACCTCTGCCGCCGTGTTGATCTGCGCCAGGCGGGCAAAGGCGCGTTCGGTGACTTTGGGCGGCAGGTTCATGGGGCGTTCCCGTTTTCGAAGGCCAGACCAGAATATAGGGTTGCAGGCATCCGTTGCAAGGAAGCCATGCCGTGACCGCCCCCTATTCCTGCCATCCCGATGCCAGCCGAGGGCGATTGTATCCCGAACGGATGTCCACGTTTCGCAGCCCCTGGCAGCGCGACCGCGACCGGATCATTCATTCAAGCGCCTTTCGCCGCCTGAAACACAAGACCCAAGTTTTTGTGGAACACGATGGAAAGGCGTATCGCGGCGACTATTTCCGCACCCGCCTGACCCACACGATCGAGGTCGCGCAGGTCGCCCGGACCATCGCCGGCGCGCTTGGCCTGAACGCCGATCTGGCCGAAACCGTGGCCCTGGCGCACGACCTGGGCCATCCGCCTTTCGGCCATACCGGAGAGGATGCCTTGGCCGCCCTGATGCAGCCCTATGGCGGCTTCGACCACAATGCCCAGGCGCTGCGGATCGTGACGCGGCTGGAACGCCATTACGCCGATTTCGACGGACTGAACCTGACATGGGAAGCGTTGGAGGGCATCGCCAAGCATAACGGTCCCGTCGCAGACCCCCTGCCCTATGCCCTGGCCGAGGTGAATGCCGCCTGGGATCTGGAATTGCACACCAACGCCAGCGCCGAGGCGCAGGTCGCGGCGGTGGCCGACGACGTGGCCTATAATCACCACGACCTGCATGACGGTCTGCGCGCCGAACTGTTCACCGAGGACGAGCTGGCCGAACTGCCCGTCGTCGGCCCCGCCTTTGCCGAAGTGGACCGCCTGTATCCGGGCCTTGATCCCACCCGCCGCCGCTACGAGGCGCTGCGCCGCGTCTTTGGCGTCATGGTCGAGGACGTGATCGCCGTGGCCCAGAACCGGCTGGCCGGGCTGCGCCCCCAGTCGGCGCAGGACATCCGCGCCATGGACGGGCCGATCATCCGCTTTTCCAAGCCGCTTTACCAGAACATCAAGGCGATCAAGTCGTTCCTGTTCACGCGCATGTACCGCGCGCCGTCGGTCGTGGTCGAACGCAGCAACGTCACCGCGATGCTGAACGACCTGTTTCCGCTGTTCCTGCACGATCGCCGCCAGATGCCCGACCACTGGTGCCGGTTGGCACAAGGCGCCGGGGATGAAACGCATTGCGCGCGTGTCGTTCTTGATTATGTCGCAGGCATGACTGACCGCTTTGCCATCGCCGAACACCAGCGGCTGTTCCCGAAACGCTGATATTTGCTTTCGGTTTGAACCGGCGCTTGCGCCACGCGTTCAAACCGCAACAGCATGAACGCATGGAGGATCAGACAATGTTCACGCGCAGCGGATCGGCCAAATGGCAGGGCGGCCTGAAGGAAGGCAAAGGCACGGTTTCGACCCAATCGGGTGCCCTGAAGAACCTGGCCTATGGCTTCAACAACCGTTTCGGCGACGAACCGGGCACCAACCCCGAGGAACTGATCGGCGCCGCTCATGCCGCCTGCTTCAGCATGGCGCTGTCCAACATGTTGTCCGGGGCGGGCATCGGCAACATCGACATCCAGACCACCTCCAGCATCACGCTTGAAAAGGATGGCGACGGGTTCACCGTCACCAAGGCGCATCTCGTCACCGCCATCTCGGGCGACGGCGACAAGGCGCAGATCGAGGATCTGGCGCAAAAGGCCAAGGCCGGGTGTCCCATCTCGAAGCTGCTGAACGCCGAAATCACCATGAATGCAACGGTCGCATGATGCGGATCAGGATCGGGTTCGAGATCGAAATCCAGACGCCGCAGGATACGCCGCTGATAAGCCTGACCACGCCAGAGGCCGCGCGGCATCGCGATTACGTCTTTCCCGAAGATTTCAGGACGATGCCGTCCGTCCCGGTCCAGAGCTATGTCGATCGTTTCGGCAACATCTGCCGGCGCATGGTTGCGCCGGCAGGGACATTCACCTTGTTCAACGACATCACCGTCACCGACGGCGGAATGCAGGACCAAGCGGATTTCCAGGCCGCGGAATGGCCTGTCGAGGCGCTGCCGAGCGAGGTGCTGGGCTATCTGACCGCCTCGCGCTATGTCGAAACCGATCTTGTCAGCGACGAAGCATGGGGCCTGTTCGGCCATATCGCGCCAGGCTGGAACCGCGTCCAGTACATCGTCGATCATGTGAACGGAAAGCTGGCCTTCAACTATGCCCTTGCGTCCCAGTTCCGTACCGCCCACAGCGCTCGCAACGACGGCACCGGCGTCTGCCGCGACTTTGCGCATCTGACCCTGGCCTATCTGCGGGCGCTGAACATTCCGGCGCGTTACGTCAACGGCTATGTGGGCGACATCGGCGTGCCCCCTGCCGCCGCCGCGATGGATTTCGCGGCCTGGATCGAGGTTTATCTGGGCGGCAAGTGGTGGACCTTCGATCCGCGGAACAACCAGCGGCGCATCGGCCGCGTCGTCGTGGCAAGGGGAATGGATGCCGCCGATGTTCCCCTGATCCACAGTTTCGGCCCCCATACGCTGACCGGCTTCCGCGTCTGGTGCTATCCGGTCGATGAGATGGGGAACGAACTGGACGGAATGTTGTTCGCCTGAGGCTTGTCATCGTTTCTGCCGCATGGCCACCTGCCACGGCAGGAGAATCAGATGACCCCCTTTCTTGGACTGTCCGCCTTTCCGATCACCCCGTCCGATCCTGATGGTCGCGTCGTCCAGAACGACTTTGCCCGCATTCTCCGCCATGCTGTCAAAGCCGGGGTGGATTCGATCTGCGTTCTGGGCAGCACGGGCGGATATGCCTATCTGGACCCGGACCAAAGACGACGCGCCGCCGATGATGCCGTGGCGGAAATCGCCGGGCGGGTGCCGGTGATGGTCGGGGTGGGCGCGCTGCGCACCGATGTTTCGAAAGACTTGGCACGGCACGCGACCGCCGCCGGGGCCGATGCGCTGCTGGTCGCCCCCATGTCCTATACGCCCCTGACCGACGATGAGGTGTTCGCGCATTACGCCGCGATTGCCGGGGCAAGCGACCTGCCGATCTGCATCTACAACAACCCGACCACGACGCATTTCAGCTTTGGCCCCGACCTGCTGATGCGCCTTGCGACGATTCCGTCCATCCGCGCGGTCAAGATGCCGCTTCCTGCCCAAGACGATTTCGCGGCTGAAATTGCCCGTTTGCGCGACAGTCTGCCCAAGGGTTTTTCCATCGGCTACAGCGGCGATTGGGGGTGCGGTGCGGCCATGCTGTCGGACGCCGATGCATTCTACAGCGCGGCTGCCGGAGCCTGGCCCGCGCCGATGCTGCGCCTTGTCCGGTCCGCACAGGCGGGCAACACGTCCGAGACCGCGCGAATGGACGCTGCGTTCCAGCCTCTGTGGGCGTTGTTTCGCCGGTTCGGCAGTTTCCGGGTGGTGTATCGGGCCGCAAACCTTTTGCGCTTGTCGGACGCCCAACCCCCGCGCCCGATCCTGCCGCTGCCATCCGATCAGGATGACGTTCTTTGCAAGGCCATGGCCGCCTTGGATGCGCTCTGACCCGCATACCGCCGCATACGAATTGCCTATCCAGCCATCGCCCGCTAGAACCGCGCCAAACCGCGAGGGAGCCATCATGACCAAGACCCGCCTTGAGACCGACAGCTTTGGTCCGCTGGATGTCGACGCCAGCAAATACTGGGGCGCGCAGACGCAGCGGTCGATCCGGAACTTTCCCATCGGCTGGGAACGCCAGCCGGTTGCCATCGTCCGCGCGCTGGGCGCGATCAAGCTGGCGGCGGCACGGGTAAACCAGGCGAACGGCGATCTGGATCCGGCCATCGGCCGCGCCATAGAGGAGGCCGCGACCGAGGTGTTCGAAGGCAGGCTTGACGACCACTTCCCCCTGGTCGTCTGGCAGACGGGTTCCGGCACGCAATCGAACATGAACGCGAACGAGGTCATATCGAACCGCGCGATCGAGATCCTGGGCGGCGAGATGGGGTCGAAAAAGCCGGTTCATCCGAACGATCACGTGAACATGGGGCAGTCGTCGAACGATACCTTTCCGACCGCCATGCACGTCGCCATCGGCATGGTCGCGCGCGATACTTTGATCCCCGGCCTGGAAAAGCTGCATGGGGCTTTGGACACCAAGGCGCGGGAATTCAAGGACATCATCAAGATCGGCCGCACCCACACCCAGGACGCGACGCCCCTGACGCTGGGCCAGGAATTCGGCGGCTATGCCCATCAGGTCGCCAAGGGGATCGAGCGGGTCAAGCTGGCCCTGACCGACATCTATGAACTGGCTCAGGGCGGCACCGCCGTCGGCACCGGACTGAACACGAAAAAGGGTTGGGACACGGCCATCGCGGCCGAGATTGCCGCCATTACCGGCCTGCCCTTCGTCACCGCCCCGAACAAGTTCGAGGCCCTGGCCGCCCATGACGCGATGGTCTTCTTTTCCGGCGCGCTGAAGACGGTGGCGGCGTCGCTGTTCAAGATCGCCAACGACATGCGCCTGCTGGGATCCGGCCCGCGGTCGGGCCTGGGCGAATTGATCCTGCCCGAAAACGAACCGGGATCGTCGATCATGCCGGGCAAGGTCAACCCCACACAGGCCGAGGCGCTGACCATGGTCTGCGCGCAGGTGATGGGCAACGATGCCGCCATCGGCTTTGCCGGATCGCAGGGGCATTTCGAACTGAACGTCTATAATCCGATGATGTCCTATAATGTGCTGCAATCCATGCAGCTTCTGGGCGATGCGGCGGGGTCATTCACGGACAACATGGTCGCGGGCACCCAGGCGAACGTCGCGCGGATCGACAAGCTGATGAAGGAATCGCTGATGCTGGTGACGGCGCTGGCGCCGAGCATCGGTTACGACAACGCCACGAAGGTCGCCAAGACCGCCCACAAGAACGGCACCACCCTGCGCGAGGAAGCCATCGCCCTGGGTTTCGTGGACGGCGAAACCTTTGATCGTGTGGTGCGCCCCGAAGACATGATAAGCCCCAAGGGCTGATGACGAGGGGAAACCGGGGCTTGACCGGATTGGGCCGGGGCGCGGTATGATGGCCGCGTCCCTTTTCCGGTGAACCTGCATGTCAAAGATCATCAACCTGCGTCTGGCCCGAAAGCAGCGCGACCGCGACGGCAGACGCGCGGAAGGCCATGCGAATGCGGCAAAATCCGGCGAGGCCAAGCCTGTCCGGGACATCCGCAAGGCCGAAACCGCCCGCGCCGCCAAGGTGCTTGACGCGCATCGGCGCGATGACGGACCGGATGGCGATTGACCTGCCGCTCATGACCCCGCCCCTGAAACGATCCGTGACGATCGACGGGCACCGCACGTCCGTGTCGCTGGAGGAGGCGTTCTGGCGCGGCGTGGCCGATGCGGCCAAATCCCGCGGCCTGACGCGGGCGCAACTGATCGGACAGATCGACCACGCCCGTCCGCCCGAGGTGGGACTGGCCACCGCGTTGCGGTTGTTCGTGATTGCGGAACTGGCTCCGCGATAAGTGCGTCCCGCGATGGCCGGGGGCTGTCGGCCCCCGGACCCCCGAGGATACTTGAACCAAGACAAAAGCGCTCAGGTCCGCAGGATTCCGCCGGTCGCCTTTTGCACCTTGTCGATGATCTTCTGACAGACGGCCTCGATGTCCGCATCCGTCAGGGTCTTGTCGCGCGGTTGCAGGCGCGTGGTAATGGCGATGGATTTCCCGCCGCCTTCCAGACCGGTGAACTGATCGAAGACCGTTACGCTGTCGATCAGCGCCTTGTCTGCGCCGGCGGCGGCGTTGACAAGGGTCAGCGCCTCGACCTGGGGGGCGACCACGAAGGCGAAGTCGCGTTCGACGGCTTGGAACTCTGACGTTGCAAGGGCCGGGCGGGTCGCCGACCGCACCTTGGGGAAAGGAACATTCGCGATCCTGACCGTAAAGGCCACCGCCGGGCCCCTTACATCCAGGGCGCGCAGGATCCTGGGGTGCAGTTCACCGAACGTCGCCAGGATGTTCGGGCCAAGCGCGATGTTGCCCGCGCGTCCGGGATGCCACCACGGATCCAGCTTGCGGTTGATCTGCGCCTTGGCAGGCGCGTTGATGGCCGCTAGAACGGCCTCGGCATCCGCCTTGGCATCGAACAGGTCCACCTTGCGGCGGCTGCCAAAGGGGTCGCGCGGCGCCGTCTGGCCGACCAGAAGACCCGAGATCTGGGTGGCTTGTTCGCCCGGTTCTCCTCCGCCGAAAACCGGGCCGATCTCGAACAGCGCCAGATCGGCAAAGCCGCGCGCCTGGTTTCGGGCGGCAGCCGCCAGAAGCCCAGGCAGAAGATCCGGCCGCAGATGCGTCATCTCGCTGCTGATGGGGTTTTCGACGCGGACAGCATCACCCGTGGCGCCGAACAGGTCTGCCGAAGTGCTGTCGATAAAGCTGTAGGTGACACATTCGTTGTATCCCAGGGCCGCCGCCTGGCGCCGCGCCGTCCTTTCCCGCACCTGCAAGGGCGTCAGGACAGGCTCGGGCACGCCAGGGCGCGCACGCGGCAGGGGACGTCCCTGCAGCTTGGTCAGGCTGGCGATGCGGGCGATTTCTTCGACCAGATCGGCCTCGCCCAGCACATCGGGGCGCCAAGACGGAACATGCGCCATGTCGCCATCCATGCGAAAGCCAAGCGCGATCAGCGTGGCGCGCTGAATGTCCGCCGGTATGTCCAGGCCGACGAGGCTTGCGGTTCGCGCGGCGTCCAGCCGATAGGAACGGGCGGTATCGGGCACGACCCCTGCCGCGACCACATGGGACGCCTCGCCGCCGCACAGGTCCAGAATCAGGCGCGTCGCCAGCTCGAGGCCGGGCCGGGTAAAGGCCGGATCGACGCCTCGTTCAAAGCGATAACGGGCGTCGCTGTTGATTTTCAGCCCGCGCCCGGCGGTCGCGATGGCGATCGGATCCCAGTAGGCGCTTTCCAGAAAGACATCGGTGGTGTCGGCGGAACAACCCGACTGTTCGCCCCCCATGATGCCGGCGATGCTTTCCGGTCCACGGTCGTCGGCGATCACCATGGTTCCTTGGGGAAGATCGTAAGACTTGCCGTCAAGGGCCATGATCGTTTCGTCAGCCTTGGCGGGCCGCACGGCCAGATCGCCGGAAACCTTGGCCATGTCAAACACATGCAGCGGACGGTTCATGTCATAGGTCAGGAAGTTGGTGATATCCACCAACGCGTTGATCGGGCGCAGGCCGATGGCGTGCAGGCGCTTTTGCAACCATGCGGGCGACGGGCCGTTCCTGACGCCCCGGATCACGCGGCCTGCGAAATACGGGGCCTTGTCGGCAATGGCCGGGTCGATGGACACGGCGATGGGGCTGGCAAAGCCACCCTCCACCACGATGTCGGCGACAGGGACCAGCACCCCGAGACCACGCGCCGCCAGATCGCGCGCGACGCCATGGACGCCCAAGGCATCGGGGCGATTGGGCGTGATCTTGATGTGAATCATGGGGTCCACCTTTTCGGGCGCGTTCTCGGCCAGCCAGTCCACGAACCGCTGACCCACCTGTCCCGACGGCAATTCGATGATGCCGTCATGTTCGTCGGACAGTTCCAGCTCGCGCTCCGACGCCATCATGCCGTGGCTTTCGATGCCGCGTATCTTGCCCACGCCCAAGGTCAGGTCGATGCCGGGCACATAGTCGCCGGGCTTGGCCAGCACCACGGTGATCCCCTCTCGCGCGTTGGGGGCGCCACAGACGATCTGCTTTTCGCCGTCATCGGTCAGGACGCGGCAAACGCGCAGGCGGTCGGCATCGGGATGCTGTTCGGCATGAAGAACGCGGGCCAGGGTGAATGTCCCCAGTCGCGCCGCCGGATCGCGAACCTCCTCGACCTCCAGCCCAAGGTCGGTCAGCGCCTCGGTGATCTCGGCCAGCGTGGCGGTCGTGTCGAGATGCTCTTTGAGCCAGGAGAGTGTGAATTTCATGACGTCGCTTTCCGGTTTGCGCGCCCGAGGGCGTCCAATCTGCGTTGAACCGATCCGGCGCCCGATGGTCAAGCGTCAAGCCGGGATTTCCCATCCCTTGCCGCACGATTTCGGAACAGGCGGTGATTGATCCGTACCCGAGCCGGTGCGACACTGGATCCGTCACGGCCCTGTCCGGTATCAGGAGAGTTCATCGTGTTGTCACATCGTCTTGCCGTCGTCGCCGTCCTGACCATTCTGTCCTGGTCAAACGGGCCTGTCCTTGCGCAGGACACCTTGTCCGAAACGGAAACCTGCGGCACGGCCCAGGTGCAATGGCTTGCCCCCGATAAGGACGGTCAGGACATTTCCGCCTCGCAGACGGCCTTGTCGGCCGAGGTTCAGGTCATCGCGGGACAGCCGGCAGTTCTGGCCTTTCGCACGACCGCCCAGACCCAGGGCCTGCGCGTCGAAGCCTTGTCGGCCCAGGGCGATCCGGCCATTTTGCTGCTGACCGAAGATGGCGATACCATCGCGGAAAACGACGACACGCCCGCGTCGCTGAATTCCAGCCTGGAAGCGGCGGTCGGGCCGGGTGTCTATTGCGTGGCTCTCCGATCGGTGGACAATGCCGCAATGACGGCGACGGTGCAGGTATCGCGTTCTGAACAGGTCGCACTTTTGACCGACAGCGGCAGCGGCAGCGGCAGCATTGCCGCCTGCACAGCCGATACGCCAGCGACCGCGCTGGCCGAAGGGGCCATCGACGAACGTCTGGCCCAAGGGCCGATCAGCAGGACGTGGGACGGAACCCAGACGGGCTATTACACATTCACCCTGTCCCGACCCACGCCCGTCACGGTCAAGGCGTCCAGTCCGACGCTGGATTCCTATCTGAAACTGTTCGATGCCGACGGCGGACTGATCTCGGAAAACGACGATGCCGAGGGATTGGACGCGCGCCTTGATTTCGTCGTGCCCCTGGAACCGGGCCAGTACTGCATCGGCGCGGCGGCCCTTTCGGCGGAATCCGGGGCGCTGAGCGTCAGCATCGAAACGCTGGATCCTGAACGCTTCCTGCGCGAAGCCTATGCCAAGGGCGAACTCGGCCCTCCTGACGACGGCAGCTATCCTGTCCAGACGGTCGACCTGGCAAGGCAAGGTCAGTTGGTGATCCTGCACGAAGGCAGGACGCAATGGCTGGGCTTTGACCTGGATCAGCCGACGGTGGTCATCATCGGCGCCTCGGCCCTGCCGGGCGGGGCCGATCCGAAACTGGTGCTGTTCACGACCACCGGGGCCTTTCAGGGGGAAAACGACGATGTGGACGGCGGAATCAATGCCCGTCTGGGACCGATCCTGCTGCAACCGGGCCGCTATCAACTGGGCGTGGTCGATGTCGGGCGCAACGATGGCACCCGCGGACCGATCCGTCCCGTCAGCATGGTCTTCGAACGGTTCCTGCGGGCCGACTGATCCTTGCGCCGAGGCAAGCGGTTCCTATCTATCATCCGAAAGGGCGGACAGTCTGCCCATCTGACGGAGGAGCTTGTGGCCGATACCATCCAGCAACAGTTGCTGATCGAACAGCGCGTCGCCAACGAATCGAAATCCCAACTGGTCGCCTATCTTCTGGCGATCCTGCTGTGGGGTTTCGGGGTGCATCGGATGTATCTTGGGCGCTGGGCCAGCGGAATCGTCATGCTGCTTTTTTGGGGAATCGGTTGGCTGACCGCGCCGATCCTGATCGGGTGGGTTCCCATTGCCTTCGTATGCCTTTGGGCATTCGCCGACCTGTTCCTGATCCCCGGCATGATCCAGGGCGATCAGGCCGTGATTCGGCAACGACTGATGGCAGGCCGCCTGTAATGCGAAACGCCGCGCGGCGGTTGCCGCGCGGCCGCGATCGTGTCCTGCCGCGCCGCTTATCTGGGCGCGATCATCATGACCATCTGGCGGCCTTCCAGCTTGGGCATGGACTCGATCTTGCCGGCCTCGCCCACGTCGTCGCGCACGCGGTTCAGCAGGTCAAGTCCCAGATCCTGATGGGCCATTTCCCGTCCGCGGAACCGCAACGTGACCTTCACCTTGTCGCCTTCGCCCAGGAATTTCATGACCGAACGCATCTTGACGTCGTAATCGTGGATATCGGTTCCGGGACGGAACTTGATTTCCTTGATCTCGATGATCTTCTGCTTCTTCCGGGCCTCGGCCTCGCGCTTTTGCTGTTCGTATTTGAACTTGCCAAGGTCCATGACCTTGCACACCGGCGGGGTCGCATTAGGAGAGATTTCGACCAGATCCAGCCCGGCGTCCTGGGCCATCTGCATCCCGACCGAGGGGGGCACGACGCCGACATTCTCGCCATCGGCGCCAATCAGGCGAATTTCGGATACACGGATACGTTCATTCACACGCGGTCCAGTGTCACGGGTGGGCGGTGCGTTGTGCGGTCTGCGGGCTATGGCGATGCTCCTTGGATGGCCAAATCGGAATGGACGGAAAATAAGCCTCAGGGCGGCGTGATTCAACCGGATTTGCACATTCGGCCGCAGGGAATCCCAAAAGGATCGCATTCACGACGCCATCAGCCGCCTTTTCGGCGCCTTTGCGCTGTGACATAGCTGCGGGCAACCGACACTCTGCAAGGACTGCCCGCTATGCGCATTCTTCTGGCCCTGATCGCCGTGCTTGTTCTGGGATTTGGCGGCTGGTGGGTCTGGCAGGGCGACCGCCCGGCCCCGGCGGCACAAGCGCCCGCAACCGCCCCCGTCCCTCAGACAGACGCCACGGCCGATTCCGCCGAGGCAACGGACGCCGCAGCCGATGCCGCAGCCGATGCCGCAGCCGTTGCGGCCGATGTCGCTGCCGAAGCTGCCCAGGCATCCGAAGACAGCGGCGTGGCGCCCGCCAGCGACGCGGCCGCCGAGGCGGAGGCTGCGGCCGAGGCCGCCCTGACCGCCGCCGACCGGGCTGCGGATGCCGCGGCGGGCACGGACCCTGCCCCGCAGGATGCCGCGACGGCCGCAAACGCCGCCGCCGCCGCCACCGACAAGGCCGCCAGCGCCGCCGCTGCCGCCATGCGCATCCAGTCCGCCCTGACGCCCGAAGGTTACGATCCGGTGCAGGTCAACCGGATCATCGACGATGCCGCCATCGGCGATCTTCAAAAGGCCACCTTGAAACGGCTGGTCGAAACGGCCGGCGGCAATCCTGCCCTGCTGCGGCAGGCGCTCGATCAGGTCAAGGCCGTGATGCCGTGACGCCCCATCCGCCGCTGGCCGCTTTCCTGGCCTCGCGTCCGGCGGTGCTGAAGCGCGGCCCGATCGCGGTCATTCTGGTCGAGGATGACGCCGTGGTGTCCGAAACCCTGCGCCATCATGTCGGGCTGGGCTTTCGTCATATCCTTGCCTTGTCGCCCGATGCCCTGTCGCTGTCCGAGGATCTGCTCTCTCGGGTCACGAACCTGCGCTGGAACACGCGCGATCCGCTGGCCCATCAAGGTGCCCTGAACGCCATCATTCCAACGGTGCCCGCAGGAACCTGGATGTATTACGGCTACAACGCCGAATTCCTGTTCTTTCCGTTTTCGGAAACGCGCAGCATCGGTGAACTTCTGGCTTTTCACGCCGAGGAACGGCGCGACGCCATGCTGACCTATGTGATCGATCTTTATTCGCCCGACATCGTACGCAATCCCGATGCCGTCGATATATCCGATGCGATGCTGGATCGGACCGGCTACTTTGCGCTTGGCCGCAACGCACCGGACGGCACCCCCCTGGATCGGCAGTTGGATTTCCACGGCGGCCTGCGCTGGCGGTTCGAGGAACATGTCGCCCCGGCCAACCGCCGGATTGACCGGATCAGCCTGTTCCGCACAGCCGCGAACCTGCGCATCCAGGCGGATCACCGCTTTGACGTCCAGGAATACAACACCTATTCCTGCCCGTGGCATCACAACCTGACTGCCGCCATCGCATCGTTCCGCGCCGCAAAGGCGCTAGCGACCAATCCTGGGTCGCGCGAGGCCATCGACACCTTTTGCTGGCGCGGTTCCCTGCCGTTCGAATGGCGCGCCGGTCAACTGATGGATCTGGGCCTGATGGAGCCGGGCCAGTGGTTCTAGCCCCCGGAACCCCGCGTCCGGCATCGCCTGCGTCGATCCGGCGGGCGATGCGCTTGTCGTCGTCGGCCGTCACGCGGTGCGTCGCGTCCCGCGTGACGGTCGGATCGCCGTTCAGCCGATGATCCGTGCAAACGTGGCCGAGGGTCGCATCACGGCCTCGGTCTTGGCCGGATCGGTGTGGTAGTAGCCGCCCAGATCGGCGGGCTTGCCTTGGCTTTCGGCCAGTTCCGCCAGGATCCGGTCTTCGTTCCCCTCCAAGGCCTTGGCGATCGGGGCGAAATGGGCGGCCAGCCCGGCATCCTCGGTCTGGGCCGCCAAGGCCTGCGACCAGTACAGCGCGAAATAGAAATGGCTGTCGCGGTTGTCGGTCTGGCCGACCTTGCCCAGGGGCGATCGGTTGTTGTCCAGCACCCCTTGGGTGGCCACGTCCACGGCGTTGCCCAGGACGCGGGCCTTGGCGTTGCCTTTGGCTTCGGCCAGAAATTTCAGACTCTCGCCCAAGGCGCAGAATTCGCCCAGCGAATCCCAGCGGAGGTGGTTTTCCTCGATGATCTGCTGGACATGCTTGGGGGCCGAACCGCCGGCGCCGGTTTCGAACAGCCCGCCGCCGTTCATCAGCTTGACGATGGACAGCATCTTGGCGCTGGTGCCCAGTTCCAGGATCGGGAACAGGTCGGTCAGGTAATCGCGCAGGACGTTGCCGGTGATGGCGATCGAGTTTTCGCCCTTGCGAATCGTTTCCAGCGTCAGCCGGGTCGCCTCGCGCGGGGCGAGGATCTGGAACCGGTCGGCCACGCCCTCGGCCTTCAGGATCGGCGTGACGTGCTTGATAAGCTCGGCGTCATGGGCGCGACCGGCATCCAGCCAGAAGATCGCCTGACAGCCCTCGGCCTTTTGCCGAGAAATCGCCAGCCTCACCCAGTCCTCGATCGGCGCCTGCCGGGTCGAGGCCGCGCGCCAGATGTCGCCCGCCTGGACCCTGTGCTGGTGCAGCACATCGCCGTTGGCCAACACGATCCGCACCGTACCGTCCTGCGGAATCTCGAAGGTGGTGGGGTGCGATCCGTATTCCTCGGCCTTTTGGGCCATCAGGCCGACGTTCTGCACCGTGCCCGCGGTGGACGGATCCAGGGCGCCGGTTTCCTTGAAATAGCGGACCGATTCTTCATAGACGGCGGCATACGAACTGTCGGGGATCACGCAGTTCGTGTCCGCTGCCTTGCCGTCAGGCCCCCACCCCTTGCCGCCTGCGCGCAAAAGCGCCGGGATCGAGGCGTCGATGATGACGTCCGACGGGACGTGCAGGTTGCTGATGCCCTTGTCGGAATTGACCATGTACATCGGCGGGCGATCCGCCAGGACCGCGTCGATCTCGGCCCGGATCGCCTGGCCGTCGGGCATGTCGGCCACGCGTTCCAGCAACGTGCCCAAGCCCGAATTGGGGTTCACCCCCGCCGCCTCCAGGGCGGGGCCGTGCTTGTCGAACACGGGCTTGAGGAACTGCTTGACCGCATGGCCGAAGATGATCGGGTCCGACACCTTCATCATCGTCGCCTTGAGATGGATCGAAAACAGGACGCCATCGCGTTTCGCGGCCTCGATCTGCTCGGCCAGGAACGCGTCCAGGGCCTTGGCCGACATGAAGGTGGCGTCGACCACGGTGCCCGCCGGATAGCTGACGCCGTCCTTCAGCACGATGACGGATCCGTCCGCCCCCACCAGCTCGATCCGCGCCTTGCCCGCCTGCGCCTCGGACAGGGTGGCCGAGATTTCGTTGGACCGGAAATCGTTGCCGGACATGGTGGACACCGATGTCTTGCTGTCGGCGGACCAGGCACCCATCGAATGGGGGTTGGCCTTGGCATAGTTCTTGACAGCGACGGCCGCGCGGCGGTCCGAATTGCCTTCGCGCAGGACCGGGTTCACCGCCGATCCCTTGATCGCGTCATAGCGGGCGCGAATCCCTTTTTCGTCGTCCGTCTCGGGGTCTTCGGGATAATCGGGAATGTCATAGCCCTGCGCTTGCAGTTCCTTGACGGCGGCGACCAGCTGGGGGACGGACGCGCTGATGTTGGGCAGCTTGATGACGTTGGCCGACGGCGTCTTGACCAGTTCCCCCAGTTCGGCCAGGTCATCGGACTGCCGTTGCTGATCGGTCAGCTTTTCGGGAAACGCCGCGATGATCCGCCCGGCCAACGAAATGTCCCGCGTCCCCACCGTCACCCCGGCCGCCGAGGCAAAGGCCCGGATGATCGGCAAGAGCGAAGCCGAGGCGATCTGCGGAGCTTCGTCGACCGTCGTATAGATGATGTCGGGGGCGTTCGGATCAGCCATGTCGTGAACCTGTCTTTCTGAATGTGGATGCCGGTGCTGGCCGGGCCATAGCAGAGGATGTAGCCGCCGTCAGGGGCCGACTGCAACCACAGCGCATTTCGGTGGTGGCTTGCGGCCTTAACCCAGCACGTCGGCCAGCATCTTGATGGACGTGATCGCAAGGAAAACCCCGAAGGCCTTGCGCAGATGCGCGGGCGCGATGGTGTGGGCGGCGCGCGCACCCATCGGCGCGAACCACATGCTGGTCACGACGATGGCCGCCAGCGCCGCCAGGTTCACATAGCCCAGCGACAGGGGCGGCAGCCCTTCGCGGCCGAAGCCGTTGAAGATGTATCCCAGCGTTCCGGGCAGCGCGATAATCAGCCCCACGACCGAGGCGGTGCCCACGGCGCGGCGCACGGGATAGCTGAAGACGCTGAGAACCGGGACCGTCAGCGTTCCCCCGCCAATCCCCATCAGCGTCGAGATGGTGCCGATCCCGGTGGCCATGCCAGCCTGCGCGTGACGGGACGGCAGGGTCGCAAGGGGATGCCAGCCTTCGCGGGTGAACAGCATATAGACGGCCACGATGGCCGCGACCACACCGAACACCCCGGTCAGCAGCGTACCGGGTGCATAGCGGGCGATCAGGACGCCGATCAGCACGCCTGCGGCCACGAACGGCGCCCACCACCGCAGCAGCGCGGTGTCCACGGCGCCCCGCGCGCGATGCGTGCGGATCGACTGGATCGATGTCGGGATGATCGTGGCCAGCGACGTGCCCACCGCGATATGGGCGCGCAGCGCCATGTCAACGTCGAAGGCAGCCAGGACGTAATACATGACCGGCACGATGATGATGCCGCCGCCGACGCCAAGCAATCCGGCAAGATAGCCCGACAGGCAGCCGCTGACCGCCAGCGCGAACGTAAAGGTGGTCACAAGCGTCAGGGACAGGGGCATCGGGTTCTCCGGCAGCGGACATGCGACCCCCGGAGGGGCCGCGACGGTGGGTCAGACCACCTTGACGGTGATCTCGTCCACGCCCTCGACATGACCGGTCATCACATCGCCGCGCACCACGGCGCCGACGCCCGCCGGGGTTCCCGCAAAGATCACGTCGCCCGGACGCAGTTCGAACAGGCGCGACAGATAGGCGATCATTTCAGGCACTTTCCAGATCATCTGGTTCAGATCGCCCTGCTGGCGCGGTTCGCCGTTCACCTCGACCCGGATGGCGCCCTGCGTGGGATGTCCCACCTCGGACACGGGATGGATGACCGAACAGGGGGCCGATGCCTCGAAGGACTTGCCGGTTTCCCATGGGCGGCCCATCTTCTTGGCCTGGCCCTGAAGATCGCGCCGGGTCATGTCCAGCCCGACGCCGTAACCGAACACGCAGTCCAGCGCCTTGTCCAGCGGGATGTCGGTGCCGCCCGATTTCAGCGCCACGACCAGTTCGATCTCGTGATGCACATCGCTGGTTTCGGTCGGATAGGGAAAATCCTGACCCGGCGGCACGATGGAATCGGGATTCTTCTGGAAAAAGAACGGCGGCTCCTTGTCGGGATCGTGGCCCATCTCGATGGCATGGTCGGCAAAGTTGCGGCCAACGCAATAGATGCGGCGCACCGGGAACAGCTTGTCGGTGCCGGCCACGGGAATCGTGGGCGTCGGCTCGGGCACAAAGACATAATCGGCCATCTTGCTCATTTCGTTCATCATCTCGCTCCTGCGTAATACTCGATGCGTTTTTCCGCATTTTCCACCAGCGCCGACAGCACCATCGCCGCGGCGAACAGAACCAGTGTCAGCGCCCAGAACCGTTCCATGTCGAAACTGCGGGAATACAGTTCGAACAGTTCGCCGTAACCGATCACCGCAACCAGAATCTGGCCGATGACCACCCCCTTGACGCCCCGGATCACCCCGATGCGGATCCCTGCAAGAATCTCGGGCAGCGCCGAGACCAGGATGATCTTGCGCATGATCGTGGCCTGCGAGGCGCCATAGGACCGCGCCATGTCGATCAGCGACGGCGGCACCTGCATGACGCCCGCGCGGGCGTCCAGCACGATGATCCAGACGGCGAACAGGAACACCGTGACGACGATCGTCGCCTCGCCCATGCCGAACAGGATCATCAGCACCGGCACCAGCGCGGACAGGGGCGCGCTGACGAAGATGTTCACCCACAGGCCGAAGATGTTGTCGATGATCTTGACCCGCCCCATCATCACGCCCAGCGGCACGCCGATGCCGATGGCCAGGGCCATGCCGATCACGAATGACCGGATCGTGACCCAGGTGGCGTTCTGCCAGGAATTCGTCTGCACCAGGTCGACGCCCGCGGCGAGGATCGCGCTCATCGGGGGGATCAGGAAAATGACGTCCATCCTGCCGACGATTTCCCAGACCAGCGCCCAGACGATCAGCGAGGCCATCATGGGAATGCGGTATCCGAACAGGGTCATGGCCGGTCACTCCGCATAATGGCGCAGGCTTTGCCAGATCTCCTCGACCACGTCGAGATAGCCTGGATCGCGCCGGATGTCGTCGGGATCGGCGGTGCGGTCGATGCGGGGATCGATGATGTTCGACACCCGGCCCGGACGGGGCGACAGCAGCACGATCCGGTCCGAAACATAGACCGCCTCCTCGATCGAATGGGTGACGAAGATAAAGGTCTTGCGCTCCATCTCGACCAGCCGCAGCAAATCCTCCTGAAACTTGCGGCGGTTCTGCTCGTCCACAGCCGAAAAGGGTTCGTCCAGCAGCAGCACGTCGGCGTTGACCGCGAAGGCCCGCGCGATGCCGACCCGCTGGCGCATCCCGCCCGACAGTTCATGGGGATACTTGTCCTCGAAGCCCTGAAGTCCGACCTCCTCGATATAGCGGCGGGCTATGCGGTTGCGCTCGGCCGCGGCCAAGCCCTTCAGTTCCAGCCCGAAGCCCACGTTGCGCAGCACGGTGGCCCAGGGCATCAGGGCAAAATCCTGGAACACGAACGCGCGTTCCGGCCCCGGCCCGGTCACGGCACGGCCGTTGACGACGATCTGCCCCGAGGTCGCGGGCACCAGCCCGGCGATGATCTTCAAAAGCGTGGTCTTGCCGCACCCCGACGGACCCAGAAGGGTCGTCAGCTTGCCGCGTTCGAATTGCAGGTCAATGCTGCGCAGCGCCTCGACGGTGCCGTAATGCTTCGAGATCGTCTCGACCCGGACGACGGGGTCGCTGGTCACGACGCTGGCGGGATCGAATTCGTCCTTGGACAAGGCTTGGACGCTCATCTCAGCTCCTCCTTTTTTCGGGGCGCATGACGTTCGTTTCGAACCATTGCAGCGCGGCCAGCGTCAAGGTCGAGGCCGCGATGATGGCCGCGACGGCGGCGTACATGTGCGCATAGTTCGCGACCGAACGGTGATAGGTGATAAGATCGCCGATCCCGGTGGGCGTAATCAGCAGTTCGGCCAGCATGACGCCGATGAACCCTGCCGCCACGCCCAGCCGCAGGCCCGCGAACAGCACAGGCGAGGCGTCGGGAATGATGATCTTGAAGATCTGCTGCCGGCGGTTGCCCTGGAACGACCGGCACATGTCCACCAGCGACGGGTTCACATGCCGCACCGCCTTGTAGGAATTCAGCACGATCACCGGCAGGGCCAGCATGATGACGGCCAGCGTCTTGGCCACCAGCCCGATGCCGTAAACGAACGTCACCAGCGGCACCAGCGCCGCCATGGGCGCGGCCTGCAACACGATGAACACCGGCGCCAGCAGCCATTCCATCCGATCCGACAGGCCCATCACGATGCCCAGCGCAATCCCCAGCAAGGCCGACACGGCGACGCCCAGCACCAAGGGTTGCAGGGTCAGGAAAAACGCGCGGATCATCGATCCGTCTCCGACCATTTCGAAAAAGGCAGCCAGCGTGTCCAGGAACGTCGGAAAGGCAAAGCTGATCGGAACCCGGCCCGCGATTTCCCAGGCGGTGAACAGAACCAGCAGCGACAGGACGACCCAGAAGGACCGGCGCCGTTCGGCGAACAGGCGCAGCGCCTGTCCCGTGGTGGCCGCAGGGGCCACCACCTTCGCATCCTGTGACATGACGCTCATCTCACTGGGTTCCGATCTTGTCCAGAACGCCGTCCAGGACGCTGAGATCCCAGAAGTCCTCGACCTTCAGATCCTCGGCATTGCCTTCAAGCGCGCCCGAGGCCGTGTAGAAGGCGAAATCGCCCTTGGCCGCCGCCTCGCCGCCGCCATTCATGGGCAAGGCGTCCTTCATGCCCGAATAATAAGGTTCGATATCGGCCAGCATCTCGGGCGTGGCATCCGGCAGCAGGTTGTACTGGTCCCGCAGTCTGGCGACCACGGTGGGATCGGCCGCGATCTCGCGCCAAGTGGTCACGATGGCCTCGACCAGCGCGGACACGTCCTCGGGGTTTTCGGCCAGGTATTCCGTGTTGGCGAACATCGCCTCGTCAGTGGCCTCCACCCCGTCCAGCGGCAGGAAGGCAAACCGGTCGGGCGCCTCGGATTCCAGGATCCGCTTGCCCGATGAATCGACAATGGTGGCCTTGATGTTGCCCTGCAACAGCGCGCCGGTGCGCACCTCGGCGCCGGGAACATAGGCGATGCTGGAATATTCGATGCCTTGCTTGTCGGCCATCATCTGCATGATCGCCTCGGTTCCCGAACCCCGCGAATGGACCGCGATTTCCTGCCCGTCCAGATCCGCCCAGGTCTTGTAGAATTCGGTGTTCACGACGGGATACATCTGCAACTCGCTCAGTTGCAGGAAGATGCGGATCGGCGCCTTGACCTTTTGCAACAGGGCATAAGGCCCCCCGATGCCGATGTCCGCTTGTCCGCTGACCACCGCCTGCGCGGCGATGTCCTCGCTTTTCAGGAAGGTCGGCTCGATCTCGACCCCCTGTTCCTTCGCCCGCTCCATCGCGATCAACAGGCCGAGTGTTTCGATCGTGGCGATATCGCCAAAGGCGATGCGCATCGGCTCGGCGGACGCCGCAGCCGGCACGGCCATGGACAGCGCCAGTGCGGAAACAACGGCCCGACGCCGAAACCTGTCAGCAACAAATCCCATTTTCGCTCCTCCCCAGGAAGGGCTCCTCCAAGCCCAATGCAAAACCAATGCTGACATTGATTTAAGATTGGGTCAATACAGTTAACAAAAAGTTTTTCCCTATAATATTATTTCCATTATTTTACAGTATTTTATGCGAAGAAGTAGGGTTACAGATGCCGGTTGACTTCGCGATTAAGAATCACGATGCTGAACCAATGAAACGATTGGTTTGAAAATGCAGCAGATTCATGTGACCCCTCTGGACAAGTTGCGCGCCTATCTGGAAGCCGCTGACCTGGGTGACGACGGGCGCCTGCCGCCCGAACGCGAACTGGCCGAGACGCTGGACATGGGGCGGACCGTGCTGCGCAAGGCCCTTGCGACCCTGCAAGGACAGGGGGTCGTGTGGCGCCATGTCGGCAAAGGCACCTTTGTCGGCGAACGACCGCTGGAAAGCATTCGCGACATCAATGCGCTTGTGCTGCGGACCAACCCGACCGAGGTCATGGCAGCCCGCCTTGCCTTTGAACCCGAGATCGCGCGCCTTGCCGCCGCGAATGCCACCGGCGGACAGATCAACGACCTGCGGGCCTGTGCCCAGAAATGCCGTCAGGCGCCGACTTGGCGGCAATACGAACATCACGACAATCGGCTGCATCGCGCGTTGGGGGAAGCCACGCAGAATTCCCTGTTGCTGGGCTTGCTTGACACCATAACGACCGTCCGACGCGCCGTGACCTGGGGCCGCCACCGAGACAACCCCGCCCGCCCGCCGCGCGACCACCACAGCTTCGAACAACACGACCGCATCGTCGAAGCCGTTGCCGCGCGCGACGGGCAGGCTGCCGCGGACGCCATGCGCACGCACCTGCGAACAGTCGAACAGAACCTGCGCGATAGCCTGGGATATTGAGGCTGCCGGGGCGGCCCCTTGTCAAACCACGGAACAGCGGCCGTTCGACCCTCCACGTCTTGCGACTCAGGCCTTGCGATCCGGTGACGATGCGCCTTGGGACCGCGCAACCGAACTGGAGTCGTGACGCTGGTTGGCAGCAAGACGGCGACGCGCGAGAGGAACGCCTGTCGAGAGTCCCAGACCAGGAAAGTGTCCCCCGATGATTCTGCCCGGCCGGCCGACCGCCCGCTTTCCCACGGGTTCAACTTCCCTGACGCCTCTGGCGTAGCCGGCCATATCATCAAAATATGAAATCCGCGCCCGTCAGACCCCGAAGTTTATTCTTTGCAGGGAACCGTTCCGAGGAACCGAGCACAGTCTCGGCTTAAGCAGGCAACCTGGGTGATCCTTGCCTTCCGACTTGGGCAATCAAACGATGATGTGTTCCTGGCGGACAGTGAGGGATTCGAACCCTCGAGACGGTTCCCCGCCTACACACTTTCCAGGCGTGCGCCTTCGACCACTCGGCCAACTGTCCGTGGGCGCGGTCTAGCTTGTGTCCGCGGCCTGCGCAAGTCAGAGCTTCGAGATACGCTGCTGGAGTTCCGCAAGCTGGCGACGGATTTCGGCCATGTCCTCGGTCCCGTCGGATCCAGCGGGTTTGCGAACCTGTTTCCGGGGCGCCGATGCCTCGTCGGCCTTATCGGCCGCATCACCGTCGCCGGGTTCGGGGCCAGACGAGGCGGTCCATCCACCCATCATCGCCTTGAGAAAGGCCTGTTGCTGCCGGTGCATCGTGTCAAAGCCGGGGACACGGGCCATCGGATGCGGCATCACCGCCATGTTTTCCATCAGCTTGGACTGGCTTTCCCGCAGCATCTGGAAACTGGCCGCAAGGAACTGCGGCACGACCGAATGGGCACTGGTCGCATAGCTGCGAACCAAGTCCGTCAGCACGTCGATGGGCAGGACGTTTTCGCCTCGACCCTCGTGTTCGGCAATAATTTGAAGCAGATACTGGCGGGTCAGATCGTCGCCGGACTTGAGGTCCACGATCTTCACATCGCGGCCGCCGCGAATAAAGGCGGCGATATCCTCGAGCGTGACGTAGTCGCTGGTTTCTGTGTTGTAAAGCCGCCGGCTGGCATAGCGTTTAACCAGCAGCGGAGCGGACGTTCCGGCCATGTCGGACCTCGGACAAGCGATTTCCGCCATGATGGATGCTGCATCCGCAAAACGCAAAGAAAAATTCCGCGCCCGCCATGAACATCAAAACAAACGAAAAAGGGGCGCAAGCGCCCCTTTTCCAAAATCCGTTCGGATGCCGATCACTTCGCGGCAGAAGTCGCGGTCGAGGTCGCCTTCTTAACGGCGGCCTGGGTGTCGCGCACAGCCGATTCCGTCACGTTGCGGGCCTCGGCGGCAACGTCCTTGCCGGCGGTCAGCATCAGGTCCACGGTGTCCATCTGAACCTTTTTCGCCACTTCGGCATAGGCGGCCATGTGCTCGGCGGCCACTTCGGCGGACGACGAAGCGAAGTCGCTGAACGACTTGGCATAGTCGGACGGTTCCTGTTTGACAGCAGCCAGTTCGCCCATGCGGGCGATGGTGTCCTTGGCCCACTGGGCCGAGATCTCGGTCGAACGCTCGGCTGCGGCCAAGGCAACGCGAGCCAGCTTCTCGCCCAAGGCATTCTGGGACTTGAGAGCTTCCTGAACCGAGGAGGTGTCGATGGGGAAGTTGCCCATCATGTCCTGGAACGTCTTGGTGTAATCGGGGGTCTTTGCCATGTCAGTCACTCCTATCAGCGCAGCGGAAGGACATTTCGAGATGAGGGTTTCCGCAGCAAATCCGTTCTCGTGACGCCAAGATAAATGCTGCATCGCGGCATTTCAAGACTTTTATGCTGCGCCGCAGCAAAAAATTAACCAGTGCAAAGGGCGGGCGGGAAACGGGCGAACGCGCCGCAGTCTGCCGGTTTACCCCGCTCAGGCGGCCCGTTCGTGGACATAGTTTCCGGGCGCGGGATACAGCCCCTGCCCCGGATCGCGCGCCGGAACCATCCGTCCGGCCCGTTCCGCAAGCCATTCCCCCCAGCGGGGCCACCAGCTTCCTTTTGCGAACGACGATGATTCCTTCCACGACTGATGGCCATGGGTGAAATCGCTGCCGCCCATGTAATGCCCGTATTTCTTCTTCGACGGAGGGTTGACGATCCCCGCGATATGGCCGGATTCCGACAGGATGAAGGTCTTGTCCTTCGACCCCATCTGCGCAACGCCGGTCCAGCTGTCCTTCCACGGGGCGATGTGATCCGATTCGCAGGTCACGGCGCACAGCGGCACGGTCACGTCGGAAATATGCAGCTTGTGGCCCATCAGATCGAAGCCCTCGGCGGCAAAGGCATTCCGCTGGCACAGCCCCCGCAGGTACTGCATTGCCATCTTGCCAGGAAGGTTGGTGCTGTCACCGTTCCAATACAGAAGATCGAAGGCCGGCGGCATCTCGCCCATCATGTAGCTGCGGATCGCCGGACCCCAGACCAGATCATTGGGGCGCAGAAAGCTCATGGTGCGCGACATCAGCTTGGCGCGCAGAAGGCCATGCCGCTCGACCTCGTCGGCGATGCCGTTCACGAAATCGTCTTGCAGAAAGCTGACGAATTCCCCCTGGTCCGAAAAATCGGTCAGCGTCGTGAACAGCGTGGCCGAATTGACACGGTCGTCGCCGCGCTGTTTCAACAGCGCCAAGGTCAGCGACAGGGTGGTGCCGGCGATGCAATAGCCGACGACATTCAGCCTGGGCTGCGCAGTCAGGTCGCGCACCCGGTCCATCGCATCCAGATAGGCGGAAACGTAATCCTCCATCCCGACGTCGGCAAAGCTGGCGTCGGGGTTTCGCCAACTGACGATGAACAGCGTGTGTCCCTGTTCGACCAGCCATTTGACAAGGCTGTTCTGAGGCTTGAGGTCCAGAATGTAGAACTTGTTGATCCATGGCGGGAACACCAGCAGCGGAACCTCGTGGACCTGTTCCGTCGCGGGCTTGTACTGGATCAGTTCGTACAGCGGCGTGCGGTGGACGACGACGCCGTCCGACGTGCCGATATTTTCGCCCACCGTGAAAGCGTCGCGGTCGGCCAGGGACACCACGATGTCGCCGCCGTTGCGTTCCACGTCGCGGACCAGGTTTTCCAGCCCCTTGACCAGACTCTCGCCTTCGGTCTGGATCGCCCGCTCCAACGCATCGGGATTGGTCGCCAGAAAATTGGTCGGCGCCATCATGTCCACGATCTGGCTGGTCAGCCAGTCGATGCGGCGGCGGGCGGTGTCGTCGGGCAATTGCAGGTTTTGGGTGGCATCCTTCAGGGCCTTGGCGTTGATAAGGTACTGCCGCTTGACGAAGTTGAAATACGGGTGGCTCTGCCACAGCGGATTGGAAAACCGCTTGTCCAAGGATGCGTCGTCATGGTCAGCGGCCGCCTGCCCCCGCGCCACCGCCATCTGCACGTTTGCATAATTCTTGAGGGTATCGCCCCAGTAATTGACCTGGGTTTCCAGAACGCGGGCAGGCTGTTCGGAGAGGGTCTTCATCCAGGCGTTCGCGGCGGTCATCAGCAGATCCGGCCCAGGCGCCTCGATCCCCGGATTGGGCATAGGCCGGGTTGACAGCGCCGACATCAGCCGCTTGCCCAGGGTCTCGATCCGTTCGATGTTCTCGGCCAGTTTCCTGGCGGTCGCCTTGGATGACCCCTGGGCCAGGGCATCGGCCATGGCCTGGGGCGCACGCCCCCCCTCGGCAGCCGATCCCGACCGGGTCGAAGCCACCTGGTCAAGCTGCACCTCGGGCGAGGCGACCGCGGGGGCGTTGTCGGGCGACGGGGCGGCATCGGCGGCGGGATCCGATGGCGGGGCCGATTCTGCCACAGCGCGTCGTTTTCGCGGGGCCGCCGAGGCAGGTTTGCCCGATGTTTCAGGGGTGGGCCTGACCGGCTTTCCGGTTGTTTCCTTTTCGCCACCCGCGCGGGCAGCTTTCTTGCCGCCAGATCCTGCGCTTCTTGCCATGATCCAGGTTCCCCCCTATTACCCCATGGAATGATATGCGCAGGACGGGAAATGCGCAAACACGGGTTTTTGGAACCGGATTGCCGTGTCCCGCCTTCCGTCATGCCACAGCCGCGAAAGGTAGCCTCCTGTGACGATCAAGGGTATCAAGGGCATCGTATCCTATGACGCGATGGAGACCATTCGGAACACCAACGAATGGATGGGCGCATCGGCCCGCGCCATCGCGTCCTATCCGGTCTTCGCGCTGAACCCGCACCCGATCTTCAAGCTGATGAGCGCGTGGGGCCGCGTGACGGAACGCAGCTTCGCCCGCATGGTCCTCAAGCCCGATTGGGAAATCCCGCCCATTGCGGGCGATCAGGGCCAGGATCACATCGTCTATGTGGAACCCGTGATGAAGCGGCCGTTCGGCGATCTGGTCCATTTCCGCGTCGCCCGGCGCGAAGTCCTGCCCCGCAAGGTTCTGCTGATCGCGCCCATGTCCGGCCACTATGCGACCCTGATGCGGTCCACCGTCACCTCGCTGCTGCCCGATTGCGAGGTTTACGTAACCGACTGGCACAATGCCCGCGACATTCCCGTCAGCCAGGGCAAGTTCGACATCGAGGATTACACCCAGTATCTGGTCGACTTCATGCGCCACCTGGGACCGGACACCAACGTCATCGCCGTCTGCCAGCCCGCGCCCCTGGCCCTGGCCGCGACCGCCATCCTGGCCGAGGACGACCCCGCGTCCCAGCCCCGCACACTGACGCTGATCGGCGGCCCGGTCGATCCCGACGCCGCCGCGACCGAGGTGACGGATTTCGGCAACCGCATGACCATGGGCGAACTGGAGCATACCGTCATCCAGTCGGTCGGCTTCAAGTATCGCGGCGCCGGGCGGATGGTCTATCCCGGTCTGGCGCAGCTGTCGTCCTTTATCGCCATGAACGCCGAAACCCACGCCCGCGCCTTCATGGACAAGATCTGGGCCGATGCGCGGGGAACCGGGTCCGAAGGCGACAAGCACAACAAGTTCTACGATGAATATCTGGCGGTCATGGACATGACGGCCGAATTCTACCTTTCCACCGTCGAGCGTATCTTCAAGAACCTTGAAATTGCGCGCAACCAGTTCGTTGTGAGCGGGCGCCATGTCGATATCGGCAAGATCAGCGACGTGGCCATCATGACGGTCGAGGGGGCCAACGACGATATTTCGGCCCCCGGTCAATGCGTCGCGGCCCTGGATCTGTGCACGGGCGTTCCCGACGTGAAAAAGGTGCAGCACCTTGAACCCGGTGCAGGCCATTACGGCATCTTCGCGGGCAAGTCATGGCGGCTGAACATCCGCCCTCTGGTTCTGGACTTTATCGACGACAACATGAATGTCCCGGATTCGATAAAGCCGAAGAAGCGCCGCACACGCGGGGGCGCGGCGGCCGATTGCGGCGCATCCGATCCGATCAGCGACAACAGCAAGATCGCCGTATAGGAACCGCCGTCACGATTGCCCGTTAGGGTTCCGATGCCGCATCACGCGGCCAAGGGGGACATTATGACTGTCGACAAGCATTCCGAAACTTTCTGGGATCGTCTGGACGACATCAATTCGGGCATGTTGGGGCTTGCCGAAGACCCGCGGCTGGTGCCGATGTCCCATTACGCCGAACCCGAAGCGAAGGTGTTGTGGTTCATTACCGCCAAGGGAACCGATCTGGCCAAGGCCGTGTCCGATGGTGCAAAACCGGCCGTCCATGTCGTCAGCGATGCGGCCGAGGGACTGTATACAAGCATTCACGGTCAGTTGTCGCTGTCGAATGACGATGCCAAGCTGGATGACCTGTGGAACGCCGTCGCATCCAGCTGGTTCGAGGAAGGCAAGCGCGATCCCGATGTCCAGTTGATGCGGTTCGACCTGACCGACGCCGAGGTGTGGGCGACGGGCGGCAAGCTGTCCTTCATCTACGAGATTGCCAAGTCCAAGGTGACGGGGCAAAAGCCGGACATGGGCGAACACTTCAGTCTCACCTTCTGATTACCGGATCTGCCGGATCCAGTCGCCGATGGTCGAGGCCAGGCTTGCGGTCATCCCAGGCGACAGCGCCTCTCCGGCAAGGATATGGGCGTCGGGATCGTCATTTCGTCCTGGCGCCGTCTTGACGACCGTGACGGGCCCGCCCCAGGCGGCGGCGGTCCTGGCCGTTCCGCGATAGTCGACGATCAGATCCGCGTCCGACCAGATGAACAGGGCAGGCTGGGTCGCGTTTTCGTATGTCCTGCGCCGCGCCGTTCGTACCAGCACACCAACCGGCAGAGCGGCCGACACCGGATAGCAATGGGTCCACCGTGCCCGGTGCATGTCGCTGCGCGTCGCAAAGCAGCGCGTCGGATCGCCCAGCAAGCGCAGGATGTGGCGCGCAAACGGCAGGTCCAGCATCCATGCGCCCCGCGCTCTCAGCCCGAAATTGGGGGAAACCAGGATGATCCCGTCCATGTGCTTGCCCATCTGTGGATCGCGCGCCGCCAAGGCTGCCAGCGTGGCCCCGGTCGATGTGCCCAGGACGATCACACGCCGCCCCATGCCGCGTGCGATGGCCAGCCCCTGCACCACATCGCGCCACCAATCGCCGGCACGGGCCGCGGCAAGTTCATCGCCGCCCTGCCCATGACCTTGCAACCGGATCGCCAGCAGGTTGGCGCCCAGGCTGCGGGCCAGATCCTCGGGCAAAGGACGCAATTCGGCGGGGCTGGCGGAAAAGCCGTGGACATACAGGATCGCCAGATCCGCGACCTGCCCCGGCTGACCCGCCCATTGCAGATAGGACGCGACCTCGGACCGGATCCCCGCCTCTCGCCTGTTCAGCCAGACCTGGGGATCGGCGGGCCGGTCAACGTCCACGGCGTCGGTGCGCAGCCTGTCGCGCGGTCCGAATATCCACAGCAACACCAGCGAGGCCAGCAGTCCGGAGGCCAGCCTAGGCCAGAACATCGTCGATGGCCCGCCCGATCAGCGTCAGACATTCCGGCGTCGAAAAACGATGGTCCGCCTTCTTGACCAGCGTCAGCCGCATGTCGTCGCCTGTGGCATGATCCAGCAGTCGCATCGCCCAGTCGATTGGCACGTCGGGATCCGCCGTGCCTTGCAGCATCCGCACCGGGAACGGCAGCGGCAGCGGCCGATCCATCACAAGATGGTCGCGCCCGTCGTCGATCAGGCGCCGGGTGATGAGATAGGGTTGATCGCCGTAGTCGCTTGGCAAGGCCACGCTGCCTGTCGCCATCAGCGCCTGGCGCTGGGCGTCGTCGAAACCGACCCAGAACCCCTGTTCGGTGAAATCGGGCGCGGCGGCAATCGTCACCAGCCCTGCCACCTTCTGCGGCATTGTTCGCGCGATCAGCAGGGCGATCCATCCGCCCATGGACGATCCCACCAGCACCTGCGGCCCGTCGGTCAAGGCCTCGATCACGGATCGCGCGTCCTGGAACCAGTCGCCGATGCTGCCGTCCTGAAACGCGCCGCCGCTGGCGCCATGACCGGAATAATCGAACCGCAGAAAGGCCCGGTTCCGGTCTCGCGCCCAGTCGTCCAGCCAGACAGCCTTGGTTCCCGTCATGTCGGATCGGAATCCGCCCAGAAACACCACGCCCGGCCCCTGCCCGGCACGACGATGAAAGGCGATGCGCCGCCCGGCCAATGTCTCCAGATGATCGGTCATTCCTGTTCCTTTTCCATGGTCGCCGTCATCTTGACAGTTTTCCCGCCACCGTCCAATGGAGGGCACATATAACCCGCAGCCGGGCGTTCCGTGGGCGCCAAACCGACGAGGAGGACGACATGTCCCAGATTTCCCTCACGTTCCCCGATGGCCATGTGCGCGACTATCCCGCCGGCATCAGCGCCGCAGAGGTCGCCGAGAGCATCGCGCCCAGCCTGGCCAAGCGCGCGATCTCGGCCAGCCTGGACGGGCGGCATATCGACCTGGCCTGGCCCATTCAGACCGGCGGCGCGATCACCATCCACACCGCAAGGGACGAAGCCCCCGCCCTGGAACTGATCCGCCACGATTTCGCTCATGTAATGGCCCGCGCCGTGCAAGAGATCTGGCCGGGCGTGAAGGTCACCATCGGTCCCGTGCGCGATCAGGGCTGGTTCTACGACTTTGACCGCGCCGAGCCGTTCACGCCCGAGGATCTGGGCACCATCGAGGCAAAGATGAAGGAGATCATCAGCGCCCGCGATCCCGTCCGCACCGAGGTCTGGGACCGCGACCGCGCGATCGCCCATTACAAGGCCGCGAACGAACCCTTCAAGGTCGAACTGATCGACCGCATCCCCGCGGGCGAAGAACTGCGGATGTACTGGCACGGCGACTGGCAGGATCTGTGCCGGGGTCCGCATTTGCAGAACACCGGCCAACTGCCCGCCGACGCGTTCAAGCTGACCCATATCGCAGGCGCCTATTGGCTGGGCGACAGCACCCGGCCCATGCTGCAACGGATCTATGGCGTCGCGTTCCGAAACCGCGACGAACTGAAGGCCCACATGACCATGCTCGAGGAGGCCGCGAAACGCGACCACCGCAAGCTGGGCCGGGAAATGGATCTGTTCCACATGCAGGAGGAGGCGCCCGGACAGATATTCTGGCACCCGAACGGCTGGAACATCTATACGACCTTGCAGGATTACATGCGCCGCCGCCAGCGGACCGACGGTTACGTCGAGGTGAACACGCCCCAGGTCGTCAGCCGCAAGCTGTGGGAAGCGTCGGGTCACTGGGAGAACTATCACGACAACATGTTCATCGTCGAAGTCGACGAGGAGCACGCCAGGACCAAGACGATCAACGCCCTGAAGCCGATGAACTGCCCCTGCCATGTGCAAATCTTCAACCACGGCCTGAAATCCTATCGCGATCTGCCGCTGCGCATGGCGGAATTCGGGTCGTGCAACCGCTACGAACCCTCGGGCGCGCTGCACGGGATCATGCGGGTGCGCGGCTTCACCCAGGACGATGCCCACATCTTCTGCACCGAGGATCAGATCGAATCGGAAACCAGGAAGTTCATCGAATTCCTGGCGGCGATCTATGCCGATCTGGGCTTTACCGACTGGCGCATCAAGCTGTCCACGCGGCCGGAAAAGCGGATCGGATCCGACGAAAGCTGGGATCGGGCCGAAGCCGCCCTTAGCAATGCCTGCAAGGCCGCCGGGCACGACTATGAACTGTTCCCCGGCGAGGGCGCCTTCTATGGGCCGAAACTGGAATTCGTGCTGCGCGACGCCATCGGCCGCGACTGGCAATGCGGCACCTTGCAGGTGGACCCCAACCTGCCCGAACGGCTGGACGCCGAATATGTGGGCGCGGACGGCGGCAAGCACCGCCCGATCATGCTGCATCGCGCGGTCTTGGGCAGCTTTGAACGCTTCATCGGCATCCTGATCGAAAACAGCGCGGGCAAGCTGCCTTTCTGGCTGGCGCCCCGCCAGGTGGTCGTCGCCTCCATCGTGTCGGATGCCGATGCCTATGTGGCCGAGATCGTGGAGGCCCTGCGTGCGGCGGGAATCCGGGCCGAAGCCGATACCCGAAACGAAAAAATCAACTACAAGGTCCGGGAACATTCGGTAGCCAAGGTGCCCGCCATCCTTGCCATCGGCATGAAAGAGGTGGAAGATCGCACCGTATCGCTTCGACGCCTTGACCAGCAGGGCACACGCCTGCTGCCCTTGGCCGAGGCCGTCGCCATGCTGCAAGACGAAGCCACGCCGCCCGACCTGCGCTGAAAGGCGCCAAAGGCACCGGCTTGTTGCGCCCAGGCCCCTGTCTGCGCGCGTTTCCTGCTTGCCTTTCTTAACGATTCGGTCATCCTCTCAACTGCGTGAGCGAATGCCTTTCTACCGCCTCCCTTCATGGGCAGCCGGAATACCGAAAGCGGGCTGCACGGCCTGACGCAATCCTGCGCCAGGAGGACTTGAAGGAGAGAACGGTTATGGCGACCGGAACGGTGAAATGGTTCAACGCCACCAAAGGCTATGGCTTCATTGCCCCCGATGACGGTGGAAAAGACATCTTCGTCCACATCTCGGCGGTGGAACGCGCCGGGCTGACGGGCCTGAAGGACAACCAGAAGATCGCATACGAATTGCAGTCGGGCCGCGACGGCCGCGCCTCGGCCAGCGATCTGAAGCTGCTCTGATCCAGCTTTCAACGGTTGCGGAACGGCCCGTTCGCGGGCCGTTTTTCATGCGGCGCCCCCTTGCATGTGGTGACGAACGCAGGCGCTCGTTCCGACCGCCCTGCCGCACCTGATAGTGCCGGATAGACGGCCGCACTGCGGCGGCGGTTGCCTGAACCCTGGTATCGTTTCTTGGGCGGCCGCAAGGAACAGCATCCCAGGGACTAACCGCGTCCGCGGCGGATTGCACGCCGGCGGCCGTCATCGATGATGAACCCGGTCTCTGACATAAACACGTGCCGGGACAGGAATTTGGCAATGCAGTTTCCATATTGAAAATTGATGAATTCTTAACAGCGGTCCAATCTGTAGAGCCATCAATCATTCTTATGGCATATATGCCCTGACTAATGAACTGCGTCGGTTCTTCCATGCGTTTTTTGAGCGGCGTACAAAGCCACCTCTACCCGGTTCTTTGCATGCAGCTTCTTCATGATATTGGTCAAATAGTATTTTGCCGTCTTTTCACAGATATTCAGACTGTAGGCTATTTCCTTGTTGCTCATGCCCTTTGCCAGCAAGGCGAGGATCTGTTCCTCTCTGACGGCAAAAGCGATCCGCGCAGGCTCGTTCAGGGTCAGTGCTCTGCCCGATAGTTGGTCAAGAAGATGCCCCATCAGTTGCGGGGCCACGCAGTGTTCACCGGCCGCAGCGGCCTCGGAGCCCTTGATGAGGTCCGAGGCGCTTATACCCTTGAGAAGATATCCATGCACGCCCGCGCGGAACGCCCGGACCACGCATCCGATGTCCTCGACCACCGACAACACCACAATCCTGGTCGCCACTGGCTTTGCAAGGATCGTTTCTGCCGCTTCTATGCCGCCGCCTGGCAGATGCAGGTCCAGAAACAAAAGGTCTGGGGTCTTGTCGGCGACAAGCCTGATGGCATCGCTGGCCGACGCCCCTTCGCCAAGAACCTCAAACCTGCCGCTATTCTGCAATACATGGACAACACCTTGACGATACAGTGGATGATCGTCCACCACCGCTACGCCGATCTTAGACTGCATCTGGTTTCTCCATTTTCAGCGGCAGACGTGCCACAAGCTGGGTGCCACGTCGCGGCCAGCTGCTGACCGTCATTGTCCCATTCAGGCTTTCGAGGCGGTTCTTCAGACTGATGAGCCCAAGATGCGGGCTGCCATCGGAAACACGGCCTTTTGGCATCCCCGGCCCGCTGTCAGACACGGTGACCCGGATGAAATCCGTCTCGCCGACGACTGTGACGCGCTGACCGATGCCTTGTGCATGCCGAAAAGAGTTCGCAAGGCCTTCCTGGATGAAGCGACACACACAGATCCTGACCTGATCCGAACATTCGGTCGTCAGATTTTCACATACCAGCGTGACACTTGTGCCGGTTCTGGCCTCATGATTCCTGACCGTCGCTGCAAGGCAGTCCTCCAGGGTCCGTCCGCTGATGTCAGGCAAAAGCAGCCCTGCGGCAATGGCCCGCACGTCCCGCATGGCCTCTGCTATGGCGGTCCGGGCCTGCTCAAGGCTGGTCCTGTTCACCCCGCCCGCCCCATCGTCAAGCCTGAGAAGCGCAAGGCCGATCAATTGGGCGGGGCCATCATGCAGGTCCGCCCCCAAAGCCCGCAGGAACCTTTCATTCTCGTCAAAGACGTTCTGGGCGCCGCGCTCGATCTGAGTGCGCAGGGCTGTTTCGCGGGCAACAGCGCGCGAAAGCTGGTTGATTTGTTGACTCAACTGATCGCGCTGCTGATCGATGATCCTGCTGGCGCCATGCACCACCGCCAGGAACCCCAGGACATTGCATGACAAGATAAAGAACGTGAACATCCAGCTGTGCCGCTTTGCGATCGCGACGACATCCACCAGTTCCGCGGCATCCTCATAGAATTCTGCCACAGCGATAACCTTGCCCGTGTTCTGGTCATAGACGGGGGCGTAGACCTCGAAGATCGCGTCATGTTCACTGAATTCCGGGGCGCTTTCGGCCGAAGGTTCGTTGACCTCGGACGTGATCGCGCCTGCGAACGCGTTCAACAGGCTTTGGCTGGGCGCAAAACGCTTGCCTACCAGATCGCGACTGCTGCTATAGACGATGGTGCCGCTGCTGTTCCAGACCTTGATGGCCACGACATGCAGCCGCAGCGCCCCGCTGACAAGAAGGGCGTCCAGCTGGTCCCTTCTTTCCGCGCTGATCCGGTCGGATGACGCCAGTTCCTGCACCAGTGGCGACACCAGATCGCTGATATAGACCGATGCCACGCCCGAACTGCGCGACAGGATTCTGTTTTCAATGCTGCGCGAAACCCATCCGCCGATTGCAAAGGTGCTTGCGATGGCAAGAAACAGCGCCAATGTCGCAAAGCGGCAATCAAGGCTGAGACCCTTCCAGATTTTCAGCAGAGACCGATCGAACGGTCCAGCCGTCACTGCAGTATACAGGCTCATCTTGCACCACCTCTTGGAGGCGAAAATACCTTATCACGATTTCGGTTGGCGCAACGGGTTTCCTTGCTTGAAAGCCAGGCATTTATTCGAATTTAGTGAGCATCCGCAGTTTGTTACAACCTTCAAGCATGATCGTTTCCAACGCGCATGTCGGGGGTTGTAGGGAAAGCAGTCCCCGAGAATTTTAGTTTAGCCAAAAGTCCATGGCCCGGCCGGACCAAAGTCCATGACCATACAGCCTTTCAGTCCGGTCTGATGACCGATTCTTCCCGGATCGAATGTCCGTATAGGCTGCAATCCACCACTCGCTATCCTCGGGAACGGATGCCCTTGGCAGCTTTTTTTTGGGTGGAGGTAGTTATGGTTACGTATATCCGGTCCGACCTGGACTTCATTCTCGAACAGATCAAGATCGCCGAAGAACATTCGGACTATCTTGCAGGAGTGCCAGGCGCGCGCCCGCTGTTCGGTCCGAACGGCATGATTCCGGCCAACAATATCAGTTGGGGGCTGAGAACGGTGGACGGCACCTATAACAACCTGATCCCCGGACGGACCGACTGGGGTTCGGCCGACCAGCCGTTTCCCACCCTGCTTGACCCGGACTATCGGGACACTTCCGAAACTTTTGATCCGGATGGCCCCGGCGGCCCGGCGCCCGCGATGGGATCGCCCAACTACAACCCGTCGAACGACCCCAGTTCAGTCGTGGTCGATTCGGCGCCACGCGTCATCTCGAACCTGATCGTCGACATGGCGCCCACCAACCCGGCCGCGGTGGAAAAGGCGCTCGACCTTGCAGGGATCGAAGGTCAGGCCAAGGCGGACGCCATCGCGGCCATCGCAACCGCCGTGGAATCCTATAGGGCCGGGGGTTCTCTGGCGGACCTGCAGGCGGCTGTCACCGCGCAGGGACTCGAGATGGCCGGCGAAAGCCTGGTCATGCGGAACGTCGCGCCCGACGAGGGGCTGTCGGCCCCGTTCAACTCGTGGTTCACGCTGTTCGGACAGTTTTTCGACCATGGGCTTGACCTCGTTGCCAAGGGGCAGAGCGGCACCGTCTTTATTCCGCTGAAACCGGACGATCCGCTTTACAGCACGGAACCCGGCGCGCCCAACTTCATGGTGCTGACGCGGGCGACCGTTGACGAACAGGGTCGGGCCACGAATCTCACCACGCCTTTTGTGGACCAGAACCAGACCTACACCTCGCATCCGTCCCACCAGGTCTTCCTGCGCGAATATGTCATGACCGCCAACGGGCCGGTCGCGACCGGCAAGGCGCTCGACGGCGCGGCCGGCGGGCTGCCGACCTGGGCCGAGGTCAAGGCGCAGGCGGCAAACCTGCTCGGCATCGATCTTGATGACGTTCATGTCGGGAACCTGCCGCTGCTCGCGACCGATCCCTATGGGAATTTCATCCCCGACCCCGAAACGGGCTACCCGCAGGTCGTGATGGTGGGTGGCGGGCTGGCCTCTGGCACGTCCTCCGACCCGCTGACCATCGTGACCTATGGCGCGACGCCCGGCGACGTGACGCACCTTGCCGAGCGCACCGGCCACGCCTTCCTTGACGACATCGCCCATACCGCCGTTCCGGCCGGTCTGGAAGACGGCGACATCACGATCGGCCTGGACAATGGCGACGGCTCCCAGACCGACGGCAACTACGACAACGAGCTTCTCGACGCGCACTTCATCACCGGCGACGGGCGCGGCAACGAGAATATCGGCCTGACCGCGGTGCACACCGTGTTCCACGCCGAGCATAACCGGCTGGTGGAGCTCACCAAGGAGACTGTGCTGGCCGAGAACGACCTCGCCTTCCTGAACGAATGGCTCCGCGTGGACGTCGGCGCCGTGCCGACCACGCCCAGCGACATCGCCGCGTTGCAATGGGACGGAGAGCGGTTGTTCCAGGCCGCGAAGTTCGGAACCGAGATGCAGTACCAGCACCTTGTGTTCGAGGAATTCGCGCGGAAAATACAGCCGAACATCGACGTTTTTCTGGTTCCGCAAGGATACGATGCGACAATAGACCCGTCGATCGTCGCCGAATTTGCGCATGTGGTCTACCGCTTCGGCCATTCGATGCTGACCGAAACGATCGACCGGTTCGACGCGGACTTCAACGCCGACCCCATCGGCCTGATCCAGGGTTTCCTGAACCCGGTCGAGTTTCTCAACGGCGGCACCGTCGAGGAAGCGGTCGGCTCGATCGTCCGGGGCATGACGCGCCAGGCCGGCAACGAGATCGACGAATTCGTCACCGGCGCGCTGCGCAACAACCTGCTTGGCCTGCCGCTCGACCTTGCGACCATCAACCTGGCGCGGGGCCGTGACACGGGCGTGCCCTCGCTGAACGCGGCGCGGCGCGAGTTCTACGAGGTGACCAACAACAACTCGGAATTGGAACCCTACGAAAGCTGGATCGACTTCGCCGACGGCATCAAGAATCCGGCCTCGATCGTCAACTTCATCGCCTCTTACGGCACCCACACGCTGATTACCTCGCAGACCACGCTGGAGACCAGGCGGGACGCGGCGCTGACCATCATCACCGGCGTATCGGTCGGCGGCCTGGAGGTTCCGGCGGACGCCGAGGCCTTCCTCAATGGCACAGGTGGCTTCGCGGGCGATCTCGGCGGCCTCGAGAACGTCGACCTCTGGATCGGAGGTCTGGCCGAGAAGAACCTGCCGTTCGGCGGCATGCTCGGCTCGACCTTCAACTTCGTCTTCGAAGTCCAGATGGAGAAGCTTCAGAACGCCGACCGCTTCTACTATCTCCAGCGGCTCGACGGCTTGCACCTGTTCGGCGAGATGGAGGCCAATTCGTTCGCAGCGATGATTATGCGCAACAGCGACGCCATTCATCTGCCGTCGGACGTGTTCTCCACCCCTGGCCTGATCCTGGAGGTCAATCAGGATCGTCAGTACAACGTCATCGACGGGGTTGGGACCAATGACGATCCGGTGGGCGGAACCATCCTGAACCCGCTGGTGGACCGCGACAACAACGCCACTCCGGGCGCAGATACTAACTACCTGCGCTATACGGGCGGCAATCATGTGGTTCTGGGCGGCACCGACGCGAACGACACCCTGATCGGCAGCATCGGCGACGATACGTTCCACGGCGATGGCGGACGAGACCGGATCGAAGGCGGCGCCGGCAACGACATCATCAACGGCGGTGACGGAGACGACATCATCACCGACCTCGGCGGCGACGACAACATCAAGGGCGGCGACGGAAACGATGCTGTCAATGCGGGCCAGGGCCTGAACCTCGTGCTTGGCGGGGCGGGCAACGACTTCATCATGGCCGGCTCGGACGGCGGGTCCGAGGTGTTCGGCGGAACCGGGAACGACTTCATCCTGGGCACCAGGACAACCGAACGGATCCTCGGCAACGAGGGTCACGACTGGATCGAGGAAGGCACCTTCGACGGCGCGCCGGGCGACAATTTCGACGAGATCTTCGCCCGCGACATGGTCATCGGCCACGACGTCTTCCTCGGCGACGGCAGCACCGACGAATTCATCGCCGAAGGCGGCGACGACATCATGGTCGGCAGCGCCGGCATCAACAAGCTCGAGGGCATGTCCGGCTTTGACTGGGCCACCTACAAGGACAACCCCGAGGTTCTGATCGACGGCGATCCGGTCACCGGTGTCAGGGCCGATTTGACCCTGGACGCCTTTGACGAGCAGCCGCTGCCGCCCCCATTGTCGGCGCTTGACCAGTATGGAAACGTCGAGGGTCTGTCCGGCTCGGCCTTCAACGACCGGCTCGACGGCTCCGAGGCGACGGCGGCCGACATCGCGGTGGGTGGCAACAATCCCAACGGCAGCAAATTGCTGGCCGAGAATATCGGTCTTATCGACGGCCTTGCCGGCCTGCTGGGCAACGGCGTTCTGAACGGTGACGGCGATTTCGACGGGGGCGACATCATCCTCGGCGGCGTTGGCAGCGACGTCATTACAGGGCGCGGCGGCAACGACATCATCGACGGCGACAAATGGCTGAACGTGCGCATCAGCGTTCGCGAGAACACCGATGGAACCGGGGCCGAGATCGGTTCGCATGACAGCATGAAGACGCTGGTGGCGGATGTCTTTTCGGGCGCCATCAATCCGGGCCAGTTGCGCATCGTGCGCGAGATCGTCGATGCCGACGGTACCGGCAGCCTGGATATCGCCAACTACCGCGGCAACAGGAACGAATACCAGATCACCTTCGGCCTTCCCGGTGGCGGCGTCAGGATCACCCATACCGATCCGGATCTTTTTGATGACGGAACCGACACGCTGTACAACATGGAGAAAGTCCGGTTCGCGGATGGCATAGAGGTGTTCCTGAACAACCAGGATCCGGTTGGCGGGCCGCTGATCTCCGACACCACCCCGACCCAGGGATTCCTGTTGACGGCGGATCCGTCCGGCATACAGGATCCGAACGGCACCACGAATTCCACCTTCACCTACCAATGGTATCAAAGGGCCAATCCCGTGCTGCCATGGGTGGCGATCGCCGGGGCAACGTCGGTAAACTTCACGCCGACGGCCGCACAGATCAACAGTGAATTGCAGGTGGTCGCGACCTTCACCGACGATCAGGGCACCGTCGAAAGCGTGGCCTCTGCGCCGACAGCGATCGTCGGGGCCAACTTCAACGGGACCGCGGCGAACAACACCTTCAACGGCACTGAAGGCGCCGACTTCATGCTGGGCAACGGCGGCAACGACAGCCTGGCTGGCAATGGAGGCGATGACCACCTCGACGGCGGCTTGGGAAGTGACAGCCTCGATGGTGGCGACGGCATGGACACCTTGATCGGCGGTGCCAACGGCGGCCTGGACACGCTGCGGGGCGGCGCCGGTGACGACAATCTCGATGGCGGCGGTGGCGCAGACGTCATGGACGGCGGAATCGGCGCCGACATCATGGCCGGCGGCGCTGCCAACGATACCTACACGGTTGACGACAGTGGCGACGTGGTGACCGAGCTTGCCGGCGGGGGCACGATCGACGTGGTCAACACCACGCTCAACACCTATGCCCTGCCCAACCAGGTCGAACGGGTGTTCTTCACCGGAACCGGCACCTTCACGGGCACCGGCAACGCGCTGAACAACTGGCTCACCGGCGGTGAGCTGGACGACATCCTCGACGGCGCCGGCGGCAACGACCGGATGGTTGGACTTGCTGGCAACGACACGTACCACGTCAACAGCGCGACCGACACGACCGTGGAGGCGGTCGACGGGGGTACCGACACCGTTCTCGCTACGGTGACCGACACCATGAACGCCAACATCGAGAACCTGATCCTTGTCGAGGGCGCAGGCAACATCGGCGGCACCGGCAACGTCCTTGCGAACTTGATGACCGGCAACACCGGCAACAACTCGTTGAACGGGGGCGGCGGCGGCGATACGGTCAACGGCGGCGACGGCAACGACACCCTCAACGGGGCCGACGGCAACGACACGCTGAACGGCGGCGCGGGTGTCGACACGGTGAATGGCGGCGCCGGCAATGACATGCTTACGGGCGGCATCGGAAACGATCTGCTGAACGGTGGGATTGGTTTGGACACCTTTGTGTTTGCGCCGGGCTTTGGCGACGACGACATCTCGGGCTTCGACGCCAACCCAACGGGTGGCCAGGACGTGATTGACCTGACTGCCTTCAACATGCTCGCAAGTGTGGTGGTCACGGACGAGGGCACGTTCACCCGGATCACGGTCGACGAGGGCCCCGGCGGCGACGTCCATACGATCGACCTGCTGGGCATCGGAAACGCGACCACCGTGACGATCGGAGCCGACATCTTCATCTAGAGGTCGGCTGACACTGGGGCCGGAATCTGCCAAGCCATGTGCCTGCGTTGATGGCACTGAAAAACGTCGACACCTGGCTGTCTGATCCCGGCCCCTCATGAACCGCCTGATCCACGAGATGTCACCCCTGCCCGCCGAGGCCGGCGCGCAGGCCGAGGCCCATCTCCATGCGGGTCAGGCCGCGCGTCACCTCGGCGCCCAGGCCGCCCGCGCCGACCAGGCCCGCCAGCACGACCATGGCCAGCGACAGCAGGATGCACTGGTTCAGGCCGACCAGCAGCGTGGGCCTGGCGGCGGGCAGCTCGATCCTCCACAGGATCGTGCGGGGCGTCGCGCCGATGGCCTGGCCCAGTTCCCTGAGGTCAGCGGGCACGCCCTTGAAGGCCAGCTTGGTCAGGCGCAGCATCGGCGGGATGGCATAGACGATGGTGGCGATGATCGCGGGGACGCGCCCCAGGGAAAAGATCATCACCGCCGGGATCAGATAGACCCAAGGCGGCACGGTCTGCATCACGTCCAGCACGGGGCGCAAGGCGGCCTCGACCCGCGCGCGGCGGGCGGCCAGGATGCCCAAGGGAAAGGCGGCGGGCCGCGGACCCAGGTCGGCATACCAACCGGAACGGCTTGGCTCCATGTGGACAGGCATGATGTTCATCGCGGAACCGATATGGTTGTCATGTCCCGAGGGATACATCGGCACCGCGCCCAGGCGTGAGAGTGCAAATTCGCGATCCAGTATAGAATGAACTTATGGATCGCCGATCTTCGGACAGGCCAGCAGCCCGACCCGCCGCGCGGCTTGCAGCGCCATCCGAAAGCGGGCGGTGCCCGAACTGGTGGTGGGTTTGATCCTCGTCAGGGCTGGATCAGCCGCAGGCGATGGACCAGGGTCTGCCAATGGATGCCCAGATCAGCCGCCGTCGCCTTCCAACCGCTGTCATTGCGCGAGAAAATGTCGGGCGTTCTCGCCAACGACAGCGTGTTGGCGCCATCATGGTTTATCAGCGAACCCAGAGAGCGAGCCGTCAGGCCACGCGCTTCGGCCACGGTACGCGACGCCAGGATAGATGCCGACCCGGCTGTGTCGTAACGATGAATCTCTTGCCCCGTTTCGCACTCAAGGCCTTGGACCACTCGCGCTTTCCGCATGTTTTCTGCCATGCCTCGTGCTGTTGTCGCCGGATTGCTGACCCCTTGCGACAGGATTTCCTAAAGGGGGAACTCGTCCTGACTGACAATGCGGTAGGACACCGAATGCAAGGGCTATTGTCGGTGCGGGCTTTGCCGGACCACGGACCGCCCATTACGTGCCAAGAGGTTGACCATGTCAGCTTTGGCATTTCAGGCCGCAACGGCGGCCAGGCCTCGGCCATCTTGCCGATTCCGCTGCATCAGATGGCGAAGCTTTCCTCTCATACCGATGCTCTGGGCTTGCAAAGGGCGACGAACGATAACCGTGGACCAGATCGGTTGCCTACTGACCGCCGAGAGGGCGTCGAGGCGGATCCGGCGGATGTGCCGCCGCCACCCCATGAAGTTGCACCATTTCGGCAAGAACATGTTTCGCATCGGCCGGCCCTTGCCGGAGGATCATACCAAATCGCATTGAGGAAAACCGCTTTCAGAAAAGACAGTCGAGGTTCTTCTGACTGTTGCGCGATTTTGATACGATGTGTGTTGACAGGTGCTGACGTGGATAACGGACCTTATAGAAGACGCGGGACATGCCAGCCCAGCGGGTGCGGATTATCGAAAGCTGCAAGTTCGTCATTCCCGCCCCATGGACGCGAAATGAGCATTGTGGCCGGCGACACGGTGCTGGTCGATATCGAGGGCGGTGAAATGCAGATGCGCTCGCTTTCCCAAATGGTTGCCCGCGCGCAACCCATCCTGCGGCGCCATGTGCCGGACGACATATCCTTGGCGGACAAGCTGATCGCCCACCGCCGCCGCGAGGAGGAGCCCGGATAAGGCCGTGGTCTTGGATCCTGTGTCCTGAATGGCAACTCGTCCAGCAGCTCGTTGGAAATCGTCATCGTACTTGCTCCTCTCAGGAAGCATGGACCCAGTCAGCCATACACAGAAGACCTGACACTCTCCCTTCGGGCTATTGCGTGGGGATGGGGCATGCCTTGCCTTGGCGGTTGAACTTGGCATGCCTACCCTGACCGCGGACCAGGCCTGGGCTGGTCATCGACGTACAGGTCGAACTGTTCCGGATCTTACAGCCAGCAACATGAGGCTGCTGTCTTGCGCTGCTGACCCTGTGTCGGCCAGATGCGGATTGCTAGGATCATCGTGCAGGAAGCGCACATCCTATTCTGAAAGCTCCATCAAGGCAGCGTTTGCGGCGGCCGCGACCGCGACGACCAATGGAACATCGAAGCGCGACTGGATGCGTGTTGCCGGCGCCGACAAGGGACCGCCGCCCATGATGACGGCTTCTGCCCCGTCCTCCCGCACCGCCTGCTCCACCGCTTCCGCCAAGGCCGCATCAAGCTGGTCGGGCTTCTCGACAAGTTTCTTTGGATCGCCGGGCGTGACGCGGACGCCCTTGAACTGCTTTCCATAACCGAGTTCCTCGGCTTTGGACCGAAAGGACTCGATGAGCGCGGGATCGGGGGTAATTGTCACGATGGCAAAGGAACGGCCGTTTCGGGCCGCTTCATGAAAAGCCTGTTCGCCGATGCCCACCACGACGGTGTCGGGCAGCGCGTCGCGCAGTTCGGCAAGACCGGGATCGCTGAACGCGGAAACGATAAGGGCTGCGACGCCCTCCTCGGCAGCGGCCTGCCGACCGATCTCGACAACGCCGGTGGCGGCCTGAACCATGTCTTCGGGGGTGGTCAGAAGCGGAGGAGCATTGTGGTTGGTTCGCCCGAGGATCCGGACACGGTTGCCAGCGGCTTGTTGCGCAAGGGCCGTCATGCTTTCGGTGGCGGCAGCGTTGGAATTGGGATTAATCAGGATGATGGTCGGGCTGTCCGCGGAAAGCGCGGTCTCTGCTGCGGAACTTCCTGCAAGGCAGAACACTGCGACGGCGGCAGACGCGATGCAGCGGGATAGGGCGGACGCAAGAAAGCGGCATGTCCGAAACATGGGCTTGATCCTTGTGAAAGCGGAGGGAAAAGGTGATTGCCCGGCCCCGTGCGAAAGGCCGGGCATCTGATCCTGCATCAGTTCGACAAGAACCGCCGTGCCGAGGGCATGGTCTTCATCAGGAGGTAATAGCTCAGCCCTGCGGGGATCAGGCTGGCATACCACGATATACCCGAAAAGATCAGCGCGAAGACAATCCCGATTGCCGTTGCAAGGATCGCGGCCCAGTTCACCCCTTTATAGGGTCCGTCTTCGTCATAAAGCAGATCCAGGTTCAGCTGGCGCTTGCGCAGGACATAGTAGTCCACCACCAGCACCGCAAAGATCGGTCCCAGGAAGGCCGAATAGGTCTGGATGAACAGGTTGAGTCCGGCAGCGGATTCGTCCTTGACCAACTCCCACGGGAAGGTCGCGAACGCCAAAAGCCCCACCAGCACCGCCGAAATCTTGAAGTTCAGCTTGAAGATATCCATCAGCGCATAGGCGGGCGGGATCACGTTGTTCAGGACGTTGGTCGTCACCTGCGCGAACACGATGAACAGCAGCGTGATAATCAAAAGGATCTTGTTGTCCACCGCGCTCGAGAAGACCTTGATCGGATCGACCTCTCCCGTGGCACTGGACACCATCAGTCCGATCAGGCCCATGAACAACGTCGCCGGCAGGATCGAATTGGCATAGATCACCACCTGGCGCAGCGGCGAGACGCTTTCCTTCAGTTCCCGCGAATAGTCCGACACGTTCAGCATCATGGTGCTGTAGACGCCCAGAAACAGCATCGTGGCGCCCCAGAACGGGGCGCCCCAGGTGCCCTCGGCTTGCAGCAGATTGGTAGAAATGGCATCGCCGTATTTGTTGATGACGCTGACGAACATATAGATCAGCGCCCCGATGATGAAGATCGAACCGATGTTCTCCAGCCATTTGATGCCGCTGAAGCCCAGCACCGACAGTCCGATCTGCAGGAACTGGAAGGCGATAAACCAGAAGACGATGTTGTCGAATCCGAACAGCGTCACCGACACAAGGTTCAGCGCCCCGGCCCCGATCCAGCTTTGAAAGCCGAACCAGACGATCGCTGGAACCGACCGGACCAGGGCCGGCAGGCGCGTGCCGGCAAAGCCAAACGACGACCGCGCCTGCACCATGAACGGGATGCCGTATTTGTGGCCTGCGGCGCCATTGATCGCCAGGGCAACCCCGATCACGGTGCAACCGATGGCAATGGCAAGGAACACCTGCAAAAGATTCAGCGTCCCCGCCAGGCCCGAACCGACGGTAAACGTCCCGATGGACACGCAGCCACCCAGCCAGGCAAACAGATAAGACCAAGGATCCATGATCCGATGGCGTTGGGGGGCAAGCGTTTCCTCGCCCACCTTCTTGTGATCGGGCTCGATGCTCTGGCTGCCGGCCAGGCTTTCTGTCGACGACATCTTTTCATCCTCCCCTGTTGTGAGATTGTGGCTTATTTCTGGTTTGGCTGCGCATAGGCGCAAATCTTGCTGGTCCCCAGGCCGATCCCCGCCAGCCCTTCGACAAACTTGACGGCAACGGTGACGCCGTCGATGACCGGCACCCCGGTTTCGCGCGACAGCCAGTCGGTCAGATCGGCCATTCCCGCGCAGCCAAGAACAATGGCCTCGCAGTTGTCCTCGCGGATGGCCCGCAGGATTTCATCGCGCACCTTTTCCCTGGCGCCCGAGTCTTCTTCCTCCAGCGCCAGAACGGGGATGCTGGCCGACCGGACCTTGCGGCACTGGTGGTCCACGCCATAGCGGCGGGCCAGCTCCTCGATCACCGGGACCGAACGCGGCAGCGTGGTGACGACCGAAAAGCTGGTGGCCAGCATGGTCGCGGCCTTCATGGCAGCCTCGGCGATGCCGATGACCGGGCCCGTGGCCAGTTCGCGGCAGGCGCCGATGCCCGGATCGTCGAAACAGGCCACCACGACGCCCGCCACGCCCTGTTCCTCGCCCGCGCGGACATGGCGCAGCAGGGTGGGCACCGACATCGCCTCATCATGATGTCCCTCGATGCTGGCGGGCGACCCTTCTCCGGTTCGCGCGACGATCTCGACCCCCGGTCCGACGACGCGCCGGGCACTGGCGGCGATTTTGTCGGTCATCGAGGCTGTGGCATTGGGATTGACGAGAAGAATTTTCATGAGCACCTCCGGCCTGTCTCTATTTCCGGATCGTCAACGATTCTTATGCAACCTGTCAACGATTCATATTCAAGCCGGTGCACGGCGCCTTGTGCTGCACGAAATGGCGACATAGTTTCCCCAAGAAAGCAGGGGGTAAAATCAGTCTCATGGCAGAGAATGCGGAAAACTTGATCGTCGACGGGGTGATCGAGGCTATTCTCGAGCGGCGGCTGCGCGCGGGCACCAAGCTGAGCGAACCGGAACTCTGCGAAATTTATGATTGCAGCCGGACGGACGTGCGCCGTGCGCTTGTCATTCTGGCCACCCGCAAGACCGTCGAACTCCGGCGCAACCGCGGCGCCTTTGTGCGCGTGCCCAGCCAGCCTGAGGCGCGCAATGTCTTTCAGGCACGCCGGGCCATTGAAAAGACCTTGGCACGCAACGCCGCCCAGCACGCCAAGAAGATAGATCTCGCCGCACTGGACAAAGTGGTGCAGGCCGAAATTGCTGCTCGCGAGAGCGGTGACCGCGCCCGAGCGATCCGCCTGTCGGGCGAATTCCACATGGTCTTGGCCAAGATCGGGCAGAACGACGTTTTAGCCGAGTTTCTGCACGAACTGGTCATGCGCAGTTCGCTTATCATCGGCTTGTTTTCGGGATCGAACCATGTCCTGTGCCAAGACGATGAGCATGGCGAGATCGCTGCGGCAATCCAAAGGGGAGACGGGATCAGAGCGAGCGACCTGCTGGAAGCGCATCTTCGCCATATCGAGGCGCAACTGATTTTCGACACCATGCCGGAAGCAAGCGACTTGCGTCATATTCTTGGCAGATAGAACACGCGGCCCGTATTCTCCTTGCCTCCGTCTTGTGCATCAGTTGACCGATTGGATTGCGCATTTCGTCCTTCCACTTTGGCGCTGGCGTCGTGCCTGCGGAACGCAGACGCAGAATATCGCGCGGCTTGCGCTGGGGCGTTTGGCGATCTGGGCGCCGATGGCGCCAGGCACACGACGCCATGCCAAGGCCCGTGACCATGTGCCGCCTATCGGTCGGTAATCCTCCTTGCCGATCCCGCTCTCGTCGACGACGATCTTGCTTGGAAGGCGGTTGGCTCGCTGCCCCACATCGACACCATAAGGTTCAAAGTCCTTTCGAACCTGACGACCGCGCGATAGAGATAAGCCCACGGCCCACGGATGCAGGCTTTCGTCCAATCGCCGGAACCTGTCAGCCGGCGGTTTTCGTCTGCGCCCGCGCTGTGCACTCACGCCGGCATGCCATCCCGGCCCTAGGCCGTTTGCGCCGGAATGATCCTTGCCAAGACCCGGCAGAGCTTGCCCGACCCGACGGGTTTTTCGCATCTCGGCTTGCCGCAAAAGCGCGCCGGGATGATGGACTGGTCATAGCCGGTCGTGAACAGGAACGGCACGCCCCGCGCGCAAAGCCGGTCCGCCGCAGGAAAGATCATTTCTCCGCCCAGGTTGATGTCAAGGATGGCCGCGTCGATGCACGGCGTGCATTCGATCAGATCCACCGCCCTTTCGACCGACGGGGCGGGACCGATCACAATCGCGCCCATGCCGGCAAGTTCCTGCGTCAGATCCATGGCCATGACGTATTCGTCCTCGGCCACCAAGATCCTCCGGCCCGTCAAGCGATTGTCGGTCATGGTCGCCTCTTTCCTGAACCATTGCTTGCCGAAACCGGGATCGAGATGGTGCAGTGGATGCCGTCTTCGCGAAAGGCATAGCCGGTCCTGGCGCCCAGTTGATACGGCAAGGCCTTTTCGATCAGTTCGCGCCCTTGGCCGGTGCCCCGCGGCGCGTGGTGCGCAGACGGCATCCTGACGCCGCTTTCGTGCCAGTCGATGTGCAGCCACGGCCGGCCACGGTCGTCGGGCGGTCCCATCCGCCAGCGGATCGTCAGCCGGGCCTGGGGTTGGCCCAGAGCGCCATACTTGACCGCATTGGTCGCCAGTTCGTGCAGCGCCATGGCGAGCATCTGGACCATGCTGGACCGCAACCGGATGCCGGATGGCCCGTCGATCACGACGCGGTCGGCAGCGCCGTCCATGGCCGCCAGTTCGGCCGCGATCAATTCGTCAAAGGTGACGCGGTCGGTGTCGCCCAGCCGCGAAAGCAGGCCCTGCGCGCGGGCCAATGCTTCCAGCCTGTCCTGGAAGCGGTCCCGGAAATGACCAAAGTCGCGGCTGGTTTCGCCCGTCCGGTCGGCCATCGATCGGACGACGGCCATCAGATTGCGGGTGCGGTGCTGAAGTTCGCCCACCAGAACCCTTTGACGTTCCTGCAACAGGCGCAGGTCGTGGATGTCGGTCGAGGTGCCAAGCCATTCGATGATCCTGCCCGATTCGTCCCGAACCGGCGCGGCGCGGGTCTGGAACCAGCGGAAATCCTGCCCCGCGGCGTGGCACAGCCGGTATTCGACCTCGAATCCGCCTGTTTCCAGGGCATGGGACCAGGCCTCGCACGCTGCGCCCCGATCCTCGGGATGGACCATCTCAAGCCAGCCCCAGCCGTGGCTGTCCGGGCCGTACTGGCCGGTATAGGCCGTCCACTGCGGGCTGGCCCAAGTCCAGTCGCCGCTGCCGATCGCCCGCCAGACAAGCTGTGGAATGCCCTCGATCAGAGTTTGCAGACGCAGTTCCGTTTCCCGCATTTCGGTCAGATCGTGGCCGATGCCGCCGACCAGAACAACCCTGCCCTCCTCGTCTATGATCGGAAAGTCGGTGTTGCGCAGCCAGCGAACTGCATGGTCGCAAGGCCGCCGGATGCGATAGTCGAAGGTGACGTGTTCGCCGCCCCGCACACGCCGGATGGCGTCTGACGCGTGTTGCCGGTCTTCGGGCAGAATCAGGTCAAGCCAGCTTCGATAGTTGTTGCCGGCAAGCGCGTCGTCGCGGGCGATGCCATAGATCGCCTCGAAAGCCGGAGTCAGATACTGCCATTGCAGGGTCTTGGCGTCGCGAAGCCACAAGACATCCTGTGAGGCTTCGCCGAACTGGCGCAGCCGCTCCTCGCTTTTGCGCAGCGCGGCCTCGGCCCGTTTGAGATCGGTCACGTCCTGGGCAATGCCGCCGCCGCGCTTGACGATTCCCCGGTCGTGGATAGGAAAGCCGGTGTCCCTGATCCAGCGAACATCGCCGTCAGGACGAAGGATGCGGTATTCGACAATGGCGGGCTCGCCTGCCAGCAGACCCGACATGGCGCGGCCTGCCTGCGCCCGATCGTCAGGGTGAACCAAGTCGGTCCACCGCGAGAGATCGGCCATTACCACATCGCCGCTTTCGCCCCAGATGCGGTCGAACGCGGAACTGAGATATTGAAGGCGCATCGTGTCGACATCGACGATCCACAGGGCGTTGGGGCTGTTTTCCCCGAATTCGCGAAAGCGTTCCTCGCTTGCGCGCAGCGCGGCTTCGGCGCGGGCGCGTTCAACCGCGGCCCAGGTCCGTTCGGCGACATCCTCGACCAGGGCGGTGTCTGCCGGGGTCCAGCGGCGCGGTCGGGCGCTGACCACGCACATCGCGCTGACCAGAACGCCGTTCTTGACCAGCGGGCTGTTCACGAAGGCGGCCAGCTTCAGCGCCCGATAGGCCGGGCGGTCGGTGTCGCACAGATCCAGGTCGGCGTCGGCATCATGGACCACAACGGTCCGCCCCGCCTGCATGCGCGCCAGAACGGCCCCATAGCTTGCAAAGGAATGCTGCCCGACCAGGGTGGGAGAGTCGTCCGCCAGATATTCTTGTTCAACTGTCGCCACCTGCCGATCCTGATCCAGTTGCACATAATAGGTTCGGTCAGCGCCAAGATGTTCGCCCAGCAAGCGGCTGGCCTCGTTCTGGATCGCGACCGGATCGGCAAGCAAGCGTATCGCGTCGGCAAGCCTCAACAGAAAGGTCTGACGTTCCTCGCTGTCGCGCAAGACGGTTTCGGCGCGGCGGCGTTCGGTGACGTCGTCGAACAGGGCGGCAAAGCGATCCTCTCCGCGCGGATAGATCGTCACCTCGTAGAAACGCCCGGACCCCGCGACCTCGTGTTCGATGCGTTCGGGCTGGCCGGTGGCGACGATACGGCCGATTTCGTCGGGCCACCAGCGTTCCAGGCCGGGGATGATGTCGCGGGCGGTCCTGCCCCGGATATGATGGGCGTCCATTCCCACCAGGCGTTCAAAGGCGGGGTTCATGTCCAGAATGCGATAATCGACCGGTTTGCCCGCATCGTCGCGGATCAGTTCGCATTCGTCATAGCCCTGCCCCATCGTCTCGAACAGCGAACGATATCGCATCTCGCTTTCGTTCAATGCCGCTTCGGCCTCGGCCCTTTCGATGGCCATCAGGGCACGGCGCGCGACATCGCGGATCAGGTCGATTTCGTCCTTGTCCCAGGCGCGAGGCCGTTCGGCATGGGCACCGATCCCGGCGGCATATTCGCCATGGCGCAGCAACGGCACATTAACAAAAGCCGCAACGCCCATGTCCCGAAAGGCCGCGCGCTGCTGGTCCGTCAGGCCGGGATCGGCATCCACATCGGCAACCGCAATCACCGTTCCTTGCGCAAAGGTCTTGAACCGCGCGCCGATGATGTCGGCCAGCGCGCGGGAAACGGCATGGGACGTCTGCGCCTGGTCGCGGTGATGGTCCGGTGTCATCACAGGGATCCGCTCGTTGCCCCCATTCCATTCGAGATCGAAAAAGAAAATCCGGGCAAGGCCAAGCTGTTCGCCCAGGATGCGCGCGGCCTTTCCGCGGATTTCGGCCGGATCGGTCATCCTTTGCAGGGCATCGCTGAACCCAAGCAGGACCGCCTGGTGGTCCGCACGTCGGCGCAGCGCCCTGTCGGCCCGTTTCGCGGCGTCGATATCCATGATGATCGAAACCGCGCCCACGACCTGCCCGCCATCATCGAACAGCGGCACCGAGGCGACGTTTGTCCAGATTTCGGCGGACGTATCGTCGGTATACAGAAACTCGACCCCCGGAAGGCAACGTTCGCCCCGCAGCGCGCGGGCGCCGGGAAAGTCGCAAGGCTCGATCCGCCGACCGTCGCCATCCCAGGCACGCCAACGCCAGCCCCGGTCCGGGTCGCGCGACGGTATGCGCCCGGCGGGCGTAAAGCGGTCCCATGCGGGGTTGGACGAGACGACCTGGCCATCCGTGCCGATCAGGGCCAGACCGATTGGCAGCACCTCCAGCATGGCGTCCTGCAACAGGCGGGCCTTGTCGCGTTCGCGTTCGGCGCGCAGCCTTGGCGTGGCATCGACCGTAATGTTCAAAAGCCCCGCAACCGTTCCGGCCTCGTTGCGGACAGGTGAATAGGAAAAGCTCCACCAGGTGTCTTCGGGATAGCCATGCCGGGTCATGGCCAGGGGCATGTCCTCGAACCGGACCGTCTCGCCTTCGAAAACCCGGTCCACCAGCGGCGCGATCCTGTCCCAGATGTCGGGCCATGCCTTGCGAAACGGCGCGCCAAGAGCATCGGGATGGCGGTCGCCCAGCATCGGCGCATAGGCATCGTTGTAAAGGACGGTCCGGTCCGGTCCCCAGGCCAGTTGCATGGCATGACCAGAGGCCAGCATGACATCGACCGCCGTTTTCAGGCTTTGTGGCCAGTCCTTCATCGCGCCCAAGGGCGTCGAGGCCCAGTCGTGGCGGGCGGTCCGTTCGGCCATGCCAGGTGCGTCCTGGATCGGGTTCTGCATCCGGGTCATCCCTGTGGAAAGGCGGGCGGGGCCGATCTTGCGACCGCTCTGCCGCCATCGCGGTTCATTCCAGCACCAAACAGGCCGGAACGCTACCTTGAAAGGGCGGCAGGGGATTTATCGCGGAAACCTGCGGCGCGGGCTGGATCAACTTCTTGGGAAAGCCTAACATAAATTACACACTTTGGTTGAGGCATGGATTCCCCCGCGGCTCGTGCTACGTAATTGTCCGTGGTATCGGGGCGCTGCGGCCCGCCTTGTCCGACCGACCCTTTATTATCCGGCGCTGCCTGGGGGGACCGATGAGAACCGATCCGCTTCGCATCTTGGTGGTCGAGGACGATTATTTCCTTGCCGAAAGGCTGGCGCGCGATATCCGTGCCAACGGCGATACGGTGGTGGGACCGTTTGCCGACGTTCATGAGGCGATCCATCGGGTCGGGCTGGTGCAGGGGGCGATCCTGGACGTGAAAATCCAGGACGAGACCTCCTTTTCTGTGGCGGATTCCCTGATCCATCATGGCGTGCCCATGCTGTTTCTGACCGGTTATCATCCCCAGGTTGTTCCGGACCGTTTCGCGCGCCGGCATATCTATGCCAAGCCCAGCGACTCGGCCCCGCTCTTGCATGACCTGCACGAGCAGCATCACAAAAACGCCTTCCAGGAAACCGACAGCATCGAGATGGTCGTGATGGAGGTGATCCGGCAGGCAAAGATCATGATGCCGGACGCAGCCTCTGCCGAACGCCTTGTCGAGGCGGTGCTGCTGCGGGCCATTGCCGAAACCCGAGAAACCCGGATAAAGGGCGAAATCCGTGCTTGCCTGCTGGCCTTGCTGGATGACGAATACCGCCGGCGTGGCAGGCGGCACCTGCATTAGGCGTCTCGCGGACCGCGCAGGGCGGTCACGGCCTGGGCGGCCCATGGGCCGCGCAGGGCGGTCACGGCCTGGGCGGCCCATGGGCCGCAGTCAGCGCCTCGCGCAGGGCGGATGCCAGTTCGCGCAACCGTTTGGGCACCGCCTCGCGTTCCATCAGTCGCTTCCACTGTTCCAAATGTCCGTTCATGATCTGGTCGGACTCCGCCTCTTGGGGTCTGGTGGATTTCATTCGCGTCCCTTCGTCAGAATTCGGGATCCAGGATGGTGCGCAGGCGTCCCCGCGCGCGGCAGACCCGGCTTTTGACCGTGCCGACGTCGCAGTTCAGGATTTCTGCCGCGGACAGATAGGTTTCGCCCAGAATGGCAACCAGGACCAGGGCTTCGCGGTAATGGTCCGGGATGCCGTCCAACGCCGCCAGCATCTCCTTGTGGCGCAGGTGCCATTCCTGGCCGGGCTGGCTGTGGGGCAAGGCCGACGCGCACTCGGCAGAGCCGGTCCGTTCCCGGTCAAGCCGCCGCCAGCCGTTGTAAAAGCGGCTTCGCATGATGGTGAACAGCCAGGCGCGCAGGTTCGTGCCCGGCCGATAGCCATGCGCATGTTCGATGGCGCGCAGCAGGGTTTCCTGGACAAGATCGTCGGGATCCCCGGCGCGGCGGCACAAGGACCGCGCATAGGCCCGCAGGGCGGGCAGATGCTGGAGAACATCCTCGCCCATGTGCTGGCGGGGATCGACGCAGGCCTCGGGCTGAAAATGACCCGGATTGATAGGGGCGACCGGCAATACGGCGGACAGCGCAACGCTCATCGTCCGGATCCCCGGCCGGGTTTGCGAAAGGCGCTGCGATCTGTCGGGTTCGCCCAGGGACGCATGGTTCGTGCCGTCATCTTTCCTCCGGTGTTCAAAGGATCGCCACGGGGACGACAGATCGGATACAGCGCGCCCGCCTGCATGAGTTCCATGTGTCCGTGCAGCGACCATGAACCGCCAGCCCTTGAATGCATCGCCACAATGCCTCAGGGGCTGCCGTCACGATAATCCGAACCGAAGAAACAGGCGTTTGTTCCCGAAAGACGTCACGCGACGGTTTTTTTCCTGCATCATCCCATATTCCGGTTTAGGTTTCAGGATATGCGATCGGATTTGGATTTTTTTCGGGAAACGCGATGACCAAGCGGAATGATGATTCCAGCCCTGAACACGAACTCGAACAAGCGTTGTCTCGGGTTCTGGCGGACATCGATGAGAAGGGGCCGATATCCCCCCACCTCAGGATGCTGGCACGAAAGCTTCAGGAAGCCCTTTCCCAGGCGCGTCGGAAACATTGAGCCGCCTGGACAAGAGGCATCCGTAAGCAATCGTTTGCAAATCCATGACACGAAGCCCGAAGTTTTTTCGGGAACAAACAGACGCCGGCCCGGTTGCAGCCTTTCGCCGCTGTCACGGTTCATGTCGTGACCAGCAACCGATCGGTGTCAATTCCAGGAGTTTTCCATGCCCGAGAAGACACGTGCAAATCCTGCCGACAAAAACCTGAGGCGGACGAAAACAGAATGGATCGACCGAAGGCATGAACCCTTTGGCGACCGATAATCCTTGGCGTCCCACGCTTCCGGGCGTGTCCCTTGATATTTCCCTCTGATCGGATCACCCAATGTTCTATACCGACAACAAGCTGCAATATCCCGTCCGCGTCGATACGCCCGACCCGCTGTTTGCGCGGGCATTGCAACAGGCCATCGGCGGCGTCGAGGGCGAAATCCGCGTGGCCATGCAATACTTCTTCCAGGCCTGTGGTGCGCGCGGCAACCCCAAGTTCCGCGACCTGCTGATGAACACCGCCGCCGAGGAACTGGGCCATATCGAGATGCTGGCCACCGCCGTCGCCATGAACCTGGAAGGCGCGCCCCTGTCGCTGAAGGAGGAGGGCGCCCGCGACAAGGCCGTCGAAGCCGTCATGGGCGGCATGAACCTGAAGAACCTGTTGTCCTCGGGCCTGTCGGCCATGCCGGTGGACAGCGACGGCGTGCCCTTCGACATGTCCCACATCTATGCCAGCGGCAACATCGCCGCCGACATGACGGCCAATATCGCCGCCGAATCCACCGGGCGCACCCTGGCCGTGCGGCTTTACACCATGACCGACGACGCGGGGATGAAGGACATGCTGTCTTATCTGATCGCGCGCGACACCATGCACCAGAACCAGTGGCTTGCGGCGCTCGAGGAGCTGGGCGGCATGACCGGGGCCTTCCCGATTCCGAACAGCTTTCCGCAAGACCGGGAAAAGACCGAATTCAGCTATGCCTATCTGGGCTTCCAGGCCGATGGCGGCGCGCCGGTTCCGGGCCGTTGGGGCAAGGGGCCGTCCATCGACGGCAAGGGCACCTTTGCCACGGGCAAGCTGCATCCGTCCGACCAGAAACCCGACTTGGGCATGGCCCGGCCGGACAGCGGCGCCCAGGCCGAACAGATCGCAGGCTGATCCCACGGCCCGCTGGATGCTACACCGGGGCGCGCGCCTGACGCCCCTTGAAAGGAGACGACAATGACCCTTGCCCTTGTTACAGGCGCGTCCAGCGGCATCGGCCTGGAACTGGCCCGCATCGCCCGCGCCGATGGCCACGAGGTCATCGCGGTCGCCAATGAACCCGCCATCCATCAAGCGGCGTCGGACCTGGGCGCCGAAGCGATCCAGGCCGATCTGGCCACCACCGACGGGATCCAGGCCGTTCTGACGCAGGTGGCCGGGCGCGAGGTCGACCTGCTGATGCTGAATGCGGGCACCGGGCTGGGCCATGGCTTTCTGGACCAGGATCCGGACGCCATCGACCATGTGGTAATGACCAATATCCTGGGCGTGCTGCGGCTGGCCCATCCCCTGGGCCGCCGGATGCGCGACCGGGGCCAGGGACGCATCCTGATTACCGGATCCATTGCGGGCTTCATGCCGGGAACGTACCAGGCGATCTACAACGCCTCGAAGGCGTTCCTGAACAATTTCGCCCTGGGCTGGAACGAGGAACTCAAGGGCACGGGCGTCACCGTGACCTGTCTGATGCCGGGACTGACGGATACGGCGTTTTTTGAACGCGCGGGCCTTCTGGATACCCACTTTGGACAGATGAAGAACAAGGACGATCCCGCCATTGTGGCCCGCTCGGGATACGACGCGCTGCTGGCAGGCCGGGCGCAGATGACGCCGGGCCTAAGGAACAAGGCCCAGGCGACCTTGGCCGAAATCCTGCCGGCGGGCCTTGTGGCCAAGGCGCATCGGCAGATGGCGAAACCCGAAGACGAATGAATCCCATTCCTGCCAGGTCGTCCGGTCTGGCGGATCCCCAAAGGTCCGGCTTTCGGACCATCCACCAGAAGGATACCACGAGGATGCGCAGAACCCTTTTCGCTACCGGTGCCGTTGCCGCCATGATGCCGGTCGCCCGGATGTCGTTCGCGCAAACCAGGGATCCGGCCATGGACGGAACCTCGCCCGATGCGGACAGGCAGGCGATCCTGCTGGGCGGAAAGTTTCCCCTGCTCGGACGCCGGGCTGGCATGGACAAGGCGACCGATCCCGCAGTCAAGGCTTTCGCGCCCCTTGAGGTGGCTGAGCAGGAAGCCGAGGCACGGGCTTTTGGCGCAGCGCCCCCGGACCCGGTGACGACGGACCATGGGACGCTGCTGGAACGGATGAACGCCATGCCCGCCGGGGCCGAATGCGACAGGCAGTATCTGACGGCGCAGATCCAGGGCCGCGAGCGCCTGCGTGCGCTGCATTCGGCTTATGCTGAAAACGGCAGCAATCCCAGGGCGAACGGTGTGTCCATCGTCGGCCTCCCGGCGATCGACGCCCGCATGTCGATGTTGCAGGCGATCAGCAGCCGGCTGGGCTGACGGGATGGAGGCTTGGCTTTGCTTTGCCGGCGGGAACGCGCTTGGCGCATTCTACATCGGCGCCTGGCAGGCGATCGAACAATCCGGCCTGCGTGTGACCCGCATGTCGGGCGCCTCGATCGGCGCCGTGGTCGCGACGGTGATCGCAGGCAATCCGCCGTCCCGGCGGGCCGAGGCGCTGAACGATTTTCTGGAAAGGGTCGGACAGCACCGGCCGACCATGGGACGCCGGGCTTCGGTCATGGGAATGCTGATGCGCGGCCATCCGCCGCTGTTTGTGCCGTCCTGGCCGGGCCTGTGGGAAATCCTGCCCGGAATGCCCGCCGACGCCGCGCAGTTCCGGCGCGGACCGATGCGGCGCCTGCTGGAGCGGACCATCGATTTCGACCGGCTGAACGATTCCGAGATCGAGGTGACGCTCACCGCCCTTGATGCCGAAAGCGGAGCGATCGTGGATTTCCGCAACCGCGATACGGTGCTGACGGTGGATCACGTGATGGCCAGCACCGCCCTGCCCATCCTGTTCCGGCCCGTTCATGTTGACGGGCGGTGGTTTCTGGATCCCGGCCTGTGCGAGAACCTGCCCTTGCGGCCGCTGCTGGATCGTCCGGGCGAGGCGGCGATCCTTGCGTTCGATCTGTTCGCGCAGCAGGGCACTATGCCGGACACGATGGACGGCATCGGGACGCGGGCGCAGGATCTGTTCTTTGCCGGGCAATCGGCCCGCATCATTGGATGCGCCGATCTGCAGGGCCGCAATTTCCGCCACATTGTCCTGACCGACCCCGAGGATATTTTCGTGGGCAAGGCCTTTGATTTCGGCAGATCCAACCTGAAACGGCGGGTGCAGCTCGGGGCCGTTCTGACCAGCCTGTCGCTTGCCGATCTGGCAGCCACGGTCCCCGACACGCCAAAGACCCTGTCCGATCCACCTGCCCTGCCACCCGCCAGTCCAGGAGGAACATTCGATGATCCCGACACACCGTCACGTCCGGCTTGACGCCGCGTCGGCCCCCGTGCTGCCGTTCGGCCCCGGCATCGCGGTGGTCCGACAGGCTGGCGCAGCCGCTAGTCCATGATTGTTCCAGGTTGAAGCATAGCCTGCATTTCAGCAGTTAGGCTGCATTCCTGTGGTGGGAAACTGTCGAGGACAGAGCCGAAGCGTTTCCAGACGGCTTAGACGGCTGGCCGACGCCTGGGCCCGCGCGGCCCGCTATGGTGACGAAGTGCAGGCCCTGGGGGACCGCTCTCTGCCGCAGTGACATGGCAACAGGTCGCCGGTCGTGGCGATGCTGTGGTCCGGGATACGGGCGGGCATGGCGAAAAACCTGCGCGGGGGCTGGAGCTTAGCGGCCCGCAAGGCGCGATCGCCCGGTTTCATCCGCCACGAGATGCTGCCAGACGCCAAGCCGCGTCCGGTCCGGCAGGCGGCCGATCTTGGCAAGTTCCCGCCAAAGACCCTTGACGCAGTGCCGCATGGCTAGAACCTCCCGTTCTCCGGCGGCCAGCAGATGCGCCGTATAGATCGCATTCCTGATCTCGCCGCCGACCAGTTCGAACGCATCCGACAAAATGGCGATGTCGATGTCGTCGGAACGCGACCCTGGCAAGGGCAGAAGCCGGTCCCAGATCCGTTTTCGTTCGGGTGGACCAGGAGGGGTGAACTCGGCCCGGACCCGGATGCGCCGCAGGAAGGCGTCGTCCATGTTGCCGACCAGATTGGTGGCCAGGATCGCCAATCCTTCAAAGCTCTCCAGCCGCTGGAGCAGAAAGTCGATGGTGATGTTGGCGTAACGGTCGTGACTGTCGCGAAGCTCGGTGCGCTTGCCGAAGCAGGCGTCGGCCTCGTCGAAGAACAGCGCAACGCGGGATCGCTCGGCCTCGTCGAAAAGCGCGGCCAGGCGTTTCTCGCTTTCGCCGATGAACTTGTCGATCACCCGGCTGAGGTCAATGCGGTAAAGCGCATAATCCACTTGGCGCGCGACGATTTGCGCCGCCATCGTCTTGCCGGTTCCGGGCGGCCCGCTGAACAGGCAGGCAAGCCCGTGGCCGGCCCCGAGCGCGCCGCCCGGCCCGTCTTGCGCGAATAGCCGGCTGCCGTGTCGCGCCCAGGCAATGGCAAGGTCCAGCTCGGCCTCGGTTTCGCGTCTCAGCACGATGTCCTCGCGGCGGAAGGTGCAGGTCATCCGCTGTGCCGAGCCGTCGAACTCGGCGGTCCTGATCTGGTCGCAGGCAGCCAGCAGGTCGTCGCCGGTCGGGATCCTGCGGCCCTCGATCCGCGCCGACGTCACGGCCAGCCTGAGCGCCCGGCCGATCCCGGCGCGGCCGAAGGCAAATCGCTGGGCAATGCGGGTACGATCTTCCGCGTCGACGGATGGAATTGCCTGCCGCCAAAGTTCGGCGCGTTCTGACACGTCGCTGCGCGGCACGTCCAGCGAAACGGCCACCCGGTCGACGCGCGCGGCAATCGGCGCAAACGATCCGGCCGGGGCGATGACGATCACCGGACTGTCGAGACCGCGCAGAATCGCGCGCAGCATTTCCAACTCCGCCGTCTGGGGGTCGCCAAGGATGGCCACGGCATCATTCATCCGAACCGTCCTGCGAAAGGCCGCTTGCCGCTCTGGCTCGGCCAGGTCGGCAAGCGGCGCTTCGACAGCGGTCGGCCGCAGCGACGCCGCGATCCGCCGGGCGATATCGCGGCGTCCGCTGTCGGCGGTTCCGGTCACGATGATGAATGGCGCACCCGGCATCTCGCGCAGCGTCAGCATCCGGGTCAGCGCCGCGACGCGATCAGCAATCCCAGGCGGCAGCGGACGGCTCCGGTCCTCGTCGTTCATCAGGCGCAACGGCAGCGCAGAGGCCCCGCGCAGGCCGAGAACCGCCGCTGTCACGTCTGGCGGCACCGCCAGTTCGCGCGTGACCAGGGGTCCGTCGCCCTTCAGGGCCACCAGCCCGAAATCGACCATCGGCGCATCGGGCCGGAGCCGGACAAGGAAATCCGCCGGCTCAAACCCCAGGGCGGCAACCTGGCCCAGCACCATCCGCCGCGAGGCACCCGGTTCGCCCATCACGGCGATCAACCGCGCCGCCTCGGGACTCGCCTCGACCAGAGCGGCGGCAAGAAGCAGGTCGCGCTCGGCATCGTCCAGGCCCATGGCCGCGGAAACCCGGTCGAGACCCGGCAGATGCGGTCTGCCCGATGCGCGCATGCGGGCCTGCGCGCCGGCGGCGCGTTCGACGGCCGCGGCCCGTTCGGGCGGCAAGGTCGTGCGGCCGGAGGAAAGGATGCGCGCGGCAAGCCAGCCGTTGAGCTCGGACAATGCCGCAGATGCCGCCGCGACCGGATCGGGGGGCGGGGCCGGGCGGGTTGCGGCGAACAGGGGCGGTGCGCGGAGCATCTATGACACCTCGGGGGGATCGCGGCGCAGGCAGGCGCGGATCGTCGCGGTTGATACGTCCTCTATCTTTCTTTGCACCTTTCCGGCCCTCAACACCCAAAGCCAGTCGCCCCGGCGCGGGACGACGACGAACCGATCCGCCTGCACCGCCGGCAAGGCCTGCGGATCGGGGACATCCATGCAGACCAGAACAGCATCGAACGGACCTTCCGAGGGCAGATGCACCACCTCGGCGTCGGAAATCTCGGCTATTGCGCTTTCGATGATCGACCTGAGCATCGTCGGCGCGGCGGCGAGGTCCATACCGAGTCGCACTGACAGCCCTTTCCGCAAGCGATAGGACTGATCCTAGCGCGCGCAGGCGGGGCGGGGATGACCGCGAGGGTTCATTCCGGGGAAATGAAGACCCGGACCACATGCCCCGATCAGGATAAGCGGTTGGCGTTGGCGCGCAGCGATCCCATGACGGGATGCGTTCAGGGGATACAGATCCCGTCAGCGCCGTCATTTTCCTGATCGCGCCATATCCCGGCCGCGAATCCGGCGGCGCAAGCCTTGCGAAGGGATCTGGATGTCATTCGCCTTGCGATCCAGACCACCCGCCGATCAGGATCCAGACCCGCCCCGGTGCCCCTTGCCGGGAAATCCCACGCCCCCCTGCGTGGCACGCCGGAATCCTGCCCTGAACCGTTTTTGAACCACCGGCGACTTTGCCCCGACCCCCTCCCCTCAGGCAGCATGACTCGGGTGAGCCGGCATCAACCGCGTCGGAGGAATCGTCTTGTTGGCAGACCGGAGCATCCAGCACCAGGGCAGGCGCCATGGCTGATTGGCGGGTCATCGAGAATACCGGGCAGACGCTGGCCGAACTGCTCGACCGCCACATCGGGGCGCTTGGCATTCCCAATGTCGGCGTCGGGGTGGTCACGCCGGCGGCCTTCGCCTCGCTTGCCAACACGGCGGACCCGTTCGTTTCGCTGTTCCTGTATCAGATCGTCGGCAATGCCGAGATGCGCGGCAGCCCGCGCCGGGTTCTGGCCGACGGCTCGTTGGGACGCCAGCCGCTGCCGCTGGAACTGTGCTACCTCGTCACCGCCTGGGGTGTGCGCGCCACCGGTGACGTGATCGGCGACCTGCCTGCCACGCGCGACGAAGCGCGGCTGATGGGCGCCATCCTCCAGGCCTTCTATGACCATGCCGAACTGGCCCATGGCAGCCTTTTCGAGACGCCCGGCCTGCCGGTCTGGTCGCCCGAGGACGGGCTTCAGATCATCATGGAGACGCTGCCCGTCGACGGGCATTACCGCATCTGGGACGCGGCGGAACTCGGCTATCGGCTGTCTCTCGTCTACCGCGTCCGCGTCGCCGCGCTTGAACCGACCGATCCCCCCCGCGCGGCGCCGGTGGCCGAGGCGGTACTGGAGGCGGTTCCATGACGATCACCCATACCCTCTCGCTCGCCGTGCGCTTCATCGACCATTTCTCCGGGCGGCCGGTGCCGCAAGAACTGCCCGTGCGGCTGTCGGAAAGCTATGCCCGCCCCGCCCCGCGTCCCGATGGCAGCGGCGCGCGCCAGGCCGACGGCAGCTACCGTTTCCTCGGCGCGGCCGCGGGCACCCGGCGCATCCTGTGGCGCGATCCATTCCGGCGCAGCCAGTCCGGCTGGATCCGCTGGGAGATCGCCGACCCCGAGGTGACTCTGCCACTGCCCGTCCCGGCCCAGGTGATCGACCAGGAACTGTGGCCGACCGCCGGCGCCGAGACGACGCCCGGCGCGACCGGAGTGCGCGGCAAGCTGCGGGGCACGGGCGCGGGCGGCCTTGAAATCCGCATCGCGCTTCAGGGCCGGCCCTTCAATCGTCTGACGCGCAGCGATCCGGCGGGAGAGTTCCTTTTTCTGCCGCCCGGCGTGCTGCCGCTCGACGCGGGGGGACGGGTGCCCCTGACGATCGAGGCGCGCATTCCCGGCGGCGCGGTCCGCCCGATCCTGTCGGGCAGCTTCCTGCCCGCCACCGCAGGGGCAGGCTTTGCCGGGCCGGACTTCACGATCCTCCCGCAGACGGTGGCGCGGGTGACTTTCCAGTTGGCCTAGCGAAGCCATAGCCAAGGAGACGATACGATGCCCGAATATCTCCGCCCCGGCGTCTTCATCCAGGAGACCTCGTTCCGCGGCAAGCCTATCCAGGGGGTCAGCACCTCGACCGCCGGATTCGTCGGCGCCGCCCGCAGCGGCCCGGAAGGCAAGCCGACCTTCGTCGGCAGCTATGGCCAGTTCCGGCGGTTGTTCGGCGACCCGGTCACATCGCCTTCCGGGCTGGGCGATTACCTCGGCCACGCGGTCAAGGCGTTCTTCGAGAACGGCGGCAGCCGCTGCTATGTCGTCCGCACGCTTGGCCCCGGCGCCGCCGCGGCGGGACGGACAATGGACCAGGGCACGATCTTCCGGCTGGCGCGCGGCGTCACCGTCCGCGGCCCTACCGATACGCTGCGCCTGAACACGCTGCGCCAGGTCGCGCCGGGAACGGTGCTGCGCGTCTTCACCCGCCCTACGGCGACGGGCGCCTTTACCGAGCGGCTGGCGTCGGCGGTCGTTTCGATCAATCCGCTTGAAAATTCGGCGGTGCTGGCCAATCCCGTCGCCGCCGGCGTCACCTTCGAGCCTGAAAACACCCGGATCGAGATTCTCGGCGCGGCGCCCCTTGCGGATGCAGGCCCGGTCATCCGGTCCCGCCATCGCGGCAACGACGGCAACCGCCTGTCGGTCGAATTCCGGCCCCGAGACAAGGCTCCGGTCGCGCTGACAGCCTCGGCCGGGCGCCGCGTCGATGCGGCCATCCCGCTGGCCGCCGATGCCAATGCGGGGGACACGACGCTCGGCTTCACGCCGGCGGCAATGCAGAACCTCAGGGTCGGCGATCAGATCACCGTCGGGGCCGAGGCGCTGACGATCACGGCCATCGCCGATGGCGATGTCGAATTCGCGACCAGCAGCGGTGCGGCCGGGCTGGACCATTCAGGCGGCGGCGCCACGGCCGAACTGATCGCACGCGGCGGCAATCCGCTGGGAACGGTGCTGGCGCTGGGCGCGGCCCCGGCGGCCTTTGCCATCGACATGACGGGCGGTTCCGGCCCCTATGGACCGACGGCGATCCCGCACGACCTGGCCATGATGCTTCAGATCGGCGACGAGATCCGCGTCACCTCGGGCGGCGTCACGACCGACGTGACGCTGGCGCAGGTCAGGACCGCGCAGGACATCGCGCCGGGCGCCCATGTCACCGTGGACAACCCGCTTGCCGCCGCGGCCCCGGCCGCCACGCCGACGCGCCTTGTCGCCACCGCACCGGGTGCAGGTCTTTTCAGCCGCATCTATGTCAACGATGTCTCCGGCCTTGCCGCGCCGAACCGCGCGGGCGGATTCGAAAGGATCGCCGTGCAGAACACCGGCGGCTTCGCCAATGCCGAGGTCGTGCTGGTCGATCCGACACACAGCGCGCTGTGGCTGGGCGAAGCGGCAGGGAACTTTCCGGCGGGCGGCGTCGACGCGACGAACTGGGCGGCCTTCGAAGGGCTGCAAGCCGCCGCGAACGGCGACGACACGCTTTCCGTCGCCTCGACCGCCAGCTTCTATACCGGCGCAAAGGTCGAATTCGATACCGGCGCGGCCAAGATCGAAGCGACGGTCGCCGCCATCGACAGCGGCGCGCGGACCGTCACGCTTGCGGCGCCGCTGGCCCTGGCGTCCCCCCTGGACCTCGATCCCGATCCCGCAAGGCGCAACATGTTCCTGCGCGTGCACGAAATCGACGTGGTCGTCTGGCAGGCCGACGCCGAATCCGGAACGCCGGTCCTGGCCGAGGCGTTCGAGGGGCTGACCTGGAACAGCGACACCGCGACCGATGCCGGGTTGAAGTATTTCGCCGACCGGCTGAACGACAAGGAGATCGGATCGAAGCTGATCGAGGTCGATACCCCGGTTGCCGGGGCCGGCACCGATTTCGCCGATGCCCCCGCGACCGCCGACGGCTTTCCGAAATCGCTGCGAAACGGCGACAACGGCACCGCGATCACCGACCTGTCGCTGATCGGCGAGGATCTTGGCCCAAGCCGCCGCACCGGCATCGAGGCGCTGGCGGAACGCGACGACATCTCGATGGTCGCCGTGCCGGGCGTCACCGCCGAAACCGTGCAGGCCGCGCTGATTAGCCATTGCGAGCGGCTGAAATACCGCGTCGCGGTCCTGGACGCGCCGGTCGACGCGGAAGACGTGGTCTCGATCCAGGCGCATCGCAACAATTACGACAGCAAGTATGCGGCCTATTACGCGCCATGGCTGCGCGCGCTGAACACCGCGAATGGCCGGATCGAAAGCTTTCCGCCCTCGGGCTATGCGATGGGAATCTATGCCCGCACGGACAATGCGGTCGGAGTCCACAAGGCCCCCGCGAACGAGGTGGTGCGCAACATTGTCGATGTCGCGCTGCCCCTGACCGCCGCCGAGCAAGAGGTGCTGAACCCCGTCGGCATCAACCTGATCCGCGACCTGACCCCGCGCGGCATCCGCATGTGGGGCGCCCGAACGATCAGTTCGGACCAGGAATGGAAATACCTGAACTTCCGCAGGCTTTTCATCTTTGTCGAACATTCGATCGATATCGGCACCCAGTGGGTGGTGTTCGAGCCGAATTCCGAGGCCTTGTGGGAACGGGTGACGCAATCGATCACCGCGTTCCTGATTGGCGTCTGGAAATCCGGCGCACTGATGGGAACGACGCCCGAGGAAGGGTTCTTCGTGGCCTGCAACCGGTCAACCATGTCGCAGGACGACATCGATAACGGCCGCCTGGTCTGCGAGATCGGCCTCGCCCCCGTCGCCCCGGCCGAGTTCGTCATCTTCAAGATCGGCCAGTTCACCGCATCGAGCAGCTAGGCCCCAGCAACCGGAGACTGAACCATGGCAACGCCAAGGCCGAACCCCTATTCGAACTTCAACTTCATCGTCGAGATCGACAACGAGGAAGTCGTCGGCTTTTCCGAGGTCAGCGGCCTCGACAGCGAAACGGTCCCGATCGAATACCGCGAAGGCTCGGACCCGACCTCGGCGATGCGCCAGCTTGGAGGAACCGAGAAGTATTCGCCGGTGATCTTCAAGCGCGGCATCACCGGAAGCCTTTATCTTTGGGAATGGCGCAAGGAAGCGCGCGACGGCGGAACCACCTTTCCGCCGACCAAGACGGTCGTCATCAAGCTTCTGAACGAAAAGCACGACCGCAACGCGCCGGCCATGACCTGGACGCTGACGAACGCCTGGCCGACCAAGATCACCGGTCCGACGCTGAGCGCCAAGGGCAACGAATTCGCGGTCGAGCAGGTCGACATCGTCCACGACCGCCTGGACATCTCGTGAGGGCGTGAGCGATGACGCAGTCCTACCAGATCCCCGGTGTCTACAGCCGCCCCCGGTCGCGGGCCGAGGGATTCGCGCGGGTGCGCACGGATGTGGCCGGTTTTATCGGCATCGCCGGCCCGCGCCATGTGGGCGAGGCGCGCGCCGTGGACGACTGGCAGGGCTATGTCGCGCAGTTCCGCACCGACGACAGCGGCGGCGCGATACCGCCCCCGGCTGGCGCCACGCTGGACAAGGCGGTGCGCGACTATTTCGCGAATGGCGGGCGGCGGCTGTGGATCGTGAACGTTGCCTCATCGGTCGACGCGCTGGGTCCGCAGCAGCTTCTGAACCGGATGCTGGGCATCGACAATCTTGCGGCCTGGCACGGGCTGGAACTTCTTTTGCGCCAGCACGAGGTGGCCCTGGTCGCCCTTCCCGACCTTGATGCCGAAATCATGGTCGAGGACGACCGGTACGAGCCGCCGGGCAACCAGGGCGATCCCTGTTTCCGCCGCTGCGACCGCCGCGCCCCATCGGGTGTGCCCACGGCGCACCGCGCCGTCACCGCCACCGGCCATGGCCGCGTCCTTTCCGACGACGACATGCTGTGGGCTCAGCAATATGTCCTGGCGCGTCTGGAACGCGAACGCTGGCGCTGGTTCGCCATCTTTGCCCCGCCCGCGGGCCAGACCGTGGCCCGCGCCATCGACTGGCGCGAAAGGCTTACCCGCGCCACCGGCGGTTCGGACCTTGGCGCGCTTTACTGGCCCTGGCTGCGCGTGCAGGACAGTCCGGGCGCGCCCGAAGATCTCCGCTCGCCGGTGGGCGCTGTCGCCGGGGTCTTTGCCGCGACCGATTTGGCCGAGGGCGCGCATGTCGCCCCCGCAAACTGGCCCCTGACCGGCGTTGTCGGGCTGGAAACCGTCATCGGTGACCGCGAGAACGCACGCGCCTATGACGCGGGTGTCAACCTGCTGCGCGGTTTCGCGGGACAGGGCACGCTGATCTGGGGGGCGCGGACGCTGCTGTGGCAGGGACCGGCCGACGCCGCCGATCCGCTGTCCTTCGTCAATGCCCGCCGTTGCCTGTCAGCCATCGCGCGCACTTGCGAAGTCATCGGTCAGCCGATGGTGTTCGAGCCGAACAGCCCCCTTTTGCGGATCCGTTTCCACCAGATGATGGTCGATTATCTGCTGCGCGTCTTCGCCTCGGGCGCGCTTAAGGGCGCGGTGCCCGAGGACGGGTTCTTCGTCCAGGTCAATTCGGTCGAGGAAAGCCCCGAAGGGCATGTCGAATGCACCATCGGCGTCGCCCTGGCCCAGCCGTCCGAGTTCATCGAGTTCCGCATCGGCCGCGACGGCGGCGTCATCGAACGCGCGGAGGCCGCCTGATGGTCGATTTCCCGCTTTTCCAGCCGGTCCTGAAGATCAACTTCATGGTGACCATGTGGGATACGCCGGATTCGAACGGCGGCGGCGTTGGCGGCGTGCTCAGCAGCGTGGGTTCGGCGGTGCTTTCGGCCGCGACCCAGTTCGTGGCCGGCGGTTTCAAGTCGATCGAGGGGCTTGAGGCGGTCAACACGATCACCCCCTATAACCAGGGCGGCCAGAACGACACCGAGCTGCGATTCTTCGACCGCGCGACCTATTCCAGGATCGTGATGAAGCGCGGCGTGACCTTCAACACCGATCTCTGGGACTGGCACCACCAGGTCATCACCGGCAAGCGCAAGACCCGCAAAAGCGGCACCATCATCCTGATGGACACCCGCAAGCTGTTCGACATTCCCGGCGTCGGCGGCACCGTGCCCGGCATGTTCTTCCCGGTCGCGGGCTGGACCTTCCACAATGCGCTGCCCGCCAAACTCAGCGGCCCGGCGCTTGACGCCGCCGACGGACGCGGACCGGGCGCGGTCGCGATCGAGACGGCCGAACTGCACGCCGAAAAGATTGAGCGCCTTTCGCTGGCGCTGATCCCTGGCGTGGCCGACCTGAATTCGGTGCTGTCCGGACTGGTCGGCCTGGCCGGCGGCGCGGCGCTTGCGGGCGGCGCGGCGGGGGCCGCGGCCGCCGTCGGCGGGCTGTAGGAGCGCGCGATGGGACTTGTCATGGCCACCCTCGCCAACGCCTCGGATGCCAAGGACAAGGGCGTCCCGGTCATGTTCAACCCCAGCGAACTGACGGTGACAACGAACATCTTCTATCCCGAAATCTCGGTTCCCGGTTTGCAGACGCCGCTTCTGCAATTCCTGCGCGGCGAATCCAGGACGCTCGAGGCCGAGCTTTTCCTGGACCGCACCAATTCGGGAGAATCGCTGAAGGACGATCTGGACAAGCTGCGCAAATACGTCGCCATCGACAGCGACCTGCACGCCCCCCCGGTCTGCACCTTCGCCTGGGGCAAGGAAACCACGTTTACCGGCGTGATGGTCGAATTCAAGGAAAAGTTCGGCATCTTCGACAGCGAGGGCAAGATCCTGCGCGCCCGCGTGACGATCAAGCTGAAAGCCTATGAGGATGCCAACGTCCAGTACAAGCGGATCAACAAGCAGTCGCCCGACCGTTCCAAGACGCGGGTCACGCGGCAGGGCGACCGCTATGACCTGATCGCGGCCGAGGAATATGGCGACGCCTCGTTGTGGCAGCTTATCGCCAGTGCCAACGGCGACGACCGGCCCCGGCTTCTCGCCCCCGGCACCACGCTTTCGATCCCGGCGCTTTAAGGAGGATGTGATGGCCCAGACAAAAGTCGAGAACATGGTCACCGAGATCACCTTCGAACCGATGGTAATCACCGCCACCCCGCCCGGCCAGCCTGGCGGTGCCGACGACATCGCCCGCCTGCGCGAAATCCTGCGGCCGCTGATCTCGGATCTTCTGATCGAGGAATACGACACCGTCCGTCGTATCATGGGAGGTTGAGGATGGACGGCGACTTCGCCAAGGTTCTGGATGGCAAGCGTCCCGGAACGGCGTTGCACGCGCCGCAGGTGCGGATCGTCACCGACAAGGGCGAGCCGCTGACCGTGGACGGCAACCCGATTTCGCCCGACATCGCCAGTTCGGTCGTGACGCTGCCCGCCTCGGGCACGGCGGTGGTCGACGTCGTGCTGAACAACCAGCGCCACGACAAGGCCAACCCGAACCGCCCGGCCGCCCCGTCCTGGCGCTATAACGCGCTGAAGGAGGTCTCGTTCGGCAAGGTCTTCCGGGTCGATTACCGCTATGGGCAAGAGCCATGGACGCCGATGATCCTGGCCCGCATCACCGGGGTCGATTTCAGCTTCCCGTCGGCCGCCTGCGCGCAAGTCACGCTCAAGGGCGAGGATCTTTCGAGCCTCCTCAAGGTCAAGCCGCAAGAGCCGATGATCTACATGGAGGATCACGAAACCTTCATCGTCCAGAGCGAACTCGGCGACGGCGCCCCCGACCTCGGGATGGCGCCCCTGCCGGAATCGCCCTTCTCGGAAACGATCTCGCTGACCCGGCCGACCGACAAGACGCGGCTTCAATTCATCGCCGAACTGGCCGAGCGGATGGACTTCGAAACCTTCGTCGCTTTCAATGACGACACGCCGATCAAGCAGACCGGGGCGGTCGAACGCCCCGTCGCCTTTCATTTCATCCCGGCCCGTTCGGCAACCCTTGGCACCGTGGTCACGCTTGTCTGGGGCCGCGACCTGATCGATTTCAAGCCCGCCTTCAGCGTCTGGGACATCCCGACCGAGGCAACGGCATCGGGCAACGTTCCCCGAGACCGCGGCGCGATCGACGAGAAGGTGTCCTATGACGCCGACCGCGCGCTTGTCGTCAACGACCTGCACAGCGCGCCCGACGGCAAGGCGCCGACCGACGCCGTGAAGGCGCGCAACGAATTCTTCAACGCCCGGCCCGCCGTCAACCCGATCAACGTCAAAGTCGAGAACCTTGATAACGAACGCGCGCGGCTTGCGGCGGCGGCGGCGATGCGCAAGGGAATCCGTGGCTTCCTGACGGCCGAATTTTCCACCCTCGGCCTGACCACGATCCGGCCCGGCATCCATGTCGATCTCCAGGGTCTTTATGCGCCGTTCGACGGCATCTGGTATGTCACCCAGACCGTCCACACGCTGAACGCCGCAGGCTACATCACCAAGACATCGCTGCGCCGCCCCGGAATGCTTGACCCGGCCGGCTATCCGGGGGGCGCGGCATGACCGGCGGACGACACAGCATTTTCTCGGCGGTCCACGACCACGCCGCCATGCGGACCGGCCAGATCCGCGGCATCCGCCTGGCCGAGGTCGAGGACATCACCGACAAGGGCTATATCCTCAAATGGCTCAGCGGCAACGTCCGGTCGAAAAGCGCCCCGGCCCGCGCCGCCAGCTTCATGGCCGGCAAGGAACGCGGTGCCTATTTTCCCTTCGAAAAGGGCGACGAGGTCGTCGTGGGCTTCGTCGACAATAACGAGGACTATCCGGTGATCCTGGGCGCGCTCTGGTCCTCGCAGGATCCGCCGCCGCCGGATGCCGACACCTCGTCATCGAATAACACCCGCACCATCGTCTCGCGCGGGGGCCACGAGCTGACCTTCGACGATACCCAGAACGCGGGCAAGGTTCTGCTCAAGACCAAGGGCGGCATCCAGATCCTGATGGATGACGCGGCAAAAAGCCTGACCATCAAGCTGGACGACGCGAACAGCATCGTCATCGACACCTCGGGCGTGACCGTGACAGGCGCGGTCATCAACCTCAACTGACAGGAGCGACGCATGATTATCCAGGCCGCCGACAATGCGCTTCCGCATCTATTCCTGCGGGGATTCCGCGCGCCGGTCGGGCAGAAGGCCGCGCATGTCCAGGGCGATCCGGCCAATCCGGCGGACGACACGACCACCTTCGAGGAGGTCGGCACCTTCGTCGCGCGGTCCAGGCTGTCCTTTGCCGGTGCCGCCGTGAATCCGGGCGATGTGGCGACCGAGGACAAGCCCTATGCCGGGGCGCCGGCCGCCGGGCCGTTCCGCTATGAATCCGACATCCCGGTCTGGAAGCCCGCCCCCGACGTGGTCGTTGTCGATGCGATCACCGCGATTGATGCGGTCGTGAACGATCCCGCCATCGCGCCCCTGCCGCCGCCGCCCTACAGCGATGCGCTGGCGGCCGATATCGACGCCGTGCTGGTCGCCGCCCCTTCGGCACCGTCGAGATCGACCGAGGCGCGGGGTTCGGTCCGGTCCTGGGGCTGAATTTCGGCTGGCTGTCGCGCGGCACCGCGCCGCGTCTGGCGCTTGCCGGGGATGCGGCGACGAACGACCCTTGGCAGCTGAACACGTTCAAGGCGGACCAGTTCAAGCTGCCCGCCGGCTATGACAACGGCTTCCAGAACGGCCGCCCGCTTGCGGGCCAGCAGGCGTTCGCGCGCGGCGACCGGCTGCGGTTCACGGACACCACCCCGGCCGGGCCTGATGTCGTGACGACCGTCACCATCCCCGCGGCGCCGGTGCTGGCCGTCACGCAGGACGGCGCGCCGCTTGACCCGCCGCTGACCCTGACGCCGCTGGCCGACACCGTCGTCATGGACCGCGGTGCGCGGGAATTCCTGATCCTCTGGCGCGCGACCTTTCCATGGGATGCGCGCTTTGAGACCGCCACGCTGGAGGTGGGCTGACATGGGCAGGCCCATCACCACCACCAAGGGCGGCATCTGCTTTGCCTTCCCGAATGTCTGCCTGACGCAGGTCGGTCCGGTGACAGTGCCGATCCCCTATCCGTCCATCGGCCAGATCAGCGACGCGGGCGGGACATCGAAGGTCATGGCGGGCGGCAGCAACGTCGTGCGCAAGGCGGATTCGATCCCTTCCACCACCGGCGATTCCGCCGGCCAGGCGGGGGTCACGTCCGGGACGGTCGGCGGAAAGGTCGAGTTCATGTCCCACTCGGCCACCGTCAAGGCCGAGGGGTCCGAGGTCGTGCGCATGTTCGACCAGACCAAACAGAATGACGGAAACGCCGTCGGCATCGTGCTGGGCGGCTTTCCCACGGTCCTGGTAGGAGGCTGAGCATGGCACTGGCCGACCCCCGGCTGATCGGACCCCGCCCGCATCTGGGCGTCGGCTGGGCCTTCCCGGTCCGCCCGGTTGGCGGCCGCCTAGGCTATGCGCGCTACGAGGAGGATGTCGAGCAGGCCATCGAGATCATCCTGCGCACCAATCCGGGCGAACGGGTCATGCTGCCCGGCTTTGGCGCCGGCCTGCGCCGGTTCCTGTTCGCGCCGAACGGCGCCGTCACCCACGGCCGGGTCGAGGAGGCGGTGCGCAACGCGCTGATCGACCAGGAACCGCGCATCACTGTCGAGCGTGTGACCGCCCTTGCTGCCGAGGACGAGCCGAACCTGATGCGGATCGAGATCGACTATGTCGTCCGCCGCTCCAATGCCTTCTTCAACCTCGTCTATCCCTTCTACCTGACCGAGGCGGACTGAGCCATGCCGCTGACCCCTCCCACCGTCGCCGACCTGACCTTTGCCACCGTCGAGCCGATGCTGCGCGAGCGCATCCCCATCGTCGCGCCGGAATGGACCGATCACAATGCGTCTGACCCCGGCATCGCCCTGATCCAGCTTTTCGCGCATCTGTCCGAACAGCTGGGCTATCGCCTGAACCGGGTACCCGAAAAGACCTATGTCGAATTCCTGCGGCTGGTGGGCGTGACGCTGGCCCCGGCGCGCGCCGCCCGGACCCGCATCGCCTTCACGCTGGCCAAGCCCGGCGAGGCTCAGGGCGTGCTGGTCCCGGCGGGCAGTCGGATCAACGGCAAGGGTCCGGGCGGCGCAGCCCCGGTTTTCGAGACCGACCGCGACCTCGATGTCCTGCCGGTGCAGCTGGCCGCCCTGGTGACGGCGCGGGACGAGCTTCTGGACATCAATGGTCCCGACGACAAAGGCCCCACCGCCGGAAACGCGGATCCGGTCGCCTATGTCGATGAACGCTTCTCGCTTGCCTGGGACGGCAAGAAACCCAAGCTGAAGGACATGCCGCTTCAGCCGGTGGGCCTTTTCCTCAGGCCCGAGGAACAAACGCATCGCGTCCTTTATCTGGGCCTTGCCTTCAACCCGATCCACTCCGCCGGTTTCCTTGGCGCGCGGGCCAGCCTGCATCTGCAACTCGACGGCGACGAGGAGGCCGACCCGGACTCTCAGGTCAAGGCTGGGGGCGTCGCTCTTACTGTCGCCAATGCCCTGCCGGAAGGTCCGCCGCTGGCCCGCTATGACTATTACCGCCCGCCCGCCATCGGCGAGCCGGCGGGAAGCTGGCAGCCGCTGACCGTCCTGTCGGACGAAACCGATGGCTGGACCCGCTCGGGCACGATACGCTTCGACGTGCCGGAACGGGTCGGCCCGGTCCCCGCCGATGCCTGGATCGATGTCGAACCCGACATGCCGCATCCGCTGGTCGACCAGATCAAGACGCCGGTGGCGGGCACGCCCGCGGAAGTGCCGGTCAGCGGCTGGATCAGCGTCACCTTCGCGCTGCCGCCAAAAAGCCGCATCCGCTCGCTGGGCTTCAACACGATGACGGCGACGAACCTGCAAACCGTCGTCGGTGAGCGTCTTGGCCGCGGCACCGGCCTTTCGGCGCAGACGATGACCCTGACGAACACCAACCTCGACCCGGACAGCCTGCGGCTGGTCAGCCGCGATCCGAACCGTTTGCCAGAATACCTGTCCTGGCGGCGGGTGTCCGACTTCGACGATGCCGGGCCGAACGATCCGGTCTATGTGCTGGATGCCGAGGCCGGGCTTGTCCTTTTCGGCGATGGCTTTGCCGGACGGCCGCCTTTCGCGACGGAAGTGGTGGTGGCGGAACGCTATCGCCACGGCGGCGGGCCGGACGGCAACGTCGATACCGGCGCGGTCGCGCAGCCCGACGCCTTGCCCGCAGCGATTGACGGCGCGTTCAACGTCACGCCCGCGCGGGGCGGCCATCGGGCCGAGACCGTCGAGGAAGCCAAGCGCCGCGCCCCCGCCGCCTTTCGCCGCCGCGGGCGCGCCGTCACCGCCGCGGACTTTCGCGAGACCGCGCTTGAATCGCCCGGCGTCGAGGTCGCCCGCGCCGAGGTCGTTGCACGGCACCTGCCCTATCCGATCGGCCATAAAGTCGGCGGCTTTGACGCCTCGGGCATCGATTTCGGAACCGAGACGCCCGGCGCCCTGACCGTGATCGCCGTTCCCGACCGCCCCGGCCCCTATCCGATGCCGACTGAGGGCGAGTTGTCCGCCGTCGCCCGGCATCTGGACACGCTGCGACTCATCACCACCGAAGTGCATGTCAGCGGTCCGCAATATGTGCGTCTTTTCGACATGGCGATCACCGTGCGTGCCATGCCGGGCTATTCCGAGACAGTCCTGCGCGAGGCCATCATGGACCGGCTGCGCACGCGATTTCACGTCCTGACCGGCGGCGTGGACGGAACGGGGTACCCGTTCGGCGCGCCGCTGCATCACGCCGACCTCGTGGCCGAGGCGATGGGGGTGCCGGGTGTGGCGCGCGTCGAAGGGCTGGACGGCTATGTGGACGGCACTACGCCCTCGGGCGCCGCGCGTCAGCTTTCCTGGCGCGTCGAACGGCGCGAGAAGGTGCGCATCACCAATTGCCCGCGCCCCGAGGACGAAACCGACACCGACCGCATCGTGCTGATGCCCGACGAATGCGTCTTCGTCGATCCCGACGGGCTGCTTGTAACCGTGGTGGGGTCGCCATGACCGGATCCCCCCTTGTCCGCCGGCTGCGCCCCGGTCTCGACCCGAACGGCGGCTTCTGGGCCATGCTGCGCTATCCGCATGACTGGGCAGGCGCTACGGGCCAGGGTGCAACGTGGGATCCGGCGCGCGGCGGCTTGGCGCTTGCGCCGCTGGCGCGGCCCGAACTGGCCGCCGACTGGCTGCCCCTTGCCCCGGTCGCGGGGCCTGACGGGTATCTTTACCGCGCCGACCCGGAAACCGGGCAGGTTCTGCGCAAGCGGCCGTGCGACGGCGGCTTCGGCCCGGTTCCGGGCCTTGGCGGCGCGGGCGCGTCGTCCGGCCGTTTCCGCGCGCCGGCAGGCGTCGCCTTTGACGCGCGGGGGCGGCTTTATGTCGCCGATGCCGGCAATGGGCGGGTGCAGATCATCGACCCGAAACAGGGCGCGGTCATCGCGGTCCTCGACGAGGGGCTGAGGCTTCCGACCCTTGCCGCCATCGCACCGGACGGCTCTGTCTTCGTCGCCGACGCGGGCACGGGAATGATCCACGTCTTTTCCCGGCGATTCCGGTCCTGTGGCGCGCTTGTCCTCGACACGCTCGACCCGATGACGAACACGCCCTGGACCACCGAGCCGCCGCCGCGGCCCCTGGCGCTGACGATCTTTGCCGACGGCACGCTTGCCATCTTCGACCCGCTGCGCCCGATGCTGTGGCACATGACCCGCGACGGCGCCCCGCTGCCCGCGCTCGGCTGGTTCGACGAGGCCGGGCTGCCCGCCGGCTGGTCGCCCACCCCCCGCCGGAACGGGGCCGAGGCGGAACTGATCCTGGGACCGATCGACGGCGGCATCTACGACCTTGCCTGGCACCGGATCGAGATCGACGCCGACACGCCGCCCGGCACCGCGATCGAGGTCCAGACCTTTGCCGCGAACGAGGCGGACACGCGCCTGCGCGCCTGGGCGCCCGAACGGCCGATCCCGATGCCGCGCGCTGTCGCGGACGGGCGCGGCAAGGCGCTTGACAGGCTGGTCCTCTCGGATCAGGCGCTCTGGTCCCTGTGGCGGCTGGGCCGCATGGTCCGCGACCTGCCTGTCATCGCCAGCCTCGCGGGCAGCGGGCCTGTCGATGCCGACACGCTGACCCTGCCGCGCGCTGCGGCGGCCCGGTTGCGCGCGGGCGACACCCTTCGCCTGACGACCCCTGCCGGGGCCGAGGCGATGGCCACGGTCGCCGCCGTCGCCGCCGCCAACTGGACGGTCGCCGCGACGGGCGCCGCTGCCTTGTTCGCCGCGCCGCCATCCCTCGCGCTGATCGAGCGGGACGGGGTTGCCCTGCCCTACGGCCCGTCCGAGCTGCCGTTTCTTTTCCCCGCAGCGCCCGCCCTCTGGCCGTCGCGCACCGATGGCAAACCCGGCGAACTTGCGCTTCCGCCCGAACTTGCCGCGATCCTAGGCCCGGCCGATGTCATCGAGGCGCGGGACGGCGATGCCAGTGCGCGCATCGAACTGGTCGAGCCGCTGGACGACGATATCGCCGTCACGTTGACCGCGCCCGTCGCGGGCGACTTCTCGACCGCGACCGTCACCCTTGAGGCCGCGCCCGGTCGCCTGATCCTGCGCGGCGCCCTGCCCACCGACGGGCCGCTGCCACGGGGCGCTACGATCTCGGTCATCTCGGACGACGGCGCCACGATCATGGCCGCCGCCTGGGCCGACGCCGCGACCGGCACCCTGTTCCTGTGGGAACCGCTGGACGGCGCGGCCATGGCAGCCAACTGGACCAACGCGATCTTCCCGGAACCCGTGGCATCGGACCGGGGCCGCTATCTGTGGCTGCGCGTCAGGATGACGGGACGGGGCCTGCCGCCGCCGGGCCGGGTCGGTCCGCCCACCGTGGCGACCGCGACGCCGGTGATCCGCTCGCTGCGCATCACCGCGCCGCGCTACAGCCTGCTTGACTGGCTGCCGCCGCTTTTCGCCCAACGCGACGCCCAGGCCGAACCGCCCGGCGGCAGCTTCCTCGAACGGTTCCTGTCGCTGTTCGAGGACCAGTTCACCGAAGCCGAAGCCGCCTTCGAAAGCATCTCGCGCCTGATGAACCCCCGCGCCGCCGATGCCGACTGGCTGGCCTTCGTCGCGGGCTGGCTGGACCTTGCCTTTGATCCTTCCTGGCCGATGGAACGCCGCCGCAGGCTGGTCATCGAGGGCGCGAGCCTTCAGGCCGGACGGGGCACGCCCGCCGCGCTGCGCCGCTATCTGGAGATCTATACCGGCAACGCCGTCGGCATCGTCGAGGATTTCCGCAACCGCCCTCCCGAACCGATCCAGCTTGGCGCGCGTGGCGCGCTGGGCGTGGCGCCGCTGGGCGGCGTCACGCTGAACCGTGCGCTGGCGCACCGCTTCTCGGTCAGCGTCACCTTGCCAAGCCGTGCGGACCGCCGCACCGAGCTTTCGGCGGTTCGCAAGATCATCGACGACATGAAGCCCGCGCATACCGCATACGCGTTGAAGACCGGCGGCGCCGGGGCGCAGCGCATCGGCATGGGATCGACCGTCGGCGCCATCGTCATCCCCGGCCCCGGCCGGACCAGACCCTGCACCTGCGACCCCGACGCGCCGCCCGGCGACCGTCCGCAACCCGGCAATCTTGCCGAGGGCGGCTTCCGGCTTGGCGGCAGGCTGGGGGGCGGGTCCGTGACCGAATTCCGACCGCAAGGAGACGCACATGTCCAAATGGCGTGATCTGAACCGGATGAGGGACTGCGGAGAGGCGCATTGCGACCTGCCCGCCGGCTTCTTCCGGGTGAACTATTTCCACGGCAAAGAGATGCGGCTTGCCGATTATGTCGACGAACAGCGATACCACGCCGGCAAGATGCGCTTCCACAACGCCAGGCTGCACGGCGAGGGCATCCTGTGCGGGCTGAAGCTGTCGGTCCTGGAACCGGAAGGCACGCTTCTGCGCGTCGGCCGGGGCGCTGCCATCGACGCCTGCGGGCGCGAGATCGTGGTCGGTTTCGACCAATGCGTCGATGTGGCCGCCTGGTTCCGCCAGCAGGCTTACAAGTTCCGCGACCAGGACAACAATCCATGCAAGCCGGACGAGGCGAACCGCGTCAAACTGTGCGTCGCGATGCGTCATGCCGAATGCGGCGGCACGCCCGAGCCGGTGCCGCCGGACCCCTGCGCCAGCCACGACGACTGCGGCTGCGGGTGCAGCAGGTCGGGGCCATGCAACGGCGGCGATCCCTGCGGTCAGCAGGCCGAGTTCGGCCGCATCACCGAGGAATTCGAGTTGCGCCTGATGTTTGCCGACGAGGCGAAGACGCTGACCCGGCACCGTCTGTTCCCGGCCAGCGAGGCGATCGATAACGCCATCGCCACGACCGGCGGCGCAACCGGCCTTCTGGCCGCGCTGACCCCGCCGCTCCGCGAGCGATGCCGTTGCGATGACAACGAATGGCTTAACCTTGGATGCTTTCACGCCACCGTCAAAGCCGACCATCCCGACGAGGTGATCGCCATCCAGGACTTCGATTATGGCTGCGCCTCGCAGGTGCTGCTGTCGACCGAGGTCATCCAGTATCTTCTTGCCGGGATCCTGGCCGAGGTCGATCCCGACATCGGCGGCCCCGAGATCACGTCGATCACCTTTCGCAGGCTTGACGGGCAACGCCATCAATTCGCCCTGCATCTCAGCAGCAGGATCGACGCCAAGACCCTGGATGACGAGGCCAGCTTCGGCCTGCGGCAACTGACCAGGGATGGCTGGATTCATCCGGCTGGCGAGGCGGTCAAGGCCAGCTATTCCGAAAAAATCCTGGGCGAGGCGAACCTTGACGGTCCGGCGATCTACATCGCGGTCGCCAGCGCCTTCCTGGCTGCGGGCGGCCGCTATCACCTGTTCGCCCATGAAAATGCCGATCCGGTGGTCGACCCGCTTCTGCGCCGCCTGCGCCCGCGCCATCTCTCGTGGCGCTTCTGTCTTGGGCAGGACAATGCTGGCGACGGCCTGACCATGCATCCGCTGGGAGTGTGACGCCATGGCCGAGACAGGAAAGACCGTGAACGAAGCCGGTGCGTCCGCCGCAAGCGCCGCCGCCAGGGGCGCCGATCCCGCCGGCATGGCGGACCGGCAGAAGGCCGAGGCCCGGATGAATGCCGGCCTGGAGATGCTGACGAACCTGGGCAGGCTTGCGCTGGCCGGCGCATCGCTTGGCGGCAAGGCCGCGCTGGTTGGGCTGCGGGGCACCGTGCCGATGCTGGAACTTTATTCCGGGACCACGCGCAAGGCCGAACAGGACCGCGACGGTGACGGCGGCGGGCTCGAGAATCTGGGATTTTCCCGAGGCGAGGCCGGCGTCATCCGCAAGGCCTTTACCAAGGGCATCCTTGAATCGCTCGAGATCAGTTCCATCACCCATCCGGTTTACGACGGCGCGCCGGTCTATCACGCCTACAACGCCGACGGTGTGATGCAACCGCCGCATATGGTGCATTTCCTTTCGCTGGGTGCGGCCGGCTCGGCAATCTGGCGGCGGTGGGAGGCGTCCCGAGATCCGCCCAAGCCCGAGCCTGTGCCGGTCGTGACGATCCCGGCCGCCCAGACCGTCGCCTTCGTCGCCACGGCGCCCGGCGAATACGAATACATCGCGGCCCCCCAGACCGCCTCGGACATCAGGAGATACGCCATGCGTCAGCGCAGCCTCAATCCACCCCGGCTGGCGATGCTGGCCCATTCCGGCGACCCCGGTTCGATCCGGCCTGTCGGGCCGCGCATGATTTCAGAGCCAAACCCGCTGTCTGGAACCCGCGCCTGGTCGAAGGCCAGTCCCAATCGCGGCCGGACAACCGCCTTGCAGGTCGGGACCACATTCCCGCCCAGCCGCCGGCAGGGTTGCGGCTGCGGGGGCATCCCGGCGGACGGGTGCGGTTGCGGTTGCGGCGGCACGTCGTCGTGCGACTGCGGCTGCGGTGGACAAGAAGCCCGCGCCTTTCCGCCCGCACGCCGGGACGATGACGGAGGCTGCGTCAGCATCTTTTCGATCTCCTGCGAAACCCGCTGGCGCATCCGCGACTGTCTCAAGGTCTCGTTCTGCGACTTCCTGCGCTGCGTGGGCGACGAACTTTGCGAACGCGAGGAAGGCGACGAGATCGACCTTCGCGAATGCCTCGAGGATTTCCTCTGCTCGTTTCTTACCTGCCTGCCGGATGCGATCTGCCCGCCGCCCCAGCCCTGCAAGCCCTGCTGTCCGCCCCGGCTCATTGAATCCTGCCACTGCAATTTTGCCGTAGGGGAGTGAAACCATGACCGGCTCCAAGCACATCTTCGCGCCTTGCGTTCCCGGCGCGCTTCAGGGCGGCCTGCGCCGGACCGAGTTCTATGACGGCATGGTGCTGTCCGAGGCCGACATGAAGCGCGAGCAGTCCTACTGGCAGATGAAACGCCGGCTGACCAACCGCGCACTGGGCAGCGGCGTGGTCTGGGGCCTGTCGGTCCAGTGGGATGCCAAGGCCCGCGCCTTCACCATCTGCCCCGGCTACGGGCTGAGTTGCTGCGGCGACGATCTTGTCGTCGAATGCCCCGCAACCGTATGCGAGCGGGAGCTGATCGACATTTGCAGCGAGGAGTTTCGCGAACTCCTAAGGGCCGGCACCGGTCCCTGCGAGGATCCCTGCGACCGCCCGGACGGGCCGGTCGAGGCCTGCCTGATGCTGGAATACGTCGAATGCCCCGAGGATCCCCGGCGGGTGTTCGAGGATCCCTGCGCGACGCTTCCCGGAGGCTGCCGCCATGGCGCCATGCGCGAGACGACGCGGCTGCGCCTTGTGCCTCCGCCCTGTCCGTCCGAGCCTGGCGCGATCGAGCGGTTCTGCGCCAGGATCGGCCCGTTGCGCGACATGCTTGCCGCCGCCGGTCAGGCGGCGCCGGCGCCCGTCGCGGACCCGGATTCCGCCGTTTCGGGGGCGCCGTCGGTGATGATGGAAGTCCGGTTGCGTGACGCGGGCGGCAACATGCTGGAAAGCCAGAGCGAGAGGGTCGCAAGCGTTGCCGGACAATCCACCGGCATGACGTTCCAGAACGCCGCCGCACGCCGCATCGACGTCATCCTGACCCCCTCCCTCGGCCACGGCTTCCTGAGGACGCGGGACGAGACCGGCGTCGAGAAGCGGATCGAGACCTTGATGGAACTGTCGCTGTCCGAAAGCGATCTGGGGCAGAACGGCCGCATGGACCGCCGCTTTACCGTCGATCTTGCGCCGCTTGCCGGGGGCGCATCCCACGAGATCGATTACCGCATCGAAGCCATGGGGGGGACCGCGATCACCCTGTCGGCGCGGGTCGAGGCCGTGCGCGGGCCGCTGCGGGTTCCCGACTGCGGCACGCTGATGAAGGGCTGGGCCTTCGACGCCAGCCCGGCCTGCGCGGCGCGCACGCTGCTTCTGGCCGCGATCTGGGGCTGGTTCCGCGGGCTGACGGGCACCGCGCCCTGCAACGATCCGCCGGACAAGCCGGACCCCACCCGTGCCGCCATCGCCGCGCTCGTGTCCTGGATTGCCTGGCGCATTTTGTGGAAGATCGACCTGACCGCGCCCGGTGCGGCGCAGGCCGAACGCTGCCTTCGGATGCTGTTCGAGGAATGGTGCCGCGAATTCAACTATCGCGGCCCGCGCTGCTGCGACAACCACCATGGCATCCATCTTGGCCGCGTCACCGTCACGCGCAAGGGCCGCATCCTGTGCTTCGACGAATGGGCGTGCCGCCGCCATGTCCTGACCGGACCGCTTCTGACCCATTGGGCCGGCCTTTTCGGCATCGCGCCGATGGATGTCACGGCAACGCGGCTGGCCAGCTGGATCTGCTGCGTGGCGCGGACCCCCGACACCCGGCTTGATCCGGCCGCCATGAAGGCCATCCAGGCGGCGCTTTGGACCAACGACAGCGAGCTGAAGATCGGGGGCGGAGAGGTCGTTTCCTTCAAGTCCCTGCTTTCCGAGGCGGGACTTTGGGGCGGGTTCCAGTCCGCGAACGGTTTCCCGCCGCCCGCCGCCCCGGCTGCGCTTGTCCCGGCCTTCTCGGCCAAGATCGACCGCCATCTGGAAGCGCGCCTTGACGCGACGCGGATCATGGCCCGGACACCGGCCGTCGAGATGATGCAGGAAATCAGGGCGGAACTATCGCTTGCGGATCTCAAGCCGCTGGGCGACGGGGCGGTGTTTGACGCCACGCTCGCGGCGCTTGGCCGGGCCGAAGTCGCCACGGTGGACGACCTTCTTGGACGCGATCCCGAAGTGCTGGCCAGGCGTGTCCGCGCCGAACTCATGGAGGACGAGAACCTGGATGCCGCTGCCGCCGACAAGGCCGTGGGCCTGATCTATACGGTCGCGCTGCGCACGCTAGAGGCGGTGGGCGATGCCGTGACGGCTGTTGCCAGCGAGCGTGCCGACGATGATCCCTTCATCCGCGCGGATATCAAGGAAGCCGCGACGACCTCGGCCGTCCGCAAGGCGCTGAACGAACATCTGCGCGGGCGTGGCTTCAGCGTCCCGGCGATCAGGGATATCGCCGGCAGGGTCGCCGACCGGCGCTAGGCCATGGGCACGCTTGCCGTCGGTTCGCTTGCGCTGTCGCTGCGCCTTCCCGGCGGCGCGCAGAACCGCGCGGGCGCCGTCCAAAAGGTGGTCGAACGCCAGTTTCTTCCGGCCGTGCTTGACGCGATGGCCTGCGAATTGGACGCCATTTACGGCGATGCGGCCGTCATCCGCATCCGCAGCCTGACAATCCGCCTGCGCATCGGCCCCGAGATCCGCAATGCAGCCGATCTTGCGCGGCAGATCGGCCAGGATCTCGCCGCCCATATCCACGACATTGCCATTATCGCGCATCCCGCCTCGCCGCCGCCGCCCGCGGCGGCCGAGGCGCGGATCTGGCCAACCGCGGGCGCCTGGCACGGGGCCGCGCTGATCGCCGCGCTGCGGGGCGAGCCTGGTCCCGAAGGATGCGCCGACGACCTGCCCGGCCTGGCGCGGACGCTGCTGGCCGAACCGGCCGATGTGATTGCCGCCACGCTTGGCCACTGTGCCGACGCAGGCGTTATGGACGAGGTGGTTTCGGCCCTGCCGCCGTCGGGGTTGCACATGCTTGTCGCCCGTTCCGCCACGGCCTTGCCGCCCGCCATCCGGGCCAGGATCCTGGCGGCTACGGAACGGACGGGCGCGCAAGGCCCTGCCCCGGCACACCAGGCCGAAGCCGACCCCGCGCGGGATGCGCCCGCGCATCAGCGACCCTCTGACAGCGCGGATCCGGCGCGGCCTCCGCGCGACGAAACAAGCCCGTCGCGGCGGCAACCCGAAGCCTGCGCGCCGGACCCCGACCCCCTGCCCGACGGCGCGCCGCATCCCTACCCGATCCTGCGGCCCGGCACCGCCGCCGATCCTGCGGCCGCGCAGGCGGCAAAGGCTTTCGTCCCGCGCCCGCCCGCGAAGCGCACGACCTTGCCCTTTGGCAATCCGGCCCCGGCCCGTCAGACCATCCCGGACCTAAAGACCGCCCCCCCGCCGGAACGGATCGGGGCCGGGGCGCAACCGCCATCCAACCTCATCCCGACCCGTTGGGGCGGCCTCGTCTATCTGGTGACGCTGGCAGTGCGCCTGGGGATGCCCGAAGCCCTGTGGCGCATCGGCGTATCCGAGGGCGAGGCGCTGTCCGCCATGCTCGCCACGATCAGCAAGGCGCCGGACGATCCCGTGTCAGCCGTGCTTGCGCCTGAATTTCCGCGCCCTCCCGCGCCGCTCGGCCCTGTCCCGGATTGGGCGCGGCGCGACTTCTGCGCGGCCATCGCGACCGCCGCCCGCGATCTGACCGGAACCGACCTGAGTGCGCGAATCGAGACATTCCAAGCCGCCCTGGCCGAGGACTGTTCCTGGCATCTGCCCGAATGGGGCGCGGCGGTGCTGGTCGCCACGCTGGCGGAAATGATCGATCGGCCGCTTGATGCGGGGGCGCTGGCCGGCCTTCTTGGCATTGCGGGAGAGATCGGGATCGGCGCCCGGTTGGTCCGCGTCCGGCTGCCGTCCGATGCGATCGACTTTGACATCCGCCGCACCGGGCTGGACGCCAATCCGGGCTTTCTGCCCTGGCTCGACAAGCGGCTGGAAATCGAATTCGGCTCGGGCGAGGGGGACTGGGCAGGATGACGCACAGCTTCGCCCCACCTGCCGCCAAGGCCCTGCCAGCCGGCCCTGCAAAGCGCGGCGTCCAATCCCCTGCGCCCGATGACAGGTCCACGCTTGCGGCAGACGAGGATCGCTGGACCGAACTTGCGGTCATTCTGCTGGACATGCTGGAATCGGCCGGTCCCGAATCCGCCGCGGGGGCGACCGATCCGCGCGCCATGATCCCGGCGCGGCCCGAAACGGCCAGGGCGCCCACGACGACCGAGACGGGGGGCGACCCGGCGGCCACTGGCGAAAGCGCCGCCGCGACGGCCACGCCCCGCGCGCTTGCGCCGTTGCCCGGCGGGTCGGACGCGGCGCTTTTGAAGGGCGAGGAGAAGCCGCGAGCAACCGGGCCGGTGCCGATGCCCGATTTTCCCCAGGGGGGAACGCCCCTGCCCGAGGCCGCGCGGCCCACCGCCCCGCCCGAAGGCGCGCCAAAGCCCGCCGGCGCACCGCCCGCACCCGCATCGGGCGAAAATCAGGGACCGTCGCCAGGCGCCATCGTCCGCCGCTGGCAGGGGCAGGTCCGTGCCGGTGGCGCAGCGATCCCGCAACCGGACGTGAAGGTGCCGGCGGAAGGCGCGGCCCGGCTGGCAAGGGTCGGCTCGGGCGCGCAAAAACGCAACGCGGCGGCGCGCGACGGGATGACCAAGGACGCCGTCGACACTGTCCCGAAGCCGCCCGAGATCGACACGACCCCGCCCGCCCCGCCGCCGCCGAACCCGGTTCCCGAACATACGCAAAAGGTGCTCGCCGCCTCGGGCAAGCGCCTGCCGGACCAGCAGTCGATTGCCCTCAGCGCCTCGCCGGAACGAGAGATCGAGGGGCAGAAGATCGGCGGCACGATGCCGCCGCTGGGCGTCCGGCCGGTCGATCCCGACCTGTTCCAGGTTCTGATTACCCCCACGGCCAAGACGCTGGCCCAGCTTCCGCCGGGCGCCTCGGCCGAAGACATCAAGAACCAGACGGAAACCCCGGAACAGCGGCGCGTGCGGTTCGCGCTTGAAACGCTGACCCGGACCGGCGACGCGGCCGATCGCAAGGGCCGCGGACCCGAGGTCATCGCGCCCGATATCGGCCCGTTCAAGGCCGAAGGCACGACCCCCGAGAACCGCGCCAGAATCGGCGAACTTGTCGCGCGGCTGATGGCGAACACCCAGGATACCGCCGGGGACATCCTTGTCCGGCTGCGCAAGAAGGCCTTTCCGGGCGAGGCGCTGTTCAGAAACTTTCCCGATATCTGCTCCGACATGCTGGACGGGCTGAAAACCGCGTTGACCGGCGACCTCGGGGATATCGCCGACGCCGCCGGGATCAGCGGCGCCGAGCTGGACGAGATGGTCGCCAGGCGCCGCAAGGAACTTGAAGACGCCAAGACCAAGGCCGCCGACACGGTCAGCAAGCAGGCCGTCCAGGTGAAGAAGACCGTCACCGAGGAGGGCCAGAAGACCTCGGACGCCATCGCCGGCGCGGCCGAAGCGGCCGAGGAGGAAACGCTGCGCCGCCAGACGGCCGTCGCCGGCGAAAACGACCCCACCGTCGTCAATGCCCGCCGCGACAGGATCGTCGCCTGGTTCCGCGAACACGTCACCACGCAGATCACCAACTACCAGCGGGCCGGTGACAAGCGGCAGACCGAACTGACCAAGGCGCGGACCGAGCAGCAGGACGCCTATCGCGCGCTTGCGCAGCGCGAAATCTATCAGGTGATGACGCCGGCACCCCCGCGCGCCGATCGGGACCAGAACGACAAACCGCGCGAAATGACGCTGGCGGACATGTCGGTCAAAATCCGCCTCTGGTCGGACGAGCGACTCAAGATCGTGGGCGAGCATTTCCGCAAGGCGCTGGCCCTGGCCTCCGCCACGACGGACAGCAACCGCAAGGCGATCGAGGGCGCAGGCTCGGCCGGGATCGAGGCCGCCCGGCGCTGGGCCGAGGACAAGATCCTTGCCGGGAAAAGCTGGTGGCAGCGTTTCGTCGCCCGCATCCGGCGCTGGCTGGGCGAGGCCAAGGATGTCAACGAACAATGGCGCGTGCGCCGGGGCCGCGAGAACGCCAAGGCCATCGCCGACGACATTCTTGGTGCCGAACTGGCCGCCAAGGCACTGGCAAAGGACGTGGACCAGAACACCGCGCAGCAAATCAACCAGATGACCGACGCCCAGAAGGCGGCGTTCGGGACATTCTACAACAAGGCCAAGGGCAAGCATCCGCTGGACTTCGCCGCCGACCGGCTGAGCGACAACCTGACCCGCGATCACCAGGCGGGCGCGACCCAACGGTTCGAGGCCGCGCTGATCGCGACGCCCGTGTCCGGCGGGGACCATGCGACGGCCAACAAGCTGAACGATGTCGCGCGCAGCCAGGGCGCGGGATTCGACGCGGCGCGGATCGCGCAGAACGTCCATGCCGCGATGGATCAGTGGGGCACCGACGAACAGCGCATCTTTGACAGCCTTCGGTCGATGACGGTCCTGCAAGGCGCGGTGGTGCGCAAGATGTATCGGGCCATCTTCGACAGCGATCTGGACAGCGACCTTGAAAGCGAGATGAGCGGCGAGGAACTTGACCAGGCGATGGCCGAACTGGAAGGCAAGCAGGCCAAGGCCGACGCCATCGCGCTGCACGATGCGATGGCGGGGCTTGGCACCGACGAAGCGACGATCATGCGCACCCTGCGCAACAAGTCCGAGGCCGAGCGCGAGGCGATCCGCGCCGAATATCTGCGCCTGTATGGCGTCACGCTTGACGCGGACCTCAAGGACGATCTTTCGGACGGGAACGAGATAGACCAGGCGAACGCCCTTCTGGCAGGCGACAACGAACTGGCCGACGCCATCGAATTCGACGAGGCGATGCGCGGCGGGATCATCAGCACCGGCACCGACGAGAAAAGGATCGAGGAGGTCCAGAACCGCGTTCGGACCGAGGTTCTGGCCATGGCGAAAGGCCAGAACTGGACATCGGACGAGATGGAGGCCGAGGTCCGCCGCCGGCTGGCGCTGATCGAGAAGAAATTCGGCGAAAGATACGCCAAGGTCGAGCAATACAACGAACCCGGTCTTGAAGGAGAGACCGTGCTGCGACGCGCCTTCAAGTCCGAACTGAGCGGGGCGGAACTGGATCTTGCCAACGCGCTTCAGGACAACGACCTAATCAAGGCCGATGCCGCCCGGATCGAAATCGAGCGCACCGGCTTTTACGCCTCGGATGACCGGATCAATGGGGTTCTCCGCTCGCAATACGAACGCGCGCTCGAGGCGCGGCGGCTTGACGAGGGGCCGGCGCGGAACATGCGCGTCCGGCGGCTGGTCGATGACCTTCGCCACGAGCCGGGCGTCAGCGACAATGAAGTCTCGCGGCGGCGGATGGCTCTTGAACGCCAGATGGAGAAGGAGATCCAGGACGGCGCCCAGCAGGACAGCCGCCTGTCGATGGACAGCCTGAAGCAGGTCTATCAGGACAAGTATTTCTGGCCGCTGGAATATGTCGTCGAAGTAAACATGTCGGGCGAGGACCGCATCAAGGCCCGCAACATGCTGGAACAGGGCGGCCGGCTGGATCCCCTGCAAGAGATCGAATACGCCACCCGCACCGCTGGCACCGACGAGGAAACAGTGCGCCGCGTGGTCGGCCGCATGACCAAGGCGGAACTCGAGGTGCTGGCCGCGCAGTGGGAAAAGCGGCACCCCGGAAAAAGGTTCCGCGACATGCTGATAGGCGAGCTGGACGGCCGCGACCTGTCGGATGTGCTGGACATGTACGACCATGGCAAGCCCACCAGTGCACTGGAGGCGATCGCGCAGGAAGAACGCCGGGTCGACCGCGAGGCGAACCAGCTGACGGGCGTTCTTGGCGGCGCCGCGGCGGGGCACGAGGCGGCGTGGATGAAGTCCGAATTGGGTCGCCTGCAGGAACTGAAGGCGGGCCTCTTGCGGACCGACTGGCCCGACACGGACGAGGCGCGCGAGGAGCGGGCGCGGCTAACCGACGAACTGGACTTCCGGGTCGAGCGGGTGCAGGCGGCGGTCGAGGATCACCGGCGCCGCATCGACAGCGTGACCGACATGGCAGCCCAGATCGTCGGCATCGTCGTCGCCATCGTCGCGGCGGCGATCATCACCGTGGTGACAGCCGGGACCGCGGGGCCGGTCATGGTGCTGATCCTGGCCTCTCTCTATGCCACCGTGGCGACGATGGCGACGAAGCTGCTAATCAAGGGCGGCGCCTATGGCACGCAGGACTTTGCCATCGACGCTGCGGTCGGCGTGGTCGATGCGGCGATGTCGGCCGCGACCGCCGGGCTGGGCACCAAGATCCTTGGCCCGATCAAAACCCTTGTAAGCGCGACCAGGCTTCCCGCGCTTGCCGGCAGGATCGGCAGGACCGGCGTGGCGCAGCGGCTGGCCGGGATGGAGGGGATGGGCCTTGCCGCACGCGCCGGGCGCGCCATCGCCCCGACCCGCGAGGGGGTCGAGCGCGCGGTCGCCCGGTTCGCCGCCGAAGGGATCGAGGATGCGGCGTCCTCGGTGCCCTCGACGATGATCCAGACCATGGCCGACGACAACGTCTGGAAGGGCGACCCGCTTGCTAATTTCCTCTCGGGCACCGGCATGGGTCTTGCGCAGTCGGTCGCCATGAGCCGCACGCTGGATCTTTCCAGGACGGCCGCTGGCGGCCTGTTCCGAATGGGTCATTCCGCGATCTTCGAGCCGGGTAATATCGGGCGCGTGAAGGAGTTGAACCGGATCATCGGAGAGCATTTCGATTCGTTCCGGCAGGAAAACCCCAACGCCTCGATCGGCGAGTTCTTGGCCTCGCCGCAGGGCCGCAAGGCCAGGGCGGAGATCGAGCAAAGCGGCCTGATGAAGGAAATCCGCGCCTCGGCCGAGGCAGCCGAGGCAGCCGCGGGATCGCGGCCGCCCCGCGGTGATGCCGAGGGCGAAACGGCGCGTCCGGCAAGCGCCCCAAAACCGGACGTGGACGGCACCCCGGCCCATCCGGATCCAGCCGGGCCGCGCATCGCGGCGATGCGGGCGGTCTTGCCCGACATGATCCGCGAGGGCACTTTCGTCACCCCGGATCCCGACCTTCCGGGCCGTTCCGTCCATGTCGAGCCGCTGCGCATCGGCAACCGCATCGTCGGCGTTGATGTCCGCGTCGGGCCGGGTGCGACGGCAATTGATGTGGCGCTTCATTCGGGCACGATCCATGCGATGCAGAAATACATGGGAGTTCTGGGCAATGTCCGGCGCGTCCTGCACGACCTCATCAACAACGCGAACGCCACCGGCCTGACCATCGGATCGCGCGGGTGGGAGGCGCAGCTTGAGCTTGCCAAGCTGCCGGCGATCATCCACGAGCGCATGGAGGCCCTGGCCAAGGCCGGCTCGTCCCCGGATGCGGTTCTGCGGGCGCAGTCAGAGGTGCGGTGGCTGGACGCCCAGCTTCTGCACCACCGGACGATCCTTTCCGACCCCCGCCTGGCGGCGCAGCAAGGACGCGGCTTCGTCGCGGCCGACGATATCGACGATGCCGACGCGGCCAGGGAAATGCTGAAGGGCAGTCGGCCGAAACGGATCAAGCCCAAGCAGGTGGACACGCTTTTCGCGCTTGCCAAGGGCGGCAACGAAACGGCGGTGATCGGGCACCTGACCGGTATGAGCCACCTTGACGCAGAGTTCGCCCGGCGCGCGGCGCAGGCGGTCGATGGGGTGATGGGCACAGATTATGCCGATCAGTTGCGGGTCAGGATGGCCGAACGCAAGGCGGATGCCAGAGAGCGGCAGGAGGGGCGGGACCGTCTTAGGGCCGAGCAACTGCCCGAGCGCGTCCGGCGTTTCGTCGAAACCATGTCGCGGATCCTGGACACGGGTGCGCAGCGGACCGACCGGATGTTCGACGAGACGCTCGACTGGATGACCAACCCCCAAAGACCCAAGGCCAGCGAGGACGAAGGCCGAAGTCTCGCGCGCTTCGAATGGCGCCAAGAGGAAATGAACGCGATGCACGAGATTACCCAGCTTCTGGGCAGGATCATGGACGACCGGGATCTGACGCTTAGATTCGCGGTGGCGGACGCATCCCGCGCGGGCATTCCCGAATTTGCCCGCCATGACGAACTTCTCGGCAAGCTGGCCGATATCCGACGATTCAACGCGGCCCTGGGCGCGGCGACGGCCGAGGGCAACGCCGGAAACCTGGCGCGCCTGCAGGACGCGCTTTCCCGGCTGGACGTGCAAGCCCGCGAGAAGGCCGCGAACCTGCTTGGCCACCTGCCGATCCGAGAGGAAGGATTTTACGGCAGACGCCCCGCGTCGCGCGAGACCGCGCGAACCGCGAGGGGAGAAACCGAGATCGAAGTCATTCCCGGAACATCGGGCAAGCTGGAAGGCATGCTTGAACGCAGCATTCTTGAACAGAACATCGACGCGATGGAGCAGGCGCGCGGTTTCATCCGCGATTTCGATCCCGATCTGGTTCTCGGGGTCCAGCGGGGCGGCGCCTTCCTGCTGGAATCGCTTGGACCCGGCTTCAGGACCGAGGCGGTTCCCAAGGCCCCAACCCACGAGAACGAAAACCTGGGCGGATTCGAACAACCCAAACCGGCGGGGTACGAGAGCGTCGTGGGCACCCGTGGACCTCATCTCGTCAAGGCCATCATCGACGCGATCGGCGACGGGACGAGGGATTCCTACCGCTTCGTCGTTCTGGACGTCATGATGGGCGGGCTGGCCATCGGTGACATCCGCCGCAACGTCTTCGACGAGGTGATGCGGCGCCTGCCCGAGCATGTCCGGCCAAAGGTCAAGTTCGAAAGCATCTGGCTGCGCGAACAGCACGGCTTCGAGCGGAGCGAACTTGCCCCGGAAGTCACGAACCTGCTGGACTTCCTGAACCTTTCCGACAATCCGGCACCGATCATGGGCCGGTTGCGCGATGCGGCGCACCAGTCGGACGAAGCCTTCCGCGCGGCGGTCCTGGAGTTCGCGATGAGCACCGTGCGCCAGGATCTGACAGGCAGCGACGCCCCGATGGACCGCATGCTGTCGCGGTCGGCCAGCTGGGGCAAGCTGACCGACCCCGAGGCGCTGGCGGTCCTGCGCGACATCTTCCGCGCGGATCCCGAACAGCTTGCGCATCTGCTTGGCGACGGCCTCGAGGCGCGCCGGCCGTTCGAAGCCGAGATCGTTCGGGAAGGAGTCAACGTCACCGAACGCATCATTCCGGTTCGCCTTGCCGCGGGCGACGACATGAAGATCGTGATGGAACCCGGCACCAGTTCCGACCCGATCGTCATCGTTGACATCAAGACCGGCGAATATCGGATCCTGCCAGTCGGGACGATGGATCCGGTGACGCAGGAAACGCTTTCGTCGCAGCGTGCGATCGTCGCGGCCATCCTGCAAGGCCACTTCAAACTTGACTGGTAAGGATCGATGCCCAGCCCGCACCATGCCCCGGAACCCACGATCCCGCAGGTGCTGACGCGCAGCATGGGTTGGGGCGATCTCGTGGCGCAGCTTCAGGCCGCAGGCTGGTCGCCGCTTGACCCGCCGTTCGAACCTGGCCCGGTCGAGTGGCGGCGCAACGGCGACACACTCTGGATCCTCCGCGACCTCGCGACCCGGAACCTTGTCCTGCGCCATGGGCAGGGCGCTTTCATTCCGGCCGGCCTGCCCATCATGCGGCCCGAGGAAATCGCCCGCCTGGCGCGGTCGGCGGACGCCTGGGACCGGCTGGCGGCCTTGCAGGGCGCAGAGGGTGCCGATCCCCGTATCTTGGCGGCCTGCACCCTGGCGCTTGTCGCGGATCCCGAACCGGCGATCGCCGAGCAGGCCTTGGCCTTGCTCGAACGCCTTGGCGCCGGGCTGTTGCCCAAGGATTCCGCCGCCGCCCTGTTCCAGATCCCCGGCTGGCGTCGGGAAAAGCTCCAGATGATGCGTTGGTGGATGCGCGACCGCCCGGCCGACCCGACCCGTATCGAAGGCGCCCTTGCCCGCGCGCTGACCGATCCTGACTGGGAGATCGCCGTCACCGCGATGCTTGCCGCCGGAACGCTGGGTCTTGGCGGCCTTGCCCGCCCTGTCGCCCGCATCCGACTGCCCGAGACAAAGGCCGAGGGCGTGACCCAGGACGAGGCCCGCATGATCCTCGCGTTGCGCGACGCCGTGCTGATCCGCCTTGGCGGTTCGGCGGGCAAGGCGCTTCCGCCCGGCGTCGAGGCGGTCCTGTATGGCGATCCCGACGGCCTGCCGCCGGGCCTGCGCGACACGGCGGCGGCGCTCAGCCAGCCGCTGCCGGTCGGCACCCCGCCCGAACCGGCGCCAGGCATCACCATCGGCCCCGCCGGACCGGCCCTTGCCGATGGCACCCTGCTGACGTGGGTGCCGCCCGGCACGTACCGGCTTGGCACGCCGCTTGCGCCGCGCGGCACCGTGCCGAACCCACCGCACAGGCTGACGCTTGATCGCGGGTTCTATATCGACAGCGTCCCGCGCCCGCCCCTGTCCCTTGCCGCAGCGCAGGCCGAGGCGAGGCGGCGTGGCGGAAGCCTGCCGACACCCGACCGATGGGAAATGGCCGCCCGCGGCGCCGACGGCCGACGATACCCTTGGGGGATGAATGCCGGAACGCCCACCGATCTTTCGCCCCTGGGCCTCGCCGGTCTGACCCGAGGCCCCGGCGAATGGCTGGATCCCGGCCCTGACGCGCTGCCTCTCATCGCCGGCGGAGCGGCCTCGCCGGTGCCGGCCAACCGGCTGCCCTCGCTTGCATCAAAATCTCGAAGCCACCGGGTGATTTTTGTGATATGATCGCGGCAAGATTGACTTTGCTACGGTTCCGGCCTCCGTCTGAAGGGAGGGTTGCTTGGTATGGATCGTTTTTCATTACTTCTTTGCGTTGAACATCGCATTTACAGGGAAGGGCTTCAGAAAGCCCTTGCAGACCGCCCGGAAATCCGTGCTGTCCTTGCCTGCGACGGTCCCGCCCACATGGATAGACATGCGCTCGACGGGGTCGATTCCGTTCTTGTGGACGTCCGTGCCAACCCGTCCGGCGACGCGGCGGCAAGCGTTCGAACGGCCTTTGCCGCTGCTTGCGGCAAACCGGTTGTCGCGCTCGGGCTGGACAGGGATGAAAATGCGCTGCTGGCCTCGGTCGAGGCCGGGGCGGCCGCCTGCGTCACGGTGGACCAGTCGATCGACGATTTGGACATCATCGTCCAGTCCGTGCTGAAAGGCGATCTGGTCTGCCCGCCCCGGATCAGCCGGCTGTTGCAGGAACATCTTCTTCAGATCTCGTACCGCGAACGCGAGGTGCATCGGCTGACCAAGCTTTCAAGCCGCGAATACCAGATCCTGTCCCTTCTGAAAGACAGCCTGTCTAACAAGCTGATCGCACGCCAACTCGGCCTCGAGGTTCCCACCATCAAGAACCATGTCCACAACATAATCGTAAAGCTGAACGTCCAGAGCCGGACCGAGGCGGCGGCAATGCTGCGCGGCGCCGGTGAGGCGCTTCAATGACAACCTGAATCGGTCGTCCAAGATCGGCATCGGTATGGCAGGGCAAGGCAAGGCGCGTCAGGTCCGGTTGAACAAGCCCGTGTCGTTCGGCGATGCGCGCCCAGATCGCGGCATCCTCCGCCATCTGTGCTTCCAGCCGGCGGACGATTCCGTCAGAGGGCATGGCTTCGACCTCGAACCATTCCGCGTTCCGGGCCGCGTCGGTGGTCGCGGCCACAGATCTCGGCCGAATGGACCAGCGTGTGGCCTTCTCCATATCTCGAAACGACCCGAATCTGCGGTGGCGGTGCTGCACAACGACATGCTGCTGTTCTATCGCAATCGCATCGGATCATCCCGACTTTGCGAATGCCCAGGCTGCGATCCCATGGCGCGGGATCCGTGGGATGCGCAATCGCATCGCCCATGGGTCTTTCGACATCGCCCCGCATGTGGTCTGGACCATGGTGCAGGCTGAACTGCCCGCGCTCATCAAGCAACGATCTCGGCCAAAGTCGGGCCACAGCCGCCAAAGGGGCGGCAGTCACGAAAACGGCCCCACCACCGAGCCCGGCAGCGTCAGGTGGGGCCAAGAGCGGTCTGACAGCGGTGCGGCATGGCAACCATAATACCACGCTGAAGCGGACGTTCCTCCACCTTGCAGCATCTTCTGGATCGCGCCAGGTTTGTCGGAGCAAAGTCGAAGTGTGGTACAGTTTTACAAAGTTGGTAATTCCCGCGAGGACCAAATGAATTCTCAGAAAGACGGTTTGCCATCCTGCAAGCCGAACGCCTGGGGCAAGGCCGATGCGCACGGCGAATTTCATGCTCTGGAAGCCCATTCCATGGATGTCGCTGCGGTGTTCGAGGCCCTGTGCATGTTGATTTCCACCCAGAAGTGACCCAGGCAGGCTCATAATTTCCATTGAGATTTGACCCATGTGACCCTTCCCCGACGCGGAGAGCGGAGGGGG
>NZ_FZNM01000036.1 GCF_900188295.1 Paracoccus sediminis
GGCTTGGCTCCCGCAGCGCCCCGCATGGCAGCAGATCAGGACTTGGCCGAGAAGGGCCACAAGCGGCGCTTGGCTTCTGGGGCAGGAGCCGGGGAGGAAGCCGTTCCGGTTCCTGCCAGTTCCCGGACCTGTCCCCGGAGATCCTCAATCTCGGCCCTCAGAGCGCCGCACAGAGCCTCAAGAGCCTCTAGGCGGGCGTGGGTAGCTTCAGACCCATGAGGCCCCTCAGCGGCGCTCTGAGAGCTTCTGAGAGGCATCTGGGAGGGTTCCGGCACCTCGCCCCTTTGAAATCGCCCATTGGCGCCCCTGCCCGCGCTGAGCGGCCTCTGGGCCGTCCAGCGGTCGAGGTCGTCCAGGTCGATGGACCATCGGTTGCGGTGCTTCGTGGCTTCGAGCTCCCCGGCGGCAATGGCCCGGGTGATCGTGGCGCGGCTCTGGCCGGAGCGTTCGGCGGCGGCATTGGGGGTCAGTCTGGGCATGGTCCACCGTGAGCAGGTTTGAACACCTATGCCATGTTCTGCCGCGCCGTGCATCCCGCCTCGGCCTTGAGGGAGGGACTGTAGCAGGAAATGTAACTTGGCAGCGTTACACTCTGGTCCGCGCCGCAGACCCCAGTGAACGCTGGCAATTTGGGTGGTTTGGAGGCTCTGGGGGAGCGTTACACCAAAATCGGCGATTTTCGGGCGTTTGAGCGGCCAAAAAGCGGCGTGGGAAGCGCCCCTCGTGGCGACATTGGCCCGAAATGGGACGAAGCGAGGCGAAATAGAACGAAATAACCGGCGAGACGAGTTGCTGGAACGCTAGAAGCGATCTGGTGCGGTCCGAGGCGTCGCAGATGGCTGTGTTTCGTGTTGAGTGTTGAGTGTGAGCCCAGTGGTGAAGTGAAGTTGGCAGGAAATAGGGAGCCTATGTTCAGTGCTCCCGCGCACCCACTTCACCCCATGTTTTCAGGGCTTAGAGGCCGTTTCGGCGTGAAGAACGAGATCCGCCCTGATCGGGCGGGCAAAACCCCTCCTCCCCTGCCTCTTGGGGGGCGATGTCGTCGGGGTTTTGCGGTTCAGGGGTTCGCCGCCGCCTCGCGCTGCGCCAGGCGCAGGACTTCCGCAAGCTGCCAGGCCAGCGCCTTCAGGCGGGGCGGCAGGGAGGGTGCGGAAGGTGGAAAACGAGGCGGCGGCGGCTCGGTCATGGCGCGGTGAACCGTGCAATGCGGCAAAGGTTCCAGGACGCGAAAGGCCCTCGCAACCATGCCAGGTGCAAGGGCCTCCCATGAAGGATGTTCGACGAGTCCTCACCGCACCTGAACCGGGCCAGATAGCAAAGGTTGCGCGCTAGCGGGCTAGCAAGATAGCGCAATAGCAACCGGCAGAAGCGAAAGACCACCGGGCCTGACCGCAGGGAGGAGGAGGGGCGGCAGGTCCGGTGGCCTTCGATGGTTCGTTACCAGGCCCGCAGGGAGGAGGAGGGCGGGCCTGGCGAAGGAGTGAAGCGGCTTGGCTTCACCTTCAGAATGCACACCCTGCCGGTACTTGTCACGGATTTACGCTGCATTGCAGCATTTTTCCCCTTCGGGCCGCTCGGAAAGGCGGCAAAGTGCGCCCAGTTGCACAATCAGAAGCCATTCAGATCACGCTTGTCTGCCCCGATTTGAGTCGGGCCAGATCAACCTGCGGCTGCGCTGCGGGAAAGAATGGGTTTTATGACACGGCAAACCCCGGCCCGAGAGATCGCGCTGGGGTTGTGCGGTCTAGGGGGCCGCAGCCGCCTCGCGCTGCGCCAGGCGCAGGGCTTCCGCAAGCTGTCGGGCCAGGTCCTTCAAGCGGGGTGGCAGGTCGGGTTTAGGGGGTCGTCGGGCGGTCAGCGCATGTGTCATGGCGCAGCGAACCGGGCAGGGTGGCGAAGGTTCCAGAACGGGAAAGGCCCTCACAACCATGCCAGGTGCAAGGGCCTCCCATGAAGGATGTTCGACGAGTCCTCACCGCACCTGAACCGGGCCGGATGGCCAAGGTTCCAGGCGCTACGGCTTTCCGCCTTCCATGATCCGCAGGAGGGGGCCGGCGCCTTCTCGGGCGGCCTTGCGGGCCGAGGCGTTCGGAATGTGCGTGGCAATGCCGGGATTTAGGAAGTAGCGGACGGTCCGGCCTTCCTTCTCGCGGCGGATCGCGTTGATCGAGGCAAGCTCGCTCATCGTGCTGGAGAGATCGCGGGGGGTAATTCCGACACGCTCCGCCAGCTGCTGCCGCGTGGCCATGATCTCGCCGGTATCCATGCGGAGATGTTCGAGCAGGGTGGCCCAAAGCTCTTGTGCCTTGTGCGGGCGCTTGGAGTGCTGGTTGATCCAGCGGACCACGGCAGCGTTTTCTTTCGGTCCTAGCATCACGAAAATCCAGTTTTCAGAGCTTTTGGCATGAGCTTTGGCGGCGCTGTCGATCTTGGCGAGGGTGTCGGGATCGAGGCCGAGGCGGCGGGCTTGAGCAACGATCTGGCGGGCTTCCTCGCGCCGCTTCTTGGCCCGTTCATCGGATAGCTTGGTGACTGTGTGGCCCCGCTCCTGTGGGGTCTCCGGGGCGGGTCCGCGGGCGCGGCGTTTCAGGCTCTTTTCGGCCCTCTCGATCGCCGCCGCGAAGGCATCTTTCGCTGGCTTCATCTGTCCCTCGATAGGTCGCATGTTGTGCGACCTAGTGGTCGCATGTTGTGCGACTTATTGCAAGCCTAAGCTACTGGCGGAAAAGCAGGATCCGGCTCACCTAGATAAGAGATAGATATATCTCCCTTACCCTCTTGTGGAAAACTTGGCCGTTTGCGCCTGTGGAACGGTTGGATTTTGCTGGGGAATAGGGGGGTGGCTTGGCTCCCGCAGCGCCCCGCATGGCAGCAGATCAGGACTTGGCCGAGAAGGGCCACAAGCGGCGCTTGGCTTCTGGGGCAGGAGCCGGGGA
>NZ_FZNM01000035.1 GCF_900188295.1 Paracoccus sediminis
ACAATCCCAATGTCAGGCTGCCCGCCGTGGCGTCCTGATCAGGCCCTGACCTTTCCGAGGGTCGGCGCTCCTACACCACGCCACGGGGCACTATCGCTTAGAGCCCCGCCGATAGCAGTCGCATGTCCAAGCTTCCGTCACCCAATGTCAAATCCTTCGAAGGGAAAAATGATGATCGCTGAGCCCAACAATGCTGACCATCCGGACCGCAAAACACCACAGTCAAAATCTCGTCGTTCATTCATGAAGACGACGGGCCTAACGGCCTTGGGCGCGATGCTAGGCATGGCGGTCCCGTTTGAGCGCAACCTGCTGCCCGGCATCCTCCCGGTCGCGCTCGCGCAGGACACGGGGATGGATCTGATGGCAGCCAAAAAGGGTTTGGTCGTCCTGGGCGATCGTCCGCTGAACGCCGAGGTGCCGGCGCACCTTCTGGACGCTGACATCACCCCCTATGAGCATCTTTTCGTGCGCATGAACGGTCTTGTTCCACAGACCGCTCTGGATCAGAACGCCGAGGGCTGGACCTTGACCATCGATGGAGAAGTCGAAAACCCGCTGGAATTGACGATCGATGATCTGAAAACGCGCTTTGAGAATGTCACCAGGCGCCTGGTTATCGAATGCGGCGGCAATGGCCGAGCATATTTCCAACCTGGCACATCAGGCAATCAGTGGACCGTCGGCGCGGTTGGCTGTCCCGAATGGACCGGCGTTCGGCTATCGGACGTTCTGAAGGAAGCGGGGCTGAAGGAGACAGCAGTCTATACGGGTCATTACAGCAACGACGTCCACCTGAGCGGCGACGAGGAAAAAGAGGTCATCTCGCGCGGGGCTCCTATCGAGAAGATCATGGAGGGTGATGCCATCATTGCCTGGGCCATGAACGGAGAGGCGCTGTCCCCCCTCCACGGCTTTCCGCTGCGCGTGATTGTGCCGGGCTATCCTGCCTCGGCATCACAAAAGTATCTGACCCGGATCTGGATCCGCGACAAGGAGCATGACGGCGCCAAGATGACCGGCGACTCTTATCGCATTCCTGCCTATCCTGTGGCCCCGGGTACCGAGGTTCCCGAAAGCGACATGATTGTGCTAACTGATATGCCGATCAAGTCCATTGTTACCTTCCCCCAGACCGGCGCCGAGGTGAAGGCAGACGAACAGGTCGAGATCCGCGGCCATGCCTGGTGTGGCAAGGGCGATGTCAGCGCAATGCATATCTCCATCGACTTCGGCCAGACTTGGCAGGAAGCGGTGCTCGAACCGGCGGTGAACCGGTTTGCCTGGCAGCGCTGGCGGGCGAACGTGACCCTTCCGCAGCACGGCTATTACGAGATCTGGGCGCGTGCCACCGATGGAGACGGCATCAGTCAGCCGCCCTTGTCACCCGTCTGGAACCCCCGAGGCTATGGCAACAATATCCAGCACCGCATCGCACTTGTTGCTACGGCCTGAGAGGTAGGGTCGCAGCATGAAACATCTCATCCGCACCAGCGTTGGCGCAATCTCTGCCCTTGTGCTTGGTATTGGCTTGGCTCTGGCCGCGCCAGCACCCGATCCGATGAAATCCCTTGCGGGCAGGCCCGCGGGCGCCGATCCCTTGGATCCGATGACAGCGCTGATGGCTCGTCCAGACAAGGCTGCAGGAGGGGAGGGCAACGTGGAATTGGGCGGCCTGCCGGACGGGCAGGGTGCTGAAGACACTTATTATCAATGCGTTGCCTGCCATTCGACCGAGATCATCAAGCAGCAGCGCGTCACCGACCACCGCTGGGACGAACTGTGGACCTGGATGGTGGAGGCACAGGGCATGGTTGAGCCCGATGACGAGACCAAGAAGGTCATTTTGTCCTACTTGAAAGCTAACTTCTCCTCTGAACGGTGAAGGAGGGGGTGCGGGGCGCCGCCCCGCCCCTTGATGTCGGCGACAAACTTATACCAATTGCCTTAACTATTGACCGCCTTTGGGTACTCTTGAGTTAGCAATTTTTCCGACGCGTTTGGGATGGTCTGCGAAGGCGCCCTATGCGTCGCGGCATCGCTCGACGATGTATTCTCGGAGGCTTCGAAAACCGAAATGGCGAGGCGGTCAATGGTTAAGGCCGCTGGTATTAGTCCGCCTGGGCCAATTCTTGCGCCACCCGGTCGATCAGATCAATTCCGCCGGGGATCCTCTCTGCCGCGATCGAGGCATAGCCGAGCCGGAACACCGGGCATGGAGACGGCGGATCTTCAAAAAATACTGCTCCTGGTTCGATCAGCACGCTGTCATCGCGCAACCTGGCCGCCAACTCCGCACTGTCGGCCACCTGCGCACGAAGCCACACGCTGGAGCCGCCTTGCGCGGCCGCGCCTTCGATCTTCAGCGAGGTCTTGGCGATTGCCTCCTCAAGAATGCGCCGTCGTTCCTTCAGCGTCTGCCGCAGGCGGACGATATGCGCGTCATAATGACCCAAGGCGAGGAAATAGGCCGTGATCCGCTGCAAGTGACTGGGTGGATGGCGCAGCATGATCGCCCGCAGCGCGCGCGCCCGGGCGATGAACGGGGCCGGTCCCACCATGTAGCCGATGCGCAGCCCCGGGAACAGCGACTTGGAGAAGCTGCCGATATAAATAACCCGCCCCGAAGCATCCAAGGACTTTAACGCCGGTGCTGGGGGGGCCAGGTAGTGTCCGTGAAAGCGCAAATCGTAAACCTGATGCTGGAGTTGCAGGCCGACCTTGGCCTCAGCTACTTGTTCATCAGTCATGATATGGCCGTGGTCGAACGCATCAGCCACCGCGTTGCGGTAATGTATTTGGGTGAGATTGTTGAGATTGGACCACGCTCGGCAATCTTTGGAAATCCACAGCATTCCTATACGCAAAAACTTCTTTCTGCGGTGCTGTTGCCTGATCCTTCACAGAGAAAACAGCGTCGGAAGCTATCGAACGAAGAGATCCCAAGTCCAGTACGCCCTGTTAGCTTCAAGCCTAAAATCCGCCAGTTCCGCGAAGTTGGGCCAGATCATCTTGTCATGGTGGATTAAAGCAGGGACATCGAGGACGCCAAATCACTGATCCAGGATGATGGTCGTTTATGCGTCTCCAGACAACCGCCACAAGGGCGGTTGTCTTCGTTTTTACGTCTCAAACTCCAAGGCTCATCAAGAAAACGCACAAAGGTATCCACGCTTCGCATGAGCAAGCCTTTCTGGAGGGTGCGCGGCATCACGCTGAGAACTCACGCCGAAGCGCAAATCGTTGTTTTTCTTCTACTCCAGTCTGTTTCTGATGGCCATCAGGTTGCTCTCGAAGACCTCCGCGGGTGT
>NZ_FZNM01000002.1 GCF_900188295.1 Paracoccus sediminis
CCCAGAACCTCCGCGTCACCGCTTCCGTCCCAAACCAGCCAGCGTTCCCGCCTTCGGTGAAGCGGTATTTACGAAGAGAGGATGACAGGGGCAAGAGGGTTTTCGCATTTTTTTCCTTCGAACGGTTACATTTCTTGCAAGTCGCTGATCCAAAACGAATCTTACCTCAATGCCCGCACCGCCCCCCAGCGGAGCGGGCGTGGGACGACGACCCGCAGGGCCAAAAGCCCCAGAATCACGCCCAGCCAGAGCACAGGTTCCAGCGGAAAGGTCTTCAGCGCCCATATCCAGTGCAGCGTCACCAAGGGGGCCGCGACATACGCCAGCTTGTGAAGCCCCCGCCAGGATGCGGATCCCATCCGGCGAATCGACGCATTGTTCGACGTCAGGGCCAGGGCCAGCAGCATCAGGAAGGCCGCCATGCCGAAAACGAGATAAGGCCGCTTGACCACGTCGCGCGCCATAGCCCCCCACAACAACGCCATGTCCATCACCGCCCAGGCCAGGACATGCAGCCCCGCATAGGTAAAGCACAGCAGACCCAAGGCGCGGCGGAACTTCATGAAGCTGATCCCCGCGATCCGCAGCAGGGGCGTGACCGCAAGGCTGGCGATCAGGAAATACAGCGCGGTCCGGCCCAGGCGAAATTCGATATCGCGGACCGGGTCGATTCCCAGGTTGCCGGCCATGGTATCCCAAACCAGCAGGCCCAAGGGCACAAGCCCGCCCAGCCAGACCGCCCAGACGGGAACGCCCCGCAGCGCGCCATTGATCGACGCCCGCATCAATAGTCCCTCGCCAGATCCATCCCGGCATAAAGCGACGCCACCTGATCCCCATAGCCGTTGAACATCGCCGTTTCCTCTCGGCCGCCGAACAGGCCCGCGCCGATGCGGCGTTCGGTGGCCTGGGACCAGCGGGGGTGATCGACCTGCGGATTCACATTCGCATAGAACCCGTATTCCGACGGCTGCATCGCCTGCCAGGTGGCGACCGGCTGGCGGTCGGTCAGGGTGATCTTCACGACCGACTTGATCGACTTGAAGCCGTATTTCCACGGCACCACCAACCGGATCGGCGCGCCATTCTGGTTGGGCAGCACATCGCCGTAAAGTCCCGTGGCCAGGATGGTCAGCGGATGCATCGCCTCGTCCAGGCGCAGCCCCTCGCGATAGGGCCAGTCGAGAATCGGGCGGTTCTGCCCCGGCATCTGTTCCGGGCGATAAAGCGTTTCGAAGGCCACGAACTTCGCGCCCGGCTGCACGCCCGCGCGATCCAGGATGCCCGCCAGGGGAACGCCAATCCAGGGAATCACCATCGACCAGGCCTCGACGCAGCGCAGGCGATAGATACGCTCTTCCAGCGCGTTGGCGGGCGCCAGGTCGTCCACCCCATAGCGGCCGGGACGATCCACCAAGCCATCGATCTCGACGGACCAGGGGTCTGTCACCATGGCACCGGCGTTGCGGGCGGGATCGGTCTTGCCCGTACCGAATTCATAGAAATTGTTGTAGTTGGTGATTTCTTCCAGCGTGTTCGGCGCCTGGTCCGTGGACAGGGCCGATGGCTTGCCGGTCAGCGCCCAGGATGGCGTTGCCATCATGGCGATTCCGGTGCCGATAAAGGCGCGACGGTTCAGGTAATCGGCTTGCGGGGTAACGTCGGACCAGCGCAGTTTCATGACTCTCTCCCAGGGAACGCCTTGAGGATATAGTCGCGCGAACCCGCCCGGTCAGAGCATCACGTTCACTTTACCCTGACAAAACCGTCACGCCACCGCGATTTCGCGCAGGAAGGCCGCCCCGAAACGGTCCAGCCGCGCGGGGTCCAGATGGCGCGCCAATCCGGTTTCGTCGGCGGGCCTTGCCTCGGCGATGCGGCGGATCTGGGCCGTCGAACAGGACAGCGGCTTTTCGGTGCCGTCCGGGCCGCGCAGCAGATCGGTTTGCACGGCCACTAGCCGGTCGAACAGCGCGCCTTCGGGACGGCCTGCCAGCTTGCGCCGCTGCGGGTGCATGTCGGGCACCTCGCCCGCGATGACCGTCAGAAAGTCGCGGCCATGGCTTTCCAGCTTCTTGGCGCCCACGCCGCCGACCTGCGCCATCTGGTCCAGTGTCTGCGGGCGCTTCTCGGCCATCTCGATCAGGGTGCGGTCGGGAAAGATCACATAGGCGGGCACGCGCGCGGCCTCGGCCAAGGCCCGGCGCTTGGCCTTCAGCGCGGACAGCAGCGGCTCGTCCTCCTCGCTGACCTGGGTGCGCAGGACGGTGGCCGGCTTGCTGGCCGTGGTGTCGTGGCGCAGGGTCACGCTTTCCTCGCCGCGCAGGACCGGGTGGGCGGCCTCGGTCAGGTGCAGGGCGCCGTGGCGTTCGGGATCGGGGCGGCACAGGTCGCGGCCCATCATCTGCCGAAAGATCGCCTGCCATTGCGCGCGGCTGTGGTCGCGGCCCACGCCGAAGGTGGGCAGGTTGTCATGGCCGCGTTCTCGGACCTTTTCGGTGGCGGTGCCGGTCAGAATGTCGATCAGATGCGTCGCGCCGAACCATTCCCCCGTGCGCACCATCGCCGACAGCGCCTTGCGCACCGCCTGCGTGGCGTCGAACAGCCGGGGCGGCGCCTGGCACAGGTCGCAGTTGCCGCAATCCTGGGCCAGATCCTCGCCGAAATAGGCCAGCAGCCTGCGGCGGCGGCAGCCGGTCGCCTCGGCCAGGCCCAGCAGCGCGTTGAGGCGCGCGTGATCGGCGGACTTGCGGGCGGGGTCGGCCAGGCCTTCGTCGATCTGGGTGCGGCGCAGCCGGATGTCGTCGGGACCATACAGCGTCAGCGTATCGGCCGGATCGCCGTCGCGGCCCGCGCGGCCGATTTCCTGGTAATAGCCCTCGATGGATTTCGGCAGGTCGGCGTGCAGCACCCAGCGAATGTCCGGCTTGTCGATGCCCATGCCAAAGGCGATGGTCGCCACCACGATCAGCCCGTCCTCTCGCTGGAACCGGGCCTCGACCTGCCGCCGTGTCTCGGCCTCCAGCCCCGCATGATAGGCGACGGCGGCATGGCCTGCCTGGCTCAGCGCATCGGCCAGGGTTTCGGTCCGGGCGCGGCTGGCGCAATAGACGATGCCCGACTGCCCGCGCCGGGCCGCGACATAGGTCAGAACCTGCTTGCGGGGGCCGTCCTTGGGCTGGAAGGCCAGCCGCAGGTTCGGGCGGTCGAAGCCGCGCAGAAAGGTGACGGGTTCCTTGCCGTCGAACAGGCGCGCCACGATCTCGGCCCGCGTTTCAACATCCGCCGTCGCGGTGAAGGCCGCCAAGGGCACGTCGAGCGCGCGTTTCAGATCGCCGATGCGCAGATAGTCGGGGCGGAAATCGTGGCCCCATTGGCTGACGCAATGCGCCTCGTCCACGGCAATCGCCGTCACGCCCGCCCGGCGCAGCAGCGACAGCGTCCCGCCCGAGGCCAGCCGTTCCGGCGCCATGTAGAGCAGCTTCAGCTCGCCCCGCGACAGCGCCTGAAAGACCGCGTCGGTCTCATCCTCGGTGTTGCCGCTGGTCAGCGCGCCGGCCGCAACCCCCGCCTCGCGCAGCGCGCGAACCTGGTCGCGCATCAGCGCGATCAGCGGGGAAATCACCACCGTCACCCCGTCCCTCATCAGCGCGGGCAGTTGAAAGCACAGCGACTTGCCGCCCCCCGTGGGCATGATCGCCAGCACGTCGCGGCCCGCGGCCACGGCCTCGACGATCTCGTGCTGGCCGGGGCGGAAACCGTCGAAGCCCCAGACCTGTCGCAGCAAATCCGTGGGCATCACATTCCGTAGAAGAAGCCCGCGTTGTTGGCCAGCGCGCGTTGCAGGATGATGATGACGATGAACAGGACCAGCGGCGCCAGATCCAGACCGCCGGTGTTGGGCAGGATGTTGCGGATCGGGCGATAGATCGGTTCCAGCAGGCGGTTCAGCCCGTCCCACACCTGCGCGACCAGCGGCTGGCGCAGGTTCAGCACCTGGAAGTTGATAAGCCAGGACATGATGATGTGGACGATCATCACGAACCACACCACTTGCAGGATCAGTTGCAAGGCCTCGTACAGCGTTCCCATCATGTCCCTCTTTTCGCGCTCGGGCTTGTTATGGTGATGCGCCGTCCCCTTCGCAAGCAAGTTGCCGCAGCGTCCCGGTTGACGATCGCGTGGGGCGCGGCCACCCCCTGCCTGCACCCGAAGGAGGTCCGATGTATCCCCTGTTCCGCTTTGCCAAGGAAATGGTCAAATTCCGAAACGCCCCGCGTCTGGGCGTCGCGGGAACGCATGTCTCGACCCATATCTGCTGGCCCTGGGATCTGGATCCGTGGATCGAACTGAACAACGGCCGCACCCTGACCCTGTTCGACCTGGGGCGCATCCCGATGGCGCAGCGCAGCGGGCTGATCCCGATTCTCCGGGACCGGAAATGGGGGATCACCGTGGCGGGCAGTTCGGTGCGCTATCGCCGCCGCATCCGGGCCTTCGACCGTTTCACGATGATCTCGCGCGTGGCGGGCTGGGACCGACGCTTCATCTACATGGACCAGTCGATGTGGAAGGGCGCCGATTGCTGCAACCAGGTGCTGATCCGGTCCGCGATCACCTCGGCCAAGGGAATCGTCGCGCCGGCCGAGGTCATGGCCGCGCTGGGCGCGTCCCCCGACAGCCCGCCCCTGCCCGACTGGATCGCCGCCTGGGCCGAGGCCGACGCGCTGCGGCCCTGGCCGCCCGTGCTGCCCCCTGACGCAAAGGCCCACTTGCCAGCCTGACGGCCCTTGGGCCTTATGGCGCCCAACGGCGCGCAGGGGGGTGGATGGATCGCAAACGGATCTGGGGCTGGTGGTTCTTCGACTGGGCCAGCCAGCCTTTTCATACGCTTCTGCTGACCTTCGTCTTCTCGGTCTATTTCGCCGAAGTCGCCCAGCGCCATTTCCTGGCCATCTCCGGGGATCTGCGGCTGGCGGGGGCGCAGGCGCAGGCGCTGTGGGGATACGGGCTGTCGATCACCGGCATCGTCATCGCCGTTTGCGCGCCGGTGCTTGGGGCCGTGGCCGACACGTCCGGGCGGCGGATGCCGTGGATCCGGTTCTTTTCGGTCCTGTATGTCGCGGGATCCGCCGGGCTGTGGATGCTGGTTCCCAGCCAGCCCCCACTGGTGCAGGCGGTGGTGCTGTTCGGCATCGGCCTGATCGGGGTCGAATTCGCGACGATCTTCACCAACGCCCTGCTGCCCGGCCTTGCCCCCCGGTCCGAAATCGGGCGCCTGTCGGGAACGGGCTATGCCTTCGGATACCTGGGCGGGGTCGTGGCGCTGGCGGTGATGCTGGCGCTGTTCCAGGAAACGCCGTCGGGCCGGACGCTGATCGGGATCGACCCGCTGTTCGGGCTGGATCCGGCGACGCGCGAAGGCACGCGCTTTGCCGGGCCTTTCGTGGCGGTCTGGTATGCCGTGTTCATGATCCCGTTCTTTCTGTGGGTCCGCGAGCCGCGCGGCCCGCGCCGGCCCGTCCGCATCGCCCCGGCCCTGCGCGACCTGTGGGCGCTGATCCGCAGCCTGCGCCATCGCCGCAGCCTGGCGGCCTGGCTGGTATCGTCCATGCTGTCGCGCGACGCGCTGAACGCGCTGTACGGATTCGGCGGGGTCTATGCCGGGACCGTGCTGGGCTGGCCGGTGTTCCTGGCGGGCGTGTTCGGCGTGGTCAGCGCCATCGCGGCGGCCGTCGTCAGCTGGCTGGGCGGACGCGCCGACCGGCGATGGGGGCCAAAGCCCGTCATCGTCGCCACCATCCTGACCCTGACCGCCGTCTGCGTCGTGGTGGTGGGCATGGACCGCCAGACGCTGTTCGGCATGGCCGTGCCGTCCAATCCGGTCTTGGGGCGATTCGTCCTGCCCGATCTGGTGTTCTTCCTGTGCGGCGCGCTGATTGGCGGGGCGGGCGGCGCTTTGCAGGCCGCCAGCCGAACGATGATGGTCCGCCACACGACACCCGACCGCGCAACCGAGGGGTTCGGCCTTTATGCCCTGTCCGGCAAGGCCACGGCCTTTCTGGCCCCGTTGGCCATCGCCACCGCCACCGATCTCAGCGGCAACCAGCGGATCGGCATGTCACCCCTGATCGCGCTGTTTATCCTGTCGCTTGTTCTGCTAGTCTGGGTAAAACCGGAAGGAGAGGCAGAGCCGTGATCCGACGAGTCCTGACCGCCGCCGCGCTTGTGGCAGGCATGGTCATTCCCGCATCCGCCGATCCGGTGGCCAAGGATGTCTTCGGCGGTTTTCGCGCCGCGTCCCGAGGCCCTGCCGTGTCCATCGGATATTATTCCAAGGGCTGCGGACAGGGCTTTGTGCAACTGCCCGAAAGCGGGCCGACCTGGCAGGCCATGCGGTTGTCGCGCAACCGCAACTGGGGACACCCGGATCTGGTGAACTTCCTGATCGGCCTGTCGCAGGCGGCCCGCCAGGCCGGATGGGCCGGGCTGTATATCGGCGACATGAGCCAGCCGCGCGGCGGGCCCATGACCTCGGGGCACGCCAGCCACCAGCTTGGGCTGGACGCGGACATCTGGATGCTGCCGCCGCCGTCGCTGAACCTGTCGCCCGCGCAGCGCGAAAGCCTGTCCTCGGTCTCGATCACCGATCCGCGCGGGGTGGGGCTGACCGGGAACTGGAACGGCGGTCACATGTCCATCCTGCGCGCCGCCGCCCGCGATCCACGCGTCGAACGCATCCTGGTCGATCCCGTGGCAAAGGTCGCCATGTGCCAGATGGAACGCGGCGACCGGACATGGCTGCGCAAGATCAGGCCGATCAACGCCCATAATTACCATTTCCATGTCCGGCTGTCCTGCCCGCGCGGATCGGATTGCCAGCGGCAGGATCCGCCGCCCCCCGGCGACGGCTGCGCCGAGGCCGCCGACTGGATCCGCAACCGCATCGACCCCAGCCGGGTGCGGCCCGCGCCGCCCGATCCGAACTATCGCCATCCCCGGACCTTCCGTCTCAGCGAGCTGCCTGCCCAATGCCGATCCGTCGCGGCCGCGCCCTAGCGGCCCTGTTTCCGCTGTTCCTGACCGCGGCCGGCGCCCCTGCGCCGGCCGCATCGCTGGATTATGTCGGCACTTATGTATGGAACCGCGCCGACGACAGCTTCGGCGGCTTTTCCGCGATCGAGCTGAACGCCGACGGCACGCAGTTTCATGCCCTGACCGACCGCGCCCGTTTGTACCGGGGCAGCATCGAACGCGATCCGCAGGGCGTCATCCGGGCCATGAACGTCTCCGCGCGGGCCCATCTGAAGGATCGCAAGGGCCTTCCCCTGGAACCGGGCTATCATGGCGACAGCGAGGGTCTGGCCGTCGGCGAGGACGGCCGCATCTGGATCAGCTTCGAGGGATTTAACCGCATTTCCCTGTACCAGAACCCGGACGCCACCCCGTCGCGCCGGCGCCTGCCGCCGAAACTGCCCTGGATGCGGATCAATTCCGGGTTCGAGGCGATCGCGATCCGGGGCAACACGGTCTTTGCCGTGCCCGAGCGGTCGGAGGCCGAGGACCAGCCCTTTCCGGTGCTGACCTTTCGCGACAACGTGTGGGGGCGGGCGGGCGAAATCCGCCGCGACCCCCGCTGGCTGGCGGTCGCCGCCGATTTCGGCCCGGACGACTGGTTCTATCTGCTGGAACGCGATTTCCGGGGCATCCTGGGTTTCGCGTCCCGCGTCCGGCGGATGCGGATGACCGATGACGGTCCCGCCGACGAGGAAATCCTGCTAACCACGCGCGCCCTGCAGTACGACAACCTGGAGGGGCTGTCGGTCTGGCGCGACGGCCAGGGGATCCGGCTGACGATGATCTCGGACGACAATTTCCTGGCGCTGCAACGCACCGAACTGGTGGAATACCGGCTGCGCGATTGACAACCCGCCGCCCCTGCGCCTAAAGCGCGCGCTGTCCCACGCCCTGCGGGGCCGAGTTGTTCCGCGACCTTGTAAAACGGAAAAGATCAATGACCCGCTGTCTGCCCGGCATCCTTGCCATGGCCATCATCGTCGTGGCCTCGAACATCCTTGTGCAATTCACGGTCGGTTCCTGGCTGACCTGGGGGGCCTTCACCTATCCTTTCGCCTTTCTTGTGACCGACGTGATGAACCGGGTCTATGGCGCGCGCGCCGCGCGGCAGGCCGTGCTGGCGGGTTTCGTCGTCGGCATCGCCTGTTCGCTGATCGCGGCGGGCCTGGACAAGACCACCTTGCGAATCGCCATCGGATCGGGCGTGGCGTTTTTCGTGGCGCAACTGACCGACATCACCATCTTCGACACCCTGCGCAACCGCCGCTGGTGGGTCGCGCCCTTCTGGTCGTCGTTCATCGGATCGGCCCTGGATACCGCGCTGTTCTTCGGTATCGCCTTTGCCGCCGTCCTGCCCGTTGACGTCAACACCGGCTGGGCGAACGAGGCCGTTCCGCTGGTTGGTCAAGGACCGGTCATGGCCCTGTGGGTTTCGCTGGCAACTGCCGATTGGCTGGTCAAACTGTGTCTGGCCCTACTGGCCCTTGTGCCTTTCCGCATCGCCGTGCGCAATTTGTTGCGAACCGAAAGAACAATCTGATTGACACAGGGTGGGTCTGTGGCACCATCCCCCTATAACGGCAACCAATTGAAAGGAGGTGGTCCAGTGTCGAGAGTGATATTGGAGAGAGGTGTCGGAACAGTCAGGGGGGCCGTGACCTGAGGGCAGCCCCAAGGGTCGTAAACCCTGGTTGGGACCGGATCATCCGTTTATCCCTAACCGGACCATCTCCGTGGATCTCGCGGGCCGCCCCATCCGGGCGGCCCGTTCCATTTTCAGCGCCCGTCTTGCCTTGGCGGCGCCGATGCGGGACAGGTCCGGTCCATCACGACAAGGCTGTACCTTTCATGTCCCATCCGCCCGCGCGCCACGGCGCCGCCTTCAACCTGCACGGCGCGCTGTTCATGGTTCTGGCCATGGCTGGGTTCGCGGTCGAGGATTCGCTTTTGAAGATCGCGGCGGCCAGCCTGCCGCCCGGCCAGGTGCTGATCGTCTTCGGCATCATCGGCACCGCGGTCTTTGCCGCCCTGGCGATCCTGGCGGGGGAACCGCCCCTGACCCGCGCCATGGCGGGCCGCGCGATGGTCCTGCGATCCCTGTCCGAGGTCGTGGGCCGACTGTTCTATATCCTGGCCATTACGCTGACGCCCCTGTCCACCGCCTCGGCCATCCTGCAAGCCACGCCGCTGGTGGTGATGGTCGGCGCGGTGCTGCTGTTTGGCGAAACCATCGGCCCGCGACGCTGGCTGGCGGTGGCCGTGGGCTTTGCGGGGGTGCTGCTGATCCTGCGGCCGGGAACCGAGGGGTTCGGTGCCCTGTCCCTGCTGGCGGTGGTTGCCATGCTGGGCTTCGCCGGCCGCGATCTGGCGACACGGGCGGCGCCCCCGTCGCTGTCCTTCCGGCAGCTGGGCGTTCTGGGCTTTGCCATGCTGATCGTCGCGGGCCTGATCGCCCTGCCCTTCGGCGGCCGTCCCGTGGCGCCCGACGCGGCGACCTGGACGGGCCTGCTGGCGGCCTCGGCCATGGGTGTCGCGGCCTATACGTTCCTGACCCTGGCCATGCGGACGGGCCAAGTCGGGGCGGTGACGCCGTTCCGCTATACGCGGCTGGTCTTCGCGATGATCGCGGGCGTCGCAGTGTTCGGCGAAACCCTGGACGCCGGGACGATCGTCGGCAGCACGGTGGTCATCCTGGCCGGGATCGCGGCGCTTCGGCTGTCACGTCCGCCTGCGCTGCAATCCCCCTGAGGTTCACACCCGCTCGATCGCCAGGGCGATGCCCTGACCGCCGCCGATGCACATGGTAATCAGTCCGCGCTTGCCGCCGGTGCGTTCCAGTTCGCAAAGCGCCTTCACGGTGATGATGGCGCCGGTCGCGCCGACCGGATGGCCCAGGGCAATGGCGCCGCCGTTGGGGTTCACGCGGGCCGGATCAAGCCCAAGGCCCTTGTTGACGGCCAGGGCCTGCGCGGCAAAGGCCTCGTTCGATTCGATCACGTCGAAATCCCCGACCGTCAGGCCGGTGCGTTCCAGCAGCATCCGCACCGCCGGGATCGGACCGATGCCCATCACCTGGGGGCGCACGCCCGCCACTGCATAGCCGAGGATCCGGGCGCGCGGCGTCAGCCCCGCCGCCTGCGCGGCATCCGCGCGCGCCAGAACCAACGCCGCCGCGCCGTCGTTGATGCCGCTGGCGTTGCCCGCCGTGACAGAACCGTCCTTGCGGAAGACGGCCTTCAGGCCCGCCAGCTTGTCCAGGCTGGTATCCTTAGGATGTTCGTCCGTATCGAAGACCACCGGTCCCTTGCGGCCCTTAACCTCGATGGGAACGATCTGGTCCCTGAAATGCCCCGCCGCGATAGCCGCCGCTGCCCGGCGCTGCGATTCCATCGCGAATTCGTCCTGCGCCCCGCGGCCGATGCCGTGTTCCGCCGCGACGTTTTCGGCCGTCACGCCCATGTGGCCGGTGCCCATCGGGCAGGTCAGCGCGCCGGTCATCATGTCCAGCATCGCCTGATCGCCCATCTTGGCCCCGAACCGGGCCGAGGGGACGGCATAAGGTGCCCGGCTCATGCTTTCGGCGCCCCCCGCGACGGCGAAATCGGCATCCCCCAGCATCAGCGCCTGCGCGGCCGACACGATGGCCTGCGCCCCCGATCCGCACAGCCGGTTGACGTTCATCGCGGTCGTGGTGTCGGGAATGCCCGCGTCCAGCATGGCCACGCGCGACAGGTACATGTCGCGGGGTTCCGTGTTGATGACATGGCCGAACACCACCTGCCCGATCCGGTCGGGCGCGATGCCCGCGCGTTCCAGGGCGGCGCGGGTCACGGTCGCGGCCAGGTCGATGGGCGGGATCGCCGCCAGGCTGCCGCCGAAGGTGCCGATGGCGGTGCGGGCGCCGGACAGGATGACGATTTCACTGGTGGACATGACGAACCCTCCCTTGGTTGCAGGGCCAGAATAAACGCGGCGCATTCCGCAACAAGCCGTGTCGTGGCGTCGTTTGCACCCGCGCCCGGCCTGCGGCTAACCTGCCCGCAACGCAGGGAACACGAATCGCGATGACCAAGGACGGCCCCCGGATCAAGCTGCGGCTGGAATACGACGCGCCGCTGGTGCTGGGTCCGGGCAAGGCGCAGCTTTTGCGGCTGATCGCGCAGCACGGCTCCATCTCGGCCGCCGGGCGGCGCATGGGGATGAGCTACAAGCGCGCCTGGTCCCTGGTCGAGGAATTGAACGCCGCCTTCGCCATGCCGCTGGTGGACAGCAGCCGGGGCGGGCCGGGCGGCGGCGGGGCGACCGTGACGCCCACCGGCCAAGCCGTGCTGCGCCATTACGAATCGCTGGAACGCCTGCTGGCCGCGGACGGGGCGACGGAACTGGCGGCCATTGGCGCGCTGATGAAACACAAGGGGGATGGAACATGACGATATTGGCGATGGATCAGGGGACAACCTCGTCGCGGGCCTTGGTGTTCGGCGACGACCTGTCGGTGCAGGCCAAGGCGCAGCACGAATTTCCCCAGCACTTCCCCCGTTCGGGCTGGGTCGAACACGACCCGGACGACATCTGGACCAGCAGCGCCGGAACCGCCCGCGCGGCCATCGAAAAGGCGGGCGCCCCCCGCATCGACGCCATCGGCATCACCAACCAGCGCGAAACCGTGGTGATCTGGGACCGCAAGACCGGCCAGCCCATCCACCGCGCCATCGTCTGGCAGGACCGCCGCACGGCCGACATCTGCAACCGCCTGCGCGACGACGGGGCCGAGGATCAGGTGACGGACACGACCGGGCTGCTGCTGGATCCGTATTTCAGCGCCACCAAGATCGCCTGGATGCTGGACCAGGTGGACGGCGCACGCGACCGCGCCAGGGCGGGGAATCTGGCCTTCGGCACCGTGGACAGCTTCCTGATCTGGAAACTGACCGGCGGGCAGGCGCATGTCACCGACGCCACCAACGCCAGCCGCACCCTGCTTTATGACATCCGCAGTGGGGACTGGTCGGACGACATGTGCCGGCTGTTCGATGTCCCCCGCGGACTGCTGCCCGAGGTGCGCGACAGTGCCGACGATTTCGGCACCACCCGGCCCGACCTGTTTGGCCGCGCGATCCCGATCCTGGGCGTGGCGGGCGACCAGCAGGCGGCGACGGTGGGGCAGGCCTGCTTTCGACCGGGCATGGTGAAGGCGACCTATGGCACAGGCTGTTTCGCGCTGTTGAACACCGGCGATCAGGCGGTGCGGTCCGGCAACCGGCTGTTGACGACCATCGCCTATCGCTTGGACGGCAAGACCACCTATGCGCTGGAAGGCAGCATCTTCATCGCGGGCGCGGTGGTGCAATGGCTGCGCGACGGGTTGCACCTGATCCGCGAGGCCAGCGAAACCCAAGGACTGTCAGACCAGGCCGACGACAGCCAGAAGATCATCATGGTCCCCGCCTTCACGGGCCTTGGGGCGCCACATTGGGCGCCCGATGCGCGGGGCGCGGTGTTCGGCCTGACCCGCAACACCGGCCCCGCCGAATTCGCCCGCGCCGCGCTGGAAAGCGTGGGTTTCCAGACCCGCGACCTGTTGCAGGCGATGCGCGCCGACTGGCCCGAAGCCGGGGATGCCGTGCTGCGCGTCGACGGCGGCATGACCGCCAGCCAACCGGCGATGCAGTTCCTGGCCGACATCCTGGGCGCCCCGGTGGACCGGCCTAGGAACACCGAAACGACTGCACAGGGCGCGGCGTGGCTGGCGGGCTATCGCGCGGGTCTGTGCCCGCCGCCCGGCGAATACGCCAAGGCCTGGCAGCTTGACCGGCGCTTTGAACCGCGGATGAGCGACGACGACCGCGACCGGCGCTATTCCGCCTGGCAAAGGGCGGTGCAGGCGGTGCTGTCGGTCTGACCTTCCGGCTTTGTGATTTCACCTGCCCGTGATTTTCCGTAAGATCGCGGGAAAACGGCAAGAGGGCAGGATGAACAGGCTTCTGAAACTCGCGATCGTCGGGCTTGTCGCGTCCTGCGGCGGCGGCAATTTCTCGGCGCCCCGCCAGTTGGACAATGCCTGCGCCATTGTGGCCGAACGACCGGCCTATTACCGCGCCATGAAGGCCACCGAACGCAAATGGGGCATTCCCATCCATGTGCAGATGGCCGCGATCCACCAGGAATCGAAATTCATCGGCGACGCGCGGACGCCGCATCAATACGCGCTGGGGGTGATCCCCATCGGCCGCCAGTCCAGCGCCTTCGGCTATTCCCAGGCCCTTGACGGCACGTGGGAGGAATATCAGAGGGAAACCGGCAACCGCCGCTCGCAACGCGATAATATCCGCGATGCGACCGACTTCATGGGCTGGTACATGAACACTTCGTCCCGCCGCCTGGGCATCTCGAAATGGGACGCGACCGGGCAATACCTGGCCTATCACGAAGGCCGGTCCGGGTTCGCGCGGCAATCCTATCTGGGCAAGCCCTGGCTGGTCCAGGTGGCGGCCAACGTCGGACAACGGGCACAGATGTATCGCGCGCAGCTGGTGTCCTGCCGCAAGGCCTGAAGCATTGCCCCTAGGCGCCTGCCCGGTTGATAGGGTCAGACAGCAAAAGCCCCCCAAAAGGAACCCCCGGTGAGCGACGATCATCCTGTCCGGCGCAACGCGGACGATCAGCCCGAATTCGCCGTCCATATCGGCGCGCGGCTGGTATCGGCCACGCCCGAGCGCGTGGAATTCGAAATGCCCGTGACCCAGGCCCTGGCCAACCGCAACGGCGTCCTGCACGGCGGCGCGATCATGGGGCTGGCCGACAATGCCGGGGGAACCGGAACCTTTATGAACCTGGCCCAGGGGCGTTCGACCACCACCCTGGAAAGCAAGACCAACTTCCTGCGTCCGATCCGGCTGGGCGACGTGGCCCGCGCGGTCAGCCTGCCGCTGCATCTGGGCCGAACCACGCAGATCTGGCAGACCACCGTCACACGCGGCGACGGCAAGGTGGCGGCAATTGTCACCCAGACGCAGATGGTAATCGACTGGGTCGATTAGGTCCGGTCACAGCCAGATGACATCGCGGAACACATGGGCGACGATTCGGTCGCGGGTCAGCCCCATGCGGGCCAGTTCCTCGTCGGATTTCGCGTCCAACGCCCGGATCTGGCCCTGGCGGGACCGCGATTCGGCATAGGCGTTCACGCCTTGCCCGAAACGGTGAAAGAAAGCGTCGATGCGGCTGCGCGTCGCTGGTGCGAAATGCGTGATCGTGTAGGCCATCGGAAACCCGTCCTTTGCAGCAATGGTTTCCTCCCATGGGATTCCACATAGGTCATGGCCTTTGTCCCATCAAGCACACCAAGGGACCGAAGCCGGTCAGCGTTGCCCCAAAGCGACAAGCCGCGCGGCGGCGGCCCGCCCCGCAGACCGTCCGCTGCCAAGACATGCGGTCAGCAGATAGCCTCCGGTCGGCGCCTCCCAGTCCAGCATCTCGCCCGCAGCGAAAACATCGGGCATCGCGGCAAGCTCGTGATCCGTGGTCAGCGCATCCCAGGATATGCCCCCTGCCGAGGAAATCGCGCGTTCAAGCCCCATTGGTCCGGCGTGGCGCAAAGGCAGCGCCTTGGCCAGGGCGGCCCATCCGGCGGCATCGACGGGCAGGGGCCGCCCCCATTCCAGCAGCAGGGCGACCTTGACCGGATCGTCCAGCACGCGGCGCAGCCAGTTGCCCAGCGACAGCCTGCCCTTGGGCCGCGCAAAACGCGCGGTCAGTGCCCGCGCGTCCAGATCCGGCGCCAGATCGACATGACCCGCCGCCCCCTCGCGCAGCGCGGCCGAGATCTCGTAAACCCCGCCGCCCTCGATGCCGGTGGCCCCGATGATCCATTCGCCCCGGCTGACCTGACCGCCCGCGCGAAGCGCCGTTCCCTTGACGGCCGATCCGACGCGACGCGCCATCTGTGGCGACCAGGCGACGTGAAAACCCATGTTCGCAGGCCGGAACGGCGCCACGGTCACGCCCTCCGCCTCCAGCCAGGGCACCCAGGCCGCGTCCGACCCCAGCCGGGGCCAGCTTGCCCCGCCCAATGCCAGAACGGCCACGCGGGACGCGATTTCCTGCGGTCCTTGCGGCGTCTCGAACTGGAAACGCCCGCCCGTCCACCGCCACCGGGTCCGCATCTCGACCCCGCCTTCCCGCAGCCGCGCCAGCCAGGCCCGCAGCAGGGGCGAGGCCTTCATGCCGACCGGAAACACCCGACCCGTCGATCCCGTGAACAGGTCGACCCCCAGACCCCGCGCCCAGGCCCCGACCTCGGCGGGACCGAACCTGTCTTCTTCACCGAAATATCCCGGGGTCCGGGGCGGCGCCCCGGTGCCGACGGCGACCCTTTGCACGAACGCCTCGAACGGCTCGTCCTTGGTCAGGTTCAGCCCCGACTTGCCCGCCATCAGGAATTTCCGCGCGGGCGTCGGCATCGCCTCGGCCACCACGACGCGGCGGCCCGGCGCCATCAGGGCCTCGGCCGCCATCAGCCCGGCCGGTCCCGCGCCGATCACCAGCGCGTCCACGGCCTCGCTCACCGACGCCCTCGGGTCATCGCCAGCCGGATCAGGGCGCGTTCCACGAGGGCCATCTGCGGCGCGCGGGTGGAACTGCGCAGCGCCAGATCCGTGTCCAGCAGCGACCGGACGGCATCCTCCAGCGGACCCATGCCCCAGGCTTGCGCCTGCCGTTCCATCCGGTCGCGGCGCGGGCCAAAGACCGGCGGACGCATCCGCGACAGCGCCACGCCCGGCCCGGCGGGATCGGCGGCGGCCCCGTGCAGGGCGCGGAAATGGCGCAGGGCGGCGATGCACAGCGTCACGGGGTTCACGCCCTGCCCCTCGATCCGGCGCATCATGGCCCCGAAGTCAGCCTCGCGCCGGTCGGCGACGATATGGATCAGATCGTCCAGGTCGGCCTCGATGGTGGCAGGGGCCATCAGGGCGATCTCGTCGGCGGTCAGCGGTTCGGAATCGCCATGCTTGTAAAGCCCGATCTTTTCGATCGTCTGGCGCAGGTCGCCCGGATCCAGCGCGCGGGCCAGCACCATCATCTCTCGCATCGCCGCCGGGGGCACCTGGCGCAGCCCGGCCTCGGCCAGCCACCGCGCGACCTCCTCCTCGCCCGGCGGGTCGTCATAGACGGGGGCGGTCACGGCGGTCGGGTGCGGCTCGAACAGCTTGCGCAGGGCGGATGCCTTGCCCAAGGCCCCCGCTGTCACCACCACCGCTGCATCGCCCGGCTTCCACGCGGACAAGGCCGCGCGAATCGCATCCGCGGCCACATCAGACGCATCCTCGACCAAGACCACGCGCGGGCCGGGAAAGAAGCCGACCTCCTTGATGGCATCCAGCAGTTGCGCGGGATCCTTGCGCAGACCGGCGCCGGGCAGGCGGGTCAGGCGCATCTCCTCGTCGGCCTTCTCGCCCGTCAGGGCCTTGACCGCCTCGGCTCGCTTCATGGCAACCCGCATCGCGTCCCCGCCATAAATCAGCAAGGCCGGGCGCGACGGATCGGGCCGCGCCAGATAGCGCGCGATTTCCGCCCCCTTCAGGATCATCCGGGCAATTGCGCCGACGCGGCCAGCAGCCGCGTGACGACCTGATCGGCCAGCATTTCGGCCAGGCGGTTGCGCGCGTCGCCCTCGGCGGTCAGGGTGGCGATGGTGGTGCCGGTGGTGGAATAGGACGAAAAATTGCTGACACGCCCCTGCGCCAGCACCCGGCCCGCCCGGTCGGTCAGCGCGAAATCGGCCGTGCCGTTCAGGGCATAGCGGTTCGTCACCTCGTCCGTGGTGATCGCCTGAGGGACCACGCCCACCGTGATGCGGTAATCCAGATCATATTCCGCCCCCTCTCCGCCCAGGCGTTCGCCCAGGCGGCGGTTGAAGGCGAAATCCTGATAGGTCTGCGGATCGCGCGGGCGGACCCTGCCGAACAGCCGCTGCCCTGCGCCGTTCGGACCATAGACGGGCGTCAGCCCGCAGCCCGCCACCGCCAGCAAGCCCAGCAGGGCCGCGCGGCGGTCAGGCGACCACATTGACGATCCGCCCCGGCACGACGATTAGCTTCCTGGGCGCCGCGCCGTCCAGGAATTTCAGCACGGTCTCGTCGGCCAGCACCAGCGCCTCGATCCGGTCCTTGGGCATGTCCTTGGCAACGCTGATCTCGGCCCGTCGCTTGCCGTTGATCTGGATCGGCAGGATAACGGTGTCGTCTTCCAGCATCGCCGGATCGGGCTTGGGCCAGGGCGCATCGACCAGCAGCCCCTGCCCGCCCGCCATGGCCCAGACCTCCTCGGCCAGATGCGGCACCATCGGTCCCATCAACTGCGCCATGATCCGCAGCACGGCGCGGCGGGCCTCGCCGCCCGCCTTGGACTTGCCGACCGCGTTGGCCAGTTCATAGATCCTGGCCACGGCCTTGTTGAAGGCGAAGCCTTCGATGGCGCGGGTCACATCGTTGATCGCCCGGTGCGCGGCGCGGGTCAGGTCGGGATCCTCGCCCCCCTCGCCCGCCTCGTCGGTCAGCCGCCAGACACGGGCGAGGAACTTGTGCGCGGCCTCGGCCCCGGCGGCGGTCCACTCCACGTCGCGTTCGGGCGGGCTGTCGGACAGCATGAACCAGCGCGCGGTATCGGCGCCGAAATTGGCGACGATGTTGACCGGATCGACCACGTTCTTCTTGGATTTGGACATCTTGGCCGAGGGGATGACCTCGACCGCCGTGCCATCGGTCAGTTTGCCGTCGGTGACATCCTCGGGCAGGTGATAAACCGGGCGGCCCCGGTCGTCGCGGGTCATGTAGATCTCGTGCGTCACCATCCCCTGCGTGAACAGCGCGCCGAACGGCTCTTTCGCGCTTTCCGGCAGATGCCCCGTCCTAACCATCGCGCGGGCGAAGAACCGGGAATACAGCAGATGCAGGATCGCGTGTTCAATGCCGCCGATATACTGGTCCACGTTCATCCAGTAATCGGCATCCGCCCGGTCGGTCGGCGTGGCGGCATGGGGCGAGGTGAAGCGCGCGTAATACCACGACGAATCGACGAAGGTGTCCATGGTGTCCGTCTCGCGCAGCGCTGCCCCGCCGCATTGCGGACAGGTGGCCCGGCGCCAGGTCGGATGGCGGTCCAGCGGGTTGCCCGGCACGTCGAAGGTGACATCCTGCGGCAGCAGGACTGGCAGGTTCTCCTTGGCCTCGGGCACCGTGCCGCAGGTGTCGCAATGCAGGACGGGGATCGGGCAGCCCCAATAACGCTGCCGCGAGATGCCCCAGTCGCGAAGCCGGAACTTGGTGACGCCCTCGCCATAGCCTGCTGCCTCGGCATGGGCGATAGCGGCGTCCACCGCGGCCTCTCCGGTCTGGTCCGCCTGCCCCGAAAAACCGCTTACATAGGTGACGGTTTCCGATTTCAGCGGCACATAGGCCGCCCCGGCGACCATCGCGTCGGCCTGTTCCGGCGACATCCCGCGTTCGCCGAACGTCGCCCGGATCGGCAGCCCGTATTTCAACGCGAATTCATGGTCGCGTTCGTCATGGGCGGGCGATCCGAAGATCGCGCCGGTGCCGTAATCCATCAGCACGAAATTCGCGATCCAGATTGGCAGGTGCCAGTCCGCATCCAGCGGATGCTTCACGGTCAGGCCGGTATCGAAGCCCAGCTTGGGCGCGGTTTCGATGGCTTCCTCGGTCGTGCCGATCCTGCGGCAGTCCTCGACAAAACCCGCGACCTTGGGATCGGCCGCCGCCAGATCGCGGACCAGCGGGTGATCCGGCGACAGCGCCACGAAGCTGGCGCCCATCAGCGTATCGGGCCGGGTGGTATAGACCTCGATGGCCGGGAAATCTTCGGGCGCGTCCACCGTCTGAAACCGGAATTGCAGGCCCCGCGACTTGCCGATCCAGTTCGACTGCATCAGCCGCACCTTTTCCGGCCAGCCGGTCAGCCCGTCCAGCGCCGCCAGCAATTCGTCGGAATAATCCGAGATGCGAAAGAACCATTGCGTCAACTCGCGCCGTTCCACCGGGGCGCCCGACCGCCAGCCCTTGCCGTCGATGACCTGCTCATTGGCCAGCACAGTCATGTCCACCGGATCCCAGTTCACCTGCGCCGACTTGCGGGTGATGAGGCCGGCGCCCAGCATGTCCAGGAACATCGCCTGCTGCTGATGGACGTAATCGTCGTCGCAGGTCGCGAATTCGCGGCTCCAGTCGATCGACAGGCCCAGCGGGCGCAACTGGTCGCGCATCGTGGCGATGTTGGCGCGGGTCCAGTCGCGCGGATGGCCGCCCTGTTCCATCGCGGCGTTTTCGGCCGGCATCCCGAAGGCGTCCCAGCCCATCGGGTGCAGCACCGAATACCCCTGCGCGCGCTTGAACCGCGCCACCACGTCGCCCATCGTGTAGTTGCGCACATGCCCCATGTGGATGCGCCCGGACGGATAGGGGAACATTTCCAGCACGTAATACTTGGGCCGGCCGTCGCGCACGGCCGTGAAGCTGCGGGCGTCGGCCCAGGCCTTCTGCCACCGGGGTTCCAGGCTGGAGGGATCGTAGGGCATCGTGCGGACCTTTGGCGTCGTTCGTCGCGCCGGGTTTATACGGCACGACGGGACGGGTCCAGCCTTGCCCGATGTCTACAGACGGCCGTCCTGGATGCGCAGCTGGCGCGCACGGGTCAGGATCGCGTCCTCGACCGCGCGGACGGTGCCGGGTTCGACCGCCGCCCCGCCGGGGCCTTGCAGCGACAGCTTCAGGCTCCGCGCATCCAGCGCCGGATCGGCGATCTTGATGGTGGCACGATAGGACCGCCCGCCGCCCGGCGGCGTGCCGTAGCCGGTCTGGATGACGCCGGTAAAGGGATCGACCGTCTGAACGGGCAGGAAGTTCAACACTTCCAGGCTGGCGTTCCACAGGTACTTGTTCACGCCCACGGTGGTGTTGGGGTTTTCCGAACCTTCGAAAACATCCCAGATGGTCGTGGTCCGAACCTCGGGTCGCATGTCGGGACCGTAATAGGGATCGGCCTTCCGCCCGCCGCCGCAGGCTGCCAGCCCGGCGCAAAGAACTCCGCCAATCACCAGGCGCGCGGCACGTGCGGTTTTCATGCGGTCCCCCGTTTTTCGCATCGGCCCCTGCTTTAGCGCGGATCGTCCCCGCCCCACAAGCGCCTATGCCTCCGCCCCGTCGGTTGGGGATTGTCCATTGTCACGCAAAGGTGTGGCCCTTGTGCATCACAGAAACCGCCAAGGGCGCAGCGGCTGCGCGATTCCGTTGCATCACGGAATGGGACGGAGGAAACAAGCTGCATACCCAAGGCGGTAATGCCGGTTTGGGCATCAGAGAGACAAGAGGGAACTTGACCATGAAAAAGGCTCTTATCGCCTCCACCGCGCTGGTTCTGACCGCAGGTGCGGCTGCTGCCGACGTCACCATCTCGGGTTACGGCCGGACCGGCGTGATCTATTACGAAGATGCAGTCCAGACTGGCCTCGACGCGTTTGGCGACGAAGGCAACGACACCCAGGTCATCTCGCGCCTGCGGATGAACATCGATGCCGCGACCTCGACCGAACAGGGCGTGGACTTCGGTGCCCGCTTCCGCCTGCAGTGGGACCAGAACGGCGATACCGGCGGCGAAATCAACGCCGGCAAGCTGTACGTCACCTCCAGCGGCCTGACCGTTGAAATCGGCAACGTCGAAGGCGCTCTGGACTCGGCCGGCCTGATCTTCGCGACCGAACTGGGTTCCTACGACCGCTCGGTCGGCGGCAACGCGCTGGGTGCGTTCTTCGCCTATGAAAGCGAAGCCTACAGCAACGACGAGCGTCTGGGCATCTTTGCATCGTATGCTGTTGATGATCTGGAAGTCCGCTTCTCGTATATCGACCCGGATCAAACCGGCTTGGTCGAAGACGTGGACCTGTTCGGTGACGTCAAGGAAGAATACAGCTTCTCGGTCGACTACACCTGGAACGAGCGTCTGGAACTGTCGGCTGGTGCCGCGATCAACGGCGCTGGCAACGACGATCACGACGTGTACTTCGTCGGTGCGCGTTACGCCGTCATGGAAAACGCCCGTATCGGTCTGAACTGGGTCGACAACGGCGATGCCGGTGACTACGAAGGCCAATCCTCTAGCGACCCTGACTTCGATCCGGAAAACGACGACCTGGGCAGCACCGTCGCTCTGTATGGCGACTACACCCTGGCCGATGGCCTGACCAACATCGAAGCCTATATCGCCAACAACAGCGGCGACTGGGAAGCCAAAGAAACCGACAACTCGTTCGGTATCGGCGTGAACTACGACCTGGGCGGTGCCCGCCTGGGTGCTTCGCTCCAGCGCGACTACCAAGAGCGCGTGACCGCCGACATGGGCGTGCGCTTCGACTTCTGATCCACACGATCGGCAGTCAAACTTGAGGAGCGGGCCTTGCGCCCGCTCTTTTCTTTTTGTCTTGTCGCGTCATGGGACTGGATGACATCAGGCGCCGCATTGCCGCGGCCGAAAAACGCGCCGGACGTGCGCCGGGCAGCGTGACGCTGATCGCGGTCAGCAAGGTGCAGCCAACCGACCGCGTGACCGCCGCGCTGGACGCGGGCCACCGCGCCTTTGGCGAGAATTATGTCCAAGAGGCGCAGGCCAAGTGGCCCGGCTGGCGCGACCGCTATCCCGGCGTCGAACTGCACATGATCGGCCCGCTGCAATCGAACAAGGCCCGCGCGGCGGTCGCACTGTTCGACGCCATCCACACGCTGGACCGCATGACCCTGGCCCGCAAGCTGGCCCAGCAGGCGGCCGACCAGGGCCGCAGCCCGGACCTGTTCATTCAGGTCAACACCGGCGACGAGCCGCAGAAGGCCGGCGTCCTGGCCGACGAACTGCCGGTCTTTCTGTCGTCCTGCCAGGGCCTTGGCCTGTCGCCCCAGGGCCTGATGTGCATTCCCCCCGAAGGCGCCGATCCGCTGCCGCATTTCCGCCTGCTGCGCCGCCTGGCCGCAGATCATGGCCTAACAAACCTGTCCATGGGGATGAGCGCGGATTTCGAAACCGCCATCGCCGAGGGCGCGACCCATGTCCGCGTGGGTTCCGCAATCTTCGGGGCGCGCGACTACGGCTGATTTCTTCTTGCGAAACGGACCGGTCCCGCGTATTCCCGGCGGCGGGACACCCTTCCCCAACGAAGGGCTTTTAGCTGGAAGGCTGACATGAAGGATCTGACGATCCCGGCTGCGCGCCCGGTCAATCCGCGCTTTTCCTCTGGCCCTTGCGCCAAGATTCCCCATTACAATCTGGACATGCTGTCGGACGCGCCCCTGGGCCGGTCGCATCGCGCCGCCATCGGCAAGGCCAAGCTGGCCGAGGCGATCGACCTGACGCGCGAGGTGTTGGGCGTGCCGGACGATTACCGCATCGGCATCGTGCCGGGTTCCGACACCGGCGCGGTCGAGATGGCGATGTGGACTCTGTTGGGCGTCCGCCCTGTGGAAATGCTGGCCTGGGAAAGCTTTGGCGAGGGCTGGGTGACGGACGCCGTCAAGCAGCTGAAGCTGGATGCCACCGTCCGCAAGGCGGACTATGGCCATATCGTGGACTTTGCGCAGGTCGATTTCGACAAGGATGTCGTGTTCACCTGGAACGGCACCACCAGCGGCGTGCGCGTGCCGAACGGCGATGCCATCCCGGCGGACCGCGCGGGCCTGACCCTTTGCGACGCGACCAGCGCGGCCTTCGCGATGGACCTGCCCTGGGACAAGCTGGATGTCGTTACGTTCAGTTGGCAGAAGGTGCTGGGCGGCGAGGGCGCGCATGGAATGCTGATCCTGTCGCCCCGCGCCGTGGAGCGCCTGGAAACATACACCCCCGCCTGGCCGTTGCCCAAGATCTTTCGTCTGACCAAGGGCGGCAAGCTGATCGAGGGCATCTTCAAGGGCGAGACGATCAACACGCCATCCATGCTGGCGGTCGAGGATTATCTGGTCGCGCTGAAATGGGCGCAGTCGCTGGGCGGCGTCCGGGCGCTGATCGCGCGGGCCGATGCCAACGCGGCCGCCGTGCGCGACTTCATCGCGGACAAGGACTGGATCGCCGATCTGGCCCAGGATCCGGCCACGGCCTCGAACACCAGCGTCTGCCTGCGCTTCACCGATCCGGCCATCACGGATGGCGCGGCCTTTGCCAAGGCCGTGGCCAAGCGGCTGGAGAAGGAGGGCGTGGCGCTGGACGCGGGCGCCTATCGCGACGCGCCCGCCGGGCTGCGGATCTGGTGCGGATCGACGGTGGAAACCAGCGATGTGGCCGCGCTGATGCCCTGGATCGAATGGGCGTATCGCGCCGAACTGGCCGCGCAGGGCTGAGCGAAGCCGGGGGCGCTGCCCCCGGTCCCCCGAGATATTTCCACCGGAATGAATGCGCTGCGTGGCCTTGGGTGCCCGGCGCCGTGACAAGGATGAATGACATGCCAAAGGTTCTCGTGTCCGACAAGCTTTCGGAAACCGCCGTCCAGATTTTTCGCGACCGCGGCGTCGAGGTCGATTACCTGCCCGACCTGGGCAAGGACAAGGACAAGCTGGCCGCCGTGATCGGGCAGTATGACGGGCTGGCGATCCGGTCCGCGACGAAAGTCACGGAAAAGCTGTTGCAGAACGCCGCCAACCTGAAGGTGATCGGCCGCGCGGGCATCGGCGTCGACAACGTCGACATCCCGGCGGCCAGCAAGAAGGGCGTGATCGTGATGAACACCCCCTTCGGCAACAGCGTGACCACCGCCGAACATGCCATCGCCATGATGTTCGCCGTCGCCCGCCAACTGCCCGAGGCCAGCGCCAGCACCCATGCGGGCAAGTGGGAAAAGAACCGCTTCATGGGGGTGGAACTGTTCAACAAGACCCTGGGCGTGATCGGCGCGGGCAATATCGGATCGATCGTGATCGACCGCGCGTTGGGCCTGCACATGAAGGTGCTGGCCTATGATCCCTTCCTGTCGCCCGAGCGCGCCAAGGACATCGGCGTGACCAAGGTGGAACTGGACGAGCTGCTGGGCCGCGCGGATTTCATCACCTTTCACGTGCCGCTGACCGAGAAGACCCGCAACATCCTGTCGCGCGAGGCCATCGCCAGGCTGAAGCCGGGCGTGCGGATCATCAACTGCGCCCGCGGCGGTCTGGTCGACGAGGAGGCGCTGGCCGAGGCGCTGAAGGATGGCCGCGTCGCGGGCGCCGCCTTCGACGTGTTCGCGGTGGAACCCGCGACCGACAGCCCGCTGTTCAACCTGCCCAACGTCGTCGTGACGCCCCACCTGGGCGCCGCCACCACCGAGGCGCAGGAGAACGTGGCCCTGCAAGTGGCCGAGCAGATGTCGGATTACCTGCTGACCGGCGCGGTGCAGAACGCGCTGAACATGCCCTCGGTCACGGCCGAGGAAGCCGCCGTCATGGGACCGTGGATCAGGCTGGCGGGCCATCTGGGCGCCTTCGTGGGCCAGATGACCGACGAGCCGATCAAGGCGATCAACGTGCTGTATGACGGCGTCGCCGCGACGATGAACCTGAACGCGCTGAATGCGTCGGTCATCGCGGGCGTCATGAAGGCCACCAACCCGGATGTGAACATGGTCTCGGCCCCGGTCATGGCCAAGGAACGCGGCGTCCAGGTGGCCACGACCACCCAGGACAAGGCGGGCGTCTTCGAAGGCTATATCAAGCTGACGGTCGTGACCGACACGCGCGAACGATCGATCGCGGGCACGGTCTTCAGCGACGGCAAGCCTCGGTTCATCCAGATCCGGGGCATCACCATCGACGCCGAAGTGGGCGCCCACATGCTGTACACCCGCAACAAGGACGTGCCGGGCGTGATCGGCGCGTTGGGGACCACCTTGGGCGACCTGGGCGTGAACATCGCGAACTTTACCCTGGGCCGGTCGGCGCAGGGCAATGACGCCATCGCGATCCTGTATCTGGACGAGCCGATCAGCGACGCCGCCCTGGCGGCGTTGCAGAACACCGGCAAGTTCTTGCAAGCCCGCCGCTTGCAGTTCGAGGTTTGACGATCCCGCCGCGCCCCCTTACGCAGGGGCGCAGCGTTTGATGCAGCGGGGCGGTGTATGCGGCTTTACGTCATTGGCGATGTCCACGGGCATCTGGACAAGCTGAAGGCCGCGCATCAGCGGATTTTCCGCGACGGCGGGCGTGACGCGGTGATCGCCCATGTGGGCGACCTGATCGACCGGGGGCCGGATTCGCGGGGGGTGGTCGATCACCTGATGGCCGGGCAGGCGCAGGGCCGGCCATGGATCGTGACGCGGGGCAACCACGACCGTTTCCTGCCCCAGTATCTGTCCCAGCCCGACTGGGTCGATCCGGGCCTCAGTTCGAAACTGCACTGGACGATGCATTCCGGCCTCGGCGCGCCCGAAACGCTCCGGTCCTATGGCATCGATACCGCCCTGCCCCCCGAACGCCTGCTGGCCGAGGCCAAGCGCGCCGTGCCCGCCGGACATACGGCATATCTTGCCTCGCTGCCGCTGTATTTCCTGCATCCCTTGGCCCTGGTCGTTCACGCCGGGATCCGGCCCGGCGTCGATCTGCTGGACCAGTCCGAGGAGGATCTGGTCTGGATCCGCCAGGGATTTCTCAACAGCCCGCAGGATCACGGCCCCCTTGTCGTCCACGGCCATACCGCCATCCAGACCGCGACCCATTACGGCAATCGCCTGAACGTCGACGGCGGCGCGGCCTATGGGCGACCCCTTTGCGCCGTGGTTATCGAAAAGGATGTCGTGCATCTGCTGACCGACGACGGCCGCGTGCCCCTGGAACCCGAGGATCCGCCATGCGAATGATCGCGCTTGCCCTGCTTCTCCCCACCCTTGCACAGGCCGAGGAAGTCGCCCAGATCGGCGTGGACTGGATGGGCAACGACATCGTGATCGAGGCCGTCGCCGATCCCGTCGTGGGCGGCGTCACCTGCCATCTGGCCTATTTCGAGCGTTCCGTCCTGGATCGGCTGAGCCAGGGCAACTGGTTCGAGGATCCGTCGAACAGCGCGATCCAGTGCAGCCGCACCGGCCCCGTGGATGTCGGCACGTTGCGCCCCGGCACGCCCGAGGACGTGTTCAGCGAGGGCCGGTCGCTTTTGTTCAAGTCGCTGCGGATCAAGCGCATCTATGACGCCGAAAACCGGGTGCTGGTCTATCTGGCCCACGCCAGCGAACTGGGCGAGGGATCGGCCAAGATGTCGATGTCCACCGTGCCCCTGCTGGCCGGGGAAGTCATCGCAAAACCGGCCCCATAACCCTGCCGGCTGGCGTGAAACCGGCACGGACGGGCGACGAAAATGCTGCAAATGCTGGTGATCCGATGGACAGAATCGACGGGCGGGATTAAAACGCCTGTCAGTCCCGCCCGAAGCCCTTTATGGAATATCTATGCAGGGACAGCACCGCAGCGCGAAATACGGTCTGGGTCAGGTGGTCCGCCACCGCAATCGGCCCTTCAGGGGGGTGATCTTCGACGTGGATCCCGAATTCGCGAATACCCAGGAATGGTACGATTCGATCCCCGAGGACGTGCGGCCGGCCAAGAACCAGCCCTTCTATCATCTTTATGCCGAAACCGAGGCGACCTATTACGTGGCCTATGTATCGGAACAGAACCTGGTCCCCGATCAGTCGGGCGAACCGCTGGACCACCCCGAAGTGGTCGAGATGTTCGGCGATTTCGAGGACGGGCGTTATCCCCTGATGGGGCCGTTGAACTAGATCGTCAGATCTCGGCCTGCTGATAGGGCACGGTGAACGCCAGGCAATTGCGGTGCTCCTCGCGGTAATAGCACAGCGACTGGGTCAGTCCCTGGATCAGGAACCAGCCGAAACCGCCTTCGGGCAGGTCCAGCGGATCCAGCGCGGGCAGGCTGCGCGGCTTGAGGCAATCCGCAGGCAGCATGCCGCCATCGTCGGTGATCGCGCAGGACAGCCCGGTGTCGTGCATCACCACGCACAGATGCATTGACCCCGGCCCGGCACCCGGCATCGCGGCGTCGCAGGCGTGTTCGGTGACGTTGTTCATCACCTCGGCCAGAACCAGTTCCAGACGGCCCATGGCGTCGGCGCTGATCTGGCTGCTGAACCGGCTGTGCAGATCGGTCAATGTGCGCCGGACATCGTGCGAATCGGCCTGCAACACACGGTGGAACATGGGCTGCGCCCGTGTTGCAGGCTGGGGTTGCGGGCCGGCGTTCTGCCGTTCAATCGAACTCATTACACTACTCCTGAAGGGTGGTGGCCGGCCTTATGTCGAACACGCTGTCCATCCGGGTCAGCCTGAAAACACGGTCCACGTTGGGGGTCAGCCCTTCCAGAACCAGCGGCAGGGTTTCGGGCAGGGCCTTGCGAACGGCAATCATCGCGCCCAGGCCGGAACTGTCCATGAAATCGACGCAGCGCATGTCCAGTCGCACCGGCTTGCGGCCCCGCAGGACGATTTCCCGCAGCCTGTCCTTGAACCGGGTGGCGATGGCCGCGTCGATGCGCGTTTCCTCGATCCTGATGACCAGGTGGTCTTCGGTTTCGTTGACGATCAGTTTCGGCATCCTGTTCCCCTGCGCTTCCAGGATCATCCCTAGGCGACAAAGGTTACGATCCGGTAAGCGAAACCGCCGATTCCGGCGACGGGCACGAATTTCGTGGCGCGATCACGGCCTGCCCAAAACTTCGGCATCGCCTTGGCGGGCAGACCATTCCCGCCCGGCTTCCGTCCCGATCCTGCGGAACTTTCGCGCAGGAACCGCCATTCCTCTGTGGACTTGGCAAAAACCGTCCCCGATCATCAGGGGGTAAGAAGGCCTGCGAAGGGTCCGGTGTCAGCGGGTGGATCAATGAGTTACTACAACGAGATGTATGAGGGATCGCGGGTTCGCGACCCTTATGCGCGGCTCAGCCAATGGGTCGAAACGATGCCCGCCGATTTCCGGCAGATGAAGCAGGCCGAGGCCGAGGCCCTGTTCCGCCGCATCGGCATCACCTTCGCGGTGTATGGGGAAGGCGGCGACCCGGACCGGCTGATTCCCTTTGACATGATGCCCCGCGTCTTCGAACAGGCCGAATGGCGCCGCCTGGAACGCGGCATCAAGCAGCGCGCCCGCGCGCTGAACGCGTTTCTGCGCGATGTCTATGGCCGGGCCGAGATCGTGCGCGCGGGCCGCATCCCCGCCCGGCTGGTTTATCAGAACGAGGCCTACGAAAAGGCCGTGGTGGGCGTCGTGCCGCCGCGCGGCGTGTATTCACACATCATCGGCATCGACCTGGTGCGCACCGCCAAGGACGAGTTCTTCGTGCTGGAGGATAACTGCCGCACGCCGTCCGGTGTCAGCTACATGCTGGAAAACCGGGAAATCATGATGCGGATGTTTCCCGGCCTGTTCCGGGGCAACCGGATCGAACCCGTGGACCAGTATCCCGACCTGCTGCGCCGCACGCTGGAATCGGTGGCCCCCGCCAAATGCCATGACCGCCCCACCTGCGTGATCCTGACGCCCGGCCATTTCAACAGCGCCTATTACGAACACAGTTTCCTGGCCAACCTGATGGGCGTGGAACTGGTCGAAGGGGCCGACCTGTTCGTGGACGGCGAATTCGTCTATATGCGCACGACCCAGGGACCGAAGCGGGTCGATGTGATCTATCGCCGGATCGACGATCCGTTCCTGGACCCCTTGTGTTTCCGTCCCGATTCGATGCTGGGCGTGCCGGGGCTGATGGACGTCTATCGGTCCGGGGGCGTGTCGATCTGTTCGGCGCCGGGCGCGGGCGTGGCCGACGACAAGGCCATCTATACCTTTGTCCCCGAGATGGTGCGGTTTTATCTGGGCGAGGAGCCCTTGTTGCAGAACGTCCAGACCTGGACGCTGTGGAAGGACGACGACTACAAATTCGTCATGGAACACCTGCCCGACCTGGTGGTGAAAGAGGTTCACGGTTCGGGCGGCTATGGGATGCTGGTAGGCCCCCGGTCCACCAGGGAGGAGATCGAGGCGTTCCGCGCCAAGATCGAGGCAAATCCCGGCAACTACATCGCGCAGCCGACCTTGGCGCTGTCCACCTGCCCCACCTTCGTCGAGGAAGGATTGGCCCCGCGCCATGTGGATTTGCGCCCCTATTGCCTGTGCGGCGACCGGATCGAACTGGTGCCGGGCGGGCTGACGCGCGTGGCCTTGCGCGAAGGCAGCCTTGTCGTGAACTCGTCTCAGGGCGGGGGTGTCAAGGACACCTGGGTTCTGTCGGAATAGGGGGTTTCAGACATGCTCAGCCGCACCGCCGCGAACCTGTTCTGGATGGGCCGCCATCTGGAACGCGCCGACACCGCCGCCCGCCTGCTGGACGTGGGCCAGCGGATCACCCTGCTGCCCAACACGGCCTCGGGTTATCAGAACGAATGGAATTCGCTGTTGCAGGCGTCCGGGACCGCCGACCTGTTCGCCCGAAAATACGGCGAGATCAGCCAGGAAAACATCGAGGAATTCATCTTCTTCGACCGCGACAACCCGTCGTCGGTCATGTCCTGCATCGAACGCGCCCGCGAAGCCGGCCGGATCGTGCGCACCGCCCTGACCAGCCAGGTCTGGGACGCCCTGAACGTCGCCTATCAGGATCTGCGCAAGCTGGAAAAGACGCCGCGCGGCAAGCTGGACACGGCGTCCTTGACGGATTTCACGACCAGCCACACCTCGACCGTCCGGGGCGCGATCAACGCCACGCAGCTGCGCAACGATGGCTGGCATTTCATGAACCTGGGCTATGGCCTGGAACGGGCCGATGCAACGGCGCGGCTGCTGGACGTGAAATACTATGTCCTGCTGCCGCGCATCGAATTCGTGGGATCGGGGCTGGACACCTATCAATGGCAGGTGATCCTGCGGGCGCTGTCGGCGCACCGGGCCTATCACTGGGCCTATGGCGGCGACATCACGGCGGGCCGGGTGGCGGATTTCCTGATCCTGAACGGCGAAAGCCCCCGGTCGCTCATCACCTCGCTCTATGAGGCGGTGTGGAACCTGGAAGGACTTGCCAAGCGGTACGGCGACACGGTGCCCAATACCGCGCGGGACAAGGCGCGCGAGGTGCTGACCCGTTTGCAGGCCCATAACATCGACATGATCTTCGACGAAGGGCTGCACGAATTCCTGACCTGGTTCATCGGAGAGATCGGCACCATCTCGACCCTGGTGCACGAGGATTACCTGCTGGGGGGGGCGTGATGAAGCTGCGCATCGTTCATCAGACGGTTTACCGTTATGACCGCCCGGTCAGGAACCTGGTCCAAAGCCTGCGGCTGACGCCGTCGGTGTGCGAAGGGCAGCGGACGCACGACTGGGGGATCGACGTCACCGGCGGCATCCGCGGTCCCGGCTTCCGCGACGGCGCGGGCGACTGGATCGAGGGCTGGACGGTGCGCGGCCCGACAGAAGAAGTGGCCGTCACCGTCACCGGCCGGGTCGAGACGCGCGACACGGCGGGTGTGCTGCGCGGCCATCGCGAACTGATCCATCCGCTGGCCTATCTGCGCGACACCGGCGCCACCCGCGCGGATGCGGCGCTGAAGGATCTGGCCGCGTCGGTCGCCGATGCGGCCGATTCGCTGGATCTGGCGCACCGGCTTTCGGCGGCCGTGTCCGAAGCGATCGCCTATGTCCCCGGCCAGACCGGATTCCACACCACCGCCGCCGAAGCCCTGGCGCAAGGCTCGGGCGTCTGTCAGGACCATGCCCATGCCCTGATCGCCGTGGCCCGGCGGCGCGATCTGCCCGCGCGCTATGTGTCGGGCTATCTGCGCGCCACGACCGAAGAAACGGCCCACGAAGCCGCCCATGCCTGGGCGGAAATCCATGTGGATCGGCTGGGCTGGATCGGTTTCGATCCCGCGAACCGCTGCTGCCCGGACGAACGCTATGTCCGGCTGGGATCGGGGCTGGACGCATCGGACGCCGCGCCGATCCGGGGCATTGCCGCGGGCCAGGGTGCCGAGACGCTGGACGTGGCCGTCAACGTCGAGGAGGTCGAGCGGTTCCAGTCCCAAAGCCAGGGCCAGACGCAAAGCTAGCTGGGGGCGCTTCGCCCCCCCGCCTGCCGCAAGCGGCGAACGCCAGAGGATATTGGGACAAAGGTGAAAGGCGGATTGCGACTGGTCCGTGTGCCGACTAGATTGCGACGCGATCATACGGGAAAGACGCAGCCATGACCTATTGCGTCGGCTTGAAGCTGAATGCCGGACTGGTGCTGCTGTCGGACACGCGCACTAACGCGGGCCTGGACAACATCGCCTGCTATCGCAAGATGTTCTTTTTCGAGGAACCGGGCGACCGGGCCATCGTGGTGATGACCGCCGGGTCGCTGTCGGTGACGCAGACCACCCTGGCCCGCCTGTCCGAGGCGATCCACGACGAGATGGCCGACGAGACGACCTCGATCATGAAGGCGCTGACCATGTTGCAGGTCGCCACGATTATCGGCGACACCCTGTCGCGCACGCGCCGGGAAATCGCCGAACAATGCCGCGACCTGCGCCAGCAGGCATCCGCCAGCATGATCGTCGCGGGCCAGCGGGCGGGCGGCGACATGCGGATGTTCCTGATCTATCCCGAAGGCAACTTCATCGAGGCGACCGAGGACACGCCGTTCCTGCAAATCGGCGAACACAAATACGGCAAGCCGATCCTGGACCGGGTGGTGACGCCCGCGACCAGCCTGGCCGACGCGCAAAAGGCGGTGCTGCTGTCGATGGATTCGACCCTGCGATCGAATCTGTCGGTGGGGATGCCGCTGGACATGGCCATCATCGAAGCCGGCGCCTGCGCGGTGACGACGCGGCGCCGGATCCTGGACGGCGACGCCGATTTCGCGCGGATGAGCGTGGCGTGGTCGAACGCCCTGCGCGACAGCTTCGTCAAGGTCACGATTTGAGGCGCCCATTCCGCGCGTCCCCGCAACACAGATTTGCCCGCAAAGCCGGTTGAGCCGGTCGTGACGCGACGTTAAACGGGACCACTACCCCCGGAGGATTCCCGATGAGCGAAAAGACCGGCAGCCGCGCCCGCATCACCCCCGAGGAGGCGCTGGCCTATCACATGGAGCCGCGCCCCGGCAAATACGACATCGTCGCCTCTACGCCGATGACGACGCAGCGCGACCTGTCGCTGGCCTATTCGCCGGGGGTCGCCGTGCCGGTCCAGGCCATCGCGGACCGGCCCGAAACGGCCTATGACTATACCACCAAGGGCAACATGGTGGCCGTCATCTCGAACGGGACGGCCATTCTGGGCATGGGCAACCTGGGCGCACTGGCCTCCAAGCCGGTGATGGAGGGCAAGGCGGTGCTGTTCAAGCGGTTCGCCGACGTGAACGCCATCGACCTGGAACTGGATACCGAGGACACGGACGAATTCATCAACGCCGTCCGCCTGATGGGCCCGACCTTCGGGGGCATCAACCTGGAGGACATCAAGGCGCCCGAATGCTTCATCATCGAACAGCGCCTGAAGGAGCTGATGGACATTCCGGTGTTCCACGACGACCAGCACGGCACGGCGGTGATCTGCGCGGCGGGCCTGCTGAACGCGCTGGAACTGTCGGGCAAGCGGATCGAGGACGTGAAGATCGTCCTGAACGGCGCGGGCGCCGCCGGGATCGCCTGCCTGGAACTGCTGAAATCCATGGGCGCGCGGCACGACAACTGTATCATGGCCGACACCAAGGGCGTCATTTACCAAGGCCGGACCGAGGGGATGAACCAGTGGAAATCGGCCCATGCCATCGTGACGGATGCCCGCACGCTGGAAGACGCGATGAAGGGCGCGGACGTGTTCCTGGGCGTGTCGGCCAAGGGCGCGGTGACGCAGGACATGGTGGCATCCATGGCCGACAACCCGGTCATCTTCGCCATGGCCAACCCCGACCCCGAGATCACGCCCGAGGACGCCCATGCCGTCCGGCCCGACGCCATCGTCGCCACCGGGCGCAGCGATTATCCCAATCAGGTCAACAATGTCCTGGGCTTCCCCTATCTGTTCCGGGGCGCCCTGGACATCCACGCCCGTGCCATCAACGATGAAATGAAGATCGCCTGCGCCGAGGCGCTTGCGAAACTGGCCCGAGAGGATGTCCCCGACGAGGTCGCCATCGCCTATGGCCGCAAGCTGCAATTCGGGCGCGACTATATCATCCCGACACCCTTCGATCCCCGCCTGATCCATGTCGTGCCCCCTGCGGTGGCGCGCGCAGGCATGGACACGGGCGTCGCCCGCCGTCCGATCATCGACATGGACGGCTATGTCCAGTCGCTGAAGAACCGCATGGATCCGACGGCCGCGATCCTGCAAGGCATCCACGCCCGCGCCCGCCAGACCCAGGCCCGGATGATCTTCGCCGAAGGCGACGATCCCCGCGTGCTGCGCGCCGCGGTCGCCTGGCAGCGCGGCGGCATGGGCCAGGCCCTGGTCGTGGGCCGCGAGGCCGATGTGAAGGACAAGCTGGAAACCGTGGGCCTTGGCGACGCGGTGCGCGAACTGACCGTCGTGAATGCCGCCAATTCCCGGTATCTGGATGCCTATCACGAATTCCTCTATGCGCGGCTGCAACGCAAGGGCGTGGACCGCGAGGACGCGCACAAGCTGGCCAATCGCGACCGCCACGTCTTTGCCGCGCTGATGCTGGCGCATGGCCATGGCGACGGGCTGGTGACGGGGGCCACGCGCAAGAATGCCCATGTGCTGTCGCAACTGCGCAATGTCTTCGACCTGCGCCCCCAGGACGGCGCGGTGGGCATCACCGCCGTGCTGCACAAGGGCCGGATCGTGCTGATCGGCGACACACTGGTCCACGAGTGGCCCGAAGCCGAGGATCTGGCCGACATCGCCATCCGCGGCGCCGCCGTCGCGCGGGGCCTAGGCCTTGAACCCCGCGTGGCGTTTCTGTCGTTCTCGAACTTCGGCTATCCGGTCAGCGAACGCGCCATCAAGATGGCCGAGGCGCCCAAGGTTCTGGACCGGCGCCGTGTCGATTTCGAATACGAGGGCGAGATGACGGTGGACGTGGCGCTGAACATGGATTCGGCGTCCCGTTATCCGTTCAGCCGGTTGACCGGCCCGGCCAACGTGCTGGTGGTGCCCGCGCGGCATTCGGCGTCGATCAGCGTCAAGCTGATGCAGGAAATGGCCGGGGCCACGGTGATCGGCCCGATCCTGACCGGCGTGCCGCAGCCCATCCAGATCTGTTCCACCACATCGACCGTGAACGACATCCTGAACATGGCGGCGATTTCGGCGGGCGGGCTGGGGGCGGGCCGGTAAGGGCCGTCATTCTTCCGACGCGGGGCCTGCGAACAGCTCGCCCCGCGCGACCTGCCGCTGCCGTTCCCGGAACCGCGTCCGGTCGGCGTCGTCGTATTCGCCTGCGCACTGGTGGCAGCGGACGCCTTCCTCGTATTCGGGACGATCGCGATCTTCGGGCGCGAGGGGGCGGCGGCAGGCGTGGCACAGCCCGTGCCGCCCCGGCTGCAAGCCGTGGGTCAGGCTGACCCGCTGGTCGAAGACAAAGCATTCGCCCTGCCACAGGCTGTCCTGTTGCGAAACATCCTCGAGATATTTCAGGATGCCCCCTTTCAGGTGAAAGACCTGATCGACGCCCTGGGACAGCAGGTAATTGGTCGATTTCTCGCAGCGGATCCCGCCGGTGCAGAACATCGCCACGCGCTTGCCCGCGAAACGATGGGCGTTCCTTCGCCACCAGCCGGGAAAATCGCGAAAGCTGCGGGTGCCGGGATCGATCGCCCCTGCAAAGGTGCCGATGGCGATTTCGTAATCGTTGCGGGTGTCGATCACCGCCACATCGGGCGCGCGGATCAGGGCGTTCCAGTCGGCCGCATCGACGTAATGGCCCACCCCCGCGCGGGGATCGACATCGGGCTGGCCCATGGTGACGATTTCCTGCTTGAGCCGCACCTTCATCTTGCCGAAGGGCATGGCGGCGGCTGTGCTTTCCTTCCAGTCCGCATCCGCGCAACCCGGCAGGGCGCGGATGTGGGCCAGCACCGCATCGACCCCCGCCCGCGTCCCCGCAATGGTGCCGTTGATCCCCTCGCGCGCCAGCAGCAGCGTGCCCCGCACGCCCTGGGCGCAGGCGACACGGGCCAGCGGGCCTTTCAGGGCGGCAGGATCCGGAAAGCGGGTGAAATGATACAGCGCGGCGACGATCAGCATGACCGGGCCATAGCCAGCAAAGCCCGCCCTTTCAACCCGCCCCTTGCAACGGGAACCATTGACCCGGCACCCGTCAGTTCCTAGGCATTGTCGCAATCGCGGCAAGGGGGACGGGATGGGCACGGCACTGATCGTCATCGACATGCAGACCGACTTCTGCCCCGGCGGCGCCTTGGCGGTGGATGGGGGGGACGGGATCGTCGGGCCGATCAATGCGCTGATGGCCGGTTTCGATGCCGTGATCCTGACGCAGGACTGGCATCCGGCCGATCACGCCAGCTTTGCGGCCAACTATCCGGGGGCGCAGCCGTTCAGCGTCGCGCAGATGCCCTATGGCCCGCAAGTGCTGTGGCCTAGCCATTGCGTCATCGGCACGCCGGGGGCCGGTTTCCACCCCGGCCTGGACCGGTCGCGCGCGGATCTGGTGATCCGCAAGGGTTTCCGCCGCGGGATCGACAGCTATTCCGCGTTCTTCGAGAACGACCATCGCACGCCGACGGGCCTTGCGGGATACCTGCGGGACCGTGGATTGGCCGACCTGGCCTTCGCGGGCCTTGCCCATGATTTCTGTGTCGCCTGGAGCGCCATGGACGCGGCCCGCCTGGGTTTCACCGCCACCGTGATCGAGGCGGCGACCCGCGCCATCGACCTTGACGGCAGCCTTGCCCGCGCCCGCGCGGACATGCGCGCCGCCGGCGTTCGACAGGAGTAAGCCGATGGCCGACATCGCCACCCGCGTCTATAACCACAAATGGAAGATCGACCCGATCGTGCGGTCGCTGATCGACACCGATTTCTACAAGCTGCTGATGTGCCAGTCGATCTTTCGCAACCGGCCCGACACCACCGTCTGTTTCAGCCTGATAAACCGCACCCGGTCCATCCGTCTGGCCGACCTGATCGACGAGGGCGAGCTGCGCGAGCAACTGGACCATGTGCGCGGGCTGCGGCTGTCGCGGGGGGAATCGACCTGGCTGCGCGGCAACACCTTTTACGGCAAGCGGCAGATGTTCCGCCCCGACTTCATGGAGTTTCTGGAAAACCTGCGCCTGCCCCCCTATCAGCTGGAAAAGCGCGACGGCCAGTACGAACTGACCTTCGAGGGCAAGTGGCCCGAGGTGATGCTGTGGGAAATCCCGGCGCTTGCCATCCTGATGGAACTGCGGTCGCGTGCGGTCCTGTCGACCCTGGGCCGGTTCGAACTGCAAGTGCTTTATGCCCGCGCCATGACCCGGCTGTGGGAAAAGATCGAACGCCTGCGCGCCCTTCCCGACCTGCGCATCGCCGATTTCGGCACAAGGCGGCGGCACAGCTTTCTGTGGCAGGACTGGGCCGTCCAGGCCATGATCGAGGGTCTGGGAGAGGGTTTCACCGGCACGTCGAACTGCCTGATAGCCATGCGCCGCGACATCGAGGCGATCGGCACCAACGCCCACGAACTGCCCATGGTCTATGCCGCCCTGGCCGACACGGACGCCGAACTGCGCCGCGCCCCCTATGAGGTTCTGGCCGACTGGCACGAGGAACACGACGGCAACCTGCGCATGATCCTGCCCGACACCTATGGGACCGAGGGTTTCCTCAAGGGCGCGCCCGACTGGCTGGCGGGCTGGACCGGCATCCGCATCGACAGCGGCGATCCGGCGGCGGGCGCCGAAACCGCGATCCGCTGGTGGCGGGACCGGGGCGAGGATCCACGCCGCAAACTGGTCATCTTTTCGGACGGGCTGGATGTGGCCAAGATCGTGGAACTGCACCACCAGTTCCACGGCCGCGTCAAGGTCAGCTTTGGCTGGGGAACGCTGCTGACCAACGATTTCCGTGGCCTGGTGGCGGGCGACGGGCTGGCGCCGTTCAGCCTGGTCTGCAAGGCCGTGTCGGCCGACGGCCGCCCCACCGTCAAGCTGTCGGACAACCCCGCCAAGGCCACCGGCCCGGCCGAGGAGATCGCGCGCTATCGCCGCATCTTCGGGTCGGGCCAGCAGGCGCCGCAGGAGGTGGTGGTCTGACGGCCGTCAGATCCCCGTCAGCCACAGCATCGCCAGACAGGACAATCCGCCCAGCAGCGCGGTGATCGGCACCGTGACGGCCCAGGCGGCGGTGATGGTGACGACATGGCTGCGCCGGATCAGCCGGCGGCGATGGCGTTCCTCGACCGGAAGATCGGCGCGTCCGGCATTGCCGCGGCGGTCCAGCAGTTCGCGCACGAAGCCCACCCCAAAGACCCCGCCGACCGCCACATGGGTGGATGACACCGGCAGACCCCGGCTGGCCGCGATCATCACGATCATGGCCGTGGCCAGCGTGATGCAAAAGGCGCGGGCCGGGTTCAGGCGGGTGATCCCCCCGCCCACAACGGCGACAAGGCGGCGGCCGAACAGCACCCCGCCCGCCGCGATCATCGCGCCCGCCAAGGCCAGCAGCAGGATCGGCATCGGCAGCGCGCCGTCATGGGCGGGCGACAGGATCACCAGCACCGGCCCCGCCACGTTGCCCGCATCCCCCGCCCCGTGGGCGAAACCCATCATCACGGCGGCAAACAGCAGCGGCTGGCCCAGGATGCGCTTCATGGGGGGCTTTCCGCTGCCGGCCCGGACCAGCACGTCGGCGACGCGCCGCCGCATCAGCAGCGCCGCGGCAAGGCCGGCGATCAGGCCCGGCACCAGCGCCTGGGGCATCGGCAGCGACAGCGCGGGCAGCAGGGTCGCGACAAAGGCGACGAACAGCCCGACCATGGCGCCGACCAGCGGCGGCAGCCAGAGGCGGGCCGCATGGCCGCGATCCGGCGCCTCGGCCACCTTGACGCGCAACAGGGCCAGAAGCGCCCCGGCCAGGACCGCCGCCGCCAAGGGCGTCAGGATCCAGGCCATGGCCATGGCCAGTATTCCGCCCCAGGACATCGCCTGCGATCCCGCCGCCGCCAGCCCGGCCCCTGCAATTGCCCCGACGATGGAATGCGAGGTCGAGACGGGCAAGTTCGCGCCCGTCGCAACCGTGATCCAGCCCGCCGCCGCGATCAGCGCCGCCAGCATCACGATCTGCCCCCCCGATCCGCCAAGCACCGACACGTCCACGACCCCCTCGGCCAGGCGGTGCGTCACGGCGCCGCCTGCCAAGGCCGCGCCCGCGATTTCGGCCGCCGCCACCAGGGCCAGGCCCGGCCCGATGGCGATGGCCCCCGCGCCCACCGCCGGACCCAGAGAATTCGCAATGTCGTTCGCGCCGATGGACAGGCCCAGCCAGCCAGCCACGACAAGACCCGCGCCGATCGCGACGGTCCCCGGCTGCTGGCCGGTGATGCCCAAGGCCAGCAGGATCACCGCGACCGCCAGCAGGATCCCCGCGCCCAGGCGCAGCACGGGACGCAAGACGTGGAACTGCGCGGATTCGGCCAGGGTGATCCGTCCCAGATCCTTGTCGAGCACATGATATTGACGATCCGGCCGGGTCATCCCTGCATGTCAGCCGGGCATCGGCGGCAAGGCAAGCAGGATCCGTTTCAGGCCGGGTTCGACGACATGGCGCGCCGCGTCCTGCGGCGCGAACCAGCGGCGCTTGCGCTGCCCGGCTTCGGGAAAGTCGTCGTGCAGGCGGTCGGCATCCATCAGGAAGACCCGCACCTCGACCGGGACCGAATAGCCGCGATCCTGTTCCTTGTCATAGCGGTAGCGGCCGATTTCCTCGGGGTGGACACGGCCTTCGACGCCCGCTTCCTCCCAGGCCTCGGCGGCGGCGGCGCCGGGCAGGGTCTTGCCCTCCATGGGCCAGCCCTTCGGGATCACCCAGCGGCCGGTGCCCCGGCTGGTAATCAGAAGAACGTCGCCCGTCTTCCGGCACCGGCAGACCATCCCCATCTGCATGACTTGGGGGCGCCGTCCCATCAGGATGCCCAGAGACTGGCGGATCGCGTTCATTCGCCGTCCTCCACCCGGCCGCGCAGGGTCTTGACCTCGGCGCGGGTGGCCTTGGCCTTCAGGCGGCGCATCTGGCTGCCCCAGGTGGGCTTGGTGGCGACCCTTGGCCGGGCCTTTTCGGTCGCGCGCCGGATCAGATCGGCCAGCCGTTCGCGGGCCAGTTCGCGGTTGCGGGCCTGGCTGCGGGTCTCCTGCGCCAGGATCACCACCGCGCCGTCCTTGGTCCAGCGCCGCCCGGCCAACCGTTCCAGGCGTCGCTTGACCGCATCGGACAGATTCGGGGACCGCGCGGCCTCGAACCGCAGTTCGACCGCGGTTTCGACCTTGTTGACGTTCTGGCCGCCCGGACCCTGGGATCGGGTGAACTGTTCGATCAGCTCCCACTCCTCGATCGTGATCGTGTTGTTGATATGCAGCATAGCTGCGGAATATGGCACGAATGCGCGCGGTGAAAAGCGCCACCGTTGATAAAACGCGAATCGTTAACAAAGGATTTCGATCGGCCCGTCAGGCGATCAGTCCGATGCCACGGCTTTCGGGCCAATGGGCATGGGGCAGAACGGCCCCGTCCCGGCGGCTTTGCGCGACGCGCGACAGGTCGACATCGGCCATCACCCAGCCCGGCCGGTCCATGGGGCCTTCGGCGATGATCCCGGTTTCCGGCCAGAACCCGTCGGGCGGGCCATAGATCGCGGCCCGGCCCCGGTTTTCATCCAGCGCGGGCATCCAGTCGCACGATCCGACAGTGGGCGCCTGCACCACGACGCACTGGCTTTCCAATGCGCGGGCCATGGCCCCGATCCGCACCCGGTTGAAACCCGCCACCGTGTCGGTGCAACTGGGCACCAGCAGCAGTTCCACCCCCGCCTGCGCCAGCACCCGGCCCAGCAGCGGAAATTCGCTGTCATAGCAGATCAGGATGCCGATCCGGCCAAGGGCGGTATCGAAAATCCGCAGGCCGGGGGCACCGGTGACGTGCCAGACCTCGCGTTCGAACCGGGTCATGATCTGCTTGTCCTGATGGCCGATAACGCCATCCCGCCCGTAAAGCACCGCGCGATTGACCGGGCGCGGCCCGTCGAACACCGGGCCTGACGCGCCAAGGATGTGACAGCCGTGGCGCGCGGCCAGTTCCAGATGCAGCGCATGGACCCGCGGCCAGTGCCGCGCCACCTCGTGCAGCGATGCCTCCAGATCCCCTGCCACGCCGCGCCCGCCCAAAGAGGCCAGTTCCATCGCGCCGTATTCGGGGAAAACCAGCAGGTCGGCCCCGGCGGCGTCCGCGACCCAGGCGGTCAGCTTGGCTTCGTAATCCGCGAAACGGTCGAACCAGTCGATCGGATAGGCGGCGGCGGCGATCTTCACAGGCTGCGCATCCAGAATTGCAGGGGTTTTTCCGTCTCCGCGTCCTGATCCAGATCCTTCCACGAAAACCGCGCCAATACACCAGGCAACGGTTGGTATCCCCGCTTGCGCCAGAAACCGTCCAGCGGTCGGTAATCGGCGGGGCGGGCCGGGTGGCCGGCGGGGCGGATGACGCTGCAAAAGGCGCTGTGGGTCAGGCCAAGGCCACGGGCATGGGCTTCGCGCGCGTCGAAAAAGGCGTGCCCGATGCCCTGGCCACGATAATCGGGCAGCAGCACCGATTCCGCGCAATAGAAGATCCGGTCCAGCGGCTCGGGCCGTTCGGCAAAGGCCGCCGCGAAATCGGCGGCGTGGTCGGCCATCGGCGCCCCGGTCGCGGCGCCCACCACGCGGCCGCCGTCCATCGCCGCGACGACCACCGCGCCGGGCGACTGATAGGCGCGCAAGTAATCGCGTTCGTAATCGGCATTCCCGTCGTACAGATAGGGGAAATCGCGGAACACCCGGATGCGCAGACGCGCGACATCCTCCAGCGCGGCACCCAGCGCCTCGCCGGTCAGGACGCGGGTCGCGACGGTCATTGGCCGACCTGCCGCATCCAGTCGGCCAGGTTGTAATAGGTCGTGACCCGCGCGATCCGGCCGTCGCGGATGGTGAAGAACGTCCCCGCAGGCAGGCGATAGGTCTGGCCCCTGGCCTCGGGCAGCCCCTCGTCGGTCTTCAGATAGATGCCGTTCACCGTGAATTCCGCCGCCGCGCGGTCGCCCGCCTCGTTGGCGAAGATCACCATGTCGGTCAGCGTTTCCTTGTAGCTGTCGCTCATATGGGCGCTGAATTCGGCGAACAGCGCCTTGCCGCGCCGGATCCGGCCCTCGTTCACATGATGTTCGATGTCGTCGTGCAGCAGGGCCAGCATGTCGTCGGTCCGGCCCGCGTTGAAGGCGTCGTAATAGGCGGCGATCAGGGATTTCGTGTCCATCTGGCCCTCTTGTGCGTTTGCCATCCGTCTAGCGCGGCGCGCGTCCGGCGTCACGTGGTCCGAAAGGACCAATGCCTTGAAAATCCGGGCCAAGCTGCTAGCCCTTGAACCAACCTTTTGCGCAAGAAGGATTCGCGCCCATGACCGACACATCCAACCTTGGCTACCGTGAGATCACCTGTTTCAAAGCCTATGACGTGCGGGGCGAACTGGGCAAGAACCTGGACACCGATGTCGCCTATCGGATCGGCCGCGCCTTTGCGCAGGCGCGGGCGGCCAAACGCGTGGTGGTGGGCCATGACAGCCGCGAGACCTCGCCCGAACTGGCGGCGGCGCTGATGGACGGTCTGACCGACGGCGGCGCCGACGTACTGTTCTTGGGTCTTGCGGGCACCGAGGAGGTGTATTTCCACACCGGATTCCACGACACCGATGGCGGGATCGAGGTGACGGCATCGCATAATCCCATTGAATACAACGGCATGAAGATCGTGGGCCGGGGATCGGCGCCGCTGGACCCGGCGACCGAACTGCCGCCCATCGTGGACCTGGCCACGGGCGGCAGTTTTGCCCCCGCCACCAAGGGCAGCGTCACCGATTTCAGCCATGCCCGTGCCGAATACGCCAGGGCGATGGCGGATTTCGTGGACGTGTCGGCGCTGAAGCCGATGAAGATCCTGGTCAACGCCGGCAACGGCACCGCCGGGCCGACCTTTGACGCGATTGCCGACGAACTGCTGGCGCGCGGGGCGCCGCTGACCTTCGTGCGGATGCACCATGACGTGGACAGCAGCTTTCCGAACGGCATCCCGAACCCGCTGCTGGACGAGAACCAGCCCCCCACGGTCGAACGCATGAAGGCGGAAAAGGCCGATCTGGGCGTGGCTTGGGACGGCGATTTCGACCGCTGCTTCTTTTTCGACGAAAACGGCCGCTTCATTCCCGGCGAATACATCGTCGGCCTGCTGGGCGCGGCCTTCCTGGAAAAATCGCCTGGAGAGAAGGTGGTCCACGACCCCCGCGTCATCATGAACACCAAGGCGATGATCGAGGAAGCGGGCGGGCAGGCCGTCGTCAGCAAGACCGGCCACGCCTTCATCAAGCGCAAGATGCGCGACGTGGGCGCGATCTATGGCGGGGAAATGTCGGCGCATCATTATTTTCGCGACTTCTATTACTGCGACAGCGGCATGATCCCCTGGCTTCTGATGATCGAACTGCTGTCGCGCAAGGGCAAGACGCTGGCCGAACTGCTGGAGGAGCGGATGCGCCTGTATCCCTCGTCAGGAGAGACGAACTATCACATCGACGATCCGGACGCGGCGATTGCCCGGCTGATCGCAAAGTATGAACCGCAGGCCGATTCGCGCGACGATCTGGACGGCGTGTCGCTGGACTTCGGCACCTGGCGCTTCAACCTGCGCAAGTCGAACACCGAACCCGTGGTGCGGCTGAACCTGGAATCCGACGGTGACGCGGATCTGGTCAGGGAAAAGCAGGCGGAACTGGCCGCGCTGCTGAAAGGCTAGGGCATCGGGTCGAAGCCGAAGGCGACGTAATCGCGCAGGTATGCCGCCTGCGCGGCGTCGATCAGCGTCCGGTCGCGCAGCGCGTCCGGCACCACGGCAGGCTCCAGCGTCTCCAGCCGGGCGTCCTCGATTCCCGCCGCATGGGCCAGATGGTGCAGATCCTCGGCCAGCCGATCCTCGCGCGCCAGCATGTCCGGCACGGCAAGACGGGCAAAGCCCGCCAGAATCTCGGTCTGGCTGGCCCACAGGGGATGGGTCGGCAGGGATGTCTGGCCGTTGAGGTTCCGCCGCAGAAAGCCCAGGAATTCAGCAAAGGCCGCGATGCGCGCATCGCCCGTCAAGCCGGGCAGCCCATCCTCGGGCGGCAGGGCCACGCGGTGCAGCCGGCGCAGCAGGTCGCGCCGTTCGGAACTGCCGCGCGTCAGCAGGTGGTCAAAGGCATCCCAGGCCCGCACCAATGGATGCCGCAGGACCGAAAAGCTGCGATGGCCGGGGCGCGCGCGTTTCCATTGGCGCAAGGTGGATTGGGTGAAACCGCCTGCCGTCGGACCCAGCCGCGCCAGCCAGTCGCGCACCGCATGGCCCGGCCCGCCCCTGACCGGCATGAACAGCAGCCCGCGCCCGGCGTCCGAGGCGGCAAAGCCGGGGACGGCAGGCCCGCGCCGGGGTTCGAAACTGGGAATGCGGTGCAGCCCGAACGGGTCGATACCGGCCAGATCAGCCTGCATGGCATCGAAATTGGCGACCTTCTGCGCCAGTTCCTGCGGGTTCTGCGGCACCTGATCGCGGGCCGGTTCCACCCGGTCCAGATCGGTGCGGCCCAGCCAGTGCAGCAGCCCCGTCAAGACATCCCCATCGCGCAGGTCGTCGTAATCCAGATGGAACGCAGTCTGTCCCGTCGCCTGCAACCGGCGGGACAGATCCCGGCGAAACGCGTCGGCCGCCGCCAGCATTCCGCGAAACGCGTCGCCGTCATAGGTGATGCGCGCGGGGATCGGCGTTTCGGTGGCGTTCAGCTTCCACTGGTTCGTATCCTGGGCCAGCCGGGTCGAGACATAGCTGTCCAGCGGGTTGCGCGTCAGGACGATCTTGGCGCAGCGGCGGTCCGCGATGATCGGCTCCAGCACGCGGGGATCGTGGTCGTGGAAATACCGGAAACCCGGCAGATGCCCCGGCCTGTCGGTCAGCCGCGCCAGCAGCGCCAGCGGGTCGGCCTCGCGCGCGGCGCGGGTGATGCCCAGCATCTCGTCCTTGTCAGGCCAGCCCATCATATAGGGATTGAACGCCTCGCCAAAGCAGGTGACGCCGGTGACGGTGTTTAGCGTCGCCTCCAGCAGGTTCGACCCGGTGCGCATCCCGGCGAAGATGACGAAGCTGCGGAACCCCTTGGTCATTCGGCGGCGGCCCGTTCGGGGATCAGCAGTTCGATGGGGGGCAGATCCTCGCCGGTCAGGCGCGGGCGCAAGCCGGAATTGCGCAGCCGCCGCAGCATCCCGTCCAGCCCGGTCAGGTCGCGCATCGCGGGCAGCGCGGCGATCGGCGCGGAATGCGGGTCGATCTGCAACAGGAAGTCCTGAAGGATCGCCCGCGGGTTCAACAGGAATTCGCCCAGGTCGTGCTGGCTCAGCCGGGCGCGGACCCAGACGGAATTCAAGACATCCAGTTGCGCAAGCTCGATCCGCTGCAACTGCGCAAAGATCCGGCGCATGTCGTCGAAAGGCATCCCGGAATGCAGGATCGGCAGCTTCCAGGCGCCGGTGACGACCAGCATATGCGCGTTCGGATCGGTCGCCATGAACCAGTTCAGGGCTTGGTTGTCGCGCGGGCTGAACTGGAACGCCTGCATCCGGTCGGTGATGCGGATCAGGGATGTCAGGAATCCCTGCGGATCGTGGTCGCGGACCTGCGGATCGATGGAGATCGCCCCCGGCCCGGTCTGGGGCCGACCAGCGAATTCCACCAGCGCGGGATCCAGCAGATGTCCGTGGACCTGGCCCGTCAGGTGGCGGCCCAGCCACCCCTCGAACCCCGGAAAGATGTCGGTCAGCCCCTGGAGCACCGCGTAGGGGGCCGAGGTCTTGCCGTTCTCGGCGTCCTTTCGGGGAAACCGGCTTTGCATGTAAAGCCCCGGACGGCCCAGAACGCGGCGGCGCACGGTCTGGTTGATGATCCGCGAGATGCGCGCGGGCTGCGGCGGATCCACCTGCGGATGGCCCTGATCGGGCAGCGGAAACTGCGACAGCAGCCCCGATGCACCGGGCCAGATCTTGCGGGCGACAAAACAGCGCGATTCGGCCAGAATCCCAGCATGGTCGTCATACAGGGAATAGGGCCGCCCGGTATGGTCGAACTTGGCCATGGTCAGCGACCAGCTTTCGATCCGGGTCGAATGGCGCCGCACCAGCGTCTGAAAATAGCTTTCGTCGGGGATCCAGGCGAATCGGAAAAAGCGGTCGAATTCGTCCCGGCGCGGATCGTCCAGGATCGCCCGCAGCGTCCGCGCGGTCAGGCACCACCATTGCGACCCCAGATGCGGCGACAGGCCCGCGGGCATCCTTCGCCGGATGCCCCGCCTGCGCTGCCAGTCCACGAAGCGGTCGAACAGCCAGCGCCGCCTTTTCCAGTCGAACGGAAAGAACAGCGTGAAGCGTTCCTCGTTCAGCCCGCCCACGGTCCAGCCGACATCGTGGGTGCTGACGCTTTCGATGTGATCGCGGCCCGGATCGGCGGCCAGATAGGCGATCAGGTCGGATATCGGCCGCAAGGGCAGGCACGCGCCCGAGGCCAGATAGACATGGGTGGTATCGGGAAAGCGGTCCAGCAGCAGGATGGCGGCATCCTGTGTCGCCCGGACCAGGCTGAAGCGGCCCCAGGAACACCGGTGACGTGTGCTGAACACGATCCGGTCACAATTCCCCAGCGCCCGTTGAAACCCGGCCAGACGCGCGGCGCCGACCTTGGCATCCACATGGATCGCCACCTGCGCCCCGCCATCGGTCCAGATGCGCGCCAGCCGGGCCGCCATGTCCAGATCCCCATGGCACAGCAGCACCACGCCCAGACGCACGGCCGGCGTCATGCCCAGTTTCCGCGGGAAATCAGGCCCAAATCCTCCAACTGCCGCCAATCGCGGTATTCGCGCGATTCGCTGCACCACAACTGATCGCCCCGATGCAGCCCCGCGTGATAGGCGCGGTATTCCTGGCTGCCCGCGTAATGCTGGCGCCGGTCCAGCTCCTCGGCGGATTTTGCCGCAAAGCTGGACAGGAACTTGGCGTGCAGCAGGCAGCCGGAAATCCGTTCGCCGCCATCCTCGTCATAAAGCAGGTTCAACCCGCGCGGCAGCAGCATGTGGGTGGAACTGACATAGGCATAGCGCATGGCCCACTTGACCAGCGGGATCTTGTTCAGGGCGGGGCCGGACAAGGGATCGCGCGCGAAGAAGACCCGCGTCCGCGGCCCGCCCTGGATCCACAGGTTGCCGAAATGGCTGTTCTTGCGGATCGAGTAGTTGGCCGGATCGAACCAGCGGGCGACCTGAAAGGGATCCTGCCCCTCGGGGCAGACCGCATCCTCGATGGGGCCTTTGGGATACATGTCCAGCAGCATGGCGGGAAAGGATCGGCGCCCGGTCGCCTCCAGCCAGCTGGTCAGCGCGCCCAGCGGGCGATGTTCCATATGCGGATAGACCAGGAACTCGTCGGGATCGACCGTCAGGCACCAATGGCCCCGCCCGTGGCGCAGCAGCAGCCAGTTCATCCAGTCCATGCCGAAACGCGCGCCCTTGTAGCTGGCATCCGTCCACCACAGCGACACATCGGCCTGGCCCCGCAGCCAGCTGGCGCTGCCGTCGCCGCTGGCATTGTCCACCATCAGGAAATGCCGCACGCCCATGGCCCGGTAATAGTCCAGGAAATAGGGCAGGCGGGACCGTTCGTTGCGCAGCGTGACGCAGCACAGGATGTCGTCGGGGCGGATCCGCCTTGTGCGGTCGGCAAGGGGATACAGCATCGTCCGGCTGCGGATCGCGCGTGCGATCAGGCCTTGGCGTTCCAGCCGCAGCCGCAGGCTTCCAAGGGACGGCCATGCGCCTAGCCTGCGCATCGGCCACCCCGTCCGTCGAAACCGTATCGCCCGTCTGCCATGATGCCTGATGCCGTGATTGCACGCATTTGGCAAAATCACATGCCATCAGTCAACCTTCGGATGACAACCAGTCCCCTGCCCCCATCAGCCCCAAATCCAGCATCTGGCGCCAGCCATGATACCGGACCGAACGGTCGTGCCACAGAACCGGGGCCTGGCCGATGGCCTCGTGATAGGCCGCATAGCCCGCCGGATCGATGAAATGCTGTGCGCGGTGCAGTTCCTCGACCGCGCGGGCGGGGCTGTCGGACAGGAACTTGCCGTGCAGCAGGATACCGGACAGGCGCGGATCGCCGGGGCCGTCGTATTGGTCGTTCAGCCGGGGCGGCAGCAGCGAATGGGTGGAATTGACATAAGCGTATCGCCGGTTCCAGCGCACCAGGGGCAGCTTGTTCAGCGTCGGCCCGCGTTCGGGATCGTCCGCGAAGAATACGCGTTCGCGCACGCCGCCGTGCAGGATTCGGTTGCGCCTGGGCGGCACGGCCCGGCAGCGATAGGGACCGGCATCGAACCAGGAAAGCCGGTCGCTTAGCACGGCGCCCGGCGGCGCGTCGGTCTGGCCCAAGGGGCCGCGCGGATACAGATCCAGCATCATCGCCCCCATGGCCGGGCGCCGGGCGGCATCCAGATGCGCGGTCAACCGGGAGAGGGGGCGGCGGTTCCAGTCGGGATAGACCAGCAGTTCGTCGGCGTCGACGGTCACGCACCAATGGCCATGGCCATGGCGGAACAGCAGCGCCCCCAGCCAGTCCATCCCGAACCGCGCCTTGCGATAGCTGCCGCGCGCCCGCCACACGGATACGTCCGGCTGACCACGCAGCATATCGTCGGTCCCGTCGGTGCTGGCGTTGTCCACAATCAGAAAGGCTGTCACCCCCAACTGGCGGTAATGGTCCAGGAACTGCGGCAGGCGCAGCATCTCGTTGCGGACGGTGGCAAAGCACAGGATGTCGCCCGTCCGTATCGCCGCCGTGCGGTCGGACAGAGGCGTCAGGTCGCGGTCGGCGCGCAGGCAACGCCACAGGATCCTTCGCCGCTTCCAGCGCAGGCGCCAGGCCGACCAGATCCGCCTTGGGGTTGTCGGCCGGCCGCCCGTCACGCCTGATAGGCGCCGTTCTGGTGCCAGCGCCACGCATCCCCGATCATCTGCTTCATGGTGGACCGTCCAGGCTGCCAGCCCAGTTCCGCCTTGGCGCGGGTGCTGCCGCAGACCAGCTTGACCGCATCGCCGCCCCGGCGTGGTCCGTCCTGCATCGGGACCGGGCGGTTGGTGACGTGGCGGGTTGCATCCACGACCTCTCGGACGGAAAAGCCGCTGCCGGTGCCCAGGCAGAAGACCCGGCTGCCCTTGCCCGCGCGCAGCCATTCAAGGCCCTTCACATGGGCATCGACCAGATCCATGACATGGACGTAATCGCGGATGCAGGTGCCGTCCTGGGTCGGATAGTCCGTGCCGTGCACGGTCAGCGCCGCGCGCTTGCCGTCCACCGCATCCAGGATCAGCGGGATCAGATGGGTTTCAGGACGGTGATGTTCGCCCACCTCTCCGTCCGGATCCGCGCCCGCGACGTTGAAATAGCGAAAGATCACCGAGCGAAGCCCGTGGGACGCGCCAAAATCGGCCAGCATGTCCTCGATCGCGCGCTTGCTGGCGCCATAGGCGTTCAGCGGCGCCTGCGGGGTGTCCTCGTCCAACACGTCGCCGTCGCGATCGCCATAGGTGGCGCAGGTCGAGCTGAAGACGACATCCAGGCAGCCCGCGCCGATCGCGGCCTCGATCAGGTTCAGCGATCCGCCGACATTGTTGCGCCAGTACCGGCCGGGTTCGGCCATTGCCTCGCCCACCTGGCTCAGCGCGGCGAAATGCAGGACGGCCGCCGGCCGATGTTCGGCAAAGGCCGCATCCACGGCGGCCCGGTCCAGCAGGTCGGCCTGCACGAAGGGGCCGAATTTCACCGCATCGCGCCAGCCGGTCGAAAGGTTGTCCAGCGTCACCGGGACATAGCCCGCCGCCGCCAAGGCCTTGCAGGCGTGCGAGCCGATATAGCCCGCACCCCCGGTCACCAGAACCGTGTGCGACATGCTTTTATTCGGCCGCCCGCCGCATGGACATGACGTCATGGAGGTATTCGGCGAATTCTTCCTTCAGTTCGTCCCGGTCCAGGCCAAAGGCCACGGTCGCCTGAAGGAAGCCCGCCTTCGACCCGCAATCGAAACGCTGACCACGGAAGCGCAGGCCGTACACGTCACGTCCGGCGGCGATGTCGTCGGCGATGGCGTCGGTCAGCTGGATTTCCCCGCCCGATCCCGCCTTCAGCTTGTTCAGGTTCTGCATCACGGTCGGCGCCAGGATATAGCGGCCGATCACCGCCAGGTTCGACGGCGCGGTGCCCAAGGGCGGTTTTTCGACCATGCCGCGGGCCCGGACAATGGCGCCCATGTCCTCGGCCACGTCCAGCACGCCATAGGCCTGGGCCTTTTCGGGCGCGACCTCCATGGTGGCGACCATGCTGCCGCCGGTTTCGCCATAAGCCTCGATCATCTGTTGCAGGCACGGGGGATCGCCCATGATGACATCGTCGGTCAGAACCACCGCAAAGGGCTCGTCGTCGGCCACCAGACGGCGCGCGCACCAGACCGCGTGGCCCAGGCCCAGGGCCTTGTGCTGGCGGATATAGGCGATGGCGCCGGATTCCATGTTGGTGGTGCGCAGCGTTTCCAGAAGCTCGGTCTTGCCCGATTTCCTGAGGCTGCTTTCCAGTTCGTGGGCATGGTCGAAGTAATCTTCCAGCGCACCCTTGCCGCGCGAGGTCACGAAGATGAATTCGGTGATGCCCGCGGCCCGCGCCTCGTCGATCGCATACTGGATCAGCGGGCGGTCCACCAGGGTCATGATTTCTTTCGGAATGCTTTTCGTGGCGGGAAGAAACCGCGTTCCCAGACCCGCTACGGGGAAGATGGCCTTGGTTACCTTGCGAGTCATTATGGTGACACCTTATGTTCGATCATGCGCGGCAGCCTTGCAGCTGGGGCGCGGGCTAACGCCAGATCACCCGGAATGGCCGCATCCTTCAAGCGCGATCATAACGGCGTCGGCAGCTTGGCGCCAATGCAATCGCAGAAAACCATGTCTGATTTTCAGCAAATGCGGCAGAGCGCCGCCCCGATGGCGGTTTCAATCCAGATTCATCGCCGACATCATGGCCTCCAGGCGGGGAACATCCTCGGGATTGTTCAGTTCCCAGAACTGCCGCCCGCGCGATTCGACCGTGACGCACAGGATGCGGCGGCCCCGTTCCAGAAACCGCAACTGCTCCAACCCTTCCAGCCGTTCCAGCGGCCCTTCGTCCCAGGTCGCGTATTCGGCCAGCGCCGCGGGTCGATAGGCATAGACGCCGACGTGGTGGAAGACCGGGCTGGGATCGTCCTCGCCAAAGTCCCCGGCGGCGAAGGGTATGACCTCCTTGGAGAAATACAGCGCCTGCGCATCATGGCCAAAGACCGCCGTCGTGCCGCCCACGCGGCCCGCATGGCGGTCGGCGATCAGATCGGCGCGCATCCTGCCAGTGCAGCGCAACACCGGGGTCGCCACATCCGCCGACGGGTCGGCGCGAAGGCCCGCCACCAGATCCTCGACGAACCAGGCGGGGGTCAGGGGGGCGTCGCCTTGCAGGTTGACGACGATGTCGGGCGCGATCCCCAGGTTGGCCACGGCCTCGGCGCAGCGTTCGGTGCCGTTGCGGCAGGTGGTGGCGGTCATCACGACCTCGGCCCCGAACCCCTCCGCATGATCGCGGATCCGGTTGTCGTCGGTGGCGACCACCACCCGGTCCGCGCCGGTCACCGCCATCGCCGCATCCCAGCTGCGCCGGATCAGGCTGCGCGGCTGGCCGGATGCGCCGCGCAGGTCGACCAGCGGCTTGCCGGGATAGCGGGTCGAGGCATGGCGCGCCGGAATGACGATCAGCACCGACATGTCAGGCCCGGACCAGCAGAACGCCCGGCGCATAGGCGATGAAAAAGGGATTTTCGAATCCCGGCTTGCCATAGGTCAGGGCCGTGTGGTCGTCGAACCGCACCACCTCGCCTCCGGCGCCGCGCAGGACGGCATCGCCTGCCGCCGTGTCCCATTCCATCGTCCGGCCCAGGCGCGGATACAGGTCCGCCTCCCCCGTCGCGACCAGGCAGAACTTCAGCGACGACCCGGCACTGGTCATGTCGCGCACGGCGTACTGGTCGATATAGGCATCGGTCGCGGCGTCGCGGTGCGATTTCGACGCGACCACCATCAGCCCGCGATTGTCGGGGGTGGCGTTGACGCCAATGGGCGTGACCTGGCCCGGCGTGTCGCCGAACGGGCCATGTTCCTCGACCGAGCGGCCGTCGCCGGTGGTATAGAACAGCCGGCCCTTGGCGGGGGCATAGACGACGCCGCGCACCGGTACGCCGTTTTCGACATACGCGATGTTGACGGTGAAATCGCCCCGCCGCTGCACGAATTCCTTTGTGCCGTCCAGCGGATCGACGATCAGAAAGGTCCGCGCGGTCTGGACATGGCTTGCGGCCTGTTCCTCGGTGACAAGAGGGACGTCGGGAAAGGCCGCGCGCAGGCCTTCGGCGATCAGCGCATCGGCGGCCTCGTCGGCGGCGGTGACGGGCGAATCGTCGGACTTGGCGCGGATCTCGAAATCCTCGGATTCGTAGATGTCCATGATGCGTGCCCCGGCCTGCAACGCCAGACGCCGCATCTCCGGGATCAGTCGTTCAAATTGCATCCAGTTTCCTTCCACCATGGCCTATCCGGCGCAGCCCTGACGATTGTGACAACAGCCCGATCCCCTTATGATCGGGGGCGAGGGCTTGGGCAAGCGCCCGCGGGCGGACAATCGGGGCGGGCACGGACTTTGTTCAACGGGCGCAGGAACAGGACCATCCTTCAGGCGGCGGGAACCACGGTCGGCCTGATCTATCACCAGACCGTCTACAACCTGCGCAACGATCATCGCAATGCGGTCGTCGGCCTTTTGCTGACCGTTCTGCAATCGGCGATCTTCCTGATGGCGTTCCTGCTGATCTATCTGATAATGGGGGTGCGCAATTCGCCGATCCGGGGCGATTTCACGCTGTACCTGCTGTCAGGCATCTTCATGTTCATGGTCCATGTCCAGGCGTCGGGCGCGGTGGCGGGCAGCCATTCGGTGACGGGGGGCCTGGTCAAGCACGAACCGCTCAGCCCGGCGATCCTGATCGTCTCCGCGGCCCTGGCGGTGCTCTATCGCCAGACGATCAGCTGCATCGCGATCCTGTGGCTGTATCATGTGCTGATCGCGCCGATCCAGGTGGAATACTGGCCCGGCTGCCTGGCCATGTATCTGCTGTCGTGGTTTTCCGGGGCCTGCATCGGGCTGGTGTTTCTGGGCATCAGGCCGTGGTCGCCGCGCGTGTCCAAGCTGGTGACGACGGCGTTCCAGCGCATCAACATGTTCGCATCGGGCAAGATGTTCGTGGCCAACGTCCTGCCCAATGCGCTGATGCCCTGGTTCGTCTGGAACCCGCTGTTCCACATCATCGACCAGCAGCGCGGCTTTCTGTTCATCAACTATTCGCCGCTGAAGACCGACCCGCTGTATGCGCTGTGGTTTTCGCTGGCGGCCATGATGATCGGCCTTCTAATCAACTTCACCACGCGCAAATACGAATCCCTCAGTTGGAGCGCGGCGGACTGAACGCCCGAAAATTGCCCGCATCCGGCGCTTGCGGGGCCTGAAACCATCCCTATATACACCCCCGAAGCGTCCGGCCCGCCGGACCTGACACCGTTTTTTTGGGATCGGGCCTCGGGGGCCGTAACGGACCCGAAGTCCAGACAATCGCCGCAAGAAGGAAACATCCATGTCAAAAGTCATCGGCATCGACCTCGGCACCACGAACAGCTGCATCGCGATCATGGACGGCAGCCAGCCCAAGGTCATCGAGAACAGCGAAGGCGCCCGCACCACCCCGTCCATCGTGGGCTTCACGGATGGCGAACGCCTTGTGGGCCAGCCTGCCAAGCGTCAGGCGGTCACGAACCCCACCAACACGGTCTTTGCCGTCAAGCGCCTGATCGGCCGCCGCATCGGCGACGACGCGGTTGAAAAGGACCGCAAGCTGGTCCCCTACGCCATCGTGGACGGCGGCAACGGCGACGCCTGGGTCGAGGTCAAGAACGAGAAGTATTCGCCGGCCCAGGTCAGCGCGATGATCCTTCAGAAGATGAAGGAAACCGCCGAATCCTATCTGGGAGAGCCGGTGACGCAGGCCGTCATCACGGTTCCCGCCTATTTCAACGACGCGCAACGCCAAGCCACCAAGGACGCGGGCAAGATCGCAGGCCTGGAGGTGCTGCGCATCATCAACGAGCCGACCGCGGCCGCGCTGGCCTATGGCCTGGACAAGAAGGACAGCAAGACCATCGCGGTCTATGACCTTGGCGGCGGCACCTTCGATATCACCATCCTGGAAATCGACGATGGCCTGTTCGAGGTGAAGTCCACGAACGGCGACACGTTCCTGGGCGGCGAAGACTTCGACATGCGGATCGTCAATTACCTGGCCGACGAATTCAAGAAGGAACACGGCGTCGATCTGACCCGCGACAAGATGGCCCTTCAGCGTCTGAAGGAAGCCGCCGAAAAGGCCAAGATCGAGCTGTCGTCGTCCAGCCAGACCGAGATCAACCAGCCCTTCATCAGCATGGACAAGAACAGCGGCACCCCGCTGCACCTGGTCATCAAGCTGACGCGGGCCAAGCTGGAAAGCCTGGTGGGCGATCTTATCAAGCGCACCATGAAGCCGGTGGCCGACGCCATCAAGGACGCGGGCGTGTCGAAGTCCGACATCGACGAGATCGTCCTGGTCGGCGGCATGACCCGGATGCCCAAGGTGATCGAGGCCGTGACCGAGTTCTTCGGCAAGGAACCCCACAAAGGGGTGAACCCCGATGAGGTTGTGGCGCTGGGCGCGGCCATTCAGGCCGGTGTGCTGCAAGGGGACGTCAAGGACGTGGTCCTGCTGGACGTGACTCCCCTGTCGCTGGGCATCGAGACGCTGGGCGGCGTGTTCACCCGCCTGATCGACCGCAACACCACGATCCCGACCAAGAAGTCGCAGATCTTCTCGACCGCCGAGGACAACCAGAACGCCGTGACGATCCGTGTGTTCCAGGGCGAGCGGGAAATGGCGGCCGACAACAAGCTGCTGGGCCAGTTCAACCTGGAGGACATTCCGCCCGCGCCGCGCGGCCTGCCCCAGATCGAAGTGACCTTCGACATCGACGCCAACGGCATCGTGTCGGTCAGCGCCAAGGACAAGGGCACCGGCAAGACCCAGAACATCACCATCCAGGCCTCGGGCGGTCTGACCGACGAGGACATCGAGCGGATGGTCAAGGACGCCGAGGCCAATGCCGACGCCGACAAGTCCCGCCGCGAGTTGGTCGAGGCCCGCAACCAGGCCGAAAGCCTGATCCATTCGACCAAGAAGTCGCTGGAAGAACACGGCGACAAGGTCGATGGTTCGACCGTCGAGGCGATCGAACTGGCGATCGGCGCCTTGGAAGAATCGCTGAAATCGGACGACGCGGGCAAGATCCGCGGAGGCATCCAGAACGTGATGGATGCCTCGATGAAACTAGGAGAGGCGATCTACAAGTCCCAGCAGGGATCGGCCGACAGCAGCGACGACGACGGCGCCGATCAGCCGCGCAATGTCGATGACGACATCGTGGATGCCGATTTCGAGGACCTTGGCGAAAACAAGAAAAAGCGCGGCTGATCCGGGCCGCACCCATGGGGGCCGGTCCGCGAACGATGCGGGCCGGCCCGTTTTTTTGGGAACCAGACAGGACATAAGATGGCCAAGCGTTGCTATTACGAGGTTCTGGGCGTGACGCGCGGGGCATCGGCCGAGGAAATCAAGAAGGCCTATCGCCAGCGCGCGAAGGAACTGCATCCCGACCGCAATCAGGACAATCCCCAGGCCGAGACGCGCTTCAAGGAAGCCAACGAGGCCTATGACTGCCTCAAGGACGATCAGAAAAAGGCGGCCTATGACCGGTTCGGCCACGCCGCCTTTGAAAACGGCGGCGGCGGCTTTGGCGCGCGCGGTGCCCATCCCGGCGATTTCGGCAGCGCCTTCGCCGACGTGTTCGAGGATCTGTTCGGCGACATGATGGGCCGGCGCGGCGGCGGCGGCGGCGGCCGGTCACGCGCCCAACGCGGCCAGGATCTGCGCTACAATCTTCATGTCAGCCTGGAAGAAGCCTATACCGGCACCAAGAAATCCATCACCGTTCCCGGATCGATCGCCTGCGAGGAATGCGAGGGCACCGGGGCCGAGGGCGCGACCCAGCCCGCCGCCTGTCCCACCTGCGCGGGCATGGGCAAGGTCCGCGCCCAGCAGGGGTTCTTCACCGTGGAACGCACCTGCCCCACCTGCGGCGGCCACGGCCAGATCGTCAAGAATCCCTGCAAGGCCTGCCACGGCGCGGGCCGCATCGAACGCGAGCGATCCTTGTCGGTCAACATCCCCGCGGGCGTCGAAACCGGCACCCGCATCCGTCTTGCGGGCGAAGGCGAAGCCGGGCTGCGCGGCGGTCCGGCGGGCGACCTTTATATCTTCATCGAGGTCAGGGAACACGCGATCTTTCTGCGCGACGGCAAGGTTCTGGCCTGCCAGGTGCCCGTCAGCATGGCCACCGCCGCCCTGGGCGGAGAGGTCGAGGTGCCCACGATCGACGGCGGCCGCGCCCGCGTCAAGGTTCCGGCAGGCAGCCAGTCGGGTCGCCAGATGCGCCTGCGCGGCAAGGGAATGCCGCCCCTGCGCCATGGCCCCGGCGCCGCAGGCGATGTGGGCGACATGCTGATCGAGCTGACCGTCGAGACCCCCGTAAACCTCACCGCCCGGCAACGCGAACTGCTGCGCGAGTTCGAGGAAGAACAGGCCGACAACAGCCCGCAGTCGGACAGCTTCTTCGACAAGGTCAAAAGCTTCTGGGACGGGATGACGCGCTGATCCCGCGTTAACCCTTTCTTCACCGCCATGGGTCCATGCTGGCGCCATGGACCCGAATCGCACCTTTGGCGAAATGCCCTTGCCGCTGTTCCAGCCTGCCCTGGACGACGCCGCGCCGGTCCCCCTGCCGGCCGGCAAGGCGCCGTCCTATCTGGCCGATCACCGCGCGCGGCTGCGCGACCGATTCATGACCGGCGGGGCAGGCGCGATGCCCGATTACGAAATGCTGGAACTGGTTCTGTTCCGCGCCATTCCCCGCCAGGACGTCAAGCCCCTGGCCCGCCGCCTGATCGAAACCTTCGGCGATTTCAACCGGGTGCTGACCGCCCCCGCCGCCCGGCTGGAACAGGTCGATGGCGTCGGTCCCGCCGTGGTCATCGAACTCAAGATCGTCGAGGCCGCGGCACAGCGCATGGCCCGCGCCAAGGTCATGCACCGCCCGGTCCTGTCGGGCTGGGACGCCCTGCTGGATTATTGCCATACTGCGATGGCGCATCGGGAAATCGAACAGTTCCGCGTCCTGTACCTGGACCGCAAGAACGTGCTGATCGCGGACGAGGAGCAGGCGCGCGGCACGGTCGATCACGTTCCCGTCTATCCGCGCGAGATCATCCGCCGCTCCCTCGAACTCAACGCCTCGGCGCTGATCCTGGTCCACAACCACCCTTCGGGCGATCCGACCCCGTCGGACGCCGACATCACCATGACCGCCCGCATCGCCCAGGCCGCCGACAGCATGGGAATCGCCATCCACGATCATCTGATTATCGGCAAGTCGCGGGAACTCAGCTTTCGCAGCCAGGGCCTGCTCTAGCCATCGTCGTCATGCCAATATCCTCAAGAGAGAGGCCCGCGCGGCCAAAGGGGCCGAAAGCCCCCTGTCGCACGCTGCCTGCGACGATATGCCCGCGGCACTTTTCCAACACCCTATGTCCCAACCGCCCGGACAGACAGGCTTACCGTCTGGACTGACACATAATTGAAGGCTAGAACCGCCAGCGTAGAGGCTGCGACAGGACGCGGCCCGGATTGTCGTATTGGCCGGCCTTCCCGGCCTGAACTGGAGAATACACCCGTGTCCCACGCAGACGAACCCGTAGGCACCCGGAGGGATTTCCTCTATTACGCCACGGCGGGCGCAGGCACGGTGGCCGCCGGGGCCGCCGCCTGGACGCTTGTGAACCAGATGAATCCTTCGGCCGACGTTCAGGCGCTCGCCTCGATCCAGGTCGATGTCAGCGGCGTCACCGAAGGCACGCAGCTGTCGGTCAAATGGCTGGGCAAGCCCGTGTTCATCCGCCGCCGCACCCCCGAGGAGATCGAGGCCGGCCGCGCCGTGGAGATCGGCGACCTGATCGATCCGAACGCGCAGAACGCCAACGACCCGACGCTGCCCGCCACCGACCAGAACCGCACGCTGGACGAGGCGGGCGAATGGCTGGTCCAGATCGGCGTCTGCACCCATCTTGGCTGCGTGCCCATCGGGGACGGGGCGGGCGAATTCGGCGGCTGGTTCTGCCCGTGCCACGGCAGCCATTACGACACTGCCGGGCGCATCCGCAAAGGTCCGGCCCCGCAGAACCTGCACATTCCCGTCGCCGAATTCATCAGCGACACCACCATCCAACTGGGCTGAGGAGGGTTTCCCATGGCCGGAATTCCGCACGACCATTATCAGCCCAGAACGGGCTTTGAGAAATGGCTGTACCGCCGCCTGCCGATCGCGGGCGTCCTTTATGACACCCTGATGATCCCCACGCCCAAGAACCTGAACTGGTGGTGGATCTGGGGCATCGTCCTGGCCTTTTGCCTGGCCTTGCAGATCATCACCGGCATCGTCCTGGTGATGCATTATACCCCGCATGTGGACATGGCCTTCGCGTCCGTCGAACACATCATGCGCAATGTGAACGGCGGCTACATGCTGCGATACCTGCATGCCAACGGCGCCTCGCTGTTCTTCTTCGCGGTCTATGTCCACATCTTCCGCGGCCTCTACTATGGCAGCTACAAGGCCCCGCGCGAAGTGACCTGGATCGTGGGAATGCTGATCTATCTGTGCATGATGGGCACCGCCTTCATGGGCTATGTGCTGCCCTGGGGCCAGATGTCCTTCTGGGGCGCGACGGTCATCACCGGCCTGTTCGGCGCCATCCCCGGCATCGGCGGCGCCATCCAGCAATGGCTGCTGGGCGGCCCTGCGGTGGACAACGCCACGCTCAACCGCTTCTTCTCGCTGCATTACCTGCTGCCCTTCGTGATCGCCGGGCTGGTGATCGTCCACATCTGGGCCTTCCACACCACCGGCAACAACAACCCCACCGGGGTCGAGGTGCGCCGCACCAGCAAGGAGGAGGCCGCCAAGGACACCCTGCCCTTCTGGCCCTATTTCGTGATGAAGGACCTGTTCGCGCTGGGCATCGTGCTGATCCTGTTCTTCGCGGTCGTGGGCTTCATGCCGAACTATCTGGGCCACCCCGACAACTATATCGAGGCGAACCCGTTGGTGACGCCGGCCCATATCGTGCCGGAATGGTATTTCCTGCCCTTCTACGCGATCCTGCGCGCCTTCACCGCCGATGTCTGGATCGTGCAGATCGTCCAGTTCCTGTCCTTTGGCATCATCGATGCCAAGTTCTTTGGCGTGCTGGCGATGTTCGGCGCGATCCTGGTGATGGCGCTCGTGCCGTGGCTGGATACCAGCCGCGTGCGCTCGGGCCGCTATCGCCCGCAGTTCAAGTGGTGGTTCTGGCTGCTGGCCTTCGACTTCATGCTGCTGATGTGGTGCGGCGCCATGCCGGCCAAGGAGCCCTATGCCTCGATCTCGCTCGTCGCCTCGGCCTATTGGTTCGCCTATTTCCTGGTCATCCTGCCGCTGCTGGGGGTGATCGAGAAGCCGGAACCGATGCCCGCCACGATCGAGGAAGATTACCTTGCGCATCACGATTCGCCCACGCGCATGGCCGAGTAAGGAGAGCCAGACAATGACCCTGAGAACCAAGACGGTCTCGGCCGCCCTGGCCCTGGCGATCTCTGCCGCGGGCATGGCGCTGGCGCAGGACGCGGTCACGCCTGCCCCGGCGACCAACCCGGCCCCGGCCCAGCAGCCGACCGAGGCGCCCACAGCCCCGGCCGAACCCGGCTCGGGCGTGTCGCCCACCGGAGAAACGGCGGACGCGCCCACCCAATCCTCCGAGCCGACCTCGGTCCCGGCCGCAGGCGAACAGACCCCGATGGAGGCTCCGGGCACGCCCTCGGTCACGGCGACTGACGCCGATGCCCCGGCGGAACCCTCGGCGGATGCGGCAGCGGAAGAACCCGCCGCCCCGGCCGCGGATGCCGGCGCCGTGACCGCCCCGGCCGCCGAACCTGCGGCAGGCGAACAGGCTGCCGAAGCACCGGCCGAAGGCGCCGAAGGCCCGGCCGAAGGCGCAGAGGCCCCGGCCGAGTCCGACGCCGCAGGCGAGCCTGCCGGGAACGCGGTGCAGGTCACGGAGGGCGACGAGGCCGCCATTCCGGCCGAAACCACCGGTACGGTGGTGGCCGAGGAAGGCAGCGACGACATCGAGGGCGCCGCGGCCGAAAACGAGGAAGGCGGCGAGGAAGGCGAAGCCCATATCGAGGACATCGCCTTCAGCTTCGAAGGTCCGTTCGGCAAGTACGACCAGTTCCAGCTTCAGCGCGGCTTGCAGGTCTATACCGAAGTCTGTGCGGCCTGCCACGGCATGAAGTTCGTGCCGCTGCGCACCCTGAGCGACGAGGGCGGCCCCGGCCTGCCCGAGGATCAGGTCCGCGCCTATGCCGCGAACCTGACCCCGATCCTGGATCCGGAAACCGGCGAGGAACGCCCCCGTGTGCCGACCGATCATTTCCCCACCGTCACGGGCGATGGCATGGGGCCGGATCTGTCGCTGATGGCCAAGGCGCGCGCGGCCTTTCACGGCCCCTACGGCACGGGGATCAGCCAGTTTGTCAACGGCATCGGCGGGCCGGAATACATCAATGCGATCCTGACCAGCTATACCGGAGAGGAAGTCGAACAGGCGGGCAGCGTGCTGTATGAAAACACCGCCTTCCCCGGCGGCCTCATTGCTATGCCCGCGCCTCTGTCCGACGATCTCGTCACCTACGAGGACGGCACCCCCGCCACGGCCCACCAGATGGCGCGCGACGTCGCGGCCTTTCTGATGTGGACCGCCGAACCCAAGCTGTCGGACCGCAAGCAGGTCGGGCTGGTCGCGGTGCTGCTGCTGATCGTGCTGACCTCGCTGCTGTATCTGACCAACAAGCGGCTGTGGAAACCCCACAAGGGCAAGCCGCTGCACCGCTGATCGGACGGCATTCCGCCAAGATCCCGACGCGTCCCTTGCGGGGCGCGTTTTTCGTCACTGGACAAGCCGCCCGCCGCCGCCAACATGGTCCGGCGCAGCAGGGAGCGATGCGGCATGGCAATCTGGAACCTTGGATCGATCAATATCGACCATGTCTATCGGCTGGACCATCTTCCCCGGCCGGGCGAGACGCTGGCCGCGCGCAGCTATGCCAAGGGGCTGGGGGGCAAGGGGGCGAACCAGTCCGTCGCCGCAGCTTGCGCCGGGGCCAGCACCCATCACCTTGGGGCCATGGGAATCCAGGACGACTGGGTGATCGAACGCCTGAAAAGCCGCGGCGTCTGCACGGCCCATATCCTGCGCCTGCCCGATCAGGCCACGGGTCACGCGAACATCCTGCTGGACGGGCAGGCCGAAAACGCCATCGTCATCCATCCCGGCGCCAACCGGGCCATCACCGCCGACATGCTGGAAAAGCCGCTGTCGGCCATCAAGGCGCGGGACACCCTGCTGATCCAGAACGAAACAAGCGCCCAGGTCGAGGCCGCCCGGATCGCCCGCAGGGCCGGTGCGCGCGTCATCTATTCCGCCGCCCCCTTCGGCATCGATGCGGTCGCCGCCGTCTTGCCCCATGTGACGATCCTGGCCATGAACGCCGGAGAAGCCGAGGCGCTGTTCGCCGCCATGCCGGGCGATCTGCCGGTCGAGGGGCTGCTGATTACGCGCGGGGGCGATGGCGCGGAATACCGCGACCTGGCCACCGGCACCGTCCACCGTCAGGCGGCTTTTGCGGTGAACCCCGTCGATACCACCGGGGCCGGCGACACGTTCGCGGGCTATTTCGCGGCACTGCTGGATCGCAGAGAGGATGTGCCCGCGGCCCTGCGGCTGGCGGCGGGGGCGGCGGCGCTGAAGGTGACGCGCCCCGGCGCGGGCGATGCCATTCCGGGGCTGGAGGAGGTGATCGCCTTTGTCGCCAACCGAACCTGAGCCAGGCTATCCCAGCGAATAGCCCGTGCCGCGCACGGTGCGCACCGGGTCCGAACCGCCATTCTGCATCAGCACCTTGCGCAACCGCCCGACATGCACGTCGATGGTCCGGGTATCGACATAGATGTCGCGCCCCCAGACCCGGTCCAGCAACTGTTCGCGCGTCCAGACCCGGCCCGGCTTTTCCATCAGCGTGGACAGCAGCCGGAATTCGGTCGGTCCCAGGTGCAGCGCCTTTCCGGCCCGGAACACGCGATGTTCCGAAGCATCCAGGATGATGTCGGCGAACGACAGCCGCTCGCCCATGCTGGCGGGCCGGGTGCGGCGCAACTGCGTGCGCAGCCGGGCCATCAGTTCGACCACGGAATAGGGTTTGACGACGTAATCGTCGGCCCCGGTTTCCAGCCCGCGCACCCGGTCGGTTTCCTCGCTGCGGGCCGACAGCATGATGATCGGGATCGACCGGGTGGCCGGGTCGGCCTTGACCTGGCGGCAGACCTCGATTCCCGACACCTTGGGCAGCATCCAGTCCAGCACCATCAGGTCGGGCTGTTCCTCCTGGACCAGCAGCAGGGCATCCTCGCCGTTGTCGGCCACGACGACGGCGAACCCCTCGGCCTCGAGGTTGTATTGCAGCACCTCGCGCTGCGCGCCCTCGTCCTCGACCACCAGAACACAGGGGGCTTGCCGGGACATCGGCTCAGCCCCCGGCGGCCGCGTCCGCGAACGGGACACGGTTGTCCTTGGGACGCGAATCGTCGGGCAGGTCGCCCGAAACCAGATAGATGACCTGTTCGGCGATGGCCGTGGCCAGATCGCCCATCCGCTCGACGTTCTTGGCGATGAAATGCAGGTGCATGCAGGCCGTGATGTTGCGCGGATCCTCCATCATGTGGGTCAGGAATTCGCGGAACAGGGCGTTGTACATCTGGTCCACCTCTAGGTCGCGCTGGCGCACGTCCTCGGCCAGTTGGGCGTCGCGGCGGATATAGCTGTCCAGCGCGTCCTGGAGCATCTTGCCGACCGCCGCGCTCATCCGGCGCAGGGCGAGGCCGGACCCTTCGATGGCGGGCATCTGCGACAGGACATGGGTGCGTTTGGCCATGTTCTTGGCATAGTCGCCGACCCGTTCCAGCGAGTGGGCGATCTTCATCACCGCCAGGACCATGCGCAGGTCGGTCGCGGTGGGCGCGCGCAGGGCGATCAGCCGGGCGGCTTCCTCGTTCAGCTGCACCTCCAGGGCGTCGATGGCCTTGTCGCGGCGGCGCACCTGGTCGGCCAGATCCTCGTCACGGGTTTCCAGGGCGGTGGCGGCGTCGCTGATCGCGGCCTCGACCATGCCGCCCATCCTGACGGCCAGCGCCTGGATGGTTTCCAGATCGCGGTCGAAGGCCGATGAGATATGCTTTTCGCGGTTCATGTGTCCTGCCCTTTCTGCTGCCTCAGCCGATCCGGCCCGAGATATAGGCCTCGGTCCGGCTGTCCTTCGGCTTGGTGAAGATGTCGTCGGTGTCGCCGTATTCGACCAGGTTGCCCAGGTGGAAGAAGGCGGTCTTCTGGCTGACCCGCGCGGCCTGCTGCATGGAATGGGTCACGATCACGACCGAAAACTGCGTGCGCAATTCCTCGATCAGATCCTCGACCTGGGCGGTGGCGATGGGATCCAGCGCCGAACAGGGTTCGTCCATCAGCAGAACCTCGGGACTGGTCGCGACCGCGCGGGCGATGCACAGGCGCTGCTGCTGGCCACCCGACAGGCCGGTGCCGGGTTCGGTCAGGCGGTCCTTGACCTCGTTCCACAGCGCCGCGCCGCGCAAGGCGCCTTCGACGATCCCGTCCAGTTCCGCGCGGTTGCGGGCCAGCCCGTGGATGCGGGGACCATAGGCCACGTTGTCATAGATCGACTTGGGAAACGGGTTCGGCTTCTGGAACACCATGCCCACCTTGGCGCGCAACTGCACCGGATCGACGCGGCGGTCATAGACATTCTCGTTGTCCAGCAGGATCTCGCCCTCGACCCGCGCGATGGGAATGGTGTCGTTCATGCGGTTGATGCAGCGCAGAAAGGTGGACTTGCCGCAGCCCGACGGGCCGATGAAAGCCGTGACGGTCTTGTCCAGGATGTCCACGTCCACGTCCTTCAGCGCCTGCTTGTCGCCGTAAAAGACCTGCACCTTGCGGGCCTGGATCTTGATGTCGTCTTGGGTCACGGCGCCCTCTCGGCGGGTTGTGTCGTACATTGTGGACTCCTTCGGGGGAATTACCAACGGCGCTCGAAACGGTTGCGCAGCCAGATGGCAACGGCATTCATGACGACGAGAAAGCCCAGCAGCACAAGGATGGCTGCCGAGGTCCGGCTGACGAAGCCGCGTTCCGGGCTGTCGGCCCAGATGAAGATTTGCGTCGGCAAGGCGGTCGAGGCGTCGAAGGGGGTCGCCGGCGCGGCCGTCACAAAGGCGTTCATGCCGATCAGCAGCAAGGGCGCGGTTTCGCCCAGGGCCTGGGCCAGGCCGATGATCGTGCCGGTCAGGATGCCGGGCATCGCCAGCGGCAGGACATGCCCGAAGACGACCTGCTGTTTTGACGCCCCGACACCCAGGGCCGCCTCGCGGATCGACGGCGGCACCGCCTTGAGCGCCGCGCGGGTCGCGATGATGATGGTCGGCAGGGTCATGATGCCCAGCGTCAGTCCGCCCACCAACGGCGCGGACCGGGGCATTCCGAACCACCCCAGGAACACGGCCAGGGCCAAAAGACCGAAAACCACCGAGGGCACGGCGGCCAGGTTGTTGATATTGACCTCGATGATGTCGCTCAGCTTGTTCTTGGGGGCGAATTCCTCGAGATAGATCGCCGCGCCGATGCCCAGCGGGAACGAGATCAGAAAGCAGATCAGCAGCGCATAGGCCGAACCGACGATGGCGCCCTTGAGGCCGGCCAGTTCCGGGAACCGGGAATCCGCGTTGGTGAACAGCGCCCAGTTGATCGGCAGGGAAATCCGGTCCTGATCCTTCAACTGCTGGAATGCGGCGATGTCGGCATCGGACAGGCGACGGGTGTTCTCGGCCGACTGGGTGTCGACATTGCCCTTGTTCAACTGGTCATAGGGATCCGAGGTCGGGACATCGATGCTGACGGTCTGCCCGATCAAGGACGGATCGGCCACCACCTTGTCGCGCACGACGAACTGGGCCGCGTTGGACAGAATTCCGGAAAGCGCCCGCAGTTCGGAGGGATCGGCGTCTGGAAAGGTCGTCTGCATCGCATCGCGGATGACGTTGCGATAATTCCCCTTTGCGGGATCCGCGGGATCGACCCATTCGGCCGATACCGGCACCTCGATGGCCACATGGGTTTGGCGAAAGGCCTGCGCGCCGCCCGAAATCAGGGTCCACAGCAGGATCGCCAGCACCAGAAACGCCATGGCGATGGCACCAAGGCCAAAGGCTGCCAGGATTTTCTCGTTGCGGCGGCGCCGGGCCAGGTTGCTTTGAAAGCGAGCCGAGCCCCAGTCGTGCCTTTGCGCAATGTCGGCGGATTGATCGGACATATCGCTCTGGTCCTCAGTCATAAAGTTCGCGGTATTTTCGCACCACACGCAAGGCGACGATGTTTATCAGCAGGGTCAGGATGAACAGCATCAGACCCAGGGCAAAGGCCGCCAGGGTCTTGGGGCTGTCGAATTCGGTATCGCCGATCAGCAGCGTCACGATCTGCACGGTCACGGTCGTGACGCTGTCCAGCGGATTGATCGTCATTTTCGCGATCAGGCCGGCGGCCATCACCACGATCATGGTTTCGCCGATGGCCCGGCTGATGGCCAGCAGGACGCCGCCGACGATGCCTGGGACGGCGGCCGGGAAAAGCACCTTCAGCATGGTTTCCGACCGCGTGGCGCCCAGGGCCATGCTGCCGTCGCGCAGGCTGCGCGGCACGGCCGACAAGGCATCGTCGGCAAAGGACGAGATGAAGGGGATCAGCATGATCGCCATGACCCCTCCCGCCGCCAGCGCCGTGTTCGGCGCGACCGGAATGCCCAGGGCTGCGCCCCAGGCGCGGATCGCGGGCGCGACGGTCAGGATGGCGAAAAATCCGTAAACGACGGTCGGAATGCCGGCAAGGATTTCCAGCATGGGCTTGGCCACGGCGCGAAAGCGCGGGCTGGCGAATTCATTGAGATAGATGGCCGACATCAGCCCGACCGGGACGGAAATCACAATGGCCACGAAGGTGATGACCAGCGTGCCAAGCAGCACGGGCAGCCAGCCAAACGCTCCGTCGGCCGCGATCTGGTCGGCCCGGATCGGGATCTGCGGCTCCCACCGGGTTCCGAACAGGAATTCGGTGATGGGGACCATCTGGAAGAACCGGATCGATTCGAAGACAAGCGAAAGCACGATGCCGACGGTCACGAAGACCGCTATGACCGAACAGAAGATCATCAGCCCCAGCACGATCCGCTCGACCGCCTGGCGCGCCCGGAATTGCGGCGCGACGCTGCGCCGGGTCAGCCACAGGCCTGCGGCGACGACCAGGGCCACCACGGCAACCATCAGCCAGCCCGACAGGCCGCGCAGGCTGTTCAGCCGTTCGGCCGCGTCAAGTTTCCAAGATTCGGGCGAACCGAAGATGCGGCCGCCGGCGATGGACTGGATCTCGGCCTGGGCAAGCTGGCGCGCGCCGCTGTCCAGGCCGTCCAGCGTCCCGGCGGGCAGGCCGGACATGACCATCGCATTGATGACGGGCGCTTGCAGCATCAACCACAGCAGGATCACGACCACCGACGGGACAACCACTGCCAGGACGGCATACAGCCCGTGGAACATCCCGACCGAATGAAGCCGCTGCCCGCCATCGCGAAGCGCAAGCGCCGCACGCCGATTCATCATGTACCCTGTCAGCGCGGCCGTCAGCAGCAGCGCGAAGGCTATTCCGGTCATGGCACCCTCTTGGAAAAGCCTCCGCCCGGACGCGTCCGGGCGGGGGCGATGGTTCGATTACTCGGCAATGTCCAGCTTGACCGAACCGGTGCGGACGGACTCCTGCAAGGCCGCGCGCTCGTCATCGGGCAGCGCGACCAGGCCGCGTTCCTCAAGATAGCCGCCGGCCGCCAGGGCGTTTTCGGACATGTATTCGTCCACGAATTCCTGAAGGTTCGGAATCACGCCGCGATGCGCGTTCTTGACATAGAAATACAACGGCCGCGACAGGGGGTATTCCCCCGAAGCGATGGTTTCCATGCCTGCTTCGACGCCATTGAGATTAACGCCTTTCAGCGAATCGGTGTTCTCATACAGGAACGAATAGCCGAAGATGCCCAGCGCGTTCGGATCGCTGTTCAGGCGCTGCACGATCAGGTTGTCGTTCTCGCCCGCCTCGATGAAGGGGCCGTCCGTGCGCATGCGCGAGCAGTTTTCGGTGACCCAGTCCTCGTTGCCGGAGGCTTCGGCGATCGTGCCGATCTCCTCGATCTCCTCGCAACCGGCGTGCATCGCCAGTTCCACAAAGGCATCGCGGGTGCCCGAGGTCGGGGGCGGACCCAGGACGATGATGTCGGTGTCGGGCAGGCTCGGATCGATCTCGGACCATTTCATGTAGGGGTTCGCGACCATCTGGCCGTCCTGCGGAACCTCGGCGGCCAGGGCCAGGAACACCTGCGCAAGCGTCAGGTTCCAGTCCGCCTCGCTCTGCCGGCTGACGGCCATTGCCAGTCCGTCATAGCCGATCATCGCCTCGCTGATGTCGGTGACGCCATTCTGGACGCACAGGTCGAATTCCGACTTTTTCATGGCGCGCGACGCGCCCGTGATGTCGGGGGTGTTCTCACCGATGCCTTCGCAAAAGATCTGCATGCCGCCGCCGGTGCCGGTCGATTCCACGATGGGCGCCGGGGCGCCGGTCTGGTTGGCGAACTCCTCGGCAACGGCCTGGGTATAGGGAAAGACGGTGGACGATCCGACAATGCGGATCTGCTCACGGGCGGCGGCGGCGGTGGCCGAGGCGGCGATCACGGCCAGGGCCGAGACGGCGAATTTCACGGTGGACATGGATCTCTCCTGTTTTCGTCACGCCCAGAACTGGGGCTGTGCGTGACCTAAGCGCCAGTGGTGACGCTTGTGCGAAAGAAGCGTGACCGTTTTATGACAATCCCGGCGTTCCGGCGGCCGGACGGCGGATTTTTGACCGTCAGCCGATCCGCCCCCGCGCACCCCCGGTCTGCGCCCGGTCCATCAGCAGATGGTCCAGCACCACGCAGGCGGCCATGGCCTCGGCCACGGGGACGGCGCGGATGCCCACGCAGGGGTCGTGGCGGCCCTTGGTGACAAGGTCAATGTCCTGGCCGTGCCGGTCGATGGCGCGGCGCGGGGTAGTGATGGAACTGGTCGGCTTGACCGAAAAGCGCACGGTGATCGGCTGGCCGGTGCTGATGCCGCCCAAGATGCCGCCCGCGTGGTTCGACAGATAGATCGGCCCGTCCGGTCCCATGCGCATCTCGTCGGCGTTGTCGGTGCCGGTCAGGGCGGCGGCCCCCATCCCTTCGCCGATCTCGACGCCCTTCACCGCGTTGATCGACATCATCGCGGCGGCCAGATCGGTGTCCAGTTTCGCGTAAATGGGCGCCCCGAGGCCCGGCGGGCATCCCTCGACCAGCACCTCGATGGCGGCGCCGACGCTGTTCTGGTCCTTGCGGATGGCGTCCAGATAGGCGGACCACTCTTGCACGGCGGTGGGGTCGGGCAGGAAGAACGGGTTATCGGGGATGGCGCTGGCGTCGAACCGCGCCTGGTCCAGATGCAGCGCGCCCATCTGCACCATGTATCCGGTGATCCGCAGATCGGGCAGCAGGTCGCGCAGCACCGCCTGCGCCACGCCCCCCGCCGCCACCCGCGCCGCCGTTTCGCGCGCGCTTGACCGCCCGCCGCCGCGATAATCGCGATGGCCGTATTTCAGGTGATAGGTGATGTCGGCGTGTCCGGGGCGGAAGGCCTGCGCGATCTCTCCATAATCCTTGGACCGCTGGTCGGTGTTCTCGATCATCAGCTGGATGGGCGTGCCGGTGGTGCGGTCCTCGAAAACGCCCGACAGGATGCGCACCTGATCGGCCTCGCGCCGCTGGGTGGTGTGTTTCGACGTGCCGGGGCGGCGGCGGTCCAGGAACTGCTGGATCCACGCCTCGTCCAGGGCCACGCCGGGGGGCACGCCGTCCACGGTGGCGCCCAGGGCGGGGCCATGGCTTTCGCCCCAGGTGGTGAACCGGAACGCGCGGCCAAAGGTGTTGAAGCTCATGCGGTGTCCTTGCTCAGGGCTTTGAGGTCATAGATCAGGTCCAGCGCCTCGCGCGGGGTCAGGGCGTCGGGGTGGATGTCCTTCATGCGCGCGTCCAGGGGGCTTTCCTTGATGCGCGCGGGCAGGGGCGCGGGCGGCGCGGCGCGGAACAGCGGCAGATCGTCGATCAGCGCGGCGGGGCGGGCGGCGCCGTCCCGTTCGCCCGATTCCAGCGCGTCCAGCACCGCGCGGGCGCGGTCCACGACGGACGCAGGCAGCCCCGCCAGCCGGGCGACCTGCACGCCATAGCTGCGGTCGGCCGCGCCCTTGCGCACCTCGTGCAGGAAAATCACCTCGCCCTCCCATTCGCGCACGGCGGCGGTGGCGTTCTCCACGCCGTCCAGCTTGGCCGACAGGGCCGTCATCTCGTGGTAATGGGTGGCGAACAGCGCGCGGCAGCGGTTCGCCCCGTGCAGATGCTCCATCACCGCCCAGGCGATCGACAGCCCGTCCCAGGTCGCGGTGCCGCGCCCGATCTCGTCCAGGATCACCAGCGCGCGGTCGTCGGCCTGGTTCAGGATCGCGGCGGTTTCCACCATTTCCACCATGAAGGTGGACCGCCCCCGCGCCAGGTCGTCGGCGGCGCCGACGCGGCTGAACAACTGGCTGACCAGACCGACATGGGCGCGCCGGGCGGGGACAAAGGCGCCTGCCTGCGCCAGCACCGCGATCAGCGCGTTCTGGCGCAGAAAGGTGGATTTGCCCGCCATGTTCGGGCCGGTCAGCAGCCAGATCGCCGGGGTATCCCCTTCGGTCAGCGCGCAGTCGTTGGCGACGAAGCTGTCCGCCTTGCGCCGCAGCGCCCGTTCCACGACCGGATGGCGGCCGCCCTCGATCACGAAGGCGCGGCTGTCGTCCACAACGGGGCGCGTCCAGTTCTCGCCCGCCGCGATGTCGGCGAAACCGGCGGCCAGGTCGATCTCGGCCAGGGCGCGGGCGGCCTGTCCGATGGGGGCGGCGTGGTCAAGCACGGCGGCACGAAGGCGGTCGAAAATCCCCCGCTCGATTTCCAAGGCCCGGTCGCGGGCGTTGAGGATGCGGGTTTCCAGTTCCGACAGATCGACGGTGGTGAAGCGGATCTGGTTGACGGTGGTCTGGCGGTGGATGAAGGTTGCGTTCAGCGGCGGGGCCATCATCCGTTCGGCATGGGTGGCCGTGGTTTCGATGAAATAGCCCAAGACGTTGTTGTGCCTGATCTTCAGGCTGCCCACCCCGGCCAGGGCCGCATAGTCCGCCTGCATTCCGGCGATCACCCCCCGGCCTTCGTCGCGCAACCGCCGGGTCTGGTCCAGATCGTCGTCATGGCCCGCCGCGACAAAGCCGCCGTCGCGCGCCAGCAGCGGCGGTTCGGCCACCAGCGCATCATCCAGCAGCCCGATCAACGCATCATGCCCGATCAGGTCGCGCGCGGCATTTGCCAGCACCGGGGCGGCATCGCCCGGCAGGCGCGCCGCGATCGCCGCCCCCTGCGCCAGCCCCGCGCGGATCGCGGCCAGATCGCGCGGTCCGCCCCGGTCCAGCGCCAGCCGCGACAGCGCCCGGTCCATGTCGGGCACGCGGGAAAGCGCCGCGCGCAGGTCGGCCGTCAGGCGCGGATCGTCCACCAGCATCGCCACCGCGTCGTGGCGCGCCCCGATCAGCGCCAGATCGCGGCTGGGCGCGCCGATGCGCCGTTCCAGCAGCCGCGCGCCGGGCGCCGTCACCGTGCGGTCGATGGCCGCCAGCAGCGACCCCTCGCGCCCGCCGGACAGGGCCTGGGTCAGTTCCAGATTGCGCCGGGTGGCCGCGTCGATCCCCATCGCCCCGCCCGCGCGTTCGCGCACCGGCGGGCGCAGCAGCGGCAGCCTGCCGCGCTGCGTCAGGTCCAGGTAATCGACGATGGCCCCCATGGCCGCCAGTTCGGCGCGGCTGAACGACCCGAACCCGTCCAGCGTGTCCACGCCGTAAAGCGCGCACAGCCGCCGCGCCCCCGCCGCGCTGTCGAAGGCGGACGGGTGCAGGTCGGTCAGCGCCGCCCCGGCATCCTCGACCAGGCCGCGCAAGTCGTGTCCCGCCGCCAGCACCTCGCGCGGGGCCAGCCGCGCCAGTTCCGGGGCAAGGCGCGCCTGGGCGCAATCCATCACCTGAAAGGCGCCGGTGGAAATGTCCGCCCAGGCCAGCGCGCAGTCGTCGCGCACCTGCGCCCAGGCCGCCAGATAGTTGTGGCGCCGCGCCTCCAGCAGCGATTCCTCGGTCAGGGTGCCGGGGGTGACAAGGCGCACCACGTCGCGGGCCACCACCGATTTGGACCCGCGCTTCCGGGCTTCGGCCGGATCCTCCATCTGTTCGGCGATGGCCACGCGGAACCCCTTGCGGATCAGCGTCAGCAGATAGCCTTCGGCGGCGTGGACGGGCACGCCGCACATCGGAATGGGTTCGCCCCCATGGGTGCCGCGCTTGGTCAGCGCGATGTCCAGGGCGCTCGCGGCGGCCACCGCATCGTCAAAGAACATCTCGTAGAAATCGCCCATCCGATAGAACAGCAGCGCGCCGGGATTGGCGTCCCGGATCGCCAGATACTGCGCCATCATCGGCGTGGGCTGGTCGGTGATGTCCCTCGTCATGGCGGCGTTTCTAGCCGCTTGCGCGCATCTGCGAAATCCCTACATTCGACAGAACCTCGGGGGGCCATCCGGCTGAGACGCGAAAGCGGACCCGTTGAACCTGATCCGGCTAACACCGGCGGAGGGAAGGTGACGCTGTCCTTTCTTTCGGAACCTCTGTGGAAAGGAGACAGCGATGAAACATTCCCTGCTGATCGCCCTGCTGGCCGCGCCCCCGGCCATGGCGCAGGACAAGCCCGTCCTGACCGTCTATGCGGGCGAATCCGTCACCAGCGAATGGGGGCCGGGACCGAGGATCGAGGAAGGCTTCGAGGCGTTCTGCGCCTGCGACCTGCGCTTCGTCACCGGCGACGCGCTGCCGCGCCTGCTGATGGAGGGGGAACGAACGCAAGCCGACATCGTCTTCGGCCTGAACACCGACGTGACCGCCCGCGCCCGCGCATCGGGCCTGTTCGCGCCGCACGGCCAGGACACCACGGACCTGTCGCTGCCGATCGGATGGACCGACGACATCTTCCTGCCCTACAACTGGGGCGAAACCGCCTTCGTCTATGACGAGACGCGGCTGGACAACCCGCCCGCCAGCTTTGCCGACCTGCTGGATGCGCCCGACGACCTGAAGATCGTGATCCAGGATCCCCGGTCGTCCGTGTCGGGGCTGGCGCTGCTGCTGTGGGTCAAGGCGATCTATGGCAACAACGCGCCACAGGCCTGGGCCAAGCTGGCCCCCAAGGTGCTGACGGTCACGAAGGGCTGGTCGGAATCCTATGGCATGTTCACCGAGGGCGAGGCCGACATGGTCCTGTCCTACACCACATCGCCCGCCTATCACATCGCGGCCGAGGACGACCCGACCAAGAAGGCCGCGATCTTTCCCGAAGGCCACTACTTCATGGCCGAGGTCGCGGCCCAACTCCGCACCACCGACCAGCCGGAACTGGCACAGGAATTCATGGACTGGATCCTGACGCCGGACTTTCAGGCGACGATCCCCTTGGCCAACTGGTCCCTGCCCGCCAAGCTGCCTGAAACCGACTGGCCGCAGGTCATGCGCGACCTGCCGCGCCCCGAAAAGACCCTGTTCCATTCCGAAGACGAGGCCGAGGCGCTGCGTCAACCCGCGCTTGACGAATGGCTGCGGGCGTTTTCCGGCTGACGCGGGCCGAAGCCGGGGGCGCGGTCGTTGCCCTTGCGCTGACGGTCCTGATCGGCGGCACCCTGGCCGCTGTCGCCTGGTCCGCGCAGGGGCTGTCGGGGCTGGGGCCGTGGGACGGACGCGCGGTCTGGTTCACGCTGTGGCAGGCGGCCCTGTCCGCCACGCTGTCGGCGGCCCTGGCCGTCCCGGTCGCGCGCGCCCTGGCGCGGCGGCGCTTTCCGGGGCGGGCGGCCCTGGTGACGCTGCTGGGCGCGCCCTTCATCCTGCCGGTGATCGTGGCGATCATGGGGCTGATCGCGGTCTTCGGCCGCAGCGGCGCGGTCAACGACGCGGCGCGCGCCCTGGGCCTGCCCGAAGTCAGCATCTATGGCTGGCAGGGCGTGATCCTGGCCCATGTGTTCTTCAACCTGCCCCTGTCGGTGCGCCTGATCCTGCACGGCTGGCAGGCGATCCCGGCGGAACGGTTCCGGTTGGCGCAATCGCTGGGCTTTTCCCCCCGCGACACGGGCCGGCATCTGGAACGCCCGATGCTGCGGGCGGTTCTGCCGGGGGTCTGGCTGGCGGTGTTCCTGGTCTGCCTGACCAGCTTTACCGTGGCCCTGGCGCTGGGCGGCGGGCCGCGCGCCACGACGGTGGAGCTGGCGATCTATCAGGCGTTCCGGTTCGATTTCGACCTGGGCCGGGCGGCCAGCCTGGGGCTGATCCAGATCGCCGTCTGCATCGGCGCGATGATGCTGGCCCGCCGGATCGCCATTCCCGCGGCCTTCGGCGCAGGCCAGGACACGGATCACCGGCCCGCCGCGCCGGGCGGCTGGCACCGGATCGGCGACACCCTTGTGATCGCAGCCGCGGCAGGCTTCCTGATCTGGCCCATGGCCGCCGTGACCGCGCGCGGCCTGCCCCGCATCCCCGCCCTGCCGCCCGAGGTGTGGGAGGCCACCCTGCGGTCCGTGGTCATGGCGCTGATCTCGGCCCTGCTGGCGCTGGTCCTGTCGCTGACCCTGGCGTTGGCATTGGCGCGCGGGCGGATGCGCTGGGTGGAAACCGCCGGAATGCTGCCGCTGATCGCCTCGCCCCTGGTGCTGGGGACCGGGCTGTTCATCCTGGCGCGTCCCTGGGTCGGGCCGCAGGCGCTGGCGCTGCCGGTGACGGTGGCGATCAACGCGGTCATGGCCCTGCCGTTCGGGCTGCGCGCGCTGATCCCGGCGGCGCGGACGCTGCACGGCGATTACGGGCGGCTGGCCGATTCGCTGGATCTGCGCGGGCTGGCGCGGCTGCGGCGGGTCACGCTGCCCCGCCTTGGCCGCCCCTTGGGCTTTGCGGGGGGGCTTGCGGCGGCGCTGGCGATGGGGGATCTGGGCGTCATCACCTTGTTCGCCAGCGACCGGCCGACGCTGCCCTTGCACCTGTATCAACTGATGAATTCCTATCGCATGGCCGATGCGTCGGCCTGCGCGGTGCTTCTGATGGCGATCAGCTTCGGGCTGTTCTGGATCTTCGACCGTGGGGGCCGCCTTGCTTGAATTCGACGGGATCCGCGTCACGCGCGGCGCCTTTCATCTGTCCGCCGACCTGGCCGTGCCCACGGGCGCGCGGGTGGCGGTGATCGGCCCGTCGGGGTCGGGAAAATCCACGCTGCTGTCCCTCGTGGGCGGGTTCCTTGAACCGGACCGGGGCCGCATCCGGGTCGACGGGCAGGACATCACCGCCCTGCCGCCGGGGCGCCGCCCGGTGTCGATGCTGTTTCAGGACCAGAACCTGTTTCCGCACCTGACGGTCGCGCAGAATCTGGGCCTGGGCCTGCGCCCCGACTTGCGCCTGTCCGAACCCCAGCGCGCCCGCGTCGCGCAAGTCCTGGCCGAGGTCGGGCTGGACGGGACAGAGAACCGCCGCCCCGCGAACCTGTCGGGTGGCCAGCAGAGCCGGGTGGCCCTGGCGCGCGTGCTGCTGCGGGCGCGTCCCGTCTTGCTGCTGGACGAACCCTTCGCGGCGCTTGGTCCCGCGCTCAAGGCGGAAATGCTGGCCCTTCTGGCCCGCATCGCCGACCGGACCAATGCCACGGTGCTGATGGTCACGCACGACCCCGGCGACGCCCGCCGCCTTGCACCGCAGACGATCCTGGTGGATGGCGGGGTGGCGCATCCGCCCGTGCCGACGGATCCGCTGCTGGACGATCCGCCGCCGGGGCTGCGGGCCTATCTGGGCTGAAGGTTGAAGACCCGTTCGGGCTGGACCAGCCCGCCCTGATACCGCCCGATGCAGACCGGCCCCCTGGCATCCGCGACCCAGACCAGATCGCCCCAGTCCGCCGTTCCCGTCACCTGGCCGGGATTGCCGTTGCGGATGCGGACCGCGCCTTCGGGCGTGGCGCGCAGCATCGGCAGGTCGGCCAAGGCCACCTCCAGCGGCAGAAGCCGCGTGTCCAGCCAGTCCTGCGCGTCCCGGTCGATCCGGTCGAAGGGCACGGCGTCCCCGGCCTCGAACGGCCCGGACCAGGTGCGGCGCAGATGGGCCACATGGCCCAGGCAGCCCAGCGCCCGGCCCAGGTCGCGGGCGATCGACCGGACATAGCCGCCCTTGCCGCAGATCATCTCCAGCCGGGCGCTGTCGGCGTCGCAATCCAGCAGGGTCAGGCTTTCCACCCACAGGGGACGCGCGGCCAGATCCAGTTCCTCGCCTTCGCGCGCCAGATCATAGGCGCGTTCGCCATCGACCTTGACGGCGGAAAAGGCCGGGGGAACCTGCATGATGTCGCCGGTAAAGGCGGGCAGCACGGATTCGATGGCGGCACGGTCGGGGCGGGCATCAGAGGTCCGCACCACCTGACCCGAGGCATCGTCGGTCGCGGTCTCGGCCCCCCAGGTGACCGTGAAGTCATAGCATTTCAGCGCGTCGGCGACGGCGGCGACGGTCTTGGTCGCCTCGCCCAGGGCCACGGCCAGGACGCCGGTCGCGTCGGGGTCCAGCGTGCCCGCATGGCCCGCCTTTTTCGCATCCAGCGCCCAGCGGACCTTGGCCACCACCGCGGTCGAGCCGATGCCCGCGGGCTTGTCCACGATCAGCCAGCCGTTGACGTCGCGGCCCTTTTTGCGTGCCATAGCGCGCCCCTCTTGGAAATCGAAGGCGGCGGCATAGCGGCGGACCCGCAGCCCGTCAACCGGCGCCCTCGACCAGCCCGATGATCGGCCCCAGCGACCGCCCGAAATCCGCCCGGTTCACCCCCGGCGCATACAGGCGGCTGATCGAGCCGTCGAAATACAGCGCGTCGCGCACCCCCAGCCCATCGCGAAACAGCCGCCCGAATTCGTGAAACGTCACCGCCCGGTCGGAAATCGCGAACCACGCCGTCTGCCCGTCGGGCGACACGCCCACGCCGTTGCGGACGTAACGGCTGTCCGAATCGGCAAGGAACCGGGGATGCAGGCCGCCGTCGATCACCAGCATCGGCCCGGATTGCGTGGCCAGCCGGCAGTCGGGGCGGGCTGCGGCAAAGGCGCGGCTTTCGATCACCTGAAAGGGCTGCGCGCCGCCGGTGCAAAAGACCCCGTTCGGCAGCATCCCGAAGTTGTCTTTACTGGCGCCGGTGACAATCGGCTGCACTTCCGCCCCGTCGATGACCAGCAGGCCCACGGGGCGGTAATCGGGATGGTACATGCCCGCGTTCATCGCAAAGGCCAGGCTTTCGCCCTGACCCAGGGTCGCGCGGACATTGGCGAAATTGCGCAGGGGTTGCCCGTCAGCCCCGTCCTGCCACAGCCGCAACGCGGGTTCCTGCGCCGCCGACACCTCGCAGACGACATAGCCCTGGCCATCGTGGGTCAGGCGGTTGCAGCCCTCTGCCGCCGCCGGGATTGCCCAGGCCAGCAGCATCCCGCAGGCGACACCCAGCGGGCGCAGGTCAATCCGCATCGTCACCCCCATCCGCGCCCTCGACATCGCGGCGCACGCGTTCGTCGGCGAACAGGCGGCGCGTGTCGTCCAGCCGGTCGAAGGTCTCGTCCAGCTGGAACCGCAGCTGCGGCGCGTATTTCAGCGTCATCGCCCTGGCGACCAGATGGCGCAGTTCCGGCGCGTTGCGGCGCAGCGCGGCCAGCGCATCCTCGGCATCGCGCCCGCCCAGCGGCAGGACATAGGCCGTGGCGACCTTGAGGTCGGGCGAGGTCCGCACCTCGCCCACGGTGATCGAATGGCGGTTCAGGTCCGGGTCGTGCACGTCGGCGCGGGCCAGCACGTCGGACAGGGTGCGGCGGATCAGCTCGCCCACGCGAAGCTGGCGCTGCGAGGGGCCGGGGCCATGGGAAAAGCGGTTCTGTGCCATGCGTCCCGATGTAGGGGGTCGCGGGCCGCCCCGCAACGGGATATGACGCTGCAACGACAGCCCGGAGGTTCCCATGAGCGACTTGCAGAACACGGATGCGCCCGCACGGCCTGGGATCGTCGTCACCGGCGCATCCGGGCGGATGGGGCGGATGCTGGTCCGGCTGATCCTAGACAACCCCGAGGCGCGGCTGGCGGGCGCCCTGGAACGGCCGGGCCATTCCTGGATCGGCCGCGACGTGGGCGAGGCGATGGGCGGGGTGCCGGTTGGGGTGACGGTCAGCGACGACGCGGTGGCGGTGATCGCCCAAGCGCAGGCGGTGATCGATTTCACCGCGCCCGCAGCGACCGTGGCCTTCGCCGAACTGACCGCGCAGGCCCGCGCGGTCCACGTGATCGGCACCACCGGGCTGGAACAGCCGCATCTGGATTACCTCAAGGCCGCCGCCCGCCACGCCCCGATCATCCGCGCGGGCAACATGAGCCTGGGCGTGAACCTTCTGACGGGCCTGACCCGCAAGGTCGCCGCCGCCCTGGGCGAGGATTGGGACATCGAGGTGGTCGAGGCTCATCACCGCATGAAGGTCGATGCGCCGTCGGGCACCGCCCTGATGCTGGGCGAGGCCGCCGCCGAAGGGCGCGGGGCGACGCTGGCCGATCTGCGCACCCCCGCGCGCGAGGGGATCACCGGCGCGCGGGTGCCAGGGACCATCGGCTTTTCGGCCATCCGGGGCGGCGACGTGGTGGGCGAACACGACGTGATCTTCGCGGGCGCGGGCGAACGCATCGTGCTGCGCCATCTGGCGACGGATCGCGCGATCTTCGCCCGCGGCGCCCTCCGCGCGGCGATATGGGGCCAGGACAAGGGGCCGGGGGAATACGACATGCAGGACGTGCTGGGGCTGAATTGATCGGATGATGGCGGGTGGAACCCCGCCATTCCTCCATCCAACCCCTATCGCCCGATCGTGCAGCATCCCGACAGCATCGCGGGCTGTTCCCCATGCAGCACCAGCGTCGCGGACAGCCCGAACAGCCGGTCCGACATGCCGTCCGAACAGATCCGCGGCTGCGCGAACAGCGTCATGTCCCGCGCCACCACCACCCGCGCGGGATCGCGGAAGATGCCGGTGTCCAGAACCGCCTGCACGGCGCGGCGGTCGCCCGCCTGATCGTCGGGCCTGCGCAGGACCAGGTCGCCGCCTTCGACCTTGGCATCCCAGAAGGGTTCCGTCCCCAGGCAGCGGAAGGCATCGGGCAGTTCGCCCTCCTGCCAGACATCGGTGCGATAGGCCAGATAGCGCATCGACACCCAGCCCGTGCCCTCGCCGGCGTTTACCCGCGCCCAGCCACCGCGTTCGTCGATCACCTCGATCGCCTGGGCGTCGGGGGCCAGGGTGCCGATGATCGGGGCCTGGGCATCGGGGTCGGCGCGGATGTTCAGCACATCGTCCGCCGCCACCCCCGACACGTCGAACAGCGTGGGCAGGCTGTATTCCTGCGTGGCAAGGGCCGGGGTGGCGACGGCAAGCGTCAGGGCAAGGGCGGTGCGGACCATGATGGCTTCCTTTCAGGCCAATCTAACAGGATCAGGCCCTGTCGGCATCAACTCTGTTCGCGGATGGTTCCCCCGGCGCGCCGAAGCCGCTAGAACACGGCCATGACGACGCGCCTGATTGCCGACGAAATCCTGACTGCCGCCCTGGCGCGGATGCTGGCCGCCACGGCGCGGCCCGGCGACACGATCCTGCTGGACGGGCCGGTGGGGGCCGGCAAGACGCATTTCGCCCGCGCCTTCATCCGCGCCCGCCAGGGCGAGGGGGCCGAGGACGTGCCCAGCCCGACCTTCACCCTGGTCCAGACCTATGACGATCCCTTGGGCACCGAGATCTGGCACGCCGACCTGTATCGCCTGACCGATCCGTCCGAACTGGCCGAACTGGGACTGGACGATGCGCTGGACAGCGCCATCTGCCTGATCGAATGGCCCGACCGGCTGGACCGCCTGCCGGACGGCGCGATCACGGTGGCCCTCGCCGCCCATGCCGACCCCGATCTGCGGACCATCACCCTGATCGCGCCCGATGCGGCCCGGATCGCGCAGCGCGCGGCGTTCGTGGCGGGGGCGGGATGGGGCGATGCGCGGGTGCTGCCGCTGGCGGGCGATGCCTCGGCCCGGCGGTATTTCCGGCTGGCGGGGGCAGGGGACAGCGCGGTGCTGATGGACGATCCCTCGGGCGCGGTCGGGCCGTTCGTGGCGATGACGGGCTGGCTGCGCGGCCATGGCTTCGCGGCGCCTGCGGTCCTGGCGCAGGACCAGGGGGCAGGCCTGCTGCTGGTGCAGGATCTGGGCGACGACCTTGTGGCGCGCGTTCTGGACCGCGACCCCGGCATGGCGCCCCATGTCTATGACCGGATCACCGACCTGCTGGCCGATCTGCACCGCCATCCGGTGCCGGATTTCGTGGCCCCGCTGGACGGGCCGATCCTGGCCGATCAGGCGGGGCTGTTTGCCGACTGGTATCCGGGGGGCGTGGACATCGCGCCCCTGATCGCGGCGCTTCACGCCGATCTGGCCGCCGATCTGCCGCCTGTGCTGGCCCTGCGCGATTTCCATGCCGAAAACCTGATCTGGCGCGGCGACGCCCCCCTGGGCCTGATCGACTATCAGGACGCGGTGGCCTGCCATCCGGCCTATGACCTGGTATCGGCCTTGCAGGATGCCCGCCGCGATGTGGACCCCGCCATCGAATCCGCCTGCATCGCGCGATACCTGGCTGCGACCGGGCTGGACGGCGACCGGTTCCGCGCCGCCTATGCGCTGCTGGGGGCGCAGCGCAATCTGCGCATCCTGGGCATCTTTGCCCGGCTGTGCGTGCGCGACGGCAAGCCGCGTTACCTGGACTTCATGCCGCGCGTCTGGGGCTGTGTCCGGCGCAACCTGGAACACCCGGCGCTGGCGCCGCTGGCGCAGGCGCTGGCCGCCGTTCCCGCCCCCGATGCCGTTCTTGTCGAAAGCCTGCGAACCCGATGCGCCCGCTGATGATCTTTGCCGCCGGGCTTGGCACCCGGATGCGGCCCCTGACCGACCGCCTGCCCAAGCCCCTGATCCCGGTCGCGGGCCGCACCCTGCTGGACCGCGCGCTGGATCTGGGCCGGGATGCCGGGGCGGGGCCGGTGGTGGTCAACACGCATTACCTGGGGGACCGGATCGCCGCGCATCTGGCGGGCCGGGGCGTGGCCATCAGCGACGAGCCTGGCACGATCCTGGACACCGGCGGCGGATTGCGCCAGGCGCTGCCCCTGCTGGGAACGGACCCGGTGATGACCCTGAATCCCGATGTGGTCTGGACCGGGCCGAACCCGCTGGCCGCGCTGAATGCCGCCTGGCGCGACGACATGGACGCCCTGCTGATGCTGGTGCCGCTGGCACGGGCGACGGCGCGGCAGGGGGCGGGGGATTTCGCGCTGGACGACGCGGGCCGCATCGCGCGGGGCGGCGATCTGGTCTATGGCGGCGCGCAGATCATCCGCCCCGACCGGCTGGCCGACATCCCCGACCGGGTATTCTCGCTGAACCGGCTGTGGGATCGGCTGATCGCCGATGGCCGCGCCCATGGCATCGTCCATCCCGGCGGCTGGTGCGACGTGGGCTATCCCGGCGCGATCCCCCTGGCCGAGGAGTTGATCCATGGCTGAACCCGCCTTTCGCGGCCTCTACGCCCTGCCCTCCGGCATCGATTTCGCCCACGAGGTCGTGGCGGGCTTTCTGGACCGAATGGCGGGCCGCCCGCCCGAGGCGATGGCCCGCGTCACCATCTATGCCAACGCGGCGCTGACGCTGTCGGAACTGAAATGCGCCTTTGACCTGCGCGGCCCCCTGCTGCTGCCGCGCCTGCTGCCCGTGACCAACCTGGAAATCCCGGCGATGCTGGGCCAGGCCGAAACGGCGCCCCTGGCCCGGCGGCTGCAACTGGCCCGGCTGGTGGCGAAACTGCTGGAAACGCGCCGCGATCTGGCGGCGGGCCATTCCATCGCCAGCCTGGCGCGGTCCCTGTCCGGCCTGATGCAGGAAATGCAGTACGAGGGCCTGTCCCCCGACGCGCTGGAAGGGATCGACACCGGCGATCACGCCCGCCACTGGCAGAACGCGCTGGCATTCCTGCGCATCGCCGCGCGGTTCCACCTGGACGGCCCGCCCGTGGACCGCGCCGCGCGCCAGCGCCTGGCGTCCGAAACCCTGTGCCGGGACTGGGGGCAGGGCGTCAACCTGCCCGGCGGCCCGGTCATCGTGGTGGGATCGACCGGGTCGCACGGCGCCACCCGGATGTTCATGGAGGCCGTGGCGGCCCTGCCCGAAGGGGCGGTGATCCTGCCGGGCTTCGACTTCGACCAGCCGCAAGCAGTCTGGGACGGCTTGGACCACAAGGCCGAGGATCATCCCCAGGCCCGTTTCGCGCCGCTGATCGCCGCGCTGGGCCGTCCGGCCCGGTGGACCGGCACGGCCCCGCCGGTGCCCGCGCGCAACCGCCTGATCTCGCTGGCGCTGCGGCCCGCGCCCGTCACCGACCAGTGGATCGCCGAAGGCCCGCGCCTGCCCGACCTGATCCCCGCCACCGAGGGCCTGACCCTGATCGAGGCCGACCAGCCGGGCACCGAGGCCGAGGTGATCGCCCTGATCCTGCGCGACGCCGCCGAACGGGCCGAACGCGCGACGCTGATCGCCGCCGATGGCAACCTGATCCGGCGGGTGAACGCCGCCCTGGACCGCTGGCATCTGCGCGCCGACGAAAGCGCGGGCCAGCCGCTGGCGCTGACCGCGCCCGGCCTGTTCCTGCGCCAGGTGGCCGCGCTGTTCGGCCAGCCGCTGACCATCGACCGGCTGCTGGTGCTGCTGAAACATCCCCTCAGCGTCACCGGATCGGCTGCCGTTCCCGCGAACGAGGCGCGGCGCCTGGCCCGCGACCTGGAACTGGAACTGCGCCGCAACGGCCCGGCCTTTCCGGACGGTCCCTGCCTGCGCGACTGGGGATCGCGGGGCGACGGCTTGCGCAAGATCTGGGCCGACTGGCTGGCCGCGCTGCTGGACCGGATCACGCCGCTGGCGGCCGACCGCGCGGCGCGTCCCCTTCCCGACCGGCTGCGCGACCTGATCGCCCTGGCCGAGACGCTGGCCGCCGGGCCGGACGGCGATCCCCAGGCGTCGAAACTGTGGGAGGAAAAGCGCGGCGCGCTGCTGCGGGCCTCGATCGACCATCTGTCCGAACACGCCCACGAAGGCCCGGCGCTGGGCGCCACCGAATTCTGCGCGCTGCTGCTGGACGAGATCGGTCAGCAATCCGTCCGGGTGGACGCGGAAACCACCTTTCACCTGATCCATATCCGCGGCCCGCGCGAGGCGCGGATCGTTGGCCGGGGCACGGTGATCCTGTCGGGCCTGAACGAAGGCGGCTGGCCCCAGCCCCTGTCCCCCGATCCCTGGCTGTCGCGGCAGATGCGCACGGCGGCGGGCCTGCCCCTGCCGGAACGGCTGATCGGGCTGGCGGCCCACGACTTTCAGCAGGCGATGGGCCTGTCCCGCGTGGTCCTGACCCGCGCCCGCCGCGATGCCGAGGCGGAAACCATCCCGTCGCGCTGGCTGAACCGGCTGACCAACCTGATGGGCGGGCTGCCCGACCGGAACGGCCCGCAGGCGCTGGCGGCAATGCGCGCGCGGGGCGACCGCTGGCTGGCCCAAGCGGCGGCCGTGTCGCGGCCCCCCGCCATCCTCCGGGCGGCCGCCCGTCCGTCCCCCATCCCGCCCGCGCCGCCGTTCCGCGAACTGCCGGTGACGGACGTGTCGCTGCTGATCCGCGATCCCTATGCGGTCTATGCCAAGCGCGTCCTGGGCCTGCGCCCGCTGCCGCCGCTGCGGCCCGAACCCGACGCATCGCTGCGCGGCCAGACGCTCCATTCCATCGTTGAGGCCATGGTCGCCTCGAAACCCGCGCCCGGCACGCCGCACGCGGACCTCAAGGCGCAGTTCCTGCGGCTGACGGACACGGTTCTGGCCCGCGACGTGCCCTGGCCCGCCGCCCGCGCCTTCTGGGCCGCCCGGATGGGGCGCATTGCCGACCAAATCTGCGCGGACGAACTGGCGCGCCTTGCCGAAGGGCAGCCCGTGGTCGTGGAAAAGCGGGGCAAGGTGCGGGTGCCGGGGATGGATTTCGTCCTGACCGCCCAGCCCGATCGGATCGACCTGCTGGGGGACGGTCAGGTGATGATCTATGACTACAAGTCCGGCAAGCCGCCCAGCGACCGGCAGATCGCGGCCTTTGACAAGCAGCTGATCCTCGAGGCCGCGATGGCCCGGCGCGGCGGTTTCGACGCGCTCGGCCCGGCCGAGGTGGCGGGTATCCGCTATATCCATCTGGGCGGAGAGGGAGAGACGCAGCCCCGCGCGTATTCCCCGGATCTGGAAACGGAAAACTGGGACGGCTTCGTGCGGCTGATCGCGGCCTATCTGTCGGGGGAAACGGGCTTTACCGCGATGCGGGCGCCCGAACAGATGGGTTATGCGGGCGATTACGATCATCTTGCGCGATACGGCGAATGGTCGCTGGCCGACGCGCCGCAGGTCATGAAGGTGGGCGATGGTGAATGAAGCCAGCCTGAACCAGATCGCCGCCGCCGATCCCACGCGGTCCACCTGGCTGACGGCCAATGCCGGATCGGGCAAGACCCGCGTGCTGACCGACCGGGTGGCGCGCCTGCTGCTGGCGGGCACGGCGCCGGAACGCATCCTGTGCCTGACCTACACCAAGGCCGCCGCGACCGAGATGCAGAACCGCCTGCTGGGGCGGCTGGGCCAATGGGCCATGCTGCCCGAACCCGACCTGCGGCGCGAACTGGCCGACCTTGGCGAAGGCGGGGATCGCGGGCCGGAACCCGACCTGGCCCAGGCCCGGCGCCTGTTCGCCCGCGCCATCGAGACGCCGGGCGGGTTGAAGGTCCAGACCATCCACAGCTTCTGCGCAGCCCTGCTGCGGCGGTTCCCGCTGGAGGCCGGCGTGCCGATGGGATTTCAGGAACTGGACGACCGATCCGCCCGCGCCCTGCGCACCCGCATCGTGGAAGACATGGCCGCCGAGGGCGCCCCCGCGGTCCGTGACCTGACATCGCTGGTGTCAGGTGACAACCTGGACGCCTTTCTGGCCGGGCTGTCGGACGCCGACTTTCCCCGCGAACCCGATCCCGCGCCCATCTGGCGGGCGATGGGTCTGCCGCCGGGGCTGGACCGGGCGGCGCTGCTGGCGCAGGTCTTCGACGGCGGCGAGGGCGATCTGTTCGACGTCGTGGTTCCGATCCTGCAACGCAGCGGCGCCAAGGACAGCAAGCTGGCCGAACAGCTTGCCGGGGGCAACTGGCACGATCCCGGCCCTGCCGACTTGAACCGCCTGTGTCAATGCCTGCTGTTCGGCGCCAAGGCCCGCGTGCCCTTCGGCCCCAAGATCGGCGACATCCCCACCAAGGCCTTGCGTGAAGGGGCCTGCGCCCCCTTCATGCCCGATCTGGAATCGCTGATGGTCCGCGTGGCAGAGGCCCGGCCCTTGTCGCTGGGGCTGGCGCTGGCCGAAAAGACGCTGGCCCTGCATCGTTTCGGGCATGAATTCACCCGCAGGCTGGCCATCGAAAAAGCCGCGCACGGCTGGCTGGATTTCGACGACCTGATCCGCCGCACCGCCGACCTGCTGGACGAATCCAGCATGGCGCAGTGGGTGCTGTGGCGGCTGGACGGCGGCATCGATCATATCCTGGTCGACGAGGCCCAGGATACCAGTCCCGAACAGTGGCGGGTGATCCGGCGGCTGACCGACGAATTCACCAGCGGCCAGGGCGCGCACGACCGGCCCCGCACGCTGTTCGTGGTGGGCGATCCGAAACAGTCGATCTATTCCTTTCAGGGCGCCGACATCGCGGTCTTCGAATCCGTGCGCGACCGGTTCCGCCAGGATTTCGACAATGTGGGCCAGCCCATGCAGCAGCGCGGCCTGTCCCATTCGTTCCGCTCCTCGCCCGCGATCCTGTCGCTGGTCGATACGGTGTTTTCGGGCGATGCCGCCCAGGGCCTGGGCGATCCGCCCCGCCACATCGCGTTCCGCGACACCATGCCCGGCCGCATCGACATCTGGCCGCCCCTGCCCGAACCCGAAAAGCCCGACGATGGCGACTGGACCCGGCCCGTCGATGCCCCTGCGGAAAACGCCGCCGACACCCAGCTGGCCCGCGCCATCGCCCGCCAGGTCAAGGCGATCATCGGCACGCCCATCCTGGACGCCCGGTCGGGCCGGGTGCGCGCCATCGGGCCGGGCGACGTGCAGATCCTGGTCCAGCGGCGCGCCGGTCTGTTCGACGACCTGATCCGCGAACTCAAGGCCGCGGGGCTGCCCGTCGCGGGCGCCGACCGGCTGAAGCTGGCCGCCGAACTGGCCGTGCGCGACATCACCGCCACCCTGTCGGCCATCTCCACGCCCGAGGACGACCTGTGCCTGGCCGCCGTGCTGAAATCGCCGCTGTTCAACCTGTCCGAGGACGACCTGTATCGCCTGGCCGTCGGGCGCGGACGCCAGTTCCTGTGGGAACGCCTGCGCGAATCGCGCCACCGCCCGGCCTTCGAGGTGCTGTTCGACCTGCTGACCCAGGCCGACAACCTGCGCCCCTATGACCTGATATCGCGATTGCTGGTCCGGCACGGGGGCCGCGCCGCCCTGCTGGCCCGCCTGGGCCCCGAGGCCGAGGACGGCATCGACGAGCTGCTGTCGCAGGCGCTGGCCTATGACCGGGTGGAAACGCCGTCGCTGACGGGGTTCCTGGTCTGGCTGGGCAGCGACGACGTGCAGATCAAGCGGCAGATGCCGGGCGGCGCGAACGGCCTGATCCGGGTGATGACGGTGCATGGATCCAAGGGGCTGGAAAGCCCGGTCGTGATCCTGCCCGAAACCAAAAGGCGCAAGCCGGGCCGGGGCCAGCAGACCATCCGCCTGGACGCCCTGCCCGCCTGGCGCGGCACCGCCGCCGAACGTCCCGATGCGGTGGCCGAGGCCGTGGCCGACCACGACCTGCGCCAGGAACAGGAACGCCGCCGCCTGCTGTATGTGGCGATGACGCGGGCCGAAAGCTGGCTGATCGTGGCGGCGGCGGGCGACACGGGCAGCGGTCTGGAATCCTGGCATTCCATGGTGGCGGTCGGCGCCGAACGCTGCACGCTGGAACGGGTCGCGATCGACATCGACGGCGTGGGCGCGGCGCAGCGGCTGTTCTTTGGCGACTGGCCGGACCAGGCGGTGACGCTGGACCGTGTTCTGGCGCCTATGGTGCCGGCGCCCGACTGGGCGGGCCGCCGTGCGCCCCCGCCCCCGCCGCGCATGCTGGCCACCGCCGCGACCGCGTTGGGGGGCGCCAAGGTCCTGGGCGACGGCGGCGACGATTCCGACCCCGCCGCAGCCATGCTGCGCGGCACCCGGCTGCATCTGCTGCTGGAACATCTGCCCCATCAGCCCGCGACCGACTGGCCGCGCATCGCCCGCGCGCTGCTGGCGGGCGCCGAAGGGGGGCTGCCCGATGCCGCCGAACTGTCCTGGCTGCTGTCCGAGGCGGCGGCGGTCATCGGCGCGCCCGCCCTGTCATCGGTGATGACGCCCGATCCCGGCGCGCAGATCCTGACCGAGGTGGCGTTGACCGCGCCCCTGCCGGGCCTGGGCATGATCCATGGCGCCATCGACCGGCTGATCGTCGGCGACCGGCGGATCCTGGCCGTGGATTTCAAATCCAACGCCGTGGTCCCCCCCCGTCCCGAGGATACGCCCGAGGGGATCCTGCGGCAGATGGCGGCCTATCGCGCGGCCCTGCGGATGATCTGGCCGGGCCGACCGGTTCAGATCGCGGTGCTGTGGACGGCCGCGCGCAGCCTGATGCCGATCCCCGATCCGGTGCTGGACGCGGCCATGGCCGCCCTGGACCCGCCCCTTGACCCCAGGGCCATGGCTTCATAGCTGTTGGGAACAGCCCTCATGCCGCGCCTTGCCGGCATTCATTTCCGTGAAGGAGCGACACGCCATGGCCACCCATCCCGTCAGCGACAGCCAGTTCGACACCGAGGTCCGCCAGGCCGACACCCCCGTCATCGTGGATTTCTGGGCGGAATGGTGCGGCCCCTGCAAGCAGATCGGCCCGGCCCTCGAGGAACTGTCCGAGGAATACGCGGGCAAGGTCAAGATCGTGAAGGTCAACATCGACGAGAACCAGGAACAGGCCGCGGCCCTTGGCGTGCGCGGCATTCCCGCGCTGTTCATGTTCAAGGACGGAGAGGTGGTGTCCAACCGGATGGGCGCCGCCCCCAAGGCCGCGCTGAAAAGCTGGATCGACGAATCGATCTGATCGTGCCGCGTTCGGCATGGGGCGGCGGCCATCGGGCTGGCCGCCCCTTTTCATGGACCCGCAACCCCGGAGACCCCCATGGCGGATGACAGATTTCCCGGCTGGCACGGCACCACGATCCTGGCGGTCCGGCGCGGCGGCCGCGTGGTGGTCGCGGGCGACGGGCAGGTCAGCGTGGGCCAGACGGTGATGAAGGGCACGGCCCGCAAGGTGCGCCGCCTGAACCCTGGCGGGCGCGACGTGGTGGTGGGCTTCGCCGGATCCACGGCGGACGCATTCACCCTGCTGGAGCGGCTGGAGAAGAAGCTGGAGGCCGCGCCCGGCCAGTTGCAGCGCGCCTGCGTCGATCTGGCCAAGGACTGGCGCACCGACAAGTACCTGCGCAATCTGGAAGCCATGCTGATCGTCACCGACGGCCAGGGCCTGTATGTCGTGACCGGTGCGGGCGACGTGCTGGAACCCGAACACGACGTGGCCGCGATCGGATCGGGCGGGAACTTCGCCCTGGCGGCGGCGCGGGGCCTGATGGACACCGATCTGGACGCCGAAGCGGTCGCCCGCCGTGCGATGGCCATCGCGGCGGATATCTGCGTCTATACCAATGGCAACCTTACGGTCGAGGTGATCGGCGCCTGACGTGACCGGCCCTGCCGCCGCCCCCTGCCGCGGCCCTTCAAATTCCCGGCCCAAGGGCATATTTGCGGATCAGACCAAGAAAGCAGACCCATGACCGACCTGACCCCGCGCGAAATCGTGTCCGAACTGGACCGCTTCATCATCGGCCAGAAGGACGCCAAGCGCGCCGTGGCGGTGGCGCTGCGCAACCGCTGGCGCCGCAAGCAGCTGGGCGACGACCTGCGCGACGAGGTGTATCCCAAGAACATCCTGATGATCGGCCCCACCGGCGTCGGCAAGACCGAGATCAGCCGCCGCCTGGCCAAGCTGGCCAACGCCCCCTTCATCAAGGTCGAGGCGACCAAGTTCACCGAGGTGGGGTACGTCGGCCGCGACGTGGAACAGATCATCCGCGACCTGACCGACGCCGCGATGATCGACACCCGCGAACGGATGCGCGAGGCGGTCAAGGCCCGCGCCCATGCCTCGGCCGAGGATCGCGTGATCGAGGCCCTGGCCGGCAAGGACGCCCGCGACGGCACGCGCCAGATGTTCCGCGACAAGCTGAAGCGCGGCGAACTGGACGGCACCGTGATCGAGCTGGAGGTGCAGGATACGTCAAACCCGCTGGGCGCGATGGAGATTCCGGGCCAGCCGGGCCAGTCCCTGGGCGGGATGATGGATCTGTCGGGCCTGATGAAGGCGTTCGGCGGGCGCCGTGTGCGGCGAAAGGTCACGGTATCGGAAAGCTATGACCTGCTGATCGCCGAGGAGGCCGACAAGCTGCTGGAGGATGACGCCGTCAAGGCCGCCGCCCTGGACGCCGTGCAGCAGAACGGCATCGTCTTCATCGACGAGATCGACAAGGTCTGTGCGCGGGCCGACGCGCGTGGCGGCGATGTCAGCCGCGAAGGCGTGCAGCGCGACCTGCTGCCCCTGATCGAGGGCACGACCGTCGGCACCAAGTACGGTCCCGTGAAGACCGACCACATCCTGTTCATCGCCAGCGGCGCGTTCCACGTCGCCAAGCCCAGCGACCTTTTGCCGGAATTGCAGGGCCGCTTGCCGATCCGGGTGGAACTGCGGGCGCTGACGGAAGAAGACTTCATCCGCATCCTGACGGAAACCGACAACGCGCTGACCCGGCAATATACCGCCCTGATGGCGACCGAGGGCGTCACCGTGGGCTTCACGGACGACGGCATCGCCGCCCTGGCCCGGATCGCCGCCGAGGTGAACGCGGCCGTGGAAAATATCGGCGCCCGCCGCCTGTACACCGTGATCGAACGCGTGTTCGAGGAACTGTCCTTCTCGGCCCCCGACCAGGAGGGCGAGGCGGTGCAGGTCGATGCGGCCTATGTCGAACGCCGTCTGGGCGATCTGGCGCGGTCCACCGATCTGTCGCGCTATGTGCTGTGACGGAACCGGCGCCGCCCGTTCCGGGTTGGCGCCGCACAGACAAAGGGTATCGCCATGGGCTACGTCTTCGGAATCATCATCTTCGTGCTGGATGTCTGGGCGATCGCGTCCGTCATCAACACGAACGTCAGCACCGGGACAAAGATCCTGTGGATTGCGCTGATCGCCATTCTGCCGGTGGTGGGCCTCATCATCTGGTATTTCGCCGGGCCCAAGGCCAATTACGGCGCGCGATGACTGCCGCGCCTCAGCCGTTCCGGCGCAGATACACGTAATACGCCCCTTCGCCCCCATGCCGGTAATGCGCGGGGGCGACCTGTTGAACGGCGCCGCCCAGCGGCGGCATGTGCAGCCAGTGCGGCACCTGATGACGCAGGGCGCCGGCCCGCGTCGGCAAGGGGCCATGGTCGCCCTTGCCCTTGCCGGTAATGACCAGCACCAGGCGCCGTCCTTGGGTATGACAAGACAGCACGAACCCGATCAGGGCCGGATGGGCCTGTGCCAATGTCATGCCGTGCAGGTCGAGCCGCGCCTCGGGGGCGAGCTTTCCTCTGGTCATGCCGCGATGGACCTTGGCATCCATGCGCAACGGCTGGGCGGCCAGCCGCTGGGCCGGGCTGGGCATCGGCACTGACGCCGCCGAACCGGCGGGCGCAGGGATCTGTCCGACCCGAAAGGGCTTGAAGCCAAAGGCCGCAAGGGGCGGCGAACGGTCCGGTTCCGACGGACCAGGACGGGCCTTGGCGGTTTCCGGCAGGACGGGCCGCTGCGGGTGCAGGGGAATCGCGCTGCGGGCGACGCGCGACCACAGTTCCCGATCCTCGGGGGACAGGCCCCGGCGGCGGGACATCAGCCGGTGGCGACCAGTTGCCAGTTCGGGTCGTCCTGACCCATTCGGCGGGCAAAGGTCCAGGTGTCGCGCTGCTTGCGCGCGGCCTTGGGATCGCCTTCGACCACATTGCCCTGCGCGTCGCGCGTGGCCGCGATCAATTCGCCGACAAAGCGGACCGACACCTCGCCCATGCCCGTGGCCGGGTCGTATTCGGCCCCTGCCAGGGCGGTGTCGCGGGTGCCGATGTACTGGGCCTGAACCGACTGGCCCTTGGCGGCGCGGGCGTCGATCACCGACTGGAACGCCGCGGCCACAGGTTCGGCCAGAAACGGCCGGACATCGGTCAGATCGCCGCGTTCGAACGCCATCAGGATCATTTCATAGGCCGATTTGGCGCCGTTCAGGAAATCGGTCACGCCGAAGGACGGCTCGGCCGCCTTCATGGCCACCAGGGCGATGGCGGTCGGGCTGCCGGCCTCGGCATGGTCCAGGATGTCGTGGTCGGCTTCCTCGGCCGTGCCCTCGATCACGTCGAAGCGCGGGCGCGGCTGTTCGGGCGCATCGACCTGCGGGGGCTCGTATCCGGTGCGGGTGCCCAGCACGTTACGCAGCCGCAGGATCAGGAAAATCGCGATCCCTGCCAAGACAAGCAGCTGAAGCAGCGGGTTGTTCATTCGATTGGCCTCTTCCGTCTTGGCTGGTATCGGTGATCTGCGCCATTATGTAGGGATTGGACCGGGGCAAGTCCAGTTATCCCCTGGCCCGGAAAGGGAATGGTATGTGGCTGTTGTGGCTGATCGTGGCGCTGCCGATCATCGAGATCGCGCTGTTCATCCAGGTTGGCGGATTGATCGGCGTGTGGGCGGTCCTGGGGCTGGTCATCCTGTCCGCGGTGCTGGGCATGGCGGTCATCCGCAGTCAGGGCGCCCATGCCTGGGCCGAGGCGCAGCGCAGTCTGGCGCAGTTGCGCGATCCGTCGCGGCCCTTGGCGCACGGGATGATGCTGATGATCGCGGGCCTGTTGCTGGTCGTGCCGGGGTTCTTCACGGATGCCGTCGCGCTGCTGCTGCTGCTTCCGCCGGTGCGCGACCTGATCGTGCGGCGGGCTGGGCGGCGGATGCGTTTGCGGACCGTCCACATGGCCCGCGAATCCCATCGCCCTCCCTATGCCGACGGGGTGATCGATGCCGATTACGTGGTCGAGGACGACGCCCCCGCCCGCAACCCCCGCCCGCCCCTGGATCTGCCCGAGGATCTGCCGGACGACGGCCAGGCCCCGCGCCGGGGCGGATCGGGCCGGGGCGGATCGGGCTGGACGCGGCATTGAGAACGGGCGGCGCCCCTGCTAAACCCGGCGCAAATCTCAGTCTTCAAGGAAAATCCCATGGCCGACGAAAACACCCCGAACGGGACGGCGCAGGCGGCGCCGCAGGTGCGGATGCAGATCCTGGCGCAATACATCCGCGACCTGTCCTTTGAGAACGCCGTCGCCACCAAGGGCGCCCCGCAGGGCGAGGTTCAGCCGGAAATCACCGTTCAGGTCAGCCTGGATGCCCGCAAGCGCGCGGGCGACCACCAGTACGAGGTGATTTCCAAGTTCCGCGTCACCTCGACCAACAAGGCCGACAATGCGACCCTGTTCCTGACGGAACTGGATTATGGCGGCGTCTTCCTGATCGAAGGCGTCCCCGAGGACCAGATGCACCCCTTCCTGATGATCGAATGCCCGCGGATGCTGTTTCCCTTTGTGCGCCGGATCATTTCGGACGTGACCCGCGACGGAGGCTTTCCGGCCTTCAACATGGACCCGGTGGATTTCGTGGCGCTGTATCGTCAGGAACTGGCGCGCCGCGCCCAGGCGCAGCAGGGCGCGCCCGCCGACCAGCGGCTGTCCTGATCCGTCATGGCGGGGCGACCGCGCCGGGCTTGGCAGCGGATGCTGTCGGGCCGGCGGCTGGATCTGCTGGATCCGACGCCGCTGGACATCGAGATCACCGACATCGCCCATGGCCTGGCCTTCGTGGCCCGCTGGAACGGCCAGACCGTCGGCGACTGGCCCTATTCCGTCGCCGAACATTCCCTGCTGGTCGAGGATATCCTGGGCCGCCTGCATCCTGGCATCGAAACCCGCTGGCGCCTGGCCGCGCTTTTGCACGATGCCCCGGAATATGTGATCGGGGACATGATTTCCCCGGTGAAGGCCGCGCTTGGCGCCGAATATGGAAGGCTGGACGAACGCCTGACGGCGGCCATCCACGGCCGTTTCGGCCTGCCCGCGGCATTGCCGGCGGCGGTCAAGGCAAAAATCAAGACCGCCGACCGTATTTCAGCGCGGCTTGAAGCCGTTCAAATCGCCGGCTTTACCCTGCCCGAGGCGAGACGCCTGTTTCCGCTGCAAAACGAATTGATATTGTCTGCGCTTGATATTCGGATACGCCCCCCCGCCGACGTGCGGGAGGCGTATCTGCAACGGTTCCGAATGCTGATGGAAAAACCGGCCGGTTCCGCCTGAGAAAAACCCGCGCCCGCTACACAGGCTGGCAAGGCCCGTTTCAGATCAGAAGATCGTCCAGCTGCTTGCCGCCTTCCAGGCTGTCCTGCACCCAGCGCGGCTTGCGACCCCGGCCCGTCCAAGTCATTGTCGGATCTTCGGGATTCACGTATTTCGGCGCCACGGTTCCTGAACGCCGGGGCTTTGCCCCCGTCAGTTCGGACAGGTTGAAGCCATGCTCGCGCGCGGCCTCCTCGATCGCGGCCAAGGCCTCGCGACGCTTGCGATCTTCAAAGGAATTAATCGCGCGGTCCAGTTTTGCCCGAAGATCACGCAGTTCCTTGAGCGTCATCTTGTCCAGGTCAGGGTTCATTTTTGTGCGTCCATGGTGAATTTGATAAAGCCAATATTATATAGGGCAATAAGAATTACAAGACGGCTTATTAATTCAGCGGGGACCGCGTTTGGCAAGAATACGCTGAAGGGTCCGGCGATGCATGTGCAGGCGGCGTGCCGTTTCACTGACATTGCGGTCGCATTGTTCATAAACGCGCTGAATATGTTCCCACCGCACCCGGTCGGCCGACATCGGATTATCCGGCGGCGGGGGCAGGAGTTCCGCATCCGACAGCAGGGCGGACGTGACGTCATTGGCATCGGCGGGCTTGGCCAGATAATCGGTGGCGCCCATTTTCACGGCCGCGACGGCGGTGGCGATGGCGCCGTATCCCGTCAGCACGATGATCCGGGCATCCGCGCGCAGGTCGCGCAGCGCCTCGACCACGTCCAGCCCGTTGCCGTCTTCCAGGCGCAGGTCGATCACGGCATAGGCGGGCGGATCGTCGCGGATCATCGCCAGGGCATCGGCCACGCCCATCGCCGTCCGCGGGGAAAAGCCGCGCTTTTCCATCGCCCGCGCCAGACGCGTCACGAAGATTTCGTCGTCGTCCACCAGCAGCAGCGAAGGATCGGGGCCCGGTTCGGTCCGGGCAAAGTTTTCGTCTTCCATGGCGCGCGCACCCCAGCCAGTCATAGGCGATCACATTGCCGCAGCGCCGGGCCAGAGGCAATCGCGTGTCAGCCGAGCGCGTCGACAAAACAGCCGACACGTTCCGCCATCGCTTCGGAGGTCGTGTCGCGCCGGAAGAAATCGACGGTCTTGTTTCCGGGCAGCACCAGAAAGGTATTGGTCATGTGATCGACCAGGTAATAGTCCTTATCGTCGGCATCGTTGGCCTTGTAGTAATTGCGCCAGCCCTTGTTGACGGCGGCGATCTCCTCCTCGGATCCGGTCAGGCCGATCATGCCGCCGGGAAACTGGGCGGTGAAATCGGCAACCACTTGGGGCGTGTCGCGGCGCGGATCGACGGTGACGAACACGGTCTGCACGTCCTTTCCCTGTTCCCCCAGAAGGGCTGCGGCATCGGCATTGCGGGCGCTGTCCATCGGACAGACGTCCGGGCAGAACGTATAGCCGAAATAGAGAAGCGACGGCTTGGAGAAAACCTGCTCGGCGGTGACACGCTGGCCGTCCTGGCGGGTCAGGGTGAAATCGGTGCCAAAGGCGTCCATGCCCCCCCCCGCCCCGGCCCCGCCGCAGCCGGCGAACGGGTCGCCGCCGCCCTGGCTGGCCAGGAACATGCCCCCCACCGCCAGCAGGGCCACGGCGGCAACGGTGCCGGTCAGCAGGATTTTCCGGTCGGTCATGGTGTTTCTCCTGTCAAGGGCGAAAAGCCGCGCATTGATCGCCGATCCGGTCCCGCGTATCAAGGTCCGCATCGTCGCAGAGAGGCGCATGGCCGATCCGTCCTTTTTCCGTTCCGGCGCACCGGCCAATCCCCCGGCCCGGACCGAGGCCGAGCCGATCAGGATGCGCACCCTGGTGCTGCTGCGCTGGTTTTCCATTGCGGGCCAGCTGGCGGCGGTGATCGTCGCGCGGGCCATGGGGATCGGCTTTGCGGTCGAACCCGTGCTGGTGCTGATCGCCGCCGCCATTGCGATGAACCTGTGGCAGGTGCTGTGGCCGCCGCCCCGCACCTCGGCCCGGCTGGCGGTGGTGCAGTTGTTCTTCGATGTGGTCCAGATTTCGGCGCTGATGGCGCTGACGGGGGGGCTGGCCAATCCCTTTGCCCTTCTGGTGCTGGCGCCGGTGACGGTGGCCGCGACATCCCTCGACGCCCGAGAGACGGTGGCCCTTGGCACCGCGACCATGGCGCTGGTTTCCGCGGCGTCGCTGTTCGCGCTGCCCCTGCACGACGTGGACGGGCGCGAACTGGTGCTGGCGCCCACCCTGGCCCTGGGGCACTGGACGGCGCTGATGATCGGCGTGGTGTTCTTTGCGGGCTATGCCCACCGGGTGACGGTCGAATTGCAGGCCACGTCGAATGCGCTGTTCGCGACCCAGATGGCCTTGGCGCGCGAACAGCGCCTGCAGCATCTGGGCGGCGTGGTCGCCGCCGCCGCGCACGAGATGGGCACCCCCCTGGCCACCATCAAGCTGGTCGCGGCGGAACTGGCCGACGAACTGGCCGACCGCCCCGACCTGCAAGCCGATGCCATGGCCTTGCGCGATTCGGCGGTGCGCTGCGCGCAGATCCTGCGCAGCATGGGCCGGGCGGGCAAGGACGACCTGCACCTGCGCACGGCCCCCCTGCGGGCCATGCTGGAGGATGCGGCCGAACCCCATGCCGGGCGCGGTCCCGTGGTCGAGATCCGGGCCAACGGTCCCGCCGTGCAACGCGATCCCGCGATCATCCACGCGCTGCGCAACCTGATCCAGAACGCGGTGGATTTTGCCGCCAGCCGGGTCGTGATCGAATCGCAGATCGGCAACGGCTGGCTGTGCGTGACGATCCGTGACGACGGGCCGGGCTATTCGCCCGCCGTGCTGGCCCGGATCGGCGATCCCTACCCGACCGGCCGGCGCGGCGGTCCCCCGCAGCGCAAAGGGTATGACGGCATGGGCCTGGGCCTGTTCATCGCCAAGACCCTGCTGGAACGGTCGGGCGCGCGGCTGGACTTTGCCAATGGCGGGCCGGGGGCGATCGTGACGGTGCGCTGGCCGCTGGACCGGATCGCGGCCGATGCCCGCGCGCCGCTGGGCGACAATCCCACGCTGCTGCCGTGACATTTTAACTGTTCGTTAAAATTCATCGCCCTATGGTTGCACGAAACGGGGAAGGATTCGGGGATGTCCCTGCATGGAATCGGGTTGATCCTGCTTGCGGTTCTGACGGGGACGGCATCGGTCGTGCTGGCGACGGCGCTGGCGCGGTGGTGGGACAGACGGTCGGGACGGGCGCGCCCGCGCCTGCCGCAGGGGCTGGAAAGCAGCCTGAAGCCGATGGTGCTGCTGTTCCGCGATCAGGCGCTTGTGGATGCGACGCCGCCCGCCCGCGCGCTTCTGGACCGCTTTTCCGCGCCCGAGGGCGACTGGGCGCGCCTCTTGCAATGGATCGGGCCGCGCTTTCCCGACGCGATCAATGCGTTGGGCGGCATCGATCGGTCGGGGCGGTTCGAATCGCTGGGCCAGACCGGGGCGGGCAGCGCGGCGCTGCGGTTGGTGGTCGAACAGATCGACCCCGGCCTGCTGCGCATCACGATCACCGATCCTCAGGCCGAATATGCGGGCATCGTCGTCGATTCCATGTCTCAGCAGGCGATGGAGGAGGAACTGGATCTGCTGCGTCGGTCGCTGGACCAGACGCCGATGCTGGTGTGGCGCCAGGACGCCGAGGAACGCGTGACCTGGGCCAACGCCGCCTATCTGCGCCGCGCCGAAGGCCAGTCGGACGAACCCATCGGCTGGCCCTTGCCGCGCCTGCTGGACGCGCCGCGCCCCGTGCCGGGTTCGGGCACGCGGACCCGCCGGGCATCGCTGAATCAGAATGGCGCCGTGTCATGGTACGACTGCCACAGCCATCAGACGGGCGAACAGACCATGATGTTCGCCCTGCCCGCCGATGCGGCGGTGCGCGCCGAACGGTCCTTGCGCGAATTCGTCCAGACCCTGACCAAGACATTCGCCGACCTGCCCATCGGCCTGGCGATCTTCGACCGCCAGCGGCAGTTGCAGCTGTTCAACCCCGCCCTGATCGACCTGACCAACCTGCCCACCGGATTCCTGACCGCGCGGCCCACGCTGTTCGACCTGCTGGACAAGCTGCGCGAATTGCGCATGGTCCCCGAGCCCAAGGATTTCCGCAGCTGGCGCCAGCAGATGAGCAATCTGGAAAGCGCCGCCGCGACCGGCCACCATGTCGAGGAATGGTCCCTGCCGGGCGGCCAGACCTATCGCGTCACCGGCCGTCCCCATCCCGACGGCGCCGTGGCCTTCCTGTTCGAGGACATCACATCCGAGATGAGCCTGACCCGCAAGTTCCGGGCCGAAATGGCGCTGGGTAACAGCATCCTAGACAACATCGGCGAGGCGGTGGTGGTCTTTGGCCCCGGCGGGCGGGTGGCGATGGCCAACGGGGTTTATCGCGACCTGTGGCCGGGTGCGCCCGACGACCTGGGCGGCGCCCTCGCCTGCTGGCAGTCTCGTGCCGAAGGCGGGCCGGGCCTTGACGCGCTGGGTGCCCGGCTGGGCGGGGCCGAAGGAACGCTCCGCGACAGCGGCCTGATCGTCGGTCCCGGCGGCCGGTTGTTGGGATGGACGGTCACACGGTTGCCCGCCGGGCGGCAGATGGTCCGGTTCCGCCTGCCCGATCCCGCCACCCAGGCCGATCCCGCCGGTCAGCGCCCGCTGGCGGCGACCGCCGCGCGCTAGACCCGCGGGGCCCGGCCGGCCCGCGCCCTGCGTCCCATGCGGTCCGCTCCGCGCCGTGTGCCCCGACCCGCATTCCGCGGTTCCGCCGCAATCGGCCTGTCGGGCGCGCGCCGATCCTGATATGGCCGTGCCACGCAAGCCGGAGGAGGGGATGACCCGGACCATCGATCTCAACAGCGACCTGGGCGAAGGCTATGGCGCCTGGACCATGGGCAACGACGCCGCCATGCTGGATGTGGTCAGTTCGGCCAACATCGCCTGCGGCTTTCACGCGGGCGACCCGCTGACCCTCCACACCACCATGGCCCAGGCGGCGATGCGCGGCATCGCGATCGGCGCGCATGTGTCCTATCCCGACCGGGTGGGGTTCGGCCGCCGTCCGATGGACGTGACCCCGGCGGAACTGACGGCCGACGTGATCTATCAGATCGGCGCGCTGCAAGGGATCGCGCGGGCCGCCGGAACGCGTGTTGCCTATGTCAAACCTCATGGTGCGCTGTACAACACCATCGCCCAGGACGCCCGGCAGGCCGACGCGGTGATCGCGGCCATTCGTGCGATCGATCCCTCGCTGGCGCTGATGGGTCTGGCGGGGGCGCCCATTCTGGGGCGCGCCGCCGATGCGGGCCTGACCGCCGTGGCCGAAGCCTTTGCCGACCGCGCCTATGCGCCCGACGGCCAGCTTGTGCCGCGCCGGGACGCGGGGGCCGTTCTGCACGACGCCGAAACCGTCGCCGCCCGGATGCTGCGCCTTGCGGCCGATGGCGAGATCGAGGCCAGCGACGGATCGGTCCTGCGGCTGCGCGCCGACAGCATCTGCGTGCACGGCGACAGCCCCGGCGCCGTGGCGATGGCCCGCCGCGTCCGCGACGCCCTGTCCGGCAACGGCATCGCCATCGCGCCGTTTGCGGAAACCGGCTGATGCGCTTTCTGCCGGTGGGACCGCGCACGCTGCTGGTCGAACTGGCCGACCTGGACGAAACGCTGGGCCTGTTCGACGCGCTGCGGGCCGATCCGCCGCCGGGCATGGCCGAGGTGATCCCCGCAGCGCGCACCCTGATGATCCGCATGGCGCCGGGATGTGCCGCCGACGCCGCAATGGCCGCCGCGATCCTGGCCCGCCGCCCCGCGCCCGGAACGCAGCGCGACCCAGGCCCGGTCGAAACGGTTGAGATTCCGATGACTTATGACGGCGCGGATCTGGCCGATGTCGCGGCCCATCGGGGCCTGACCGTGGCCCAGGTGATCGCCGCGCATCAGGCCGCGACCTGGACGGTGGCGTTCTGCGGCTTTGCGCCCGGTTTCGCCTATATGACCTGCGACGATCCGCTGTTCGACCTGCCCCGCCGCGCCGCGCCCCGGACGTGGATTCCGGCGGGATCGGTGGCGTTGGCGTCGCGGTTCTGCGGCGTCTATCCGCAGGACACGCCCGGAGGCTGGCAGCTGATCGGCACGACGCGCCTGCCGATGTGGGATCTGTCCCGCGATCCGCCCGCCCTGCTGCGGCCCGGCCTCCGCGCGCGATTCGTCGAAGGCGAGGCCGTGGTCTATCCCTCGGCCGCGATCCCGGAACGTCCGGGGCGTCCTGCGCTGACATTGGTGCAGACCGCCTTTCCCGTCACCTTTCAGGACGAGGGCCGGCGCGGCCAGGGCGGGCAGGGCGTTTCGGCCTCGGGCGCCCTGGATCTGGGCGCGGCGCGCCGGGCGAACCGGGCGGTCGGCAATCCGTCGGATGCGGCGCTGCTGGAAATCACCCTTGGCCCGGTGCGCCTGCGGGCCGAACGGCCGGTCACGCTGGCCCTGACCGGCGCGGGGCAGGCGGTGGTCGGGGGCCGGGCCATGCTGGGCGCCTTTGCGCTTGATGCGGGCGACGAGGTGCTGATCCCGCCCCCTGCTGCGGGGATGCGCAGCTATCTGGCGCTGCGCGGAGGGTTCGACGTGGTCCGGGTTCTCGGCTCGGCGGCCACCGACACCCTGGCCCGGATCGGACCCGATCCGCTGACCGGCGGCGCACGCCTGTTCGCCGCGCAGCGCCCCGCGGCCGCCACGGCCCTGCCCGAATGCCAGCCGTCGTTGCCCAGGCCCGGCGATGTCGTCGCATTGCCGGTGACGCTTGGACCCCGCACGGACTGGTTCGCGCCCGCCATGATCCGTCATTTCCTGTCCCAGTCCTGGCTGGTCACGGCGCAGTCGTCCCGCGTGGGGATTCGCCTGGAGGGGTCCCCCGTCACGCGCGACGACGCCCGCGAACTGCCGTCCGAGGGAACCGAGACCGGCGCGGTCCAGATCCCCCATTCCGGCCAGCCGGTGCTGTTTCTGGCCGACCATCCGCTGACCGGCGGCTATCCGGTGATCGCCACGCTGCTGCCGTCCGCCCTGGATCGGGCGGGCCAGATCCCGCCCGGCGCCCGCATCCGCTTTGCGGCCACGGCCGCTTTCCAGGACATAAAGGCAGCATCATGACCCTGTTCGCCACCGGCCCGACCTTGCCCCTGAACCGCCTGCTGATCGCCAACCGTGGGGAAATCGCGGTTCGCATCATCCGCGCCTGCCGCGACGAGGGCATCGAGACCGTTGCCCTTTATGCCGGACCCGACCACGGCGCGCCTTTCGTGGCCATGGCCGACCAGGCCTTCTTTCTGGGCGGCGACACGCCCGGCGACACCTATCTGGACAGCGCCAGGATCATCGCCATCGCCCGGCGCGCGGGGGCGGACGCGATCCATCCCGGCTATGGCTTCCTGTCGGAAAATGCCGGGTTCGCGCGGGCCGTTCAGGACGCGGGGCTGATCTGGATCGGTCCCGATCCGGCCGTCATCGCGGCGCTTGGCGACAAGACCAAGGCCCGCCGCATCGCCGAATCCGTGGGCGCGCCCCTGGTCGCGGGCACCCCCGGCCCGGTCGACACCCCGGCCGACGCCCTGGCCTTTGCCCGCCAGCATGGCCTGCCCATCGCCATCAAGGCGGCCTTCGGCGGCGGGGGGCGCGGCCTGAAGGTCGCCTGGCGGCTGGAGGAGGTCGAGGAGCTGTTCGAATCCGCCACGCGCGAAGCCCTGACCGCCTTCGGACGCGGCGAATGCTTCGTCGAACGATTCCTGGACCGCCCCCGCCATGTCGAGGCGCAGGTGCTGGCCGACCGCCACGGCACCGTCAAGGTGATCGGCACGCGCGACTGTTCCCTGCAACGCCGCCACCAGAAACTGGTCGAGGAAGCGCCCGCCCCGTTCCTGACCGACGATCAGCGCCGACGGGTCCACGACAGCGCGCGGGCGATCTGCGCCCATGCGGGCTATTGCGGGGCGGGGACGGTGGAATACCTGCTGTCGGCCGACGGCACGCTGTCCTTTCTCGAGGTGAACACGCGGTTGCAGGTCGAACATCCCGTGACCGAGGAAACCACCGGCATCGACCTGGTGCGCGCCATGATCGCGGTGGCGCGCGGCGCGCGCCTGGCCGATGACAGCGTGCCCGCCCCGCGCGGCCATTCCATCGAATTCCGCATCAACGCCGAGGATGTCGGGCGCGGCTTCCTGCCCACCCCCGGACCCATCGCGGTGTTCGACCCCCCGTCCGGCCCCGGCATCCGCCTGGACAGCGGCGTGGTGGCGGGATCCGTCATCCCAGATCGCTTCGATTCGATGATGGCCAAGCTGATCGTCACCGGCGCCAGCCGCGACGACGCCCTGGCGCGCGCCCGCCGCGCCCTGGCCGAATTCCGCATCGAGGGCGTGGCCAGCGTCCTGCCCTTTCATCGCGCCGCGCTGACGGCGCCCGAATTCACGGCGCGGGACGGCGATTTGCGCGTTCATACCCGCTGGATCGAAACCGACTTCGCCGACCGGCTGGCCAAGGCCGTGCCGCCCCATGCCCGCGTGGCGCCCGGCCAGCCCCCGGCCCTGATCCGCATCGCCGTCGAAATCGATGGCAAGCGGCATGAGCTGGGTCTGCCCGCCGGAATCATGGCCGCCGCCGCTTCGGGCGCCCCCGCCGCCGGGACCATGCCGGAACCCGACGAGGCGACCGTCACCGCCCCCGTGTCCGGCACCCTCGCCGCCTGGCAGGCCGAGGATGGCACTATGGTCGAGGCCGGTCAGGTCATCGCCGTGGTCGAGGCCATGAAGATGGAAACCCGCGTCGAGGCCCACCGGCCGGGCCGCCTGAAGCATCTGCGAGAGGCAGGCGAGGTGCTGGCCTTCGGCAACACGCTGGCCCGGATCGAGGCCAAGGACGACCCCTGATCCTGGACGGTCAAGGATCGGAATGTGCCCCACCCGTCATTCCGCATCATGGAACGAAGATCGGTCAAGATTCCCGCTTCCATCGGTGGGAAAATGCGAAGCGCACGATTCTGTCGATTTTTCTGTTGCCATCGCCGACCTCCTGCTCCTATCTCTAGGCGCGCAAGGACGATAGCGCATCCACAATGTGGACGCGTTGGCAGGAGGGGGCCGTTCGTCCGCAAAAGGGGAACAGGATGCACCATACGGATGCGCATGGCGACGCCGAACTGGCGCTTGGCGGGATCGAGGCGCTGGCCGAACCCAGGCGTGCCGAACCCTGGATGCGCCCGGTGGAAATCGCCGCCGCCGTTCTGCTGGTGGCGATGATCGTCACCGTCCTGGCCAATGTCTTTTTCCGTTATGTGCTGGCGAAACCGCTGATCTGGGGGGACGAGGTCGCGTCCATCAGCTTTATCTGGATGGCGATGCTGGGCGCGGCGCTGGCGGTGGACCGGCACGAACACATGCGGCTGACCGTGTTCCTGCCGCTGTTGCCCGCCCGTCTGGCGCGCGTGCTGGAGATCGCGGGCAGCGTGCTGGTCTGCGTGCTGCTGATCCGGCTGCTGCCGGTCGCGGTCGAATACGCTTACGAGGAATCCTTCATCACCTCGCCCGCTCTGGGGCTGCCGATGTCCTGGCGGGCATCCGCCCTGCCGGTGGGGATCGGGCTGATGGGGCTGCTGATGGTGCTGTCGGTGATGCGCACCCGCGAATGGGGCGTGATCCTGGGGACGCTGGCCGTGGCGGGCGCCATCGCCGCCCTGCTGTGGTGGGCCAAGCCCGCCGTGCTGTCCCTTGGCAACTGGAACCTGCCGCTGTTCCTGGGCCTGTTCGCCGGATTCCTGCTGGCTGTCGGCGTGCCCATCGCCTTTTGCTTCGCGCTGGCGACGCTGGGATACCTGACCTTCGCCACGCAGGCGCCGATCTTCGTGATGATGGGCCGCATCGACGAGGGGATGTCCTCGCTGATCCTTTTGTCGGTGCCGGTCTTCGTGCTTCTGGGCTGCATCCTGGACGCGACCGGCATGGGCCGCGCCATCGTCGGTTTCCTTGCCTCCATGTTCGGGCATGTCAAGGCGGGGATGAGCTATGTCCTGCTGGGGTCGATGTTCCTGGTGTCGGGGATTTCGGGATCCAAGGTGTCGGACATGGCGACCGTGGCCCCCGCGCTGTTCCCCGAAATGCGCCGCAGGGGCCATTCGCCCTCGGAAATGACCGCGCTGCTGGCGACCGGGGCGGCGATGGCCGACACCGTGCCGCCGTCCATCGTGCTGATCGTGCTGGGATCGGTCGCGGGCGTGTCCATCGCCGGGCTGTTCACCAGCGGCTTTGCCATCGCCATGGTGCTGCTGATCGTGCTGGCCGTGCTGGCCCGCTGGAAGGCGCGCGGCGAACGGATGGAGGGGGTGCGCCGCGCCCCCCTGGACGTCATCGGCAAGACCGCCCTGATCGCGGCGCCAGCCCTGGTGCTGCCCTTCATGATCCGCAGCCTGGTCGGCGGCGGCGTCGCCACCGCGACCGAGGTTTCGACCATTGCCACGCTGTACGCCTTTGTCATCGGGGCGGTTCTGTACGGCGGCATCCCCCTGCGCCGCACGGGCACGATGCTGGTGGAAACCGCCGCCATGTCGGGGGCGATCCTGCTGATCCTGGGGGCGGCATCGGCGATGGCCTGGGCGCTGACGCAATCGGGGTTCGCGCGCGACCTGATGGTGCTTGTGACAAGCCTGCCGGGCGGCTGGATCGTGTTCATGCTGGCCTCGATCGCGATCTTCCTGATCCTGGGCTGCATCCTGGAAGGCCTGCCCGCCATCGTGCTGCTGGCGCCGATCATGTTCCCCATCGCGCGGGGCCTGGGCATCCACGACATCCACTATGCCATGGTCATCGTCACGGCCATGAACATCGGCCTGATGGCCCCGCCCATCGGCATCGGCTTCTATATCGCCTGCAAGATCGCCAACGTGCCGGCCGAACAGGTGATGGGCAAGATCTGGTCCTATCTGGCCGCGCTGATGGTGGGCCTGCTGGCCATCGCCGCCGTGCCCTGGTTCTCGACCGCGCTGCTTTGAACTGTTTCTTGATACCTCAGGGAGGAGGAATTTCATGACCGTTACCCGCCGCACCATCCTGCTGGGGGCCGCCGCAGGCGCCCTGGCCACGCCGTTCATCCGGGTCCGTCCCGCGATGGCCGCCGAATTCAGCTACAAGCTGGCCAACAACCAGCCGCTGGACCATCCCAGCAACGTCCGCCTGGCCGAGGCGCAGAAGGCCATCCTCGAGGCCACGAGCGGCCGGTTCGACCTGCAGATCTTCCCGTCGAACCAGCTGGGCGCCGATACCGACGTGCTGGGCCAGCTGCGGTCGGGCGGGGTGGATTTCTTCCAGCTGTCGCCGGTGATCCTGTCCACGCTGGTCCCGAACGCGTCCATCAACGGCGTGGGCTTTGCCTTCCCGGACTATGACACCGTGTGGAAGGCCATGGACGGCGAACTGGGCGCCTATGCGCGCGGCCAGATCGAGGGCGCGGGCCTGGTGGTGATGGACAAGATCTGGGACAACGGCTTCCGCCAGATCACCTCGTCCACCAAGCCGATCGAAACGCCCGCCGATCTGGAGGGCTTCAAGATCCGCGTGCCGGTCAGCCCGCTGTGGACCTCGCTGTTCACCGCCTTCGGATCGGCGCCCGCGTCCATCAACTTTGCCGAGGTTTATACCGCGCTGCAAACCGGCATCGTGGACGGGCAGGAAAACCCGCTGGCGATCATGAAGGTCGCCAAGCTGTGGGAGGTTCAGAAATACTGTTCGATGACCAACCACATGTGGGACGGGTTCTGGATGCTGGGCAACCGCCGGTCCTGGGGCGCCCTGCCCGAAGACGTGCAGCAGGCCGTGGCCGACAATTTCAACGCCGCCGCCCTGAAACAGCGCGCCGACATCGCCGAAATGAACGGATCGCTGCGGGGCGAACTGGAAACCAGCGGCTTCGTCTTCAATGACCCCGATCCCAAGGCCTTCGAGGACAAGCTGCGCGAGGCGGGCTTTTACGAGGAGTGGAAGTCCACCTATGGCGAGGACGCCTGGGCGATCCTGGAATCGGCCATCGGACGGTCGCTGGCCTGATGAAGGACGGCGCCACCCCCATCGACAACGGCGGGACGCAGGCGGTGGCGCGTGCGCTGTCGCTGTTGTCGCTGGTCGGTCGGGGCGGCGCGCAGGGGCTGGGCCTGGCGCAGATCGCGGCGGCTTCGGGCCTGGCCCGGCCTACGGCGCGGCGGCTGCTGCTGGCGCTGGGGACGGCGCGGATGGTCGAACAGGACCGCGCGACGCGGCGCTATCACCTGGGGCCGGAAACCTATCTGCTGGCGGGTTTCGCCACGGAACGCCACGGCATCCTGCACCATGCCCGCGATGCCATGGCCCGGCTGGCGCGGGATACCGGCGACACGGTGCTGCTGACCGTCACGCAGGACGACCATACCCTGTGCCTGGAACGGATCGAGGGCGATTTCCCGGTCCGCACCCACGCCCTGATGCGCGGCGACCGCAAGCCCGCGGGCGTCGGCGCGGGGGCATTGGCGATCCTGGCCGCGCTGCCGGTGGCCGAGGCGGATGCTTTGCTGGCGCGCGTGGCGCCGCTGGTGGGCGATCTGATGCCCGGCCTGCTGGACGACCTGGGCCGCGCGCGTGTCCAGGGCCATGCCCTGAACCCCGGCCGCGTGGTGCCGGGATCCTGGGGCCTGGGCGTCGCGATCCCCTGGCCGGACGGACGGCCGGCGGGCGCGCTGTCCATCGCCGCCGTTGAACATCGCATGACCCCGGCGCGGCAGGCCGACCTGGCCGCCGCGCTGCACCGCGAGGCGCAGGCCATCGCCGCCCGCCTCGCCACCCTTGAAAGGAACACCGCATGACCGATCCCCTGATCGTCGGATGGGCGCATACCCGATTCGGCAAGGCCGAGGCACCCGACACCATGGCCCTGATGGCCGAGGTGGCCCTGCCCGCGCTGGACCACGCGGGGCTGTCGCCCGATGCCGTGGACGGCATTTTTACCGGCGTTTACAACAACGGCTTCCAGCGGCAGGATTTCCAGGCCGCGCTGGTGGCCATGGGCAGCCCAGACCTGGCGGGCGTGCCCTTCATGCGCACGGAAAACGCCTGCGCCACAGGGTCGGCCGCACTGTATGCGGCCGCCGATTTCATCGCGTCCGGGCGCGGCAAGGTCGCCCTGGTCATCGGGGCCGAGAAGATGACGGCCATTCCCATCGGCGACGTGGGGGGCGTACTGCTGTCTGCCAGCTATGTCGCCGAGGAAGGCGACACGCCCGGCGGCTTTGCCGGCGTCTTCGGCCGCATCACCGACAGCTATTTCCAGAAGAACGGCGACCGGTCCGAGGAACTGGCGATGATCGCCGCCAAGAACCACGACAACGGCACGCGCAACCCCTATGCCCACATGCAAAAGGCCTTTGACGTGGCCTTCTGCAACACGCCATCCGACAAAAACCCGCTGGTGGCGGGACCGCTGCGGCGCACGGATTGTTCGCTGGTGTCGGACGGGGCGGCGGCCATCGTGCTGGCCGCGCCCGAGGTGGCCGAAACCCTGGCCCGCGCGATCCGGTTCCGCGCCCGCGCGCAGGCCGGCGACATGCTGGCCCTGTCGCGCCGCGACCCGACCGAATTCGCCGGCGCCCATCGGGTCTGGCGCCAGGCGTTGGATCAGGCGGGACTGGCGATCACCGATCTGTCGCTGGTCGAAACCCACGACTGCTTCACCACCGCCGAGATGATCGAATACGAGGCGATGGGCCTTGCCCCCCGCGGCCAAGGCTGGCGCGTGATCCGCGAAGGCACAACCCGGATGGACGGCGCGCTGCCGGTCAACCCCTCGGGCGGGCTGAAGTCGCGCGGCCATCCCATCGGCGCGACCGGTGTGTCGCAGCATGTGATGGCGGCGATGCAGTTGACCGGCGACGCGGGCGCGATGCAGGTGGTGGGCGCGGAACTGGCGGGCGTGTTCAACATGGGCGGCACGGCGGTCGCCAACTACTGCTCGATCCTGGAACGCGCGAGATGACCCATCCGGCGGGCGGGCTGGCCCCGGTGTCCACCCGCGTGATGAACCTGGCGACCTTCCTGTCCCAGGCGGCGCGGCGCGACCCCGACGGCGTGGCCCTGGTCATGGGCGAGGAACGCTGGACCTGGGCCGAATGGGACGCCCGCACCGACGCCTTGGCCCATGCGTTGCAGACCCGGTTCGGCCTGCAAAAGGGCTGTCGGGTGATGTGCCAGTCGCAGAACTGCACCGAGATGATGCAGGCGATGTTCGCGGTCTGGCGCGCGGGCGGGGTCTGGGTGCCTGCCAATTTCCGCCAGACGCCGGATGAGGTCGCTTATCTGACGCAAGCCTCGGGCGCGACGCTGATGTTCTGCAACGCCAGCTTTCCCGATCACGCGGCGGCCTGCGGCGTGACGACGCTGGCTTTTGGAACGGCGGATTTCGGCCCGGACGTGACGGCGATCACCGCGGAACACAGGGGCCGGCGCCCGCAGGCGGCCCCCGTGGACCGCGACGATCCCTGCTGGTTCTTCTTTACGTCCGGCACCACGGGGCGGCCCAAGGCGTCGGTCCTGACGCATGGCCAGATGGCCTTTGTCGTCACGAACCACCTGGCCGACCTGATGCCGGGGCTGACGGCGGACGATGCCTCGCTGGTGGTGGCGCCGCTGTCGCATGGCGCGGGGGTGCATCAGCTGACGCAGGTGGCGCGGGGGGTCAAGACGATCCTGCTGCCCACCGAACGCTTTGACGTGGCGCAGGTCTGGGATCTGGTGCGCGACTGGCGCGTGTCCACCATGTTCACCGTGCCGACGATCCTCAAGCTGTTGGTGGAACATCCCTCGACCGCCGATGCCGATACGTCGTCGCTGCGCTATGTCATCTATGCCGGGGCGCCGATGTATCGGGTGGATCAGCAAAAGGCGCTGAACACCCTTGGCCCGGTGCTGGTCCAGTATTTCGGTCTGGGCGAGGTGACGGGCAACATCACCGTCCTGCCCGCCCACCTGCACCAGGCCGAGGACGGCCCGCAGGCCCGCATCGGCACCTGCGGTCATGCCCGCACGGGGATCGAGATCCAGATCCAGGACGACCAGGGCGCCGAGGTCGCGCCGGGCGAGACCGGGGAAATCTGCTGCATCGGTCCCGCCGTCTTCGCGGGCTATTACCAGAACGCTGATGCCAACGCCAAATCCTTCCGCGACGGCTGGTTCCGCACGGGCGATCTGGGCCATATGGACGACCGGGGCTTTGTCTATATCACCGGGCGGCAGTCGGACATGTTCATATCCGGCGGATCGAATGTCTATCCGCGCGAGATCGAGGAAAAGATCCTGACCCATCCCGCCATCAGCGAGGTCGCGGTGCTGGGCGTCCCCGACCCCCTGTGGGGCGAGATCGGCTGGGCGGTCTGCGTGGCCAATGCGCCGGTGGCCGAAAGTGACCTGGCCGCCTTCCTGGACGGCAAGCTGTCGCGCTACAAGATGCCCAAGCGGTTCCTGTTCTGGGACGCGCTGCCGAAATCGGCCTATGGCAAGATCACCAAGAAGATGATCCGCGAGGAACTGGAAGCCCGCGGCCTGATCGCATGAGCCGGTCCGCGATCCAGGGGCGGATGATCCATCCCGGTCCCCGCGCGGCCGAACGCGCGGTGGCGGTGCGGGCGGACCTGCGGCCCGTTTCCGGCGTGCTGCCCGCCGGGCGGACGGTGATGGATGGGGTCGGCGCGCTGTTCGCCGCCCATGGCTGCAAGGGCGGCGTGGTCCGGCTGGACGGCGTGACCTGCGCCCCCCTGCGCTTCGTGCTGCCCGCGCCGTCCACCGATGGGGTCCATGCGGCGTGGTATTCCGACACCCATGCGCCGGACGGGCCGGTCAGGATCGGCCGCGCCACGGCCACGGTCGGCTGGAAGGACGGCGCGCCCTTCCTGCATTGCCACGGCACCTGGGCCGGAACGATGGGCCATCTGCTGCCCTTCGACAGCATCCTGGCGGCGGATGCCGCCGTCCACGGCCTCGGCGCGCCCGATGCCTGGTTCGAGGCGCTGCCCGACCCAGAAACCGCCTTCACCTTGTTCACCCCGCAAGGCACGGGCAGCGGCACCGGCCTGCTGGCCCGGATCGCGCCCGGCGAGGATGCGGTCATGGCCATCGAGGCGCTTGCCGCCCGCCACGGCATCGCACACGCCCGCCTGTACGGCGTCGGCAGCATCGACCACATCCGCTTCACGGACGGCAGCCGCATGGACTGCCACGCCACCGAACTGCGGCTGGACGATGCGGTGCTGACCCAAGGCCGCGCCACCGTCCCGATCGAGGTCGTGGACATCGCGGGCACCATCATGCGCGGCACGCTGGAACGCGGGGGCAACCCGGTCGGCGTGACGCTGGAACTGATCGTCGAGACGGAAGGAACAGACGAATGACGCAGGACGCAAAAATCGCCATCGTGACCGGGGGATGCCGGGGCATCGGCCTGGCCGCCACGGATATCTTTCTGGAACAGGGCTGGCGCGTGGCCGTCGTGGACCGCGACACCCAGGAACTGCACGCCGCCTGCGACGGGCGCGCGAATGTCCTGGCGGTCGAGGCCGACATTTCCGATCCGCAAAGCGTCGATGGCGTGATCCGCATGGTCGTCAGCCAGTGGGGCCGCGTCGACGCCCTGGTCAACAACGCGGGCGTCGCGCTGTTTTCCCGCGCGAACCAGACCAGCTTCGACCAATGGCGCGAGGTGATGGCCACTAATCTGGACGGCGTGTTCCTGTGCACCCAGGCGGCCATCCCAGAACTGGCGAAAACAAAAGGCGCCATCGTCAACATCGCCTCCATTTCCGGGCTGCGGGCGTCCACGCTGCGGGTCGCCTATGGCACGTCGAAAGCCGCCGTCATCCACCTGACCAAGCAGTTCGCCGCCGAACTGGGCGAACAGGGCATCCGCGTCAATTGCGTGGCGCCCGGCCCGGTCCGCACCAAGCTGGCGATGGCGGTCCATGCGCCAGAGATCATCAGCGCCTATTACGATGCGATCCCCCTGAACCGCTATGGCGAGGCGCGCGAAATCGCCGAGGCGATCGTGTTCCTGTGTTCGGACAAGGCCAGCTTCATTTCCGGCCAGACGTTGGCCGTGGACGGCGGGTTCGATGCCACGGGCGTCGGCCTGCCCGCCCTGCGGCGCGAGGACGGCACGCAGCGCCAGCTCTAGGATCCCGGCCGGGGGGCCGCGACCAGCGATTCGATCATCGCTTGGCCCAGCGGACCGGGGCGGCGGTGGGCGGGCCAGGCCACGACCACGGTGCGGACCGGGTGGAACTGCATGTCCTCGCAGGTCAGGGCCACGACTTCGCCGCGCGCGATCTCGGCCTCGAAGGTGCGGCTGGCCGAAAAGCACCAGCCCAGGCCCGCCGCCACCATCGACTTGATCGATTCCACATCGTTGACCGTCCAGACATCGGTGGAAAACAGCCGGCCCACGCGCTCCATGTCGATCTGCGGCGATCCGACGTAATAGATCTGCCGTTCCCGGTCGAAGGCGCGCATCGCCAAGGGCTGCGGCAGGCCGGCCAGCCGATGACCCGCGGCGCAGACCGGACCCAGGGTTTCGGACCCCAGGTGGCGGGCCGAGATGTCGGACGGGATCGCGGCGGCCAGGGTCAGGGCAAAGTCGATGTTGCCCTGGCGCAGGTCGTCCCACAGCGTCGCCAGCGACGAATTGAAGAACTGGAACCGCGCATGGGGATAATCGGCGGCAAAGATCCGCAGCGCGCGGTTCAGGTCGGCGCGCGGGAACAACACGTCGACCAGAACGCGCAGGCGCGTTTCCTCGCCCTTCTTCAGCGACTCGGCATGGGTGGCAAAGCTGCGGGCGCGTTCGACGACGCTGCGCGCCTCGGCCAGCAACACGCGGCCGCGTTCAGTCAGATCCGCACGGTGGGGGCCGGTGCCCAGCAGCGGAAATCCGCACTGGCTTTCCAGTTGCGCCAGCGAATAGCTGACCGAAGAGATGGGCCGCCGCAATTCCCGCGCCGCCGCGGTCAGGCTTCCATGGTCGGCAATGGCGCAAAAGGCGCGCAGATGATCGACCAGATTCGGATGCATTTCAAGAATCCCGAAACAACTTTGCTATTCTTTTCGGTTTACCGAAAAACCGTTCCGATGCTAGCCTTTCCTCAAGGCCGGAGGAGGAACCGGCCCGCAAGACTGTTTGGGAGGACAGCCTATGCCCGGATTTTGCAGCGCGCTGCGGTTTTCCGCATGAGCGGCGATCACGTCCTGGTCTGCGACGGCGTCGTCCGCCGCTTTGGCGGGGTGGTCGCGCTGAAGAACGTGTCCGTGGCGGTTCGGCGGGGCGAAATTTTCGGCCTGGTCGGTCCCAACGGGTCGGGCAAGACCACGCTGGTCAATGCCGTCACCGGGTTCTATCCACCCCAGGAAGGCCGCATCACCCTGGACGGCACACAGATCAACGGGCTGAAACCGTTCCGCATCGCGTCCATGGGCGTCGCCCGCACCTTTCAGAACGTTGCCCTGTTCCACGGGATGTCGGTGTTGGACAACATCCTGATGGGCCGGCACATCTTCATGAAGCCGAACCCGCTGGCGTCCTTGTTGTATCCCTGGTGGGCGCAAAAGGAAGAAGTCGCCCACCGCCGCCATGTCGAGGAGGTGATCGACCTTCTGCAACTGGCCCCCGCGCGCGACGAGCATGTCGATGTCATCCCCCTGGGCCTGCAAAAGCGGGTCGAACTGGCCCGCGCGCTGTGCGCCGAACCGCGCCTGCTGGTCCTGGACGAGCCGATGGCGGGCATGAACCAGGAGGAAAAGGAATACATGGTCCGATTCATCCTGGACGCGCAGGAGGCGTTGGACCTGACGGTGCTGATTATCGAACACCACATGGATGTCGTGACCGCCCTGTGCGACCGGGTTCTGGTTCTGAACAACGGCCAGGAAATCGCCCAGGGCCCCGCGCGCGAAGCCATCGCCGATCCCCGCGTGGTCGAGGCCTATATCGGAAAGCCCCGCCATGCAGCATGATCCCGTGGACATGGCCCAGGCCCAGGCGCTGCACCCGACCTGGCGGTCCGACGACACCATCCTGGCGCGCCTGGCCCGGAACGCGGCCGAGGTGCCCCACCAGATCGCCCTGCGCGAACGCGACCGCGGCATCTGGCAGGAATACACCTGGTCCGATTATCTGCGCGCCGTTGTCGAATTCGCCGCGGGCCTTGAGGCGCGGGGCGTGCGGCCCGGCGATGTGGTCATGGTGATCGGCGACAACCGCCCGAACCTGTATTTCGCGATGCTGGGCGCGGCCTGCCTGCGCGCCATCCCGTCGCCCGCCTATGCCGATGCCCCGACCGAGGAACTGGCCGCCCAGATGGAACGCGAGGATATCCGCGTCGCCGTGGCCGAGGATCAGGAACAGGTCGACAAGATGCTGGAGGCCAAGGGCCGCTGGACGCATCTGGGCCTTGTGATCTATGACGATCCGCGCGGCCTGGCCGGGCAGGAGCCCGACGGCGTGGCCGGTTTCGACGCCATCCGGGCCGAGGGCGCGGCGCGGCTGGCCGCCGACCCGAATCTGGCCCAGGCGCTGATCGCGCGGTCCACCGTCCACGACACCGTGGTTCTGATGCATTCGTCGGGCACCACCGGCGCCCCGAAAGGCATCCCGCTGAAGCATGGCCATGTGCTGTCGGGGGTCCGCAACGCCGCCGCCGCCGGCTATTTCGGTCCGGGCGAGGTTCACATGGCCTATCTGCCGATGGCCTGGGTGGGCGATTTCATCTTCTCGGTCGGCGCGGCGATGGAGCTGCGCTTTACCGTCAACATTCCCGAGGCGAACGAGACCGCGCTGCACGACCTGCGGGAAATGGCGCCCACGGTCTATTTCGCATCCCCCCGCGCCTGGTCGGCCATGCTGACCCGCGTGCAGGTGGGCATCGCCGAGACCACCGGGCTGAAGCGCAGGCTGTACGATTACTTCATGCCCCGCGCGATGGAGGCCGAACGCGCCCGTCTGGACGGCAGGCCCGCCGGCGGGGGGCTGACGCGCGCCCTGGGCGAATGGCTGATCTATGGCCCGATCCGCGACCAGTTGGGCCTGGGCCGCGTCCAGCGCGCCTATACCGCCGGAGAGGCCATCGGCGAGGACGTGTTCCTGTGGTTCCGCGCCATCGGGCTGAACCTGCGCCAGTTCTATGGCCAGACGGAAAACTGCGCCCTGGCGGTTGCGCAGAAGCCCGAGGACATTTCCCTGACCACGGTGGGACGGCCCTTCCCCGGCGTCGAGATGAAGATCGACGACGGGGGCGAAATCCTGCTGCGCGGCGACAACATCTTTGACGGCTATTTCCGGAACCCCAAAGCCAGCGCCGAGGCGTTGCAGGACGGCTGGCTGCACACGGGCGACGCGGGCCAGATCGAACCCGACGGCCAGCTGGTCGTGCTGGGCCGGGTGTCCGAGGTGGTGGAAAAGCGTGACGGCACCCGCTTCATCGCCACCTATATCGAGAACCGGCTGAAATTCAGCGCCTTTATCAAGGACGCCGCGGTCGTGGGCCAGGGCCGCGACATGCTGGTGGCGATCGTCTGCATCGATTTCCAGGCGGTCGGGCAATGGGCGCAGGAGCATGGGGTGTCTTACACATCCTATGCCGAACTGTCCCAGCAGCCGCGCGTCTATGACCTGATCGGGGGCGAGATCGCGGCGGTGAACACGCATCTGCCGCACGGGCTGTCGGTCGCGCGCTTCGTCAACCTGCACAAGGAATTCGACCCCGACGACGGAGAGGTCACGCGGACCCGCAAGCTCAAGCGGAACGTGATCGACGACCGTTACGGCCCGATCATCGAGGCGCTGAACGCGGGGCAGGACAGGATCGATTTCAAGGCGCAGATCACTTATGAAAACGGCCAGACCGGGTCGCTGGACCGGATGCTGCGGCTGTCCGACGTGAAAGGGGCCGCGTGATGGCGTATTTCCTGGAACTGCTGATTTCGGGCGCCCTGACCGGGCTGATGTATTCGCTGGTCGCCCTGGGCTTCGTGCTGATCTACAAGTCGGCGGGTGTGCCGAACCTGGCCCAAGGCGCCCTGGTGATGACGGCGGGCTATGCCGTCTGGATGGTGATGGCCTGGGGGCTGAACGTCTGGATCGCCATTCCGGTAGCCGCCGCGATCATGTTCGGCTTCGGCCTGATCGTGGAACGTCTGCTGCTGCGCCGCATGGTGGGCCAGCCGGTCATCATGGTGGTGATGCTGACGCTGGGGCTGGAGATCCTGCTGCGCGGGCTGGTCCCCGGCATCCTGGGATCGACGCCCAAGCCCATCGACCTGGGCATCGACTTCGCGCCCATCATCATCGGCGACGTGTTCATCAACCGCACCTCGCTCTATGGCGGCATCGCGGCCCTGGCCTTGGTCGGCGCGTCGCTGCTGTTCTTCCGCACCCGGCTGGGAACGAAACTGCGCGCGGTGTCGGACGACCATGTGTCCAGCTGGGCGGTGGGCATTTCCGTGGAACGCGCCATCGGCATTTCCTGGGGGCTGGCGGGCATCGCCGCCGTGGTCGCGGGCGCGCTGTGGGGTTCGTCGCAGGGGGCGGACTGGACGCTGTCCATGCTGCTGTTCCCGGCGGTCGCCGTGGTGATCCTGGGGGGCGTGGACAGCGTGCCGGGCGTCGTCGTGGGCGGGATCCTGGTGGGCGTCCTGGGCACCGTCATTCCCGGATACCTCGACAGCTTCGCGGGCGGATCGACGCGCGATGTCGTCACGTCCCTGATTATCCTGCTGACCATCATGGTCCGCCCCTTCGGCATATTCGGCCGCGAAGACATCGAGAGGATCTGAGCCATGTTCTATCGCCTCTCGGGGACGTACCACACCAGCTATCAGGCCGACCGCAAGCTGTGGAAAATCCCCACCGACCGCTGGCTGGTCATCGCCCTTCTGGTTCTGGCGGCTCTGGCGCCGCTGTATGTCTCGCCGCTGTATCTGGGCAGCTATGTCCTGCCCTGGGTGATCTGGTCGGCGGCGGCGCTGTCGCTGACGCTGCTGATGGGGCTGGCGGGGCAGCTGCATTTCGGCTTTGCCGCGGTGATGGCGATCGGGGCCTATGCGTCCATCCATCTGGTCCGCGCGGGGGTGCCGTTCGAACTGGCGCTGCTGCTGTCGGGTCTGATCGCGGCGGTGATCGGCACGGTGTTCGGCGGCGCCGCGCTGCGGGTCAAGGGCCTGTATCTGGTGATGGCCACGCTGGCGATGCAGTATCTGGTCGATTGGGTGGTGGTGAACGTGCCCGCCATTTCCGGCGGCGCCCACGCGACGCTGCGCACGCCCGACGTCGGCTTCCTGTTCCTGCCCATCGACAGCCTCGCCTCGCGTTACTGGCTGGCGCTGGGCTGGGCGGTGGCGTTGACGGTGTTCTTCATGAACGTCAAGCGCACGTCCTTTGGCCGCGCCCTGGTCGCCATCCGCGACAAGGACTTCGCCGCCGCCGTGATTGGGGTGGACCCGTTCCGGACCAAGCTGACGGCCTTTGCCACCTCGTCGTTCATGGGCGGCGTGACGGGGGCGATCCTGGCCTTTTGCTTCTATCGCGCGGTGACGCCCGAACAGTTCGGCTTCAACGTGTCGATCCAATTGGTCGCGATGGTGCTGGTGGGCGGCCTGGGGTCCGTGATCGGATCCTGGCTGGGGGCGGGTTTCGTGCTGCTGGCGCCGATCTTTCTGACCAACCTCGTGTCCGGTCTGGCCGCCGGAGGCTGGGTGCCGGTCAGCCAGAACTTTCTGTCGCATCTGCCGCTGATGATCTATGGCGCCATGATTATCGGGTTCCTGCTGCTGGAGCCATTGGGGCTGGCGAAAATCTACGACAACATCCGCAAGTATTTCCTGGTCTGGCCGTTCCGCCACGCCAGAAGCTGATCCCCTGGGGAGGGGGAAAACGTAAATGGGAGGAAAACACATGACCTTTCTGCGCAAGCTGGCGCTGACCACGGCCTTGGTGGCCGGGCTGTCCGCCTCCGCCATGGCCGAGGACGTCAAGTTCGGCCTGCTTCAGGATTTCACGGCGGTCTATACCTTCGTGACCGGGCAGTACAATCAGGGCCAGCAGGATTACCTGGCCCTGGCCAATGCCGAAGGCATCCTTGGGGACGGCAACACCGTCACCGCCATCGTGCGCGACACCGGCAACCAGCCGCAGCGCGGGATCGAGGCCTATAACCGCGCCAAGGAGGAAGGCGCGATCCTGTTCGATTTCCTGTCCACGCCGGTGTCCGCCGCGATCCTGGATCAGGCCAGCGCCGACAAGAACATCGTCATCACCCCCGCCCACGGCCGGGGCGACGCGTCCGACGGGACGGTCTTTCCCTATGTCTTTCCGATGATGCCCACCTATTGGGCGCAGGCGGCCGCCCTGATCGAATACATGAAGGAAACCGGCGGCCTAGAGGGCAAGAAGATCGCCATCGTTCACATCGACAGCCCCTTCGGGCGCGAACCCGGCCCGATCCTGGACGCCCTCGCCAAACAGGAAGGTTTCGAATTCCAGGCCTTTCCCTATGCCAGCCCCGGCAACGAACAGGCTGCCGCCTGGTCCGAGGTGCGGCGCTATCGCCCCGATTACGTCCTGATCTGGGGCGCGGGCGGCGGTCAGGCGGTGTCGGTGCGCACCGCCATCCAGAACGGCATCCGCCCCGAACAGATCCATTCGGTGATCTGGCTGGCCGAAACCGACGCCGCCAACGTCGGCCCGCAGATGAAGGGCGTCAAGCGGTTCGAGGCGACGGCGGCGGGCACCGATCACCCGATCATCCAGCGGATCCAGGAAAAGGTCATCACGCCGGGCAAGGGGTCGGGCGATCAGGCCAATGTCGGCAACAGCTACTACAACCTGGGCGTGGCGACCATGGCCGTCGCGGTCGAAGCCGCGCGCCTTGGCCTGGAAGGCGGCCAGCCGCTGACCGGCGACACGCTGAAGGCCGGGTTCGAAAAGATCAGCGGCTTCGATGCCGAAGGCCTGATGCCCCCCGTCACCTATACCGCCGAGGATCACCAGGGCGGCGGCGCGGGCCGGGTATCGGAATGGGACGGCGAGAAGTGGGTGCCCGTCAGTGACTGGAAGGCCGCCTATCCCGACCTGATCCGCACCGTGATCGAGGAATCGGCGGCCAAATACAAGGAAGGCAACTGAGCCATGCCCGCGCTGATCCTGGAAAACGTCGAAGTCATCTATGACAAGGTCTTCCTGGCCATCAAGGGCGTCTCGCTGGAGATTGGCGAAGGCGAGATGGTCGCCCTTCTGGGATCGAACGGCGCGGGCAAGTCCACCACGCTGAAATCCATCTCGGGGCTGCTCGGCCCCGAGCGCGGGCTGGTCACGCGCGGCGAAATCCGCTGGGGCGATCGGTCCATCCTGAACCTGGGCGCCCCCGAACGGGTGGCGGGCGGCATGGTCCATGTGCTGGAAGGCCGGCGCATCTTCGGCCATCTGACGCCCGACGAAAACCTGGTCGCGGCCTATCGCGGGCGCAGCATCGCGCGATTCAACGAACTGCGCGAGCAGGTCTATGCCTATTTCCCCCGGCTCAAGGAACGCATCAAGTCCAAGGCCGGATACCTGTCGGGCGGCGAACAGCAGATGCTGGCCATCGGCCGGGCGCTGATGACCGAACCCAGGCTCATCATGCTGGACGAACCGTCCCTGGGCCTGTCGCCGCTGCTGGTGCAGGAAATCTTTGGCATCATCGGCACCATCAACGCCCAGCAGGGCATGTCGGTGCTGCTGGTCGAACAGAACGCCGCCGCCACGCTGGACATCGTCAGCCGCGCCTATCTGATCGAACAGGGGCAGGTCGTGATGTCGGGGGCGGCGGACGTGCTGAAATCGAACCCCGACGTTCAGGACTTTTATCTGGGCGGGGCGGAACATACCGACTACCGCAACGTCAAACACTATCGCCGGCGCAAACGCTGGCTGGCCTGAGGAAAGCCCATGATTGCCGATACCCTGCCCGGCCGCGACACGCGCGCGGGCGACCCCCTTGACCGCCTGAACGCCCAACTGGCGCGGATGCGCGCGACGCAGCCCCTGTGGACCGACCTGCCGGCGGAACCGCTGTCCAGTCTGGCGGATCTGGCCCGCCTGCCGGTCCTGCGCAAGTCCGACCTGGCCCAGATGCAGGCCAAGGCGGCGCCCTTCGGCGGGCTGACCGGGGGTCCGGTCGCGGGTCTGCGGCGCCTGTTCGTCTCGCCCGGCCCGATTTTCGACCCCGAGGGGCGCGGGGCCGACTGGTGGGGGTCGGCGGCCGCCCTGTCGGCGGCGGGCGTGACACCCGGCGACGTGATCCTGAACACCTTTTCCTATCACCTGACCCCTGCCGCCTTCATCTTCGAGGCCGGGGCGGAAACCCTGGGATGCCCGGTCATTCCCGCCGGGCCGGGCAACACCGCGGACCAGTTGACCGCCATCACCCAATACCGTCCGCGCGTCTATGTGGGCGTGCCGGATTTCCTGAAGATCATCCTGGACAAGGCCGACGAGGACGGCGTGGACCGGTCCTGCCTGCGCGTGGGGATGGTCACGGGCGCGGCCCTGCCCGACAGCCTGCGCGCGGACCTGGCCGGGCGCGGGGTGGCCGTGCGCCAATGCTATGGCACCGCCGACCTGGGCATCGTGGCCTATGAGGACGGCGGGCCGGGGATGGCGGTGAACGACGGCGTGATCGTGGAAATCGTCCGCCCCGGCACCGGGGATCCGGTTTCCGACGGCGAGGTCGGCGAAATCGTCGTGACCCGCCTGAATGCCGATTACCCGCTGCTGCGGTTCGCCACGGGCGACATGTCGGCGACCGATGGCGCAGGCCGCATCAAGGGCTGGATGGGCCGCGCCGACCAGGCGGCCAAGGTCAAGGGCATGTTCGTGCGCCCCGAACAGATCGCCGCCATCGGCCGCGCCGTGCCGGGCTGCCAGCGGCTGCGGCTGGAAATCACCCGCGCGGGCGAACAGGACCGGATGCGCCTGCTGGCCGAACACCCCGACAGCGCCGCCGCCGACAGGCTGGCCGAAAAACTGGCCGAGATCACGCGGCTGAAGGGATCGGTCCAGGTGGTCGCGCCGGGAAGCCTGCCGAACGACGGGCGCGTCATTGCCGACCTGCGCTGACTCACTCCAGCACGGGGGCGCCGTCTTCCAGCCGGGTCCGGTCCAGAACCCGGACCGCGTTGCGGCCCAGTTCGATGATGCCCTCGTCGCGCAGCTCGCCCAGCATCTTGTTGACGGTCTGGCGCGAGCAGCCGATCACCACGCCCAACTGCGACTGGCTGATGCGCAGCAGGCCATCGTCCGAATCGCTGGTCAACTGCCGCAGGTACAGACGGATCCGCTGGTCGGCGTTGTAATAATGGTCGGCCATCCGGTTGCGGTTTTCCCGCATCAGGCGGTCGTGCAGGATCGTGCACAGGTTCGGGATCAGGATCTGGGGCGGCACATGCGCGTACAGCGCCTTGGCCGGGCAGAACAGGACGGTGGTGTCGGGCATGGTCAGGCAGCTGGCCGCGCAGGGGCGGCCCGACAGCGCCTCGACCTCTCCCAGCATTTCGCCAGAGATGGCGGTGTGGACGATGACCTGGTTGCCGGAACTGTCCACATAGCCGACCTCGACCCGGCCCGAGGCGATGAAATAGCTGCCGGTCGTGGTTTCGCCCTGCCGCAGGACATAGGTTGCCGATTTCAGGACGCGGGCGGTGCAGGACGACAAGAGCGCGTGTTTCTGATCGCGCGACAGACCCACCAGGATCGGGGCGTCGAACAGGTGGGCGTAATCCGAGGGGTCGATCATTGCGGAATCGGTCCGTGAACAGCCGGGATGGCCGTCAGTAAACCAGAGAAAGATACGGAGGAAAAAGCGAAAATGGCTATCCCGGCCCGAAACGGGCAACCGCGTGAACCCACGCGACGGGATAGCCTGAACTCGCACCTACCCAGAATATCTACGCACCACGACTGCGCACCATGAGGGATAGACCTTTTGTGGGATGCAGAGTGTCAAACAGGCGACATTTTGCCGCGGGAAACGTAAAAATCCGGCTTTTCCGCGGCAATTTTCAATCACAGGATTAAAATTGCCCTGAAATCATTAACGTTGGTTAATGTGGGGCCTGTCACGATCTGGGCGTGAATCCGCCGAAAAAGGGTGTGCGAATCATTTGACGCCAAGGCCAGCGAGGCTGCGTCGGCAGTGGCCAGGGCCAAGGTATCCGGGCCGATCACGGCTCCGGCGACCTCGGCCGCGCCATCGACGCCATCGGTGTCGCAGGCCAGGGCGTGAATGCCCGGCGCACCGTCCAGAGCGATGGCAAGCGCCAGACAGAATTCGGCGTTCGGCCCGCCAACTCCGTCGCCGCGGCGCGTCACGGTCAGTTCGCCGCCCGACAGGATCAGCAGCGGCGGATCGCCGGGCCTGCGCTCGGCCTGCCGGTCCAGAACCAGCCGGGCCTGTGTGGCGGCAACATGCCGCGCCTCGCCCTCCAGCGCATCGCCCAGGATCTCGACCGCGCAGCCTGCGGCTTGGGCCAGATCGGCGGCGGCGGCCAGCGACTGCGCGGGGGCGGCGATGACGCGGTTTTCCGCGCGCGACAGCCGTGCGTCGCCGGGCGGCACCACCCCGCCGCCTTCGTGCAGCGCGCGGGCCACGCTGTCCGGCACGGTGATCCGCCAGCGGTCCAGGATCGCCCGCGCATCCGACGGGGTGGTCGCATCGCCCACCGTCGGCCCGGATCCGATGAAGGCCGGGTCGTCGCCCGGCACGTCCGAAATCATCAGCGCCAGCATCCGCGCGGGCCATGCCGCCGCAGCCAGCCGCCCGCCCTTGACGCGGGACAGGTGCTTGCGGACCGTGTTCATCGAACCGATCGGCGCGCCCGAGGCCAGCAGCGCCGCGTTCACCGCCTGCTTGTCGGCCAGCGTCACCCCGGTTGACGGCGCGCAGAGCAGCGCCGAGGCCCCGCCCGAGATCAGCGCCAGAACGAAATCGCTTTCGCCAAGTCCGCCCAGCAGATCCAGCATCCGCAGCGTGGCCCGCGCGCCGGCCTGGTCGGGCACGGGATGGGCGGCTTCGACGACCTCGATTCCCTTGCAGGGGCGGGCATGGCCGTAACGGGTGATGACCAGCCCCTCGCACCGCCCCCAGGCGGCCTCTACCGCCTCGGCCATGCGGGCGCTGGCCTTGCCCGCGCCGACCACGACGACCCGGCCCTCGGGGCGCGGCGGCAGATGGGCGGCAAGCGACCGCATCGGGTCGGCAACGGCGACCGCCCGGTCGAACACGGCGCGCAGAAAGGCGGCGGGATCGGCCCTGGGATCCATCGTCATCCCCGCTGGCCCAGACCGCCGCCGGACTGGCGGCGGCGGGCGGTTTCCCCATGCGCCCGCGCCTCGGCCAGGTCGCGGGCGGCCTGACGGACATAGGCCAGATGCGCATGGGCGGCCGCGCGCGCCGCATCGGCGTCGCGCGTCAGGATCGCCGCCCCGATGGCGCGATGCTGGTCGCGCAGGGTGTCGCGGACCTGCGGCAGCGTGAACAGCCGCGCCCGGTTGGCCGCCACGTTGCTGCGCAAGCTGCCCGACAGCGCCCGCATGACCTGCAACAGGACCAGGTTGTGGCTGGCCTCGTAGATGGCCTGGTGCAGGGCCGCGTCGGCCTCGGCCTCGTCTTCGGGGATGGCGGCGGCATGGGCAGCGTCGATCCGGTCAAGGGTGGCGCCGATCCGGCCGCGGTCCAGATCGGTGGCGCGGACGGCGGCCAGCCCGGCCGCGTGGCTTTCCACCACATCGCGGAAATCCAGACAATCATCCTCGACCTCGGGGCGTTCGGCCAGCAGCGCCAGCAGCGGATCGGTGATCGCCGCACGCCCCAGCGCGGCCACCCGCATCCCGCGCCCCTTTTCGCCGACCAGCAACCCGCGATCCTGCAACAGCTTCAGCCCGTCGCGCAGGGTGGGCCGCGACACGTTCAGCCGCGCCGCCAGATCGCGTTCCGGCAGCAGGCCTTCGTCCGGGGCCAGCGATCCTTCCAGGATCAGGTTTTCGATATGGCGCGCCACCGCGTCGGCAGCCCGTTCGGGGCGGATGGAAAAATCGGTCATGGCCTTGCCCTTGTCGTCGCGCCCATGTCATCGCAATTGACAGCCTTGGTCAAATCATTTTACCACGGAAACGCGATAGCAGCAGGGGGCAGAGCCATGACCATCGCCATGCCGGCGCCTGACGCGCAGGTCATTGCGCAAAGACCGCAGATCGTCGCGGCCCTGCGCGCGGTGCTGCCCGCCGACGCGGTGATCGACGATCCGCACGAAACCCGCGCCTATGAATGCGACGCGCTGACCGCCTATCGCTGTCCGCCGCTGGCCGTGGTCCTGCCCCGCACGACCGCCGAGGTCGCGGCGGCGATGCGCGTCTCCCACGGGCTGGGCGTGCCGGTGGTGCCGCGCGGGGCGGGCACGTCGCTGGCGGGCGGCGCGCTGCCCACCGCCGATTGCGTGATCCTGGGCACCATGCGCCTGAACGCGTTCCTGGACATCGACCTTGCCAACCGGTACGTCCGCGTGCAGTCGGGCGTCACCAACCTGTCGGTCAGCGCCGAACTGGAACCGCTGGGCTTTTTCTACGCCCCCGACCCGTCGTCGCAGCTTGCCTGCACCATCGCGGGCAACATCGCGATGAATTCGGGCGGCGCGCATTGCCTGAAATACGGGGTGACGACCAACAACCTGCTGGGCGCCACGGTGGTCCTGACCACCGGCGAGATCATCGAACTGGGCGGGCCGGAACCGGGACCGGCGGGCCTGGATCTGCTGGGCGTGCTGTGCGGATCGGAAGGCCAGCTTGGCGTCGTGACCGAGGCCACGTTGCGCATCCTGCCCCGCCCCGAAGGCGCGCGGCCCGTGCTGATCGGGTTCGATTCGCCCGAGGTCGCGGGCGAATGCGTGGCCAACATCATCCGGTCGGGCGTGCTGCCGGTGGCCATCGAATACATGGACGAGCCGTGCCTGCGCGCGGTCGAATCCTTTGCCAAGGCCGGATACCCCGACTGCCCCGCCGTCCTGATCGTCGAGGTCGAGGGGTCGAAGGCCGAGATTGACGACCAGATCGCCCGGATCCGCGCGATCGCCGACGCGCTGAACCCGGTGGAATTCCGCGAAAGCCGCAATGCCGACGAATCCCTGGCGATCTGGAAAGGCCGCAAGTCGGCCTTTGGCGCCATGGGACGGCTGGGCGATTACATCTGCCTGGACGGCACGGTGCCGGTGGGCCAGCTGCCCCATACCCTGCGCCGGATCGGGGAACTGTCGCGCCAGCACGGGCTGGAGGTCGCCAACGTCTTTCACGCGGGCGACGGCAACATGCACCCGCTGATCCTGTTCGACGCCAACACGCCCGGCGATCTGGCCCGCGCCGAGGCGTTCGGCGCCGACATCCTGCGCCTGTGCGTCGAGGTCGGCGGCTGCCTGACGGGCGAACATGGCGTGGGCGTGGAAAAGCGCGACCTGATGGGCGATCAGTACGACCCCGACGATCTGGCCATCCAGATGCAGGTCAAGGACGTGTTCGATCCGGGCTGGCTGCTGAACCCCGCCAAGGTCTTTCCGCTGGAGGCCAGCGCCGCGCATCGCGCCCACACCGCACCGCTGGCGGCCGCCGAATGACCGTCGTCACCGATCTGGCCCCCGCGACCGAAACCGAGGTCGCCGCGATCCTGTCCGAGTGCCATGCCCGCCGCCGGCCTGTGCGCATCCTGGGCGGCGGCACGCGCGTCGAGAACCGCACCCTGGGCGAGCCGCTGTCGCTGTCGCGCTTGTCGGGGGTCGTGACCTATTCGCCGGGCGAGATGACGCTGATCGCCCGCCCCGGCACCCCCCTGCCCCAGATCCTGGCGATGCTGGCCGCCGAAAACCAGACCCTCGCCTTCGAGCCGCCGGACATGCGCGCCATCCTGGGCCGCAGCGGCACCCCGACGCTGGGCGGCATGGTCGCGGCCAATGCCGGCGGCCCACGCCGGATCCTGGCGGGCGCCTGCCGCGATCACCTGCTGGGGGTGCGCTTTGTCGATGGGCAGGGCCGCATCCTGAAGAACGGCGGCCGGGTGATGAAGAACGTCACCGGGCTGGACCTGTCCAAGCTGCTGGCGGGATCCCACGGCACGCTTGGCGTCCTGACCGAGGTGGCGCTGAAGACCCTGCCCCTGTCTCCGGCCCGCACTACGCTGGCCTTTCCCGGCGTGGACGACACAACGGCCCTGCGCATCTTCACCGCCGCGCTATCCACCCCCTACGATGTGTCGGGCGCGGCCCATGTCGGGGGCACCGCCTATCTGCGGATCGAAGGGCTGGACGGCCAGCGTGCCTATCGCCGCGACCGGCTGCTGGCGCTGCTGGCGGAATACCGCCCCGAGGTGGTGGATGACGCGCCCTGGGATGCGATCCGCGACGTGACGCATTTCGTCGGCGGCGGCCCGCTGTGGCGGATCCTGTGCCGGCCCACCGACGCGCCTGGCCTCTGCGCCGGGCTGCGGGCGATGGGCGGGGATTGTTCGCTGGACTGGGGCGGCGGGCTGATCTGGTATCGCGGTCCCGGCCATCCGCGCGCGCTGGCCCCCCATGCCACGCTGATCCGCCGCGCGGATGCCGTCGGCCCGGCCTTTCCGCCGCTGCCCGGCGCCGTGGCCCGCATCCAGGACGGGCTGCGCCGCAGCTTTGATCCGGCGGGCATCCTGAATCCCGGCCTGATGGCCTCTGATGCGACGGGCGCCTGACATGCAGACAACCTTTACCCCGGAACAGCTTGCCGATCCGCTGACCGCCCGGTCCAACGAGATCCTGCGCACCTGCGTCCATTGCGGGTTCTGCACGGCCACCTGCCCCACCTACAAGGTCCTGGGCGACGAACTGGACAGCCCGCGCGGCCGGATCTACCTCATCAAGGACATGTTGGAAAACGCGCGCGTGCCGGACGACAAGACCGTCACGCACATCGACCGCTGCCTGTCCTGCCTGTCCTGCATGACCACCTGCCCGTCGGGCGTCCATTACATGCACCTGGTCGATCACGCCCGCGAATACATCGAACAGAACTACCGTCGTCCCCTGCCCGACCGCGTGCTGCGCTGGGTGCTGGCCAGGATCCTGCCCTATCCGGGACGTTTCCGGCTGGCATTGCTGGGGGCCAAGCTCGGGCGTCCGTTCCGCCGCCTGATCCCCGACGCGCGGTTGCGCGCCATGCTGGACATGGCGCCCCGCGACATTCCGGCGCCCAGCCGCAACGACAGCCCGCAGGTGTTTGCGGCCCAGGGGCCGCGCCGCAAGCGGGTGGCGCTGCTGACGGGCTGCGCGCAGCGGGCGCTGAACACCGACATCAACGACGCCACCATCCGCCTGCTGCGTCGGCATGGCTGCGAGGTGGTGATCCCGCGCGGCATGGGCTGCTGCGGCGCGCTGACCCATCACATGGGCCGCACCGGCGAAAGCCACGCCTTTGCCGCCGCCAACATCCGCGCCCTGACCGCGGAAATCGACGGCGCGGGGCTGGACGCCCTGGTCATCAACACCTCGGGCTGCGGCACGACGGTCAAGGATTACGGCCACATGTTCGCGGGCGGCCCGCTGGAGGCCGACGCCGCCCGCGTGGCCGCCCTGGCGAAAGACATCACCGAGGTGATGGCCGACCTGGGCCTGACGGACGCCACCCACGCGGTTCCACTGCGCGTCGGCTATCACGCCGCCTGTTCCTTGCAGCACGGCCAGGGGATCAAGGCCACGCCCAAGGAATTGCTGGCGGCGGCCGGGTTCACGGTGCTGGAACCCCGCGACAGCCATATCTGCTGCGGATCGGCGGGCACCTACAACCTGATGCAGCCCGCGATCTCCGCCGAACTGAAGGCGCGCAAGGTCGCCACGCTGGAGGCGACGAGTCCCCAGGTCATCAGCGCCGGCAACATCGGCTGCATGATGCAGATCGGGTCGGGAACCGCCGTTCCGGTCGTCCATACCGTCGAATTGCTGGACTGGGCGACCGGCGGGCCGCGGCCGCAGGCGCTGCGCCATGCCGCATGACGCGAAAAGGCCACGGCAAGGGTTAATATCGTAGGGTTTTGGTCGGGAATCCTTGACGGGACGCCTCCGAATGGGCAAAGGGTCGGAAACCGTCCCCGTTCCGTGCAGGATTTCCCCATGCCCGTCACCCTTCGTTCCCTGTTCCTGGCCAGCGTCGGCGCGGCGGCCCTGGCCTGTCCCGCCCTGGCGCAGGACACCGATGCCACCGCCGACGATTCGGTCTTCGTGCTGGGCGACATCACCCTGACCGTCGACGATGTGGCGGGCTATCGGGCCGATGGCGCGCAGGCGACGAAATCCTCGGTTCCCCTTGCCGAGGCGCAGCAATCGATCAGCGTCGTGACCCAGGACCAGATCGCGGAACAGGGATCGGACAACCTGGGCGAGACGCTGAACTACAGCGCGGGGATCCTGGGCCAGCCCTTCGGCGCCGATCCGCGCTTCAACAACCCGACCCTGCGCGGCTTTTCCGGCGAACGCGCGCAATATGTGAACGGGTTGCGCCAGGGCCGCCTGTTCGGCGCGGTGGATTACGAAACCTATGGAATGCAGCAGGTCGAGGTTCTGCGCGGCCCATCGTCGTCATTGTATGGGTCCGGCTCGCCCGCCGGGATCGTCAACCAGGTGCAGAAACGCGCCCGGTCCACCGACTTTGGCGAAATCGGGCTGGGGCTGGACAGCGACAAGGGCAGGCAGCTGTTCTTCGACGTGAACCGCGCGCCGACTGCGGATCTGTCCTGGCGCGTGACCGGCGCGGGCCGCGACATCCGCACCCAGGTCGATGACGTGGACAACCGGCGCGGCTTTCTGGCGGGGGCGGTCCGCTGGACCCCGGACGATGCCACGACCATCGATATCCTGTCGTCCTATACCAGGGATTCGCCGATCACGCCGGTGGGCGTCCCTTATGCGCTGGCGCAGTCCGGCGATCTGGACGACCTGCGCGATCTCAACGCGGGCGAACCCGGTTTCGACGATAGCGACCGCAGGCTGTTCACGCTGGGGGCCGAGGTCAGTCACGCCCTGGACAATGGCTGGACCCTGTCCCAGGGCGTCCGCTACGAGGATTTCGACTGGATCTATGACGCGACCTCCTGCGCGTTCTTCTGCCCGCTGAACGCCGACGGCACCTTTGACCGCACCACCATTCGGCAGCGGGAAGACAGCCAGACGCTGAGCGCCGACACCCGCCTGTCGGGCGAAATCACGACGGGCGCCGCCACCCACCAGGTGCTGCTGGGCCTGGACGTGCAGAAATACGAATCCGACGATTTCACCATCTTCGGCACGGCCGCGCCGCTGGATCCGTCGAACCCGGTCCGTGATCCCGATGCGGTGACGCTGGACGGCTTTCGGGGCGGGCGCGACATTTCCTTTACGCAAACCGGGCTTTATGCCCAGGACGAGGTGTCATTGGGCAACTGGCGCGGTTCGCTGGGCCTGCGCTATGACATGGCCGAACAGGACGGCCTGTCCTATGGTTCGGATTCCAGCTTCGACGACAGCGAACTGACCGGCCGCGCGGGCCTGGCCTATGCCTTTGCCAACGGGCTGCTGCCCTATGTCAGCTATGCCACGTCGTTCGAACCGCTGCCGGGCACCGATATCCAAGGCTCCGCCTTGCGGCCGACCCAGGGCAAGCAATGGGAAGCGGGCCTGAAATACAGCCCCGCGGCCTTTGACGGGTTGTTCACCGCCGCGATCTATGACCTGCGCCAGACCAACCTGACCCGCCCGGTGTCCGAGGAGATCGGCGGCACCATCGTCAGCGGCTTGCGCCAGATCGGCGAGGCGAAATCGCGCGGGCTGGAACTGTCGGCCATCGCCACGGTCGCGCAAGGTTGGGACGTTCAGGCCAGCTATGCCTATAACGATACCGAACAGCGGGAAGGCGACAATGCGGGCAAGGCCCTGCCCAATGCCCCGAAACATCTGGCAAGCCTGTGGGTCATGCGCGATTTCGGCAACGGCATCCGCGCGGGCGGCGGCATCCGCCATGTCGGCGAACGCTTCGGCGACGAGGCGAACACGCTGGATCTGGACAGCCAGACCTTGCTGGATCTGGGCGCCACCTATGAACGCGGCAACATCAAGGCGGCGCTGAACGTCCAGAACCTGACGGACAGGGCCTATGTGGCGACCTGTTCCAGCTTCGGCTGCTTTTTCGGGCAGGGCCGGACCGCGACCGCGAAAGTCAGCTATCAGTGGTGAACGGGCCGGACCGCCGGGGGGCGCCCGTCCCCCGGCCCCATCGCCGGACGATCCTGACCGCCGCCGGGACCATCCTGGCGGCGGGTCTGCCTGTGCGGGGCGCCCCATCCCTGTCCGCGTCCCCCGCGCCGCGCCTGGCCGCCATCGACTGGGCGATGCTGGAGACCGCCGTGGCCATCGGCCACATGCCGGTGGCCGCCGCCGAACTGGTCCGCTTTCGCGCCGATGCGGTCGAACCGCCCATCCCCGGCCATGTCACCGACCTGGGCCTGCGCGGGGCGCCGAATTTCGAATTGCTGCAACTGGTCCGGCCGGACCTGATCCTGTCCTCGCCCTATTACACCCGCTACGAGGATCGGCTGCGGACCATCGCCCCGGTTCTGTCTCTGCCTTTCTTCATCCCCGGAGAGGCGCCCTTGCCCAAGGCGCTGTCGGCGCTGGCCGCGCTGGCCGATGCCATCGGCGATCCGGCGGCGGGTGCGCGGGCGGTGGCGGAAACTACCGCCACGCTGGACCGGCTGGCCGCGCGGCTGGCCCCGTTCCGCGACCGCCCGGTGGCGCTGGTCAACATCGGCGACGCGCGGCACCTGCGGGCCTTCGGCTTTGACAGCCTGTTCGGCAGCACGCTGGCCCGGCTGGGCCTGCGCAACGCCTGGGAAGGCAATACCGCCTTCAGTTTTCTGGCGCCGGTGCCGCTGGAACGGCTGGCCGACATGCCGGATGCCCGGCTGGTCCATGCCGGCGCCCTGCCCGCCGCCGCCCATCGCGCGCTGGGGCGCAGCATCCTGTGGGCCGCCCTGCCGCCGGTCGCCGGGGGGCGGACCTATCGCCTGCCCGACACCAACGCCTTTGGCGCGGTTCCCGCCGCGCTGCGGTTTGCCGCTGCCCTGGCCAACGCCTTCGAGGCCGGGCCTGGGACCATCGCATGACGGCCCGCCTGCTGCCTTTCGCGCTGCTGGCGGCACTGTTGTGGGCGATGGCCGCGCTGCATCTGCTGCCCCTGGCGCAATGGCCCGCCTGGCCGCTGGATCCGGCGCGGATGGACATTCCCCAGATCCTGCTGGGGTTCGGCCTGATGCCGCGCGGGGTCGTGGCGCTGCTGGCCGGGGCCGGTCTTGGCCTGTCCGGCGCGATCCTGCAAGCGGTGCTGCGCAACCCGGTGGCCGATCCGACCACGCTGGGCATATCGGCGGGCGCGCAACTGGCCCTGGTCATCGCGACGATGCTGGCGCCCAGCCTGCTGGACGGCGGCCGCTGGCCCGTGGCGATGACCGGGGCCGGGCTGGCGGCGGGGCTGGTGCTGGCCATCGGCGCGCGGCGCGGCTTTGCGCCCGTGACCATGGTCATCGCCGGGATGCTGGTCGGCATGACCGCCAGCGCGGTGGCCACCGCGATGACGCTGGCGCGCGGCGAATACCTGCTGTCGCTGGTGATCTGGAACGGCGGCTCGCTGGTGCAGGGGGACTGGTCGGGGGTCCGGGTGCTGGCCGGCGTGCTGGCGTTCGGGGCCGTCGCGTCGGCCCTGCTGGCGCGTCCCCTGCGCGTGCTGTCGCTGGGGGCCGAAGGCGCGTCGGGCCTGGGCCTGAACGTGGCGGGGGTGCGGCTGCTGGCGGTGGGCGTCGCGGTGGTCCTGGCCGGGGCGGTGTCCGCCGAACTGGGGCTGATCGCCTTTGTGGGCCTGGCCGCGCCCGCCCTGGCCCGCACGATGGGCGCGGCGTCCATCCCCCGGCTGCTGGCCCTGTCGCCGCTGATCGGCGCGCTGATCCTGTCGGTCTGCGACGGGCTGGTGCTGCTGGTCGCGGACCATGTGGGCGAGATGTTTCCGACCGGCGCGCTGACCGGCCTGATCGGCGGGCCGCTGCTGATCTGGCTGCTGCCGCGCCTGCGCGGATCGACCCCTCCGGGGACCGAGCGCGCCGAAGGCCCCGCCCCGCGCCGCGACCGCCCGGCGCCCCTGCTGGCCGGAATGGCCCTGGCCTTGGTCATTGCGGCCCTTGTCCTGGTCTGGATCGGCCGCGTGCCGGGGGGTTGGGCGGTTCTGGACGCCGAAAGCGCCGCGGCCTTTCTGCCGATGCGCCTGCCGCGCCTGATTGCCGCCGCCGCCGCCGGGGCGTCGCTGGCCATCGCGGGGGCGATCCTGCAACGCCTGACCGCGAACCCGCTCGCCTCGCCCGAGGTGCTGGGCGTGTCGGGCGGGGCGGCGATGGGCTATGCGGGCGTGGTCTATCTGGCCGCCGCGCCCACCGCCGCAATGCTGATGATGGGGACCATGGCCGGGGGCGCGGTGACGCTGGCGATGGTCGCGGCCTTCGTCAGCCGCCGCGAGATGCCCGCCGAACGGGTGCTGCTGGCGGGGATCGCGGTCTCGGCGCTTGCCGCGGCGGTGCTGTCGGCGGCGATGGCGGCGGGCGATGCGCGGTCCTTCCAGATCCTCGGCTGGCTGTCGGGGTCGTCGTCGGCCGTGACAATGCCGGGGGCGCTGGCGCTGGCGACGCTGGCGGCGGTGCTGTGGGCCGGCGCCCTGGCCGCGCGGCGCTGGCTGGCGGTGCTGCCGCTGGGCGCGGGCATCGCGGGCGGGCTGGGCCTGCCCTTGCGCCGCGCCCGCCTGCTGCTGATCGCGCTTGCCGGGATGGCCACCGGGGCGGCGACCGTGCTGGTCGGGCCGCTGTCCTTCGTGGGCCTGATGGCCCCGCACCTGGCCCGCCGCCTGGGGCTTGCGCGGCCCGGCGATCATGTCGCGGGCGCCGCCCTGATCGGGGCCGGGCTGATGTTGGCCGCCGATTTTGGGGCGCGGATGGCGGGCTTTCCCTATGACCTGCCGCTGGGCCTGTTCGCGTCGCTGATCGGCGCGCCCTGGCTGATCTGGCTGATGACGAGACCGCCCCGATGAGCCTGTTTTCCATCCGCGACCTGACCGTGGACGTGCCGGACCGCCGCCTGCTGCACGGGCTGACGCTGGACCTGCCGCCGGGCCGGATGACCGCCCTGATCGGCCACAACGGGTCGGGCAAATCGACGCTGCTGAAGGTGCTGGCCCGCCAGATCGCCCCCAGCGGCGGCACCGTCGCCTTCGAGGACCGCCCCTTGCCGGGCTGGCACGCCCGCGACTATGCCCGCCGCCTGGCCTTCCTGCCCCAGCACCCGCCCCCGGCCGAGGGCATGACCGTGCGCGAACTGGTGGCCCTAGGCCGATACCCCTGGCACGGCGCACTTGGCCGCTTTGGCCCCGGCGACCACGACGCGGTGGCCCGCGCGATGGACGAATGCGGCATGACGCCCTTTGCGGGCCAGTTGGTCGATACCCTGTCGGGCGGCGAACGCCAGCGGGCCTGGCTGGCGATGATGGTGGCCCAGCAGGCCGGAACGCTGCTGCTGGACGAACCGATCAGCGCGCTCGACATCGCCCATCAGGTCGAGGTTCTGGCGCTTGTGCGCCGCATGTGCCACAAGGCGGGCCGCAGCGCCGTGATCGTGCTGCACGAGGTCAACATGGCCGCCCGGTTCTGCGATCATGTGGTTGCGTTGAAAGGCGGCCACATGGCCTTGCAGGGCGATCCCGCCGGCCTGATGCGGCCGGATGCGCTGGAACACATCTATGGCCTGCCGATGCAGGTGCTGACACGCCCGGACGGCAGCCCGGTGGCCGTCCCCGCCTGAAGGAACACGACCGATGCTGCGCCAGTTCTTTTCCTATTACCGCCCGTTCATGGGGCTGTTCTGGCTGGATTTCGGATGCGCGGTGCTGTCGGGCCTGCTGGAACTGGTCTTTCCGCTGGCCATCACCGCCTTTATCGACCACCTGCTGCCGCAGGGCGACTGGACGCTGACGGTGGCCGCCGCCGTGGGTTTGCTGGCGCTGTATGCGATCAATGCGGGGCTGCTGACGGTGGTGATCTATTGGGGACACAAGCTGGGCATCAACATCGAAACCGCGATGCGCGCCCGCGCCTTCGACCATCTGACCCGGCTGTCCTGGCGCTGGTACGACCGCGCCCGCACCGGCAAGCTGGTGGCCCGCGTGACCCGCGACCTCGAGGAAATCGGCGAGGTCGCCCATCACGGCCCCGAGGACGCCGTCATCGCCATCATGACGTTCGTGGGGGCCTTTGCGCTGATGTTCTGGATCAACCCCCAACTGGCCGTGATCGTGGCGCTGATCGTGCCCGCGATGCTGGTCCTGGTGATCGTCTATGGCGGAAGGATGACGCAGACCTGGCGCGCGATCTATTCCCGCGTCGGCGATTTCAACGTCCGGCTGGAGGAAGCCCTGGGCGGGGTCCGCGTGGTCCAGGCCTTTGGCAACGAGGCGCACGAGAACCACCTGTTCGCCGCCGACAACGCCCGCTATCGCCAGGCCAAGCTGGACGCCTATCGCGTGATGGCGGCCAGTTCGGCGCTGCAATATCTGGGCCTGCGGCTGGTGCAGGTGATCGTGATGGTCGTCGGCGCGGGCTTCGTGCTGTCGGGCGATCTGACCACCGGCGGGTTCGTGGGCTTTCTGCTGCTGGTCGGCGTCTTCTATCGCCCGCTGGAAAAGATCGCCGCCGTGATCGAAACCTATCCGCGCGGCATCGCCGGGTTCCGCCGGTATCAGGAACTGCTGGCGACCGATCCGGAAATCGCCGATGCCCCCGGCGCCGTCGAGGCCCCGGCCCTGCGCGGCGACATCCGGTTCGATCAGGTCAGCTTTGCCTATGACGAGGGCCGCACCATCCTGGAGGGCATCGACCTGACGGTCAGGGCGGGGGAAACCGTGGCCTTTGTCGGCCCGTCCGGGGCGGGCAAGACCACGCTGCTGGCGCTGCTGCCGCGTTTCTATGAACCCACGGCGGGCCGCATCACCGTGGACGGGCTGGCGCTGTCCGACATGCGGCTGAACAGCCTGCGACGCCAGATCGGGCTGGTCAGCCAGGACGTGTTCCTGTTCGGCGGCAGCCTGCGCGACAACATCGCCTATGGCCGCCTGGGCGCCACGGACGACGACATCCGCCGGGCCGCCGCGCAGGCGCAGCTGACCAGCATGATCGACAGCCTGCCCGACGGGCTGGACACGATCGTCGGCGAACGGGGCATGATGCTGTCAGGGGGCCAGAAACAGCGGGTGGCCATCGCGCGGGCCTTTCTGAAAAATCCGCCGATCCTGATTCTGGACGAGGCGACAAGCGCGCTTGACAGCCAGACCGAACGCGAGATCCAGTCCGCGCTGGATGTTCTGGCGGTCGGGCGCACGACGCTTATCATTGCCCACCGCTTGGGCACGATCCGCAACGCCGACCGGATCGTCGTCATGCGGGGGGGCCGGATCGCGGAAATCGGCAGCCATGCGGATCTGATCGCCAAGGGCGGCATCTATGCCGGGCTGGCGGCTTAGCCCCAATAGGCCGCGGCCATGAAATCCTTGCGGTCCAGGCCCCGCGCCAGCAGGTGCTGGCGGGCCTGACGCGCCTGCGCGGCCTCGCCCGCGAACCAGGAAAAGCTGCCCGGTTCCAGATCCGCCTGCGCCAGCGCCGCCAGCAGGTCGTCGCAGCGGGCGACGCGCGGATCGGCGGCCAGCGGGCCAAGATCGGAATAGCTGGCGCGAACATGGGCCGTCACGACGCCCCGCGCCAGATCCAGCATCCGCGCCATGGCGGGCAGCGCCGTTTCGTCCCCGAACAGATGCAGGCGGTCCGCGTCCGGGCACCCGCCGCCGCCCGGCCCGATGATCCCGACCGTTGCGCCCTCTGGCCCAGACAAGGCCCAGTCGCAGGTCGGGCTGCCGTCGTGGCGGAAGATGTCGAAATCCAGCCAGCCGTCGCCCCCATCGGCCAGCGTATAGACCGGCCGGTGCAGCGCATCCGCCCCCGCCGGCCATTCCGTGCGGCCCGATGCGCCGGTGCGCGGCCAGACCGGCACGCGCCCGGCGGGCGCCAGCAGCAGCCGGAAATGCAGGCCGCCCATTCCGAACCGCACCGCATCCGGCCCGGCCAGCCGCACGCGCAGGAAGCCCGGCGACCGTTCGGTCACGGAAACGACCCGCATCAACGACAGGCCCGGCGCCAGCGCGCCCGCGTCCACCCGGTCCCAGGCGACCTCCAGCCCCGCTTCGGCGAACAGTTCGGTCGCGCTGTCCTGAAGGGTGCCGATCAGCCGCGCTTCGGGGGCGGACAGCTCGATCCGAACGGCGTCGCGTTCGGGCACCAGGCGCAGTTCGCAGCCCCAGACGAACAGGCTCATCGCCTCGGGCGTCTCGACCACGGGCATGTCCCAGGCGGCGGCGCGGGCCTTCAGTGCCGCGGCGGCCGCGCCGGATGCGCGCGGAATGGTGCCGAAATTCCGGTGGTTGCGCAAATGCGACATGACGCGATCCCCTGATGGACAAGGCCGTCTTATAATAAAGTAATTCAGTCAACAATCTGGAAAGCGCGTGATTTCCAGCCTGCCGCGGGCCGGGCATCCGCCGTCTGGCGGCGGATGCCACGGGCGGTCGCTACCAGGTCCGGCGCAGGGTCACGCCGATCTCGCGCCCCGGATTGTAGGTGATCGCGCCGGATGCCGCCTCGCGGTGTTTTTCGTCCAGCAGGTTGGTCACGTTGACCGCAAGCCGGGTGTCGTCCGTCACGTCATAGCCATAGGCCGCGTCGATCAGCACCGCCGCCTCGCTTTTGGCCGTGTTGTCGTCGCCGCCAAAGGCCGTGCCCTTGTAGCGCGCGCCGATCCCGAAGGTCATGTCGCCCCGCGCGCCCTGCCCCGCCCATGTGTAATCCAGCCAGACCGAGGCCAGGTGCCGGGGCACGTTGCCCAGGCTGTTGCCCCGGTTCGACGACAGGCGATCGGTGATTTCCGTGTCGGCATAGGCATAGGCCGCGATCACCGACAGATCGCCGGGCAGTTCGGCGCGGGCCTCAAGCTCGATCCCGCAGGCGCGGATCTCGCCGATGGTGCGGGGGATCGGCGGGTTGGTGCTGGCGTCGTTGCGGGTGATATTGGTCTTGCGCAGGTCATAGACGGCGGCGGTGAACAGCGCGTCCAGGCCCGCCGGGCGGTATTTCACCCCGGCCTCGACTTGCCGGCCTTCCTCGGGTTCCACGGTCAGGGCGGCGGGCAGAACCGATTCGGCATAGCTGGCATAGGCCGACAGGTCGGGCGTGATCTTGTAGGTCAGTCCGACGCTGCGGGTCGTCTTGCTGAAATCGGCGGTCGTCCGCGTGCCGTCCAGGGCGGTGCGGGACAGATCCATCCGGTCGTGGCGCAGGCCCACGCTGGCGATAAGCCGGTCCGAGACCGTCAGTTCCTGTTGCAGATACACCGACGCCACCCTGTCGTCGCCGATCGTCCGGGCATAGGGGGCCAGCCTGTCCAGATCGATCCCGCCCGCATAGACGGGACCGGTATAGTCCGCAGGGACCGCCGTCGTGTACCAGCTGGTCGAATCCGATTCCACGTCGCTGTATTGCAAACCGACCAGGGTGCGGCTGGCGATGCCGCCAAAGGTCGCGTCGTATTGCAGGGTCGCATCCGCCACCGTCTGTTCGGCGGTCGCGGCATTGGCGAAGTAATAGCGGTCGGCGGGGCTGACGCCGTCGGCGTCCCAGATATAGACATAGCCAAAGCCCCGATCCTCGGACTGGTGACGGGCCTTGGCATTGAAGGCCAGCCCGTTGCCGAAATCATGGTCCAGCAGAACGCTGACCGCGCGCCGGGTGTTGTCCACATAGTTGAAATCCGGTTCGCCGAAGAACACGTCGCGGGCAAAGTTCGTGCCGGTCGGCCAGCCCGATCCGGTCGATCCGTCGCGGTCGAGGTAATCCGCGACCACCGACAGGCGGGTCCGGTCGGTCGGCCTCCAGGTCAGCCCGCCCATCACCAGCGTCGCGTCGTCGCGGCTATGATCCAGTTCCTTGTCCGATTTCTGCACCCGTGCCGTCAGCCGGTAAGCCAGGGCGGCATCCGGCGTCAGAATGTCGCCGAAATCCACGCCCGCCTCGGCCCGGCCAAAGGATCCGCCGCCGACATAGGCTTCGCCGAAACGCTCGGCCCGTGGCAGCTTGGTGGCATAGTTGACGATGCCGCCCGGTTCGGACGGGCCGTTCACCGTGGAATTGCCGCCCTTGACGATCTCGACCCGCTCATAGGCAAAGGCATCCTCGCGGATGCCGCCGAACGCCTTTTGCATCGGCAGCCCGTCGCGATAGACAGAGGCGTCGAAGCCCCGCAGCTTGTAGTAATCGAAACGGTCGTCGCCGCCATAGAAATCGGTGGTCACGCCGGTGGCGTACCGCAGCACCTCCTCGGCCGTGCGGGCGCCGCGCCGGGCGATCTCATTCGCGGTCACGACCGACACGGATGCCGGAGTATCCAGGATCGGCGTCGCCAGGCCGCTGCCCGCCGTGCTGGAATAGGCCACGACGCCGCGCGTCATCGTCGCCCTGTCCGTCCAGGGTGATCGGTGCCAGCACCGTCACGGTGTCACCGGCCTGCTGGGCCAGAAGGCCGGCGGGGGCAAGGGCGGTGCAGCCGAACAGAAGAACGGTCAGACAGCGGTGCCTGCCCCCATGGGCGGTCTTGTCAAGGAACATGCGTTTTTTCCACAAGTTGCGATGTTTCATGGCTGGCTTTCGGCGGGGGGCCGGATCGCTTGCGGATGGATCGATCCCCGGTTCGGGCTTGCGCCAGACCGTTTTGGGATCGCGTCGGCACAACCCGGTCGGATCGCGCAACGGCTGCCTTGTGTATCCCTAGTTTTTTTGTCAGATACAATGGAAATCGTGTCGCCCGTGTTCGTCCGACGGCCATGGCGTGACGAAACCGACACAGACAGGCTGCGGCCTGATTGCCCCAGGAGCGTTCGATGCACCCCTGTTTCCCGCGTTCCGCCCTGATGATCCTGTTCGGGTGGCTTTCGGCCGCTGCGGTCCAGGCGCAGGACTTTCCCGTGACCATTCCGCACGCTTTCGGCACCACCACCCTGACCGAACGGCCCGCCCGCGTGGCCACCGTCGCATCCGGCAACCACGAGGTTCCGCTGGCCCTGGGCGTCGTGCCCGTAGGCATGGCGGCGGCCAATTATGGCGACGACGACGGCGACGGCGTGCTGCCCTGGGTGGCGGAGCGGCTGGCCGAGTTGGGAGCCGACACGCCCCCGCTGTTCGACGAAGGCGACGGCATCGACTTCGAGGCGGTGGCCGCCACCCGGCCCGACGTGATCCTGGCCGCCTATTCCGGGCTGACGCGGGCCGACTATGACACGCTGTCCCAGATCGCGCCGGTCGTGGCCTATCCCGACGCGGCCTGGACGACCGACTGGCGGCAGACGATCCGCCTGAACAGCGCGGGCATGGGCATGGCGGCGGAAGGCGAGGCGTTGATCGCGGACATGAACGCCCGGATCGCCGGCACCCTGGCCGCCCATCCCCGATTGCGCGGCAAGACCGCGATGTTCGTGACCCATCTGGACACGACCAACCTGTCGGTCGTGAATTTCTACAGCGCCAACGACACGCGGGTGAAGTTCTTCGCCGATCTGGGTCTGGCGATGCCCCAAAGCGTCACGGCGGCGACGCGACCCGGCCAGTATGCGGGTTCCATCAGCGCCGAACGGATCGATGCCTTCGACGATGTGGACATCCTCGTCACCTATGGGGGCGCCCCCCTGCTGGAGGCGATGCGGGCCGATCCGCTGATGGCCCACATGCCCGCCATCGCCAAGGGGGCCATCGTGATGCTGGGCAACGACCCGATGGGCAATGCCGCCAACCCGACGCCGCTGTCCCTGCCTTGGGTGCTTGACGATTACGTGGCCCTGCTGGCCGGGGCGGCGCAGGCATCCGAATGACCGCCGCCACCGCCATTCCCGGCCTGGACCGGCGGCCGGGCGGCGGCCGCGGCCTGTGGCTGGTCCTGCTGGTCTTCCTGCTGGCCCTGCTGGGTGCGCTGTCGGTCGCCGTCGGCACACGGGACGTGGGTCTGGACGACATCCTGGCTGCGCTGCACGGGCGGACGGACAGCATCGGCCAGGCGGCGGTGGCCGCGCGGATCCCGCGCACGGTGCTGGCGGCGGTGGCGGGGGCGGCGCTTGGACTGTCGGGCGCGGTCATGCAGGGGGTCACGCGCAACCCCCTGGCCGATCCGGGGATCCTGGGGGTGAACCTGGGCGCGTCGCTGGCGGTGGCCGTCGCGGTGGCCTGGTTCGGCATCGCCTCGATGCAAGCTTATGTCTGGGTGGCTATCGGCGGCGCCGGGGCAACCGCGGCGTTCGTCTATGCCATCGGATCGCTGGGCCGGGGCGGGCCGACGCCGCTGAAGCTGGCCTTGGCGGGGATGGCCACGTCGGTCGCGCTGTCGTCGCTGGTGGTCGCGGTGATGCTGTCGCGGGGCGATGTCGCGGGGGGATTGCAGGCGTGGCAGATCGGGGGCGTCGGCGGGGCGACCTTTGCGCGCCTGATGCCCGTTCTGCCGTTTCTGGGGGCGGGACTTGCGATCAGCCTGGCCTCGGCGCGCTGGCTGAATGCGCTGGCCCTCGGCGACGACATGGCAGCGGGCCTGGGCGAGCGGGTGGCCGTGGCCCGAGGCGTTTCATCGGCCGGGGCGATCCTTTTGTGCGGGGCGACCACGGCGGTCTGCGGGCCGATCGGGTTCGTGGGTCTGGTGGTGCCGCACCTGTGCCGGTTGCTGACCGGGATCGATCACCGCTGGCTGTTGCCGTTTTCGGCCCTGGGCGGGGCCTGCCTGCTGATCGCGTCCGACATTGCGGGCCGCCTGCTGGCCCGGCCGGCCGAACTGGACGTGGGCATCGTCACGGCCCTGGTCGGCGCGCCGGTCTTTGTCGGGATCGTGCGGCGCGCGCGGGTGCGCGAGCTGTGACCGCCAGCCTGATCGCCAGGGGCCGGCGGCGCCGCGCCCGCCGCCGCCATGCGGTCATCGGCGGCGCCTGCGCGCTGCTGCTGGCCGGGTTCGCCCTGACGCTGATGCTGGGCCAGTCCTTCGTCGCCCCCCAAACGGTGCTGCGGGTGCTGGCGGGCCAGGACGTGCCCGGCGCGTCCTTCACCGTGGGCCAGTTGCGCCTGCCCCGCGCGGTGGTGGCGATCCTGGCCGGGCTGTCCTTCGGCCTGGGCGGCGCGGCCTTTCAGATCATGCTGCGCAATCCGCTGGCCAGCCCCGACATTATCGGCATCAGCCGTGGCGCCAGCGTCGCGGCGGTGCTTGCCATCGTGGTGCTGGATCTGGACGGGCCGATGGTGTCGGTCATGGCGGTGATCGCGGGGCTGGCCGTGGCCATCGCGATCCATGGCCTGGCCTCCAGGGGCGGCGTCGCGGGCACCCGGCTGATCCTGGTGGGCATCGGCGTGTCCGCGATGCTGGACAGCGTCATCGCCTGGACCCTGTCCCGCGCCCCGTCCTGGGATCTGGCCGAGGCGATGCGATGGCTGACGGGCAGTGTGAACGGCGCGCACCTGTCCCAGGCCCTGCCCCTGCTGGCGTCGCTGGCGGTGTTTGGCGGGCTGCTGGTCAGCCGCAGTCGCGACCTGGAAACGCTGCGGCTGGGCGACGACACCGCCGCCGCGCTTGGCACGGATGTCGCGGCGACGCGGGTGGCGGTGATCGTCGCGGCCGTGGGCCTGATCGCGGTGGCCACCGCCATCACCGGGCCAATAGCCTTTGTGGCGTTCCTGTCCGGGCCGATTGCCGCGCGGATCCTGGGGCCGAACGGATCGGTGCTGATCCCGGCCGCCCTGGTGGGCGCGGCCCTGGTGCTGGTGGGCGACTACGCGGGCCAGTTCCTATTGCCCGCGCGCTTTCCGGTGGGCGTCGTCACCGGCGCCTTGGGGGCGCCCTATCTGATTTACCTGATCGTGCGCATGAACCGCACCGGAGGATCGCTGTGACCGCCCATTCCCTGTCCGTTCATCGCCTGTCTGCCGGATACGGCGACCGGACGATCCTGCAAGGCCTGGATCTGGACATTCTGCCGGGGCGGATCACCGCCATCGTCGGCGCCAACGCCTGCGGAAAATCGACCCTGCTGCGCAGCATGGCGCGGTTGCTGGCCCCCCAGCAGGGGCAGGTTCTTCTGGACGGCAAGGCGGTCCACCGGATGCCGCCCCGTCAGGTCGCGCGGATCATGGGGCTGCTGCCGCAGTCGCCCCTTGCCCCGGAAGGCATCGCCGTGGCCGATCTGGTCGGCCGGGGCCGCCACCCCCATCACGGCATCCTGTCCCGCTGGTCGCAGGCCGACGATCAGGCCGTGGCCGACGCGATGGAGGCGACGCGAACCCTGGATCTGGCCCATTGCGCCGTGGACGAACTGTCGGGCGGACAGCGCCAGCGGGTCTGGATCGCCATGGCCCTGGCCCAGCAGACCGACCTGTTGCTGCTGGACGAACCCACGACCTTTCTGGACATCAGCCACCAGATCGAGGTTCTGGATCTGCTGACCGACCTCAACCAACGGCGTGGCACGACCGTGGTGATGGTGCTGCACGACCTGAACCTGGCCGCACGCTATGCCGATCATCTGGTCGCGATGGCGGGCGGCGCGCTGCACGCCCAGGGCGCCCCGGACGAGGTTCTGACCGAGGATACCGTCCGCGCCGTCTTCGGTCTTTCCAGCCGGATCGTTCCGGATCCGACCTCGGGGCGGCCCATGATGCTGCCCATCGGGCGGCATCGGATGGCATAGACAGCGGAAAAGCCGGACCATGCAGGCCCGGCTTTCCGGTGGATCACACCGGGTCCAGGGCGCGCCGCGCGTCGAAGCGGTCGGCGTTCATCACCTTGGACCACGCCTTGCCGAAATCCTGCACGAACTTGTCCTTGCAATCGTCCTGGGCATAAACCTCGGCGATGGCGCGCAGTTGCGAATTCGACCCGAAGATCAGGTCCACCCGCGTCGCGGTCCAGCGGGGGGCGTCGGTCCGGCGGTCGGTGCCGTCGAACACCATCTGGTCGGCGTCCCGCGCCTTCCACACCGTGTCCATCGACAGCAGGTTGACAAAGAAATCGTTCGTCAGCTGCCCCGGACGGTTCGTCAGCACGCCATGGCCAGTGTGATCCCAGTTGGCGTCCAGCGCCCGCAATCCGCCCACCAGCACGGTCATTTCCGGCGCCGTCAGGGTCAGCAGCTGCGCGCGGTCGATCAGCAGTTCCTCGGCCGGGACGTTGAACTTCTGGCGCTGATAGTTGCGGAACCCGTCGGCCAGCGGCTCCATCCAGTCGAAGCTATCGACGTCGGTCTGGTCCTGGGCGGCATCGCCCCGGCCGGGGATGAAGTCCAGCGACAGGTCATGACCGGCAGCCTTGGCCGCGGCCTCGACCGCCGCGTCGCCGCCCAGCACGATCAGGTCGGCCAGCGACACCTTCTTGGCGCCCTTGGCGTCGAACTCGGCCTTGATGCCTTCCAGCACGCCCAGCACTTTCGCAAGCTGCTGCGGCTGGTTCGCCTCCCAGTCCTTTTGCGGGGCCAGGCGGATGCGCGCACCGTTGGCGCCGCCGCGATAGTCCGACCCCCGGAACGTAGAGGCCGAAGCCCAGGCGGTCGCCACCAGTTCCGGCCCGGTCAGGCCCGAGGCCAGCACCTGTTCCTTCAGCGCCGCCACGTCCGTCGCGTCGATCAGGGGATGGTCGGGCGCAGGCACCGGATCCTGCCAGATCAGATCCTCGGACGGCACCTCGGGGCCTTCGTACAGAACCTTGGGGCCCATGTCGCGGTGGGTCAGCTTGAACCAGGCGCGGGCAAAGGCGTCGGCGAACTGGTCGGGGTTGTTCAGGAACCGCAGCGAGATCTCGCGATAGATCGGATCCTCGCGCAGCGACAGGTCGGTGGTCAGCATCCCCGGCGCGATGCGCTTGGTCGGATCATGCGCATCCGGCACCGTGCCCGCCCCCGCGCCGTTCTTGGGCTGCCATTGCCAGGCGCCCGCCGGGGACTTGGTCAGTTCCCAGTCGTATTCGAACAGGTTCTTGAAATAGCCCATGCTCCATTCGGTCGGCCTTTGGGTCCAGACGACCTCCAGCCCGCTGCTGATCGCGTCGGCGCCATGGCCCTTGCCGAACTTGCTGGTCCAGCCCATGCCCTGCAATTCGATGGCCGAGCCTTCGGGATCGACATCGACATGGCTGGCCTCTCCGGCGCCATGGGTCTTGCCGAAGGTGTGGCCGCCGGCGATCAGGGCCACGGTTTCCTCGTCGTTCATGGCCATGCGCTTGAACGTCTCGCGGATGTCGCGGGCGGCGGCCACCGGGTCGGGCTTGCCGTCCGGGCCTTCGGGGTTGACATAGATCAGGCCCATCTGCACGGCGGCCAGCGGGCTTTCCAGTTCGCGGTCGCCCGACCAGCGGCTGTTTTCCTTGTCGGAGGTCGCCAGCCACTCGATCTCGGACCCCCAATAGATGTCCTCGGCCGGTTCCCAGACATCGGGACGCCCGCCGCCGAATCCGAAGGGTTTGAAGCCCATCGATTCCAGCGCGACATTGCCGGTCAGGATCAGCAGGTCGGCCCAGGACAGGCTGTTGCCGTATTTGCGCTTGATCGGCCACAGCAGGCGCCGGGCCTTGTCCAGGTTCACGTTGTCGGGCCAGGAATTCAGCGGCGCGAACCGCTGCGCCCCCGACCGCGCGCCCCCGCGCCCGTCGGCGGTGCGATAGGTGCCCGCGCTGTGCCAGGCCATGCGCACGAACAGCGGCCCGTAATGGCCCCAGTCGGCGGGCCACCAGTCCTGGCTGTCGGTCATCAGCGCCCGCAGATCCGCCTTCACGGCGTCCAGGTCCAGCTTGCGGAACGCCTCGGCATAGTTGAAGTCGCCGCCCAGCGGGTTCGACTGTTCGTTGTTCTGGTGCAGGATCTTCAGATTCAGCTGTTCGGGCCACCATTCGCGGTTCGACCGCGCCTTGGCGCGCGTGTTGCGATTGCCGCCGTGCTGGATGGGGCACATGGCGCCGGCGCTGGGGGTCTTGTCATCCATGTCATGTCTCCTGTGATCCGCGGCCGTGGCGGGCCGGGCTGTGTCCGTTTCCGGTCAAGATTGTTCCGCGCGCATGGTAAGCACTGTGGCCGCAAGGGCAAGATGCCAGCGCGGCCCTGCGGCATCAGGTCCACCCGCCTTGCGTCATTCCGGTCGCAGGGGATAAATCTTTCTGCCCGATCCGCCCGGCATGGCAACCAACTCCCCGACCGGGCGGTTCTGCGACTGCCGCCCGTGTCCGGGCGTGCAAGACAGGACCAATCATGACAGCACAGCAGATGCTTGCCTTTGCCATCGTCGGGGTGATGATGGTGTTGTTCATCTGGGGCAGGCTCCGCTATGACGTGGTGGCGATGCTGGCCCTGCTGGCGTCCCTGCTGGCGGGCACGGTATCGCCGGACGACGCCTTCACCGGGTTCAGCGACGACATCGTCATCATCGTGGGCAGCGCCCTGGTGGTCAGCGCCGCCGTGTCGCGGTCCGGCATCATCGAGGCGGTGCTGCGCTGGCTGGTGCGCAAGCTGACCACCATGCGGGTGCAGCTTCTGGTGCTGGTCGGGTCGGTCACGCTGATGTCGGCGCTGGTCAAGAACATCGGCGCCCTGGCGATGATGATGCCCGCCGCGCTGAAGATGGCCAGGAAATCCGGGCAATCGCCGTCGCTGTACCTGATGCCGATGGCCTTCGGATCGCTGCTGGGCGGGCTTGTCACGCTGGTGGGCACATCCCCCAACATCATCGTCTCGGGCGTGCGCGAGGAGATGACCGGCCAGCCCTTCACCATGTTCGATTTCGCCCCCGTGGGTCTTGGCCTGTCGGCGGTGGGCATCGTCTTTCTGCTGTTCGGCTATCGCCTGCTGCCGTCCGACCGCCGCGCCACCGCGTCCCTGGGCGAAGCGGTGAAGATCAGCGACTACAACACCGAGGCGACGGTGCCCGAGGGATCGGTTCCGGTCGGCATGACCATCGGCGGTCTGATCGGGCTGGCGGACGGCGAAATCACCGTAACGGGCCTGATCCGCAAGGGGGAACGGCGCAAGGTCGTGCTGTTCGACACCATGATCGAGGCGGGGGACATCCTGTTGCTGCGCGGCGAACCCGACGGGCTGGAACGGGCGGTTGCCAAGGGCGGTCTGGAACTGGCGGGCCACGACACCGCGCTGAAACTGGAGCTGCCCGCCAGCAAGGTCGGCGTGATCGAGGCCGTGACCACTGTCAATTCCAGCCTGATCGGCAAAAGCGTGGGCAGCATCCGGCTGTTCGACGAACAGGGAATCAGCCTGCTGGCGGTGTCGCGGTCGGGCCACCGGATGACCGAACGGCTGTCCAAGACGCGTTTGCAGGCGGGCGACGTGCTGCTGTTGCAGGGGCCGGTCGAACTGCTGCCCGAACGCATCCGCACCCTGGGCCTGCTGCCCCTGGCGGAACGCAGCCTGCGCATCGGCAGCGTGCGCAAGGAATTGCTGCCGATCCTGATCCTGGCCTCGGCGATGGGGTTGACGGCCATGGGGCTTGTGCCGGTGGCGGCGGCGTTTTTCGGCGCGGCGGTGCTGATGATCCTGACCGGCGCGATCAGCGCGGACGGCGCCTATGACGCGGTGGAATGGCCCTTGCTGATTATGCTGGGCGCGCTGATCCCGGTCAGCCAGGCCTTGCAGACGACCGGCGGCACCGACCTGATCGGCGCCTGGCTGTCGGACGTGGCGACCGGCCTGCCCGTGTGGGGCGCGGTGGCGCTTATCATGGTGGCGGCGATGGCGGTGACGCCGTTCCTGAACAACGCCGCCACCGTCCTGGTCATGGCCCCCATCGCCGTGACCTTCGCGGGCACCCTGGGCTATGCCCCCGAGGCGTTCCTGATGGCGGTGGCGGTCGGCGCAGGCTGCGATTTCCTGACGCCTATCGGGCATCAGTGCAACACGCTGGTCATGGGTCCGGGGGGATACCGCTTCAGCGACTATCCCCGGCTGGGCCTGCCCCTGTCGATCCTGGTCGTGCTGACCGGGGTGCCGCTGATCCTGGCCTTCTGGCCCGTCTGAGAACCGTCCGGCAAGGCCCGCCGATCATTCGGCTGCGGCCATGCGGCGCGGCGCTTCGCGCTTGGCAAGGCGCAGGATCACATAGCCGGCGATGCCCGCGACCAACGATCCCATCAGGATGCCGATCTTGGCCTCGTCCTGCAACAGCGGGTCGGTAAAGGCCAGAAGCGAAATGAACAGGCTCATGGTAAAGCCGATCCCGCACAGCAGCGTGGTGCCCAGCATCTGCATCCAGCTTGCGCCCGCGGGCAGGTCGGCCCAGTCCAGCTTGACCAGGATGGCCACCGCGCCGAAGATTCCCACCAGCTTGCCGAGGGACAGGCCGATCGCGACGCCCAGCGTCACGGGCGCCAGGAAAGCCTCGGCCCCCAGACCGGCAAAGCTGACCCCGGCATTGGCGAACCCGAAGATGGGGATGATGATGAACGACACCGGCACGATCAGCGCATGTTCCAGACGGTGCAGCGGGCTTTCCGATCCCCGCGCCTCGGGCGTGGCGGGGGTGCGCTTCAGCGGGATGGTCAGCGCCAGAAGCACGCCCGCGATGGTGGCGTGGATGCCCGATTGCAGGACGAAGAACCACAGGACCGCGCCCAGCGCCAGATAGGGCGACAGCCGCATCACGCCAGCCCGGTTCAGCCCGACCAGGGCTGCCACCACAAGGGCCGAAAGACCCAGATACATCGGCGACACGTCGGCGGTATAGAACAGCCCGATCACGATCACCGCGCCCAGATCGTCGATGATCGCCAGGGCGGCCAGAAACACCTTGAGCGAGGTCGGCACGCGCGGCCCCAGCAGCGACAGCACGCCAAGCGCGAAGGCGATGTCGGTGGCCGACGGAATGGCCCAGCCGTGCGTGGCCCCGGTTCCGGCGGTGAAGAACAGATAGACCAGGGCCGGAACCGCCATCCCGGCCGCCGCCGCCACGCCCGGCAGGATCCGCCGGGGCCAGGACGACAGGTGGCCGTCCACCATTTCCCGTTTGATTTCCAGCCCGACCATCAGAAAGAACAGCACCATCAGCGCATCGTTGATCCAATGCGCCACCGACATAGGCCCGACATAGGCGTGCAGGAGGCTGAAATACGCCTCGGACAGGGGGGAATTGGCGACGATCAGCGCCAAGGCTGCGGCCGCCATCAGCAGCAGCCCCCCGGCGGTTCCGTTGTCCAGAAACTTGCGGATGGTGTTTTGAATGCGGCCTGCCATGAAAGCCCCCTTTGTCAGAAACGGTTCAACCAGTCTCCGTATTCAGGGCCTTCCCTGGGCGCACGCAGCACACGCCATGGCGCGGCATCATATTCACGGCGGGTCGGGTTTCAAGGGCTTTGCGGCATGAGACCGGATCTCGCGCAGCCATTCGCGCCAGATGGCCACCAGCAGCGCCATCAGCACCGGACCCACGAACAGGCCGACGATGCCCATGGTCTTGACCCCTCCCACCAGGCCGAAGAACGTGGGCAGGAACGGCATCTTGACCGGGCCGCCCACCAGGACCGGCCGGATGGTCTTGTCCACGATGAACAGTTCGACCGATCCCCACAAAAACAGCAGGACCCCCGCCAAGGCCGACCCGCTGGCCACCAGATAGATCGACACCAGAGTAAAGCACAGCGGCGCGCCGCCCGGAATCAGCGCCATGATCCCGGTGATGACCCCCAGCGTGACCGGCGACGGCACCCCGGCGATCCAGTAGGCGATGCCCAGGATCACCCCTTCGCCCATGGCGATCAGGGCCATGCCGGTGACGGTGGCGCTGATCGTCAGCGGCACCACGCGCGACAGCCGTTCCCAGCGGACGGGCAGGATGCGCGCGCCGATGATGTCGATCTGGCCTGCGATCTTGTGGCCATCGCGATAGAACACGAACAGCGCGATCAGCATGAACAGCAGGTTCAGCGCCAGATGAAAGGCGATGTTGCCTGCCGCCAGGACGCTGCGATAGATCGAGGCGATGGTGTTGCCGCTGGTCAGCTGCACCAGTTCGGCGATGGCGCCGGGGCGGCCGACATGGCGCGACCATTGTTCGTCGATCCAGTCCCCGATCTGCGGCAGTTGCTGCATCCACAGGGGCGTCGGCGCGCCGTTGGCATTGACCGCAAACCCCCAATAGATCCATTGCTGCAATTCGCGGAATGCATAGAGCAGCGCCATCGTGATCGGCACGACCAGAAAGAACACGATGACCAGGATGAACAGCGCGGCGGTGGTGGTCCGGTTGATTTCCAGGCCGCGCTGCACGCTGCGCGACAGGTTCCAGCTGGCAAAGGCGATGATCGTGGCCGCCAGGACCGGCACCAGAAAGCCGTAGAAGAAATAGATGGCGGCGGCGATGATGAAGACCAGCAGCCAGCGCGCGGCCGAGATGTCGCTGATAAGCGGAAAAGGCGTGACCGCCGGATCGTCCGGCTCGGACGCGGTGTCGGGCCGGGGCGTGGCGGGATGGGGATCTGTCATGCCGTCGCGCCTGTTCCTTGGATTGGCCGCTGTCCTGTGACTGTTGCATCCTTGGTCGCGGCGTCAACCCGTCTTGGCGGAAATCGGCATCGCGGCCCTTGCCGGCCGCCCCATGACCCGATAGCCAGCCGGCCTTTCCGCCAAGACACCCAAAGGCCCATGACCGGCACGCTTGCGATAGACTTCGGCACATCGAACACCGCCGTGGCCGTCCTGGATGGCGGCACGGTGCGGCGCGTGCCGATCGAATCCGGGGCCGATACGCTGCCCACGTCGGTCTTTTTTCCCGCCCGCGGCGGGACCATGCGCATCGGCGAGGCCGCGTCCCACGCCTTGGTCGCGGCCGAGGAAGGCCGCTATATGCGGGCGCTGAAAAGCGTCCTGGGCACGCCGCTGCTGCACGAATCGCGCCTGATCGGCGGAAGGCGGCGCAGCCTCGCGGATGTGATCGCGGCCTTTCTGGCCGAACTGCGCCGCCGGGCCGAGGCCGCGACCGGCCTGTCGCATCGCCGCGCCCTGTCGGGCAGGCCGGTGCATTTCCACCCCGATCCCGCCCGCGATGCCCGTGCCCTGTCCGACCTGCGCGCCTGCTATCAGGCGGCGGGCTTTGACGAGGTGGCCTTCATGCCCGAGCCGGAAGCCGCGGCCCTGGCCTGTCACGGCATGGGGGCGGCGGGCCGGATCGGGCTGATCGTGGATGTCGGCGGCGGCACCTCGGACTTTTCGGTGTATCGCACCGAAGGCGACGGCGCGCGCATCCTGGCCAGCCACGGCATCCGTCTGGGGGGAACGGATTTCGACGCCGCGATCTCGCTGGGCCATGCCATGCCGCTGCTGGGCCACGGATCGCAGCTGCGCCGAGAGATGGGCACGGGCCTGTTGCCGGTGCCGAACGCGGTCTATGCCGACCTGGCAAGCTGGGCGCATATCCCCTTTGTCTATACGCCCGACACTCTCAGGCTGGCGCGGCAGATGGCCCGGCTGGCCGTGGAGCCACGGCGGCTGATCCGGCTGGCCACCGTGCTGGCGGACGAACTGGGCCACGAGCTGGCCTTTGCGGTCGAACGCGGCAAGATCGTCGCCAACGACGGGGCGGGCGCGCGGATCGGCATGGGCTTTGTCGAACCCCGCCTGGAGGCGGCGATCACCGAAGCGTCGCTGGCCGATGCGCTGCGCCCCTTTGGACGCGCCCTGGAAGACGCCCTGGGGGAAACGCTGGATCGCGCCGGGGTCGGGGCCGGTTCCATCGCCGACGTGGTTCTGGTCGGCGGTTCCAGCCTGATGCGCCTGGTCACGGATCTGGCATCGCGGACGATGCCCCAGGCACGCCTGCACAGGTCCGAGGCATTCACCGCCGTGGTCGATGGCCTGGCCTTGGCGACGCAGGCGGAATAGCGTTCCGTCAGACCGGGGACATGCAGGAAACTTAGGTTTTTCTTTATTCGAAACTTGCATCTTGCATGGTGCTGAAGGATAGCAAACCGTCCCGACCCGGACAACGCCCGCCCGTGACGAAACGAAAGTCGATGCCCATGAACAGCCAGGCCCATACCGCGATCACTCCGGCGACCCTGACCCACTTGCAGCGGCTGGAAGCCGAAAGCATCCACATCATGCGCGAGGTGGTGGCGAACGCCGAAAACCCGGTGATGCTGTATTCGGTGGGCAAGGATTCCGCCTGCATGCTGCACCTTGCGCGCAAGGCGTTCCACCCCTCGTCGCCGCCGTTCCCCTTGCTGCACGTGGACACGACCTGGAAATTCCGCGCCATGTACCACCTGCGCGACCGGGCGGCCACGGCGGCGGGCATGGATCTGATCGTCCATCACAACCCCGAAGCGATGGCCCAGGGCATCAACCCGTTCGACCACGGCAGCCTGCACACCGACATGTGGAAGACGGAAGGCCTGAAACAGGCGCTGACCAAATACAATTTCGACGTGGCCTTCGGCGGCGCCCGCCGCGACGAGGAGAAATCCCGCGCCAAGGAGCGCATCTTCTCGTTCCGGTCGGCCAACCACCGCTGGGATCCCAAGAACCAGCGGCCCGAACTGTGGAAGCTGTTCAACACGCGCAAGGCCAGGGACGAATCGATTCGCGTGTTCCCGCTGTCCAACTGGACCGAGCTGGACATCTGGCAATACATCCATCTGGAAAACATCGAGATCGTGCCGCTGTATTTCAGCGAACCCCGCCCCGTGGTGGAACGTGACGGGCTGCTTATCATGGTCGATGACGACCGCTTCCCGCTGCGCGACGGAGAGGTGCCGCAGATGCGGTCGGTCCGGTTCCGCACGCTGGGCTGCTATCCGCTGACAGGCGCCGTGGAATCCAACGCCCGCACCTTGCCCGAGGTGATCCAGGAAATGCTGCTGACCACCACCTCCGAACGCCAGGGCCGCGCCATCGACAAGGACCAGGCCGCGTCGATGGAGAAGAAGAAGCAGGAAGGGTATTTCTGATGACCGCCCAAGATCCCGTTTACGTCACCGATGCCCTGATCGCCCAGGATATCGACGCCTATCTGGTGAAGCACCAGCACAAGACCATGCTGCGCTTCATCACCTGCGGTTCGGTCGATGACGGCAAATCGACGCTGATCGGCCGCCTGCTCTATGACAGCAAGATGATCTTCGAGGATCAGCTGGCCAGCCTGGAATACGACAGCAAGGTGTCGGGCACCCAGGGGGGAGAGATCGATTTTGCCCTGCTGGTGGACGGTCTGGCGGCCGAACGCGAACAGGGCATCACCATCGACGTGGCCTATCGTTTCTTTGCCACCGACAAGCGCAAGTTCATCGTGGCCGACACGCCCGGCCACGAACAATACACCCGCAACATGGTCACGGGCGCATCCACCGCCGATCTGGCGGTGATCCTGATCGACGCGCGCCAGGGCGTGCTGACCCAGACGCGGCGGCACAGCTATCTGGTGAATCTGCTGGGCATCCGCAACGTGGTTCTGGCGGTCAACAAGATGGATCTGGTCGATTATTCGGCCGAACGGTTCTACGAGATCGTCAGCGATTACAGCCATTTCGCCAAGCAGATCGGCATGGACAGCTTTCTGCCGATTCCGATTTCCGGGCTGAAGGGCGACAACATCGTTTCCAAAAGCCCCGAGATGCCCTGGTACCAGGGTCCGACCCTGCTGGGCCATCTGGAAGACGCGCCGATCAGCGACATGGCGATGCAGGACCGTCCGTTCCGCATGGCGGTGCAATGGGTGAACCGTCCGCATCTGGATTTTCGCGGCTTTTCGGGCCAGATCAGCGCCGGCACCGTGCATCCGGGCGATCCGGTCAGGGTTCTGCCGTCGGGCAAGACCACGACCGTCAAATCCATCGTGACCTTTGACGGCGATCTGACGCAGGCTGTTGCGGGGCAGTCCGTAACCCTGACCTTCGCGGACGAGATCGACTGTTCGCGCGGCGACGTGATTACCCGCGCCGATGCCCCCTGCGAGGTTGCGGACCAGTTCGAGGCGACCCTGGTCTGGATGTCGGAATCGGACATGCTGCCGGGCCGGCCCTATCTGCTGAAGATCGGCACCCAGACCGTCAGCGCCACCATCACCGAGCCGAAGTTCGAGGTGAACGTCAACACGATGGAGCATCTGGCCAGCAAGACACTGGGCCTGAACGCCATCGGCGTCGTCAACATCTCGACCGACCGGCCCGTCCCGTTCGAGGCCTATGGCGACAATCCCGACCTGGGCGGGTTCATCCTGATCGACCGGATGACGAATGCCACCATCGCCGCCGGGATGCTGCATTTCGCGCTGCGCCGGTCGCAGAACATCCACTGGCAAGTGACCGACGTGAACCGCGATGCCCATGCCGCGCAGAAGAATCAGCGCGCCAAGGTGGTCTGGTTCACCGGTCTATCGGGGTCGGGCAAATCGACCATCGCCAACATCGTCGAACGCAAGTTGCATGCGATGGGCAAACACACCTTCCTGCTGGATGGCGACAACGTGCGGCATGGTTTGAACCGCGACCTGGGCTTTACCGATGCCGATCGGGTGGAAAACATCCGCCGCGTGGGCGAGGTCGCCCGGCTGATGTCCGATGCCGGGCTGATCGTGCTCACCGCCTTCATTTCGCCCTTCCGGTCCGAGCGGCGGATGGTGCGCGACATGATGGCATCCGGCGAATTCATCGAGGTTTATGTCGACACCCCGCTGGAGGTCGCCGAACAACGGGACGTAAAAGGTCTCTACAGGAAGGCACGCTTAGGGCAGTTGAAGAACTTCACCGGCATCGACAGCCCCTACGAGGCCCCCGAGCAGGCGGAACTGGTGGTCAACACCGCAGCCCTGTCCGCCGAGGATGCCGCTGACCGGGTGATCGAGGCGATCCTGCGCAGTCAGGCCTGATACGGTCCATCGGGGTTGCGGCCAAGGGTTCAGGCGCCATGACGGGCGCCGGATCCCCCGGGACCGGCGCGGTTTCCGCGCAAGGGCCGCTGGGCCGGCGGATGACGGCCGGGAAGGGGCGGCCCGTCCAAGGGTTCTGCGACCCCCGTGGGCCGCGCTTCCGCAGGCGGTGCCCGATGGCCGAAAAATGCGGGCGGCGGTCTGGTGTCCCCGCCCTTGCTGGCACGAGGTCGTCAGACAGCCAAGGACGCAGGATTTCCCGTGTCCAGGCCTGCCCTGCCATCATGGCGAACGCGGGCCGGGCTAGTTCCTGCCAGGACGACTGCCCCACAGTTAACGTTTTCGTAACTTTTGCCGTGGCGCAGGAACCATCCGCCAGGCGCCACGTTAAAAGCGCGTAGTAAAATTGCTTCAACGCAGTAGGTTATCGAGTAAGCCCGTCAATTCTTTGACGGGCTTTTCGCATTCGGCCTGTGTGGCGTCAAAAACCGAAGATGTCGTCGGCGACGGCGGCCACCGTCAGGGTGGTTCCGGCCACCAGGATGCGATCGCCGTCCCCCAGGTCGATCAGGATTCCCGCAGAAATCCTTGACATGTGATCGCGCATGAAGCTTGCGGGATCGGCGTCCAAGCGGTCGGCGTCGATCACCAGCCGGTCCAGGCCCTGCTGATAGGATTGGATCGTGTCGGTGCCCCCGCCAATGGCGAACACGAACGTGTCGGCCCCTGCCCCGCCGTTCAGCAGATCGTTGCCTGCGCCGCCGTTCAGGGTGTCATCGCCGCCGCCGCCCGACAGGGCATCGTTGTCCCGGTCCCCCATCAGCCAGTCGTCGCCGGCCTGACCCGCCATTGCATCCCGCCCATCGCCGCCGAACAGGCGATCGTTTCCGTTCCCGCCCCACAGGCGGTCATTGCCGGCATCGCCGCGCAGCAGGTCGTTTCCGTCTTCCCCGGCGAGCCGGTCGTTGGCGGTCCCGGCCTGCACCGTGTCGTTGCCGGTGCCGCCATACAGCCAATCCGCCCCCACATCCCCGATCAGCCGGTCGTTGCCGGCATCGCCGCGCAGCGTGTCGTTGCCGCCGCCGCCCATCATCCAGTCGTCGCCGTTCCTGCCCCCCGCGGAATCGTGCCGGCCCGTCAGGCGATAATCGTCGTTGCGCACGGTCCCCGCCGTCGCGGTCAGGAAGGCCCGTCCGTCAAAGCTGTTCAGCCAGTCCGCCCGCACCGGCATGGAGGCATCGGCCCTGGGCGCGGGGACCGCGAGGAAGCGGCCGGTGTCCAGGCGCGTCTCGCCATCGGTGTCGGCGAAATTCTGCGTCGCCATCAGAACCTTGTAGTCGCGGCCCCCCACGCGCAGCGACCCCACCTCGAGCCCGATACCGAGATAGGCGGCGTCGCCCATGATGTTGGCGTAATGGCCGGGGCTTTTCATCAGGTTCTGGTGCAGCTGACGAATCTCGTCACGCAGGTCGGATTCGCCACGGACGCTGATATAGGCGATGTTTTCAGCCGTCATCCAGGATCCGGACAGATCGAAGCCCGCCGTTTCCATGCGCTGGCGGGCGCCGGATCCGTCCAGGCCGTTGTGGGAAAAGACATCCTGGTCCAGCATCCAGCGGCTGTGCCCGGCGGCCGAATCGTTCAGTCGCTTTTCCAGCCCCAGCGCGGCCAGCCCTTCAGCTTGACGGGCCTGGTTCACCAGGGACGCGAAATACCGTTCGTTCGCAGAAGCATAGGACATGAGGGCGCCTTTGCAGTGGCCGACAAATTCACGGCACCATAAGGCAGAAAGCATTAAGGAATTGTTGCAAAATCATTAAAATGCGGGATTTCGCCCATCAGGTTCTTGCGTCGGCAGCATCGTGCCGACAAGCGGGGCCGACATCCCGGCCCCGCGCGACCTGTCAGTAGTCGCGCTCGAAATAAATTCCCAGTGTGCCGTCGCTGCCGACCGATCCCCGCGCGGTCAGGGAATTCGTCACGTCCAGGTTCAGGTTCAGTGTGCTCTTGCCGTCGGCCCCCACCGCGACGTCGGTGTAAAGATTGTCCGACAGGTACTTGCCCGCCCGAACCTGCACATTGCCGTCATCGTCGGTCGCCAGATCCAGATCGTCCAGGCCGACCTGGTTGCGCAGGTTGCCGATGATGCCTTCGCCGCCGCGCCCGGCCAGAACGGCGATGGCATTGGCAAGCTGAGCGGCCTGCAAGGGGCTGATGTTGTCCAGACCCTGGCCGAACAGCAGCTGGGACAGCACCTCCTCCTCGGGCAGTTCGGGCGACGATTCGAAGGTGATCTCGGGATCGCGCGCCTCTCCGTCGATGATGATGCGGGTTGTGATGCCGTCCCGGTCGGTTTCCGCGACCAGCCGGATCACCGGGATAAGGCTGCCTTGCAGTTCCACCAGGCCTTCGGTCAGATCGAAGCGACGGCCCAGCAGGTCGACCCGTCCCCGGATCAGTTCCAGAAAGCCGATGGGAATGGCGTTGCGCGTGGTCCCCTGCACTTGCAGCGTCCCGCCCAGTTCGGCATCGATACCGCGTCCGCGGATGAACACCTGATTCGGGGCGTTGATGACCAGATCCAGCCGGGGCGGCAAGGCCGGCGGGGTCGATGGCGGCCCTGCCAGCCCCGCCTCGCGCGATGCCTCGCTGGGATAGGGCTCCAGTCCTGCCTTGGCGCGGGTGGACCGGACGGGCCGCGTGTCCCCGACATGGTTGATGTCGGGGATCGCCTTGGCGCCCCCCAGCCCGGTCGAGGGAATGCGGATTTCGGTTTCGCCCAGATTGATGACGCCGGAAATCAGCGGGCCGTCGGCATTGCGGCCCGACATGCGCAGGCTTCCGTTGATCTCGGTCTGGTAAAGGTTCGGATCGCGGGCGATCACGCGATCCAGCACGATGGCCAGATCCAGCGTGCCGCCTTGAAGATCGACCGGTCCGCTGACCCGGACCCGTCCTCCGTTCGAGACATTGGCATCGGCATCGATCGTGATCCGCCCCCCCGCCAGATCGGCAGTGGCGTTCACCCCTTCCAGCCGGATGCCGACGCCGGGGTCGGAAATCCGGCCATTCGACAACCGGACGCGACCGCTGACCGCCTGCAAGGACGGCGTTCCGTTCACGGCCAGATCGAAGGACAGCGGACCTTCGATGCTGCGGGTGCGGATGAAGGTGTTGGCGATCGAGGCGTCGCTGTTGCCCGTGACCGACAGGTTCAGGGCCGAGAAATCGCGTGCCGCGCTGCCCGCGACTTGCAGCCGGGTGTTGCCCGGCGCGGTGGCGTTCAGATCGACCACGAAATTGGCGCCGTCTTCGCGGATCGTGCCGCTGGCCTGGAGGGGACCGGGGAATTCGGGTTGCAGAAGGCCCAGATCGGACAGGCGCGCGGTGACGTTCATGCCGCTGGCGGTATCGCCGTCTGCCTGCACGGACAGTTGCGGGTTCCGCACGGTCAGCCGCTGGACCGACAGCCCGGCCTGGGATTGGGTCGCCGCGACGTCGAACCGCGTCTGCCCCGCCAGCAGCGGATCGACGCGGGACTGGCCGACCGACAGGCCGTTGGCCGTGCCCGTCGCGCTCAGCCGGCGGGCGGCGCCTTCCTGGATCACCCGAGCCTGGGCGGTCAAGGCGCCGCTGATGCCGTTGCCCAGGAAACGCAGATCCTGCGCATCCACCTGTGCCGTCACATCGGTCCGGTTGCCGCCGACCGTTCCGGCGGCGGTCACGCCCAGGCGCGGGTTGTCGATCCGGGCCTGTTCTATGGTGAACACGCCGTTTCGTTCGGTACCCGTGACGGCCAGGCGCGTTTCCCCCGCCAGCGCCCCATCGACCTGCGCCTGGCCCAGGGCGAGGTCGCGTCCAGTGCCGGTCACCTGCAACTGCCGCACGCCGTTGCCCGCCTCGCGGAAGCTGCCGGCCAGATCCAGCGCGCCGCGCCAGCCGGGACCGAAGGGCGCCAGCGAGGCCACCGCGACATCGGCCGAAATGTCCGTGACGCCGGGGCCATAGGTGCCCTGCGCCGTCGCATTGATCTGATCGTTCGTCAGCCGGACATCGCGCAGGGTGACGGTGCCGTCACGCTCCTCGGCCGACAGGCGCAGGCGGGTGGTGCCGGTCAGGGCGGCGTCGGCATTCTGCACGCCCAGGGACAGATCCTGCCCCGATCCGGTCAGGTCGATGAATCGCGTGCCGTCCCGTTCCGTCAGCCGGCCCATGGCGTCGAAACCGCCCGTCCAGCCCGCGCGGATGGCCGACAGATCCGGCACGGCCAGATCCACGCTGGCGTCAAGCGCGCCCGCGGCAAAGCTGCCGCGTCCTTCGGCACGCAGCTGCGGATTGGCCAGCCGGAACACCTCGACCTCGTATCCCTGCGGCTTTTCCGCCGCCAGCACGGTCAGGGTCGTCGTTCCGTCCAGAGCATTGTCCAGCGCCTCGATGCCGACGCGCAGATCTTCGGTCTCTCCGCTGAGGGTCAGCTGCCGCTGGCCCGCCGCGCCCGACAGTTTGGCATCCGCCTGCAAGGCGCCCGAGAAATTCGGATCTGCGTCCTGCAACGACGGCATGGAAATGGTCGCGGTCACGTCGCTGGACAAGCTGTTGACATAACCCTGCGCCTCGGCCGTCAGGCGTTGGGCGTTGACCGCCAGCCGCTCGATCTCGATCCCGGTTTCGTCGCGCCGCGCATCCAGCGCGATGGTGGACCGTCCTTCCAGAAGGCGGTCCAGTTGCGGCTGGTCCACGGCGATGTCGGTGCCGGTCACGCTGGCGTTGACCGCGAAACCGCGCGTCAGAAAGGTGTAGTATCCGCTGACGCTGGCATCCGCCCTGCCCTGCATGTCGCGCCCGGCTGCGGTGGACAGCCGGGCCAGATCCGCATAGCGGGCATCGGCGTCCAGCGACAGCACGAAGCCGCTGCCCAGGCCCGACAGCAGCACAAGGCCGTTCAGCCCGTAATCGGTGCCCTCGACCGACAGGTCGGAAAACTCCACGGCATTGCCGGGGGTGAAGTCGAACCGGGTGCTGCCGTTGATCTCGGATCCGATGGCCTGGGCCAGTCCGGCATCGGCAAACGCCATCCCCCGCGACCCGAATCGGATGCCGCCCCTGACCGACGACAGGCTGCCGTCATCCAGCACGACGGCGCCCGATCCGTCCAGTTGCAGTTCGCCCAGCGTCGCATCGCCCAGATCCAGCGCGCCGACGCGGCCGTCCAGCGTCCAGCCCTGGCCTTGGGCCGCATCGTATCGCAGATTCAGCCGACCCGATTCAACCGTTGCGTCTTCACCCGCGAAGGGCAGCGGAACCGGCACCTGGGCGGCGCCCGCATCCGATCCCAGGGCAATTTCCAGCTGCGCGTTCTGCGGCGCGCCCTGGGCATTGACGGCCAGCGATCCATCCAGCGACAGCGCCTCGGTCACAAGGTTCAGCGTGGGGATCTGCAAGCGGCCGTCGTCGCCGCGCCAGCCCTGGGCGCGAAGCTGGACCTGGTCGCCGAAGAAGGTCCGGTCCGCAGGCGGCAGAAGCGACGCCACGTCGCCGCCCAGTTGCAGGCTGAAGTTGGTGCCGGGATCACCCGCCCGGTTCGGCCCGCCTGCCGCCGAAACGCGGCCCGTCACGCGTGGCAGGCCGTCGGTCGCCAGCTTGATATCGACGCCGAAATCCCTGATCCGGCCTTCGCCGCTGATTTCCGCCACGACCGAGGGCTTGTCGTAAAGGTCGATCAGGTTGACCAGCAGCCCGTCGGCGGCCTCGTCCAGGGTCAGGTTGACGCGCAGGATCTGCGAGGCGTTGGAATAGCCCGCGTCCAGGTTGAATGTCCCGCGCGGGCCGTCCAGCCGCTGAATGGCCAGTTTCGCCTGACCCTCGCCGCCCTCAAGGCTCATTCCGCCGGTCAGCGAAATCGCGGCGGCCAGGCCGATCACGGGTTCGCCCAGGTCCACCCGGTCGGCGCGGATCTGGTCGATGTTGATGGCCACCGGCAGTTCGGGCAGGGCGAATTCGAAATCCCGCGCTTCGGCCGTGGGCGACCGCTCCTCGCCCAGAGGCAGGCGGGGCAGCAGGATTTCGCGCGCGGACAGTTCCGCGATCTCGATCCGGCCGCGCAGCAGGGCGGACCGGTTCCATTGGATCGCGCCGTCGTTCAGGGTCAGCCAGGCGCCATCGGCATCGGCGATGGTGATCCGGCGAAAGGTGGCGCGCGATGACAAGGCGCCGTCAAAGCCGTCGATCACAACCTCTCGGCCCGCACTGGACAGGTTGCGTTCCAGAAGCCGGGTCAGAAAGCCCCGGTCGTCGCTCTCCTGCTCTGAAATCTCCGCCGCGGTCTGCGCCATCACCGACAGCGGAAACAGGACCGCGAACAGAACCAGCCATATCGTGCGCATCAGCCCGATCCCACGCATCAGAACGCCTGCCCCAGACCCAGATACAGTTGCACGCCATTGCCGGTATCCCCCCCGGCAGGCCCGGCCACGTCAAAGCGCAGCGGCCCGATGGGCGTGTTGTAGCGAACGCCGATCCCCGCGCCCGAATGATCGTCGCTGGTTCCGCCCCAGCCGTCTTCGGCCCAGACCTGCCCGTAATCGGCGAATGCCACGACGCCGATGCGTTCGCGCACCTGCCATCGCACCTCGGCCGACAGGGTCGCCACGCTGGCGCCGCCGGTCTTGATCGGGCCGTTCGGTCCCTGGATCTCCTCGACTCCCAGGGATTGATAGGGCTGGCCCCGGACCGTTCCGCCGCCGCCGGAATAGAACAGATAATTGCGCGGCGTGTTCTGAATCGCGCTGCCCAGGACGCTGCCCAGGCGCGCGCGGCCCGCCAAGGTAAGGCGGTCTTCGGCCCCCAGGGAATAAAAGGCCCGCCCCTCGCCCAGCAGGCGCACCCCGGAATCGGTGCCGTCGAAGCCCTTGAAGGGGGTGGCCTCGCCTTGCAGGTAATAGCCGCGCCTGGCGTTGTTTTCGTCGTCCCGCGCGTCCCACATCACCGCCGTGGGCAGGGCCAGAACCTGGAAATCCGTTTCGCCCAGATCGTCGTAGACGCGCGAGAACTGGTACTGGATCGCCGTGTCGAACGTGAAACGGTCGCTGAAGACGTGGTTGAAGCCCAGCCCGACCGTCCCGGTATCGGCGTCGTAATCCTCCTCGCGTTCCCGGCTGAGGGAGGTCAGCACATAGGCCGTCGTGTCCGGCGTGATGGTGGCGGGCCGGTCGATGCGAAAGGTGACAAGGTCATCCCGCCCACTGGTATCGGATCCCATGTCCTTGACCTCGCCTTCGATCCTCAGGCGTTCGCCGCCACCCAGCAGGTTGCGGTGCATCCAATAGGCCGACACCATCGCCCCGTCCGTGGTCGAGATTTCGAACCCCGCGCCGACGCGGCGGGGTTTCTGTTCCACCACGGTCAGGTTGATGTCCATGCTGCCGTCGGGATTGAGGGTTTCCGATTCCTCCAGCGTGATGGCCGAAAAGACGCCGGATCGGCGCAGGCGCTTGCGCACGTCCTCGATCTCCTCGGGGTCGAAACGTTCGCCTTCGGGCAGGCCCGCGATCTTGGCCAGCCGGCGGGGATTCATGCGGTCGTAGCCGCGCAGGTTCAGCCGGCCAAAGGTGACGCTGGGACCGGGCGACAGGGCGATCCGGCTGTCCACGACGTTGGCGACGTGATCGGCGGTGATGTCCTGCCCGGTGACATCAGCCTTGGCGTGGCCCACGTCGCGCCAGCCTTCGACCCCTGCGCGGGCGGCGTTTCGGATGATGCCGGTGCCCGCGACCTGTCCCTGGCGGTATTCGGCGGGCAGGTCGGTACGCGGCGCGACGGGCGCGATGGCGGCGCGGGAAAAGCGGAACTGCGGCCCGGTCTGGACGCTGACGACGACCTGCCGGACCATGGCCGGCGCGTCCAGAGGCGCGATCTCGGCCGCCTCGACCCCGTCGAGCGTGATGTTGATGATCGCCGAATAATAGCCCCGGTCGTACAGATTGCCCAGGATTCGCGCGTAATCGGCGCGGGCGGCGGCCAGCACGTCCTGGCCGGTGGTGCGGTCTTCCGACAACGCCCCCGCGATCAGCGAGGCATTGCGCAGCGTCCGATCCAGACCGTCGCCGCCCTGCACCTGGAAGCGCAGCGATACGGGGCCTTCGTCGTCGGACCGGCCGAACAGGCCCGAAAAGGGCGATGACGATTGCGCCCAGACCGCGCCGCCAACGCCCGCCGTGGCCACGGCCACCAGCACCGCCCGCAGATATGCCCGCATCGTTCCTGCCCTGCCCGTTCTTGCTTTGGGGCCATTTGAACAGGATCGACAGGCCGAATCCAGCAAATCATGGGCAAAAAAGCGGCAGCTCTTCAGCTTTCCGTGATCTGTTGCCGTCAGGACAAAGCGGCCAGACACCCATGCAGCGCCGCCATGTCGTCGCGGATCAGGAAGACCGGCGTGTTTTCAGGGATATGGCGCATGTACGGATCGGCCAGGAAGCTGGCGTCGAAATGATCCATCCGATCGGCGATGCTGCGCGCGACGCTGCCGGCCAGGAACAGCCCGTCCAGCGGCATGAACCGCAGCGCCAGTTCGCGGCACAAAAGGCCCACCAGGTCAGTGAACAGGAAATAGGTGGCGCAGGCCGCCGGATCGCCCGCGTCCGCGGCGCGGTCGATTTCCTCGCTGCGGACCGGGGCCGTTCCGGTCAGCGCGGCGTGCAGGCGCGACAGGCCGCGCCCGGCAAAGGCTTCTTCGGTCGAGGTGAAACCCTTGATCGCATCGGGACCGACCGCGTCAAGCAGCCGCTGATGGATGTGGACGGGCAGCTTGGTATGGCCTTCTTCGGCCTCCATCGCGGCGATGGCGCCGCCGGGCAGGTTGCGGACGGCGCAGACGTTGAAGCCGGTGCCCAGGTTCACGACCAGGGCCTGCCCGTTGCGCGCGCGGTCGGCCGGCGCGGTGCGCAACGTGGCCAGCCCGCCGCCGCCCAGCACGGGCGTGGCATAGCCCAGCGCGGTCAGGTCGTTGATAAGCCGGACCTGATCGGCGTCCGTCAGCCGCGCCAGCCGGTCCTGGTCGAAATCCCAGTCGCGGTTGGTCAGCCGGGCCTTGCCGCCGCTGACCGGCCCCGCCACGGCGACGCAGACCGCGCTGATGCGCGGCTGGTCCTGTTCCTGCATGAACTGGCGCACCACGTCGTCAAAGGTCGCGTGATCGTCGCCGCGAAAGCGTGTCACCGTCTGCGTGTCGATGCTGCCGTTGCGCGCGATCGCCAGACGGGCGTTGGTGCCCCCCACATCCGCCAAGAGTATTGCCATGACGCCCCATCGCTCCTGTCGCATCAGCCTGTTTCCCCGACAGGATTGCCCGGTTTTGACCGGCGGCGCAACGCCGCGTCACGGGCAGATCCGGAACCCCGCGTGGTGGTGGCACGTTTCATTGCCAGCAAACACTGACGAAAGGCCGCACCCATGACCCGCATCGCCCACCGCATCGCCCGCCTTGGACTGGCCGGCAGCGTCGTGGCCTTGATGGCCGTGCCCGCCGTTTCAGCAACGCGTCCGGACCAGCCGGTCCAAGCCTGGCCCGCGATGGCCGGCGTCGATACCGCCACCCTGCTGGAACAGGCGCAGGACATGCCCACATCCGACATGGCGGTGGGCGACCAGCCCTATTGCGCGGCTGACGCCGAGATTCGGCTGACCTTGAAACAGGATTTCAACGAATCCCCGGTTCCGGGCGACGGCCATGCCGCAACCGAGCTGTGGGCGTCGGACCAGATGGGCACCTGGACGCTGGTGGCCCCGCGGGCGGATGACACAAGCTGCATCATCGCGTCGGGGATCGGCTATGACACGGCCCGCGACGTGAATGTCTATTACCAGACGGCGGGCCTGCGCTAACCCACGCGGCGCAGAAAGGCGCGCGTGCGTTCATCCTGTGGATCGCCGAAAATCTGGGACGGGGTTCCTTGTTCGACGATCCGCCCGCCGTCCATGAAGACGATCCGGTCCGCGATCTCGCGCGCGAACTGCATCTCGTGGGTGACGATCAGGATGGTCTGGCGGCCATCCGCAATGGATCGGATCAGATCCAGCACCTCGCCCACCCATTCGGGATCCAGCGCGCTGGTGGGTTCGTCGAACAGCAGCAGGTCGGCCTCCAGCGCCATGGCCCGGCCGATGCCCACACGCTGCTGCTGGCCGCCCGACAGGGCCGCCGGATAGCTGTCCCCTCGGTCGGCCAGACCGATCTGGGTCAGGATCTCGTCCGCCCGCTGGGCGGCCCTGGCTGCGGACCAGCCGCGCACGGTGGTCAGGCCCTCGGAAATGTTCTGCCGCGCGGTCTTGTTGGCGAACAAGGCATAGTTCTGGAACACGAACCCCGTCCGCCGCCGCAGGGCCAAGATCTCCGCGCGCGAGGCGTGGGCCGCATCGACGGACAGATCGCCGATCGCGATGCGACCGGCGTCCGGCCGGTCCAGCCAGTTCAGGCAGCGCAGCAATGTGGATTTGCCCGTGCCGGACGGACCGATGATCGCCACGCGCTCGCCGGGCTTCAGGCACAGGTCGATGCCGTCCAGAACCGTGTTGGTCACGAACCGCTTGGTCAGTCCGGCAATGTCGATCTCGCAGGTCATCGCGCCACGGCCTTTCCCAGACGGCGTTCCATCCATCGTTGCCCGACCGACAACGCCTCGACCATGATCCAGTAGATCACCGCGACGACCAGGAACGCCTCCAGATACAGGAAACTGCCCGCCGCTTCCTTCTGGGCGGCGCCCATCATCTCGGTCACGCCCAGGGTAAAGGCCAGCGACGTGCTTTTTATCAGGTCGATGAAATAGTTCATCAGCGTCGGCGCGGCCACGCGAGAGGCCTGCGGCAGCACGATCCGCCGCAGCACCTGGCCCTGGGTCATGCCGATGGATTGCGCGGCTTCCCACTGGCTGCGGTCCACGCCCAGGATCGCGCCCCGGATGCTTTCGGCCATGTAAGCCGAGAAATGCAATGTCAGCCCGATCACGGCCGCCGTGATCCCGTCGATGCTGGTCAGCGCGGGAAACAGTTGCGGCAATCCGTAATAGAACAGGAACAACTGCACCAGCAACGGCGTGCCGCGGAAAAAGCTGATGAACACCGCCACCGCGCCGTCGGCCACCGGCACGCGCAAGACGCGCACGATGGCCAGCAGCGCGGCCAGGATCAGCGCCGCCGCCATCGCGGCGATCGCCATTCCCAGCGTCAGCGGGACATAGCCGAGAATGATCGGCACCAGATCCCACATGTAGGCGGTGTCGAGCGGCCTCATTCAGCGGCGGCGGACAGGGGCCTGGTCACGTCCGCATCCAGCCATTTCCGCGAAATGTCGGCCAATGTGCCGTTTTCCTTCAGCTGGGCGATGGCCGCGTCCACCTTGTCGCGCAAGGCCAGCCCGGCGTCGTCGTTGCGGAACGGCAAGGCGTTGCGGATTTCGCTGAACGGCTGGCCCGCCAGCGCCAGCGGCAGGGGGCTTTGGGCGATCACCTGAGAGGACGACACGCGGTCCATCACGAAGGCATCGACCCGGCCCAGCGCGGTGTCCTGTTCGATGTTGGATTCATAGGTGCGGATGTCGATTTCGGACGCATAGGGCAGGGCGCGCAGCAATTCCTCGAAGTTCGACCCCAGGTTCACCGCGACCGACTTGCCCTTCAGGCTTTCGGGGCCGGTGATGGCATCCTCGTTGCCGGCCTTCACCACCACCTGCGCCCCATCATAGACATAGGGCTGGGTAAAGGCGAATTTCGCCTCGCGTTCGGGGGTGATGGTGATCTGGTTGGCCACCGTGTCGATGCGGTTCGATTCCAGGGCGCCGATCAGCCCGGAAAAGGACATGGTGACGAATTCGATGTCGTCTCCCGTGATCTCGCCCACGGCATTCATCAGATCCACCTCGAACCCCTGCAATTCGTCGGCGCGGGTAAAGGTAAAGGGAAAATAGCCTCCCGACATGCCAACCCGGATCGTCTCTGCCGCGGCGGGCAGGGCGGCGGACAGGGCAAGGGCGGCGGACAGGACAAGATGGCGCATGATGAAAAACTCCTTGATCTTCTTGACCTTGAGATGCGCCGGGATGGCCGGAACCGCAAGCGTCGAGGCCGAAAAAGGACCGGGCTTGCGGCCTTGGCGCCCGGACAGGGACAAAGCCTGCCGGAAAACGGCATGGCCGGAACAATGTTCCGCCGGACCGGACCTAGGATCTTCGCCTTGACCACGGCCACATCGCCGGATGCGGCGGACAGGGCGTCGGCGGCCAGGCCAGGGCCTGATCCGCGTCGATCCGCGCCCCGGCCATCAGGATCATCCTGGCACGGGACGGCCCCACCCGATCCCTCAGGCGCGCGGGATCGGACGGTCGATGGTCACGACGGCCAGGCCATCCCGGTTCACGAAACGGATCACGCGATTGCTCCCTTGGCGTTCCGGGGTCACTGTGCCACAAATCCCACACACAACGACGTTTCGAAAGGTCTTTGGCATGTTCCGCTTTGCTGCAACCTCGACCCTGGCGCTTGTCATCGGCGCCGCGCCGGTCATGGCCAATGTCACCCCGGCCCAGGTTTGGGAAAACCTTCAGAAAACCTATGCCGACTATGGCTATGAGGTGTCGGGCGCGGTGGAGGATGCGGGGGGCACGCTGACCGTCCGGGATGCCGTCCTGTCCAGGCAGAACGACGGCGGCAACACCGCCATCACCGTGCCGCAACTGACCTTGCAGGAAACCGGCGACGCGAAGGTGCGCGTGGTGATCGATGGCGACGTGACGCTGAACAGCACATTCGAGGTCGCTGCCCCCGCCGAGGCGGCCGAGGACGCGCCCACCGACGGCACCGCGGCCCCCAGCGATCCGGCCCCGGCAGATCCGGCCCCGGCCGATCCGACCGCCGCGCCGCAAATGGTTCCCATGTCCGTGACCGGCACCCTCAGGGTTCCGGGAAACGAGATGCTTGTGTCGGGCACGGCAGACGACATGCTGTACGAATACAGCTATCCGTCCGTCGTGATGGACATGCGGATGCCCGTGGGTCCGCAGACCGATGCCACCATGCCCGTCAACGCCGCGTTGACCGATCTGACCGGGACGCAGCGCGTCGTTGCCGGTGACGGTTCGGACACGACCTTCGATCTGAGGGCGGCGGAAGGATCGATCGCCATCGATGGCGACGTTCCGGCAGACCCCGAGGGAACAGGCGGCGGAACGCTGAACCTTCAGGCCAGGATGGCCGATCTGGCCGCCGCCGGCACGATCGATACGCCGTCCCGGACCTTTGATCTGAACACGCAGATGGTCCAGGCGCTTGCCGCCGGTCTGAACATCGGCGGCAGCTTCGCCTTTGCATCCATGGAGGCCAACCTCGATTTCACTGCCAAGGGCGAATCGGGCGAGGATCAGACGGGCACGGGCAAGGCCACGGTCGGCGCGGCCGATATGGCCCTGACGATGTCGGAACAGGGCATGGGCTATACCGGCAGCACCACGGACATCGCCGCCGAGATGACCGTCAGCACCGTGCCCTTTCCGATCAGCTATGCAGCGGATCGCACGTCCTTTGACATCCTGTTTCCGATCAGCCGGGCCGACGCCGCGCAGTCCTTCAAGCTGGCCTACGGGGTGGAAGGGCTGACCTTTGCCGAAGGCATCTGGAACCTGTTCGACCCCGGCAGCCAGTTGCCGCGCGATCCCGCCAGCGTGACGGTCGATCTGGCCGGGGACGTCGTGATGACCTCCGACCTGTTCGATCCGGCGATGTCGCAGCCGCAACCGGGCACACCGCCCGCCCCGCCCTTCGTTCCGCAGACGCTGACGGTCAACAAGGTCGCCCTGGATGCCGTGGGGGCAAAGGCCGACATCACCGGGGAACTGAAATTCGGCGCCAATCCGAACGAACCCGTGGGCACGCTGGACGGCACGTTCGAAGGCGTGAACGGCCTGCTGGACAAGCTGGTTTCCCTGGGCTTTCTGCCGCAGGAACGGGTCATGGCCGTCCGCATGATGCTGACCATGTTCGCCAGGCCCGCCGAGGGCAACCCCGACCAGTTGACCTCGACGATCGAATTCCGCGAGGGCGGCCAGATCTTTGCCAACGGCCAGCAGGTCAAATAGGCGTCGGCACATACGTCCGGGCCGGGGCGTTCCGTCCCCAAACATCACATCAACAAAGAGAGGCGCGAATGTCAGCCGTGCATATGCAAACGCTGGCCGAATCGCTGGTCGAAGCGGCTCGGCGGGCCGGGGCGGACGCCGCCGACGCGCTGGCGGCCAGCGGCCAGTCGACCAGCATCGCCGTGCGCGGCGGCACGCTGGAACAGGCCGACCGGGCCGAAGGCGTCGAAATCGGCCTGCGGGTTCTGATCGGCGGGCGGCAGGCCTGCGTTTCGGCATCCGATCACAGTCCGTCCGCGATCGCCCGGATGGCCGAACGCGCCGTGGCCATGGCCCGAGAGGCGCCGGTCGATGACATGCTGGGGCTGGCCGATCCCGACCAGCTGGCCCGCCACCGCGATGCCGGGGATTTGCAGATCGCCGACGACCGGCCCGATCCGGCCCCTGATGCCCTGCAAGACCTGGCTCTGCGGGCCGAGGCCGCGGCCCGCGACATGCCGGGCATTTCCCAGGTCGAATCCGCCCATGCGGCGTTCAACCGGCAATTTCTGTGGCTTGCGGCATCGAACGGGTTTTCGGGCGGTTACGGACGCAGCGGCCATTCCCTGTCCTGTGTGGCGATCACCGGCGAGGGGCTGGCAATGGAACGCGACCATGCCGGTGAAACGCGTGTCTGGGCCGCGGATCTGCCCACCCCCGAAGACATCGGCAGGCTGGCCGCCGAACGCACGCTGGCGCGGGCAGGATCCAGGAAGCCACCCACCGGGGCCTTTCCGATCCTTTATGACCGACGCGTCGCCGCGTCGCTGATCGGGCACCTGCTGTCTGCGGTTAACGGCGCGGCCGTGGCGCGGGGCGCAAGCTGGCTGCGCAAGGATCTGGGTCGGCCGGTTCTGCCCGACGGATTCGACCTGATCGAGGATCCCCATCGCCCGCGATACCCGTCCTCGCGCCCCTTCGATGCCGAAGGACTACCCACGCGGGCGCGCAGGATCGTCGAAGGCGGCGTCTTGCAGGGATGGACGCTGGATCTGGCGACCGGGCGCAAGCTGGGAATGGCCAGCACCGCATCGGCGGCGCGAGGCATATCCTCGGCCCCGTCGCCCGCGACCAGCAACGTGATCCTGACGCCAGGAACGGTCACGCAGGACGACCTGATCGCCCGGATGGGCACGGGGCTGGTCGTCACATCGATGCTGGGCGCGTCGATCAACGGCACGACCGGGGATTATTCGCGCGGCGCGGCAGGGTTCTGGGTGAACAACGGCCGCATCGCCTATCCGGTCAACGAATGCACCATTGCCGGAAACCTGCGCGACATGCTGATGACGCTGGTGGCCGCCAACGACGCCCTGCCTTGGCGCGGGACCGAGGTGCCCAGCCTGCTGGTCGAAGGAATGACCGTTGCCGGGGCCTGAGGACGATCTGGCCCTGCTGGCCGGCGCCGCGCGGCAGGCGGGCCGGATCGCCCTGTCCTTCTGGCGTGACGCGCCCAAGGCCTGGGACAAGCCCGACGACGCAGGCCCCGTGACCGAGGCCGATCTGGCCGTCAACGATGCCTTGCAGGCTATGCTGACCGGCGCGCGGCCCGATTACGGCTGGCTGTCCGAGGAAAGCAAGGCCGACGCCTCGCGCCTGGATGCCCGGCGCTGCTTCATCATCGATCCGATCGACGGCACCCGCGCCTTCATCGCGGGCCAACAGGGCTTTGCCCATTCGCTGGCGGTGGCCGACGGCGACCGGATCGTGGCGGCGGTGGTGCATCTGCCCGCGATGGATCTGACGTTTACCGCCGCGGCGGACGGTTCCGCGCTGTTGAACGGCCAGCCGATCCGGCCCAGCCTGGCGGGCATCCGGGACGCGCGCGTCCTGACCTACAGGTCGGCCACCGATCCCGAACACTGGAAGAACGGGCAGATCCCGCCCTTTACCCGCGAATTCCGCCCGTCCCTGGCCTGGCGGCTGTGCCTGGTAGCCGAAGGACGCTTCGACGCGGCCTTGTCGCTGCGCGGCGTCTGGGAATGGGATATCGCCGCGGGCAGCCTGATCGCCGAACGGGCGGGCGCGGCCGTCACCGACCGCCATGGCCATCCCATGCGCTTCAACAGCCCGCGGGCGATGGTGGACGGAATGATCGTTGCGGGATCGCGGCTGCACGGCGACATCCTGGCACGGATGGCATAGGGCGTTGTCCAAAGCCGTGCTATGATGCCCTTCAGGACCGGTCCTTCTTGAACAGGCATGATGATGGCACGCAAGGACATCAGCATCGCGAGTTTCAATCTTTTCAATCTCAACCTGCCGGGCCGGCCGATCTATGACGCCGAGGGTTGGACCCAGGGCGAATACGACGCGAAACTGGCGTTTTCGGAACGCGTCCTGAACGACATCGGCGCCGACATCATCGGCTTTCAGGAATGCTGGGACGCAGAGGCCCTGGCCGACATCTTCGACCGTCCCGCGCTGCGCGGCCGTTACGACCTGGTGGCCCGCACCACCGATCCGCCCGGCATCCAGGTCGCCCTGGCGGTGCGCAAGGGGATGATCCAGGCCGAACCGGAATGGATCGAGGATCTGCCCGACGACGCCCGTTTCATCGACCTGACGGAATCGCGCGACGCGGCGGAATCGGTCAGCGTCACCATCCGCCGCTTTTCCCGCCCCATACTGCGGGTGCTGGTCAACAAGGCCGACGGCACGCCCGACATCACCGTCTTCGTGGCCCACCTGAAATCCAAGGGTCCGACGGCCTTGCAGGACGACCCCGGCAACCCGGTCCTGCGCCGCCACCGGTTCATTGCCCAGACTGTGGTGTCCCATGTCCGCCGCATGGTCGAGGCCGGTGCCCTGCGCGCCATCCTGAACGACGCCATGCGCCGCAACGACAGGCCCGTCGTGGTCATCGGCGATCTGAACGACGCGACCACATCAGTATCGACCGAACTGCTGACCGGCAATCCCGGATACCGCTTCTTCGCCAAAAGCACGGCGGGCACGAAATCGGACACCGGGCTTTACACCGTCGAAAAGCTGCAACAGCTTCGGTCGTTCCGGCACGTCTATTACACATATGTCTTCAGGAACCAGATGGAATCCTTGGATCACATCATGGTGTCGGATTCCTTTTACGACCATTCCTCGATCCGCACATGGTCGTTTAGGGAAATGCGGGTGCTGAACGACCACCTGACCGCGACCGAGACCGAGAAGAAACGGTTCGGCTATAACGATCACGGCATCATCGTGACCCGGTTCGACTGGAACCCGATGGTCGAGGAGGCCGAGCGGATCCTGGACGAAGAAGGACCGTCGGGCTAGATCAGCCCCGACCGCGTTACGCCCAGAAGCCCGCCCTGGCGCAGCGTCGCCACCGGATAATCGTCGCTGCGCATCCGTTCCAGCGAAAAGCCGGGTTCGACCTTTTTCAGCAGGTGCAGGGCGGCTTGGGCGCCCGCCTCGTCGCGGCGGCGGTATCGCAGGGCCGCCAGGAACCGCAGCGAGGGGCGGTTTTCCGGGGCGAATTGCTGAACGGCCTCGAACCGCTGTTCCGCGTTGTCGAACTGGCCCAGCCGGGTCAGGGCGATGCCCATGCGCATCTGCCAGGTGGCGGGGTTCAGGACCGACAGCGCCTCGGCCAGGCCCGCCTGGGCTTCGCGGTGCGCCTCCTTGTGGCGCCCCAGATCGGTCAGCGCCTGCGAATAGGCATATCGCGCCGCAGGATTGCGTGCATCCATCTGCACCGCTTGCTGCGCCAGCCAGAAGCTGACTTGGCCGTGGTTCAGATAGCCTTCGACGACCGATCCCACGGCCAGGGCGGTGGCACTGTAGGGATCGGCTTCGCGCGCCCTTATGGCAAGCTCTCCTGCCTCCTGGATGGTGCGCTGCGGATCGGGAACCAGGCGTTCGAAGACCTGCGTGGTCAGCACCCATGCCCGCAATGCCATCGTCAGGGACGCGTTGACCCCATCATCCATTCCCGCAAGCGCCTGTTCGGCGCGATGCAGCCGCGCCTGATTGTAGCTGAACACATCGGCTAAGGACACGACAAGCGCGGTGTCGACGGTGCGCAGGGCCTCGAGGACGCGCAGGATGCCGACGCAGATCTGGGCGGTGCAATCTTTCATGCCGCCGTTCAGGTCTCTCGCGTCCAGCACGAACTTGTGTGACCAGAACAGCCGTCCGCTGGGACGGTGGCTCAGCTTCACCAGCAGATGAATCCCGTCGCCAAGCCGGTTGGCCATGGCCGACAACACGATGGCCGACTGGCCCGGCTCGGCCCGGTCCGGCATCGCCACCATCGGAACCAGGTCGCAGACCCGGCCCGCGGCCTCGCCCATCATCATGGCGGCAATCACGCCGCAATCGGGATCGCTGGCGATCGGATCGGCCGTCAAAAGGACCGGCAGCAGGGCCTGTTCCGGCGCAGCCGGGGTGACGGCCTGTTCCGCGTGCATCCGGGCATCGCGCAGCCAGTCCTCGAATTCGGGGTCGTCGATGTCCAGATCGGCGGCAAATTCGGGCATCTGCCCGTCCGGTCCCGGTCGCGCCATCATGTCCAGCCGGACCATGTTGGCGTCCAGCCCCACCCATCCCGGCCCGCTGGTCAGGGCGTCGCGCGCATCGCCCAGGCCGATGCGGATTTCGCGCAGCACCTGGCGCAGGCTGGCATTGGCATGGTCCGGCTCGCGCGTGCTGAACAGCAGATCCTGCAACCGGGCGCGCAGCACCCGCATGGATGCCGCGCTGCCCATCACCGCCAAGGCCCCGCGCGCGCGCATGCCGCGCGGCGTCAACCGGACGTTTCCCGGCCCGGTCATCTCGATCGGTCCCATGAGGTGAAGCGTCAGGGGCTGCATCAAACAAATCTATAGGCGGAGGGCGGAGTCGTGTTACGCTTTCCCTTACGGCAAAGATACAGTGTTTTCGATTCATTTTGGTTAATGAGGTTTTGCCATGTCTGTGCAGCAAGGCCAACAAGGTCAGCAGGGCCAACAAGGGCAACAAGGCCAATTCGCTTATGAGGCGGGATCCCGCAACGGATCGCTGGTGGCCGCGGCCCTGATGCGGACCCGCGACGCCATCGTCGGGACCGAACAGGTCGCGGCCCAGGCCGGCGCTAATGGAAACCTGACGATCGGCGACCGCCTGCGGCGCCTGATGCCGGAATTCCGCCACTCGGTTCTGGTGTCCGAACTGATGGAAGACATTGCTTTTTCAGCACAGGATTATCCGAGCGCAGACAACAGGGCCACGGCCCGGTCGGTGACGGTCCTGCTGCGCAAGGCGGGAAACGCCACGCGTCCGGGAACGCTGACCAGGATCACCCGGCCCGAGATCGCTCAACTCCAAGCCGCCGTGCCGATGGTCGGCACCTATGCCGAACTGCGGTCGGACCGGCTGGCCGAAATCCTGGTGCAGCAGGAATACCTGATCCCCTTTTTCGCCAGCATCATCCCGCTGTCGCCCGAACGCACCCCCGCCGTGATCGAGATGCTGGAGGTGGGGCTTTCGGTCGTCACGCCGGTGGTCATGCGGATCAAGCTGGCGCTTGGCTGTCCGCGTCCCACGCAATTCAGCCCGCTTGTCCAGCCGCCGATCCCCGAACCCGCGCATCCGTCCCTGCCCAGCGGGCATGCGACCCAGGCCTTTACGCTGGCCACCATGCTGACCTTGCTGACGGATCCGGCGGGGGGGGCAAAGGGCGACAGCCAGCCATATCGCCTGGCGTCCCGCATCGCGATCAACCGGACCGTGGCGGGGGTGCATTTTCCCGTGGACAGCGCGGCGGGCGCGATCCTGGGCATCCAGCTGGGGCGCTATATGATGGCGCGGGGGCTGCAACGGCCAACGGCACAGCCTCCGGTCCCGGCCACCGTTCCATCGGTTGAATTCGACGGCAGCAAATTCCGGGTCGGAACGGGGCCGCGCGATTTCCATTACGGCGTTCTGGCCGAGATGTTGAAGAACGGTGACGATTCGACCACGACCGGCACCGCCTTCGATGTGCGTCCCGCCCCCCTGTGGGAATCGCTGTGCCAGCACGCCGCGCAGGAATGGAAGGACCGGTGGTCGTGACATCCCGATCCGATTCCCCGCCCTCGCCCGGTTGGTCCGAACCCGAGGAAGCATATGGCGAGGAACGCTTTGCCATGTCGCCCTATCTTCATTATTTCCAGAACCGGCAGGGCGCAGACCGCGACGCGAAAAAGGCCGGAATCGCGCGCTTGGCCAAGGCGGATTATTTCCGGCTTGAACCGACCATTCTGGCGCTGCGCGAGGACGGCGACCCCATACGGGTGCTGGCCGACAGCATGTCGAAACTGTTCACGGAATTCCTGGAGGATCCTGCCCAGGTTCTGTCGCCCGATGCCCGCAACGACCAGTTCGACCCCCGCAGGGCCGAGAATTTCGACGACGAGGCCTTCCGCTATCTGCCGGACGACGCGCTGCCGGACCGCAAGACAGGTTGCATCATCGGCGTGATCGACGATGCGGTCCCGTTCGTGCATCAGCGATTTACCATGCCGGGAAACCGCAGCCGCGTCGCGTCGGTCTGGTTGCAGGATGCCCGCCGCGGAAAAACGGTCGCGGCGGATCTGCCGTCGGGGGCCGAATGGCGCGGGGTGGACCTGTCGCGGATGCTGGGCGATGTGGCGAACGGCGACCTTGCTGGCGAAGATGCCATCTATCGGTTGACCGGCGCCGTTGACATGACGCGATCCAACGCCCCGCCGTCGGGGGCCTTCGAAACCGGACATGGCGCGGCGGTGGCGCCCTTGGCGGCGGGGTTCGACCCCGGCACGGAACAGGGAAAGGACCATCCGCTGATCGCGGTTTGCCTGCCGCCGCTGATTACCGCCGATTCGATGGGGGTGCTGGCCCCGGTCCCGATCCTGACCGGAATCATGTTCATCATCAGCCGCGCCTGCGGCTTGTGCCGTTACATCGAAAGACAGGGCAGGCATCGCAGGAATTCGGTCGAACTGCCCGTGGTTATCAACCTCAGCATGGGGCTGACGGCAGGGCCGCGCGATGGCTCCAGCCCGCTGGAGCGATTCATGGATGCCGTATCCGATGGCAAGGTCAACGGCCTGGGTCCGATCCATTTCGTGTTGCCGGCGGGGAATCATCGGCAGGGGCGCCTGCGGGCGCGGCTGCACCCCGGCCAGCAGCTTGGCTGGCGGCTGCCGGCCGACGACCCGACCATCAATGCCGTCGAGATCTGGGGCCCGCGGTATCGGAATTCGCCAGGGGCCGATCTGAAGGTCTCCCTTGCCGCGCCCGGACTGGCGCCCGCAACGACGATCTTTACGGCGCCGCGGCAGTTTTCCATCCTCAGGGGACCGGACGGGGCAGATCTTGCGTGGGTCTATTATACCCCCACGGCATTTCCCGACGGAACCCACCGGGACGGCATCGTCGTCATCGCCACGCCGACCTGCCCCACACGACTTGGCGACCCTTTCGGCCTGCCGGGCGAATGGCAGATCGGCATCCCGGACGACTTGCCGCAGGGCGATTACGAATTGTCCGCGCAGCGCGACGAGGTGATCCGCGGTTTTCGCAAGGCGGCGCGGCAAAGCTGGTTTCACGATCCCGATTACCGCGCTTACGACATGGCCGGACGGCCGATCCTGACGGATGCCGATAACGGCGGCAGTCCCAAAGTGATCCGGGCCGATACGGTCAACACCTATGCCACCGGCCGATGGCCGCTGCGCGGCGGGGCGGTGGACGCGCAAAGCGCCAGGACCACGGCCTATACATCGCTTTTGTCTGACAAGCAGTCGGACCCTCTCTTGAACGAGCAGCCAGGCGACTGCCGGGCGCCTGTCGACGCCAGCGTCAACCATCCGTACAGGATCGTCTGCGGGCGCAACAGCGGCGGCTTTGCGCTTTCATCGGGCACGTCGATGGCCGCGCCGCAACTGGCCCGATGGCTGGCCGGTCAACTGTCCCAGGGCCGAAGGCCGGGCAGCAGGGCCGCGATTCGCGCCTTGGCGCGGCCAATTGGATCCACCGATCCGGCGCCCATTGTCGCTTTTCCTGCAGAATTCCGCGAGTTCTGACCTCGAAGAACGCGATTCCGCCAATCTTACGTTTTTTCACCGATGCGATTCACGTCCGTTTCACGGCACGGGCGGATAGTGATTCCATTGAAGGCGATCATCGGTCGCACGGGATGACGGCTACTTTGGCAGCAACGGGGAAGACGGACATGCCGGGCGACACCATTCCTGATTTCAACAACGTGATTGCCGCGCTTCAACTGCTGGGCGGTCGGCCGGGGGGTGTGCACGATATGCCGGCCCAGGACGCGCAGCAGGATCTGATCGCGGCAATATCCGGGCGGGCAGGAGCCAGTGTTCCTCTGGCTGGCTCCGACCGTCCAAGCTGGGCCGCGTTCCGCCGGCTCGAGCAGGAGAACCAGCTTCTTGTCGATCGTGTCGAGATGCTGGCCTGCGCCCTGGGTGCCTGCCCAAATTGCTGGGGCGGGATCGAGGATTGCGAAGACTGCGGAGGCATCGGGCGTCCCGGTGCCTTCGCCCCGGATCGGCGCACGTTCGACCAGTTCGTCCTGCCGGTCATTGTCCGCGTCATGGGGCGCGCCGATCCGGGCGACGACCCTGCATCCCGCCCCGGCTATTACCGGGTCCGGGACAACCCGCCCGATCCCCTGTTTTAACCAGTGTTCCTGTCTTTTGTGCGGGTGGTTTGGCGGATGGTTTTCAATCCATCCGCCAAATTTTTTTCTCAGAACAGCGGATCCAGCGCAAAGGGATCGGCGGGGGCGGTGGTGGCAATGGTGCGGCCCGGTCCCGATAGGGTGGCGATCTGCCGGGCCAGGATCGCGATGGCCTGCGACACCGCTGCCGCCGAAGCCCCCGGTCCGACGCCCGCCATCGGCACGGCGATGTCGAAGCTGCGGGCGTGATTGGCCGCGCCGCTGCCATCGTCCGCCACGAAATAGCGGCCCGACAGGCGATAGACGCCGTCGGCCTGCGCCAGCGCCCTTTCGACCCGCACCTCTAGCACGCGCTGCGGGGGCTCGGCCAGGGGCCAGGGTTCGCCGATCACGGTTGCCCCCGAGGCGTCCGAAATCGCGCGGGCCAGCGACAGGGTAAAGGCGCGCTGCGGATTGTCGGCCCACACATTGTCGGGGTTCGACCGGACGGCGCCGTCTTCGGACTGAAAGGCGACCTCTTGGCCAGAGGCGTATTCCGGCAGTGACACGTCCTTCAGTTCGGCGCTGCCCAGACGGTTTTCGACCCGTTCCCCCATGGGCGGATCGATCAGGAAACGCGCGGTCTTTTCGGGGTCGGAACATGCCGCCAACCCCAGAAGGCCAAGGCAGGCAAGTGCGGCAGGCAGGCGGAGGGGCAGGGTCATGGCGTCATCGTCCCAGGATAAAGGCGCGGGGGTTGCGTTCGATCAGCCGGGCCAGCGATCCGAACGCCTCGGTCGCGCGGCGCAGTTCGCGCAGCATGTTGACGGCTTCGCTGTTGAAGGCCGAACGATCGCCATAGGCGGCAAGCACCCCATCGGCACGCGCGGCCGTGGCTTCCAGACGCTGGATCAGTTGCGGCAGACGGTCCACCGATGCGGCCACCCGGTCGGCGGCCGTGCTGGCGCTGTCCAGCGCGTTGTTCAGGCTGCCTGCCGCATCGCCGTCGCGCAGGTCGTTCAGCAGGCCCGATGCGGCTTGCAGCGTGTCGGACAGGTTGCGCGGCAGTTGTTCGGCATCCTCGCTGCCCAGCATGGCGCGCAGGTCGGCCAGAATGCCTTCGGCCTGGGCGCTGATCTCGGCAAAGCCGAATTCCTCGACCGCGGCGGCGGCGGCGTCGATGCTGTCCACCATCTCGGGCGCGTCGGCGGCGGCCAGCTTGACCGCCTCGGCGGCGGCGGCGGCTTCGTCCACCAGCCGGGCCAGGTTTTCGGCCGTGCCCACCTCGCGCAGATCGCGGGCCATGCCGCCGATGTCGGTCGCCGCCCCCCTGGCCTGGTCCAGCGTCTCGCGCAGACTGCCGGGGATGGCGCGGGTGTCGTCGGAGCTGGCAATGGCGGTGACGCTGTTCATCATGTCGGTCGCCGATTGCAGCACTTCCTCGATCGGCAGGTCGCCGATCCGGGACAGGAAGCCCTGGGCGCTTGCGCTGAAATCGTCCAGATCGCCGGGAACCGAGGGGATGACCGGGTTGGGGTCGGCCTGGGTATCGATGCTGGCGGGCGCGGCATCCGCGATCTCGACCAGTTCGACCATCAGGGACGTGCCCAGGAATCCGGCACTGGCAACGCGCGCCCGCAGACCCTCGCCCACCGCCTGTTGCAGAAAGGCCAGGGCATCATCGGGGGTGGCCTCGCCGGAAAGCCCCAGCCGCGACGGCGATATCGCCATGGTCACGACCTGCTGGATCTCTCCTCTGGGTTCGTCCAGGGACACGGCCAGATCCGTGACCTGACCGACGCGCAATCCCTGAAACTGCACATCGGCGCCTTTTGCCAACCCTTCCAGAGAATCGTCGATCAACATGCTGATGCGCAGAGGCGGCGCATTGTCGCTGGCCAGGATGTCGTTGCGGGCCGTGTCCTCGTCGGGCTGCAAGGCATAGGTGTGACCGGGTTTGATCGGCTGGCCGCCGCTGACCAGGGTGTCAAAGGACACGCCCCCCTGCAACAGCGACGACAGCGAATTCACGTTGAACGACACGCCCGACGCGCCCAGCGACAGCGAAAAGCCCGACGTGTCCCAGAACACGGTCGAGGTCGTCAGCCGCTTGTCATGCGGAGCTTCGATAAAGGCGTCGGCGATGACCTGATCCTCGGTTTCGGCAAGGCGCAGGTTCTCCATCCGGCCGACCTGCACGCCGCGGTACAGGACCGGCGCGCCTTCGCTGATGCCGTCGGCATCTTCCATCGACAGCGTGACGCGGGTTCCCGGCGTGTCCTCTCGGACCAAGGGGGGGCGATCCTGACCGGCAAAGCGGGTCCGGGGTTCGTTGATGGTGGCGTCCCAGTAACCCTCGATGAAGGATCCGGTCAGAACGGTGTCCAGCCGCGTCACCCCCTGGGCCGTGACCTGGGGACGGACGATCCAGAAGGCGGCCTGATCGTCGATGTAGGGGGCCACATCCTTGTCCACCCGGATTTCCACCACGACGCGCGACAGATCCGCCGTGAAGCTGACCGATTCCACCTGGCCCACGGTGATCTCTCGAAAGCGCAGGACGGTTTCGCCGGGGGTGACGCCGGTGGCGTCCGCGAATTCCACCTCGATCACCGCGCCGCGGGCGGCATAGGCGTTCCAGGCGATGGCGGCGGTCACGACAAGGGCGATGATCGGCACCAGCCAGATCACGTTGATGCCGGCCTGTGCCGCCCGCACGGCTTTTTTTCGCACAGGACTTGCCGGTCTCGGCGGCGGCTGGTCGGTCATCGTGGCGTCAGTCCTTCCCCTGGTCGTCCGTCCGGCTTCGCAGCGGCAAGCCGCGCCAGATCAGTCTTGGATCAAAGCTTTGCGCGGAAAGCATGGTGAAGGCAACAGACAGCGCAAAGGATACGGCCGCCGGGCCAGGATGGATCGAGGCGACGAAGCCCAGCTGCACCAAGGCCGACAGGATCGCCACGACAAAGACGTCGATCATCGACCAGCGGCCGATGAATTCCACGACTTCATAGATTTTCAGCCGCGTATGGGCCTGTTCGACTGTCGCCGGACGCCCGGCCACCATCGCCAGCCAGGCGATCGACAGGAACTTGGCCATCGGCACGATGACCGAGGCGACAAAGACGATGATCGCAATGTCGTAATTGCCGTAATGCATCAGTTCGACCACGCCCTCCAGGATCGTGGCTTCCGAACTGCCCTGCAATCCGGCGAATGTCTGGGTTCGCATCATGGGAAACAGGTTGGCGGGCACATACATGACCAGCCCGGCAAGCCACCACGCCCAGACGTATTGCAGACCGCGCCGGTCCGGCGGAACCAGGGCCGCGCCGCAGCGGTCGCAGATGGCGTGATCCTGGGGCCAGACGCGGCCGCAGGACCGGCAGCCCAGCAGCCCTGCCCGATGGGCGGTCATGACCGGGGCAAGCGGCGCTTCATCGGCCCCGGCCGTCATGGAACGGGGCCTCCGACCGCTTCGCGCCCGTCGGTGGGCAGGCCGGCATCCTCGATGGCATCCCAGATGGTCGTCTGGCACATGAACCCGCGCGACGCAAGGTTGACCAGGATCAGCGCGCAGAACGCCCAGAAAGCCGGTCCCAGATGAACGGTGGCAAGCCCCGCGACCTTGACCAGGGCGACGGCGGTGCCGATCACGAAAATCTCGGCCATGGACCAGGGGCGCAGCAATTCGGTCCAGCGAAAGGCCCGTGCGGCATGGCGATAGGGTGCCCGGCCCTGGGCAAGAGGGGCCAGCGTATAGACCAGCAGGAACGCCCGCAGCACCGGCAGCCCCACGATCATCACCATCACCGCCAGCACCAAAGGCAGCAGCACGCCATCGGCAAAGGCCAAGGCGACCCCGAACAGCGATGTCGCATTGCCGAACCCCATGCGCGAGATTTCAAGAAACGGAAAGAAGATCGCCCCCATCATCAGCACGACCGTCGTGAAGGACAGGGCAATCAACTGAACAAAGGCACCGCCACGCGGCTTGGCCAGAAGACCGCCGCACCGGACGCAGCGCAGCGTCTCGCCCGCGTCCAGTTCTTCCTCGACATGCAGGGCATCGCAGCGCGGACATGCCATCAGCCCCCTGCCGGTCGTCAGATCAAAGCCGTCGCGCGTATCCATGGGTGCAAGATAGACACCCTGCAAAAGCGCGCAAGGCAGCATCGCACCGTCAATGCCGGGCACCGCGGCGCGCGGCGGATGTCAGCACCACATTGCGTCCTTCGGCCAAGGCATTGACCTCGTCGATGACAAAATCAAGCCGCAGAACGAAGCTGTCGGCCTCGACCTGCGCGGTGGCCTGGCCCTTGAGCTGGGTCGTGAACGCCTCGATCAGTTGACTGCCCAGGCCGGTTCCTTCGGTCTGGTCCGCGTTTCTGTCGATCGAATTGGCGATTTCCAGCAGCGCCCTGCCCGGCGCGACAGTCTTCAGGCCGACCCGCACCCAGGGCGCGTCATCCCGTCCCGGTGCGGGGCGCGCGTATTTCAGCGCGTTGGTGAACGCCTCGGTCGCCAGCAGGGACAAGGGGACCGCCTGATCCGGCAGCAGGGTCAGGGTTTCGATATGCGTGTCTATGCGCAGGTCGCTGGCCGGTTCGACCGAGGCGCTGACCATCTGATTGATGATGTCGCAGACCAGACGCCCGGCCTCGACCGCATCCAAATGTTCGGCCTGGTACAGGTTGCGATAGATCGTCGCCAGCGCGGCGACGCGATCCTGCACCGACCGCAGAACCCGCTTGGCATCGGGGTCGTCGATCATCCGGCTTTGCATGTTGATGATGGAGGCGATCAGTTGCAGGTTGTTCTTGACCCGGTGATGAACTTCCTTGAGCAGAACGGTTTTTTCAACAACCGCTTCCTCCATCGCCTCTTCGTCCCGGATCAGGATGCGGGCCATATTGTGGAACGTCTGACTGACATCGCAGATTTCGGTCGGGGCATCGGACAGGACCGGGGGGGGTTCGGACCGATTGCCGATGGCAAAGCGGCGCATCTGGCCACGCAGAACGTTGATGTGGCGCAGGACCATGCGGAACACCGCGAAATAGGCGACGGCCAGCGACACGAGCCACAGCGCGATTGGGATCGTCACGGCCCCGAAACGCGAAATCTGGAACAGGCCCGCGCCCACGGATCGGGGCGACCAGCTACCAAGCGCATAGACCAGATCCGGCACCGCCGGCACTACGGTGAACATGCGCGTCTCGCCGCTGCCGGTTGGGGCGCGGAAGGTGGTTTCAGGCTGTGACAGCAGGCTGGCCAAGGGGACGTTGCGCGGCAAAAGATCGTCGATGCTGGCCGCCGCATCCTTGCCCGCGGTGAGAATCTCTCCCCTGTGGTTGAAGGTGACGATGCGGGCGCCGTCATTGCCATTGCCGACGGTGTGGGTGGACCGCAGCAATTCGCTGGTCAGCGACAGCCCGATATAGCCCAGCATCTCGCTGTCGCGATACAGCGGCTGCATCACGACGATCACAGGCCGACGGGTGATGACACCCGAGGCGACGGCAGTGACAAGCGTTCCCGGATCCGCCATGAAGGTCTTGAACCCTTCCGACAGGCTCAGATCCAGAACCTCGCCGCGGCTGGCCGAGTTGCAGGTGCTGCGGCCGTTCAGCGGCACGAAACCCGCAAACACATAAGTGGCGCTGGGTTCGATGAAGTTGCGCATCAGATCGGAACAGACCTGGGGACGGTCGAGCGATTCCAGCACGGCAGGTCCAAGCGCGTCGGCCGATCCAAGCGCGCTTTGCAACAGCGCGCGTTCGCCCGCGGCAGCCGATGCGGTCCGTCCCAGCAGGGCGATCTCGAAGCCACGCTCGGCTTCGCTCACGAGATTGAAATTCTGAATCAGAGAGATCAGTCCCAACGGCAGGATCGCGACCGACAGCAAGGCACCAAGCCGGAATCCCAGCCTGCGCGTGAATTCGAGTCGATCGCTGATCCGCCGGAACACCGGCCCTCCTTATCGTGCGATGGTGTGGCTGGACGCCATCACGGCAAGGGTCGCCTGATCGGTCATGTCCAGTTCCTCGCCGTTTTCCAGATGCAGCAGTTCCGCCAGCTTGCGACGCCCGCGATTGGCGCGCGACTTGACGGTGCCGATGGCCACCCCGGTCATATCGGCCGCTTCCTCATAGGAAAAACCCGAGGCTCCGACCAGAATCAGCGCCTCGCGCTGTTCGTCGGGCAGTTGCTTGAAGGCCACCCGGAAGTCCTTCATCGCCAGCCGGCCGTCGTGTTCGGGCCGCGTGGCCTGGCGTGCGGCGTGAATGCCGTCGGTGTCGCTGACCTCGCGTTTGGTCTTTCGGCGGGCCGAATAAAAGGTGTTTCGAAGGATGGTGAACAGCCAGGCGCGCAGGTTGGTGCCAGCTTGGAACTTGTCCATGTTGGTCCAGGCCTTGACGATCGTGTCCTGGACCAGATCGTCGGCGGCAGCGCCTTCGCGGGTCAGCGACAACGCAAAGGCGCGCAGGGCGGGAAGATGGTCCACCAGCTGGTCTCGGGGATCCATCGTTGCGGATTTGTTCATTCTGTCACCGTGACCGTCGCGTCGCCGCGCATAGCAGGGAAATCACTTCTGCTCGCGCAGTTGATCGAGAAGGGCAAGAAAACGGTCGGGAATCTGTTCGGTCGCATCCTGTTCAAAGGCCCGTCGCAAATTCTCGTCTATCTGCTTCTCGACTGCGGCCTTGCGACGGTCGTCTCGCTTCGATGTCATTACTTTGTTAGTCCCGGAAATCTTGTGCGCACTTCGACCAACCTGTAGGGGTTAGGATAGGTTCCGCGCAATATGCGAAATTCGAAGGATGAAAGATATGTCGTCAGCCGACCTCGCCCAGTCCATCGGGCGCGAGCTGCCCTATCTGCGGCGCTATGCGCGCGCGCTGACCGGCAGCCAGCGCGCCGGGGACAATTACGCAGCCGCCACGCTGGAGGCGATCCTGTCGGATCGTTCGATCCTGCTGGCCGAAAACGATACGCGCATCGGCCTGTTCCGCACCTTTCACGCGATCTGGCAAAGTTCCGGCCAGCCGATTGACGACAGCAACCGCACCGCGCGGGAATCGCGGGCACAGGATCACCTGCGCGGCCTGACCGCCAATTCGCGCGAAGCCCTGCTGCTGCGCACGATCGAGGAATTGCCCTATGACCAGATCGGCCGGGTGATGCAGATCGACGCGGCCGAGGCCGAGGAACTGGTGGGCATCGCCCTGTCCGAGATGAGCGTGTCGATGCGCGGCAAGGTCATGGTGATCGAGGACGAGATGATTATCGCGATGGACCTGAAGGGCATCGTGCAGGCCATGGGCCACGAGGTGACGGGCGTGGCGCGTACTCACTCCGCCGCCATCGAGCTGGCGGGGCAAAGCCGTCCGGACCTGATCCTGGCCGACATCCAGCTGGCCGACGGGTCGTCGGGTATCGACGCGGTGAACGAATTGCTGCGCGACATGGGCGATGTGCCGGTGATCTTCATCACCGCCTTCCCCGAACGTCTTCTGACCGGCGAACGGCCCGAACCGGCCTTCCTGATCTCCAAGCCCTATACCGAGGAGCAGGTCCGATCCGCCGTCAGCCAAGCGATGTTCTTCGCCTCGACCGAAGGGCTGGACGCAGCCTGAGGCAGCCTTTTTCCGCGTGAATGGGGCGGCGGGTCATTCCGCCGCCTTTTGCACCTCGGCCACCAGGGATGCGCGCGCCTCGCGCGCGGCACGGACACGGCGGCGGCGTGCGATCTCGACATTGATGAGCGCGCCCAGCAACACGGAAAAGCCGGCCAGATAGAACCACATCAGCAGCGCCACCACCGTGCCGATCGACCCGTAGATCCGGTTGTAGCTGTTGAAGCTGCTGAGATAGGCTGAAAACGCGACCGAGGCCACGGCCCACAGAAAGGCCGCGAACAGGGCGCCCCAGGTAAAGACCGGCGTGCGCGGCGTCTTCACGTTCGGGCCATACCGATACAGGATGCCGATCCCCAGGATCACCAGCACGAACATCGCCCCCCAGGGCAGGCCTGCCACCAGCCAGCCCCGGATCTGTTCGAACACCTGGAAATTCAGCAGCAGCGGCACGATCACGATGGTCGCCAGTCCCGCCAGCGAAATGCCCACGATGGCCAGCGTCAGCACATAGGCCAGCAGAAAGCTGAAGATGGTCGAATGGCCGCGCACCCCATAGGCGGCATTCAGCCCCTGGACCAGGGCCTCGACCCCCGCGCGAGCGGCGATGGTGGCGATCATGAAGGATACAAAGGACGCCCAGCCGGCCGAGGTGCGCCCCGCCGAAGTCAGCGACAGAACCTGGCTGTCGATCAGATCCGCCGCCCCTTCGGGCAGGAATTCATGCGCTACATCCAGATAGGTCATGATGACATTGGGATCGAACCACAGGCTCCACAGCGCGACGATGGCGGCAAGGCCGGGAAACACCGCGAACATGGCATAGAACGCCACCCCTGCCGCGATCAGGCCCATGTGGATCTTGTCCATGCGTTCAAAGATGGCGCCCCAGAAGGACCAGATTTCGCGCAGCATGGTCAGCATCGGCACCCTTGCCCTTGTGGTCGCTCCTGGTCCATGGCGTCATTGCGCGCCGGGACTGTCAACGCCCATAGCGCGCCCAGACCGCGGTTTCCCCCAGGCGCGCGACGAATTCGGCATGGGCTGCGGCCTCTGCCTGGGTCAATCGGGACGGAAGCGGGACAGGGCGTGCCGAGCGGGGGCCGCTGTCGCTGTCGGGCTGACCCGCCGCAACGCGGCGACCGGGCTGGTCCAGGACAAGATCCGGCTGCCTGCCGCCGATCAGTTCCAGATATACCTCGGCCAGAAGCTCGCTGTCGAGAAGCGCGCCGTGGCGTTGCCTGTTCGAATTGTCCACGCCAAAGCGGCGGCACAGCGCATCCAGCGACGCGGGCGATCCGGGAAACCGTTCGCGCGCCAGGGCAAGCGTATCCAGCGCGCGTGACCAGGGCAGCGTCGGACGGCCCGCGCGGCGCAATTCGGCGTTCAGGAATTTCATGTCGAAGCCGGCATTGTGGATCACCAGCCGAGAGTCGTCGCCGATGAACTCTATGAAACCCTGAACGATGTCCGCGAATTTCGGCTTGTCGCGCAGGAAATCGTCGCCCAGTCCATGCACCTCGAACGCATCCTTGGGCATGGGGCGTTCGGGATTGATATAGACGTGAAAGACCTGACCGGTGGGCAGGTGGTTCACCAGTTCGATCCCGCCGATCTCGACGATGCGGTCGTCCTTGTCGGCATCGAAGCCGGTGGTTTCGGTGTCCATCACGATCTCACGCACGATCGGCAATCTCCTTCGCGATACGATTTACGGCCCGGCGGGCGTCGTCCAGGGTGTCGGTCGGGATGATCCAGTCCGCCCGTGTCCGCTTTTCGGCGTCGGGCATTTGCCGCGACAGGATCAGGGCCAGAAGGTCGTCGGTCATGCCCGGCCGCGACATCACCCGGCGCCGCTGCGTGTCCGCATCGGCCGACACCACGGCAACGCCGTCCAGCAGCGCCTGATAGCCGTTTTCGTAAAGCAGCGGAATATCCAGAACGACCAAAGGCGCATCCTTGTGCCGGGCGACAAAGGCGTCGCGATCCGCAGCCACGATGGGATGAACGATGGCCGACAACCGGTCCAGGGCCGCCGGATCGGCGGCAATCGCCGCCTTCAGCGCCTTGCGGTCGATGCCGCCCTCGTGCATTGCGGCCGGAAAGGCCGCCGCCACCGGGGCGACGGCGGCACCTTGTGGTCCATAAAGACGGTGGACGGCCTCGTCCGCGTCCCAGACGGGATGGCCCGCGTCGCGAAACATCTGCGCCGTGGTGGATTTGCCCATGCCGATGCTTCCGGTCAGGCCCAGGCGGAATGTCATTCCAGAACGGCCCGGCGCAGATCGTCGTCAACCTCGGGGCGGCGGCCGAACCAGCATTCGAAACCCGGAGCGGCCTGATGCAGCAGCATTCCCAGACCATCCACGATCCGGCAGCCCCGCGCCTGGGCGTCACGCAGGAAGGGCGTCACGAGAGGGGCATAGACCAGGTCGGTGACAAGAGCATCCGGCGACAGGGCGTCCAGCGGCAGGCGCAGGGGCTGCTTTCCATCCATCCCCAGGGATGTCGCGTTGACGACAGTGGCCGCGCCTTCCAGCATGTTTCCGGCCTGCGCCCAATCATAAACGACCAGACGCGCGCCGAATTCGGATTTGATCTGTTCGGACCGGATACGGGTGCGGTTGGTGATCCGCAGTTCCCCGACTCCGCTGTCCAGAAGCGATGCCACGACCGCCCGCGCCGCCCCCCCGGCCCCGATCAGCGCGGCCGGGCCTGCCTTGGGCCACCAATCGGGCGCGTTCTGGCGCAGGTTGGCGACAAAACCATAACCGTCTGTATTGTCGGCATGAATCTTGCCGTCGGGCCGGAAGATCAGCGTGTTCGCCGCCCCGATCAGCGCCGCCCTATCCGTCACGGTATCGGCCAGGGCCAGCACAGCCTCCTTGTGAGGAATGGTGACGTTGACCCCGACAAAGCCCAACCGGGGCAGGGCGCGCAACACCTCGGCCAGGTGTTCGGGCATGACCGGCATGGGGATGTAATGACCCGCGATGCCGTATCGGCGCAGCCAGTGGCCGTGCAGGCGTGGCGACCGCGAATGCGCGATGGGCATCCCGATCACCCCGGCAAGGGGAACGTGGTCGGGGTGGCGGGGCTGGTCGTCTGGCATCGCGGTATCCTTGGATTCGGCACAGGTTATGCGGGCAGGACCGGGAAAAAAAGCGGGCTTTCGCGTCGCCTGAAGGAAGGCTGTGGACAAGATCCGGGGGCGAATCGGGGCGAATCATGGGGGCATCCGCCCCTGCGCAGGGTAGCGTCCGAAACCGACCCGGAACCTTGCACGAACCACCGCGGACAACCCACAGCGGGACAAGTCGGGATCCAGGGATCCGAAATATGTGGAGAACTTTTCCGCAGGGACTATGTCCCAAAAATTATCCACATGCCATTTCATTGAATTTAATTGAAAAATACTTATTTATGCGGACTAATCCCGATCTTATCCACAATGTCGGGATCCGGGGGCGGATCCGGGGATTTCGGCTTTATCCTTTTGTCCCCAGGCCCTACTTCAACAACATCCTTTATCTTCTTTCTTTATTAAGAAGGACTGCGATGACCGACTGGCTGGTTCCGATCTATCCCTATGCCAAGGCATTTCATGTCATGGCGGTGATGTCCTGGATGGCCGGGCTGTTCTATCTGCCAAGGCTTTTCGTCTATCACGCGGAACGCGGGCAGGCGCCGGAACCGGCAGGCAGTTTTGCCGTCATGGAGGACAAGCTGCTGCGCTTGATCATGAACCCGGCCATGATCGCGACCTGGATCAGCGGGCTTTGCCTGGTGCTGACGCCGGGGATCGTTGACTGGTCAATGATCTGGCCCTGGACCAAGGCCGCCTGCGTTCTGGCGATGACCTGGTTTCACAGGTGGTGCGCCGGCCAGCGGCGTATCCTGCTGGCGGGCCGGGGACAGTCCGGCCGCCGTTATCGCATGATGAACGAGGTGCCAACACTTCTGATGGTCGGGATCGTGCTGTCGGTGATCGTCAAGTTCTAGCCAAAAGATTGACTCGAACCGTCCAGGCGCTTATGTGGCGCGAAAGTCCCGCCGTCCGGCATGGGAATCCCCTGTCCACCTTCCATCCAGTCGTGCCAGATCGCGCGCCACGGTGACATCATGACCGAAGAACGTCTCAACCTTGCCGAGCTCAAGGCCAAAAGCCCGGCCGAACTGCTGTCCCTGGCCGAGGAATGGGAGATCGAGAACGCCTCGACAATGCGCAAGGGCGAGATGATGTTCTCGATTCTCAAGGAACATGCCGAGGAAGGTTTCGACATCGGCGGCGACGGCGTGCTGGAGGTCGTGCAGGACGGTTTCGGCTTTCTGCGATCCACGGCGGCGAATTATCTGCCCGGTCCCGACGACATCTATGTCAGCCCGGACATGATCCGCCAGCATTCGCTGCGTACCGGCGATACGGTCGAAGGCGTGATCCGTGCACCGGGCGAAAACGAGCGTTACTTTGCCCTGACCAAGGTGGAGCGGATCAATTTCGAGGATCCGGAAAAAGCGCGCCACAAGGTCGCGTTCGACAACCTGACCCCGCTTTATCCCGACGAGCGGTTGACCATGGAAATCGAGGATCCGACGATCAGGGACCGTTCGGCCCGCATCATCGATCTGGTGTCGCCCATCGGCAAGGGCCAGCGGTCGCTGATCGTGGCCCCCCCGCGCACCGGCAAGACGGTGCTGTTGCAGAACATCGCCCATTCGATCGCGCGCAATCATCCGGAATGCTATTTGATCGTCCTGCTGATCGACGAACGCCCCGAGGAGGTTACCGACATGCAGCGGTCCGTCAAGGGAGAGGTTGTCTCCTCGACCTTCGACGAACCGGCCAGCCGCCATGTCGCCGTGTCGGAAATGGTGATCGAAAAAGCCAAACGACTGGTGGAACATAAACGAGATGTTGTTATTCTTCTGGATTCCATCACAAGACTTGGTAGGGCGTTCAATACGGTCGTGCCAAGTTCGGGAAAAGTGTTGACGGGCGGCGTCGATGCGAATGCCTTGCAGCGGCCCAAACGGTTCTTCGGCGCGGCCCGCAACATCGAGGAAGGCGGATCGCTGACCATCATCGCCACGGCCCTGATCGATACCGGATCGCGCATGGACGAGGTGATCTTCGAGGAATTCAAGGGCACGGGCAACAGCGAGATCGTCCTGGACCGCAAGGTTGCCGACAAGCGAGTCTTCCCGGCCATGGACATCCTCAAGTCCGGAACGCGAAAGGAAGAATTGCTTGTTGAACAGAAGGATCTGCAAAAAACCTATCTGCTGCGCCGAATCCTGAACCCCATGGGTACCACCGATGCCATCGAGTTCCTGATTTCGAAGCTGAAGCAGACCAAATCCAATTCGGAATTCTTCGATTCGATGAACGCCTGACGAGACCCTTATGGAACTGATCTTTGCCGAAGCCACCCCGCCTGGGCGGGGTGGCGTTTCCATTCTTCGCATCAGCGGCGACGGAGCCAGATCCCTCGCCGAGCGGCTGGCAGGGCCTTTGCCTCAGCCGCGTCACGCCTATTTCCGCAAGATTGTCGTGAATGGGGAAATGCTGGACCAGGGGTTGGTCATCTGGTTCGAATCCGGGCAAAGTTTCACGGGCGAGGAGGTGGCCGAGCTTCAATTGCACGGCGCGCCCGTGATTTTTCGACGCATGCACCAGATCCTTTTCTCGCAAGGGTTGCGCCTGGCCGAAGCCGGGGAATTCACACGCCGGGCGTTCTTAAACGGCCGGATGGATCTGTCCGAAATTGAGGGGCTTGGAGATCTTCTGAGCGCCGAAACCGAATCGCAACGCTTGATGGCCCTTCGGACAAGCAACGGCGAACTTGCCCGCAAGGCGGATGATTGGCGAACGCTGCTGATCAGGGCGGGAGCCTTGGTGGAAAGCAGCGTCGATTTTGCCGATGAAGATGTGCCCGACGATGTCCCGCTGGAGGTATTCGACCTGCTGGCGCGATTTCGGGACGAGCTGGACTGCCAGATCAACGGCTATGGTGCGGCCGAACGGATCAGAAATGGCTTCGAGGTGGCCATTGTCGGACCGCCGAATGCCGGCAAGTCCAGTCTGCTGAACCGTATTGCACGACGCGACGTGGCCCTGGTTTCGGACATGGCGGGCACCACCCGAGACATCATCGAATTGCGGCTTGACCTGCGGGGGCTGGCTGTCACGATGCTGGACACGGCAGGATTGCGCGAGACGCAGGATGGCATTGAAGGCCTTGGAATTGAACGCGCCCGATCACGGGCAGCGGCTGCGGATCTGAGGGTTCATTTGTCTTTGGACGGGAACGTGGACGGAGCACTGTGGCATCCAGAGGATCTGATCGTCGCCAGCAAAGCGGACTTGGGATTTACCGGCATCGGCCTGGCTGTATCGTCGCTGACCGGACAGGGTCTTGATCGCATGTTGGACGTTGTTTTCGAAAAGCTGTCGCATATGGCAGCGGGCGCACAGTTGGTAAGCCATGAACGACAGCTTGCTGCATTGACCGATGCCCGGGCGGCCTTGACGATCGATTCCAAACTTCCTGCGGAATTGATCGCGGAATCCATTCGTAATGCCTCAACGTCGTTGGATCGTTTGCTTGGCAGAATCGGCGCAGAGGATTATCTGGATGTGATCTTCACATCATTCTGCATTGGGAAGTAGGTGTTTCACGTGAAACAATATGATGTGGTCGTCATCGGTGCGGGTCATGCTGGACTGGAGGCCGCGTCGGCCTCGGCCCGCGTTGGGGCGAAGACTGCGCTTGTCACCATGCGCAACACCGATATCGGAACCCTGTCCTGCAATCCCGCGATTGGTGGACTGGGCAAGGGGCATCTGGTCCGAGAGATCGATGCCCTTGATGGCCTCATGGGACGTGTTGCCGATGCTGCTGGCATCCAATTCCGATTGCTGAACAGAAAAAAAGGACCGGCAGTTCAAGGACCCCGCGCGCAGATGGATCGGGGGATCTATCGTCAGGCTGCTTTCAAGGCGGTCTCGGCAATCGCTTCCCTTGATATCGTGATGGGAGAGGTATCGAGCCTCATGGGGAATGACGCCGCCGTTACGGGCATCGTCCTTCAGGACGGGACGATCATCCCGTCAGCGGCTGTGATACTTACGGCAGGCACATTTCTGAATGGCGTGATCCATATCGGTGATGTCACCAAGCCGGCCGGGCGTTGGGGCAATGACGCATCCAATTCCCTGGCCGCAAGCCTTCGCAAATATGACTTACCCTTGGGCCGCCTGAAGACCGGCACCCCGCCCCGGCTGGATGGTCGGACGATCGATTGGGACCGGCTTGAAATGCAGCAAGGCGATGACACGCCGGTGCTTTTTTCCTATCTGAGCCAGGGAATTCAGGCAAGACAGATCGCCTGCGGTATCACCCATACCAACGTCCGAACCCATGACGTGATTAGTCGGAACCTCTCTCGCTCGGCGATGTACGGTGGTCATATTGCTGGTCGGGGGCCACGGTATTGCCCGTCCATCGAGGACAAAGTAGTTCGTTTCTCTGACAAGGATTCTCACCAGATTTTTCTTGAACCTGAAGGATTGGACGATCACACCGTCTATCCCAACGGGATTTCAACCTCGTTGCCAGCGGATGTCCAAGCGGAATATGTAAGCACAATCAATGGCTTGGAACAGGCTGTGATCCTTCAGCCGGGTTACGCCGTGGAATATGATTATGTGGATCCCCGTTCTCTTGATGCGACCTTGCGGCTAAGGTCGATATCGGGTCTGTATCTGGCTGGGCAGATCAATGGGACAACGGGATACGAGGAGGCAGCGGCCCAAGGTCTTGTCGCGGGGTTGAATGCTGCCTTTTCAGCCACGGGTCGGGACAGCGTTATCTTTAGCCGAACAGAGAGCTATATCGGCGTGATGATCGATGATCTGACGACGCATGGGGTCACCGAACCCTATCGGATGTTCACCTCCAGGGCGGAATTCCGGTTGTGTCTTCGCGCTGACAATGCCGATCAGCGGCTGACTCCTTTGGGCAAAAAGCTGGGTTGTATCGGCAAAGATCGGTTGGATGCTTTTACGGAACGTCAGGAAAAATACGAAAACGCTCGCGCCAAGCTGGAGACTGCAACCTTTACGCCCTCGGTATTGCTGAGGACGGGGATCTCTGTCAGACAGGATGGGCAGATGCGTTCCGTGTTTGGACTGATGGGCCAACCGGATATCGGCCAGCATCAACTGGAACATCTTTTCCCAGAAATCAAAGACATTGAAGACCAAACGCTTCGGCAAATTGCAAATGATGCCCTGTATCATCAGTATATGGATCGGCAGACAAGGGACGCGCAAATGCTGCGCGAGGATGAATCAATCGTTCTGCCAAGCGATCTGGATTACTCCAGCCTCGCTGGATTGTCGCATGAGTTGAGGGGCAAGTTGATTGCCCACCAGCCGGCCAATCTTGCCGCCGCCGCCCGAATCGAAGGAATGACTCCGGCTGCTCTGACCCTGCTGGTGGCTGCCAGTCGTTCGCGGTCAAGGCGGCAAGCATGATTGTTTCACGTGAAACATCGGACCGCCTAGAGTTGTATGGACAGTTGCTGACGCGATGGAACGAACGGATCAATCTGGTCAGTTCAGCCACCATCGCCGATTTGCAGACCCGCCACATTGGTGATTGCTTGCAGCTTGTCGAACTCAACGATGCTAAAATCGGAACCTGGGTGGACTTTGGAAGTGGCGGAGGTCTTCCCGGAATGGTCCTGGCCATTGCCATGGCTGACACCGACATGCAATTTCTTCTGGTTGAAAGCGATCGACGCAAGTCGGCGTTTCTGCAAACGGTGGTTCGGGAAACCGGCCTGAAAAGATGCACGGTCATTGCCGACCGGATCGAGAATCTGCCTCCATTGAACGCGTATCGTGCTAGCGCGCGTGCCCTTGCCCCATTGTCGCAGCTTGTGGCATATCTGCATTTGCACATGGCACCGACCGGAAAGGCATATTTGATGAAAGGCCGTCGCTGGCAGTCTGAGGTAAAGGACGCCGAAATCGATTGGCGTTTCGATTATGCTTCTCATTCCAGCAAGACCGAAGAAGGTGCGGCGATCTTGGAAATAAGCGGAGTGTCACATGGCACAGTATAGCATCGTCGCAATTGCCAACCAAAAGGGCGGGGTAGGGAAGACCACCACCGCGATCAACCTTGGCGCCGCGCTTGCGATGGATGGTCGGCGGACGATCTTGATCGACCTCGATCCTCAGGGAAATGCATCGACCGGCTTGGGGATCGATATTGGACAGCGCCATCACACTGTCTATGATCTTTTGGCGGGGCCTGAGACATTGTCCGAATGCATTGTGCCGACCCGGATACCAAACCTGAGCATCGTTCCGGCAACGTCGGATTTGTCGTCCGCCGATGTGGACCTGGCCCAAGCCAAGGATCGGACCCAGTTGTTGCGCCGAAAACTGGGCGACGCTCCGGAGGGCGCGGTGATCCTGATCGACTGCCCACCGGCCTTGGGGTTGCTGACAGTCAACGCCATGATCGCGGCGGATGCGGTTCTTGTCCCTTTGCAGGCAGAGTTCTATGCCCTAGAGGGCCTGTCGCAGCTTTTGACGACCGTAAGGCATGTCCGGCAAAGCGGGAATCCCGACTTGCGTATAAATGGTGTCTTGCTGACCATGTCAGATTACCGCAACAACCTGTCCCAGCAGGTCGAAGCGGATGCGCGGGCCACCTTGGGGGATCTGGTCTTTCCGACGGTCATTCCCCGGAACGTCCGGGTCTCCGAGGCGCCGTCCTTCGCGCAGCCCGTCCTGCTTTACGATCCGAGTTCCAAGGGAAGCCTTGCTTATCGCAAGTTCGCCGCCGAATTTGCCGTTCGCCTGAAACCTGCAAAAGAGGAAGCGTGATGTCCGATAACAAACTGGCAAAGCGTGGATTGGGTCGGGGACTTTCAGCCTTGATGGCGGATCTGGATCTGGATGGGCCGGTCGATGCAAAGCCTGTAAAGGATCGGACCTTGGTGCCGATCGAGCAGATCATTGCCAATCCTGACCAGCCGCGCCGCAGTTTCGACCAGACGGCCTTGCAGGAACTAGCGGAATCGCTGCGTCAGCGGGGCGTCTTGCAGCCCTTGATCGTTCGCAGGCATCCCAAGGACGAGGGGTTGTATCAGATCGTCGCCGGTGAGCGTCGTTGGCGTGCGGCGCAGATGGCCCAACTGCATGAATTGCCAGTCATCATTCGCGATCTGTCGGATACCGAAGTGCTGGAAGTGGCGATCATCGAAAACATTCAGCGGGCCGATCTGAATGCTATCGAGGAGGCCTCTTCCTTTCGGCAGTTGATGGACCGTTTCGGGCATACCCAGGAAAAACTGGCCGAAGCCTTGAACAAGAGCCGCAGCCATATCGCGAACCTGTTGCGTCTTCTCAACCTGCCGGAACAGGTTCAGGACCACTTGAAGGAAGGAAAGCTGACCCAAGGTCACGCACGGGCATTGATTACCGCGGATAATCCCACAGCCTTAGCGCGTCGGGTTATCGAACAAGGCCTTTCGGTGCGCGAAACCGAAGACATGGTGCGCAGTCAAGGCAGATCGGCACTAGACGGAAAACCCGGCAAAAGGCGGCAGACGGACAAAGATGCCGATACCAGGACGCTCGAGGCCGATCTTTCCGCCCAACTGAAAATGGCCGTGACAATCGACCATGCATCAGGTGGCTCTGGCATTGTGAATATCGCCTATGCCAATTTGGACGATCTGGAACGCTTGTGCCAGATTCTCGGTGCCGCACCGAAAGGTTAATGATACAAGTTATTGATTAATATTAATAAAATTATCGTAGATTGCATTACAGGCCGGATCGACCGGCCTGCCGCATCGTTCATGCTCTTGCTTCAAGACCAGCGATGATCTTGTCGGGCGTAGCAGGCAGGTCGCGGACCCTGATACCACATGCGTTGTGGATCGCGTTCAAGACCGCTGCTCCTGCGCCGCAGATGCCAAGTTCACCCAGGCCCTTGGCTTGCAGCGGGCCGACATAGGCATCCCTTTCCGACAGGAAATGCACCTCGAGACCCGGAACATCGGCATGGCAGGGAATATGATATTCGGCTAGGTCGCGGCTGACGGCATGTCCGTCACGGGAATCGTGTTCCATCGCTTCGGTCAGGGCGATGCCAATGCCGAAGGTCATTCCGCCCAGGCATTGCGATCGCGCGGTTTTCTCGTTCAAGACCCGCCCGCAGGCAAAGACGCCCATCATGCGGCGCACACGAACTTCTCCGGTCCACCGATTGACGGCAACCTCGGCCCAGTGGCTGCCCCAGGTCGCTTGGCGGACGGACTTTTCGGTCTTGCCCGGTTCCAGATGACCTTCGCCGGTCAGGCTGCCGTCAATCAGTTCGGACAAGGATCTGGCGATGTTTCCGGCGCGGGCCATGCCATTCTGCAAGGTCAAGTCCGGTTCATCGCAACCCATTGCCTTGGCGATCTGGCGGCGAATGTCCTCGCAGGCCAGATAGACGGAATTGCCGCTGGAGGCGGCGCCAAAGGATCCTCCGGACCCGGACGATGGCGGAAAATCGGTGTCGCCCAATTTGACCTCGACCCGATCCACCGGAAGGCCAAGCATTTCCCCGGCAAGTTGACCCAGTATCGTATAGGTTCCGGTGCCGATGTCGGTCATGTCTGTTTCCACGATGGCCTGGCCGTTCTGAAGCAGCGTGACCTTGGCGCGGGATTCGACCAGCATGTTGACCCGGACCGCGGTGGCCATTCCCATGCCGATCAACCATTCGCCCTCGGCGCGTTGTCCGTTAGGGCGGCGGTCGGACCAACCGAACCGTTGCGCGCCGTCGCGCAGGGCTTCCGCCAGCTTGTGGCTGGAAAACGGACGGCCGGTGACAGGCTCATCCTCGGGAATGTTGCGCAAGCGCAACTCGACCGGATCGATGTCGGCAGCCTCGGCCAGTTCGTCCATGGCGCATTCGAAGACGGTGACACCGACGGCTTCCCCCGGCGCGCGGACCGAACCGGCGCAACCGCGATGAATGCGGGCGACCGCATGAACGATCTGCCGGTGGGCAGCCTCATAGGTGAACGGCGTGGCCTGGGTGACGGGCTCGGAAAATTCGCTGCCCGGCAGGTTCGACACCAGAACGTCATGCCCGATGCCTGTCAGCCGTCCGTCGGGATCGCAGGCAAGGCGGACACGCTGGCGGGTTTCGGACCGGCGATGCGCCAGATCAAAGACCTGCTGCCGCGTCATGGAGACCTGAACCGGGCGGTTCAGTTCCTTGGCGGCAATGGCGGCGGCGACCGCTTCGGCATTGATCCCCAGCTTGGATCCGAAGCCGCCCCCGACATAAGGCGCCAGCAGCCGCAGCTTGCTGGCGCGGATGCCAAGCGCGTCGGCCATTTGCGCCCGGTTCGACGACAGCATCTGCAATCCGGCCCGAATTGTCACGCGGTCGCCATCCCATTGCGCGATGGCCGCATGAGGTTCCATGGCCGCCGCCCCATGGGACGGCGTGTGCCAGACCGCATCGACGCTGACGGCCGCAGTCGCCATGGCCCGATCCAGATCGCCGGCCGATGCCTGTTTCTGCGGCGGCAGTTCCGGCGTAACCGCATCGGGATTCACCGGAACGTCCTCGGCCGCATAGCGCACCATCAGGTTCTGCGCCGCATGGGTCGCGGCCTCGAAAGTGTCGGCGACGACCAAGGCTATGGCCTGACCCATGTATTCGACCTGATCGGGACCGGATTTCGGGGCCTTTTGCGCCTGACCCTGCGCGGCATAGCGCACCATCCGTTTGTCCTGGATCACCGCAAGGGCGCCGGGGGCGTCGCCGATGTCCAGCACCTTGCCTGCCGGAACCGAGGCTTGGACCAGAACGCCATAGGCCAGGTTCGCGGGCCGGGCCTCGGCGGCATAGGCGGCGCGGCCGGATACCTTCAGCGGCCCTTCCAGGCGGTTCAGCGGCTGCCCCAGCACGCCTTGCGCCATGTGATCCAGCCTGTCGTCATGGTTCGGGCCATCGACCCGCAGATGCCGTGTCATGCCGTGGCCTCCATTCCGGTTGCATCGCGCAAGGTCGCGATCAGGCTGCGTCGCAGCAGAGGAATCTTGAACTTGTTTTCGCCTTGTCCGCGCGCGGGGCGCAGCAGCAGATCGGCCGCCTCGGCGAACAGGGCATCCGAGGGTTCGCGCCCGGTCAGCAGCCGTTCGATGTCGGGATCGCGCCACGGCTTTGCGGCCACCCCGCCAAAGGCAAGGGCCGCATGGTTGATCGTGCCGCCGTCCAGGCGGATGACCGCCGCCACGGACACAAGCGCAAAGGCATAGGACGCCCGGTCCCGCACCTTGCGGTACCGATGCTGCCCGGCGACCGGAGCGGGAAGAACAACGGCGGTGATGAGGTCGCCGGGTTGCAACGCCGTCTCGATATGCGGGGTATCGCCGGGCAGTTGATGGAAATCGGCCAACGGAACGCGGCGGGGCGAGGGTCCGTCGATTTCCACCACGGCATCCAACGCACGCAATGCGACCGCCATGTCGCCCGGATAGGTGGCGATGCAGTGATCCGAGGCCCCCAGGATCGCGTGATTGCGCGTCACGCCGCCCATGGCTGCACAGCCCGCGCCGGGATCCCGCTTGTTGCAGGCCATCCGGCGGTCATAGAAATACGGGCAGCGGGTTCGCTGCATCAGATTTCCGCCGGTCGTCGCCATGTTCCGCAATTGTCCGCTGGCTCCCGCCAGCAACGCGCGTGATAACACCGCATAATCGCGTCGGATCGTCGGATGCGCCGCAAGATCGCTGTTGCGGACCAGGGCGCCGATCCGCAGTCCATCGCCCTCGGCTTCGACCCGGTCGAGATCCAGCCGGGTAATGTCCACCAGCGATTCGGGGGCCATCACCTCGTGCTTCATCAGGTCAAGCAGGTTGGTGCCGCCGGCGATGATGGTGGCGCCCGCCGGCAAATCCGCAACCGAGGCGGCGCGGTGAAAGCTGAATTCCCTCATGCCGCGTCCTCCTGCCGGCTGCCGTCCCGTCCTGCCTGGCGGATGGCGGCAACGATGTTGGGATAGGCGGCGCAACGGCACAGGTTGCCACTCATCCGCTCGGCGATTTCGGCATGGGTCAGGTCGAACGGCCCGTCCAGGCTGTCCGATGCGTGGCTAGGCCAGCCTGCCGCGATCTCCTCCAGCATCGCGGTGGCCGAACAGATTTGTCCCGGTGTGCAATAACCGCACTGAAACCCGTCGTGGTCCAGAAACTGCTGTTGCAACGGCGACAGGTTTCCGGGCGTGCCGATGCCCTCGATCGTGGTAATATCGGCATCTTCGGCCATACAGGCCAAGGTCAGGCAGGAATTGACGCGCCGTCCGTCCATCAGGACGGTGCAGGCGCCGCACTGGCCGTGGTCGCAGCCCTTTTTCGTGCCGGTCAGGCCAAGATGATGGCGCAGGACATCCAGAAGGGTGGTGCGCGGGTCCACGTCCAGATGATGAGACGTGCCGTTCAGGTTGAGCGTGATCTTCATGGATACCCCGATGCTGGCGTGGCGGCTGGCAAGGTCTAACGGTCCGGGACGGCGCTGCGTTCCCGGCCGCGGCGTCCTAGCGCATGGCGATGTTCCGTCCGCCCATGTCGCCAAGATTCTCCTGCACGGTCTGGGCATGTCTTTCGGGAACGTCCACCGACACCTTGATCGTTCCCGCCAGGGGCGCGTCGGTCATTGCGCCATCCTTGTCCGCATCCCCGCCCGAATGCTTTGTGCCGACCGTGTTTTCCGCCCCTTCGGCCTCGGCAAAGACATCGGTGCGGTCGATTCCATGTTGCTGGACCAGATGCTCGATGGCGCGGTCGGCGGCTTCGCGGGTGTCGAAACTGGCGGACACGGAACGGGTGGCTTGGTCTGACATGATCGTCCTCTGACTGGTGTGGTGGCATTCTGTCCCCGGCAGCACGCGGTCCACCACCCGCGCCGAGGCAAAGCCCAACGCGATCCCGGCCAGGACGTCGATGGGATAATGCTTGGCGCGCGGTATCTGGACGCCCGCGATCAAGGCGGCCATGCCCAGGGCGGGAAGTGCCAGATCGGGTTTGTCGCGCGACAGAATGGCCGCGACCGCGACTGCGCCGGCGGTATGACCCGATGGAAAGGACGTATCGTGGCCGCCCTGCGTTTCCCCCGCCTCGAACCGGTAGCTGCGATTTCCGACGATTTCCTCGGGTCGGGTACGGCGGACCCGGTTCTTGATGCGGCGCTTGACCAGGTTGGCCAGGACATGCGCGGCCATCATCCGGGTGCCCAGGTGCAGCACATCGGGGCGGTCGGCGACCAGTCCGCCAGCCATCACGGATGCGCAGACGATCCCCAGCGGAATCTGGTCGGCCACATCGCTGAGAATACCCAGCGTGCTGACGACCGGATGATGGCGATGCCGGGCTGCGGATTTTGCCGCCTCGACATCCGCGCGTTCCAACCCGTCCGAGGGGACATCCGGATCGTCCGGTGCATGAGGGGAATGAGGATTTGACATGCCTTGGTAACGGACGGCGCACACGGCGGTTCCGGCGTCTGGAACAAATCCGCCTTTCGGGCGGCAAGGCGACGCCCCAGAAAACGTGTTTGCGGAAAGGGCCGGGGAAATCCCCGGCCATGTTCTCATTCGCCGCCGTTGGTGGCGCGGTCGTTCTGCCGGGCGCGGCGATCGCCCGCCTCGCGGTTCTGTCCGCCCGCATTCGGCTCGTTGGACCGCTGCATCTGCTTGGGATTCAGAACCGGATCGGCATTGCCCATCTTGTTCTTTTGCGCGCCCCGCTTGACGGCATCCTTTTCGTTCTCGGCCTTGGGGTCGAATGTCTGTGCCATGTCGGCTCCTCCTCTGATGGTCGAGGATCAACCGTCGGGGGCGGGGGTCCGTTCCCGGAAAGGCTTCCTCTTGCCTTTTGCGGGGGATCTGGCTTTCGTGGGATCCAGCCCGTGCCGGACATGATGAACACCGGCCCCACCCGTCCAAGGAGTTCCCCATGTCCCTCGATCTTCACCCGAACGACCTGTCCCATGTGGTCGCCGCCGACCGCGCGCATGTCTGGCATCACCTGAGCCAGCACAAGCAGTATGAGAGCGCCGATCCGCGCGTCTTCGTGGAAGGCAAGGGGATGCGGCTGTGGGACACGAACGGGCGCGAGTATCTGGACGCGGTGTCGGGGGGCGTCTGGACGGTCAACGTGGGGTACGGCCGGGAAAGCATCGCCAACGCCGTGCGCGACCAGCTGGTCAAGCTGAACTATTATGCCGGGGCGGCGGGCACGGTGCCGGGCGCGCTGTTTGCTGAAAAACTGATCGCCAGGATGCCGGGGATGAGCCGGGTCTATTATTCGAATTCCGGGTCCGAGGCCAACGAGAAGGTCTACAAGATGGTCCGCCAGATCGCCGCGCGCCAGCATGGCGGGCGGAAATGGAAGATCCTGTACCGCGACCGCGACTATCACGGCACCACCATCGGCACGCTGGCGACGTCCGGACAGGACCAGCGGGCCATGCAGTATGGCCCCTATCCCGACGGCTTCGTCCGAGTCCCGCATTGCCTGGAATACCGCAAGCAATGGGATGTTGCGAACTATGGCGAACGCGCCGCCGACGCCATCGAGGAGGTGATCCTGCGCGAAGGCCCCGACACCGTGGGCGCCATCGTCCTGGAACCGGTCACGGCGGGCGGCGGCGTCATCACCCCGCCCGAGGGTTACTGGCCGCGTGTCCAGGAGATCTGCCGCAAATACGACATCCTGCTGCACATCGACGAGGTGGTCTGCGGCTTGGGCCGCACGGGCACCTGGTTCGGCTATCAGCATTACGGGATCCAGCCCGACTTCGTGACCATGGCCAAGGGCGTGGCCTCGGGCTATGCGGCGATCAGCTGCACGGTGACCACGGAACGGGTGTTCGACATGTTTAAGGACGACGCGTCCGACCCGATGGGCTATTTCCGCGACATCTCGACCTTTGGCGGCTGCACGGCGGGGCCGGTCGCGGCCTTGGAAAACATGCGCATCATCGAGGACGAGGGGCTGTTGGAGAACACCACGGCCATGGGCGAGCGGGTGTTGTCGAACCTGCGCGCCTTGCAGGACCGGCACCCGGTCATCGGCGATGTGCGGGGCAAGGGCCTGTTCTGCGGGGCGGAACTTGTGGCGGACCGCGCCACCAAGGAACCGTTGGATGAAAAGCGCGTGCAGGCTGTCGTCGCCGACTGCATGGGCCAAGGCGTCATCATCGGCGCCACCAACCGGTCGCTGCCGGGGTTGAACAACACGCTGTGCCTGTCGCCCGCGCTGATCGCCACGCCGGACGACATCGACCGCATCACCGATGCCATCGATGGGGCGCTGACAAGGGTGATGGGGTAAAGACGGCCCTGTGGAACGGCGCCTGGACATCCCGGATCCTCGGCCAGCCGGTCGTTGAGACTGTACGCCCAGATCGTTTTTCCGGTGTGCCGCCCACAGGATCGAGGTCCACGGACCCTGCAATCCTGCCGCGCGGGCGGACGCCGCGCGAATGCCGAGGCGTCGATCTGGTTTGGGGCGGCGGCCGCACCGGCAGGCGCCGCGGCGTTGAAACCGTTCTGAAAGGCCAGCCTGATCCCGGCCCGCCGGCCGGATCGGGGAGTTGCGCGGCAAGGAACGCGGCATCCTGAACGATCCTCATGCGGAAGCTTGTCCAGAACGCTGGCAATGCCGGCGCATCCGAGCCGAACTGCCGCGGCGGGGACAGGTCAGCGAACGGCCAGGCGGCCCTCATGCCTACCCGCCGCATCATTCGTCTTGCAGGAACGAAAGCGCATTGCAGCTTTTGCAGGCCTAAAGTATTCTTCATGTCGACAAAAGGTTTTTGACGTATTGGAAACGGCGATGCTGGAAACCGAACCTGTCCCCGAACGCCGCCGCGGTTCGGGGGTCAAGATGGTCTACGATCAGTTGCGCGACGAAATTCTGGATCTGGTTCTGCTGCCCGGCAGCCTGATCGACGAGGTGCAGCTTGCCGAACGTTTCGGCATGTCACGCACACCGATCCGAGAGGCCCTGGTCCGCCTTTCCAGCGAAGGCCTGGTCGAGACCTTGCCAAATCGCTCGACCATGGTCGCCAACATCGATTTCCTGAATCTTCATACCTTTTTCGATGCCCTGACGCTGATGTATCGCGTCACCACGCGCCTCGCGGCCCAACACCACCGGCCCGAGGATCTGGTCATTCTGCGCGATCATCAGCGCCGCTATGCCGACGCCGTCGGCGCCCAAGACGCCTTGGCGATGATTTCCACGAACCGCGCCTTTCATGCCGCCATCGCCGAGGCCGGGCGCAATCCCTATTATACCAGCCTGTTCCTGCGGCTGCTGGACGATGGGCGAAGACTTCTGCGTCTCTATTACCAATCCTTCTCCGATCAGCTGCCGCGTGAATACGTGGACGAACACGAGGCCATCATTTCGGCGATCGAAGCCCATGACATCCCGCTGTGCGACCGGTTGGCGGCAAAACACGCCGATCAGATCGTGCACCAGATTCAGCGGTTCCTGGCACGGGACCAGCGTCAGCAGATCCAACTCTAGCACGGCCTACAGTTTTGTTGTCGACAAATAAAATGCAATCCTTAAGATGCCGATCACGAGAATCGGCATTTTAATCACCTCTGCCATCGACACGAGGATCGCGATGAACATCGACATATTCACGGGCGTCATTCCGGCGCTGATGACCCCCTGCAACGCCGACCGCAGCCCGGATCACGACGCCCTGGTCCGCAAGGGACAGGAACTGATCGCGGCAGGAATGTCGGCGGTGGTTTACTGCGGTTCGATGGGCGACTGGCCGCTGCTGACCGACGAACAGCGGATGGAAGGTGTCGCACGGCTTGTTGCGGCGGGGATCCCGGTGATTGTGGGAACGGGCGCGGTGAACTCGGCGTCGGCCGTGGCGCATGCCGCACATGCTCGGAAGGTGGGCGCCGCCGGCTTGATGGTGATTCCGCGGGTTCTGTCGCGCGGCCTTTCCGCCACGGCGCAGCGCAACCATTTCAAGGCCATCCTGGCTGCCGCGCCCGACACTCCGGCGGTCATCTACAACAGCCCCTATTACGGGTTTGAAACCAAAGCCGATCTTTTCTTTGCCCTGCGTGCCGAGCACCCGAACCTGGTGGGCTTCAAGGAATTCGGCGGCGCGAAGGCCATGACCTATGCCGCCGAGCATATCACGAGCGCCGACGACGGCGTGGTGCTGATGGCGGGCGTCGATACGGGCGTCTATCACGGTTATGTCAGATGCGGCGCCATCGGGACCATCACCGGGATCGGCAACGTCATCCCCAAAGAGGTCCTGCACTTTGTCGCCCTGGCCAAGGCGGCGGCCGCAGGGGATCTGGATGCCCGTACCCGCGCCCAGGAACTGGGCGAAGCACTGGAGGTGCTGTCGTCGTGGGACGAAGGAACCGATCTGGTGCTGTACTACAAGCACATGATGGTCTTGCAGGGGAATCCGGAATACGCCCTGCACTTCAACGAGACGGACGAACTGACGCCCAGCCAGCGCGGTTGGGCCGAACGGCAACTGGCGCAGTTCAAGGCCTGGTATGGTGCATGGAGCGCGCTGCCCGGCGCCGTGCAGGCCTGCAAGATGTGATCGACCGGCGCCCAGGCCCCCTGCCGCGCAGGGGGCCGTTCCGGGGATCAGCGGATCGCGTCCAGTCCTCGGGCCATCAGGTGGTCAAGCTGCGCGCTTTCGGCGTCGGAAAGGACGATACCGTCGGCATTGGCCTTGTCCCTGGCGGCAAAACGACGCTGCGACGGCAGGCGCGCGCCTTGGCCCTGGATCGCCTGGAACAGCCGTTCCGCTCGTGCAAACGGGTTTCCGGGTCGTCCCGCGGCAAACTGATCGGGCGAAAGAGCCAGGATCAATTCCCCATGGAAGGGGGCCAGGGCCGTGGTGCCCAGATAGTCCAGAACCTCGGGACTGGTCAGATCCCCGATCATGATTCCCGCCAGCAGTTCGATCATCGTGCCGATGGCCGAACCCTTGTGGCCCCCGAACGGCATCATGGCCCCGGCCAGGGCGGCTTGCGGGTCTGTCGTGGGCCGGCCCGCCTCGTCCATGGCCCATCCTTCGGGCAGGGGCTTTCCGGCACGGCGGTGCAATTCGATCTCGCCCCGCGCTGCGACCGAGGTGGCGAAATCGAACACATAGGGATGACGACCGGGCCGGGGCCAACCGAAGGCCATCGGGTTTGTCCCAAGCAGGGGACGGTTGCCTCCGGCCGGCGCGACGGTGGCATAGCTGGGGCACATCACCAGCGCGGCCAGACCGTGTTCCGTCAGGGCTTCGACCTCGGGCCACAGGGCGGCAAAATGCGTGCAGTCATTGACCACCATGGCCGCCAGCCCCAGTTCGGCGGCACGTTCCACAAGCAGGGGCAAGCCGCGGTCGAAGGCCGCATTGGAAAACCCGCCGCGGGCGTCCACGCGGACAATGGCGCCGTTGCCGGCAGGATGGGCCACCGGATCGGCATCGCCCCGGACCTTTCCGGCCTCAAGGGTCCGCAGCACACCCTCGATCCTGTAGATGCCATGGGATTTGCAGCCGTCCCGTTCACCCGCGACGATGACGCGCGCCAGGGGCGCCGCCTGGCCAAGGCTCATTCCTGCCGCAAGAAAGATTTGCTCGACCTGCCGGGACAGGTCTTCGACTGAAATGGCGTGTGTCATCACCGCATCCTTCCGCTGGGCTATATTTCTGCATACATAAAAAATACATTTTAGGAAAGAGGGGTTTCCGTAATCCTGTTCTTGGACGGATCAAGGCTCTGGTCCGGCACCCAGCCCTCAGCGTGAACTCGTGGACTTTTTGTATACTGATTGTATTTTTAATTTGCTCCATCTGCGTTTCTTGTGAATACTAGGGCCAGGAATCGGCCGCAAAAAGGCCGACGCGCATCAACACGCGCACCAACAGGAGTAGGGTCATGACGAAAACGACATTTGCATTCGGTTTGCTTGCGGCCACCGTCGCCATGGCGGCGCCGTCCCATGCCGACAAACTGGACGACATCATCGCCTCGGGCACGCTGCGCTGCGCGGTCGTGCTGGACTTTCCTCCGATGGGGATGCGCGACGAAAGCAACAACCCCGTCGGCTTCGACGTCGATTATTGCAACGATCTTGCCGCCGCGCTGGGCGTGACGGCCGAGATCGTCGAGACACCTTTCCCGGAACGCATCCCGGCGCTGATGTCGGGCCGTGTTGATGTGGGCGTCGCCTCGACCTCGGACACGCTGGAACGCGCCAAGACGGTCGGCATGTCGATTCCCTATTTCGCCTTCGAGATGGTGGTGACCGCGAATGACGCCGCGGGCATAACCTCGTTCGAGGGAATGAAGGGCAAGACCGTGGGCGCCACCGCTGGCACCTTCGAGGCCATTGCGCTGGAAAAGCAGGTCACCGAATGGGGCGAGGGCACCTTCCGCCCCTACCAGACCCAGGCCGACGTGTTCCTGGCGCTGAGCCAGGGCCAGATCGACGCGACCGTATCCACCTCGACCGTGGCGCAGGCCAATGTCAAAAGTGGCAATTTTCCCGGCATCGCGGTCGCGGGCAGCGCGCCCTTTGACATCGATTACGTCGCGCTGTTCACCAACCGCGAGGAATACGGGCTGCTGAACTATCTGAACCTGTTCGTGAACCAGCAGGTCCGCACCGGCCGTTATGCCGAACTGTATGAAAAATGGGTCGGCGGCGATCTGCCCAGCCTGACGGTCGACAACGTTTATCGCTGACGACCGGGGGCGGCGCGGCACGCGCACCGCCCCACGCTTTCCGGCTATCGCAGGACGGCCCATGTTCAACTATACCTTTCAATGGAAGCAGGCGCTGGCCCGGCTTCCGCAGATGCTGGACGGCGCGCTTGTCACCATGCAGATCGCCCTTTTGTCGATGGCGATCGGGATCCTGCTGGCGATCGTGCTGACCATGTTCCGCCTGTCGGGGATCCGCGTGCTGTCGGCCATCGCCCGCACCTGGGTCGAGATCGCGCGCAACACCCCGGCCCTGTTCCAGATCTACATGGCGCATTTCGGGCTGGGCAGTTTCGGCATCTACCTGTCGCCCTTTGCGTCGATCTTGCTGGGGATCACCTTCAACAACGCGGGCTATCTGACCGAGAATTTCCGGGGCGCGCTGAAGGCCATCCCCGACACCCAGGCCCGCGCGGCGCGGTCGCTGGGCTTTCCGCAGGCGGGGGCCTTTCGATACGTCGTGCTGCCGCAAATGCTGCGGATCGCGTTCTTGCCGATGACCAACCAGATGGTCTGGGCGATCCTGATGACCTCGCTGGGGGTCACGGTCGGCATGAACAGCGATCTGTATGGCGTCACCCAGGATCTGAACGCGCTGACCTTCCGCACATTCGAACTGTTCGCCCTGGCCGCCGTGATCTTCTATGTCATCACCAAGGCCATCACTCTGGGGGCGCGGCTGATCGCCGCCCGCCTGTTCCGGTATTGAAGGGGGCTGGCCATGTTCGACACCGCGCTGACCTCCGCCGATTTCGCCTTTCTGGCCCGCGGCGCGGGCGTGACGATCCTGGTCACGCTGATCGCGGTCATTGCCGGGACCGTGCTGGGCATCGTCTTCGGCGTCTTTCGCTATCAGGTCGGCCCCCTCTGGGCGGCGCCGCTGACCTTCGTTCTGGACGTGTTCCGGTCGATCCCGCTCTTGATCCAGCTGGTGCTGGCCAATGCCTTTCTGGGCACCATCCTGCGGCTGAACCTGTCGGGCTTCACGGTGGCCTGCATCATCCTGTCGCTGTACACGGCCGCGTTCTGTTCGGAAATCGTGCGCGGAGGAATCGAGGCCGTGCCGATGACCACCCGCCGCGCGGCGCGGTCGCTGGGCATGAGCTGGGGCCAGGACATGTGGTCCATCGTGCTGCCGCTGGCCACGCGCGTGGCCCTGCCGTCCTGGATCGGGCTGGCGCTGGGGGTGATGAAGGATTCCGCGCTAGTCTATATCGTGCAGGTGACGGAACTGCTGAAATCGACGCAGATCCTCATCACCCGGTTGCAGGAACCGCTGCTGTTGCTGCTGATCTGCGGCGCCTTCTACTTCGTCATCTCGTTCCCGCTGGCCCGGCTGGGCGGCTATCTGGAAAAACGGTGGTCCCATGATTGAGATTGAAAACGTCCGCAAGTCCTTCGGGACGCTGGAAGTCCTCAAGGGCATCGACCTGACCGTCCAGAAGGGCGAGGTGGTGACGGTCATCGGCGGGTCGGGGTCGGGAAAATCGACCCTGCTGACCTGCATCAACGGGCTGGAGCCGATTGATTCCGGGCGCATCCTGGTGGACGGGACCGAGGTTCACGCCAAGGCCACCGACCTGAACAGGCTGCGCCGCAAGATCGGCATCGTCTTTCAGCAGTTCAATGCCTTTCCGCACCTGACCGTGCTGGAAAACGTGATGCTGGCCCAGGTCAAGGTTCTCAAGCGGCCCAAGGCCGAAGCCGAGGCCGAGGCCGTCAAGCAACTGAACCACGTGGGGCTGGGCGACAAGCTGGCGGTCTATCCCTCGCGCCTGTCGGGCGGCCAGCAACAGCGCATGGCGATCGCCCGCGCATTGGCCATGTCGCCCGGCTACATGCTGTTCGACGAGGTGACGTCGGCCCTGGATCCGCAACTAGTGGGCGAGGTTCTGGACACGCTGCGGATGCTGGCCCGCGAGGGGATGACGATGATCTGCGTCACCCACGAGATGAAATTCGCGCGCGAGGTGTCCGACCGCGTGGCGTTCTTCCACAAGGGGGTCATGGCCGAGATCGCGCCTCCCGACCATTTGTTCGGCGCGCCAAGGGATCCCGAATTGCAGAAATTCCTGTCGGCCACGCACTGAGATGGCCACGCGGGACGTGATCGTCATCGGCGCGGGCGTGGTCGGCCTGTCCGCCGCCCTGGCGTTGCGGGCGCGCGGCGTTCCGGTCACGGTGATCGACCGCGAAGGCCCCGCCGCAGGCGCTTCGGCCGGGAACGCGGGGGCCTTTGCCTTTACCGACATCCTGCCGCTGGCCTCGCCCGGAATCATGAAAAAGGCGCCCCGCTGGCTGCTGGACCCGCTGGGACCGCTGTCGGTGCCGCCCGCCTATGCGCTGCGGATCGCGCCGTGGATGTGGCGGTTCTGGCGGGCCTGTTCGCCTGCGCGGGTGGCGGAATCGACGCGCGGCCAGACCGCGCTGATGGATCTGTCCAAGGTGGAATTGGAACCCTTTCTGGAGGCCACCGGAACGCAGGCGATGCTGCGCAAGGATGGCAACCTTCAGGTCTATGAAGGGCAGGCGGAATTCGACGCGTCCCTGCCGGGCTGGCAGGCGCGGGCCGACCACGGCATCGCCTTCCGCCACCTGACGCCTGAGGAGATGACCGAAATCCAGCCCGGCCTGTCGCCGCGCTTCAAGCGCGGCACCTTCACGCCGGGCTGGTATTCCATCGCCGACCCGCGCGATTACACCCTGGCGCTTGCCGAACGGTTCCGCGCGAATGGCGGCAGGATCGTCATCGCCGAGGCGACCGGGCTGACCGAGGACGGCGTCGTCACCGCCAACGGGCCGATGAAGGGCCGGGTGGTGCTGGCGGCGGGGGCGTTTTCCCACCGGCTGGCGCGGACGCTGGGCGTGCGGATCCCGCTGGAAACCGAACGGGGCTACAACACCACGCTGCCCACGGACGCCTTTGACCTGCGCTGCCAGGTGACGTTCGGCGGGCACGGCTTCGTCGTGTCGCGGCTGTCGTCGGGCATCCGCGTCGGCGGGGCGGTGGAACTGGGCGGGCTGGACCTGCCGCCGAATTTCAAACGGTCCCAGGCGATGCTGGACAAGGCCGCCGCCTTCCTGCCCGGCCTGCGCACCTTTGGCGGGACGCAATGGATGGGGTTCCGCCCGTCCCTGCCCGACAGCCTGCCCGCCATCGGCCCGCTGCCCGGCCATCCGAACGTGACCTGCGCCTTCGGCCATGGCCATCTGGGCCTGACCCAATCGGCGGGCACCGCGCGGATCGTGGCCGATCTTGCGACCGGCGCCCCGCCCCCCATCGACCTTGCGCCCTTTTCCCCGGCGCGCTTCGGAAAACGGACATGACCCAATACATCTTTCCCTGCATCGACGGCCACACCTGCGGCAACCCCGTCCGTCTTGTCGCGGGCGGCGCCCCCCGGCTGGAGGGCGCCGACATGCTGGAAAGGCGCGCCCATTTCCTGCGCGACTTTGACTGGATCCGCACCGGCCTGATGTTCGAACCGCGCGGCCACGACATGATGTCGGGCGCGATCCTGTATCCCCCCACGCGGCCCGATTGCGACGTGGCGGTGCTGTATATCGAAACCTCGGGCTGTTTGCCGATGTGCGGCCACGGCACCATCGGCACCATCACCATGGGAATCGAGAACGGCCTGATCCTGCCCCGCACCCCCGGCCGCCTGTCCATCGAGACGCCCGCCGGCAAGGTGGACATCGAATACCGCCAGGACGGCCGCTTTGTCGAGGAAGTGCGCCTGACGAACGTGCCGGGCTTCCTTCACGCCGAGGGCCTGACCGCGCGGGTCGAGGGGCTGGGAGAGATCGTCGTGGATGTGGCCTATGGCGGCAATTTCTATGCCATCGTCGAACCGCAGGCGAATTTCCGCGACATGGCGGACCATACAGCGGGCGAGCTGATCGGCTGGTCACTGACGCTGCGCGCGGCGCTGAACGCGAAATACGATTTCGTCCATCCCGAACATCCCGCGATCAACGGGCTGTCGCACATCCTGTGGACCGGCCGGCCGACCCGACCGGGCGCCCATGCGCGCAACGCGGTCTTTTACGGCGACAAGGCCATCGACCGGTCGCCCTGCGGCACCGGAACATCGGCCCGGATGGCGCAGTTGGCGGCCAGGGGCGCGCTGGCCGTGGGCGACGAATTCCATCACGAATCCATCATCGGCAGCATCTTCAAGGGCCGTGTCGAGGCCGCGACGACCGTGGCGGACCGCCCGGCCATCATCCCGTCCATCGCCGGATGGGCCCGCCAGACCGGCCTCAACACCATCTTCATCGACGCCGACCGCGATCCCTTCGCCCACGGCTTTGTGGTCCGATAGGCCCGCGCCCATCGCCGCCATGTCACAGGAGCCCGCCATGCCCATGACCGACCCCTGCGCCGCCAGCCGGTGCTGTCCGTGATCCGGCTGTCGGAAAGCCTGCTGGCCGTCGAGCAGGTCGCCGTGGCCGTCCTGATGACGCTGCTCAGCGGCGCCATCCTGTTGAACGTCATGACCCGGTACCTGGGGATGCCGCTTTACTGGATCGACGAATTCGCGGTCTATTGCATGGTCTGGATGACCTTCATCGGCGCCTCCACCATGGCCCGGCTGCGGCTGGATTTCGCGGTCACGATGCTGACCGGACGGCTGTCCCCGCGGACCGCGCGCGCGGCGCAGGTGGCGGCCACGCTGACCGTGGTGCTGTTTGCCCTGTCCCTCGCGGTCATGTGCTGGCTGTGGTTCGATCCGCTGGGCCTGGCGCAAGCAGGCTTTGACGGGCAGGCCTTCGCGGGCCGGACCTTCAACTTCATCTATACCGAACGCACGCAGACGCTGAACTGGTCCACCTGGGTTCTCTATCTGATCCTGCCGATCTTCGCGCTGTCGATGATCGTTCACGGGATCGCCAACCTGCTCGAGGATACCGGCGCCGCGCCGCGCGTTCAGCGCACGGCGATGATGAACGCGGACGAGGCGGTGAACTGATGCTGACCTCTGCCGCCTTTCTGGCCGTGATGCTGGTGGGGGTTCCCATCGGGCTGTGCCTTTGCGTGGCCGCCATCGCTTTCGTCCTGACCAGCGGCAACCCGATCTTGTTTCAAAGCTATCCGTTGCAGATGTTCAACGCGGTCGACAGCTATGGGCTGATCGCCATTCCGCTGTTCATCCTCATCGGCGAGCTGATGAACGCGGGCGGCATCACCGCGCGGATCGTGGCGATGGCGATGGCGTTCGTCGGATCGCTGCGCGGCGGCCTGGCCTATGTGAACGTGATCGCGAACATGTTCGTGGCCTCGATCCTGGGTTCGGCCACGGCGCAGGTCGCGATCATGTCCCAGATCATGGTTCCCGAAATGGAACGGAAGGGCTATGACAAGGATTTCGCGGCCGGTCTGACCGCCTATGGCGGCATGTTGGGATCGATCATGCCGCCCTCGGTCATGTTCGTGGTCTACAGCGTGATGGCGCAGGTATCGGTGTCGGACATGCTGATGGCGGGACTGGTGCCCGGCATTCTGCTGACCGCGCTGTTCTGCATCGTGACCGCCATCATCGGCCATCGCCAGACATTCCCGCGCAGTGCGCCCCAGACCCTGCGCCAGCGTGCGGCAACCGTCTGGGCCGCGGTGCCGTCGCTGGCGATCCCCGTCGTCATCGTCGGCTCGATTTTCACCGGCCTTGCCAGCGCGACCGAGGCGGGGGCCATCGGCGCGGTCATGTCGCTGTTCGTCGGCCGGTTCTGGACCCGTCAACTGTCCTTGGCCGAACTGCCCCGGATCATGACCCGCGCAGGCCTGTATTCGGCGATCGTGCTGTTCCTGGTCGTCGCGGCCGGGGTGCTGTCATGGATACTGGTGTTCGGGCAGGTGCCGCAGCGGGTCGCAGGCTGGATCCAGGGCGTCGCCGGGAATCCGGTCGTCTTCATGCTGCTGGTCAACGTGATCCTGCTGGTCATCGGCACCGTGATCGACGGCATTCCCGGCCTCATCATGACCGTGCCCATCCTGCTGCCCATCGCGACCGAGGTGTATGGCATCGACCCGCATCATTTCGGAGTGGTGGTCGTCATCAACCTGGTGCTGGGACTGCTATCGCCCCCGGTGGGATTGTGCTTCTTTGTCGCGGCGGCGGCGACCGGCGCCAATCCGGGGCGGATGTTCTTGATTACGATGCCTTTTTTCCTGATTTCCTCCGTCCTGCTGGCGATCCTGTCGGTCTTTCCCGCCCTTTCTCTTATTCTCGTCGGCCCTTAGAAACCATCCACACAGGAGCCTCGCCATGCCGAAACTGTCCCGTCGCCATCTTCTTGCCGGTGTCGCCGCCCTGCCGCTGGCGGCGCCGGTGATTGCACGCGCCCAGACCCGACAGCTGCGCCTTGGCGTCATCACGCCCGTGGGCCATTCCTGGAACGACGCGGCGATACGGCTGGGCGAGGTGCTGTCCCAGCAGACTGACGGGCGGCTGACGGTCGGCGTCTTTCCTTCGGGGCAGTTGGGCAACGAACCCGCCATGATGCAGCAGTTGCAGTCGGGCGCCTTGGACATGGGCATCATCCAGGCCGCCGAACTGGGATCGCGCGTGGACCACATCGCCGCGATCAACGCCCCCTACCTCGTGCGCTCGACCGAGGCGGTGGCCAGGCTGGTCCGTCATCCCGCGGTGTTGAAACTGTTCGACGTTCTGCCCCCGCAGACGGGCACGATCGGCCTTGGCTGGGCGATCACCGGGATGCGGGCCGTCTTTGCGGTCGATCCCATCGACAGCATCGCCGGGCTGAACGGGATGAAGCTTCGCATCAACCCCACCCCGGTCTTTCGCGATTTCTATCAGTCGCTGGGCGCCGCGTCGACGCCGATCTCCACCCCGCAGGTTTTCGACGCGATGTCGAACGGGCAAGTCGATGGACTCGAGGCGGATATCGAATTTTCGTGGAACCAGCGGTTCGACAAGGTGGCCAAGTCGATCCTGCGCATGAACGCCGTGTTCATGCCGGCCGCCGCCGTCGCCTCGGGCCGGGTCTGGGCCGCGCTCCCCCCCAAGGACCAGGAGGTCATCGCCGCCTCGGTCAGGACCGTTCTGGACGAGCAGATCGACAGCCTTGTGAGCGAGGAGCCTGCCCTGATCGAGAATTTCCGCGCGACCGGCATCGCCATGCACGACATCCCGGTCGAGGACACCACCGCGATCGTCACCGAGTTCGACCGGATATGGCTGCCCAAGGCCCCGGTGATCGAACAGTTGCGCGCCATCGGCGCAACGCTGTGATCGACGGCGCCACGCCTGCCTGCGGGTTGTCGGAGGCAGGCCCCCGAGAGTCCCCCATGGACCAGGCCCGCACCCTGATGCCCTCCGAGATACGCGATCTGGTCGTCTCGGTCCTGGCAGCCAATGGCCTTGGGGACGAGGCCGCGCAGGCGGTTGCCGATGTGGTTGCCCGCGCCGAAGCGGACGATTGCCGCTCTCATGGTCTCTACCGGGTCGAGGGGTATGTCGCCGCGCTGCGGTCGGGCCGGGTCAACCCGGCGGCCCAGCCCTGTCTGCACCGCCTGAAACCCGCTCTGGTGCGGGTCGACGGCGACCGCGGCTTCGCGCCCCATGCCGCCGACATCGCCCGTCCGCATCTGGTCGCCGCCGCGCGGGCAAACGGCATCGCCGCGCTGGCGATCACGAACACCCATCACTTTTCGGCGTTGTGGGCCGATCTGGAACGCCTGGCCGAGGCCGGTCTGGTTGCCTGGGGCTTTGTCGTCGGCCAATGCGCGGTGGCGCCGCATGGCGGGACCGCGCCGCTGATGGGAACCAACCCCATCGCCTTCTGCTGGCCTCGCCCCGATGGGCTGCCCTTCGTCTTCGACCTTGCCACAAGTGCTGCCGCGCGCGGCGAAGTCGAACTGCGCCGCCTTGCGGGCGAGACCCTGCCCGAGGGATGGGCAATCGACGCGCAGGGTGCCCCCACCGCCGATCCGGGCGCGGCGCTTTCGGGCGCCCTGCTGCTGTTCGGCGGCCACAAGGGATCGGCCCTGTCGATGATGGTCGAACTGATCGCAGGCCCGCTGATCGGCGAGATGACCAGCCGACAGGTGGCCGCCCTGGGCCAGGACGACGGCGGTCCGCCGCCGGGGGGGCAGCTGATCCTGGCCGTCGATCCGTCCTCGGTCAGTTCCGGGGCGCTGAGGGCGGGCGAGGGCTTTTTTGCCGATGCGGCCGCGCAGCCGGGACTCAGGCTGCCGTCGGACCGGCGCTACGCCGCCCGTGCCCGCAGCGCCGCCACGGGCGTCCGGGTGCCATGCGTCCTCTTGGACCGGATCCGCGCCCTGCGCAGCGCATGACCCCATAGTTCTGACACAAGGTATCCCATGCCCCGACGCCCCGCGCGACTGCGAAAGGAAAGCCCCCATGCGTTCGAAACTGTCCATCTCCGTGATCGGCTGCCATGCCGAGGGCGAGATCGGCGATGTCATCGTCGGCGGCGTGCTGCCCCCCGAAGGGGCCACCATGATGGACCGGATGATCGCCATGCAGCGCGATCACGACCATATCCGGCGCCTGCTGATCTGCGAGCCGCGCGGATCGGTCGCGCGCCACATCAACCTCATCACGCCGCCGGTCACACCCGGCTGCGTGGCGGGCGCCATCGTCATGGAGCCGACCGAATACGTTCCCATGTCCGGATCGAACACCATCTGCATCGCCACCGTTCTGCTGGAAACCGGCATGGTTCCCATGCGGGAACCCGTGACCCGCTTCAGCCTGGACATGCCCGGCGGTGTGATCGAGGTCGCGGCGGAATGCGCGGACGGCAAGTGCCGGTCGGTCACCTTCCGCAACGCCCCCGCCTTTGTCGCCGTGCTGGACGGCGCGCTCGAGGTCGAGGGGCATGGCACCATCCCGCTGGACATCGCCTATGGCGGGATGTTCTTCGGCATCGTCGACGCGCAGGCCCTTGGTTTCCGGATTCGCCCCGATGAGGCGCGCGATCTTGCTGTTCTTGGCGAAAAAATCCGCAAGGCCGCCCGCGAACAGTTCGATGTGGCTCATCCCGATTTCCCGAACGTCCGCGGCGTGTCCATCGTGCAATTTGCCATGCCGTTTCCGGGCGCGGGGCAGGTCGCGCGCAACACATGCATCGTGGCGCCCGGCCGGTCGGACCGTTCGCCCACGGGGACCGGCACCTCGGCCCGCATGGCGGTGTTGCAGGCGCGCGGGCTGATGGGGCAGGGCGACGCGCTGATCCACGAATCGATCATCGGGTCGCGTTTCACCGGCCGGATCGTCGAGGTGCGGAACGTGGGCGGGCGCACCAGCATCGTTCCCCAGATCACCGGCCGCGCCTGGATCACTGGCCAGCACAGCTACTACCTCGATCCCGACGACCCCTGGCAGGCGGGCTACATGCTGTCCGACACCTGGGGCGTGACGCCCGCCCTGACCCAATGAGCGCCCGCGCCATGGCCCAGGACGACCTGATGACCCCGACCGCCCTGTCCGTCCTGCCCGGCACCGCCGAAGGACCGGTCCTGGCCACGACCGAGCCGCTGAGCTTCTGGGGCGGCGTCGATCCCGCGACGGGCCGGATCATCGACGTCCACCACCCGCTGCATGGCCGCAGTGTCACCGGCTGCATCCTGATGATGCCCTCGACCCGCGGATCCTGCACGGGGTCGGGCGTGCTTCTGGATCTGGTCCTGTCGGGACGCGGGCCGGCCGCGCTGATCTTTTCCGAACCCGAGGACGTGGTGACTCTGGGCGCGCTGATCGCGGCCGAGATGTTCGACGCCCGGCTGCCCGTGCTGCGGCTGTCGCCAGAGGCCTTTCGCGCCCTGACCCGTCAGGATGCCGCCCGGATCCGCCGGGACCGTATCGAGGCGGGGCCCGTCTCGATCCCTTTGAATCCGCCCGCGACCGGGACGCTGGATCTGACCGCCGCCGACCATGCCCTGCTAGCGGGCGATGCGGGCGTGGCCGCCGCGCAGGCGATGCGGATCATCTGCGCGATGGCCGCCCAACAGGGCGCGACGCGGCTGGTGGACGTGACCCAGGCGCATATCGACGGCTGCATCTATGCCAGCCCGGCAAATCTGACCTTTGCCGAACGAATGGCCTGCCTGGGCGCCAAGGTCATCGTGCCCACGACGATGAACGCCATCTCGGTCGATCATGACAACTGGCGTCGGCAAGGCGTTCCCCCCAGCTTCGGCGGTCCTGCGCAACGGCTGGCCGATGCCTATGTCCGCATGGGTTGCCGCGCCACCTTCACCTGTGCGCCCTATCTGCTGGACAGCGCCCCGGCGCAGGGCGAAACGATCGCCTGGGCGGAATCGAACGCGGTCATCTATGCCAACAGCGTCCTGGGCGCGCGCACGGCCAAGCATCCCGATTTCCTGGACCTCTGCATCGCGATGACCGGCCGGGCGCCGCTGTCGGGGGTTTATCTGGACGAACACCGGCTGGCGCGCCGGATCATCGACGTGGACCTTCCCGACGGGGTGGATGACGCGTTCTGGCCCCTGATCGGCTATCTTGCCGGAAAGCTTTCGCCCGACCGTATCCCGTTTGTGCGCGGCCTGGACGCGGCCATGCCGGGAACGGACGACCTGAAGGCGCTTTGTGCGGCGTTTGGAACCACGTCGGCGGCCCCCATGCTGCATGTGGACCGAATCACGCCAGAGGCGGGGCGGATCGGCGCCGGCGCCGACCGTTGCCGCATCACCCTGGAGGACATGAGGCTTGGCTGGCGACTGCTCAACGAAAGCTCTGAAAACATAGACCTCGTTGCCTTGGGCAGCCCCCATGCGTCGCTGAACGAATGCCGCCTGCTGGCCGACAGGCTGAAGGGACGCAAGGTTCTGATACCCACCATCCTGACCACCGGCCGCGAAACCGTGACGCGGGCGCGTGCCGAGGGGACGTTGGCCCTGCTGGAGGAGGCTGGCGTGCAGATCATTCCCGATCTGTGCTGGTGCTCGATCTCGCGGCCGGTATTTCCCGTCGAGACCCGCACGTTGATGACGAATTCGGGCAAGTACGCCCATTATGGTCCGGGCCTGTCAGGCTGTGCCGTCAGGTTCGGGAACCTGGAGCACTGCGTCGACGCGGCCGTGACGGGACGGGCGGGCACCGGGTTGCCGGATTGGCTTTGCAAAACGACGCCGGAAAAGGACATGGCTCCACGGCCTGACGGCATGTCCTGACCGGACTTTCAGGGTGTCATCGACCCATCCGCATATCGTTGTCCTGTCGCGGGCCAGCCCTGGCCGGTCTTTGATGCGGTCCGCGAACCCTATTCTTTCGCCCGCAGCACGCGGGCGGGGCGGGCGGACAGCGGGCGCAGGGCGAAGACCAGGCCCGCGGCCAGGGTGGCCAGAACGCCCCCGGCGACGATGCCCAGGGCCGATCCGGGAACGAAGCGATAGTCCATCTCCATCACCTGCGTCAGGATCGTCCAAGCGGCCAGGGCGGCGACACCTGCCGCCACCAGCCCCGCCGCAGCGCCCATCAGCGCGGATCGCAACGCAAAGCTGGCCAGCACCTGCCGGCGCGTGGCCCCCAGGGTCTTCAGCACCGCCGCCTCGAAGACGCGGGCGCGTTCGCCCGCCGCCGCCGCGCCGATCAGGACCACGAACCCGGTGGCCAGCGTCGCCATCGCCGCCAGCGACGTGGCCGAGGCCAAGGCCGCCATCGCCTCTCCCACCCGCTGCGCCACCTCGCGCACCCTGACGGCGGTGATGTTTGGATAGGCGTTGGAGATGTCGCGCAGGATCCGCCCCTCGGCCCCGGCATCGGCTTGGACGGTGGCGATATGAGTCTGGGGCGCGCCCTTCAGGGCTGCGGCGTCCAGGATCATGACAAAGCCGATCCCGCCGCTGCGGAAATCCACCTGCCGGAGGTTCGCCACCGTGGCGGTGATGTCGCGGCCCAGGATGTTGACCGTGACCCGATCGCCAACGGCCAGGCCCAGTTCCCCGGCCTCCTCGGCGCCAAAGCTCAGCAGCGGCGGACCTGCGTAATCGGCGGGCCACCAGTCGCCCTCCGTCAGGACGGTGCCTTCGGGCGGGGCGGCCGCGTGGCTGACGCCCCGGTCGCCCCGCAGAACCCAGTGATCGCCCCATTCGCGGGCCGGAATGCCGTTGATGGCGGTGATGATCCCGCGCAGCGACGGCGCGGTTTCCACCGCATCCACGCCGGGATCGGCGGCCAACCGGTCCTGAAAGCCTGCCAGCTGGTCGGGCTGGATGTCGATGAAGAAAAACGACGGCGCGCGTTCCGGCAGTTCGGCGGCAATGGCGCGGCGCAGGTTGGCGTCGATCTGGCCGACGGTGGCCAGCACCGTCAGGCCAAGTCCCAGCGACAGAACCACGGCCACCGCGCCTTCCTGCGGATTGCCCACGGCCCCCATCGCCAGCCGCAGGGCGGTGCGCCCGCGCAGGGCAGGATGCCGCGCCAGCCGCCGCGCCAAGGCGCGCAGGCCACGGGCCGCCAGCCACAGCGCGCCAAGCGCCGCCGCCACGCCGGCGCTCAGCCCCAGCGCTAGCCGCGGAACCGAGGCCAAGGCCGTCGCCGCCCCGATCAGCGCCGCCGCCGCCAGCACCAGGCCCGCCAGATAGGGACCGCGCGGGCGGGCGGCCGCATCCGCGCCGATGCCCCGGAACAGGGCGGCGGCACGCACGCCCTCGACCCGCGCCAGGGGCAGAAGGGTAAAGATCAGGGCGGTCAGGGTGCCGTACAGCGCGGACTCGGCCAGGGGTGCGGGGTAAAGGGCGAATTCCGCCGGAATCGGCAGGCGCGATTCCAGCAGCGGCGCGACGGCCAGCGGCGCCAGCCCGCCCAGAAACACCCCCGCGCCGACCCCCAGCAGGGTCAGTGCGCCGATCTGCATGAAATAGACGGCAAAGATCGTCCGTCCCTCGGCCCCCAGGGTCTTCAGGGTGGCAATCACCGCAGTCTTGCCGTCCAGATAGCTGCGCACGGCGGACGACACGCCCACCCCGCCGACCGCCAGCCCGGCCAGCCCGACCAGGACCAGGAACGATCCCAGACGGTCCACGAACCGTTCGACGCCCGGCGCGCCTCGGCGGCTGTCGCGCCAGCGCATTCCAGCGCCGTCGAATTCCGCCATTGCGGCTGCGCGCAGGCCGTCCAATGTCCCGCCCGCGGGCAGGGTCAGCCGATAGCTCGTCTCGTAAAGGGTACCGGGCGCCAGCAGCCCGGATTGCCCAAGCGCCTCGGTCGCGACAAGCGTGCGCGGGCCAAGGCCAAAGCCCGAACCTGCGGCATCGGGTTCGCGCAGCAGCGCGGCGGTCAGAACGAAATCCTGCACGCCCAGCCGGAACCGGTCGCCCACGGCCAGCCCCAGCCGGTCGATCAGCAGCGGCTCCATCGCCGCGCCGGGCAATCCGTCACGCCCGGCCAGAACCTGCGCCACCGGCAGGGGCGGGTCGAACTGCGCTTGCCCCTGCAGGGGCCAGTTGCCATCGACGCCCTTGACCTGGGTCAGGGCGCGTTCGGCATCGGCGTCCCCGCCCGCCACGGCCATGGACCGGAAATCGACCACCTCGGACAGGCGGCCGGCGCGGGAGGCCATCCAGGCCCGTTCGGCCGGTTCGGCAAAGCGATAGGTCAGGCGCAGTTCCGCATCGCCCCCCAGCAGCACCGCGCCCTGGCGCGACAGGCCGGTTTCCAGCGCGGCGCGGACCGATCCCACCGCCGCGATGGCGCCGACGCCCAAAGACAGGCACAGCAGGAAAATCCGGAATCCCGACAGCCCGCCACGCAATTCGCGCCGGGCGATGCGCCAGGCAGCGATCACGACGCGGCCCGGCGCTGGCGATCTTCGGTATCAATCCGGCCGTCGCGCAGAGGCACCACGCGGCCGCAGCGGGCGGCCAGTTCCGGGGCGTGCGTGACCAGCACCAGGGTCGTCCCGTGCCGGTCGCGCAGCCCGAACAGCAGGTCCATGATCGTCTGCCCGTTCGCCCCGTCCAGATTTCCCGTCGGCTCGTCCGCCAACAGGATCGCCGGGCGCGGGGCGGTGGCGCGGGCCAGCGCCACCCGCTGCTGTTCGCCGCCCGACATCTGCGCGGGGTAATGGTCGCGCCGCGCCGACAGGCCCACGCCGTCCAGGGCCTCGGCCGCACGGGCAAAGGCGTCGCGGTGGCCCGCCAGTTCCAGCGGCGTCGCCACGTTTTCAAGGGCTGTCATGGTCGGGATCAGGTGAAAGGACTGGAAGACCACGCCCATCCTGGTGCGGCGGAACCGCGCCAGGGCGTCTTCGTCCAGGGCGGTCAGGTCGTGGCCCAAGGCCTGGACCGACCCGGCCGTCGCCCGTTCCAGCCCGCCCATCAGCATCAGCAGCGACGATTTGCCCGATCCCGAAGGACCGACCAGGCCAAGCGTCTCGCCCCGGTGGACATCCAGCGAAATGCCCCGCAAGATCGCCACCGGCCCGGCATTGCCTTGCAAGGTCAGCCGGACATCCTTCAGCGACAGAACCGGATCGGTCATGACCATCGTTCCCCCCAGCCACCCTTCCTTGGCATCTAAGCCTTGCCGCCGCGCGGACAACCCGCGTCGGCGCGACATTTTCGCCGTGCTGATCCTGGCGGCCATTCCCGCCGCAGGATGGGCGGACGAACCGCTGCGGCTTGCGGCGCTTGGCGATTCGCTGACCCAAGGCTATGGCTTGCCGCAAGATCAGGGGCTGGTGCCGCAATTGCAGGACTGGCTGCGCAAGGCGGGCCATGACGTCATCGTGATGAATGCGGGCGTCAGCGGGGACACCACGGCGGGGGGGCTGTCGCGGCTGGACTGGACCCTGGCGGACCGGCCCGACGCGATGATCGTGGCGCTGGGCGGCAACGACCTGTTGCGCGGCATCGATCCGGCCATCAGCCGCGCCAACCTGGACGCCATCCTGACCCGGCTGGGGAACGAGGGCGTGCCCGCGATGCTGGTCGGCCTGCCCGCCCCCGGCAACTTCGGTCCCGAATTCCAGCAGGACTTCCAGGCCATGTATCCCGACCTGGCCAAAACCCATGGCGCGGCGCTGTATCCCGACCTGCTGGCCCCCATCACGCAACGACAGGCGGCAGGAAAGGGCCTTGCCGATCTGATGCAGGACGACGGCCTGCATCCAAGCGCCGCCGGGGTCACCGCCATCGTCGCGGCGATGGGACCGGCCGTGGACGGCTGGCTGGACGGCGTGGCCGCGGCTGCGGACTGACGCCCGCCAAACCGGTCGGGCGCCTGCCGCGCCGCACCCCCGCCGCCCAGGGCGATCCCCTCTTGCCGGGGATCGGCGCCGCCCGACAGCCCGTCCGGGCCGATCCCGGCGCCTTGCGGCCCCGAGGTCAGGACGGTTTCGTTCAGCCTGAAGCCCCCTGCCGTCACGCGCGCCCCAAGCCCGTTCCGGAATGGCGGTGGTCATCGACAGGGCATTGCCCGCCCCGACCACGATTAAGATATGCGTGGCCGAGGGCCGTTCCACCGGCGCGTCCCGCCCCCCGCGGCGGCGGCGTGGCTTCAGGCGCCCTGGCGCGGTCACATCGCTGGCGACGGCGTCGCATCAAACCAGGAATGCCCCCCGGCCCGAGCCTTGCGGTCTCACCGGGCGCACGACGGTCTGCACGACGATCCTTGCCTCCGCCCCGCCTGCGCCCCCGATGGCATCCGTGCAAGCGATGCGGGCAAGGCATGGCTGCGGAACAAACCAAGGTGGACATGGTTAACGAACGGGCTTAAGGTTTCCCCGTCCCGTTGCGGTTGTTTCCCAGTCCCCCGGTTTGGCGGATAGGATCATGGATCGGTCTCCTTTTTCATCCTTTTGCCCCAGCTTTCGATCGGTGCCGCGCGCAGGCCAATGGTTTCTGCCCGAACCCCACCGCCAGCTGATCGATGCGGTCCAGTCGTCCATGGCGGGCGGATCGCGGCCGGTTCTGATCCTGTCCGGCGATCCGGGGGTCGGCAAGACCACGCTGGCCCGGCAGATTGCCGACCGCTGCGGCGCCCATCGCCGCGTGGCCCTGATCGGCCACATCCGGGCGCAACTGGTCGATCTGCCGCATCAGGTGCCCAAGGCGTTCGGGCTGGCCCCCGACCGGGCCTTCGGCGATGCCGAACAGGGCGCGGAAACGGTCCGGCGCGCCTTGCGGGATGCGGGCGGACAGGCCTTGCTGATCGTGGACGAGGCGCAGGCCCTGTCGGATGACGGGCTGGATTATCTGGCCCTGCTGACCGGCGCGGCGGATGGGGAAAACCGTCCTCTGACCGTTCTGCTGATGGATGGCGGGGATCTGCAAAGACGGCTGGCGGTCCACGATGGTCTGCGGTCGCGGATCGGCGGACGGTTCAGGCTTGTGGCCTTCGACGAAGCGGAAACGGCGGCCTATATCGCCCATCGCTTTCGCGTGTCGGGATGTTCGTGCCATGCCGGGGTCCAGGTGTTCGACGAGAGCGGGGCGCGCCGGCTTCATGCCCTGTCGGGCGGGGTGCCCAGGGTGATCGACACGCTGGTCCAACGCTGCCTGTTCCAGGCGGCGATGACCGGCCAGACCGCCATGGACGCGGATTTCGTGCGGTCCTGCCTGGCCACCTTGGCCGAGGACGGGGGTCTTGCGCATCTGGTGGTTCCCGGTTCCGCCCGGCCGGTGGCGAAGCCCGCCGGGGCGGAAGCCGTCGCGGCGCCCTTGCGGCCGGAAAACCCGCCTGCGGTCCAGGATCCACCGGTCGAACCGGTCGGGCGCGTCAAGCCGCTTTCTGATCCCGTGGCAGTGATGCCGCAGGATCCCGGCCGGCGCGGTCCGGCCCATGCCATGCCTGGAACGCCCTGGAAGGCCGGTCTTGCGGCGGCGGCGGCAGGGCTGCTGATCCTGTTTCCCATTCCCGGAAATCGCGGGTCGGCCGATGCGGTCGCGACCGCCAGCCTTTTGCCCCTTGCCCCGGTTCTGGCGACCGCGATGCAGGGTGTCGCGGGCCAAGGATCCGCATCCGGCCGCATCGCGTCCGTTCCCCTCATGCCCGGCCGCGCCAGGGTCGAGGATGCGCCCGATCCCGACCGCCTGCTCAGCGACGGTTTGGCCATAGGCGGGGCGGATCCCGCACGGGCGGCGCGGCTTTATGCCCGTGCGGCGCTGTGGGGCAACGACCGGGCCGCCTATTACCTGGGCCAGCTTTACGAAACCGGGGTCGGGGTCGGGGTCGATCTGGATCGCGCAAAGGGCTGGTATGAACAGGCGCCCGATCTTCGCGGCGCCGCGGCCCGGCTGGCCGATCTGCGGGCCGACGAACCGGCAAAGGGGTCTGAACCGCCCGCCTCTCCGATCCCTGTCCGGCAGGTGCTGTTCAAGGCGGGACAGACCGAACTGCACTGGCAGGGGGATGCCCCGCGGTTTCGGGTCGAATACGTCCCGGCGGGCGGTCGGGGATCGATGCGCAGCTTTGAAACCGCATTGTCCGGCGCGCTGATTCCCCATCCGGTCGCGCGGTGGCGGGTTGTGCCGCTGCGCCGGGACGGATCGGCGGGACCGGCATCGCCATGGTCGCGCCCCGTTCCGGCCGCGCGCTGATTAGCAGCCGATGACGGCGCAGATGTTGCGGCGATACGCGGCGTTCGCTTCGCTGTCGGCGGGAACGGCCTGGGGCTGGGGCGGGGCCGTGCAATTGGCGACATAGCCGGGGTCGATGCCACGATTGACGCAGGCCCCGACCTCCCACCCCGGCGGGATGTCGGTCAGATCGACCGACTGCCATTTCGCATGACCCTCGGCCCGCAGCGTGTCGATCCGCGTCAGGATCAGCGACGACAGATCCGACACCCCCTGGCAACTGGCCCGGTGATACGGGTTGCGGGACGGATCGTATTCATAGGTCATCAGCACCGCCTTGACCGTGACCAGCGGCACCGGGTCGGGCTGAAAGCCATAGGTTCCCGCCGCCAGCGTGGACGGGGCATAGACCGCCTGCAAGGTGGCGTCCTGGATGGGCAGCAGATGGAACCGTTCGCCGTCAATATCGCCTTCGGCATAAAGCGAGGCCGGGGCGCCCGCGACATAGAAGAACGCGTCGATCTGTCCGGCCTTCAGTTGCGGCAGGGCGTCGGCGGGGGCGACCAGCCGCTTTTCCGCAGGCTCGATCCCGGTCAGCGACAGGATCAGCGATGCGGTCAGAAAGGTGCCGCTGTTTTCCACACCGATGGCCACGCGCTTGCCCGCAAGCCCGGCCAGATCCGCGATGTCGCGGCGGGCCAGGATGTGCACTTCTTCCTCGTACAAGGGAAAGGCGATGCGCACCCCGGCGATGGCGCGCGCGATGGCCGGATCGTCGCCCGCGAAGGTCTGCATGTATTCCAGCACGTCGTTCTGGACGATCCCGAACTGCGTGTTCGGACGCTGCCGCACGGCCAGAAAGTTTTCCAGCGAGCCTGCCGATTCCACGACATCCAGCGTCTGCCCGCAGGTCTGCATCAGATTGCCCAGGTCGCGGCCGATCTGGATATAGGTGCCGGTCGGCGCGCCGGTCATGATGCTGAGCCGGGCATCCTGCGCGCCCACCGGCCCGGCCTGTCCGGCGACGATCATCCAGACCGCCACGGCCAAGTGCAGCAAAGGTTTGGAAAGCCGCATCGTCCTGTCCTTTCCCGTACGGAATGTCAGCATCCCCCCAGCCGCCCCACAAGAACCAGCAGCGTCTGGCGGTTGATCGGATCCTGGACCTGCCGCAGGGCGTCGGTGGCGCAATGCCCGCCGATCAGCAGATCCCGCAGCCGGGCGCGCTGGGCGGCCGCGGGCAGGGCGGGGGCCTGGGCCAGGGCGGCATCGACCAGGGCCGGATCGCGACGTGGCCCCGGCGGCCGGGGATCGGGCGCGGCCGTTGCAGCGGCGATGGCTGCGCCCGGTTCGGATTCCGCCTGGGCCTCGGGTTCCGGCCCGGACAGGGCGGCATCGCGCACGCGTGTCAGGACGGTCAGTTCGGCGGTCAGTTGCCGGACGCTTTCGGTCAGTTCGCCCACGCGGCGTTCCTGATCGGCGATCTGGGCGGCCAGATCCTGCGATCGGGCCAGCGACGCCTGCGCGGCCTCTTGCCGGGCGGTCAGGTCGGCCAGTTCGGCGCGCGCGGACCCGATCCGGTCGGTCAATCCCGTCAGGTCCGCCTGCGCCGTCTGGAACGCGGCTTGCCCGGCCTCGGCCTGGGCGCGGGCGTCGTCGATCTGGTCGGTCAGATCCGACAGTTCGGCTTGTGCAGCCTGAATGGCGGTCGTCTGGCGATCCCGTTCCGCCCGGCGTTCGGCGATCGCCGCCTTGATCCGGTCCTGATCCGTTTGCAGGCGGATCAGATCCGCGCGCCCGGTTTCCAGCCGTGCCGTCACCTCGTCGATCTGGCGGGTCAGGTCGGCAAGCTGGCCCCGCGCCGTTTCCAGCCGTGGTTTCAGTTCGGCGGCCTCGGCCTCCATCATCGCGATCACCTGGCGCAGGGCATGGGCCTGGGCGGACGGTTCCGCGTCGGGCGCCTGGGCGCGGACCGGATCCCACGACAGCCAGACCAGAGCCGATGCAGCGACAAGAACCCCAAGGCGCACAGGACAAACCCTTTTTCACAAGAGGATGATGTGCCACGCAGGCCTTTTGTCAATCGTCTTGTGCGTCCCAAGCCAGCCGGCCGTCCGTCGTCATGACGTTCTTGTTCCCCGGCCGCCGCGCTTGGGGGGTGGAGAGGCCGGGCCTTACCCGCTAGGAACGATCGACCGGATCGGCCCGCCAGCCGGTCCCCCGTGTTGGTGTCCGCAGAAAGGTCATGCCATGCCCACCGCCCCGGCATCGTCCCTGGAACTGCGCGGCGTGTCGCGCCGCTTTGGCGGCCGCGAGGTGCTGTCGGACATTTCCCTGACGATTCCGCCGGGGCGGATCACCTGCCTGCTGGGGGAATCGGGCTGCGGTAAATCGACGCTGCTGCGGATCGTGTCGGGGGTGGACCGCCCCGACAACGGCACCATCCTGATGAACGGCGCCCCCATCGTCGGCCCCGGCCATTTCGTCGAACCCGAACAGCGCCGCATCGGATTCATGTTCCAGGACTATGCGCTGTTCCCGCATCTCAGCGTCGCGGAAAACCTGGCCTTCGGCCTGCGCCACCTGTCCCGGCCCGATCAGGGGCGCCGCCTGGCCGAGGTGGTGGACCGGATCGGCCTGGGCCATCTGACCGGCCGCTATCCCCATTCGCTGTCGGGGGGCGAACAGCAGCGGGTGGCCCTGGCCCGCGCGCTTGCGCCGCAGCCCGCGGTCCTGCTGATGGACGAGCCGTTTTCCAACCTGGATCAGGGCCTGCGCGAACGGGTGCGGCGCGAAACCCTGGCGATCCTGCGCAAGATCGGCACCAGCGCCATCATCGTCACCCACGACCCGCAAGAGGCGCTGGCCGTGGGCGATCTGGTCGTGCTGATGCGCGCGGGACGGATCGAGCAGGCGGGCACCCCGTTCGAGATCTATGACCGGCCCGCATCGCCTTATGCCGCCGAATTCATGGGACCGTGCAACCGCCTGACCGGCATCTGGTCGCAGGGCCGGATCGAAACCCCCATCGGCACCTTTCCCGCCGCCCTGGACCTGCCCGACGGCGCGCTTGCCCTGGCCTGCATCCGCCCGCAGGCCCTGTCGATCGGGCCGGACGGGCACGGCATTTCCGCCCGCGTGGTCGCCAAGACCTTCATGGGGGAAAGCGAACAGATCGACATTCTGGTCCATCCGCTGGCGGAAACGCTGCGGATGCATTCCCATGTCCGCATTCCCATGTCCATCGGCGAAAAGGTCAGCCTGCAACTGAACGGCGCGCAGATCCATGTCTTTGCCGACGACAACCGGCGGATCGACACCATCCTGCCCGGCCCGGAATAAACTTGAGAGAAATTGTAGACTAAGCGTTCCAGTATCTGTATGACCGCTGAAAACCAACCTCGAGGAGGCTTTCAGACCATGAACACCAAACCGATCTTCCTGCGCGCCGTTCTGGCCGGCGCCGCCTTGTCCTGCGGGGCCGGGGCCGGGCTTGCTCAGGAACTGAACCTCTACACCTCGCGCGAGCCGGGCCTGATCGAGCCTCTGTTGCAAGCCTTTACGGAATCGACCGGGATCACGGTCAACACGGTGTTTCTCAAAGACGGTCTGGCGGAACGCGTGGCGTCCGAAGGCGAAAGCTCGCCCGCGGATCTGCTGATGGCGGTGGATGCGGGCAATCTGGCCGATCTGGTGGACAAGGGGCTGACTCAGCCGGTCGAATCCCCGGTGTTGACCGATGCCATTCCCGAAAACCTGCGCGATCCGAACAATCAATGGTTCGGGCTGTCGATGCGCGCCCGCGTGATCTATGCGGCCAAGGATCTTGATCTTGACAGCATCACCTATGAGGAACTGGCCGATCCCGAATGGAAGGGCCGGATCTGCATCCGGTCGGGCCAGCATCCCTATAACACCGCGCTGTTTTCGGCCTTTATGGCCCATTACGACGCCGCGGCGACCGAGGAATGGCTGACCGGGCTGAAGGCCAACCTGGCCCGCCAGGCGGGCGGCGGCGACCGCGACGGGGCCAAGGACATTCTGGGCGGCATCTGCGACATCGCGATTGCCAACAGCTATTACGTGGGGCTGATGCGGTCGGGCACGGGCGGCGACGAACAGCGCGCCTGGGGCGACGGGATCAAGGTGATCCTGCCCACCTTCGAAAACGGCGGAACCCATGTGAACATCAGCGGCGCTGCCGTGGCCAAGAACGCCCCCAATCGCGACGAGGCCGTGCAGCTGCTGGAATTCCTGGTGTCCGACGAGGCGCAAAAGATCTATGGCGAGGCGAATTACGAATACCCCGTCAAGCCCGGCGCGGCGCTCGACCCCATCGTCGCGTCCTTCGGCGACTTGCAGACCGACTCGATCCCGTTGACCGAAATCGTGGAAAACCGCGCCGAGGCCAGCGCGCTGGTGGACCGCGTCGGCTTCGACAACTGAAGGCCCGGTCCGGGCCGCGTCTGCCGCGCGCCCGGATCCTTTGCATGACGGATCTCGCGACCGACACCGCCCCCAGGCCCGCCCGCTCCTTTCGCCTTGGCGCACGGGGGTGGGTTCTTGCAAGCCTGCTGATCGCGGGCCTTGTCCTGCTGCCCGTGCTGGCGCTTGGCTGGCAGGCGGCGCAGGGATCGGACGGGCTGTGGACGCATCTTGTCCGCAACGTCCTGCCCCATGCCCTGGGACAGACGGCGATCCTGATGGCCGGGGTGGGGGTGCTGACGGCCGCCCTCGGCACGGCGATGGCCTGGCTGGTGACGGCCTATGATTTTCCGGGTCGGCGGATGCTGGAATGGGCGCTGCTGCTGCCCTTGGCTGTTCCGACCTATATCGTGGCCTACGCCTATCTGGACCTGTTGCATCCGCTGGGACCGTTCCAGTCGCTGGTCCGCGCCATCCTGGGCTATGACAGCCCGCGCGATTTCCGCCTGCCCGACATCCGGTCCATGGCCGGGGCTGTCGGGCTGCTGAGCCTGGTGCTGTTTCCCTATGTCTATCTGCCCACGCGGGCGATGTTCATGACCCAGGCCGCCAACCTGGTCGAGGCGGCGCGCACCCTGGGCACCAGCCGGGGCCGGATCTTCTGGCGGGTGGCGCTGCCGCTGGCGCGTCCGGCCATCGCGGTGGGCGTCAGCCTGGCGCTGATGGAAACGCTGAACGACATCGGCGCGTCGGAATTCCTGGGCGTCCGGTCGCTGACGATTTCGGTCTATACCACCTGGGTCACGCGGTCCGATCTGCCCGGCGCGGCGCAGATCGCGCTGGCGATGCTGCTGGTGGTGGTGGCGCTGATCTCGCTGGAACGCTGGGCACGGCGGCGGCAGCGTTACTCGGTGGGGGTGCAGCGGGCCCGCAGCCTCGCGCGCCAGCCGCTGCGGGGGCGGGCGGGGATCGCGGCCTTTGTCCTGGGCCTTCTGCCCGTGGTATTCGGCTTTCTGCTGCCTGCCCTGTATCTTGCGGTCGAGGCATGGCAGCGGTTCCGGTTCGCGGGCCTGTCCGACCGCCTGCTGGTCGAGGCGGGCAACACGTTCCTGCTGTCGGCGGCGGCCACGGCCCTGGTGCTGGTCTGCGGGCTGGCGGTCGCCTATGCCGCGCGCGTGGTGCCGGGACGGGGGATGCAGATCGTGCACCGCACCGCGTCGGTCGGCTATGCGATGCCGGGCACGATCCTGGCGCTGGGCATCCTGATCGTGGCGGCTGGCCTGGATCAGTGGATCGACCGCACCGTCCAGGCCTGGTTCGGCGCCGGGACCGGCCTTGTGCTGATCGGATCGGGCGCGGCCCTGGGCTATGCCTATCTGGCGCGGTTCCTGGCCATTTCCATCGGCTCGGTCGAGGCCGGGCTGACGCGCATCCCGCGCAGCTATGACCAGTCGGCGCGGACGCTGGGGCAGGGGGTGACGGGCATGTTGCGCCATGTCCACCTGCCCTTGTCGAAACCCGCGCTGGCGGCGGCCGGGCTGCTGGTCTTCGTGGATTGCATGAAGGAGTTGTCCGCCACCCTGCTGCTGCGTCCGCTGAATTTTGAAACCCTGGCCACGCACCTGTATGGCGAGGCCTCGCGCGGGACCTATGAGGAGGGCGCCATCGCCGCCTGGGCCATCGTCCTGGTGGGGATCCTGCCGGTGATCCTGCTGGCGCGGGTGGGCCATCGACAAGGGCGGGATTAGGGCGCCCGCCCCACGATACGGGGACGGGTTCGGGGCGGCCCCAAGGCCGGGGGCCGTCTGCCCCCGGACCCCCGAGGATATTTTCATGAAGAAGAAGGCCGGGCATGGCGCGTTTTCGGCGCGGCCCATGCCGGTGTGCGGTCAGGCGCGCAGCCAGTCCGGCGCGAAGCGGATGTCGGAAACCTTGGCCAAGGGCAGGATGCGCTGCAATTCGGCCATCAGGGCCGCCTGCCGGACCTGGCCCATCCGCAGCCCCGGTTCGGGCCAGAAGGCGCGCACCGACAGGATGCCTGCGTCGCGTTTCGCATCCAGCCGTCCGATCAGCCGGTCCCCCTGCAGCACCGGGAACACGTAATAACCGTAGCGCCGCCGGGCTGCGGGCACGAAAATCTCGATTCGATAGCGAAAGCCGAACAGGCGCTCTGCCCGCGCCCGGTCGCGCAAGGCGGGATCGAAGGGCGACAGCAGCCGCACACGCGGCGATGGCCGGGGCAGCGCGGGCAGGCGGTCCAACGTCGCCGGCGTCGAAAGGCTGCGCCGCCGCGATCCGTCGGCCATTTCGACCTCGACCTCGACGATGCGGCCGGTGGACAGCGCGCCCGTGCACCAGTGCCGCGCCTCGTCGCGGGTGGCGATGTCGAAGAAGGCCGCCAGTTCGCCGCCCGTGGCAAAGCCTAGCCGGTCAAGCGCCGCCGACATCGCCCAGTCGATGACCTGGGCCGGATCCAGCGCGACCGAGCGGTATTCGGCCGGAATCACCCGTTCGGACAGGTCATAGACCTTGCGGAAGCCTGTGCGATGGCTGATCGCCAGCCGCCCGGACCGCCACAGGAATTCCAGGGCCGTCTTCGAGGGATGCCAGTCCCACCACCCGCCACGGCCGCGAACTTCGCCTTGGCCCACCTCTGATATGCTTGCGGGGCCGTGATCGGCGATCCGTTGCAGCACGGTGTCGATGTCCCGGTTCCAGCCCTCGCCGCGCCAAGCGGGCCAGCGGCGCCGGAGCCGCGTCTCGTCGCGGCGGAATTTCAACCGCCACATCGGATAGAATCGCATCGGCACGGGACGATGTTCGGGTCCGGTCAGGCGCGACGGATCGTTTCAACGGGATCTGCGGCGCGCGGCGGCCAGGTTCTGTCAGATTCGGTCGATGACGACCATGCCGTCCCGGATCGCGACCGGAACCGCATCCAGCCCGCATTCGGCGCCGTCGATGGCCTTGCCCGTGGAAACGTCGAAACGGGCCCCATGGGCGGTGCACATCAGCCGTGCGCGGTCCGCCGACAGAATTCGGCCGCCGCGATGGTCCAGCGGCAGATGCTGATGCGGGCAGGCGTTGACGTAAGCCCGCAGGCCGTCATCGGTCCGTACGACCAGCATCGGGAAATCCCCCTTGGCGGTGCGGACCGCCAGCGACAGCACGGTCTGCACGTCGCGGGCGTTGCAGAGCGGCGTTCCCGGTTCTGGCGCGGCGGAATAGTCGGTCCAGGCCATTCTGTCTGCGATCCCCTGGCAGGCCCCGCCCGCAGGACACGGGCGGACCATACGTCCCCGCCTCAGGCTGCCGGGGGCGCGTTCAGCACGCCGCGGCGCACCTGGTCTTCCTCGATCGATTCGAACAGCGCGCGGAAATTGCCTTCGCCAAAGCCGTCGTCGCCCTTGCGCTGGATGAATTCGAAGAAGATCGGGCCGATCACGGTCTTCGAGAAGATTTGCAGAAGGATGCGCGTCTCGCCGCCGCCGACCACGCCTTCGCCGTCGATCAGGATGCCGCGCGCCTTCATGCGTTCGACAGGTTCCTGATGGCCCGTCACGCGGCGGTGCGACATCTCGTAATAGGTGTCGGGCGGTCCGGGCATGAACTCCATCCCCGCATCCGCGATCTTGTCGGTTCCGGCATAGATGTCGTTGCTGGCGACGGCGATGTGCTGGATGCCCTCGCCCTTGTATTCGCGCAGATATTCCTCGATCTGGCTGTGGTCGTCGGTGGATTCGTTGATGGGGATGCGGATCTTGCCGTCGGGCGACGTCAGCGCCCGGCTGACCAGCCCGGTCTGCTTGCCCTTGATGTCGAAATACTTGATTTCGCGGAAGTTGAAGGTGTCGTGGTAGAATTTGTACCACGTGTCCATGTTGCCCCGGATCACGTTGTGGGTCAGGTGATCCAGGTAATAGAAGCCAAAGCCCTCGGGGCGGGGATCGGGTTCGTCCAGCCAGTCGTAATCGGCGTCATAGGCGCTGCCCGCATCGCCGTAGGTGTCGATGAAATACAACAGCGAACCGCCGATGCCATAGACGGCAGGGGCCGAGATCGACTTGCCGGGGCCGGTGTATTCGGCGGCGCCCAGATCCAGCGCGCGCTGCAAGGCCACCTGCGCATCGACCACGCGCCAGGCCATCGCGGGCGCGCAGGGCCCGTGTTCGGCGACAAAGCCCGCCGCGTGGCTGTTTGCGTCGGCGTTCAGCAGGTAGTTGATGTCGCCCTGACGATACAGCGTGATGTCGCAGGTCTTGTGCCGTGCGACCGGCGTGAAGCCCATCTGCCGGAAGATCCGGTTCAGCACCGCAGGGTCGGGATGGGCGTATTCGACGAACTCGAAGCCGTCGGTGCCGGCAGGGTTGATGTCGCTGATCGTGGCCTTGGGGGCATCATGCGGGAACGGGCCCATGGCAAAATCCTCTTGTTCCGGGGTCTTTTCCAGAATGGCGAACCTTGCGTGCACAAAGAGTGCGATTTACACCGGAACGGGCCGGTTTCTGCGTGCAACGTGCATGAATGTGAAAAAGGGTGCATGACATGGACATGGACCGCTTTGACCTTGCAATTCTTGTGGCCTTGCAGCGCGACGGCGCGCTGACCAACGCGGCCCTGTCCGGGATCGTAAGCCTGTCCCCCTCGCAATGTTCCCGCAGGCGCAGCGCGTTGGAGCGGGCGGGCGTGATCGAGGGGTATTCGGCCCGGCTCAGCGCGGCCAAGCTGGGCTTTGGCCTGCGGGCCGTGATCCGGGTCAACCTGTCCAGCCACGGTCAACGCAAGGAGGGCGACTTCGCGCGCTTCATCGCCACGCAGCCGCAGATCCGGTCGGCGTTTTCGGTGTCGGGGGACGCGGATTACGTGCTGGACGTGCAGGTGCGCGACCTGGAAGCATTCGCCGATTTCGTCCACCGCCACCTGCTGCCCCATCCCCAGGTGTCGCAGGTCCGGTCCGAGATCGTGCTGAAGACGCTGAAGGACGATCGCGGCATCATGCCGGGCTAGGCGGATCGCAGCCGCGCCGCCTAGGGATGATCGCCGATCGTCCGATCCCCGGCGATCAGCCGTTCCAGGGCGCGGCGCAGCGCGGGCGCATCCTGGCCCAGTTCGGCCAGCAGGTCCGCCTGATAGGCATCGGCGATGCGGCCCAGCCGGTCCATCAGCCCCCGGCCCGCGTCGGTCAGTTCCAGCGCCACCAGCCGCCGGTCGCCGCGATGGCCGGACCGGCGCAGATAACCCGCCTGTTCCAGCCGCGCGGCGGCGCGGCTGACGATGGATTTGTCCAGATTCACCCGCGCGGTGATGTCGCGCACGCTGACCGTGCCCGACCGCGACAGATGCGCCAGCACCCGCCATTCGGGAATCGTCAGGCCGGATTCGGCCGCATAACGCGCGGCGAACCGGCGGCTGACCCGCGCGGCCGCGACCGACAGGCGGTAAGGAAGAAAGGCGTCCAGATCGAAGGTCATGCGTGGCTCCTGTCCTGGTTCAGGACAGCCGAAAACCGTTGTGAGGGCAACAAAAAACACGCGGGCGCACGACCAGTGTTGACAGACTTGCGAAGGCAACGGTATTTTCGTTGCATCGGCAATGAAACCGGGAGGGGCGCCATGGCCGAACACGACCTGCCCAGGGACACGACCCGCGCCGCAGCGGCCGCCGGCAGCGGTTCGGGCTATATGCCCGGTTTCGGCAACGACTTTGAAACCGAGGCCCTGCCCGGCGCCCTGCCCCAGGGCCAGAACAGTCCGCAGAAATGCAACTATGGCCTTTATGCCGAACAGTTGTCGGGCACCGCCTTCACCGCGCCGCGCGGGCAGAACGAACGGACCTGGTGCTATCGCATCCGCCCATCGGTCCATCATACGGGGCGCTTTGCGCCTGTTGACCTGCCCTATTGGAAGACCGCGCCGAACGTGCTGCCGAACGTCACCAGCCTTGGCCAGTACCGCTGGGATCCGATCCCGGTGCCGGATCAGGATCTGACCTGGCTGACGGGGATGCGGACGATGACCACGGCGGGCGACGTGAACATCCAGGTGGGCATGGCGTCCCACGTCTATCTGGTCACGCAATCCATGGTGGACGAATACTTCTTCTCGGCCGACAGCGAATTGCTGGTGGTGCCGCAGGAAGGCCGTCTGCGGTTCTGCACCGAACTGGGCATCATCGATCTGGAGCCGAGGGAAATCGCCATCCTGCCGCGCGGCCTGGTGTACCGGGTCGAGGTGCTGGACGGCCCGTGCCGCGGCTTCGTCTGCGAGAACTATGGACAAAAGTTCGACCTGCCGGGACGCGGCCCCATCGGCGCCAACTGCCTGGCGAACCCGCGCGATTTCAAATGCCCGGTCGCGGCGTTCGAGGACCGCGATGGGGTGCGTTCGCGCGTGGTGGTCAAGTGGTGCGGCCAGTTCCATCAGTCCTGGATTGACCATTCGCCCCTGGACGTGGTGGCCTGGCACGGCAACTATTGCGCGTACAAATACGACCTGCGCACCTATTCGCCGGTGGGCGCGATCCTGTTCGACCATCCCGACCCGTCGATCTTCACCGTGCTGACCGCGCCGTCGGGCCAGGAAGGGACGGCGAACATCGATTTCGTGCTGTTCCGCGAACGCTGGATGGTGGCCGAGCATTCGTTCCGCCCGCCCTGGTACCACAAGAACATCATGTCCGAACTGATGGGCAACATCTACGGCACCTATGACGCCAAGCCGCAGGGCTTTGCGCCGGGCGGCATCAGCCTGCACAACTGCATGCTGCCCCACGGCCCCGACCGAGACGCCTTCGAAGGCGCCAGCAACGCGGATCTGCGGCCGCACAAACTGGACAACACCATGTCCTTCATGTTCGAGACCCGCTTTCCCCAGCATCTGACCGACTATGCGGCCCGAGAGGCCCCCATGCAGCCTGAATACATCGAGGTGTGGGGCCGGCTGGAAAAGAAATTCGACGGCACCCCCGGCGTGAAGTGAGACCCCAAAGGCCGGGGGTTTCACACCCCCGGTCCCCCGTGGGATATTTCGACCAAGGCAAAGGAGGCCGGACATGGCCCTGATCCGGTCCTGGGTGGACAGCGCCAATCGGGCGGATTGCCCGTTTCCCCTGAACAACCTGCCTTACGGCGTGTTTTCGGTTGCGGGCGCTGCGCCCCGCTGCGGGGCGGCCATCGGCACGATGATCGTCGATCTGGCGGATGCCGAGGCGTGCGGGCTGCTGGATGCGGGCGGCGCCTTTGCGCAGCCGCGGTTGAACGAGTTCATGGCGCTTGGCCGGGGCAAGTGGGACGCGGTGCGAGCGCGCCTGACCGCGCTACTGGCCGAGGACGGTCATCGCGACCTGCCGCTGGCGCCGATGGCGGATGCCACCCTGCACCTGCCGATCCGGGTGACGGAATACACCGATTTCTATGCGTCCAGGAACCATGCCTTCAACGTGGGCGCGCTGTTCCGGGGACCGGAAAACGCCCTGCCGCCGCAATGGACCCACATGCCCATCGGCTATAACGGGCGCGCCTCCTCCGTCGTGGTCTCGGGCACGCCGATCCGCCGTCCGATGGGCCAGCTGAAGGGCGAGAACGGTCCCGAATGGGCGCCCTGCCGCAGGCTGGACCTGGAACTGGAACTGGGCGCCGTGGTGGGCGCCGACAGCACCATGGGCGAGCGCGTCAGCGTGGATCAGGCGGAAGATATGATCTTCGGCTATGTGCTGCTGAACGACTGGTCGGCGCGCGACGTGCAGGCCTGGGAATACCAGCCGCTGGGGCCGTTCCAGTCCAAGGCGCTGGGCACCACCATCGGTTCCTGGATTGTCACCCAGGCCGCGCTGGAGCCGTTCCGCAGCCCCGGCGCGAACCGCGTGAACCCGCTGCTGCCCTATCTGGCCGAGAAACGGCCGGGTCTTTACGACCTGACCGTCGGCTGGTCCCTGAACGGCCAGGCCATGGCGCGCACCAATTACAATGTGATGTATTATTCGTCGGCCCAGCAACTGGCGCATCACACCAGTTCGGGCTGCCCGATGCGGGTGGGCGACCTGCTGGGATCGGGCACCATCAGCGGCCCGGCGCCCGACCAGACCGGCGCGCTGCTGGAAATGACCGGGGGCGGCAGGAACCCGGTCATGGTGAACGGCGAATCCCGCACCTTTATCCAGGACGGCGATGAAATCGCGCTGTTCGCCCAGGCGCAGGGCGACGGATACCGCATCGGCTTTGGTCCCTGCGCCGGCACCATCCTGCCCGCGCAGCCATGACCGTGGCGCTGCATGATTGCTGGCGATCCTTGGCGTCCCGTCGGGTGCACATCCCGCTGGACATGAAGGGCGCCGCCTTCGACCGCAGCGCCGCCTTTGGAACGGCGCCGTGACTGCCGGCAGGGCAGGGGATCAGATCTCGGGCCGTGTGACCACATAGGCGCCGATGGCCGTGCAGATCAGCGCCTGGCCCGTCACCACCCAGACCGGCATTCCGACCAGCAGGCTGAAACCCACGCCGCTGGCCATGGCCAGCGTGGCCCAGATCTTGGCCAGCCGCCCGATGGCGCCATGTTCGCGCCAGGCGCGCACCGGGGGACCATAGGTCGGATGATTCATGATGCGCCGTTCCAGCCGAGGGCTGCTGCGGGCGAACGACGCCGCCGCCAGCAGCAGAAACGGCACCGTCGGCACCACCGGCAGGGCGATGCCGATGATCCCCAAGGCAAACGCCACCAGGCCGAGCGCATACCACACCCGCTGCATCTCAGGCCGCCAGATCGCGAAGAATCGCGTTCAGCAAGGGACGGCCCTGGATCGTGGTCCGCAGCCGGCCGTCCCGGCATTCGACCATGCCCAGACCGGCCAGCCGCGCGATGGCGCCGGGATCTAGGGCCGCACCGGCCAGCCGGGCATGACGGGCCAGATCCAGCCCTTCGGACAGTCGCATCGCCATCAGCAGGTATTCGGTCGCCTGTTCATCCATTGGCACCAACTCGCGCAGGGATTCCCCCGTTCCCCGGGTCTCGACGGCGTGAAGCCATGCGCCAGGGGCGCGGTGGGCCTCGGTGGCGAAACGCCCGCCCGATCCGTCCATGGGGGGCAAGGTGATCCGGCCATGCGCGCCGGGACCGACCGCGGCCCAGTCGCCCTGCCGCCAATAAACAAGGTTGTGGCGGCTTTCCGAACCGGAACGGGCGTGGTTCGAGGTTTCATAGCCCGGCATCCCCGCCGCCTCGCAGATGTCCTGGGTGTCCCCATACAGGTCGGCGGCCAGATCGTCGTCGGGCAGGTCGCGCAGCGTGCCCGCCGCCGCCCGCGCGCTAAAGGCGGTGCCTGGCTCGATGGTCAGTTGATACAGCGACAGGTGATCCACGGCCATCGACAGGGCATCCGCCAGTTCCGCGCGCCATGCCGCGCGCGTCTGGCCCTGGCGGGCATAGATCAGATCGAAGCTGACCCGGCCGAAGCAGGACCGGGCCACGTCGAAGGCCGCGCGCGCCTCGGCCACCGAATGCATTCGGCCAAGGCGCCGCAGGTCCGTGTCATTCAACGCCTGGATTCCCATGGACAGGCGGTTGACGCCCGCATCGGCGAAACCCTGAAAGCGGCCGCGTTCGACGCTGGTGGGGTTGGCTTCCAGCGTGATCTCGATGTCGTTGGCGAAACCCCAGGCGGCACGGGCGGCGCGCAGGACCGTATCGACAGTTTCGGGGGTCATCAGCGACGGCGTGCCACCGCCAAAGAAGATGCTGCCCAGATGGCGGCCGGGCGTTTCCGCCGCCAGACGGGCGATTTCGGACGACAAGGCGGCGGCCCAGCGGGCCTGGTCCACGCCCGGCACGACATGGCTGTTGAAATCGCAATAGGGGCATTTCGCCTGACAGAACGGCCAGTGGACATACAGGCCAAAGCCCCCCGCCCGCCAGTCCGCATCCGAAAATCCGTCCCGCCCCGGCATCATCATGCGCGCAGGGCCGTCGCTTCGATTTCCACCTTCATCTCGGGCCGGATCAGGCCCGCGACGACCATGGTGGCGGCGGGGCGGATATCGCCCATGGCCCCGCCCAGGACGGGGGTGATCGCGTCCACCAGGGCCGCGTCGGTCACGGTGTATTGCAGCCGCACGATGTCGCCGGGGGCAAAGCCCGCTTCCTTCAGCACGGCAAAGATCGTGGCAAAGCAGTTGCGCGCCTGCTGCGCCGGGTCGTCGGGCATGGTCATGGTCGCATAGTCATAGCCCGTGACGCCCGACACGAAGCACCAGTCGCCCTTGACCACGGCGCGGCTGTATCCCATCGCGGCCTCGAAGGGCGATCCGGTCGAGATCCTATGCAAAGCTGCCCCTTATCATCCGGTCCACCGCCCGCGCCCGGTGGCTGAGGCTGTTCTTCATCGCGGGCGACATTTCCCCCAGGGTCACGTCGTGCCCGTCCGGCATGAAGATGGGGTCATAGCCGTGGCCTTCAACCCCGCGCGGCGGCCAGACGACCTGGCCGGGCAGCACGCCCTCGAATACCTCGTCATGGCCGTCGGGCCACATCAGCACCAGCGTACAGCGGAACTGCGCCGTGCGGGGCGCAGGGGCGTTCGCGGCCTCAAGCGCGTCCCAGGTCCGCTGCATGGCCATGCGGAAATCGCGGCCATGGCCGGTTTCCGCCCAGTCGGCGGTCTGCACGCCCGGCGCGCCGTCCAGCGCATCGACGCAGATGCCGCTGTCGTCGGAAAGGGCGGGCAGGCCCGTGGCCTGCATGGCGGCGCGGGCCTTGATGCGGGCGTTTCCGACAAAGGTGGTTTCGGTTTCCGCAGGCTCGGGCAGGCCCGCATCCGCCGCGCCCGTCACCTCGACGCCATAAGGGGCCAGCAGGGCGCGCATTTCGTCCAGCTTGCCGGCGTTGTGGGTGGCGACCAGCAGGCGGGTGCCGTCGAATTTCCTCATACCACGGCGGCCTTTTGGGCGGCGACCAGTTCGGCCATGCCGCCCTCGGCCAGATCCAGCAGCTGGCCCATCTGGTCGCGGCTGAAGGTCGCGCCCTCGGCCGACATCTGCACCTCGATCAGGCGGCCCGCGCCGGTCAGCACGAAGTTGCCGTCGGTGCCCGCCTCGCTATCCTCGGCATAGTCCAGATCCAGCAGGGGCTGGCCCGCATAGATGCCGCAGGACACGGCGGCCACATGGTCCATGACCGGATCGCTGGTGATCGCGCCCGCCTTCAGCAGCTTGTTGACCGCCAGCCGCAGCGCGACCCAGCCGCCAGTGATCGACGCGCAGCGGGTGCCGCCGTCGGCCTGGATCACGTCGCAGTCGATGGTGATCTGGCGTTCGCCCAAGGCGCTGCGGTCGATGCCCGCACGCAGGGACCGCCCGATCAGGCGCTGGATTTCCTGGGTGCGGCCCGACTGCTTGCCCGTCGCGGCCTCGCGGCGGTTGCGGGTGTTGGTGGCGCGCGGCAGCATCCCGTATTCGGCCGTCACCCAGCCCAGGCCGGTGCCCTTCAGAAAGCGCGGCGCCGTTTCCTCCAGCGAGGCGGTGCACAGCACATGGGTGTTGCCGACGCGGATCAGGCATGATCCCTCGGCATGGGCCATCACGCCGGTTTCGATTGAAATCGGACGCATTTGGCTTAGATTCCGGCCAGACGGGCGCATGGTCATTCCTTTTTTCAGGGTTGGCTGCCCCATACCGCCCCAACGGGCCATCACGCAACCCCGCGAGGGACATGGACCGGAAAACGCCGTTGCAGGATCTGAACGACCGATCGCGCGAAATCTTCCGGCGCGTCGTCGAAACCTATCTGGAAACGGGCGAACCGGTGGGGTCGCGCACCCTGACCCGCGCCCTGTCCGAAAAGCTGAGCGCGGCGACCGTGCGCAACGTCATGCAGGATCTGGAGTTCATGGGCCTGCTGGACAGCCCGCACGCCTCGGCGGGGCGGATGCCGTCCCAGCAGGGGCTGCGGCTGTTCGTGGACGGGATGATGGAGGTCGATACCGTCAATCCCACCGACCGCGCGGCCATCGACCAGACGCTGGGCAACGACGATCCCGACACGGGCGTCCTGCTGGACCGGGTCAGCACGGCGCTGTCGTCGATCACGCGGGGGGCGTCGCTGGTCCTGATGCCCAAGCACGAAGCGCCGATCCGCCACATCGAATTCGTCAGCCTGGGCCCCGACCGGGCGCTGGTGGTGCTGGTCTTTGCCGATGGGCATGTGGAAAACCGCCTGTTCACGCCCCCGGCGGGCCAGACCCCGTCGTCCATGCGCGAGGCGGGGAATTTCCTCAATGCCATGGCCGAGGGGAAGACCCTGTCCGAACTGCGCGGCCACATCGGGCGCGAAATCGCGGCCCGGCGGCAGGAACTGGACGTTCTGGCCGCCGAACTGGTGCAATCCGGGCTGGCGCTGTGGGACACGGGATCGTCCGATCCGCGCCTGATCGTGCGGGGCCGCGCCAACCTGCTGGATCAGGAGGCGGCGGATCTGGACCGCATCCGGGTTCTTTTCGACGATCTGGAACGCAAGCGCGACATCGTCAGTTTTCTGGAACTGGCGGAAAAGGGCGACGGGGTGCGCATTTTCATCGGTTCGGAAAACAAGCTTTTTTCGCTTTCGGGTTCCGCTCTGGTGGTTTCCCCCTATATGAATGCCGACCGAAAGATTGTAGGCGCCGTGGGCGTCATCGGACCGACGCGGCTGAATTACGGCCGGATCGTGCCGATTGTCGACTACACGGCGCAGCTGGTCGGGCGGGTGCTGTCCGGCCGGAAAGGATGAAAAGAGCCATGAACGATCAGAACGAACAGCCTATCGACGACATCCTGGCGGATCCGCTGGCCGATCCGGCCGACGAGATTGCGGCCCTGACGGCCGAGCGCGACGAATTCCGCGACAAGTTCATGCGCGCCCTGGCGGACGCCGAAAATTCCCGCAAGCGCGCCGACAAGGACCGCCGCGATGCCGAACAATACGGCGGCTCGCGTCTGGCCCGTGACCTGCTGCCGGTCCATGACGCGCTGACCCGCGCGCTGGACGCCGCCACCCCCGAGCAGCGCGCCGCCGCCGCCGCCCTGATCGAGGGGGTCGAGCTGACCTTGCGCGAGCTGTCCAACGTCTTTGCCAAGCACGGCGTGGCCGTCATCACGCCCAAGGCCGGCGACCGGTTCGACCCGACCGAACACGAGGCCATGTTCGAGGCCGCCGTCCCCGGCACCACCGCCGGCGAGATCATCCAGATCATGGACAACGGATTCCGTCTGCACGACCGCCTGCTGCGCCCCGCCAAGGTCGGCGTGTCGTCCACGCCCGCACGCTGACCGGACCCTGCGCGCCCGCCCCGGTCCGGGCGCGCTACAACCTTCCGCTGACTTGCCGATCTTTCCCAATGGCGCGACGCTGGACCCACAATCGGTTCATCGGGAGGGAAGAACCATGGCCAGCACTGAGGGGGTGAAGATCCACCCCGCCGTGGACAACGGCATCAAGCAGGGCAATTCCGGTTTCGCAGGCGGTGTCCTGACCTGCAAATGCGCCACCAGCCCGGTCAAGGTCCGGGTGGGCGCGCAGACCGCGCACAACCATGTCTGCGGCTGCACCAAATGCTGGAAGCCCGACGGGGCCGTCTTCAGCCAGGTCGCCGTGGTATCGCGCGACGCGGTCGAGGTTCTGGAAAACGGCGACAAGTTGCAGGTCGTCAACAGGGACGCCCCGATTCAGCGTTACGCCTGCCGCGATTGCGGCGTCCACATGTATGGCCGGATCGAGAACAAGGACCATCCGTTCTATGGCCTGGATTTCGTCCACACCGAACTGTCGGACGAAGCCGGATGGTCCGCCCCCGAATTCGCGGCCTTCGTCAGCAGCGTCATCGAATCCGGCGTCGATCCGTCGCGGATGGACGGCATCCGGGCGCGCCTGCGCGAGCTGGGGCTGGAACCCTATGACGCCCTGTCGCCGCCGCTGATGGACGCCATCGCCACCCATGTCGCCAAGCGGTCCGGCAAGCTGGCGGCTTGACGCCGCGATCAATCCCCACGCACAACCAGGGGGCCGCGTCGCGGCCCCTGTGGCTTTGATGCAGAATGCCCGAACGAAGAGGAGTATCCACGATGAAAACCCGTGCCGCCGTAGCCCTGGAAGCCGGCCGACCGCTGGAAGTGATGGAGGTGAACCTGGACGGCCCCAAGGCGGGCGAGGTGATGATCGAGATCAAGGCCACCGGCATCTGCCACACCGACGAATTCACCCGTTCGGGCGACGATCCCGAGGGGCTGTTCCCCGCCATCCTGGGCCACGAGGGCACGGGCGTGGTGGTCGAGGTCGGCCCCGACGTCAAATCCCTGAAGCCCGGCGACCATGTGATCCCGCTCTATACGCCGGAATGCCGCGAATGCCCGTCCTGCCTGTCGGGCAAGACCAACCTGTGCACCCGCATCCGCGCGACCCAGGGTCAGGGCCTGATGCCGGACGGAACCAGCCGCTTTTCCATGCTGGATGGCACGCCGATCCATCACTACATGGGCTGCTCGACGTTTTCCAATTACACGGTGTTGCCGGAAATCGCGGTGGCCAAGGTCCGCGAGGACGCGCCCTTCGACAAGATCTGCTATATCGGCTGCGGCGTGACGACCGGCATCGGCGCGGTCATCAACACCGCCAAGGTCGAGATCGGCGCCAAGGCGGTGGTCTTTGGGCTGGGCGGGATCGGGCTGAACGTCGTGCAGGGGCTGCGGCTGGCGGGCGCGGACATGATTATCGGCGTCGATCTGAACAACGACCGCAAGGAGATGGCCGAGCGGTTCGGCATGACCCATTTCGTCAACCCCAAGGAAATCGACGGCAACATCGTCAGCCACATCGTCGAGATGACCAAGACCCCCTTCGACCAGATCGGCGGCGCGGATTATTCCTTTGACGCGACCGGCAGCACCAAGGTGATGCGCGACGCGCTGGAATGCACCCATCGCGGCTGGGGCCAGTCGGTCATCATCGGCGTGGCGGCGGCGGGCGCGGAAATCAGCACCCGTCCGTTCCAGCTGGTCACGGGCCGGGTCTGGAAGGGCACGGCCTTCGGCGGCGCGCGCGGGCGCACGGACGTGCCCAAGATCGTGGACTGGTACATGGACGGCAAGATCGAGATCGACCCGATGATTACCCACACCATGCCCCTGGACGACATCAACAAGGGCTTCGACCTGATGCACAAGGGCGAATCGATCCGCTCGGTCGTCCTTTACTGATCGTTCACGGCTGCATAGGTAAAAGAACGGCGGGGCCACGGCCCCGCCGTCGCCATGAGGAACAAAGGAGCAGGCCGATGCGTCACCAGTGGCTGGACGATGACGACGACGACGAACCGGAGGAAGACGACCGGCGCCACGACGGCGACAAGGAGGGCGGCCTGGGCCTGCCCGAAGGCGACAAGATCGGCAAGCTGTATTTCAAGTCGCGCACGGTGATCGTCGCGGGCACCATCAACGACAAGCTGGCGCAGCGCACCGTGGCCCATCTGCTGGCCCTGGCCGAGGACAGCGACAAGCCCATCAACATGCTGATCTCGTCCCCCGGCGGGCATGTGGAATCGGGCGACATGATCCATGACGTGATAAAGTTCATCCGGCCCACCGTGCGCACCATCGGGTCGGGCTGGGTGGCCAGCGCGGGCGCGCTGATCTTTGTCGCGGCGAAAAAGGAAAACCGCTTTTGCCTGCCCAACACGCGCTTCCTGATCCACCAGCCCTCGGGCGGGATCGGCGGCACGTCGTCGGACATGATGATCCAGGCCGAACAGGTGCGCCTGATGCGCGACCGCCTGAACCAGATCTTTGCCGATGCCACCGGCCAGGGCATCGAGCGGATCGAAAAGGACACGCAGCGCGATTTCTGGCTGAACACCCAGGAGGCGCTGGACTATGGCCTGCTGGGCCGCGTCATCCGCAGCGTGGACGACCTGGCATGACGGGCGGCGGGGTGGACATCCGCCCCGCGACCGCAGCCGACCACGACGCCATCTGGGCGATCCTGGAACCCGTCTATCGCGCGGGGGAAACCTATTGCATCCCGCGCGACATTGGGCGCGGCGATGCCTTGGCGGACTGGTTCGCCATGCCTTTTACCGCCTTTGTCGCCACCCTGGACGGCCGTGTCCTGGGCACCAGCCATGTCGGCGCGAACCGTCCCGGCGGCGGGTCGCATGTCGCCAACGCATCCTTTGCCACCCATCCGGACGCGCGCGGCAAGGGCATCGCCCGCGCGCTGGTGGACCAGGCCAAGGCCTGGGCGGCGGCGCAGGGTTTCGCGGCGATGCAGTTCAATTTCGTGGTGTCCACGAACGCCGATGCCGTCCATTTGTGGCAGAAATCCGGATTTGCCATTGTGGGCCGCCTGCCGGGCGCGTTTCGTCACCCCCGGCTTGGGCCGGTCGATGGGCTGGTCATGTTTCAATCCTTGAAAGGGGTGTCCGATGGCGCTTGAAACCGTTTCCGAAAACCGCAGCTTTGGCGGCACGCAGGGCGTTTACCGCCACCGATCGCAATCAACGGGCACCGACATGACCTTTGCGGTCTTCATGCCGGAACGGGTGGCGCATGAACGCGTGCCGGTGCTGTGGTATCTGTCCGGCCTGACCTGCACCCATGAAAACGCCATGACCAAGGCCGCCGCCCAGCAATGGTGCGCGGACGCGGGCATCGCCATCGTCTTTCCCGACACCTCGCCGCGCGGCGACGGCGTGGCCGACGATGAGGCCTATGACCTGGGCAAGGGCGCCGGCTTCTATGTGAACGCCACGCAGGATCCCTGGGCGCCGCATTACCGGATGTGGGATTACATCGTCCACGAACTGCCCGCGCTGGTGGGCGACAGTTTCGCCATCGACCGCGACGCGATGGGCATCACCGGCCATTCGATGGGCGGGCACGGCGCGCTGACCATCGCCATGACGCATCCCGACCGTTACCGGTCGGTGTCGGCCTTTGCGCCGATCGCCAACCCAACGGAATCCGACTGGGGGCAAAAGCAGTTGTCGGCCTATCTGGGCGATGACCGGGCCGTCTGGCGGGCGCATGATTCCACGCTGCTGATGACGGAAAGGGGCTTCCCGCGCGAGGTGCTGATCGACCAAGGCAGCGCCGACCAGTTCCTGGACAAGCTGCGCCCCGAAGCCCTTGCCCAGGCGATGATGGCACGGCGCCAGCCGGGTCAGTTCAGGATGCAGCCCGGCTATGACCACAGCTATTTCTTCGTGCAGTCCTTCATGGGCGATCACGTGATGTGGCATGCGGAACGGCTGCTGTAGGAGGTTGCCAAACATTCCCGGACGTTCCGGCAATTCACCCTAAGACTTTAGGGTTAAATGCCAGAACGCCGCATTGACGCAATGGGGTGCGGGCCAAAGAGTGTATGGTGGACGGCGCGGGAGGAGGGAACCCGGCGCCTGCTTCCAACAGCGGAGGAAACACTTCATGAAAAGATTGCTGAACGGCGCGCTTGCCGCGCTGTTTCTGTCAGGCGCGGGGGGCTATGCCAACGAAAGCGTCCTGGCCGAAACGGCCAAGCCGGAACAATGGGCGATCCAGACCGGCGACTATGCCAACCAGCGTTATTCGGAACTGGACCAGATCAACCGTGACAACGTGGGCGATCTGCGGGTCGCCTGGACCTTCTCGACCGGGGTGCTGCGCGGCCACGAGGGCAGCCCCCTGGTGATCGGCGACGTGATGTATGTCCACACGCCCTTCCCCAACAACATCTTCGCCCTTGATCTGGCCAACGACGGCAAGATCCTGTGGCGCTATGAACCCGAACAGGATCCCGAGGTCATCGCGGTCATGTGCTGCGACACCGTGTACCGGGGCGTCGCCTATGCCGACGGGCTGATCCTGTCGCACCAGGCCGACACCACGCTGGTGGCCCTGGATGCCAAGACCGGCGAGGTCAAGTGGTCCGTCAAGACCGGCGATCCCGCCATCGGCGAAACCAACACCGCGACCGTGCTGCCGGTCGGCGACAAGGTGATCGTCGGCGTGTCGGGCGGCGAATACGGCGTGCGCGGCCGTGTCACCGCCTATAGCCTGGCCGACGGGTCCGAGGTCTGGAAGGCCTATTCCACCGGCCCGGACGAGGAAATGCTGGTCGATCCCGAAAAGACCACCCATCTGGGCAAGCCGATCGGCAAGGACAGCAGCCTGAACAGCTGGGAAGGCGACCAGTGGAAGATCGGCGGCGGCACTACCTGGGGCTGGTATTCCTATGACCCCGATCTGAATCTGATCTATTACGGCACGGGAAACCCATCCACCTGGAACCCGTCGCAGCGCCCCGGCGACAACAAATGGTCGATGACCATCATGGCCCGCGACGCCGATACCGGCATGGCCAAGTGGTTCTATCAGATGACGCCCCATGACGAATGGGATTTCGACGGCGTCAACGAGATGATCCTGACCGAACAAGAAATCGACGGTCAGGAACGCAAGCTGCTGACCCATTTCGACCGCAACGGCCTGGCCTATACGCTGGACCGCGAATCGGGCGAACTTCTGGTGGCCGAGAAATACGATCCGGCGGTGAACTGGACCACCGGGGTCGATATGGATCCGAATTCGGAAACCTATGGCCGTCCGGCCGTGGTCGCCGAATATTCGACCGCGCAGAACGGCGAGGACGAGAACACGACCGGCGTTTGCCCTGCGGCCCTGGGGTCCAAGGACCAGCAGCCGGCGGCCTATTCGCCCAAGACCCAGACCTTCTACGTGCCGACCAACCATGTCTGCATGGATTATGAACCGTTCCGCGTCGCCTATACGGCGGGCCAACCCTATGTGGGCGCGACGCTGGCCATGTTCCCGGCGCCCAACAGCCATGGCGGCATGGGCAACTTCATCGCTTGGGACAACGTCGAGGGCAAGATCAAGTGGTCCTTGCCCGAACAGTTCTCGGTCTGGTCGGGCGCCTTGGCGACGGCGGGCGATATTGTGTTCTATGGCACGCTGGAAGGCTATCTGAAGGCGGTCGATGCCGAAACGGGCGAGGAGCTTTACAAGTTCAAAACCCCGTCCGGGATCATCGGAAACGTCATGACCTATGAATCCGCGGGCAAGCAGTACATCGGCATCCTGTCGGGTGTCGGCGGCTGGGCCGGGATCGGCCTGGCGGCCGGGCTGACCAACCCGAACGACGGCCTGGGCGCCGTGGGCGGCTATGCGTCCCTGTCGGATTACACCGAACTGGGCGGGCAGCTGACCGTGTTCGAACTGCCGGGTGAAGCCTCGGCCTCGGCCGAACCGGCCGCTGATCCTGCGGCGGAACCGGCCCCTGCGGACGGCGGCACCAGCGGCTAATACTTTCGGCCCGCTAACGCAAACTTGCTCTGTGAAACGCTCCCCCCGAGGTTAGTCTTCGGGGGGAGTTTTACCCCGATAGCGCGGGTAGAGAGAAATCTGGGAGGAAAGACAGCATGAAAGCCATCACCAGCCTGACGGCGCTGGTCCTTGGTGCGTCGCTGGCCGCCATGGCCCCGGCGCAAGAGACGACCACACAGACCCCCCCTCCCGCCGAGGCAGGCGCGGGTGCGGCCGCCGCCGTTTCGGGCGCTGCGCCTGCGGCAGAGCCGGCCACGGACGCCGCAGACGGTGGGGATGCGCCGGCCGGGGATGGGGCTGGCGGATCGGCCGTGCTGCCCAACGGCATGGATGTCACGGCGGAAACCGAGGAAAACGGCCGCTGGTACAACGCCGAAGGCATTCCGACCTTCAAGATCGACGGCAACGTGGTCGATTTCGCGACCTTCAACGGCTATCGGCGCTATTCCGCGGAATGCCACGTCTGCCATGGTCCCGACGGCGAAGGATCGACCTATGCGCCGGCCCTGAAGAATTCGGTCCTCAAGATGGACTATTACGCCTTTCAGGAAATCGTGGCCTCGGGCAAGCAAGAGGTGAACGCGGCCCAGAACCAGGTCATGCCCGCCTTTGGCACCAACAAGAACGTCTGGTGCTATGTCGATGACATCTATGTCTATCTGCTGGCCCGCGGAACCGGAGAGTTGCCGCGCGGACGTCCCGCGGAACGCGGGGACAAGTCCGACGATTACACGGCGCAGGAAGATTCCTGCATGTCGATGTAAGATGGGCGGTCTTCGCCGACTGACCTGCGCGCTGATCCTGGGGGCGGCGCCTGCCGCCGCCCAGGTGGCCGATCTGCGGTCCACCACGCAGTTCCGGGTCTGCGCCGATCCCGCGAATGCGCCGATGTCGGTGCGCGACGGATCGGGTTTCGAAAACAAACTGGCCGAGGCGTTCGGGGAATGGCTTGGCCTGCCCGTGACCTATACCTGGTTTCCGTCGGGCGCGGGCTTCATCGCCAAGACGCTGCGCGCCGGGGAATGCGATGTCGTGATGGGCTATGCCCAGGGCGACGAGCTGGTGCAGAACACGAACCATTACTATACGTCCGTTTACGGCATCGTGACGCGCAAGGACAGCTCGTTGGCGACGGTCGATCGCCTGACCGACCCGGCGTTGAAGAACAACGATCTGGGCGTCGTCGCCGGAACGCCGCCGGCCACGATCATGGCGCGGGCCGGCCTGGCCAAGGACATGCGCGGCGTCGATCTGTTCGTGGATCGCCGGGTCGAGGATCCGGTAGGAGATCTGATCGGCGGGGTCAAGGACGGTTCGCTGGATGCCGCCGTTCTGTGGGGGCCCTTGGCCGGGCCGCGGGTCAAGGCCGATCCCGACCTCCAGTTCACGCCCTTGCTGAGGGAAACCGCCGGGCCGCGCATGTTCTATCGCATCACCATGGGGGTGCGGCTGCCCGAACAGGAATGGAAACGGGAATTGAACAGCCTGATCCGCCGCCACCAGGATCAGATCAACGCGATCCTACGTGATGCGGGCGTGCCGCTGGTCGATGATTACGGCAAAGGGATGCTGCCATGATCCGCGCGGTCCTGCTGGCGCTGTGTCTGGCGGGACCGGCAACGGCCCAGGTTCCGGAACCTGACGGCTATCGCGGCGAACCCTATCGCGCGCCCGTGCCGGCGACGCTGCAAGGCGCCACGGTCATCGATGCCCGGCAGGCGATCCGGCTGCACGCGGATGGCGTGCCGTTCCTGGATGTGCTGCCGCGCAGGGCCAACAAGCCCCAAGGCCTGCCCGAGGGCACCGTCTGGCGCGAACCCCCGCACGAGACAATCCCCGGCGCGGTCTGGCTATGGGATACCGGATACGAAGCCCTGGCCCCGGCCGAGCAGGCCCGTCTGGAAACCGGATTGCGGCAGGCCACGGGCGGCGATCCCGCCGCGCCGGTGGTGATCTTTTGCCGCAGCGACTGCTGGATGAGCTGGAACGCCGCCCGCCGCGCGGTATCGCTGGGCTATGCCGCCGTTCACTGGTTTCCCGGCGGGGTCGAGGAATGGCAGGCCGCAGGCGGTGCGCCCCTGGTCAGGGCAACGCCTGTCGCCCCGTGAACCGGCCAAACGCGCGCGGACCGGACGGCATGGCGATCTCGGCCCGGATCGACAGGCTCTGGGCGTCCACGATGACCAGCGTGTCGGATTCCCAGTTGGCGACCGCCACCGCGTCGCCGTCGGGCAGGGCGCTGATGCCTTCGGGGTAATCGCCCACCGCGATCTCGGCCAGCACGTCCAGCGTCACCGGATCAAACACCGTCAGCGTTCCCGCGTACTGGTTGGTGACGAAGCCGCGTCCTTTGGCAAAGCCCACGGCATAGGGGTGGCTGCCGGTCGGCACCTGGCCCGCAAGCCTGCCGGTCGCGGGGTCGATCACCGAAACGGTATCGCCCTGGACATCCGCCGTCCAGAAACGCCCATCGTGAAAGGTGATGCCGAAGGGGTGGGACCCTGCGGTCTTGATGCGATGCAGCAGCGCCCCCGTGCGCGCGTCGAACACGCTGACCTGATTGTCATCGCGGTCTGCCGTCGCCACCCAGCGGCCATCGTCGCTGACGGCGACCCCGGCGGGGGCTTTGCCGGTCGGAACGGCCCAGCGCCGTTGCAGGGCCGGGTCCAGCAACAGCAGACGTGCCCCGAACCAGTCGGTGACGAACAGGCCGCCCTGCGGCGCGACCGCCAATCCGAACGCGCCTTCGCCCAGATCGCGGCTGTCGGTCAGGCGGCCCGTTTCATCCAGGACGACCAGCCGCCCGGTATCCGCCGCGATGACGTAAGCCCGGCCCTGTGCCGGGTCATAGGCGACGGGCGCGGGCTTTCCGGGAACCGCCACCTGCGCCACGACGGCGCCCGAGGCGGTATCCAGCAGCGTGACCGCGTCGGCGTTCTGGCTGGTCACGAAGGCCAGATCCCCGGCCGCTGCGGAGGATGCGGCCAGCAGGGCCGCAAGGACCGGAAGCCTCACTCGGCCTTTCCAAAGCGTTCCGCCAAGGCGTCGATCCCGGCCTGATAGATGCCGTCCACGGCCGCCATCGCCGCGTCGTCGTTCTGGTCGGCGGGCGGATCGTTGTTCGGATACCCGCGATAGAATCCGCCTTTCCAGACCACCTCGGCGCGGCCGTCCTTATCCTTGACCTGAAGCGTGGACGAATAATTCGTGACGGGCAGAACCTCGACAGCGACATCGGTAATCATGTATTTGTACTGCCGTTTGGCGGGATCGATGGTCATCAGCCGTTCGGTGATGGTCGGATCGCCATTGTCCGATTTCAGGTGCAGGATCCGGGTGGATTCCTCGGGGGTGTCGGCGGGGGCGCCTGCGGGCGTGATTTCCGTGCTGGCGACGGCGGGGTGCCAGGTCATGTCGTCGAACTTGCCGATCACCTGCCAGACCTCGTCGGGGGTGGCGTCCAGAACCACCGACCGTTCGGTTTTCAGCCGTGACGGCCCATGCGCGTATGCCCCTGGGGCAAGGGCCAGCATCGCGGCGACGGCCAGTCCCAGCGTCTTGTGCATCATCGTTCTCGGCTCCGTTTCGGTTGCGGTTCGACCATGCGCCGGGCAGGGGCGGTTTTCCATACGACCTTTGACTGATCCGAATCTTCCCGGTCCCGGCGGGAACATAAACCGTCTTGCCTGAACGGGCCTCGCAACCCAACATGCGGCGGGGGAGACGCGAAATGTTCAAGGGAATCATGGGACTTTTGGCTGGTGCCTGGGCATTGGCCGAGCCTGCTGCGGGCCAGACGCAGCCAGAGACGCAACAGATCCGCGCTGCCGTCCTGCGCGTGGATGTTCAGGGCCTTCCGCCGATTTCCCGGCTGGATCTGCCGCCCGAGGATCTGGGCTTTGCCGGTGCGCGGCTTGCCATCGACGACAACGACACGACCGGCCGCTTCATGGGCCAGGACTTCGAGGCGGTCGAGGTGACGGCCACCCCCGGCACGGCTTTGGCGGAACTGGACCGGATCATCGCCGACGGAATCCAGTTCGTCGTGGTGCTGGCCGACGATGCCACCACCCTGGCCCTGGCCGACCAGGCGGGCGACCGGGCGATGCTGCTGAACGCCCGTGCGCGCGGCGACCGCCTGCGCGGCGCGGATTGCCGGTTCAACACCATCCATGTCGCGCCCAGCCATGCGATGCTGGCCGACGCCCTGGCGCAGTTCCTGATGTGGAAGAACTGGCCCGACTGGCTGTTGGTCCCCGGCAGCCACCCCGAGGATCAGGCACTGGCCGCCGCCTATCGCCGCGCGGCCGCCAAGTTCGGCGCCACCATCGTCGAGGAGCGCGTCTACGAGGACACCGGAGGCGCCCGCAGCACCGATTCCGGTTATGTCCAGGTGCAGGCGCAGATGCCGGTCTTCACGCAGCGCGCGCCGGATCACGACGTGCTGATCGCCGCGGACGAAAGCGATGTCTTTGCCCCCTATCTGCCCTATCTCACCTGGGATCCGCGCCCGGTCGCGGGATCGGCCGGACTTGTGCCGCGCAGCTGGCACCCCGCGATGGAAGCCTGGGGCGCGACCCAGTATCAGAACCGTTTCGAACGCATGGCCAACCGTCCCATCCGCGAGGAGGATTACCAGACCTGGCTGGCCCTGCGCATCGTGGGCGAAGCCGCGACCCGCACCGGGTCGGCGGATCCGGCAGAATTGCGCGACTTCATCCTGTCGGACCAATTCGACGTGGCGGGCTTCAAGGGACAAAAGCTGACGGTGCGCGACTGGGACCATCAGGTCCGCCAGCCGATCCTGCTGACGACCGGTCCCGTCACCACCTCGGTCAGTCCGCAGGACCAGTATCTGCACCAGACCAGTGCGCTTGACACGCTGGGTCTTGACCGTCCCGAAACCGAATGCTCGTTCCGAGAGGCTCCATGAAGCATATCCTTGCCCTGGCCCCCGCGCTTGCGGTGCTGGCCGCCGATCCCGCCCTGGCGAACCGCGTCTTCGTGACCAACGAAAAGGGCAACGACGTCACCGTTCTGGACAGCGACACGCTGGAGGTTCTGGGCGCCTATCCGGTGGGCAACCGCCCGCGCGGCATCGCCATTTCGCCCGACGGAACGGAACTGTATGTCTGCGCCTCCGACGACAATCTGGTCCGCGTCTTCGACCCCGAGACGATGGAGGAACTGCACACCCTGCCGTCCGGTCCCGACCCGGAACTGTTCGTGCTGCACCCGTCCGGCAATCCCCTGTACATCGCGAACGAGGACGACAACCTTGTCACCGTCGTCGATGTGAAGACCAAGCAGGTTCTGGCCGAAATCCCGGTGGGCGTCGAACCCGAAGGCATGGGCATCAGCCCCGACGGCAGGATCGTCATCAACACGTCGGAAACGACGAACATGGCGCATTTCATCGATGCCGAAACCTATGAAATCGTGGCCAACGTGCTGGTGGACAGCCGCCCTCGGTTCGCCGAATACAACCACGACGGCACAAAGCTGTATGTCAGCGCCGAGATCGGCGGCACGGTCAGCGTGATCGACCCTGCGACCCAGGAAATCACCAAGAAGATCACCTTCGAGGTGCCGGGCGTCCTGCCCGAGGCGATCCAGCCCGTCGGCGTGCGCGTGACGAGCGACGGCAGCAAGGTGTTCGTGGCGCTTGGCCCGTCGAACCGCGTGGCGGTGATCGACGGGGCCACGGACGAGGTCAAGGATTACCTGCTGGTCGGCCAGCGGGTCTGGCAGATGGCCTTTACCCCCGACGAGAAATACCTGTTCACCACCAACGGCAACTCCAACGACGTGTCGATGATCGACGTGGCATCCGAGGAGGTCGTCAAATCCGTTCCCGTGGGCCAGCAGCCCTGGGGCGTCGTCGTCGCGCCAGACTGACCCGGCCCGTTCCATTCCATTCCAAAGGAAAACCCATGACCCGTTTGCTGACCGTTCTGATGATGGTGGCCGGCCTGTCGGTCCCCGCCGCCGCCCAGGATTCGACGCCCGCCCCCGCCGATACCCCTGCTGCCGGCGCCGCGCCGGATGCCGCCGTGATCGGGGACGACGAGGATAAGGGCGAGGAGGAAGGCCAAGGAGAGGACGCGGCAGCGGCCACCCATGATGCCACCGGCAAGTTCGATTACGGTTTTTCGGGCATCATGGCCCGCGACAACCGCACCGATCTGGCGCCGTTGACGCTGGCCTCGGGTTCGCCGGTCGCGGGTGGAAGCTATACCCTGAAATCGGGCGGATTCTACCGCATCGCGATCAATGCCGACGGCAGCCAGGAACTGGCACTGTCGGGCGGGGATTTCTTTCGCGCCATCTGGATCAACGAGATCGTCATCAACGACATCGAGATCCGCCCGATGGGCGTCCACAGCATCGAATTCGACAACGCCGGCACCGCCGTCATCAGCTTTGTCGCGATCACGCCGGGCCGCTATACGCTGTCGATCCCCGGAACCTCGGGCGAAACCCAGCAGGCGGTCTTCACCATCCAATAGGACGGGCAGGGGCCGGGCTTGACAGTCCCGCCCCCGACTGCCGAGATGGGGTGCGGGCTTCGCTCTGCCCGTTTTCCGCAAGATCAGGACGGACATGGACGCGCTTCGCATCAGGGGACTGTCGCACCGCTTCGGCGCCGTCCAGGCGCTGTCGGACGTGTCGCTGACCGTGCCGCGCGGCAGGTTCACCGCGCTGCTGGGCGTGAACGGTGCGGGCAAGACCACCTTGTTTTCGCTGGTGACGCGGCTTTACAGCAACGTGTCGGGCAGCATCGAGGTGGCGGGATACGACCTGCGCCGCCAGCCCGCACAGGCCATGGCCCGGCTGGGCGTGGTCTATCAAAGCCGCGCGCTGGACGCCGATCTGACGGTGGCGCAGAACCTGGCCTATCATGCGGCGTTGCATGGCATCGGGCGCCGGGCCGCGCGCGACCGCATCGCGCAGGTGCTGGCCCAGGTCGATCTGGAAAGCCGGGCGGGCGACCGCGTGTCAGCCCTGTCGGGGGGCCAGCAGCGGCGCGCGGAAATCGCCCGCGCCCTGATCCACCGTCCCGGCCTGCTGCTGCTGGACGAGGCGACGGTGGGCCTTGACGTGAAAGCGCGGGCCGAGGTTCTGGCCCTGACCCGCCGCCTGATCGCCGACCAGGGCGTGTCGGCCTTGTGGGCCACGCATATCCTGGACGAAATCCAGCCCGACGACGACCTGGTGATCCTGCACAAGGGCCGCGTCCTGAGCGACGGCAAGTCCGCCGCCATCGCCGGGCCGTCGGGGCTGACCCGGACATTCCTGTCGCTGACCGGGGCCGCGGCATGAGCGAACGCGGCTTTCCCGCCACCGCCTGGGCCACCGCCTTCCGCGGCATCGCCTGGCGCGAGACGCTGCGCTTTGTCCAGCAGCGCGGGCGGTTCCTGGCGGCGCTGGTGCGCCCGCTGGTCTGGCTGTTCATCTTTGCCGCCGGTTTCCGCGCGGTCCTGGGCTTGTCGATCACGCCGCCCTATCAGACCTATGTGCTGTACGAGGTCTATGTGACCCCCGGCCTGGTGGCGATGATCCAGCTGTTCAACGGGATGCAATCGTCGCTGTCGATGGTCTATGACCGCGAAACCGGGGCCATGCGGACGCTGCTGGTCAGTCCGTTCCCCCGCTGGTTCCTGCTGGGATCGAAACTGATGGCGGGGGTGATCGTGTCGATCATCCAGGCCTATGCCTTTCTGGCGATCGCTTGGTTCTGGGGCATCCGCCCGCCCGCCTGGGGCTATGTCGCGGTGCTGCCCGCGCTGGTCCTGTCGGGGCTGATGCTGGGCGCTCTGGGGCTGTTCCTGTCGTCCGCCATCCGGCAGCTGGAGAATTTCGCGGGGGTGATGAACTTTGTCATCTTCCCGATGTTTTTCGCGTCGTCCGCGCTTTATCCGCTGTGGCGGATGCGGGAAAGCTCGCCCCTGCTGCACGACATCTGCGCGGCCAATCCGTTCACCTACGCGGTCGAACTGATCCGCTTCGCGCTGTATCTGGAAATGAACTGGCAGGCCTTCGGGGTGGTCGCGGCCTGCCTTGCGGTGTTCTTCGGCGGCGCCGTCTTCATGTACGACCCCGCCAAGGGCCTGTGGGCCAGACGAAAGGAGAGGGGATGAAACGCCTTGTCGCATTGGTCCTGATCGCCGCCGCCGGGCCGGCCTGGTCCGCCGCTGGCACCGACCCCGAATGGCCCTGCATCCAGCGAAAGCAGCCGCATCTGTCGCTGGGCCAGGTCTGGACCGGCCCGGTCCCGGACGACCGGATCGCCGAACTGGCCCGCGATCCCCGGATCGAGCAGCTGGCCGCGCGACTGGAACAGCGCCGGTTGCCGATGGAGGAAGCCGAAACCGAGATCGCGGATTTCGCGACGGGCGCCGACGACGCGCAACTGACCGCCCTGATGGTCGCGATCATGGCCAAGATTGAACCCGACCGGACGGCGCTGATCGACGGCATCGCCCGATACGGCCGCAGCCAAGTCGATCTGGCCCAGCGGATCGAGGATCGACGCAAGGCCATGGCAGACCTGGAGGCCGCGGACGATCCCGATTTCGATGCCATCGACGCGGCCGAAGAAGCCCTGGACTGGGATCAGCGCATCTTCACCGAACGCCAGCAGTCGCTGACCTATGTCTGCGAAACCCCGGTGATCCTGGAACAGCGCGCCTTCGCCCTGGGCCGGGCGATCGCGGGACATCTGGGGAATTAGCGCGCGCCGGGCGCGGCCCAGGGGCGCAGGTCCGCTTCCATCCAGGTGCCGTGGGCGGCGTTCGGAAAGACGATCCAGTCGGCGCCGAAGCGGTGGCCGTGATCCTCGGCCAGCCGGTGCTGGATGTCCAGCGTCGCCCCGGCGAAGCAGCCGTCGAAATCGTGCAGTGTGTCGCCCAGTTGCAGGACGATCTGGTGGTTGCGTTCGACCGTCGCGCGGCGTTCGGCTTTGGGCGGGCCGAACAGCAGCACCTGGTCGGCCTGGACCTGCGGCAGGCCCAGCCGCGACAGGGTGGCGATGGTCGCCAGCTTGTTTTCCTCGAACCGGTCCGAGACATAGAAGATCGTCACGCCCAGACGGTCGGCCAGATGAAAGAAATCGGCCGCGCCCGGCAGCAGGTGGGGCGTGCCCTCGCGTTCCCACAGCTTCCAGGTCTCGAACCCGTCCAGACCCTCGCCCAGGGTCATCGCATGGGCCATCACGGCGGTATTGTCCAGGATCGTCTCGTCGATGTCGCTGAGGATCGCCAGCCCCCGGCCCGTGCCGTTCGCATCCACCGCCGCGCGCAGCCGCAGCGTCGCCAGCGCATAGCATTGCCGTTGCAGGGCCTTCACCTCGGCCGAGCATTGCTGATAGCGGATCGCGATGGCGCGTTCGGACGGGTGATGGCGGCGGGTCGAGGAGGTCATGGGCGAATCCTGTCGGGAACGCGCCGGACCCTAGAACCCTTGCCCCGCGCCGTCAAACCGCCGCAGCCGCCATGGGCAGCCGGGCGGGCGCCTCGCGCACGGGCAGGTGGATCAGCGCGCTGAACGCCCCCACGCCGACGCCGATCCACCAGACCAGGGTATAGTCGCCATAGGCGTCGTACAGCGTGCCGCCCAGCCAGACCCCCAGGAACGACCCGATCTGGTGGGACAGGAACACGAAGCCGTACAGCGTCGCCATGTAGCGCAGCCCATAGATATGGGCCACCAGCCCCGAGGTCAGCGGCACCGTGGCCAGCCACAGCGCCCCCATGACCAGCGAAAAGACGACGACGCTAACCGGCGTGATCGGCATGAGGATGAAGGCCGCCGCGGCGACGGTGCGCAGGGTATAGATGCCGGCCAGCAGGTATTTGCGGGTGTAATGCTTGCCCAGCCAGCCCGCGAAGATCGACCCCGCGATATTGGCCAGACCGATCAGGCTGATCGCCACCGCCCCCAGGGCCGAGGTGGTGGTGATGCCGATGCTGGCCAGCGTGCCTGCCGGATCGATAGGGCCGCACATCTCGGCGATCATGGCGGGGAAATGGGCGGTGATGAAGCCAAGCTGATAGCCGCAGGAAAAGAACCCGACGAAGATCATCAGATAGGATGGATCGCGAAAGGCGCGTTTCAGGACGCTGCCCAGGCTTTCCTCCAGTTCGTGACGGCTGGCGGGCTTGCCATGGCCCAGCATCGGCAGGAACAGCAGGCAGGTCAGGATGATCCCGCCGAAGATGATGAACACCGTCTGCCAGGCATAGAAGGCCAGCAGAACCTCGGCCAGGGGGGCGCCGAAGACCTGTCCGGCGGATCCGGCGGCGGTGGCGATGCCAAGGGCCAGGCTGCGGTTTTCATCGCTGGCGGCGCGTCCGACCACGGCCAGGATCACCCCGAAGCCGGTGCCCGCGATGCCGAATCCCACCATCACTTCCAGCATCTGCACCGTGGCGGGGGTGGTCGCAAAGGCTGTCAGCACCAGCCCCGCCGAATACAGGATCGCCCCCAGAATGATCGCCCAGCGGTCCCCCCAGCGTTCGGCAAGCGCGCCGAAGATCGGCTGCCCGATCCCCCAGGCCAGGTTCTGGATGGCGATGGCCAACGAGAATTCCGTGCGCGGCCAGCCGAAATCGGCGGCGATCGGGATCTGGAACACGCCGAAACTGGCCCTCAGGGCAAAGTTGATAAGCAGGATCAGCGATCCGCCGATCAGGATGGGCGTGAACAGGCGGGATTGGGCGGACATGGCGGAACCTGCGCGACAAGGGGTCGCGGCCAGCGTTGGACCCGCCCGTCCCGAAGATCAAGCCCCGGCAGCGTGATGAAACCCATCAACCGCCATGATGGACGCGGTCGAACCGATCAATTGCGCCGGGCCAGTTCGCTGTTGATCGAGAATTTCGACGCCGGGATCGACCCGCCCTCGCGCATCTCGCCCAGGATCACGGTGGTCTTCTGGCCGCTGTCGTCGGTGACGACCCACTGGCGCAACTGCGTCGGCCCGCCGGTGAACACCATCTGGATGTTGCCGTATTGCGGGTTCTGGGGATCCTGCGCGGTCACGACTGTGGCGTTCTTCGATTCGGCATGCGCCGTGACCATGTTTGCCCGGCCCAGGTCCACGTTCGCGTCCAGGATGATCGACAGAGGCGTCTGCGACAGCGGATATTGCTGCGGATCGCCCGATTTCGGATCGAACACCGCGACATTTCCGGCGGATGCCAGAACCAGCGTGTTGTCGTTGTTGTATTCGAACCGGACTCGCCCTGGACGCTGGATATAGACCGTCCCGGTCGAGATCGAGCCGTCGGGATTGACCTGCGTGAATTCCGACGTCGCCGTCGTCATCCGGTTCAGATAACGCGACAATTCGTTAAGCGGGATTTTCTCGGCAAGCGCGGGAACGGCAAGGCCAAGGACAAGGGCGGGCGCAAGGGCGAGGGATCTGAGGTTCATGACGCGGATCATATCCTTTCCGAACGGGGATGCACATCACGACTGGCGGATGGTTCGGGCGTCAAACAATCGCAGGGACGTGAATGTTCCCGCAGCAGGCTGTTGAACAGAACACAGCAAGAACATATATTCCCCGCATGGCACCGCGGACCCTCCAGCAGAAGCTTGCGATCCTGTCGGACGCGGCGAAATACGACGCCTCCTGCGCCAGCAGCGGCACGACCCGGCGCGACTCGCGCGACGGCGGCATTGGATCATCGGGCGGCACGGGCATCTGCCACGCCTACACGCCGGACGGGCGCTGCATCAGCCTGTTGAAGATCCTGATGACGAATTTCTGCATCTTCGACTGCGCCTATTGCATCAACCGCGTCAGCAGCAACGTCGAGCGCGCCCGGTTCACCCCTGAGGAGGTGGTGATACTGACGCTGGAATTCTATCGCCGCAACATGATCGAGGGGCTGTTCCTGTCCTCGGGCATCATCCGCAGCCCCGATCAGACCATGGGCGACATGGTCCGCATCGCGCGGACGCTGCGGATCGAACACGGGTTCAAGGGCTATATCCACCTCAAGACCATCCCCAACGCCGCGCCCGACCTGGTGGCCCAGGCGGGGCTGTTCGCCGACCGCCTGTCGATCAACATCGAATTGCCCCAGGACGCCAGCATCCGCGAACTGGCCCCCGAAAAGCGCCCCGAGACGATCCGCGCCGCGATGGCCGACGTCCGCCTGTCGCGCGAGGCCGCGAAGGAGAAATCCCATACCGGCCGGCCTCCGCCGCGTTTCGCGCCCGCCGGCCAGTCCACCCAGATGATCGTCGGCGCCGACGCGGCCACCGACCGGGACATCCTGAAAACCTCGGCCAACCTGTATTCCGGTTATGACCTGAAGCGGGTCTATTATTCCGCCTTCAGCCCCATTCCCGACGCCTCCGCCGCGCTGCCGCTGGTCAAGCCGCCGCTCATGCGCGAACACCGGCTGTATCAGGCCGACTGGCTGATGCGTTTCTATGGGTTCGAGGCCGACGAGATCGGCGCCGCCCATCCGTCGGGCTTTCTGGATCTGGCCATCGACCCCAAGCTGGCCTGGGCGCTTGCCAACCGGGCGCAGTTTCCGGTCGATGTGACGCGCGCATCGCGCGAGATGCTGCTGCGGGTGCCGGGCTTCGGCACCAAGACCGTGACGCGGATCTTGGCCGCGCGGCGCAACGGGCCGGTGCGATACGGCGATCTGCTGCGGATGGGGGCAATCATGTCCAAGGCGCAGCCCTTCGTGACGCTGCCTGACTGGCATCCCGGCGCCCTGACCGACAGCGCGGGCCTGCGCGCGCGCTTTGCGCCGCCGCCCGAACAGTTGCAACTGCTGTGATCCGCGTCGATCTGCCGCGCTTTGGCCGTTTCGAGGCCTGGCGCGACGCGGCGCGCCAGCTTGCCGGCAATCGCGTGGATCCGGCCCAAGTGACTTGGGCCGATGCCGACGCTCCGCCCGGCCTGTTCGGCGCCGATCCCCTACCGTCGCCCGGCCCGCACCCGGTGGCGGCAACGCGGGATTTCCTGGACTTGGCCCGCATGGCCGCCAGCCATTCCGATCCCGAACGCTGGGCGCTGCTGTATACGGCGCTGTTCCGGTTGCAGGACGACCGGGGCTTTGTCGCCAACCCCGCCGATCCCCTGACCGACCGGCTGGGGCGGATGGCCAAATCCGTGCGCCGCGACATCCACAAGATGCACGCCTTCGTGCGATTCCACGAATTGCCCTCGGCTGGACCGCGCCGCAGCTTCGGCGCCTGGTTCGAACCCGAACATCCGATCCTCGAGGCCGGGACGCCGTTCTTTGCCAAACGGTTCGCCGACATGGACTGGCTGATCGCCACGCCCGAAGGCATCGCCCGGTTCGGCGGGGCCATCGCCTATGCGCCGCCCGCGCCGCGGCCGGATTTTCCGGCGGATGCCAGCCATACCCTGTGGCAGACCTATTTCGCCAACATCTTCAACCCGGCCCGCATCAAGACCACGGCCATGCGGTCGGAAATGCCGCTGAAATACTGGAAGAACCTGCCCGAGACCGCGCTGATCCCCGAGATGCTTGCCGATGCGCCCCGCAGGGTGCAGGCCATGCGCGACGCGGGCGCGACCAATGCCCCGGCTTTCGCCGCCCGCGTGACGGCCCGCATCCGCCAGATCCCCGACGACCGCCCGCCCGAGTCGCTGGAGGCGGCGCGCGACCAGGCCCTGCGCTGCACCCGCTGCGACCTGTGCCATGCCGCCACCCAGACCGTCTGGGGCGAGGGCGATCCCGCGGCCCCCCTGATGATCGTGGGCGAGGCGCCGGGCGATCACGAGGATCTGCAGGGCCGCCCCTTCGTCGGCCCTGCCGGTCAGCTGTTGCGGCAGACCATGGCGGGCGCGGGGCTGGACCCGGCGCGGGCCTGGATGACCAATGCGGTCAAGCATTTCAAGTTCGTCCCGCGCGGCAAGCGCCGCATTCACCAGAATCCCGGCGCGGAAGAGATCCGGCATTGCAAGGGGTGGCTGGATCTCGAACGCCGCTTTGTCCAGCCCCGCCTGACGGTGGCGCTTGGCGCTACGGCGGCCTTTGCCCTGACCGGCAACCGCTTGCCCCTGACACCCCGGCGCGGGACGGTGGAAACCATGCTCGACGGCGGCCCGGTGCTGATTACCTGGCATCCCAGCCTGATCCTGCGGCTTGATCCGGCCGCGGCCGCCGCAGCGCGCGACCAGTTCGCCGCCGACCTGTCCCAGGCCGCCCGCCGTCTTGCCGCCTGAGCTTTGCCTTGGCCCAAATATCCGCAGGGGTGAATTGGCCGCAGGCCAAGAGGGGGCGGCAGCCCCCTTACAGCGCCCGCCCCAACAGCAGACGCGGCATCGGATCGACCGACAGCCCCGCCGCCCGCCGCATGAAGCCCCGCCGCAAGGCGGGCACCGCCGTGACGATTCCCATGCCGACTCCGCGAACGGCAGATACCAACGGGTTTTCGGTGGCGAACAACCGGTTCACCCCGTCCATGCCCAAGGCCAGCGCGGTCGCGTCGAACCGCCGCCAGCCTTGGTATCGTTCCAGCACCATCTCCGATCCGATATCCTCGCCCCGCCGGGCGGCATCGACCAGAACCTCGGCCAGCGCCGCCACGTCGCGCAGGCCCAGGTTCAGCCCCTGGCCCGCGATCGGATGCACGCCATGGGCCGCATCGCCCACCAGGGCCACCCGGTCCGCGACATAGCGTTCAGCCAGCGAGAGGCTGAGCGGATAGGTGAAGCGCCCGCCCGCCAGTTCGATCCGGCCCAGGTAATCGCCAAAGCGCGGGCGCAACACGTCCAGGAACGCATCGTCCGGCAGCGCGGCGATGGCGCGGGCATTGGCATTGGTCTCCGACCAGACGACGCTGCTGCGATTGCCGGGCAGGGGCAGGATCGCCAGTGGACCGGTGGCCATGAAATACTGCTGTGCGATGCCGTGGTGCGGGCGTTCGTGGGCAATGGCCGCGACCAGCGCCGTCTGGCCGTAACCCCACCCCTGACGCCGGATGCCCGCGCGCGCCGCCACCCCCGATCCGCGCCCGTCGGCGCCCACCAGCAGCCCGGCGCGCAGGCGGCGGCCGTCGGACAACACCACCTCGACCCCGCCCGCGGTGGATCCGTGACCTGTGACCAGCAGGTCCGGCAGATGCCGCACCCGGTCCCGCATCGCCGCCAGCAGGGCGCGGTACAGGAACCGATCCTCCAGCATATGGCCGACCGGGCCTTCCTCGATCTCGGCGCTGTCGAAATGCAGGAAAAACGGGGCCGCGCCTTCGCCCGAACGGCCCTGGGACGCCTTGACCTGCCGGATCGGCTGGCTGTCGCCCGCCAGCCCGTCCCACAGCCCCAGCGCCTTCAGCAACCGCTGCGAGGCCACGGCCAGCGCATAGGCGCGCCCGTCGAAATTGTCGCTCGCCCGCGCATCCACCGGGCGCGGATCGACCACGGCCACGCGCAGGCCCGCGCCCGCCAGGGCCAGCGCCAGCGTGGGACCGTTCAGCCCGCCCCCGGCGATCAGCACATCCACATCAGTCATGGCGCGGATCCTGCACAGGCGCGGGGCGGAGTCCATGCGGCGAAGCGCCCCCGGACGCGGCCTCGGCCGCCAGGATCGCCGCCAGGCCGCTGCGATGGTCGGGATACCGCAGTTCGACCCCCAGATCCCGCTTGATCCGCCGGTTCGACACCCGCTTGCTGTCGGCATAGAACGACCGCGCCATCGGCGTCATCTGCGCATCTTCGAAGGCCACCTCGGGCGGGGGCGGCAGGCCCAGCAGATCCGCTGCATGGGCCAGCACGTCCTGGGGCGGGGCCGGGTCGTCGTCGCAGACGTTGTAGGCGGTGCCGGGCGCGGGCCGGTCGATGGACGCCAGCAGAACCTGGGCGATGTCCTCGGCATGGATGCGCGAAAACACCTGGCCCGGCTTGACGATCCGCCGGGCCGTGCCGTTGCGGATCTTCTCGAAAGGGCCGCGGCCGGGACCATAGATTCCCGCCAGCCGGAAGATGTGCAGCGGCAGGCCCGCCTGATCCGCCAGGGCGCGCCAGTCCGCCTCGGCCCGGATGCGCGCCTGGCCGCGCGGGCCGGCGGCGTCCAGAGAGCTGTCCTCGTCCACCCAATCGCCATCCCGGTCGCCATACACCCCCGTCGTGGACAGATAGCCCAGCCAGCGGGGCCGCGCCCGCGCCAGATCGTCGCGGAACGCCGCCAACACCGGATCGCCCAGCGGTCCGGGCGCGACCGAGACCAGGACCGCGTCCGCCGTCGCGATCTCGGACCGCAACCGCGACTCGGCGCCCGGCCAGGGGATCGGCGCGGCCCCCGCCGCCGCGACCCGGCCGGGATCGCGCCGCGTGGTGCCCAGAACCTGCCAGCCCCGCGCGCGCAGCAGCGGCGTCAGGAAACCGGCGCTGTAGCCGTGGCCGAAAACAAGCATCTTCATGACGCCAGCGTAACGGCGCCGGGAGCCCGGCGCCAGACGCTTGCCTGCGCCCGGCCGCGCTGGCAGGGTCGCGGGAAAGAAGGACACCAAGAATGGACTCGGATTCCCGCTACCTGCCGGTCGAAACCCCCGATACGCCCGGACGAGAGCAATTCACGGACGCCCCTGCCGCCGTCGCGCGCCTGCAAGACCTCTATGCCCGATCGACGGGCTTTCTGCTGGACCGCTTCACCAAGACCCTGGAAGGCGATCGGCCCACGGCCCGCTATCGCGCCTTTTATCCCGAACTGCGCCTGACCGTGCCCACCCATCCGAAGGTCGATTCGCGCCTGTCGTTCGGGCATGTGGTGTCGCCCGGCAGCTATTCCGCGACCGTGACCCGTCCGGATCTGTTCGGGAACTATCTGACCGAACAGATCGGCCTGCTGATCCGCAACCATGGCGTGCCGGTCGCGGTGGGCATCAGCGACACCCCGATGCCCGTGCATTTCGCCGTCGCGGCGCAAAGCGACCTGGCCGTGCCCCAGGAAGGCGTCCTGGATTTTTCCCTGCGCGACGTGTTCGACGTACCCGACCTGAACACCATGAACGACGACATCGTGAACGGCGTCGCAGGCCCGATGCCGGACGGATCGCTGCATCTGGCGGCCTTTACCGCGCAGCGCATCGATTATTCCCTGGCGCGTTTGCAGCATTATACCGCCACGGCGGCGGATCATTTCCAGAACTTCGTGCTGTTCACCAACTATCAGTTCTATGTGGACGAGTTCGAGGCCTTTGCCCGCCGCGCCCTGGCCGATCGGTCGCTGGGCTATGACCGCTTCGTGGCGCCCGGAAACCAGGAAATCTCCGACCCCGAGGCGCCCCTGGCCGCGCTGACCAAGCTGCCGCAGATGCCGACCTATCATCTCAAACGCGCGAACGGGCAGGGGATCACGCTGGTCAACATCGGCGTGGGTCCATCCAACGCCAAAACCGCGACCGACCACATCGCCGTGCTGCGGCCCCATGCCTGGCTGATGGTCGGCCATTGCGCGGGGCTGCGAAACAGCCAGTCGCTGGGCGATTTCGTCCTGGCCCATGCCTATCTGCGCGAGGATCACGTCCTGGACGACGACCTGCCGGTCTGGGTGCCGATTCCCGCCTTGGCCGAGGTGCAGGTGGCCTTGCAGGAAGCCGTGGCCGAGGTCACGCGGCTGGACGGATACGAACTGAAACGGATCATGCGGACGGGCACGGTGGCCACCATCGACAACCGCAACTGGGAACTGCGCGACCAGTCCGGGCCGGTCCACCGGCTGTCCCTGTCGCGCGCGGTCGCCCTGGACATGGAAAGCGCCACCATCGCCGCCAACGGGTTCCGGTTCCGGGTGCCCTATGGCACGCTGCTGTGTGTCAGCGACAAGCCGCTGCACGGCGAATTGAAGCTGCCGGGCATGGCCACGGATTTCTATCGCACGCAGGTCGCCAATCATCTGCTGATCGGCATCCGCGCCATGGAAAAGCTGCGAGAGATGCCGCTGGACCGGATCCATTCGCGCAAATTGCGGTCCTTCAACGAGACGGCGTTCCTGTGACCTTGCGTCAACCGGCCATGCGGCGCCTCCTTTCGCAGGATCTGGCGAAAAAGGCTTGATCTGTTGGTCAAAAACGTGTGTAGCAGGCGTTATGCCGCAAAAGGCGCTATTCGCAGGCCCGCAGAACAGGGCAGGAGGAGACAGATTCATGGCTACGCCATCCGCGAAACCGATGACCAAGACCCAGCTTGTCGCGACCCTGGCCGAGGAAATGGGTTCCGACAAGAAATCGGCAACGGCCGCGCTGGACGCGATCGCCGCGGTGGTCAGCCGCGAAGTCGCCGCCGGCGGCTCGGTCACGATCCCCGGAATCGGCAAGATCGCCTGCCGCGCCCGCCCGGAACGCCAGGTCCGCAACCCGCAGACCCAGGAAATGATGACCAAGCCCGCCGACAAGCAGGTCAAGGTGACGGTCGCCAAATCGCTGAAGGACAGCGTGAACAGCTGATCGCCCCGACGGGTGGATGACAGGGCCGTGCCGATGGGCGCGGCCTTTTTCGTTATGCCCTTTCCGCCATCCCCCCGACCTGCTAGCCCTTCTGCATCATCTGCAAGACAGGGCCTTTCGCATGGACATTCGCGCAATCGGCATGGGGGTGTTCTTTGCGGTGATGTGGGCGTCGGCCTTCACCTCGACCCGGATGATCGTGACCGAGGTGCCGCCGCTGTTCGCCCTGGCCCTGCGGTTTCTGCTGTCGGGGACGATGGGCGTCATGATCGCCTTGGCTATGGGTGAAACCTGGCGCGCGCTGACGCGGGCGCAATGGCGGGCGGTGGTGATCCTGGGCCTGTGCCAGAACGCGCTGTATCTGGGCCTCAACTGGGTGGCGATGCAGTGGATCGAGGCGGGGCTGGCCTCGATCATCGCGGCCACCATGCCGCTGATCGTGGCGCTGCTGGGATTTCTGCTGATGGGCGAACGCCTGCGGCCGCTGGGCGTCGCGGGGCTGGCCCTGGGGCTGGTGGGCGTGGCGATCATCATGGGCGCGCGGTTGCAGGGTGGCAGCGACATGACCGGCATCCTGATGTGCTTTGCCGCGGCCCTGGCGCTGGCGGTGGCCACGCTGACGGTGCGGGGCGCCAGTTCGGGCGGAAACGTCATGATGGTGGTCGGGTTGCAGATGCTGGTCGGGTCCGCGACCCTGTGGATCATCGCCCCGATCCTGGAGGACTGGCAGGTCGACCCCAATCCGCGCCTGGTCTGGGCATTCCTTTATACCGTGATCGTGCCGGGGCTTGTGGCGACCTGGGTGTGGTTCAAGCTGGTGGGCCGGATCGGCGCCGTGCGGGCCGCGACGTTCCATTTCCTGACGCCGTTCTTCGGGGTGGCGACCGGCGCCTTGCTGCTGGGCGAACGGCTGGCCGCCAGCGATGTGGTCGGCGTGGGCATCATCATGGCGGGCATCCTGGCCGTGCAACTGTCCAAGGCGCCCGTGGCCCCGGTCCGCCGCGCCCCGCCCGCCTGACGGAACAGGGGTCCGCGGGGCCGCGTTGTCGTTGCGCAATTCCTTGCCACCTTGGGGGCCTATGCGCGCCGACCAGATCCTGCACCCTACCCCGGCCGGCCTTTACTGCCCACCCGGCGATTTCTACATCGACCCGATCCGCCCGGTGCCCCGCGCGCTGATTACCCACGGCCACGGCGACCACGCCCGTTCGGGCCATGGCGCCGTCATGGCGACGCGGCAAACGCTGGAGATCATGGCGATCCGTTATGGCGAGGATTTTGCCGGCCAGCGCCAGGCCGCCGAGGGTCCGGTCCGCGTGGGCGACGCCACCGTCAGCTTTCATCCGGCGGGCCATATCCTGGGATCGGCGCAGATCGCCGTGCAGCCGGACCATGGTCCGAAGATCGTCGTGTCGGGCGATTACTGCCGCCACCCGAACCCGGTCAGCGATCCTTACGAACCCGTGCCCTGCGACATCTTCGTGACCGAGGCGACCTTTGGCCTGCCGGTGTTCAAGCATCCCGATCCGGCGGGGGAAATGGCCCGCCTTCTGGCCAGCATGGCCGAATTTCCCGAACGCCATCACCTGATCGGCGCCTATGCCCTTGGCAAGGCGCAGCGGCTTATCATGCTGGCGCGGGCGGCCGGGATCGACGGCCCCATCGCCATTCATGGCGCGCTGCAACGGCTGTGCGATTACCATGTGGACCAGGGGATCGACCTTGGCCCGCTGATCCCGGCCACCGCGAAACAGGTCGATGCGCAACTGGTAATCGCGCCGCCCTCTGCCTTTGCGTCGGCCTGGGTGCAGCGGTTCAAGGACCCGGTGATCGGCTTCGCCTCAGGCTGGATGGCGGTGCGCGCCCGCGCCCGGCAGCGGGGGGTCGAACTGCCGCTGGTCATCAGCGATCACGTGGACTGGCCGCAGGTCACGCGGACCATCACCGAACTGGCCCCGTCCGAGGTCTGGATCACCCACGGGACCGAGGACGGGCTGATGCGCTGGTGCGAATTGCAGGGCATCCCCGCCCGCCCTCTGCGCCTGGTGGGCTACGAGGACGAGCCGGAATGAGGGCATTCGCCACCCTGCTGGAACGCCTGGCCTTCACGCCTGCGCGCAACGCCAAGCTGCGGATCCTGCGGCATTACCTGGACCAGACGCCCGACCCGGATCGCGGTTTTGCCTTGGCGGCTCTGACCGGCGATCTGAAACTGCGCACCGTGACGCCCGGCCTGCTGCGCGGGCTGATGGTCGAACGCGTGGACGAACAGCTGTTCGCGCTGTCCTATGACTTCGTAGGCGATCTGGCCGAAACCATCGCGCTGCTTTGGGAAACGGATCAGGACGAGGATGTGCCGCTGACACAGGCGGTGGCGCTGCTGTCGGACACCGGCAAGGCAGGCCTGCCCGTGGCCATCGCCGGAATGCTGGACCGGCTGGGACCGTCGCAGCGGCTGGCCTTTCTGAAACTGGCGACCGGGAACATGCGCATCGGCCTGTCCGCCCGCATGGCCCGGATCGCCCTGGCCGACATGGGCGCCCCCGACCTGGCCCAGATCGAGGAGATCTGGCACGGGTTGACGCCGCCCTATCAGCCGCTGTTCGACTGGATCGCGGGGGGGGCGCGGCCCGAACAGGCCGCAAAGGCCCCGTTCCGTCCGGTGATGCTGTCCACGCCGGTCGATCTGGACCAGTTGCAAGCCTTTGATCCCGGCGATTACGTCGCCGAATGGAAATGGGACGGCATCCGCGTCCAGGCGATCAACGACGGCGGCGTCCGGCGGCTGTATTCCCGCACCGGAGAGGACATCGGCGCCAGCTTTCCCGACGTGATCGAGGCGCTGAACTTCGACGGCGCCGTCGATGGGGAACTGCTGGTCCGGCGCGGCGAGGATGTCGCGGTCTTCGGCGACCTGCAAAAGCGGCTGGGACGCAAGCAGGTGGGCCGCACGATGCTGGACAGCCACCCGGCCAGCCTGCGGGTCTATGACCTGATGATCTGGCAAGGGCGCGACCTGCGCGACCGGCCGCTGACCCAACGCCGCGGGATCCTGGAGAAAGCCGATTTCGGCAGCGACCGCATCGATGTCTCTCCGCTTCTGGATTTTGCCACCTGGGACGACCTGGCGGCCCTGCGGGCCGATCCCCCGGCGGCGGTGATCGAGGGCGTGATGATAAAGCGCCGCGACAGCGCCTATGTCGGCGGGCGTCCGCGCGGGCCGTGGTTCAAGTGGAAGCGCGATCCGCAGGTGGTCGATGCCGTGCTGCTCTATGCGCAGCGCGGGCATGGCAAGCGGTCGGGGTTCTACAGCGATTTCACCTTCGGGCTGTGGGACGCCGATCAACTGGTGCCGGTCGGCAAGGCCTATTTCGGCTTCACGGACGAGGAGTTGCGCGAACTGGACCGGTTTGTCAGGAACAATACCATCGAACGGTTCGGCCCCGTCCGTTCGGTCGCGCCGAAACTGGTGCTGGAGGTCGCATTCGAGGGGCTGAACGCATCCGGCCGCCACAAGGCGGGCGTGGCCATGCGCTTTCCCCGCATCAGCCGCATCCGCTGGGACAAGCCAGCCGTCGAGGCCGATCACCTGTCCACGCTGAAAGCCATGATCGCTTGACCCTGCCGCCCGATTTCCAGGACTGGTTCGCCCGCCAGGGCTGGCAACCGCATCCGCACCAGCTGGATCTGCTGGCGGCGCAGGGCGACACGCTGCTGATCGCGCCCACGGGGGGCGGCAAGACGCTGGCCGGGTTCCTGCCGTCGCTGGTGGACCTGGCCGATGGCCATACGGGGCTGCACACGCTCTATGTCTCGCCGCTCAAGGCGCTGACGGCGGATATCGCCCGCAACCTTGCGCGTCCGGTGGCCGAACTGAACCTGCCCATCCGGGTCGAGGACCGGACCGGCGACACGCGGTCGGCCCAGCGCGCCCGCCAGCGGGTCGATCCGCCGCAGATCCTGCTGACCACGCCGGAATCGCTGGCCCTGATGCTGTCCTATGAACAGGCGCCCCGGATCTTCGGCAGCCTGCGCCGGGTGGTGCTGGACGAACTGCACGCGCTTGCCGAAAACAAGCGCGGCGATCAGCTGATGCTGGGCCTGGCGCGTCTGCGCGCGCTGGCCCCCGGCGTCGTCACCACGGGCCTGTCGGCCACCGTCGAGGATCCCGACGCCCTGGCCCGTTTCATGGGCGGCGCCACCATCATCAATGCCGATCCCGGCCCGGACCCCGACATCGCCATGCTGGCCACCGCGCGCCCCGCGCCCTGGGCGGGCGGCGGAGGCCATTATGCCATCCCCGAGGTTCTGGACCAGATTCGGCAGGCCCGCACCACCATCATCTTCATCAACACCCGCGCCCAGGCGGAGCTGTTCTTTCAGGCCCTGTGGGCGGCCAACGACGACAACCTGCCCATCGGCCTGCACCACGGCAGCCTTGCGCGCGAGGCGCGGCAACGGGTCGAGGCGGCGATGGCGGCGGGGCAATTGCGCGCCGTCGTGGCGACCGGCAGCCTGGATCTGGGCATCGACTGGGGCGCGGTCGATCTGGTCATCCAGGTCGGCGCGCCCAAGAACGTCAAGCGGCTGGTCCAGCGGATCGGACGGGCCAACCACCGCTACAACGCGCCAAGCCGCGCCCGCATCGTGCCCGCCAACCGTTTCGAGGTGATCGAATGCGTGGCCGCCCTGGAGGCCGTGCGCGAACGCGATCTGGACGGCGATCCGCGCGGCCCCGGCCCGCTGGACGTGCTGTGCCAGCATATCCTGCTGACCGCCTGCGCCGGTCCCTTCGACGCCGACGCCCTGTTCGCCGAGGTGCGGGCCGCCGGCCCCTATCGCGGCCTGACGCGCGCGCAGTTCGACGATTGCCTGGAGTTCGCGGCGACCGGGGGATACGCCTTGCGCGCCTATGACCAGTGGCAGCGGCTGATGCGGCGCGACGGGCTGTGGCGGCTGCGCGATCCCCGCGCCGCGCGCAACCTGCGCATGAACGTGGGCACCATCGTCGAGGCCGAAATGCTGAAGGTCCGCTTTCGCGGGCGCGGCGGCGGCTTGTTGGGCGAGGTCGAGGAAGGATTCGCCGCGACCCTAGTGCCGGGCGATACCTTTCTGATCGGCGGGCAGACCGTGCGGTATGAAGGGCTTCGCGAACTGACCGTCGAGGTGACGCGGCAGCCCGCGAAACAGCCCCGGATCGCGGTCTATTCCGGGTTGAAGCTGGCGACATCCACGCAGTTGTCGCATCGGGTGCAGGCCCTGATCGGCGATCGGTTGCGCCATGGCGCGCTGCCCCCGAACACCGCCGACTGGCTGGCGCTTCAGGCCCGCGTCAGCACCCTGCCGCAGCCTGGCGTCCTGCTGAGCGAGACGTTTCCCCATCACGGCCAGTGGCATTTCGCGCTGTATGGGTTCGCGGGGCGGAATGCCTTGCAGACTCTGGGCCTGTTGATGACCAGGACCATGGAGGATGCGGGCCTTGGGCCGCTGGGGTTCCTGGCGACCGACTATGCCCTGTGGATCTGGTCGCTGGACCCCGTGACCGATCCCGAACCGCTGATGGACCGCGAGGCGCTGCGGACGGGTCTGGGCGACTGGCTGGCGGGCAATGCGGTGATGAAGCGGACGTTCCGCAATGTCGCGATCATCGCCGGGCTGATCCAGCGCAACATGCCGGGAGGCCGCAAGTCCGGCAAGCAGGCCACCTTTTCCAGCGACATCCTTTACGATACCTTGCGCCGCTATGACCCCGGCCACCTGCTGCTGCGGATCACCGCCGAGGAGGCGCGCCGGGGCCTTGTGGATTTCGACCGGATCGAGGACATGCTGGACCATTCCCCCCGCCACGACCACCGGATGCTGGACCGCGTGACGCCGCTGGCCGCGCCCCTGCTGCTGGAATTCGGCCGGGTGCCCATCGCGGGCCAGGGCCGCGAGCGCCTGGCCGAGGCCGAGGCCGCCGCCCTGATGGCCGAGGCGGGGCTGACGTGACCCATGCCTTCGACTTTGCGGGCCACCGGGTCGAGGCGCGGCCGTCGGGTGCGCTGTTCTGGCCCGACCGCCGCTGGCTGATCGTGGCCGACCTGCATCTGGGCAAATCCGAACGCCTGGCCCGGCGCGGCGGATCGCTGCTGCCGCCCTACGAGGTTCTGGCGACGCTGGATCGCCTGGAATCCGAAATCGCCGCCACCGATCCCGCCGCCGTGGTCAGCCTGGGCGACGGCTTCGACGACGACACGGCGGCGCAGGCCCTGCCGGACATGCTGTGCGACCGCCTGCGCGGCATGGCCTGGGGGCGCCGCTGGATCTGGATCAGCGGCAATCACGACCCGTCCCCCGTCTGCCCGCGCCTGCCGGGCGAAACAGTGGCCGAACTGGCCGACGGTCTGGTGCTGCGGCATCAGGCCGGACAGGGACCGGACGTTTCGGGCCATTTCCACCCTTGCGTCAGGCTGGCGGGGGAACGGCGGCGCTGTTTTCTGGCCGGGCGCGATCATCTGATCCTGCCGGCCTTCGGGGCCTATACGGGCGGGCTGGCGGTTGACAGTCCCGTCCTGTCGGCCCTGGTGCCGCAAGGGCTGGCCATTGCCTGCGGGGGCGGGCGCGCGTTGGCCCTGCCGGTCGGCACCCTGCGCCGGACTGGCCGCCGGGCATGACGGCCAAAGACTGCGCCCGGCCGATGTCTCGGTTCAGAAGCTGAAGTTCACGCCCAACCTGAGATCCTGATGTTCCGGCGTGGCGCGGGTCAGCACGCTGTCGGCCTCGTCCCCGGCTTCGATGTCGGTTTCGCCCAGGTTGCGATACTGCCATTCCGCGAACAGCGACAGGTTGTCGCGCACCTTGCGTTCGACCCCCAGGCCCAGCGAATAGCCGGTCGTGTCGTAGGTCACCGTCTCGGTCCCCGCAGCGTCCGACAGGGAATAATCCAGATCGCCGTAAACCGCCCCCGCCGCCGCATAGACAAGGGTGCGGGGGGTCACGACGTAGCCAGTCTTGGCCTGCACGCCGACCAGATAGTTGACGGCGGATTCGATCCGGGCGCCGGGATCGGCGCCCAGCGTGTCGGTGGCATCGACGCTGCCGCCTTCGATCCACAGTTCGGGGCCAAAGACCCAATTGCCCCGCTGCCAGCGATAACCGGCCTGAAACGCCACGGTCGGACCCTTGATATCGGCCCGTCCCAAGGCATCGTCCCGCCCGATCAGATCGCCGTTATTGTACAGGTCGAAGCCCACCGAATCATTGCCGCCAAAGGCGTAGCCCAGCGATCCCCCGGCGTAACCGCCTGTCCAGTCGTCCACCGGATCTGCCGCGGCCACGGGGGCGACCGCCACAGGATCGGACACCGGCGCGGCATAGCCGCCCGCCAAGGCTCTCGACGCGGTCAACACGCCCAGGGCGCACAGGGCGGCAAAACGGGTCGGACGCATCGGCGGCTCCTTGAAACAGGCGGCGAATCGCATGTCGTGCAGCGATATCGTCCGATTGCCCTTGCGGCAACTGGCGACGAGACGGTTCCGGCAGAAAAACCGGAACGTGCATGAAGCTGCGGCAGATCGGTCGCGCGTTGCGTCAGGTATCCAGATTCTCGACGCTCAGCGCGTTCTGCTGGATGAATTCGCGGCGCGGTTCCACGACGTCACCCATCAGCTTGGTGAACAGATCCTCGGCCTCGGCAACATCCTGAACCCGGACCTGCAACATGGTGCGCGCGCCAGGATCCAGCGTGGTTTCCCACAACTGGCCGGGATTCATCTCTCCCAGGCCCTTGTAGCGTTGCAAGGACAGGCCCTTTTCGCCTTCCAGGAAGATCGCCTGCAACAGCCCCAGCGGCCCGAAGATCGGCTGGTCGCGGTCCTTGCGGATCAGGCGCGCGGGCTGGCCATAGACATCCTGTAACGATCCGGTCATCTCGCCCAGGCGCCGACTTTCGGCGCTGCGCAGCATCTGCCCGTCCAGGGTCCGGTTCTCCTCGACCCCGCGCAGGGTGCGGGACAGGCGGATGCCCGCGTCCTGGGTCGGGCGGCCGGACCAGCCGCGTTCGTATTCCTCGGCAATCATGTCGAGACGCCCGGCGACGGCGCTTGCCGCGCCCTGCGCATCGGCATCGATGCGGCCCGGCATCAGCGCGCCCGCGATGGCGGCCTGTTCGGTGATATGGGGGGGATAATGCGTGGGATAGGCGCGCAACACCCGGCGGGCGGCGCGGGCCTCCTCGACCACGCGGGTCAGATCGGCGCCGACGATCTGCTGGCCGTCGTGCAGCCGCAGCGCCGCGCCCTCCACCCCCTGCTGGATCAGGTAATCCTCCAGCGCGGCCTCGTCCTTCAGATAAACCTCGGACCGCCCGCGCGACACCTTGTACAAGGGCGGCTGGGCGATATACAGGTGGCCCGCGTCGATCAGTTCCGGCATTTGCCGGAAAAAGAAGGTCAGCAGCAGCGTGCGGATATGCGCGCCGTCCACGTCGGCGTCCGTCATGATGACGATCTTGTGGTAGCGCAGCTTGTTCAGGGTGAATTCGTCGCGCCCGATGCCGGTGCCCAGCGCCGTAATCAGCGTGCCGATCATTTCCGACGACAGCATCCGGTCGAACCGCGCCCGTTCCACGTTCAGGATCTTGCCCCGCAGCGGCAGCACCGCCTGGTTCTGGCGCGACCGGCCCTGTTTCGCGGAACCGCCCGCGCTGTCGCCTTCGACGATGAACAGTTCCGACAGGGCCGGATCCTTTTCCTGGCAATCGGCCAGCTTGCCGGGCAGCGAGGCCACATCCATCGCGGTCTTGCGACGCGTCAGTTCGCGGGCCTTGCGGGCGGCCTCGCGCGCCAGTGCCGCCTCGATGATCTTGCCGGTGATGGCCTTGGCCTCGGACGGGTTCTCCTCGAACCATTCGGCCAGCTTTTCGCCCACCAGGTTTTCCACTGCCGGACGAACCTCGGACGACACCAGCTTGTCCTTGGTCTGGCTGGAGAATTTCGGGTCGGGCACCTTGACCGACAGCACGCAGGTCAGCCCCTCGCGGGCGTCGTCGCCGGTGAAATCGACCTTTTCGCGCTTGGCGATGCCGCTGTCCTGGGCGTATTTGCCGATCACGCGGGTCAGCGCGCCGCGAAAGCCCGCCAGATGCGTGCCGCCGTCGCGCTGCGGGATGTTGTTGGTAAAGGGCAGCACCGTCTCGTGATAGCTGTCGTTCCACCACATCGCGACCTCGACCCCGATGCCGCCGCGTTCTCCGGTCATGAAGATCGGCTCCGGCATCACGGCGGTCTTGGATCGGTCCAGGTATTTCACGAATTCCCGGACGCCGCCTTCGTAGAACAATTCCGTCCGCTGCACCTCGGCGTGACGCTCATCCTCCAGGATGATGCGGACGCCGCTGTTCAGAAAGGCCAGTTCCCGCAGCCGGTTTTCCAGCGTCTTGAAGACGTAATCCAGATTGCTGAACGTGCCGTCGGGATGGCTGGTCTTTGCGGACGCCAGGAACCGCACCTCGGTTCCCTTTTCACCCGGCGCGGCGTCGCCCACGACGCGCAGGTGTTCGACGGTATCACCCCCCTCGAACCGCGCGTAATGTTCCTTGCCGCCCCGCCAGACGCGCAGGTCCAGCCAGTCGGACAGGGCGTTCACGACCGACACGCCCACGCCGTGCAGCCCGCCCGACACCTTGTAGCTGTTCTGGTCGAATTTCCCGCCCGCGTGCAGCTGGGTCATGATGACCTCGGCCGCCGAAACGCCTTCGCCCGCGTGGATGTCGGTGGGAATGCCGCGGCCGTTGTCGCGCACCGACACGCTGTTGTCGGCGTGGATTTTCACCTTCACATAGTCGGCGTGGCCGGCCAGGGCCTCGTCGATGCCGTTGTCCACGACTTCGTAGACCATGTGGTGCAGGCCGGACCCGTCGTCGGTATCGCCGATATACATGCCGGGCCGCTTCCTGACGGCTTCCAGCCCCTTGAGAACCTTGATGGAATCGGCGCCGTATTCGGCGGTCTGCGGGGCTGCGTCGGTCATGGGTGATGGTGTCCTGTTCCTGTGGGGCCGATATAAGCATTCGGCCGGGCAAAGTCACGGGAAAGACGGGGTTTTTCGGCGGTATCGACAGGTTTCAGCCGACAGCCTCGGCGGCGTGTGACATCCCTTCGGCCTTTGTCACCGACAGGCGGCGTGCGCCGGGTCCGAAATCCGCGAAAAGCTCTGGCCCGGTGCCGGTCAGCAGGCTTTGCGCGGGCAGGGTGCCAATCGCCTCATACAGCGCGGCGCGGCGGCGTGCGTCCAGATGGGCCGCCACCTCGTCCAGCAGCAGCACGACGGGCCGGCCCGCCAGCGCGCGCGCGTTGGCCAGCATCAGCGACAGAAGCAGAGCCTTTTGTTCCCCGGTCGAGGACTGGGCGGCGGGCATGGACTGCGGACCCCAATGCGCGCCCAGGTCGGCGCGGTGCGGGCCGGTCAGGGTACGCCCCGCCGCCAGATCGCGCGGACGCAGGGCGGCCAGGCGGGCGGCGATGCTGTGGGCGTCGGGATCATCGGCCGCGCCTTCGCCCGGCAGCAGGGTCAGCGTGGCGGCGGGAAAATCCCCGTCGGTCTGCGCTGCCATGATGGCCGTCAGCGCGCCCTGGCGGTTCCGCGTCAAGGCGGCGCCCGCATCGCCCATCTGCGATTCCAGCGCGCGATACCAGCCGGGATCGCCGATCCCGTCGCGCAGCAGGCGGTTGCGTTCCCGCATCGCCTTGTCATAGGTCAGCGCCAGATCGGCATGGTCGGGACAAAGGCTCAGCGTCACCCGGTCCAGGAACCGGCGGCGCGCCTCGGGCGGGTCGGACCACAGCCGGTCCATGGCCGGCACCAGCCACAGGATCCGCAGCATCCCGCCCAAGGCGGTCTGTGGAACGGGCTTGTCGTCGATGGCGACGCCGCGCGGCTGGCCCGGCAGGGCCGCGGTTTCCAGGGCATGATCGCCAAGCGCGGCCCGGATCCGCCAGCCTGTGTCCTTGCCCAGCCGCGCCTGTTCGGGGGCGGGCGCCGCCCGCAGGCCGCGGCCCGGCGCCAGCATGGACACGGCTTCCAGGATATTGGTCTTGCCCGATCCGTTGGGACCAGAGATCGCCAGCGGCCGCTGGTCCAGATCCAGATCCAGCCGGGGCCAGGACCGGAACTGCGCCAGCGACAGATGCGCCAGCGACGTTTCGAGCAATGTCACACGCGCATCGGCATGACGACATAAACCGCGCTTTGATCGCCGCCTTCGCGGATCAGCGCGGCATCGCCGGATCCGTTGAACATGAACACCGCGTTGTCGCGGTCAACCTGGCTGGCGATTTCCTGCAAGTACTTGGCGTTGAAGCCGATCTCCAGCGGATCGTCGCCATAGGCCACGATCAGCTCCTCCTCGGCGGTGCCGGCGTCGGGGGCGTTCACCGACAGGATCAGCCGGTCCTGGTCCAAGGCCAGCTTGACCGCGCGCGACCGTTCGCTGCTGACGGTGGCCACCCGGTCCACGGCGCGGGCAAAATCGGCGGCGTCCACCTCCAGCTTGCGGGCGTTGTTCTGGGGGATGACGCGCGAATAATCGGGGAATGTCCCGTCGATCACCTTCGAGGTCAGCGTCAGGGTGGGCGTGGCGAAGCGCACCTTGGTTTCGCTGACCGACACGGCGATGTCGGTGTCGTCGTCGTCCAGCAGCTTGCGCAGTTCGGCCACCGTCTTGCGCGGCACGATCACGCCCGGCATGTCGTCCGCGCCCACCGGCAGGGGCGCGTCGATCCGCGCCAGGCGGTGCCCGTCGGTCGCCACGCACCGCAGCATGGGCTGGCCGTCCGCCTGGGCCACATGCATGTAGACGCCGTTCAGGTAATAGCGCGTTTCCTCGGTGGAGATCGCGAACTTGGCCTTGTCGAACAGCCGGCGCAGCATGTCGGCCTTGGCCCGGAAGCTGGCGCTGTATTCGCTGGAGGCCATGACCGGGAAATCCTCGCGCGGCAGGGTCGCCAGGCTGAAGCTGGATCGCCCCGCCTGCACCGACAGCCGGCCCGACGCATCGTCCGAACTGATCTGGACCAGGGCGCCGTCGGGCAGCTTGCGCGCGATTTCGTTCAGCATCACCGCGCTGACGGTGGTGGCGCCGGGCCGTTCCACTTGCGCCGCGGCACGGTCCACCACTTCGGTATCCAGATCCGTCGCGCGGAAGCTGACGCCATCGGGCGTGGCCTCGATCAGCACGTTGGCCAGGATCGGAATGGTGTTGCGGCGTTCCACGACCGATTGGGCCTGAGAAACGGCCTTGACCAGAACGGCGCGCTCGATCGAGAATTTCATCACTTTTCCCTGTGCCTGTGGCCGTTCCGGCCCGTGAACGGACCTGTTTTGTAACGACCCGCGCGGGCGGTCACAAGGGTTTCGTGGGGGTTTGGAAATCAGGCCTCCAGCAGCCGCTTCAGCATGGCCACGTCCTCGGCGATGGTCTTGTCGTCGGCCAGCAATTCCTCGATCTTGCGGATGCCGTGCATGATCGTGGTGTGGTCGCGCCCGCCAAAGCGGCGGCCGATTTCCGGCAGGCTGCGGCTGGTCAGCTGTTTCGACAGATACATGGCGATCTGGCGGGGCCGAGCAACGTTGCGGGCACGTTTCGGCCCCACCATGTCGGCCAGCCGGATGTTGTAATGTTCGGCCACCTTGCGCTGGATGTCGTCGATGGAAATCTTGCGGTCGTTGGTGCGCAGGATGTCGGCCAGGCATTCCTGCGCGACCTCCAGCGTGATCTCGCGGCGCAACAGGCTGGCATGGGCGAACAGGCGCTGCAACGCGCCTTCCAGCACGCGGACGTTGGTGGTGATGCGGTGGGCCAGGAATTCCAGAACGCCGGTGCCGATTTCCAGGTCGGGCTGCTGGGCGCGGAAGCCGACGGTCTTGGATTGCAGGATGCCCAGGCGCAATTCATAGGTCGTGGGATGCAGGTCCACGATCAGCCCGCAGGACAGGCGCGACTTGATGCGTTCCTCAAGGCCCTTGATCTCGGCGGGGGCGCGGTCGGCGGAAATCACGATCTGCTTGCCCTGATCGACCAGGGCGTTGAAGGTGTGGAAGAATTCTTCCTGGGTGCTGTCCTTGCCGGCGATGAACTGAACGTCGTCGACCATCAGCATGTTCACGTTGCGGAACATGCTCTTGAAATCCATGATCGAACTTTCGCGCAAGGCCTGCACGAAGCGGTACATGAACTGTTCCGCCGACAGGTACAGCACCTGGGCTGCCGGATGATTGACCTGATAGTCATGGGCGATGGCGTGCATCAGATGCGTCTTGCCCAGGCCCACGCCGCCATACAGGAACAGGGGGTTGAAGCCCACCGGCCCGCCTTCGGCCACGCGGCGCGCGGCGGCATGGGCCAGTTCGTTGGGCTTGCCCACCACGAAGTTGGAAAAGGTATAGCGCGGATCCAGCGGCGCCCCCATGTCGGGACGCGCCGCGCGGGCGGTGGCGGGTGCCGCGGCGGACGCAACGGGCCTCTGGGGCTTGGCCGGAACGGCCGGGCGGGCGCGGCCGGGCGCGGCCTGCGGCACCACGTCGAAACGCAGCCGTTCGACCGGCTGGCCGTGGCGGCTCAGCTCGCCCATGATATCCTTGGCGAAATGGCGGTTCACCCAGTCCGAGATGAACCGGGTCGGGCTTGCGAAATGCGCAATGCCCGATTCCAGGTTGGTCAGGCGCAAGGGCTTGATCCAGTGGTTGAAATTGTTCGGCCCCACGCTTGTTTCCAGCGCGGCGCAAGCCTGGCCCCATACATCGTCCATGATCGTGCCCTATCTATCCTGTCCCCAGCCTTCGCCGGACGGTCCGACGAAACAGGATCCCCGACGCGCGCTGGCTGACCGGATCGATGCAAAACCCCACCCTGCGACCCAAACGGGGCCGCATGACGGGGCTGACGCCCGATTCCAGATCCAAGACACGGGTTCCATACGGCCGGTGGCAGCCGACCGATGATGACCCGAGGGCAGACGAAGCGCCTGTTGCTTCGATGCCCGACCCGCCATGGCAATCCGACAAGGATGCATGACCGGCCCGTCCCCAACACAGCGACGTGAATCGCCCCATCACGTTAGCCGTCGCGCAGGACGGGCTGCAATCGAACTCTGCGCTTGACAGGGGCTTTGCCGAACCGAATCTGCGATGCCCTTGACTCAAAAGGAAAGAATCCTGAAGGCCTTGATATGTAGGCATTTTTGCAACATTCGCAGGTGCAGAAACGCGAAACGGGCGCGGATTCCCATCCGCACCCGCCAGGGACGCAAAGGCCGATGGTCCCCATTGCAAGGGTTCCATCGCGCAGAAAAAATAGATCAGGCTGCGGACAGCGCCTTTACGCGGGCCGCCAGGCGCGAGATTTTCCGCGATGCAGTATTCTTGTGGACCACGCCCTTGGTGACTCCGCGCATCAGTTCGGGCTGGGCCGCCTGCAACGCTTCCTTTGCGGCATCCGCGTTGCCGGACGCGATGGCTTCCTCGACCTTGCGGATGAAGGTGCGGATGCGCGAACGGCGGGCCTTGTTCACGTCGGTACGACGCTCGATCTGGCGGGCGCGTTTCTTGGACTGGGGCGTATTGGCCATGGTCTTGTTCCTATCGGTCTGTCTGCGTTTCGATCGCGCAAAAGACCCAAGACCCCGCCTTTCTGAAAGGCGGTCATGATTCTTGCCTAAGCGGGCCCACGCGCATGTAAGCCGGGGCCAATACGCGATCAGCGGCGGAAAGAAAAGGGGGAATCAGCGGTCGCGGAACTGCGGTTCCCGCTTTTCCAGAAAGGCCGCCATGCCTTCCTTCTGATCCTCGGTCGAGAACAGCGCCTGGAAATTGCGCCGTTCGAACAGGATGCCTTCGGTCATGGTGGTCTCGAAAGCGCGGTTGACGGTCTCCTTGGCGGCTCGGACGGCGACCTGCGATTTCTCGGCGATCTTGCGGGCGGCGGCCATGGCCTCGGGGATCAGCTTGGCGGCGGGCACGACGCGGCTGACAAGGCCCGACCGCTCGGCCTCGGCCGCATCCATGAACCGGCCGGTCATGTGCATGTCCATGGCCTTGGATTTGCCCACGAACCGCGTCAGGCGCTGGGTGCCGCCGATGCCTGCCATGACGCCCAGGTTGATTTCCGGCTGGCCGAACTTGGCGGTGTCGGCGGCGATGATGAAATCGCAGATCATCGCCAGTTCGCAGCCCCCGCCCAGGGCATAGCCGGAAACGGCGGCGATGATGGGCTTGCGGATGCGGGTGATGGCGTCGATCCGGGCGCCGAACAGATCCTCGTCATAGACATCGACAAAGGTCTTGGTGGCCATTTCCCTGATATCGGCCCCGGCGGCAAACGCCTTTTCGCTGCCGGTCAGCACCACGCAGCGGATCTTGTCGTTGCGGTCGGCATCCGCCAGGGCCTGGCCCAGTTCGGTGATAAGCGCGGTGTTCAGCGCGTTCAGCGCCTCGGGGCGGTTCAGCCGGATCAGGGCGACGCTGTCCTCGATCTCGACGATGATGGTTTGAAAGGCCATGGCGGCGTCCCCGTTGCGATGCGTTCCGTGCGGACCCTAGCAAATGGCGGGGCGGAAAGCCAACCGGCCTAGCGTTGGCACATCGGGCAAAGAAAACTGGACCGCCCGCCTTGCACGATCCGGCGGATGACGCCCGTGCAGCCCGGCGCGGGGCAGGGCGCGCCTTCGCGGTCATAGACGCGGAAACTGTGCTGGAAATAGCCGAGTTCCCCGGTCGCCTGCCGATGGTCGCGCAGGGACGATCCGCCCGCCGCGATGGCGTCAGACAGCACGTCGCGGATATGGCCGACAAGGGCGGCGATCCGCGCGGAACCGATGCGGCCCGCCGCCCGGCGCGGGTCGATGCCCGCGCGGTGCAGCGCCTCGGACACATAGATGTTGCCCAGGCCTGCGACGATCCGTTGATCCAGCAGCGCCTGTTTCACCGGCACCGTGCGGCCCGCGAAGGCCCCGGCCAGATAGGCGGGGGTGAACGCGTCGTCAAAGGGTTCCGGTCCCAGGCGGTCCAGCAGCGGATGGGCCGCGCCGTCGCGGATCAGATCCACCATCCCGAATCGGCGGGCGTCGTTGAAGGTGATGGTGGCGCCCGCATCGGTGGTCAGCACCACATGGTCGTGGCGCGGCAGGATCGCCGGGTCGCGGTGGAAATCGCCCAGGCTGCCGCCTTGGACCAGCATCCGCCCCGACATGCCCAGATGCATCAGCAGGGTGCCGCCCCGGTCCAGGTCCGCCAGCAGGTATTTCGACCGCCGCCGCAGCGCCGTGACCGTGGCCCCCGTCAGCACCTGCACCAGATCGACCGGCAGGGGCCAGCGCAGGTCCGGCCGGCGCACCTCGGCCCGCGCGATGCGCCGGCCTTCCAGGTGCGGCACAAGGCCGCGGCGCACGGTTTCGACTTCGGGCAGTTCTGGCAATGATGGTCCTTTCGCTGCATTGTGCCGCAGGCGCATGACGGGACATTGTGTCGCGGGCGGGCCGGGCTTATCTGGCGATGAAACAGCGGATCGGCAAGCGGATGAGCGACAAGAAGCAGACCCATTTCGGTTTCCGGACCGTGGACGAGGATGCCAAGGCCGGGATGGTCCACGGGGTCTTTTCATCCGTCGCGTCGCGATACGACCTGATGAACGATCTGATGAGCGCGGGCATCCACCGCGTCTGGAAGACCGCGATGATGGACTGGCTGGCGCCCCGCGACGGGCAGCACCTGCTGGACGTGGCGGGCGGCACGGGCGACATCGCGTTCCGGTTCCTGGACCGCGCGCCGGGCGCGCGGGTGACGGTCTGCGACATGACCGAATCCATGCTGGTCGAGGGCAGGAAGCGCGCCGACGCGGTGGAGAAATCCGACCGGTTGGCCTGGGTCACGGGCGACGCGATGGCGCTGCCCTTTGCCGATGGCATCTTCGACCGCTACACGATCAGCTTCGGCATCCGCAACGTCACCCGCATTGCCGACGCCCTGGCCGAGGCGTATCGGGTTCTGCGCCCCGGCGGACGGCTGATGGTGCTGGAATTCAGCCAGATCCCCGTGCCGGCGATGCAATGGGCCTATGACCGCTATTCCTTCAACGTGATCCCGGCCATGGGCCAGGCGGTGACGGGGGATCGCGACAGCTATCAGTATCTGGTGGAATCGATCCGCAGATTCCCCGACCAGGACGCTTTTGCCGACATGATCCGCGCTGCGGGCTTTGGCCGCGTGCAATACCGCAACCTGTCGATGGGCATTGCCGCGCTGCATTCGGGTTGGAAGCTGTAGATGCGGGGACCGCACAATCTGCTGCGCCTGGTCCGCACGGGCGCCACCTTCGAACGCACGGGGGCGATGCGCGCGGTTCTGGACGCGGTCGAGGCCCCGCCGCGCCTGCGGATCGCGGCCCATGTGTTGGGCTGGCCCTTTCGCTGGCTGGGCTATCGGGGCGATCCAGGCCTGCCGCCGATCACGCGGGCGATCACCGCGCTTGGCCCGGCCTATGTCAAGTTCGGCCAGATCCTGTCCACCCGCGCCGATGTGGTCGGCGTGGAAATGGCGGATCAGCTGCGCATGTTGCAGGACCGTCTGCCGCCCTTTCCGACCGCCACGGCCAAGGACATCATCCAGGCCGAGATGCGCCAGCCCGTCGATCAGCTGTTCTCGGAATTCTCGGAACCCGTCGCCGCCGCGTCCATCGCGCAGGTCCACCGCGCCCGCGTGCGCGAGACCGGGCGCGAGGTCGCCGTCAAGGTGATCCGCCCCGGCATCGCTGCCGCCTTTCGCCGTGACATCGATGCGTTTCATTTCGCCGCAGGCATTATCGAATTCCTGTCCCCCGGCAGCCGCCGCCTGCGCCCGCGCGATGTGGTGCGCCATTTCGAAACGACCGTGACCGCCGAACAGGACATGCGCCTCGAGGCGGCCAACGCGTCGGAATTCGCCGAAAACACCAAGGACGATCCGGGATTCGCGATTCCCCGGCCGCTGTGGGAACTGTCTTCGCGCCGGGTGCTGACCTCGGACTGGGCCGAGGGGCTGCCGATGGGCGACCGGGACGCGCTGATCGCGGCGGGCCACGATGTCGGGCGCATCGCCACGCGGGTGATCCAGCTGTTCCTGCAACACGCCTTGCGCGACGGATTCTTTCACGCCGACATGCACCACGGCAATCTGAAGGTCGCGGCGAATGGCGACGTGCTGGCCTATGACTTCGGCATCATGGGCGAGATCGACGAATACACCCGACGCGTCTATGCCGAGATCCTGTACGGCTTCATCCAGCGGGATTACCGCCGCGTGGCGCGCGTGCATTTCGAGGCAGGCTATGTCCCCCGCGACCGCGACGAGGCGCAGTTCGCCCGCGCCCTGCGCGCCGTGGGGGAACCCATCTTCGGCGCCAACGCCAGCCGGATTTCGATGGCGAACCTGCTGGCCTATCTGTTCGAGGTCACGGAACGCTTCGGAATGCAGACCCAGACCCAGCTGATCCTGTTGCAGCGCACCATGGTCGTGGTGGAAGGCGTGGCCCGGTCGGTCGATCCGGACCTGAACATCTGGGATGCCGCCAAGCCCGTGGTGTCGGATTACATCCGGTCCAACATCGGTCCCAAGGCGCTTGCGGGCGACATGGCCAAGGTGGCCCAGACCATCGGCCGCTTTGGCCCGCTGCTGCCGCAGATCGTCGAACAGGCGCTGTGGGACCGTGCCCACCCCGAGGCAGCCCGCCCGGCCCGCGCCGTCCTTGTCAGGCGCGGCGCCCCGGTCTGGTTGACGGTGGCGCTGGCGCTTGGGGCAGGCGCGGCGGTGGGCATGGCACTGGCCTAGAAGCAGAGGATCTCGGCCTCGGCCTCGGCGCGTTTCAGGCGCGCGGTGATCTCTGTCATCTGGGCCATGCCGCGGAAGATGCCGGCCCGTTCGCCGGTCGTCTGCTGCATCCGCAGGACGGTTTCGGCCTGGACGTATTCCTCGAACGGCAGAACCTCGGCGATCTGGTCGATGGCGCAGGAACAGCGGTCCAGCATGTCGCGGCTTTGCCCGTTCGTCGCCATGCAGGCAAAGACGTATTCGGCCCGCGCGTTGGTCGGATAATCGTTCACCGCCTGCGCATGAAGGGGCGCGGCGCCCAGAATCGTCATCGCGGCGAACAGGCGGACCGTCATTGCAGGGCCATGGCGTTCACATAGCCCGGCTGTTCGCCGGCGGTCTCGGCCCGAAGCTCTCGGATCGGCTGTTTCGGGTCGTCCAGGACAAAGGTCAGCGTCAGCGTCTGAAAACCGCCCATCCGGGCCGCGTTGGGATCGGCCGTAAAGGGCTGGAAGCGAGCCACGGTTCCGTTGTCGGCCCTGGTGATCTGGCCGCCCTGGGCCAGCGACTCCTTGATCCGGTTGCGGATATAGAACGGGCTGCCGCCGGTCAGCCGGGCCATGTCGCGGGTCGTCTGTTCCAGAAAGAAGGTCAGCACCGGATCCCCGCCCGAAATCGGGAACGGTCCGATCTGCCGGGTGCGCGTGTCGGTCGTCTGGATCAGTTCCAGCACCGGCTGCTGGTCGGACGGATCGACAGCCTGCGTCAGCGCGACGCTGCCTTCGTCGATGGGCAGAAAGCCCGCCACCTCTGGCCCTTCGACATGCAGCGACCAGCGAAGATCCTGCCCGTTCAGCGTCCAGGGGCCGCGATCCGCGAAAACGGCATCGCCTGCCTCGCCCGCGGGGGCGACGCCGGCCGACATCAGGGACAGCCCCAGCCCCAGGGCCGCTGCGATAGCACGGTTCATGATATTCCTCCCTCTTGCAAAGGCCAGAGTTGCGTTGCGGGCGCCGAAGAACAAGCCCCGCTGGCCCTGGCATCGGCCTTTGGTCGCAGATGCCGGCACGTCTCAGGCCAGAAGCCTGCCCAGAATCTCGGCCAGTTCGGATGGGCGCACGGGCTTTTCCATCAGATGCACCTGCATGGCCGCGCAACTGCGGGCGATCTGCGGGTCGCGATGCGCGGTAATCATCACCGCCGGGATCGCCTGGCCCGCCGATCCGCGCAAGGCCCGGATCGCATCCACCCCGGTATCGCCGTTTTCCAGGTTGTAATCGGCCAGGATCACGTCGGGGGGATCGTCGCCCATCGTGGCCAGGGCCTCGGCCGTGCCGCCGGTGACGCGGGCGACCATGCCAAGCCGGTCGCGCAGGATCATCTCGTATCCCCGGCGCATTCCGGGATCGTTTTCGACCACCAGGGCCACGCGGCCGCGCAGGGGCAGGGTGGCGCGGTCGGGACGTTCAAGGCATCCGGCCAGGTGGCGGGTCACGACCGGCAGGCCGATGCGGAAGACGGTGCCGCGCATCGCCTCGGATTCCAGGCGGATCGGATGGTCCAACTTGGCGCAGGCGCGGCGCACGATGGACAGACCCAGGCCCATGCCGGGGGTGCGCGCATCGTTGCCCAGCCGCTGGAATTCGTCGAAGATCCGGTTGCGGTCCACCGCCGGGATGCCGACCCCGGTATCATAGACGCACAGCCAGCACAGATCGCCCCGGCGCCGGGCGCCGATGACCACCCCGCCCCGGACCGTATACTTGATCGCGTTCGACACCAGGTTCTGCGCGATCCGGCGCAGGAACACCGGATCGCTTTCGACCACCGAATCGGTCGGCACGAAGGACAGGCGCAGGCCCTTGGCTTCGGCCAGGGGGGCGTATTCGATGGCCAGCCTGCGAAACAGATCCCCCAGCGGAACCGGCTGGCGGTGGAATTCGATCCGCTGGCTGTCCAGCCGAGAGATGTCCAGAACCGCGTGCATCAACTGTTCCACCGATTCAAAGGCACCCGACAGCCGCCCGGTCAGTTCGGTCTGCAATTCGTTCATCGGCGTGTCGGTCAGCATCGACAGGAACAGCCGCGCCGCCGACAGCGGTTGCAGCAGGTCGTGGCTGGCCGCACGCAGGAAGCGGGTCTTGGACCGGTTCGCCTCCTCGGCCGATGCGCGGGCGACGGCCAGTTCGCGGTTGCGCTGCGACAGGTCGGCCAGCGCGCGTTCCAGATCGCGGGTCCGGGCCATCACCTCTTGTTCCAGGGCCACGGCGGCCTGGAACATCGACCAGGCGGATCCGCGCGATTCCTCCAGCCGGTCGATGCGGTCGATCAGAACCCGGTTGATGCGGTCCAGCTTTTCGACCCGGCGTTCGGGCGCGTCGTCGTCACGCAGCATGGGTCGAGGCATCCGCAGGAGGCATGAAGGCCAGGCCCACGAAGGTCTGGTTCACATGCATCCCGCTGTGCTGTTCGCCATAGGTGTTGAAGCCCGCCACGCGATACCGGGCCAGCAGTTCCGACATCTGGTCGTGCAGGCCCTCGCGTTCCAGGGCCAGACGGCGCAGGATGCAGTCGAAGCCCAGCACCATCAGCGGCGGACGGGGCAGGGACGCCAGCGCCTCGGCAAAGCCCTGGGTCATGTCCTCGGCCCGGCCCAGGGTCAGGACGGTGCCGGTGTCGATGGCCGACATCAGCGACAGCCCGCCGTCGGGGGTCTGCGCGCTGATCGCCCGGACATGGTGATGGCGGCCCATGCGCAGCAGCAGGGGGTGGCGGGCGAAATCGGTGGGCGTCAGCGCATCGGCGGGGATGCCGGTCAGGCGGGCGTATTCCTCGGCCGCGGGTTCGGCGTTCAGTTCCAGGATGCGGCGCTTTTCGGGGATCGCGGCGGTGACGACGACGCGGGTGGCGGTCGGGCTGAAATGGGCAAAGGTGATCTCGCTGACGGCAAGGTCGGTTTCGACCAGCAGAAAGACGGCGGCGTTGGTGAAGACCTTGCCCCCCGCCAGCAGCCAGGTCTGGCGAAAGAACAGCCCGTCGCCCGCCGATCCCCCCAGGGTGGGAACCGAGGGCAGGGCCGCATCGATGGTCGCCACAAGCGCGTCTTCCTGGCCCGCAAGGCCGTCCACCAGCAACAGCCCGAACAGCGACCGGGTGGGATCGGCCCCGAAACCGGCCTGCAAGCGGCGCAGCGCGGCCATCCAGTCCGATACGGGCAGGGCGTCCAGCCTGGGCAGCACCAGGGCCGAGGCGCGGAAATGGCTGGCCGGAAAGCCGATCGCGACGATGCTGTCGGTGACATATCCCGAAGGTCCGATTTCCCCGGCCGAGGAACAGCCCGCGATGACGCAGCCGTCCGGCAAGCCCTGCCGCAGCACGCCGTCAAGCGCGGCCAGTTCCGGGCCGTGCGCGCCGAAGACCAGCACAAGGGCCGGATTGGCTGCGCGCAGGCCGTCCAGCAGGACATGGCCGTGATCGGCCTTGCTGCGGTCGGCCTGCACGGCCACCGGCCCGGCGACGCCCTCCTTCGCAACCGGGCCGGCATCCATCAGCCGGCCTCGAACAGCCGGACCGTGTTGGCAAGCAGAACCGCCTGGGTGCGGCGGCGGGCGTTGATCTTGGACATGATGGCGGTGATGTGGGTCTTCACTGTCGCCTCGGCGATGGACAGGTCATAGCTGATCTCCTTGTTCGCCTTGCCCTGGCAGATCAGACGCAGGATCTTCATCTGCTGCGGCGTCAGGGTGGCGAAACGGCGGGCCAACTCGGCCTTGGCCTCGTCTTCGGCGCAGGCCTGGTCGGGGGCATAGCCTTCGGGGGTGACGTGTTCGCCCTCCCACATGCGGCGCAGGCTGTCCACGAGGGCCTCGCGGCCCAGCGACTTGCTGATATAGCCCTGCGCCCCCGCCGCCATCGCGGCCGAGATCATGGCGCTGTCCATGTCGGCCGAGATCATCGTGATCGGCACGTCGGGCAATTGCCGACGCAGGGTGACGATGCCTTCGGCCCCGCGCGCATCGGGCAGGTTCAGATCCAGGATCACCGCATCGGGGGCGCCCTGCGCCCGGATCCCGTCAAGGGCGGCCCCCAGGCTGCGCGCGGTTCGAACATTCTTGAGGCCAAAGCTGATCTTCAACGTCAGCGCCAGGGCGTCGCACATCAGCGGGTGATCGTCCACGATCAGGATTTCGCGCACCTGGTCTGCGCTGTGCCGTGGCGTCTGCGGCGGACGCGCCTGCATGGCTGCGGCTGTCATGATGGTTCCTCCCTCGGGGGTGATGTCGCGGTCTCCCCTTCGCGGCATCGAGAACCGATTGTAGGCCACCGCCGCGCCAAAGCAACCCCGCATCCGCCACCATCGTCGCAGGCGGGGGCCGTGATCCGTGGCAGGGGACGGGATCAGCCGCCTGCCGCGAATTCCTGGTCCCAGACATTGCCTTCGGTATCCCTGGCATGGACACGGATCGGCTGGCCGTTGGGTTCATAGGCAAAGCGGAAGACCGGATCCTCGCCGATGGAAATCCCGGCATTCAGGGTGAACAGCAGATCCTCGCCCTGACGAACCTCGAGACGGTCGATGAAATGGGCGGGAATGTTCAGCAGCGTGACCTGATCGCGTTGCAGGCCGGAAAAGTTGGGGTGCCGGATCATCAGCGTGCCGACCTGACGGCCGTCCTGCGGCCCCGCGCGCCAGCGCATCTGGCCCATGGTCGCCGCGACCGCCGCCATGTCCTTGCCCGCGGGCGCCGAACAGCCGCCCGATGCCTTGACGAAACGTCCCGCCATCACGCGATTGCCGCCCCCCAGGTCGGCAATGGCGCGCACGTCGGAATAGCTGTCCACGCGGACCCGGAATTCGAAATCCAGCGGCGCCATCGCGGGTCCGAAGGTGTATTCGGCGGCCACGGGGGCGGGGTTTTCGTCGATCACCAGCGTCACGGCCCCGATGGGGGGGGCATCCCTGGTCTGGGTCAGGCGGATCGGGACGATCGCGGCCTCGTACGCGCGGACCGGGGCTTCCAGATCCAGGACGGCCGGATCTATCGGAACATCCGCTTCAAGGCCCAGGACCGAGGCGCGCAGGTCGTCCCAGGCGGCCGAATTTTTCAACGCGTTGTCCTGCGCCGCGGCCGGTCCGGCCAGAAGCAGCGCGGCAAGGATCATGGCCTTCATCACTTACTCTCCCTTTTTCATGCGGCGATAGATGAATTCGGCGGCATCGGCTTGTGCATCCGTCTCGGCGCGGGCCAAGACCTGCGCGTGCAGGGGCGACAGCGAACAGACCGGATCGGTTGCCCGCGCGTCCCCCGCCAAGGCCATGGCCTGACAGCGGCAGCCGCCGAAATCGAGGGTCTTGCGGTCGCAGGACCGGCAGGGTTCCGCCATCCAGGCCGTGCCGCGAAAGGCGTTGAAGCTGTCGGACAGGCGCCAGATCTCGCCCAGGGGGCGGTCACGGACGTTTTCGAACCGCATCCACGGGATCGACTGCGCGGCGTGGCAGGGCAGGACCGTGCCGTCGGGGGCCACGTTCAGCCCCGTGGAACCCCAGCCGCCCATGCAGGCCTTGGGATAGACGGCATGGTGGTCGGCGGGCACATAGTCGATGACCATCCGCCCGCGCAGCCGGATCCGCGCGTCGTTCACCACCTGACGGGCCGCCGCCGCCTGTTCGCGCGTGGGCATCAGCGCCCGGCGGTTCAGGTCGGCCCAGCCGTGAAACTGCACGGTCGCCACCTCGATCCGCCGGGCGCCCAGGTTTTCGGCCAGGGCGATCATGTCGGGCAGGCGTTCCAGGTTCTGGCGGTGGACCACGGCGTTGATCGTCAGGGGAAAGCCGATGTCGCGCACCCAGCTGGCGAACCCCATCTTCTTGTCCCAGGATCCGGGGTGGCCGCTGATCCGGTCGGCCATGTCGGGCCGGATGCCCTGCAACGACAGCTGCACATGATCGACGCCCGCGCGGTCCAGGTCCTCCAGCCGGTCCCGCGTGATGCCGATGCCCGATGTGATGAGGTTCACATACAGCCCCGCATCGCGCGCATGGCCCACGATCTGCGCCAGATCGCGCCGGGCGCCCGGTTCCCCGCCCGAGATGTGGACCTGCAACACCCCCAGATCGGCGGCCTGCCGGAACACCCGGCCCCAGTCGTCCGCCGTCAGTTCCTGCGCGGCGCGGGTCAGTTCGACCGGGTTCGAACAATAGGGGCAGGCCAGGGGGCAACGATGCGTGATCTCGGCCAGCATCGCCATGGGCAGGCCGGGCGTGACGGGGCTGCCGTCCAGGTCGCGCGGCTGCTGTTGAAGCTGGTCCTTCATGGGCCATCCCCGTTCTGGCCCCGCACAAAGACCATGCGCCGTTCGATCAGCCCGGTCAGGAAATCGCGCACGTCGCCCGCGATCTGGTCCGGCGGCGCATTGTAGCGGTCGGCAAGGGTGGCGACGATGGTTCCCATGCTGCGCGCGCCGTCCAGTTCCCCCAGGATCGCATCGCCGATGGCGTCCAGCTGCATCGCCCGTTCTGGGGCCTGCAACACGCGGATGCCGCGCACCCGGTCGCAGGCCAGCCGCACCCCGCGCGGCAGATAGGGAATGTCGTCGGGACCGATCAGCGGGGGCGGGACGATCCGGGCAGGCTGGGCGGTCATGGCGCCATGCCTTCGCCCGGCCGCCAGGCGCCCGGCGGGATGTTGCCCTCGACATAGCCGTGCCACAGGGCGTCCAACTGCGCCCACAGCACGTCGGTCTTGAAGGTCAGCGCCGCCGCCGCCGCGTCCTGTTTCTCGCGCGTGTCGGCATGGGTCAGGACGTAATCCAGCCCGAACTTCACGTCCTCGGGCGCCTCGGTCAGGCGCTTCTTGAAATAGGACAGGCTGGAATCGTCGGCGAAATCGTAATGGGCCAGCAGCCCCTCGATCCGCTGGGCGTGGATGCGGGGCGCGAACAGTTCGGTCAGGCTGGCCGCCACAGCGTCCAGCAGAGGCATTTCCCGAACGAAGCGGACATAGGCATCGACGGCAAAGCGGGTGGCCGGCATGATCCCGATGCCGCTGGCGACATAATCGGGATCCAGACCCACCGCCTGCGCCAGGGCCAGCCAACGGCGGATGCCCCCGCCTTCGGCGACGCCGCCGTCGTGATCCTCGATCCTCTTGCGCCAGTGGCGGCGCAGGTCGGGATCGTCGACCCGGCTCATGAAGGCCGCATCCTTCATGGGGATGCGCGACTGGTACATCCAGCGGTTTATGACCCAGGCGCGCACCTCGGCCGGGGTGCAATGACCTCCGTGCAGGCGTTCGTGGAACGGGTGGCGGTCGTGATAGCGGGCGGCGCCGATGGCGCGCAGCCGCGCCTCGAAATCGTCGCGGGACTGGGCCTGCTCCTGGATATCCTTCACAGCGCGATCTCCATTCCGTCGCGGGCGACCTGCCAGCCGTTCGCCTGGGCCTGCCCGGTCTGATCGCTGGCCGGATCGGCCAGCGGATTCGAATTGTTCATGTGGACGAAGACGCGCCGGCCGACCGGCACATCCCGCAACGCGGCCATGGTGTCCAGAACGGGCATATGCCCCATCCGGCGGCCGGTCTTTTGGCCCAGGCCCATGCGGATCATCTCGTCATCCTCCCACAGGGTGCCGTCGAAGATCAGCAAATCCGCACCGGCGATGCGATCCGTCAGCCAGCCGGGCAGATCCGCGCAGCCGGGAACATACAGCGCCCGGCGCCCGTTCGCCGCCAGTTCGACCCCCACGGTGGTTTCGCCCACCAGGCCGGTTTCGACCACCGCGCCTTCCTGATACAAGGGCACCTTGCCCGGTACCGCGAACAGCGTGGCATCCAGGCCCGGCGCGATCTCGACAGGCCGGTCCAGATCCACCGGATTGCGCGCGACCAGATCGTCACGCAGCGCGCCCAGCATCGGATTGTCGGCCAGAACCCGATGGATCGTGGCGGTCGCGAACAGCGCGAAGGGCTGGCTTTCGCGCAGGGTCAGCAGTCCGGCCACATGGTCGATATCGCCATTCGTCACAAGCACCGACCGCAGCGGCATGTCCCGCAGGCCGGTCGGATGCAGCGCGGGCGTCGCCGCCAACTGGGCGCGAATGTCGGGCGACGCATTCAGGACCGCCCAGTCGCGCCCGTCGGCACTGACCGCGATCGAGCTTTGCGTCATGGCCGGGATCCGACCGGCCCGCGCGGCATTGCAATTGCCGCAGCCGCAGTTCCATTGCGGCAGGCCGCCCCCGGCCCCCGCCCCCAGCACGATGATACGCATGATGCCCCTGACGAAAAAGGCCCCGCCCGATCGCGTCGGACGGGGCCGTCTATGTTGCCTGAAGCGAATGCCTCAGAACAGGACCGGTTCGTCCTCGGCCGGAGCGTACATGTTGATTTCCATGCCGCAGGCGATTTCCTTCAGGGTGGGTTTCGTCCAAGCCATGCATTTCCTCCAAATCCACGGCCGCCACTTGGGCGACTGTGCGTTATGTTAGACCAGAGACAGCGCGATTCAACACGACTAAGGTCGCAACTGACAAAAAGTTGGAACCCAGACCCTGGATTTCGGGAACATCCGGCAATGCTCTACGCCATTTTATCCGCCTGTCTGGCCGCCGATCCCCAAAGCTGCCAGCCGATCGTCCTGACCGGGCAATCCTTTGGCGATCCCGACCGATGCGCGGCCGAGTCGGCGCGAATCGCCCCCCTGTGGGCCGGAGACGATCCCGGCCTTGTCGCGGACGATCCGCGATGCGCGCCCCTGGCCGACCTGCCCGCGTTGCCGGTCGAACGGATCGCCGAGGGCGTCTATGTCCATCTGGGCCAAGCCGTGCAGTACGAGGACAGCCCGGACGGCCGGATCGCCAACCTGGGGTTTGTCGTCGGGCGCGACAGCATCGCGGTGATCGACGCGGGCACCTCGCGCCAACAAGGGCAGGCGCTGTTCGCGGCGATCCGGCGGATCAGCGACAAGCCGATCAGCCATCTGATCGTTACCCACATGCATCCCGACCACGCCTTCGGGGCCGGGGTCTTTCGCGAAGCCGGCGCCACCATCGTCGGCCATGAACAACTGACCGATGCCTTGCGGGTGCGCGGGCCGGCCTATCTGGACAACCTGACCCGGCTTTACGGTCCGGCGCCGATGATCGGCACGCGGATCGTGCTGCCTGACGCCAAGGTCGCCGACACCATGACGGTGGATCTGGGCGGACGGACCCTGACGCTGACAGCGGCCGGTCCCGCGCATACCGACAACGACGTGACCGTGCGGGACAGCGCCACCGGCACGTTGTTCGCGGGCGACCTGATCTTTCGCGACCTGACGCCGATCGTCGATGGATCCCTGCCGGGCTGGCTGGGCTGGATGGACATTCCCCAGGACGCAGGCCCTGTCGTGCCGGGCCACGGGCCGGTCGCGCGGGATTGGGACACGGCGGTATCCGCCCAGCGGCAGTTTCTGGCCGCGTTGGATCGCGCGACCCGCGACGGCATCGCCGCGGGTCTGCCCCTGTCTCGCGCGGTTCCCGTCATCGTCCGGTCTCTGCAACCTTTCGCAGATCTGTGGGCTTCCTTTCCCGAATCGGCCGCGCGGGACGCGACCGCCGCGTTCAAGGAGCTGGAATGGGAGTAAGCATTTGACACAACCGCCCGCTGTGGGTGACGATATCGTTAACAGCCCGCAGCATACCTGCGCGGCGGCAAAAGGGGGAAGACGTGAAGCGATCATTCTGCATGACCGTGGCGCTTGCCACACTGGCGGCTGGCGCTGCGCAGGCGCAACTGGTGATTGAAAAAGGCAGCGACGACCGGATCAACTGGCAAAGCCTGGAGGATTTCGGGGCCGCCCATGCCGATCTGGACGGGCAAAGCGTCACCATCCTGGGACCTTGGCTGGGGGTGGACCAGGAACTGTTCACCTCGATCGCCGCCTATTTCGAGGATGCGACCGGGGCGACCGTGAATTATTCCGGGTCGAACAGCTTCGAACAGCAGATCGTGATCGACAGCGAGGCCGGGTCGCCCCCCGACATCGCCGTGCTGCCCCAGCCAGGGCTGGCCGCCGATCTGGCCGCCAAGGGGCGCCTGAAGGATCTGGGCGAGGATACCGCGCAATGGGTCCGCGACACTTACGCGGCGGGCGAAAGCTGGGCGGCGCTGAGCACCTATAAGGGGCAGGACGGAACGGAACGGTTTTTCGCCTTTCCCTACAAGGCGGACGTGAAATCCCTTGTCTGGTATGTCCCCGAGAACTTCGAGGACGCGGGCTATGAAGTGCCCGAAACCTACGAGGATCTCAAGGCGCTGACCGAACAGATCGCCGCCGACGGGGAAACCCCCTGGTGCATCGGCCTGGCGTCCGGCGGCGCGACCGGCTGGCCCGCGACCGATTGGGTCGAGGATCTGATGCTGCGGCTGAACACGCCCGAGGATTACGACGGCTGGACCACGAACGCCCTGGCCTTCAACGACCCCAAGGTCGTGGCGGCCATCGACGAATTCGGCTGGTTCGCCAAGAACGAGGATTACGTGGCCGGCGGGCCGGCATCCGTGGCGTCCAACGATTTCCGCGAAAGCCCGAACGGTTTGTTCGAAAGCCCGCCCGCCTGCTACATGCACCGGCAGGCCAGCTTCATCCCGTCCTTCTTCCCGGACGGCACGGTCGAGGGCGAGGATTACGATTTCTTCTACTTCCCCGCCCCTGCCGATGGCAGCATGGGCCAGCCGGTCCTGGGCGGCGGCACGCTGTTTGGCGTGTTTACCGACAATCCGGTCGCCATGGCCTTTATCGAATTCCTGAAAACGCCCGCCGCGCACGAATTGTGGATGGCGCAATCGGGGTTCACCACCCCCCATACCGGCGTGAACATGGACGCCTATGCCAGCGAGACCCAGCGCAAGATGGGCCAGATCCTGCTGGATGCCACGACCTTCCGGTTCGACGGGTCGGACCTGATGCCCGGCGCGGTCGGCGCGGGGGCGTTCTGGACGGGCATGGTCGATTTCGTGGGGGGCGCGTCCGCGCAGGACGTGGCCGACCGCATCCAGCAGACCTGGGCCACGCTGCAATGACGCCGGACGCGGCGGGCCGGCCGCCGCGTTCCATCTCAGGGGGGCAGAGGAATGGAACTGTTCTGGCTGGCCGTCAGCACGATCCTGATCGGCGTCTTCGGCTGCGTGGCGTGGTTCTGGGGATCGAACCTGATCCTGGACCGCATCTATCCCCCGCGCGGGCCGAACGCGGGCGACAATATCCGCAAGGCCAGCCAGATCCGGCCCTGGCTGTTCCTGGGACCGGCGATCCTGTTCCTGGGGGTCTATCTGGTCTATCCGATCTTCGACAGCCTGTGGCGGTCGCTGCACAATGCGGGCGGGACCGAATTCGTGGGCCCGTCGAACTATGCCTGGCTGATGGGCGACGGCAAGTTCCGCGAATCGATGCGCAACAACCTCGTCTGGCTGCTGGTGGTGCCCGCCCTCTCCACCCTGTTCGGGCTGATCGCCGCGCAGCTGACCGACCGGCTGAAATGGGGCAACATCGGCAAGTCGCTGATCTTCATGCCCATGGCGATCAGCTTTGTCGGCGCCGGGGTGATCTGGAAATTCATCTATGAATACCGCGAGCCGGGCGAAAACCAGATCGGGCTGCTGAATGCCCTCGTGCAGACGCTTGGCGGCGATCCGCAGCTGTGGCTGACGCTGATCCCCTGGAACAACTTCTTCCTCATGATCGTGCTGGTCTGGATCCAGACCGGGTTCGCCATGGTGATCCTGTCCGCCGCCCTGCGGGGCATCCCCGAGGAAACCATCGAGGCCGCGATCCTGGACGGCGCGTCCCCCTGGCAGGTGTTCTTCAGGATCAAGGTGCCGCAGATCATGGGAACCATCGCGGTCGTCTGGACCACCATAACCATCGTCGTGCTGAAGGTCTTCGACATCGTGTTCGTGATGACCAACGGGCAATGGGGCACGCAGGTGTTGGCCAACCTGATGTATGACTGGATGTTCCGCGGCACGCCCGATTACGGGCGCGGATCGGCCATCGCCATCATCCTGATGCTGCTGGTCACGCCGATCATGATCTGGAACATCGTGAACGCCCGGCGGGAGGTGCGCTGATGGAAGGCATGGCCGGACAGAAATCGGGGCTGGTCTGGACGGTCAACATCGCGGCCTTCCTGCTGGTGCTGCTGTGGACGATCCCGACCCTGGGCCTGTTGGTGTCGTCGTTCCGCGACCGCGACCAGATCCTGTCGTCGGGCTGGTGGCAGTCGTTTTCCGCGCAGGAGGCGACGGGCTTCGTGCGCACCGGCACGGGCGACGACGCGGTCCAGCAGGACGGGCAATACGTGATCGAGGGCAATGTCCTGGCCGAGGGCCAATCCCTGATCGCCTGGGGCACCGGCGCCCGCGAACCCGCCGCCTTCCAGCCCGGCGACACCGCCGAGATCGGCGACGGCTGGCAGGTCGCCGTGGCCGAGGACGGCCGCTATCGCATGACCTCGGACGCGCCGTTCGAGATGCGCCGGGGCGAGCGGATCTTCGTCACCACCGGGGCGCCCGCCCGGCTGACCACCGAAAACTACAGCCGCGTGCTGAACGCCGAAGGGCTGGGCCGGGCGTTCATGAACACCCTGACGGTGACGATCCCCGCCACCGTGATCCCGATCCTGATCGCGGCCTTCGCGGCCTATGCCCTGGCCTGGATGGAGTTTCCGGGACGCGCCCTGCTGACCGCCGCCGTGGTGGGCCTGCTGGTCGTGCCCTTGCAGGTGGCGCTGATCCCGCTGCTCAGGCTGCACAACGAACTGGGCATCGGCAAGGGCTATCTGGGCATCTGGCTGGCCCATACCGGCTTTGGCCTGCCACTGGCGATCTACCTGCTGCGCAACTACATGGTCGGCCTGCCGCGCGAGGTGATCGAATCCGCCCGTGTCGACGGCGCCACCGAATTCCAGATCTTCCGCAAGATCATCCTGCCGCTGTCTTTTCCGGCACTGGCGTCCTTTGCCATCTTTCAGTTCCTGTGGGTCTGGAACGACCTTCTTGTCGCGACCGTTTTCCTTGGCAATACCAAGGAGCAACTGGTCATGACCGGCGTGCTGCGCGAACTGATGGGATCAAAAGGCGGCGAATGGGAAATCCTTGCCACCTCGGCCTTCATCTCGATCGCGGTGCCGCTGCTCGTGTTCTTTGCGATGCAGAAGTATCTGGTCCGCGGATTGCTGGCCGGATCGGTGAAAGGTGGATGAATCTTGACGGATACGAAAATCGACTGGTGGAAGGGCGGGGTGATCTATCAGATCTATCCGCGCAGTTTTCAGGACACGACGGGCGACGGGGTGGGCGATCTGCCCGGTATCACCCAGCGCCTGCCCTATGTCGCCTCGCTGGGGGTGGACGCGGTCTGGATCTCGCCGTTCTTCACCTCGCCGATGAAGGATTTCGGCTATGACGTCAGCGATTACCGGGGCATCGATCCGCTGTTCGGCGTCATGCAGGATTTCGATGTCCTGATCGAACGGGCGCATGAACTGGGCCTCAAGGTGATGATCGACCTGGTGATGTCGCATACCTCGGACCAGCATCCGTGGTTCGCCGCAAGCCGTGCCAGCCGCGACAACGACAAGGCCGACTGGTATGTCTGGGCCGATCCGAAACCCGACGGCACGGTGCCCAACAACTGGCTGTCGATCTTTGGCGGGTCCGCCTGGCAATGGGACGCGCGGCGCGAACAGTATTACCTGCACAACTTCCTGGCGTCGCAACCCGACCTGAACTTCCACAACCCCGCCGTCCAGGACGAGCTTCTGGACATGGCCCGGTTCTGGCTGGACAAGGGCGTGGACGGGTTCCGGCTGGACACCGTCAACTTCTATTTCCACGACGCCCAGTTGCGCGACAACCCGCCCCTGCCCAGGGAACAGCGCAAGTCCGACACCGCCCCGGCGGTGAACCCCTATAACCACCAAAGCCACCGCTATGACAAGTCGCAGCCCGAGAACGTCGCCTTTCTGGAAAAGATGGCGACGCTGCTGCGCGGTTACGGCGCCGCCGTCATCGGCGAGATCGGCGACAGCGAACGCGCGCTGGAACTGCTGGAGGAATATACCGGCGTCGCGGGCCGGATGCAGATGTCCTATGTCTTCGACTTCCTGTCGGGCAACGACCTGGCCGCCACCCGCATCGCCGAGGTGTTCGACGCGCTGCATGCGGTGGCGCCCAATTCCTGGCCCTGCTGGGCCATGTCGAACCACGACGTCGTGCGCCATATCAGCCGGTGGGCCTTGGCCGATCAGGCGGCCAAGGCCTATGCGACGGTGCTGTTGTGCATGAAGGGATCGGTCTGCCTGTATCAGGGCGAGGAACTGGGCCTGCCCGAGGCCGACATCGCCTTCGAGGATCTGCAAGACCCCTATGGCAAGGAATTCTGGCCCGAATTCAAGGGCCGAGACGGCTGCCGGACGCCGATGGTCTGGGACATGGGGGTGAACGGCGGGTTTTCGGTGGTCAAGCCCTGGCTGCCGGTGCCGCACACCCATCTGCAACGCACCGTCATCGCCCAGGAAGCCGATGCCCAGTCGATGCTGCACCATTACCGCTGGGCCATCAACCTGCGCCGCAAGCATTCCGCGCTGCGGGGGGGGACCATGACCGACATGCACGCCGAAGGACCGATCCTGACCTTCAAGCGTGCCGACAACCAGCAGACCCTGCAAATCCGCGCCAACCTGTCGGCCGAGGAGGCGGCGGGCCTTCAGCCGTGGCAGGTGCAGATCATCGAGGGCTAGGCCGAATGGGGGGACACCGATGGCTGATCTGAGACTGACCGATGTCGCCAAATCCTATGGCGACGTGCATGTTCTGCGGAACATCGATCTGGATATCGCATCGGGCGAATTCATCGTCTTCGTCGGCCCTTCGGGCTGCGGCAAATCCACGCTGCTGCGCATGATCGCCGGGCTGGAACGGATCAGCGGCGGCACGCTGGAGATCGACGGGCAGCGGATGAACGACATTCCGCCCAGCCAGCGGGGCATCGCCATGGTGTTCCAGTCCTATGCGCTGTATCCGCACATGACGGTGCGCGACAACATGGCCTTTGCCCTGAAGATCGCGGGCAAGTCCAAGGCCGAGGTGCAGGCGGCCACCGACCGCGCCGGAAAGATGCTGCAACTGACGCCCTATCTGGACCGGCTGCCCAAGGCGCTGTCGGGCGGACAGCGCCAGCGGGTCGCGATCGGCCGGGCCATCGTGCGCGACCCCAAGGTCTATCTGTTCGACGAGCCGTTGTCGAACCTGGACGCCGCGCTGCGCGTGGCGACCCGGATCGAGATCGCGCAGCTCAAGGCATCGATGCCCGACCGCACGATGATCTATGTCACCCACGACCAGACCGAGGCGATGACCCTGGCCGACCGCATCGTCGTGCTGGCGGGCGGCGGCATCGCCCAGGTCGGCGCGCCGCTGGAACTGTACGAACGCCCGGTCAACGAATTCGTGGCGCAGTTCATCGGCAGCCCGGCGATGAACTTGCTGCCGGGCCGCGTCAAGGCCGTTGGCCCGGTGACGACGGTCGCCCTGGACGGCGGGCTGGAAGCCGAGGTGGCGATCCCGACCCGCGCGGGCGACGAGGGCATGGCCGTGAACATCGGCGTGCGCCCCGAGGACATGCGCGAAACCGAAGGCACCCCCGTCTTCGAGGGCACGGTGGACCTGACCGAGGCCCTGGGCGAGGTGACGCTGCTTTACTTCGGCACCAACGCCGAAACGGTGCCGATCATCGCGAAACTTCCGGGCATCCATCCCGGTCTCAAGGGACGCCGGGTCCGGCTGACCGCCGATCCCCATGCCCTGCATCTGTTCCACAAGGGGCAGTCGCTTCTGTACCGCGATGGTGCGGACAGCCTGCCGCCCTATCAGCCGCGCACGGCCGCGCCTTCGGGCAGCATGGGGGGCACGGCCGCGGATGCGCCGCGAACCGGCGACCGGATCGAGGACGGGCTGATAAAACCCGAAGGTCCGGTCCGCTGAGCCGCCGGTCTGCAACCAAAGTCGTGAATTGCGCGATGGCGAATCTGCGATAGTCTTCCGGGCGGGAGGACTCATGACACAGCGCAGCCACGCCGACCTTGTGGCCCAGCAGTCGCAGTCGCCATCCGCGACCTCGGCCCTGGCCGCATCCTGGCGCCGGTCCATGCTCAAGCACGGACTGGATCCGGCAGACCGCCGCCGCCCCGAACGGTTGACCCCGGCGGAACTGGACCGCCGCAGGCAGGGGATGGACCAGTTCCTGCGCCTGGCCGGTCCGCCGCTGGACCAGCTTTTCAACCTGGTCTGCCTGTCGGGCTGCAACGTCCTGCTGACCGACGCCGACGGCGTGGTGATGGATCAGCGGGTGAATGCGGCCGATGCCGAACAGTTCCGCGACTGGGGCCTGTGGCAGGGCACCGTGTGGTCCGAGGCGGCCCAGGGCACCAATGGCATCGGCACCTGCCTGGCCGAAGGGCGCCAGGTCACGATCCACCGCGAGGAACATTTCCACACCCGCAATACGGCGATGTCCTGCATGGACGCGCCGATCTGGGGGCCGGACGGTCGGCTGCTGGCCGCCCTGGACGTCAGTTCCGCGCGGGCCGACCAGACCGAACGCTATAACCGCCTGATCGGCGCGCAGGTGGCGCAGACCGCCCGCGCCATCGAGGCGGTATTCTTTCGCGCCAGCTTCCCGGACGCGCGCATCGTCGTGGCGTCCGACGACACGGCCGAGGCCGCCGTTCTGCTGGCGGTGGACAAGGACGATCTGGCCATCGGCGCGACCCGTGCCGCGCGCCGGGCGTTGGGTCTGGAACGCGAAGGCGCGTTCCGCCCCCGTCCCGCCGCCGACCTGCTGGGGCGGACCGATGACCTGACGGGCTTCGACAAGGCCGAACGGGCCGCCGTCGCGCGGGCCCTGGCGCGGGCGGAGGGCAACGTGTCCGCCGCCGCGCGCGCCTTGGGGGTCGGGCGGGCGACGCTGTATCGCCGCATGGCCCGACTGGGTCTGACCGAAAAAAGCGGCTGACTGTCTCATCCATGAGACAGAAGCGGGCGGCCGCGGGCCGGAACCCGTTGCGCCGAATCGTTCCCGCGCCAAGCTGTGTTCATGCCCGGAGAAGGGAGACTTCGGGGCGTATCTGAGGAGGAAACGATGCCGAACGACCAGACGCACGAATTCCGCGGCGTGGGCGTGATGCCCTTTGCCAAGCGGTACGACAATTTCATCGGCGGCCAGTGGACCGCGCCGAAATCGGGCCGCTATTTCACCAACACCACCCCCATCACCGGCGCCGAGGTGGGCGAGATCGCCCGGTCGAATGCCGACGACATCGAGGCCGCGCTGGACGCCGCCCATGCCGCCAAGGACACATGGGGCCAGACCTCGGCTGCGGAACGGTCGCTGATCCTGCTGCGTATCGCCGACCGCATGGAACAGAATCTGGAACTGCTGGCGACCGCCGAAACCTGGGACAACGGCAAGCCGATCCGGGAAACCATGGCCGCCGACCTGCCGCTGGCCATCGACCATTTCCGGTATTTCGCCGGTGTCCTGCGCGGGCAGGAAGGCGGGATTTCGGAAATCGACCACGACACCGTCGCCTATCATTTCCACGAACCCCTGGGCGTCGTGGGCCAGATCATCCCGTGGAACTTTCCGCTGCTGATGGCCTGCTGGAAACTGGCGCCGGCGCTGGCGGCAGGCAACTGCGTGGTGTTGAAGCCCGCCGAACAGACGCCTGCCAGCATCATGGTCTGGCTGGATCTGGTGGGCGACCTGCTGCCGCCGGGCGTGCTGAATGTCGTCAACGGTTTCGGCCTGGAGGCGGGCAAGCCCCTGGCCGGAAACCCGCGCATCGCCAAGATCGCCTTTACCGGGGAAACCACAACCGGGCGGCTTATCATGCAGTATGCGTCCGAAAACCTGATCCCGGTGACGCTGGAACTGGGTGGCAAATCCCCCAACCTCTTCTTCGAGGATGTGGCCCGCGAGGACGACGATTTCCTGGACAAGGCCATCGAGGGCTTCGTGATGTTCGCGCTGAACCAGGGCGAGGTCTGCACCTGCCCGTCGCGCGCCCTGATCCAGGAAAGCATCTATGACCGCTTCATGGACCGCGCCCTGAAACGCGTCGAGGCGATCAAGCAGGGCGATCCGCGCGACGCCGCCACCATGATCGGCGCGCAGGCATCGTCGGAACAAAAAGACAAGATCCTGTCCTATTTCGACATCGGCCGCAAGGAAGGCGCCGAGGTGCTGATCGGCGGCGAGGCGGCGGATCACGGCGGGGAACTGTCCAGCGGCTATTACATCAAGCCGACGGTGCTCAAGGGCCACAACAAGATGCGGGTCTTCCAGGAGGAAATCTTCGGCCCCGTCGTGTCCGTGACCACCTTCAAGGATCAGGACGAGGCGCTGTCGATCGCCAACGACACGCTGTACGGCCTGGGCGCGGGCGTCTGGTCGCGCGACGCCAACACCTGCTATCGTTTCGGCCGCGCGATCAAGGCGGGCCGGGTCTGGACCAACTGCTATCACGCCTATCCGGCCCATGCGGCCTTCGGCGGCTACAAGCAGTCGGGCATCGGGCGCGAAAACCACAAGATGATGCTGGACCATTACCAGCAGACCAAGAACATGCTGGTGAGCTACAGCCCCAAGAAACTGGGCTTCTTCTGATCCGGGCGGGCCGGTCCACGATCCGGCCCGTCCGAACCTGCCCCGTGCCTAAGGCGCCGACCCTTCCCTCGCGGCGAAACCAGCGGCACGGGGCGGCGTTGAATCCCAACGCCCGCTTTGCCCCCGGTTCCCGCCATGCCCAAGGACGTCGTGATCCCCGACCCCCGCGATGCCGCGAAAGAGGCGGGATTGGTCTATGTCAACGACGACCTGCCCGGCATCACGCGGGCGCGGTCGGGAAAGGGCTTTTCCTATCGCGGTCCCGATGGAAAGACGATCACCGGAAAGGCCGAACGCAAGCGGTTGGCCGCATTAGGAATTCCGCCCGCCTACACCGATGTCTGGATATGCCCCGATCCGCGCGGCCATATCCAGGCCACCGGCCGCGATGCGAAGGGCCGCAAGCAGTACCGCTATCATCCCGATTTCAGGGAAATCCGCGACAGCGCCAAATACGGTCACATGCTGGAATTCGCCCATGCCCTGCCGCGGATCCGCGAACGCGTGGACCAGGACATGTCGCGGCGCGGGATGCCCGCCGAAAAGGTGCTGGCGACCGTGGTGCATCTGCTGGAAAACACCATGATCCGCGTGGGCAACGCCGATTACGCCCGGCAGAACAAGTCGCACGGGCTGACCACCCTGAACGACCGGCATGTCAGGATCGACGGCAACCAGGTGCGCTTCCGCTTCAAGGGCAAGTCCGGCAAGGAATGGAACCTGGGCCTGCGCGACCGCCGCGTGGCCCGGATCGTGCGCGCCGCGCAGGACATTCCCGGCCAGCACCTGTTCCAGTATCTGGACGACGGCGGCCAGCGGCAGAAGATCACCTCGACCGAGGTGAACGCCTATCTGCGCGACATTTCCGGCCAAAACGTCACCGCCAAGGATTTCCGCACCTGGACCGGCACCGTCCTGGCCGCCCTGGCGCTGGCGGAATACGAGGCCTGCGACAGCCAGGCCGCCGCCAAGCGCAACGTCCGCGACGCCATCGAGACGGTGGCGGCACGGTTGGGCAACACGCCCACGATCTGTCGCAAATGCTATGTCCACCCCCAGGTCATCGACGCCTATCTGGCCGACGAGTTGACGCTGGAATTGCAGGACGAAATCGACGACGATCTGCAACAGCCCGGCCTGCGTCCCGAAGAACGGCAGGTGCTAAGGTTCCTGAAGAAAAGGTTGACGCCATGAGCACGGTTTCCGCCACCCCCGCCGCCCTGGATCTGATCGCCGAAATCGTGGCCGATCATGGTCCGGTGCTGTTCCACCAGTCGGGCGGCTGCTGCGACGGGTCGTCCCCCATGTGCTATCCGCAGGGCGATTTCCGGGTGGGCGAACGCGACGTGAAACTGGGCGAGATCGGCGGCGCGCCGTTCTATATCAGCGCGTCACAAGCCGAGGCCTGGGGGCATACCGACCTGATTATCGATGTGGTGCCCGGTCGCGGCGGCATGTTCAGCCTGGACAACGGACGCGAGAAACGGTTCCTGACCCGGTCGGAAATCTGTTCGGTCTGATTGGCACGGCGCGGCCTGTCCCCTATAACGTCTCGGCAAAGGGGATCGGTTTCATGGCACACAGCGTTTTCATCGATGGCGAGGCGGGCACCACGGGGCTGCAAATCCGCGAGCGGCTGGAAACGCGCGACGACATCCGCCTGGTGCAGATCGACCCCGCCCGCCGCAAGGATGCCGATGCCCGGCGCGCGGCCTTCGAACAGGCGGACGTGGCGATCCTGTGTCTGCCCGACGACGCCGCGCGCGAGGCGGTGGCCCTGGCGCAGGATCTGGACACGCGGATCATTGACGCATCCACCGCGTATCGGACCCATCCCGACTGGGCCTATGGCTTTCCCGAACTGAACGCGGACGCGCGCGGCCGGATCGCGGGTGCGCGGCGGGTCAGCAACCCCGGCTGCTATCCGACCGGCGCCATCGCCATTCTGGCGCCGCTGGTCGCCGCCGGTCTGGTTGCGCCCGACGAAGGGGTGACGATCAACGCGGTCAGCGGCTATTCCGGGGGCGGCAAGGCGCTGATCGCCGAATACGAAGGCGGGGGCGCGCCGGCCCATTTCCTGTATGGCCTCAACCAGCGCCACAAGCATTACCCCGAGATCATGGCCCATGCCGGACTGACCCGCCAGCCGATCTTCGCGCCAGCGGTTGGCAACTTTGCCCAAGGGATGGCGGTGCAAGTGCCGCTGTTCCTGACGGGCGGGCGGACGCTGGCCACCCTGGCCGAGGCGCTGTCGGATCATTATGCGGGCCAGCGGTTCATTCAGGTCGGGGACGATCCCGGCGCGCGGATCGTGCCGACCGACCTGAACGGCACCAACCGGTTGCGCATCACCGTGCAGGGCGATGCGCAGAATGGCTGCGCCACGGTGGTGGTGGTTCTGGACAACCTGGGCAAGGGCGCGTCGGGCGCGGCGGTCCAGAACCTCAACATCATGCTGGGCGTGGACGAGGGGCTGGGCCTTTAGGCCCAACCCTTACTCTGCCGCCTCGGCATAGCTGTCCAAGGGCGGGCAGGTGCAGACCAGGTTGCGGTCGCCATAGGCGTTGTCCACCCGGCCCACCGGCGGCCAGTACTTGTCCACCCGGAACGCGCCCGCCGGGAAGCAGCCCTGTTCGCGCGAATAGGGGCGGTCCCAGTCGGCCACCAGATCTTCGACCGTGTGGGGCGCGTGGCGCAGCGGGCTGTCGGCGGCGCTGATGCGGCCTTCGGCGACCTCGGTGATCTCGTCCCGGATGGCCAGCAGGGCTGTGACGAAGCGGTCGATCTCGGCCTTGGTCTCGGATTCCGTGGGTTCGACCATCAGCGTGCCCGCCACCGGCCAGCTCATGGTGGGCGCGTGGAAGCCGTTGTCGATCAGCCGCTTGGCGATGTCGTCCACGGTGACGCCGTGTTCGGCAAAGGGCCGCGTGTCGATGATGCATTCATGCGCGACGCGGCCCCGGTTGCCCATGAACAGGATCGGATAGGCCCCGGCCAGCCGCGACGCGATATAGTTCGCGTTCAGGATCGCCACCCGCGTCGCCTGCGTCAGCCCCGCGCCCCCCATCATCAGGCAATAGGCCCAGGAGATCAGCAGGATCGACGCGCTGCCAAAGGGCGCCGCGCTGACCGCGCCGCTGTCGCCGTCGCGCGGATCGCCCGGCAGGAAGGGCGCCAGATGCGCCTTGACCCCGATCGGTCCCATGCCCGGCCCCCCGCCGCCATGGGGGATGGCAAAGGTTTTGTGCAGGTTCAGGTGGCTGACGTCGCCGCCGATTTCCCCCGGCTTCACCAGGCCCACCAGGGCGTTCATGTTGGCCCCGTCGATATAGACCTGCCCGCCATGCCTGTGGGTAATGTCGCAAACCTCGCGCACGGTGTCCTCGAACACGCCATGGGTGCTGGGATAGGTAATCATCACCGCCGCCAGCCGGTCGCCCGCCTTGGCCGCCTTGTCCGCGAAATCCTCGAGGTCGATGTCGCCATTGGGCGCCGACTTCACCACCACGACCTTCATCCCGCACATCTGCGCGGATGCCGGGTTGGTGCCATGCGCGGAAACCGGGATCAGGCAGACATCGCGATCCTCGCCGCGCGAACGGTGATAGGCGGCGATGGTCAGCAGCCCCGCATATTCCCCCTGCGCACCGCTATTGGGCTGCATGGAAAAGGCGTCGTATCCGGTGATCTGGCACAGCTTGTCGGTCAGGTCGGAAATCGCCTCGGCATAGCCCGCCGCCTGGTCCGCCGGGGCAAAGGGGTGCAGGGCGCCGAATTCCGGCCAGGTGATCGGCATCATCTCGGCCGCGGCGTTCAGTTTCATGGTGCAACTGCCCAGCGGGATCATCGCCCGATCCAGCGCCAGATCGCGGTCCGACAACCGGCGCATATAGCGCATCATCTCGGATTCCGCGCGGTTCATGTGGAACACCGGATGAGTCAGATAGTCCGATTCGCGCAGCAGATCCTCGGGGATGGACGGGCCGGTCGCGGGCTGGGCCGCGTCAGAGATGCCGAACGCATCCAGCAGCCGCGCGATGACATCCGAATCGGTGGTTTCATCGACGCTGATCCCCACCCGGTCGCGGCCGACGCGGCGCAGGTTGATGCCGCGATGGCGGGCGGCGGCCAGGATGCCCGCCTGGCCCACGCCGACCTTGACGGTGATCGTGTCGAAGAACGTGTCCGGCGCGACCTCGGCCCCTGCCGCGCGCAGGGCAGCGGCAATGGTCGCCGCGTGCAGATGCACCCGCTGCGCGATGGCGCGCAGGCCCTCGGGGCCGTGGAAGACCGCATAGAACGATGCCATCACCGCCAGCAGCGCCTGGGCGGTGCAGACGTTGGACGTGGCCTTCTCGCGCCGAATGTGCTGTTCGCGGGTTTGCAGCGACAGGCGATAGGCCTGGTTGCCCTTGGCGTCGATGCTGACGCCCACGATCCGCCCCGGCATGGTCCGCTTCAGCTCGTCCCGGCAGGCCATGAAGGCGGCATGAGGCCCGCCATAGCCCATCGGCACCCCGAACCGCTGTGACGATCCCACCGCGATGTCGGCCCCCATGGCGCCGGGTTCCTTCAGCAGGCACAGCGCCAGCAGGTCGGTCGCCACCACGGCCAGGGCGCCCGCCTTGTGCAGCGCCGAAATCTCGGGCGTCAGGTCGCGGATGTGGCCATAGGTGCCGGGATACTGGAAGATCGCCCCGAACACCTGATCGGGGTGCAGATCGTCGATGGACCCCTTGACGATGCGGATGCCCAGGGGCGCGGCCCGCGTTTCGATCACCGCGATGGTCTGGGGATGCAGGTCATGGGCCACGAAGAAGGCGTCGGATTTCGACTTGGCCTGCCGCTGCGCCATGGCCATGGCCTCGGCCGCGGCCGTCGCCTCGTCCAGCAGGGACGCATTGGCGACAGGCAGCCCGGTCAGGTCGGCCACCATGGTCTGGTAATTCAGCAGCGCCTCGAGCCGCCCCTGCGCGATTTCCGGCTGATAGGGGGTATAGGCCGTGTACCAGGCCGGGTTTTCCAGGATGTTGCGCTGGATCGCGGGGGGCGTCACCGTGCCATGGTAGCCCTGGCCGATCAGGCTGGTCATCACGGTGTTCCTGGCCGCCACCTGCCGCATCCGGTCCAGAAGCGCGGCCTCGGACAGGGCGGGCCAATCGAGCGGCGTGTCCTGCCGGATCGCCGCGGGAATGGTCTGGTCGATCAGCGCGTCCAGGCTGTCGGCGCCCACGGCCTTCAGCATGGCCTCCATCTCGGCCGGGGAGGGCCCGATATGGCGGCGGTTCGCGAAATCGTCGGGGTTGTAGTCGGTGGGGGTCCAGCGGGTCATGGTCGCCATCTCTCAAGGCATCTTTGCCTTGGTTCAAATATCCTCGGGGGTCCGGGGGCGGACAGCCCCCGGCCTGATGCATCAGCCGATCAGCGCCCGATAGGCGTCCTCGTCCATGAAGCCGTCCATGGCGCCTTGATCGGCGGGCTTGATGCGAAAGAACCAGGCGGTCAGCGCATCGTCGTTCACGCTGCCCGGCGCATCGGCCAGGGCCGTGTTGACCGCGGTGATCGTGCCCGCGACCGGGGCCGAGATGTCGGACGCCGCCTTGACCGATTCGATCACCACGATCTCCTCGCCCGCCTCGACCTTGCGGCCTTCTTCGGGCAGTTCGATGAAGACGACATCGCCCAGCTGTTCGCTGGCATGGGCGGTGATGCCGACGACGATCTCGTCGCCCTCGGCGCGCAGCCATTCGTGGTCTTCGGTGTATTTCAGCATGGGACAGGCTCCTCAGCGTTTGTAGGATGGCGTGATGAAGGGCAGGGGGGCGACGGCCACGAGAACGCGTTTGCCGCGCAGTTCGGCGTAAACGGTCGCACCGTCGGGCAGTTCCGCAGGCAGCCGGGCCATGGCGACCGGGCCGCCGACCGATGGCCCAAACCCGCCCGAGGACACATGGCCGATGGCCTCGCCCCCTTCGGCCCCGGCAAAGATCGCCACGCCTTCGCGGATCGGCGCGCGGCCCTCGGGGCGCAGGCCCCGCCGGATGGTCGCGGCACCGTCGGCCAGTTCCGGCAGGATCGTGTCGGCCCCCGGAAATCCGCCCGCGCGCGCGCCGCCGGGGCGGCGGACCTTGGGGATCGACCAGCCCAGCGCCGCCTGCGCGGGCGTCACGTCCGCGTCCATGTCGTGGCCGTAGAGCGGCATCCCGGCCTCCAGCCGCAGGCTGTCGCGGGCGCCAAGGCCGATGGGGGCCACCTCGGGCTGGTCCAGCAGGGCCTGAGCAAAGGATTGCAGGCGCGTATCAGCCACGGAAATCTCGAACCCGTCCTCGCCCGTATAGCCCGACCGCGAGATCCACAGGTCGACCCCATCCCAGGGATAAATCCGGCTGTCCATGAAGCGCATGGCCGCAGCCTCGGGCACCAGCCGCGCCAGCACATCCGCCGCCAGCGGGCCTTGCAGGGCTAGCAAGCCGCGGTCGGTGACGGGCGTCACATCAACCTCGTCCAGGGTCCGAAGATGGGCGATGTCCCCCTCTGCGCAACCGGCGTTGACCACCAGCAGGACATGATCGCCCCGGTTGGCGAACATCAGGTCGTCCCCGATGCCCCCCCGGTCGTTCGTGAACAGCCCGTAACGCTGCCGCCCCGGCGCCAGGCCCCGTACGTCGGCGGGGATCAGGCGTTCCAGGGCCAGGGCGGCGGTTTCCATGTTTCCGTCGCGGGGCGTCACCAGAACCTGCCCCATGTGGCTGACATCGAACAGCCCGGCCTGCGCGCGGGTGTGCAGGTGTTCGGCCATGACGCCCATCGGGTATTGAACCGGCATCTCCCAGCCGGCAAAGGGCACCATGCGGGCGCCAAGCCCGACATGCATGTCGTAAAGCGGGGTCCGGCGCGGATCGTCGGTCATGCGACCTCCTTCTCAAACAGCCGGACAGCCGGCATCGGGTGGCGGGCGGTTGCCCGTTCGATGCCCCCTCTGTCCCTGCCCGACCCGGTTCAACCGATTTGGGCGCCTGAGATCGTTATCCCTTCGGCGGGCGCGGCGCGCCACTCTCCAGAGTTCTGGCGGAAAACGGTCCTTCTGCCTGAGAGTTCGCCGGGGCGGCTGCTCCTTCGGCACTGGCGCGGGCCAGCTTCTCCCGAATTCCGATGGCTGACAGCTAGCCGGGCGTCTGTCGCAAGGCAAGCCTTTTGTCGCAGTCGGGCAATCGGGACGGTCCCCGCGGCGCGGATGGACAGAAGTTCGTCCCCGCAGCAGGATCGGGCATCACCACGGGGCAGGGCGTGTCGCGCAAAGTCTTCCAAATCGGCTTCACCAAATGCGGCACCACTCTTATCGCCCGGCTGTTCCAGATGAACGGCTATCCCGCCGTCCATTGGGCCAAAGGCACCCTGGCCGAGGATATCGCCTGGTCGAAGCTGACCCAGGCCGCGCCCTTGTGGCCCTGGGCCGACACGACGGCGTGCACGGACATGGGATCGCTCTGCTACCTCAACATGGCCATCGCCGAGGCGTTCATGGAGTTCGCGTTTTTCGCCCGCAGCTTTCCCGGCTCGGCCTTTCTTCTGAACACCCGCCGGGCGGAGGACTGGGTGGTCAGCCGGTGCAAGCATCGCGGCGTCCGTTACGCCCGCGCGCAGGCCCGGCTCCGGCGCATGGCGGCGGCTGATCTGGCCGTCCCGGCCGGATCGATCCGCCATTCGAGGAAAGGCGGAACCGCGCCGTCTTTCGCGGGCCAAGGATCTGCTGCCCCTGGTCAACAGCCGCTCGGTCGTGCTGCTGGAGGAGGATGGCTGGGAAACCTTCGCACGGGCGATCTGGCCGAACGGCTGGCCTGGGCGCGCGCAACCCCGTCGCCGGCCGCCGGAACCCCGACCGACCCCACGGGTTGGGCCGAAAAAGGAGCGGCGCATGAAATCCCGTGACGAGATCTGGCGCGAATGGCAGAACCTGGTCAACATGACCCCCGCCGAATTGCGCAGATGGCTGGACACCGGCGACAGCAAGGCCGTCGGCGACACCGGGGGCAAGGGCGAAAGCACCGGCCACAAGTCCGGCAAGCGCATCCTGACGATCAAGGACACGAAAAAGGCCGACCTGACCGACGACGACTGGGCGCACATGGCCAAGGTCGTGGGCTATATCAAGCGCCACACCGCCCAGGGCGGCCCGGACGAGGACAAGGAACACAGCGACTGGCGGTATTCGCTGATGAACTGGGGCCATGATCCGCTGAAATGACCGCCATCCCCCAAGGCCGCTACATCGTGGCGTTCAGCGCGCCGCCGTCCAGCAGGATGTTCTGGCCGACGATAAAGCGGGCCTGCTGGCTGCACAGGAACGCGCAGGTCGCGCCGAAATCGCCCGGATCGCCATAGGCGCCGGCGGGAATGCCCGCCTGACGCTGGCGCTTGGCCTCCTCCATGGTGATGCCCTGTTTCTCGGTGACGCCCTTGTCCAGGCTGACGGCCCGGTCGGTCGCGTGGATGCCGGGCAGGATGTTGTTCACGCAGACCCCGTGCCCCGCCACCTGCCGCGACATGCCCGCCACGAACCCGGTCAGCCCGGTCCGCGCCGTATTGGACAGGCCCAGCACCGACACCGGGGATTTCACCGATTGCGAGGTGATGTTGACCACCCGCCCCCAGCCCCGGTCCATCATGCCGGGCACAAGCGCCTGCATCAGCGCGATGGCCGACAGCATGTTGGCGTCGATGGCGCGGATGAAGTCGTCCCGGCTCCAGTCGCGCCAGTCGCCGGGGGGCGGGCCGCCCGCGTTCGTGACCAGGATATCGGCCTGGCCCACCGCAGCCAGCACCTTGGCGCGGCCTTCGTCGGTGGTGATGTCGGCGGCCACGGGGGTGACGCTGACGCCGTATTTCGCGGCGATCTCGCTGGCCGCGCGGGTGATGTCATCGTCGGTCCGGCTGTTGATGACCAGATCCACCCCGGCTTCGGCCAAGGCCTCGGCGCAGCCGCGCCCCAACCCCTTCGACGCCGCGCAGACCAGCCCGCGCTTTCCCCTGATGCCCAGATCCATGTTCGCCCCCTGCGATGTTTCCGGGCAGGAAAGCGCAGGGGATGGGCGATGTCAAACCGCTTGCGCCGGTCCCCTGGCCGCCTCGCGGATCGCGCGGATGTTGGCGCCGTAAACCTCGGGCTGGCCGACCGATCCGCCCTTGAAGACCGCCGATCCGGCCACCAGCACATCCGCCCCGGCCTTGGCGACCAGGGACGCGGTTTTCGGATCCACGCCGCCGTCCACCTGGATATGGATCGGCCGGTCGCCAATGGCGCCGCGCAGCCGGGCAATCTTGTCCACCTGGCTGTGGATGAACTTCTGGCCCCCGAAGCCGGGGTTCACCGTCATCACCAGGACCATGTCGGCCAGATCCAGCAGGTATTCGACCGCCTCGACCGGGGTGCCGGGATTCAGCGCGATGCCGGCCTTTTTCCCCGTCGCGCGGATCGCCTGCAACGTGCGGTGCGGATGCGGCCCCGCCTCGACATGGGCGGTAATCATGTCGGCGCCAGCTTCGGCATAGGCGTCGATGTAAGCGTCCACCGGCGCGATCATCAGGTGCACGTCCATGAAGGTCGTCACATGCGGGCGGAACGCCGTGACCGCCGGCGGGCCAAAGGTGAGGTTCGGCACGAAATGGCCGTCCATCACATCGACATGGACCCAATCGGCGCCCTGATTCTGGATGGCGCGGATTTCGGCGCCGAAATTCGCGAAATCGGCGGACAGGATCGACGGGGCGATCTTGATCGTGCGGTCGAAGGTCATGGCGGTTTCCCTGGGCATCATTGGGCAGCGGCTTGGCGGTTCGCGGCCCGCACGTCAAGCCTGTCGCCATCGATCTTATCCATGTCCAGTCCTCCGCGAAAGACGCGGCTGGCGCGGATGTCGGCTTCCGCAATCAGCGAAAGCCGGTCGGCGTCGATGGGTCCGTTCCCCTCGTTGAACAGGCGGTTGGCCTGCCGCAGCCGGGCGCGGTCAAGCGCGTTCCTGACCGACCGGGCATTGGCGAAATGCGGCTGGGTCCGGCGCGCGGCGATATAGTGTTCCATCGCCATGCGCGCGCCATCGTCCAGGCGATAGTTCTGCACGGCCAGCATGTTTTCCGCGATATGCAGCAGCTCGGGATCAGAGTAGTCCGGGAATTCGATGTGGTGGGCAATCCGCGACCGAAAGCCGGGATTCGACCCGAAGAAACGGTCCATCCGGTCGCTGTATCCCGCCAGGATCACCACCAGATCGTCGCGGTTGTTTTCCATCACCTGCAACAGGATCTCGATGGCTTCCTGGCCGTAGTCGCGTTCGTTTTCAGGCCGATAGAGGTAATAGGCCTCGTCGATGAACAGGACGCCGCCCATGGCCTTCTTCAGCACCTCCTTGGTCTTGGGCGCGGTGTGGCCGATGTACTGGCCCACCAGATCGTCGCGCGTGACCGTGACCAGATGGCCCTTGCGGACATAGCCCAGGCGGTGCAGCAGGTCGGCCATCTTCAGCGCCACCGTGGTCTTGCCGGTGCCGGGGTTGCCGGTAAAGGACATGTGCAGCGTGGGCGTTTCCGTGGCCAGCCCCATCTGGCGGCGGGCCTGATCGACCAGCAGCAGGGCGGCAGTTTCGCGGATGCGCGATTTCACGGGTTCCAGCCCGATCAGGGTCTTGTCCAGTTCGCGCAGCACGTCCCGGACGCCGCTGTCGTGAAAGGACTGGGCCAGATCGACATGGGTGGGGCGGGGATTGTCCATGGAGGCACCTTTCGGAAAGGGACCGGGCGGCGGGGGAAAGGGCGCCGCCCGGATGGCTCAGGCGTAGCGCGCGCCTTCGGGTTCGCGCGCCGCATAGCTTTCGATAGTATAGCGCACGACGCGTCCCGCATCTTCTTGCCGGACAAGCCGGAATCCGGGTTCCGTCGCCGGGCGGTTCACGATGAAGCTCATGCGGATGGATTCCCAGCCGGGGGAGGCGTCAAAGGCGATGACGCGGATGTATTTGCCGCCGTGTTCCTTGCGGCATTCGCTGACCTCGAAGACCACGGCGGCGGCGTCCGGGTTGTCGAACATCGGATGGCCCCACATTTCCCAATAGGTGTTCCGGGGATGCGGGTCGTCGGTGTATTCCACGGACACGGCCCAACCGTTGTCGATGGCGTATTGGGCCTGCACGCGGATGTCGTCGTCCGACAGGTCGGGAAGAAAGCTGAACTGTCCCTGGCGCAGTTTCATCGGGGCACTCCTTATGCGGAAACGTCGGGGGTGGGGGCGAAATCGGGTGCGTCGGTCGAGGCGTAATTGAAGCTGACGTCCTTCCACACATCCAGGGCCTGCTTCAGGGGCGTGCAGGTGCGGGCGGCGTCGCGCAGGATGTCCTCGCCCTCGTTCCAGATGTCGCGGCCGGCGTTGCGGGCGAACACCATCGCCTCCAGCGCGACGCGGTTGGCGGTCGCGCCCGCGGCGATGCCGTGCGGGTGGCCGATGGTGCCGCCGCCGAACTGCAACACGACATCCTCGCCCAGATAGGTCAGCAGCTGATGCATCTGGCCCGCGTGAATCCCGCCCGAGGCGACGGGCATCATCTTGTTCAGGGATGCCCAATCCTGGTCGAAGAAGATGCCGTTTTCCAGCGCCTGGGGATTCCGCTCCTCGCGGAAGATGTCGTAATAGCCCTTGGTGGTGGCCGGATCCCCTTCCAGCTTGCCGACCACGGTTCCGGCGTGCAGGTGATCGACCCCTGCCAGCCGCATCCATTTCGCGATGACCCGGAAGCTGACACCGTGGCTGCGCTGCCGGGTATAGGTCGAATGCCCAGCCCGGTGCAGGTGCAGGATCACGTCGTTGTCGCGCGCCCATTTCGCCATCGACTGGATCGCGGTATAGCCGATCACCAGATCGATCATCACGATCACGCTGCCCAGATCCTTGGCGAAACTGGCGCGCTCGTACATCTGCTCCATGGTCCCGGCGGTGACGTTCAGATAGGTGCCCTTGACCTCTCCGGTCGCGGCGGATGCGCGGTTCACCGCCTCCATGCAGTACAGGAAACGGTCGCGCCAATGCATGAAGGGCTGGCTGTTGATGTTCTCGTCGTCCTTGGTGAAATCGAGGCCTCCCTTCAGCGCCTCATAGACGACGCGGCCATAGTTCCTGCCCGACAGGCCCAGCTTGGGCTTGACGGTCGCGCCCAGCAGCGGGCGGCCATGGACGTTCAGCCGTTCGCGTTCGACGACGATGCCGGTCGCAGGCCCCTGGAAGGTCTTCACATAGGCCACGGGCAGGCGCATGTCCTCCAGCCGCAGGGCCTTCAGCGGCTTGAAACCGAAAACGTTGCCGATGATGGATGCGGTCAGATTGGCGATGGAACCGCCCTCGAACAGGTCCAGGTCATAGGCGATATAGGCAAAGTATTCGCCCGCGCTGTTCGGCACCGGATCCACGCAATAGGCCTTGGCGCGGTACTTGTCGCAGGCCGTCAGCCGGTCGGTCCAGACCACCGTCCAGGTCGCGGTGCTGCTTTCGCCCGCCACCGCCGCCGCGGCCTCGACCGCGTCCACGCCGTCCTGCGGCGTGATGCGGAACAGCGCGATCACGTCGGTATCCTTGGGGGTATAGTCCGGTTCCCAATACCCCATCTGCGCGTATTTCAACACGCCCGCGGAATACCGCGTCTTGCCATCGGCGATGGTCTGGTTCGACGACATGTCGTTCATGGTCTTTCCTCCTCTCAGGCGGCTTTCGCGCCGGTGATGGCCGGGTCCAGCGTCCCCGACGCATGGCGTTTGGCCATCTCGTCCATCGCGATGACCGTGATCTGGCTGGCCTGCCCTGCCGTGTCGAAGCGTTCGAACCGGTCGCGGCACAGCGCGGTCAGTTCGGCCATGGCGACGTTATGGTCATAGTCGGCGGGGGTCTTCATGTCCTCGTGCAGCGACCCGTCCATCATGACGGACGTGAACCCGTGGCGGATCGCCGACATGCAGGTCGCCAGATTGTTGCCATGGTCCTGATGCAGGCAGATCGGGATGTCTGGGTTCATCTCGGCCAAGGCCTCGACCATGCGCCGCAGCATGATGTCGCCGGCATAGGACCGCGCGCCCCGGCTGGCCTGAAGGATCACCGGGGCATCGACGGCCGCCGCCGCCTTCAGGATCGCCAGGCCCTGTTCCAGGGTGTTGATGTTGAAGGCGGGCACGCCATAGCCGGGTTCGGCAGCGTGGTCCAGAAGTTGCCTCAGCGTAATCAGCGCCATCAGTCCTCTCCCTCGCTAAGGCGCCGGGCCGGATCTGCGGTGGCCATGCGGGTTTCCAATGCGGGGTCGATGCGGGTCATCTGGATCATGGCGTGTCCCCCCTCAGGCGCGCCTGGCGTCGGCGATCAGGCGCAGGATCATCGGCGTCAGGATCAGCTGCATCGCCAGATCCATCTTTGGCCCCGGAATCACGATGGAATTGGCCCGCGTCATCCATGACCCGTCGATCATCTGGGTCAGATAGGGAAAGTCGATGCCGCGCGGGTTGCGGAACCGGATCACCACCAGGCTTTCGTCGGGCGTGGGGATCCAGCGGGCGATGAACGGGTTCGAGGTATCGACCACCGGCACCCGCTGGAAATTGATGTCGGTCTGGGTGAACTGCGGGCAGATGCAGTGCACATAGGCGTGCATCCGGCGCAGGATCGTGTCGGTCACGGCCTCGGTCGAATAGCCCCGGCTGGCCTTGTCGCGATGAATCTTCTGGATCCATTCCAGGTTGATGACCGGCACCACGCCGATCTTCAGATCCGCCAGCCCGGCCAGGTTCACCGCGCCGTTGGCGACCGCGCCGTGCAGCCCTTCGTAGAACAGCAGGTCCGATCCTTCCTGAAACGGCGCCCAGGCGGTAAAGGTGCCGGGCGGGGTGCCCCAGCGTTCGGCCTCGCGGTCGTCGTGGACGTAATGGCGCGTCTCTCCGCTGCCGGTTTCGCCATAGATGCGAAAGATCTCCTCCAGCTTTTCCAGTTCGTTGGCATCGAAGCTGAAATGGCTGAAGGTCTGGTCGTCTGCCGCCTGCCTGCGGGCCAGTTCGTCCTTCATGGCCTGACGGTCGAAGCGGTGGAAGGCGTCGCCCTCGATGCTGACGGCGGCGATGCCCTCGCGGCGGAAGATCTGGTCGAAGGTCGTCTTGACCGTGGTGGTGCCCGCGCCGGAACTGCCGGTGACGGAAATGATGGGGTGCTTCTTGCTCATGATGTCCTCAGGCCCGGAACAGGCCGCGATGGCCGAACAGGGCCGACACCTCGGCCTCGGGCAGGTCGTGATAGGCGGCAACGCGGTCCACCTTTTCGGCGGACCCGAAAACCAGCGGGGTGCGTCCGTGCAGGTCGGTGATGGCCCCGTCCAGGATCGGCAGCGCGCCGTCCGTCGCCCGTCCGCCCGCCTGTTCGATGACAAAGGCGATGGGCGCGCATTCGTAAAGCACCCGCAGCCTTCCGCGTTCATAGCCTTGGCGGGCGTCTGACGGATACAGGAAGATGCCGCCCCGCATCAGGATCCGATGCGCCTCGGCCACCAGGGACGCGATCCAGCGCATGTTGAAGTTCTGTGCGCGCGGGCCGTCGATCCCGGCCAGGCAATCGTCGATATAGGCGCGGATCGGGCGCGGCCAGTGCCGATAGTTCGACGCGTTGATGGCGAATTCGAAATGGCAGTCGGGCAGGACGGCGCGCGGATCGGTCAGATCGAAGCTGTCGGTGTCGGGGTTCAGGGTGTAAATCTGCGTCCCGTCGCCAAAGCTGACCACCAGGCAGCAGCGCGGGCCATAAACGATGTAACCCGCCGCGATCAGGTCGCGGGCCGGGCGCAAGAAACTGGTCCCGGCTTGGCTTTCCGCCGGGTAGACGGCGAAGATCGTGCCGATGGACACATTGGTGTCGATGTTCGATGATCCGTCCAGCGGGTCGATGGCCAGGGCCAGAATGCCGTCCGGTTGCATGGCGACGGGGGCTTCCAGTTCCTCGCTGGCATACCACCGCAGCCCGGCATTGCGCAGCGCGTCGCGGAACATGGCATCCGCCTGGATGTCCAGACGCTTTTGCCCATCGCCACCGCTGTTGATCTCCACATCGGCCGAAAGGCCCGCGTCGCCGCGCCGGATCAGCCCCGCCAAGGTCGCCCCACCGCGCGCCAAGGCCAGCATCAACGCCCGGAAGCCGGGCGGAACATGCGTCGTGTCCATGCTGGGCGTGGTCATCGGCCCCTCCCCTGACGACTATCGAAGACAGATTGACAGGCAGGAACTTTTAAGGAAATTTAATAATTCGAAAACAGAATTAGAATTAACTTAACATGAAACTGGATGGCCTGACCTTGCGCCAGCTGCGCTGTCTTCGGGCGGTGGCCGACAGCGGCAGCCTGACGAATGCCGCGGCCCAACTGCGCCTGACGACCCCCGCCATCCACAGCCAGCTGCGGGGGCTGGAGGATCTGGCAGGGTGCCCCCTGGTGGCGCGGGCGGAACACGGTGTCTTTCGCCCCACCCCCGAAGGCCACGCCCTGCTGCTGGCCGAATCGCAGATCGCCACTGCTTTGGCCCGCGCGGGACGCGAGATCGGGGCCTTGCAGCAGGGCCATATCGGCAATGTCGTGCTGGGCGTGGTGTCCACGGGCAAGTATTTCGCGCCCGGCCTGGTCGCGCGCCTTTTGCGACGATTGCCTGATATCGAGGTGACGCTGCGCATCGGCAACCGCGACGCGATCCTGGCGGCACTGGCAGGGGATGACCTGGATTTGGCGATCATGGGGCGTCCGCCGCGCGAACCGGCGGTGATCGCCGACCCCGTCGGTCCGCATCCCCACCTCATCATCGCCGCCCCGGATCATCCGCTGGCCGAGGCCGATCCGGTGATGCCGGGCGACCTGCTGGCGCAGACCTTCCTTTCGCGCGAGGAAGGGTCGGGCACCCGCATCCTGATGACCCGGTTTCTGGACCGCATCGGCGAAGGCGCGACCTGGCGCGCGGTGGAAATGGGCACCAACGAGACGATCAAGCAGGCCGTCATCGCGGGCCTTGGCATCGCGCTGATTTCCCAGCACACCGTGACCGAGGAATTGCGGTCCGGCCGCCTGATCGCGCTGCGCGGCATCGGGTTGCCGATCCAGCGAAGCTGGTATCTGCTGCGCCGCGCCGACCGCCAGCCCAGCCCCGCCACGGCCCGCATCAGGGAGGAGATTCTGGCCATGCGCGGCGGCTTTCTGCCCCGGCTCTAGCCGGGATCGCGCAGGGCCTCGATCTGGCTGGCCAGGACGGATCCGCCCCCCTCGAGGTTCAGTTCGACCCCCTTGTCGCTGACCTCGGCCTCGGCCACGCGGGCATAGGCACCGGCCGCAACTTCGGAAATCACCTCTCCGGCGCGGCTGCTTTCGATCACGAAGGAATAGCGTCCGTCGGCCAGCTTTTGCCCGGCATCGTCGCGCCCGAACCAGTCGATCTGGCCTTCGCCCGGTCCGATTTCCTCGCGCAGGACTTCGCGGCCCGATTCGTTCATGACCACCAGCGTCACCCCGTCGGCGCGGCTGTCCGGCGCGATGTCCAGCGTCAGCGCCGTATCGCCGAACCAGACCGGCTCGGTCGTGCGCACCTCCTTGCCGATCCATTCGGCCAACTGCCCCAATCCGGCCCCCGATTGGGCGATCATCTGTTGCAGCAGCTTGTTGGTCTGGGCTTGCTGTTCCACGCCCGAGAAGGTGGCAAGCTGAACCGCGAAGTCCGTCCCCTCCATCGGGTTCAACGGATCCTGATTCTTCAGCTGCGTGGTCAGCATCTTCAGAAAGGTGTCGTAATTCGCGGATGCGGCGGGGGACATGCCGGCCGCCGTGGACGTTGCCGCGGCAGTGGCGGCTGTGGTGGTGCTGATTGCGGAAACCACGCTTTTTCTCCTTCAGATGCGAATGTCCAGTCGGGCCGGGATCGCCATCGGCGTCCAGGCAACCGGAATGGCCTGGACCGGCTCTGCGGTTTCGAAGGGGCGGCGGACGGGGGCCGCGTCGCCGGGCCGGTCGCCGCGCGATCCCGACGATGTGTCGTCGTGGAATTCCAGGGTCGCGCCGGCCATTCCGGCATCGCCCAGGCATTCCTGCAAGATTGCGGCATTGCGGCGCAACTGGTCCAGAACCTCGGGCCGTTCGACCCAGATGGCGACATGGGGGTTGTGGTCCGGGCCGGACATGACCAGGCGCAGCCGGCCCAGTTCCTCGGGCGCCAGAGCGATTTCCACAACATCGTCGCGCGCCACGATGACGGCTTCGGCGATCTGCCGGGCAACCGGAACGATCGCGGGCCGGGCAGAGCGCAGTTCGGCCGCCATCACACCTTCGTCGCGAAGGGGGACGATGATCGCCGCAGGGGCCGCAGCGTCGGCCAGCAGGGCCGAAAATTCGATCGTGGCAGGGTCCGATCCGGCCGGATCGACGGACGTTTCCACAATTCGCGTCATGTCCTGCGGCGCGGTTTCAGACGTGTTGGTCGCACGTCCTGGTGGGACGATCCGTGGCGCCGTTTCGGCCATCATCGTTTCCGCGTCCGCCACGATACGACGTGGCCTTTCGCGCCCCGGCAGGGCATCGGTATCGACCGCGACGGGCTGCGGGGGCGTTTCCCCCGAAACGGCAGCGGGGTTCGCGGCCACCGGCTGCGGCAAGGGTCCGACAGCCGATTTGGGTTCCGCAAAGGCGAAGGGGACCGAATCAGCCGCCGATATGTCCGACTTGGCCGCCGATAGGTCCGAATTGGCGGCCGACATGTCTGGATCGACCGTCGCGGCGTCCGAATCGGTGGTTGCCGCGTTCGAACCGTTGGTCGCTGCGTCCGTTTCGACCGCAGCGGATTGCGGCATCGCTGCCTCCGGCAGGGCCGGGGCAGAAAGGCCCGCGCCCTGGCCGGGCATCGGGACCGGTTCGCGCAAGGCGCCGGTGATTCCCGACATGTCCTCGATCAGCATCTGCAAGGGATCGGCCGTTTCGACGATGACGGGGGCGGCCTCGGATCGCGGCTGTTCCGGCAGATCGTCGGAACCCGCTTCCTCCAGCGTGAAGTCCGTGGCAACGGCCCCGGTTTCGACCGCAGGGTCCGCAAGCACCACGGGCATTGCGATATTCAGGACCGGTACGACAAGACATTCCGCCATTCTGTGATTCCCAAACTCATTACAAGCCGAAGGGATAGCGGTGATTCCTTACGATTTATTTACCGCGGTCCTTTAATCCTGAAAAAACCTTGCAATCGGGACATGCCATGCTGGTCAATCACGTTCAGACATCCTTGCCCTTGTCGAAATCCCCTCCGTCGCCCGCCGAAAAGCTGGAACAGGCGTTTCTTGAGGAGATGTTAAAATACTGCGGACCGAAATCGATGAACGGCGCCTTTGGCGGGGGCGTCGGCGAGGATCAGTTTTCCAGCTTCCTGACCCAGGAATATGCCGCCGTCCTGGCCGGACAGATCGATCTTGGACTTGCCGAAAGAATGGAAATCAAATGAACACAAAGCACAAGATGATGCTGGACGGGATCCAGCAGGCGATCGTTTCGGGCGATCCCACCCTGGCCTTGGCCCGGATCGAGGCGCTTTCGAAACGATTCGAACGCGACGGGGTGGACGCGGACACCAGGCCCCGGATCGAACAGACCCTGCTGCATCTGCGCCGCCTGGCCGAGGATTCGGCGCGCGGCACCCAGCGGGCCATCGACCAGATTCGCGACATCCTGCAAAACGCGCGGACGCTGCAAACCTATGACAAGGCAGGCCAGCGCCGGACCACGCCGACCAATGCCGCGCTGGCGCAGCGGTTTTAGCTAAAATCCTTTGCGTTCGATGTTTGGAGGACAGGGGCAAATTCACTATCCGTAAATCACCGGCTGCTAGGACTGCGGTCATGCCAAAAGCGGCACAGGGACAAACGCCCAGGGTCAGAAGGCCAACCGTCACAATCGCGGATGCAAAGCATCCCCTATATCCGAGGATAAGATGTCCAGTATTCTGACCAACAACGGCGCCATCGTCGCAGTGCAAACCCTGAAGAACGTGAACTCCAGCCTGACCAAGACGCAGGCGGAAATCTCGACCGGCAAGACCATCGGCAGCGCCAAGGACAACGCCGCGCTGTGGGCCATTTCCAAGACCATGGAAACTGACCAGTCCGCCGCCAAGACCCTGCAAAGCAGCCTGAACGTCGCCAACGCGACCGTCACGACCGCACTGACCGGATCGGACAAGGTCGTTTCCCTGCTGGAAGACATGAAGAAGCTGGCGGCGACTGCGGCGAACGACGGCGTGGACTTCACGACCGTGCAGAACCAGATCACCGAGAAGATGGCGAACATCACCTCGATCGTGTCCGGCACGCAGATGAACGGGATCAACCTGCTCAGCACCGATGGCATCAATGGCGGCGCCACCTTCACCACGCTGGCCTCGCTGGACCGGACATCGGGCACGGGCGCCACGACGCCCAACACCATCGTCGTCAACTCGCTGGACTATGAGGCTGATATCGTCGGCGGCACGCTGATGGCCATCACCGATCAAGCGTCCGCCCAGACCGCCATCGGCGACATCGAGGCGCTGCTTGACGTCGCGATCGCAGGTTCGGCGACGCTTGGCGCCGCGTCCGAGCGGATCACCGACCAGTCCGATTTCGTCGGCAGCCTGGCGGATTCGCTGAAGATCGGCGTCGGTTCGCTGGTGGATGCCGACATGGAGGAGGCTTCGGCCCGTCTCCAGGCCTTGCAGACCCAGCAGCAGCTGGGCATCCAGGCCCTGTCGATTGCCAACCAGGCGCCCTCGGCGATCATGAGCCTGTTCCGCTGATCCATGACCGGCAGGGGCGCCCCGGCGGCGCCCCCGTCCCGCATCACCGAACCCCTCTCAGATCAGGAAGATCACCTTGAACGCGGTTCCGTCCTTTGCCGGAAATGGTTACGGCAGCAACGTCGTCCGCACCTCGCGCGACGCCGAATACGAAGCCTTCTCTCGCGTCACCCGGATGCTGCGCCAGGCAGCCCAGGATGAACATGGCCCCGACCTGATCGCGGCCGCTCACAAGAACAACCAGTTGTGGACGATCCTTGCCGCCGACCTGGCCGGTTCGGAAAACGGACTGCCCGATGCCCTGCGGGCACAGCTCTTGTCGCTGGCATCGTTTTCGCTGCGCCATGGGCATCTGGCCATGGCAGGCAAGGCAAAGGTCGATCCGCTGATCGACATCAACATGGCCATGATGCGCGGCCTGCGCCAAGAGATCGCGGCATGAGCGGCCTTGTCCTGAAGCTTGCCCCCAACGAACGCGTGCTTATCAATGGGGCGGTCATCGAAAATGGCGACCGCCGGTCCAAGATCGCCATTCGCACGCCGAATGCCAATGTCCTGCGGCTCAAGGATGCGATCCATCCCGATCACGCCAACACGCCGGTCAGCCGCGCCTGCTATATCGCGCAGCTGATCCTGTCCGGCGACGCCGATCCGGCCGAAGGCAAGCGACAGCTTTTGCTGGCGGTATCGCAGCTGGCGCTGGTGTCCGACCATGCCGAATGGCAGGCCAGCCTGCGCGAGGCAAAGACCAGCATCGACGACGATGCCGTCTATCCGGCCCTGCGAAAGCTGCGCGAACTGCTGCTTCAGGAAGACCGGCTTATCCTTTCCCGCCGTCAATGAGATTGCCATGCCGTCCGCCATCAGCATCGGATTAGGCGGCATTGCGGGCTGGCGCGTCTTGCAGCGCATCGAAACGCGCCAGGTCGAGGCCACGGCAAGGGATCCCGTCGTCCAGCGCGCCACGACCTATTTCCGCGACAACCTGACCCAGGACACCACGGCCGAGGATCTGGTTGGCGATTACAAGATGCTTCAAGTTGCCCTGGGCGCCTTCGGCCTGGGCGAGGACATCGCCAACAAGGCCTTTATCCGCAAGGTGCTGGAGTCCGATCTTGGCGACAAGGCATCCCTGGTGAACCGGCTCAGCGACAAGCGGTATCTCAAGCTTGCGCGCGAATTTCAGGCGCGGGGGGATGATCCGGCGGCGACCGGCCAGGCGATGACCCAGGCCTATGTCCAGCAGCAGTTCCAGAAACGCGTCGGCGACGGCGACGAAAGCTATCGATTGGCGATAAACGCCCGCAACGAATTGAGGGAGTTCGCCACCCGCAGTTCAAGCGACAAGACCCTGTGGTACGAAGTCTTGGGCAGCGAACCCTTGCGCAAGGTTTTCCAGGGGGCCTTCGGCTTTGGCAATGCGATCGGAAACCTGTCGGTCGATCGGCAGCTGGAAGACTTCATGTCAGCATCCGAACGTGTGCTGGGCAGCAGCAGTTTTTCCAGGATCGGCACGGATGAAACCATTGACAGGCTGGTGACACGGTATCTGGCGCTGTCCCAAATCCAGACGGCGACCGGCAGCAACCGTTACAGCGCGGCACTGGCCCTGTTATCCCGCTGATGCCGGGGCCGTATCGGCAGGGCGATTTGGCGGACAAGCGCGGGCGGACAGCGCCGATCCCCGCGGCAGGACTGACCCGGTGCGCCCTGCCTGGGTTTGACGCGTCATGGGTGATGCGCCAGGCCGCAAGCGGTACAACCTGGACAGCGCCGGCAGGGGCGGACAGGGCGCAGGCAGCCAGCGGACGATATGCTGCCCGGTATGTTCCGAGGCAAATCGTTGCGGGTTTCAGGCCTGCAGGCTTCTGACACCCACCTCGCCCTCGCCCCGCGACCTGATCGCAGCCACTGCCGCGATGCTGGCCGCAGCCGTGGTGAAATACGGGATCTTGTCGTACAGCGCGACCGCGCGAATGTCACGGCTGTCGGCGATGGCCTGAATCCCTTCGGTGGTGTTGAGGACCATGGCGATCTCGCCGTTCTTCATCCGGTCCACGATGTTCGGGCGGCCTTCGTAAACCTTGTTCACGCGGCCTGTTTCGACCCCGGCGGACGACAGGAAATCGGCGGTGCCGCTGGTGGCGATCAATCGAAAGCCCATGGCGGTCAGGTCGCGCGCGGCCTCGGCCAGGGCCTCGGTCTTGTCGGCATCCTTGACAGAGATGAAGACCCGGCCTTCGAAGGGCAGATTGCTGCCCGCGCCCATCTGCGCCTTGAGAAAGGCGCGGGCGAAATTGCGGTCCCAGCCCATCACCTCGCCCGTGGACCGCATTTCCGGACCCAGCAGCGTATCGACGCCGGGGAAGCGGGCAAAAGGCAGCACGGCCTCCTTGACGGAAAACCAGGGCGTTATCGGATCGGCCAACGTGAGAGGATTGGCAAAGGGCAGGTCGGTTTCCGGACCCACGCCCGCCGGATAGGGCGGGCGCAGCGGAAAGTTCTCCATGGGTTCGCCGGCCATCAGCCGTGCGGCGATGCTGGCGATGGCGCTGTCGGTCGCCTTGGCGACAAAGGGCACGGTGCGGGACGCGCGCGGGTTCACCTCCAGCACGTAGATTTCGCTGTCCTTCAGCGCGAACTGCACGTTCATCAGGCCCCGGACCTTCAGCGCACGGGCCATGGCGATGGTCTGCACCTTCAATTCGGCGATGGTGGCGGCGTCCAGCGTATGGGGGGGAAGGGAACAGGCGGAATCGCCGGAATGGACGCCCGCTTCCTCGATATGCTCCATGATGCCCGCGACATGGACATTCGTGCCGTCCGACAGCGCGTCCACGTCGACCTCGATCGCGCCGGACAGATAACTGTCCAGAAGCACCGGGTTCTTGCCCGACACGCTGACGGCCTCGGTGATGTAGCGGCGCAGATGGTCCATGTCGCGCACGATTTCCATCGCGCGGCCGCCTAGGACATAGGACGGGCGGATCACCAGCGGAAAGCCGATGCGTTCGGCGATCGCGATGGCCTCGGCATCGGAACGGGCGATGCCGTTGACGGGCTGTTTCAGGCCCAGGTCGTTCAGCAGCTTCTGGAACCGCTCGCGGTCCTCGGCCAGGTCGATGGCGTCCGGCGTGGTGCCCAGGATCGGGATGCCTTCGGATTCCAGGGCATTGGCCAGTTTCAGCGGCGTCTGGCCGCCGAACTGCACGATGACGCCGTGCAGCGTGCCGTTGTCCTGTTCGACCCGCAGGATTTCCAGCACATGTTCCAGCGTGAGGGGTTCGAAATACAGCCGGTCGCTGGTGTCATAATCGGTCGAAACCGTTTCCGGGTTGCAGTTGACCATGATCGTTTCATAGCCCGCATCGGTCAGCGCGAAACAGGCGTGGCAGCAGCAATAATCGAACTCGATCCCCTGGCCGATGCGGTTGGGGCCGCCGCCCAGGATCACCACCTTTTTCGCCTCGGTGGGCCGCGATTCACATTCCACGTCCCCCATCGCCGGGGCTTCGTAGGTGGAATACATGTAGGGGGTCTGGGCCTCGAATTCGGCGGCGCAGGTATCGATGCGCTTGAAGACCGGCAGGATCCCGGCATTGCGGCGGGCGCGGCGGATGTCGGATTCCTCGCGGCGCGTCAGATGGGCCAGGCGGGCATCGGTAAAGCCCATCATCTTCAAGGCGCGCAGCCCTTCGGCGTCCTTGGGCAGACCGTCATGGCGGACCGTGTGTTCCGCATCCACGATTTCCCGGATGCGGGCCAGGAACCAGGGATCAAAGCGGGTCACGCGGTGGATCTCGTCGTCCGACAGGCCGAAACGCATGGCCTCGGCAATGACGCGGATGCGGTCGGGCGTGGCCTTGGACAGCGTCGCGATGACGGCGGGCTTGCCTTGCTCGGCGGCGCCTTCGATGGGAATCTCGTCCAGGCCGGTCAGGCCGTTTTCCATGGACGCCAGCGCCTTTTGCAGCGATTCGTGAAAGCTGCGCCCGATGGCCATGACCTCGCCCACGGATTTCATCGCGGTGGTCAGTTCGGGCTTGCTACCAGGAAATTTCTCGAAGGCGAAGCGCGGGATTTTCGTGACGACATAGTCGATGGAGGGTTCGAAGGACGCGGGCGTGACCTTGGTGATGTCGTTGTCCAACTCGTCCAGCGTATAGCCCACGGCCAGCTTGGCGGCGATCTTGGCAATGGGAAATCCCGTGGCCTTGGACGCCAGCGCGGACGACCGCGACACGCGCGGGTTCATCTCGATCACGACCATGCGGCCGTCGGCGGGGTTGATCGCCCACTGCACGTTCGACCCGCCGGTTTCCACGCCGATTTCCCGCAGCACCGCGATGGAACCGTTCCGCATGATCTGGTATTCGCGGTCGGTCAGGGTCAGGGCCGGGGCCACGGTGATGGAATCGCCGGTATGCACGCCCATCGGATCGACGTTCTCGATGGCGCAGACGATGATGGCGTTGTCGTTGCGATCCCGCACGACCTCCATCTCGAACTCCTTCCAGCCCAGCAGGCTTTCATCGACCAGCACCTGCGCCACGGGCGAGGCATCCAGGCCCGACCGCACGATCCGCTGGTAATCGTCGCGGTTGTAGGCCACGCCGCCGCCGGTCCCGCCCAGGGTAAAGGCCGGGCGGATGATCGCCGGCAGGCCGATCTCCTCCAGCGCGTCCATGGCCTGGGCCACGCCCGCGTTGACGTCGTATTTGCCGCTGGCCAGCTTGGGGGCTGCGACGATGGTGGCCTTGGGGTTTTCCAGCCCGATCCGGTCCATCGCCTCGCGGAACAACTTGCGGTCCTCGGCCATTTCGATGGCGGCGCGCTGCGCGCCGATCAGTTCCACGCCATAGCGGTTCAGGACGCCCATGTCGGCCAGCGCCAAGGCGGTGTTCAGGCCCGTCTGCCCGCCCATCGTCGGCAGCAGCGCATCGGGGCGTTCCTTGGCGATGATCTTTTCGACGATTTCAGGGGTGATCGGCTCGATATAGGTGGCATCGGCCATTTCCGGGTCGGTCATGATCGTCGCGGGGTTGGAATTGACCAGGATGACCCGGTATCCTTCCTCGCGCAGGGCCTTGCAGGCCTGGGCGCCGGAGTAGTCGAATTCGCAGGCTTGGCCGATCACGATGGGGCCTGCGCCGATAATCAGGATCGATTTGATATCGGTACGCTTGGGCATGGGCTTGGTCCTCGGGCGGCTGGCGGCGGATAAATCGTCCGGGGTTATAGCCATGCGCGGTGGGGGTGCAAGGTGGCACGGACCCGCCTGGGCCGTTTTCGTCTGGCGTGCTTAGCGCAGGAACCAGACGATCCCGCCACCCAGGAACCCCAGCACGGCCAATCCCAGGGCCGTGAACAGACCGTCGCGCGCCAGCATTCCAAAGGCCAGAAGGCTGACCACCGCCCCCAGAAACGACGAGGTGAAGGGCACGATTTCCAGAAACGGCATGACCAGGCCGCACATCATGCACAACGCCTGAGTCAGCTTGCGCACCGGACCGCGCACCAGCAGGCGCAGCCGGGGCCGCGTCACGCGGTCCAGCCATCCTGCCGGGCGGCGCAGGGCCTTGAGGGCGCGGTCCAGCTTGCTGCCGTCGATCCGGCGCGACATCACAAAGGACGGCAGCCACAGATGGTCGCGCCCGACCAGCATCTGCCCTGCGATCAGCGCGATGGCGATGCCGCAGATCGACGAAAACAGGGGAATCCCCGACAAGGGCGACATGACCGCCAGCGCGACGAAGATCAGGTTCGGGGTCAGGGAATTCTCGCCCAGGGACTGCACGATTTGCCTGACCGACGTCGTCTCGTCGTCCGAGGCATTGCCGGCCGCGTCCAGCAAGGGCTGTATCGCCGCATTCTCCCGCATTCTCCCGCATGATCCCTTATCCTTGCCGCCTGCCTGTCCGGGCCAACGCCGCACGGGACGGCCGGGTTCGCCGGGACTTGCGGGCGGCAAGCCGCAGTCAGCGCATCGCCGTGACCGAACAGGAACCGTTGGTGACATTGGGGTTGTTCGGAGGGCCGCTGAACACGCTGGAATTGTAACCGGATATCACGCAGTTATAAGTGCATGGCATGCTGACCGGCTGTGGGCCGAACATGCCGTAAAGCATATAGTTGATGCTTGTCACCTGGGCGAGAGCAGGCGCGTCGTTATAGACCGAGCAGTTGATGTATGGCCCCCAGACGACCATCCCGGCCAGTTCCGCATAGCCGCCCGGAAAATCGGCCATCGGGTCGATGCCGGGAGCCGGGTCCAGTCCCCCCGTTTCATCGGTCGGCGGCGCGCTGTCGATGCGGTCCATCAGCCGGTCAAAGACCTGCCGGCGGCAGTCGCGGGCGTTCTGGCGTTCCGACGCCAGTTCCTCGCGCAGAACCCCGGCATAGCTGCCGTCTTCCAGCCTTGCGCTGCCCTCGATCCCGGCATCGGCCAGCCGCCTTGCCAGGCCGCGCAGTTCGGCGTTCACCTCGCCCTCGATCTCGATTTCGCGGTTCTCTCCGGCGCCGATGATCTCTCCGCAAATGGCCTGCGCGGTTTCCTGGACAAGCTGCATCGACTCGCGATCAAGGATCTGGGCCAAAGCGCCATTCGGCAACAGCAGGAACAGACAGAACGCCGCATGCCTGGTCATCATGGCCCCCCTATCTGCACCGGATCCTGGGGAATTATTCTAGCATCCTGGCCGCAGCCTGTCACCGGAAAGGGCAGGCTCAACCCCGCAGCGCGGCGCCCAGTTCGCGGTCCAGCACTTGCAGGAAACGGGATCGGTCGGCCTTTCCGAACATCGCTTCGCCGCCTTGCAGGAAAGGATCGGAGGCGCGCAAATCCGCCATGAGGTCGCGCGTGGCCAGCCGGGGACCGATATTGGCGCTGGTCAGAACCTCGCCCGCATGGGTGACGACCCGCGCCCCCGCCTTGAGGCAACGGTCGGCCAGGGGCAGGTCGCCCGTCACCACCACGTCGCCCGGCCCGCATTGGTCGGCGATCCATTTGTCGGCCTGATCCGGGCCTTCGGCGACGATCTGAAGCCGGACCAGCGGATTCGCGGACGGCCGCAGCCCGCCGTTGCAGACCAGCACCATCGGCACGCGCAGCCGGGTCGCCACGCGCTCTGCCTCGGCCTTCACGGGGCAGGCGTCGGCATCGATATAGAGCGTCGCCACCCGGTCCCCCCTCCTTAGTCGCGCAGCAGTTCGTTGATCGAGGTCTTCGCCCGCGTCCTGGCATCCACCCGCTTGACGATCACCGCGCAATACAGGCTCACGCCGTTCCTGGACGGCAGGGATCCGGCCACCACCACCGATCCGGCCGGAACCTCGCCATACATGACCTCGCCCGTCTCGCGATCGACGATCTTGGTGGACTGGCCGATGAAGACGCCCATGCCCAGCACCGACCCCTCGCGGACGATGCAGCCCTCGACTACCTCGGACCGGGCGCCGATGAAGCAGTCGTCCTCGATGATGGTCGGCCCGGCCTGCAAGGGTTCCAGGACGCCGCCGATGCCGACTCCGCCCGACAGGTGGACGTTCTTTCCGATCTGCGCGCAGGATCCGACCGTGGCCCAGGTGTCGACCATCGTGCCCTCGCCCACATGGGCGCCCAGGTTGACGAACGACGGCATCAGCACCGCGCCCTTGCCGATAAAGGCGCTTCGCCGGACAATCGCGCCGGGCACCGCGCGGAAACCGGCCGCGCGCCACTGGTTGTCGCCCCACCCCTCGAACTTGGTGGGCACCTTGTCCCACCAGCTGGCGCCCTGCGGGCCGCCGGTCATCGGTGCCATGTCGTTCAGGCGGAACGACAGCAGCACGGCTTTCTTGGCCCACTGGTTCACATGCCAGTCGTTGCCGCGCCGTTCGGCGACCCGCAGCGTGCCGCCGTCCAGTTGCGCCAGGGTTTCGTCCACCGCCTCGCGCACAAAGCCGGTCGTGCCTGCATCGATATCGGCGCGGGCTGCCCACGCGGCCTCAATGGCGGTTTCAAGGGCCTGGGTCATCGGTGTCTCCTGCGGGTTGCGGCGGGTGGCATCTGTCACCCTGGGGCTATAAGCCTGGGGACATCCGCGCGCAATCCGCACGACCCACCCCCCGAGGATCCATGAACGACGCGACCAAGACCCCTGAGGACCGCGCCCACCCCTTGCCCCACAGCGACGAGGATGCGGACCGCGCCCGGCAGATCCCCGACACGCCGCAGACCCGGTCGCCGTCCTATCGGCTGGCCTTCGCCGACCGCGATTTCCTGCTGCGCGAGGAACTGCGCCCGGTCCGCCTGCAACTGGAACTGCTGAAGCCGCAGATGCTGCTGGACGAGGCGGGGGTGGAATCGACCGTGGTGATGTTCGGCGGCGCGCGGATCCCCGCCCCGCAGGATGCCGCCGGGGCGCGCACGCCGTTCTTGGCGAAACTGTCGGCCCATTACGAGGAAGCGCGCCTGTTCGCCCGCGCGATGACCCTGCGCAGCCTGGAAACCGGCGGACGCGATTTCGTCATCGCGACCGGCGGCGGCCCCGGCGTGATGGAGGCGGGCAACCTGGGCGCGCACGAGGTCGGCGGCAAGTCCATCGGCCTGGGCATCGTGCTGCCCCACGAACAGGCGCCGAACATCTATGTGACGCCGGAACTGTGCTTCAACTTCCACTATTTCGCGATCCGCAAGATGCATTTCCTGATGCGCGCCCGCGCGATCACGGTCTTTCCCGGCGGCTTTGGAACGCTGGACGAGTTGTTCGAGGCCCTGACCCTGATCCAGACCGGCCGCATGGCCCGCGTCCCCCTGCTGCTGTTCGGGGCGGAGTTCTGGGAGGGGGTCATCAACTGGAAGGCCTTGGCCGAGGCGGGAACGATTTCCGAGGAGGATCTGGAACTGATTCGCTATGTCGAGACGGCTGAGGAAGCGGTGGGGATTATCGATGGGTGGGGAAAGCGGTGAGTCAGGATCACTTGCAGCAATATTAAATTGTAAACCGCCATGATATTTCTGAAAACCGTCATCTATCCGGTTTTTGAATATTAAGCTGGTTCTGGATGAAAGATGAATATAAATGATATATAATTTACCTTCCTGTATTTTTTGGAGGGTAGAATGTTCAAGATTTTCGTGCCTGTTGTTGGGGCCTTCATTTGCGGCGCATCGTCTGCGATTGCCTGTCCTGATCCAGGCGAATGGGGGGAACAATTTTCGCTGACGGGTGATGACTTGTACAGTCAGCATGCGTTTCCCGCCATCGCTGGCGGAGGAAGCAATATTCAGCGCTGCCCGATATCGTTTTGGACCGACCAGGGGCCGGGGTTTGTTACCCGCGCACCTGATTTCACCTTCGATATATCCGGCTTGCAGCACTATGAGATTGCTTTCGATGTGGAAAGCAGTTGCGACAACGTGCTTGTCATGAATACCGGCATGGGCGCCTGGTTTTATGACGACGACGATGGCGGTGGGAATGATGCGCGCATATATCTGACCCGTCCTCAGGATGGATTGTTTGACATCTGGGTCGGCACCTATGACGAGGGTGCAGATTGCGATGCGACGCTTTATGTCGAGACATTCGATAAATAGTGTCTTGCGCAACGCCGCGTCAAAGCACCGTCAAACATTCGCTTCTGCGGCAATCTCTGCCCGCGACTTCCGCCCCCGCTCGGTCGCCGACTTTAGCTGCCCGCAGGCGGCCATGATGTCCTCGCCGCGCGGGGTGCGGATCGGGCTGGCGTAACCGGCGTTGTAGATGATGTCGGCAAAGGCATGGATGCGGTTGTTGCTGGAGCGTTTATACGGCGCGCCGGGCCATTCGTTGAAGGGGATCAGGTTGATCTTGGCCGGAATGCCCCGAATCAGGTCCACCAGCCGGTGGGCATCGGCATCGCTGTCGTTCACGCCCGCCAGCATCACGTATTCAAAGGTGATCCGTTCGCTGTTCGACAGCCGCGGATAATCGCGCAGCGCGTCCAGCAGCGTGGCGATGTTCCACCGCTTGTTGATCGGCACCAAGACGTTGCGCACGTCATCGGTCGTGGCGTGAAAGCTGACGGCTAGCTGGCAGCCGATTTCCTGGGCGGTGCGGGCGATTTCCGGCACCACGCCGCTGGTGGACAGGGTGATGCGGCGGCGCGACAGCGACAGACCTTCGTTGTCCATGCAGACCCGCATCGCATCGCGCACGGCGTCAAAGTTGTACAGCGGCTCGCCCATGCCCATCAGCACGATGTTGCTGACCAGCCGGGTTTCGTCCTTGGGCGCGCCCGGTTCAGGCCATTCGCCCAGGTCGTCGCGCGCCAGCATCAATTGGCCAACGATTTCCCCGGCGGTCAGGTTGCGCACCAGTTTCTGGGTGCCGGTATGGCAGAACGAACAGGTCAGGGTGCAGCCGACCTGGCTGGACACGCACAGCGTGCCGCGGCCGTCCTCGGGGATATAGACCGTCTCGACCTCGTGCCCGCCGGCGATGCGGACCAGATATTTGCGGGTGCCGTCGGTGCTGATCTGGCGGGTCACAATCTCGGGCAGGACGATCTCGAACCGTTCTGCCAGCAGCGCGCGATAATCCTTGGCCAGGTTGCTCATCCGCGCGAAATCGCGCACGCCCCAGTGATAGACCCACTGCCAGACCTGGCCCACGCGCATTCTGGCCTGCTTTTCCGGGGTGCCCGCGTCGATCAGCGCCTGGCGCAACTGGTCGCGCGTCAGCCCGATGATGTTCACCCGCCCGCTGTCGGGCAGCGTACGGGGAAGGGTCAGGACATCCTGCGTGATGGGCGCGTTCATGGGTCAACCAGCGTTTGGAAAGACCCGCAGATAAGCGAAACAGGGCCGAAAATCAACCGGTCCCGCCCGTCGTCGAGGCCGAAATCCTGGCGCCGGGCGGGTTTGGACCCGCGCCGGCCTTACGCCGGTCTCATTGGCAACGTTCGCGTGCCGTGTTCGTGGCCGCCGTGACCCCCGCAAGGCTGAACGTGTCCTTGGTCACCGTGCCGCGCGACGACCGGCCCGTGATGACCGCGTTCGTTCCGCCGCGCAGGGCGCCGATCAGCTTTTCATCGTCGGCCTCGGTTCCGGGCCAGGCGGTTTCCCCCTCGGTGAACAGGTTGAACTTGCTGCCGCCGACATCGACCTCGACCGTGCTGTCGGGCGCAAAGGGATAACCGCCGCTGAAGCTGACCGCGCCGTTCTCGCCAGAGCGATAGGCGACATACAGGCGGATGTCGCCGCGCGTCACCTCGCGCGGGGCGCCGTTCTCGTCGGTGTTCTGGGTGGCCTTTGGCGCGGACACGGCCCAGCATTCCTTGGGACTTTCCGCCGCAAAGACGGTCCAATCGCCTTGGGTCGCGACGACATTGGTGGAATCCTGCGCCCCCGCGGTGCCCAGGCCCGCCATCAGGACAAGGGCGGCGGTCATGCCGCGCAGCGTGGTTTTGGTCATGCTCTGGCCTCCTGCCATTGGTTCGCCACATCAGGGGGCGTTTTTCCCGATCGCTGTGGTCTTTTCAACCATCTGCGGTCAGGATAGCCAAAATCATTGCGCGAGAAAGAGCGCAAGACCGGAAATCGCGCATTTGTCAGGGGGCAGGCCATGCGTTCAGCCGAGTTGATCGAGGTATGGCGCGGCGGACAGCGCGAAAGCCTGCATTGCGGGGATGCCGTCGTTTGCGACAGCAAGGGCCTGATCGAGGCCTGGGGGCGTCCGGGCCAGATCGTCTTTCCCCGGTCCTCGTGCAAGATGATCCAGGCGCTGCCCCTGATCGAAAGCGGCGCGGCCGACGCCGCGGGCCTGTCGGACCGCCATCTTGCGCTGGCCTGCGCCAGCCACAGCGGCGCGCGGATTCATGTCGATGCCGTCGGAAACTGGCTGGCGGGGCTGGACATGGGCGAAGCCGACCTGCGCTGCGGCTGCCATATGCCGCGCGACGCCGACGAAAACCGCCGCCTGACCTGCGGCAACGAACAGCCCAGCCAGATCCACAACAACTGTTCCGGCAAGCACGCGGGTTTCCTGACCCTGAACCGCCACCTGCGCGGCGGGGCGGAATACGTGGATCCGGATCACCCTGTCCAGCAAGCCGTCAAGGCCGCGTTCGAGGAGGTGACGGGGGAAATCAGCCCCGGTCACGGCATCGACGGCTGTTCGGCCCCGAACTGGTCCTGTTCGCTGGCGGGCCTGGGCCGGGCCATGGCGTCCTTTGCCAATCCCGGCGACGACCGGCGCGGCCGGGCCATGCGGCGGCTGACAGAGGCCATGCGCGCCCATCCCGCACTGGTCGCGGGCGAAGGCCGGGCCTGCACGATCCTGATGCGCGCCATGGGCGGCCGCGTCGCCGCCAAGACCGGGGCCGAGGCGGTGTTCGTGGCGATCCTTCCCGATCCGGGACTCGGCGTCGCGCTGAAGGTGACGGATGGCGGAATGCGCGCGGCCGAGGCGGCGATCACCGCCCTGCTGGTCCATCTGGGGGCGCTTGACGGCAACGACCCGGCAGTGGGGACATTCCTGACCGATCCAATCCGCAACTGGCGCGGCATGGCCATCGGAGAGATGCGGACCGCCCCCGGCTTTCCGGCCTAGATCATCTGCCAGATCAGCCGCAGCGCCAGCGCGGTCGAGGTCAGGACCAGCAGCGGCTTGATGAGCCGCGCGCCGATCCGCGTGGCCAGCCGCGACCCCAGCGTCGCGCCCGCGATCTGCGCCGCGCCCATCACGATCCCCACCAGCCACAAGGGCTGGCCTACCAGCGCAAAGGCCAGCAACCCGCCCAGGTTGGACGCGAAGTTCAGCAGCTTGGTATGCGCGGTGGCCTTCAGCACGCCATATCCCGCCAGCGTGACGAATGCGATCATGTAGAACGATCCTGCGCCCGGCCCCAGAAACCCGTCATAAAGACCGACCAGCGGCACAGCGGTCAGCGCGAAGGCGGCCGGTGCGACCCGCCGCACCCGGTCCAGATCGTCCAGCCCCGGCTTCAGCGCGAAAAAGGCCGCGATGGCGATCAGGATCACCGGCAGCACCAGCCGCAACTGATCGGTGGGCAGATAGCTGACCAGGCCCGCGCCCACGGCCCCGGCGACGCCGGCGATCAGCGCCGATCGCCATTGGCGGCGCGGATCGACCAGGCCGCGGGACGCATAGGTGACGGCGGCGGTGGCCGCGCCGAACACGCCCTGGACCTTGTTGGTGGCAAGCGCCTGCGCGGGCGGAATGCCGGCCAGCATCAGGGCGGGGAGTGTAATCAGCCCGCCGCCCCCGGCGATCGCATCGATGAATCCCGCCGCGAAACCGGCGGCGGCAAGAACGATGAAAAGATCGAGGGACAGATCCAGCATGGGGGCGCCATGTGATTTTGGCCGCGCTTTGTAAAGACCGGCAAGGCCGGGGGTTTCACACCCCCGGACCCCCGTGCGATATTTGCACCAAGGCAAAGGGACAGGAGCGGGACATGTTTGACGGATTGAAGCACCGGGTGGTGCAGGCGCCGATGGCGGGCACCTCGACCCCGGAACTGGCCGTGGCGGTGTGCCAGGCGGGCGGACTGGGTTTCCTGGCGCTGGGCGCCTTGGACGCCGCAGGTGCGGCCAAGGCGATTCGTGCGGTACGGCAGGGAACGGACCGGGCCTTCGGGGTCAACCTGTTCTGCCACGCGCCCGCCCGGCGGGATGCGGCGCGCGAAGCCGCGTGGATCGACACCCTGCGGCCCGCATTCCGGCGCCTTGGGGCAGAACCCCCCGCCGCCCTGTCCGAAATCTATCCCGGCTTTCGCGGCAACGACGCGATGCTGTCGGTGCTGCTGGCCGAACGGCCCGCCATCGTGGGGTGCCATTTCGGGCTGCCCAGCCCCGATCAGATCGCGGCGCTGAAGGGGGCGGGGTGCAGCCTGTGGGCCACCGCGACCTCGGCGGCCGAGGGGCGGTCCATCCGGGATGCCGGTTTCGACGCGATCGTGGCGCAGGGGTACGAGGCCGGGGGGCATCGGGGGATCTTTGACCCGGATGGTCCTGACGGACGGCTGGATCATCCCGCGCTGGTGCGGGCGCTGGTGCCGCTGGGCCTGCCGGTCGTGGCGGCGGGGGCGATCATGGATCGTGCCGCAGCGTGCATGGCAATGGATGCGGGCGCGGTGGCCGTGCAATGCGGCACGGCTTTTCTGCGCGCGCCCGAAGCCGCGACTTTGCCCGCCCATCGCGCGGCGCTGTCAGGTGGGCAGACGGCCATGACCCGCGCGATCTCGGGCCGTCCGGCGCGCTGCCTGGTCAACGAATTCACCGGGATGGATGATTCGGGGGCGGCGGATTATCCGGTGGCCTATGACATCGGCAAGGCGCTGAACGCGGCCGCCATTGCGCAGGGCAACGCTGGATACGGCGCCTTCTGGGCCGGAACGGGCGCGGCCGCCAGCGTCGCGCGGCCCGCGGCGGATACGGTGCTGGCGATCAGCCCGTGACGAAATCCGCGGCGGCATAGCCTTGCAGGTACAGCAGCGCCGTCAGGTCGCCGTGGTCGATGCGGATCGGGGCCTGGGCCGCGACCGATGGCTTGGCGTGCAGCGCGACACCCGTGCCCGCCATCTGGATCATGCCCAGATCATTGGCGCCATCGCCCACGGCGATCGCATCGGCCGGGGTCAGGCCGCGCGCGGCGGCGATATTCGTCAGCGCCTCGACCTTGGCCTCGCGCCCAAGGATCGGCAGGCCGACCTGGCCGGTCAGCAGCCCGCCTTCGGCCAGCAGGGTGTTGGCGCGGTGTTCGTCGAACCCCAGCCGATTGGCGACGGCTTCCGTGAACGCGGTAAAGCCGCCCGACACCAGCGCCGTGTAACCGCCGTTCGCGCGCATCGTCGCCACCAGTTCCGCCCCGCCCGAGGCCATGGTGATGCGCGAGGCCAGCACGTCGGCGATCACGCTGTCCCGCAGCCCGGTCAGCAGGGCCACGCGTTCCGTCAGGGCGCCGTTGAAATCAAGCTCGCCGTTCATGGCGCGGGCGGTGATGGCGGCCACGCGCGGGCCGACGCCCGCGACATGGGCCAGTTCGTCGATGCATTCCTGGCCGATCATGGTCGAATCCATGTCGGCCAGCAGGATCCGCTTGCGCCGTCCTTGGGTCGGCTGGATCGCCAGATCCAGGGTCTGTGCATGCAGGTCGGTCCAGGCATCGGCAAAATCCGCAGGTCGGGCCGCCACGTCAAATTCGGCCGCGATTCCGGCGTTCAGCCAGCGCGGCGGACCGCCTGCCCAGCGACGACCAAGATCCTGGGCCACGCCGTCGGTAAGGTTGGCGCGCAGGGGCGATGCGATCAGCGAAACGGTGAACATGGGCCGCAATCTCCTTTGGCAGGGTCTAGGCCGGGGTGGCGGGCAGCGCCAGAGGCGGGCGGCGGATGCCGAGAAACGGACCCTCGCCCGCCGCGTCGATCCGGGCCATGGCCTGGGGAATGGATTCCACGATCACCGCCATGGCAAAGGCGGTCGCATGGATCATCCGGTCGGGCGACATGGCAAGCGCCACATGGCCCGGCCAGAACAGCAGATCGCCCCGCCGGATGGTGTCCGCCACGGGAAAGTCCGCGCGTTGCAGGTCGCTGTCGCCGGGGCAGGGAATGTCGCAGGCGGTCAACGCCGCCTGCACCAGCCCGGAACAGTCGATGCCCCAGCGGCTGTTGCCGCCCCAGAGATAGGGCGTGCCCAGAAGGCGTTCCGCGACCGCGACCGGGTCGGTCGCGGGCTGGTCGCCGATGTGCTGGACAGGGACAAAGCCGCCCGTGCCCAGCCGGGCGAACCGTCCCTCGATCCCCGCGACCGACAGGCGGGCGCCGATGGACAGGCTGGCCTGTTCGGGCTGTTTCATGTCGGGGGCGGGATAGACATGGGTGGCGGGGGCTGTCACCCGATGGGTCAGGGGCGGCAGGCCGGTGGCCAGGGCGGCGGCGGGCAACCAGCCGCAATAACCATCAAACGCGGCCTGGACGAAGCACCAGCCGCCGCGCGTTTCGATCACGGTGACATCGGCGCCGAAATTCACCTGCCGGTCGCGGCGGCCATCCGGCGCGGTCATCAGGTCGGCCAACCAGGCCGCCAGCCGGGCGGGGCGGCCGGGGGTATAAGACGGACGTTCGATCACGCCACGCAGGCAGTCCAGGGCCACGCGGTCCGTTGCGGGTGTCAGGCGACGGTCCAGGGTCACGATGCGGCCGCGGGCAGGATCTCCGGCAGGGCGGCCAGGATCGCGCGCGCGCCCTGGCCCACCCCGCCCTTGGGACGGCCCGGCGCCAGTACCGGCTGCCAGCCATAGATGTCCATGTGGACATAGCGCCCGGCACCGTGGGCAAAGCGTCGCAGGAACAGCGCCGCCGTCACCGATCCCGCCATGCCGCCCGATGGCGCGTTGTCCAGATCCGCGATCGGCGGTTCGATCTGCGATTCATAGCCGTCCCACAAGGGCATCCGCCACAAGGGGTCGCGCACGGCCATCGCGGCGCGCGACAGCGCACCGGCCGTCGCGTCGTCGTCGCAGTAAAAGGGCGGCAGGTCGGGGCCAAGCGCCACCCGTGCCGCGCCGGTCAGCGTCGCCAGCGAGATCATGAGATCGGGCTGCTCCTCGGCCCCCAGGGCCAGGGCGTCGGCCAGGATCAGGCGGCCTTCGGCATCGGTGTTGTTCACCTCGACCGTCAGGCCCTTGCGGCTGGTCAGCACGTCGCCGGGCCGGAAGGAACTGGCCGAGACGCTGTTTTCCACGACCGGCAGCAGCACCCGGATCCGCATCCGGTCGGCCGCGCCGGTCAGCGCCAGCATCCGCAGCAGTCCCAGCGCGGTCGCCGCCCCGCCCATGTCCTTTTTCATCAGGGCCATGGATGCCGCAGGTTTGAGATCCAGCCCGCCCGTGTCGAAGCAGACCCCCTTGCCCACCACCGTCAGGCGTGGTCCCCCATCGCCCAGGCGAAGGTCGATCAGGCGCGGGGCCTGTTCCGCCGCGCGTCCGACCGCATGGATCATCGGCAGGTTGGCGTCCAGCAGGTCCGGCCCGGTCGTGACGGCGATCGTGGCGCCCACCTCCTGGGCCAAGGCGCGGGCGGCGGCTTCCAGGGCGTCCGGTCCCATGTCGTTGGCGGGGGTGTTAATCAGGTCGCGCGTCAGGAATTCGCCTGCCGCCTGCGCGCGGATCCGGGCCGCGTCGGCCCCTTCGGGGCAGAGGAACTGCGTCCCGCCGTCGTGGGCCGCGCCCTTGTAGCGGGCAAAGCGATACTGGCCGAGCAGCAGGCCCAGCGCGGATTCGTCGGGATCAAGGCCCTGGGGCAGGACCGGGCGCCAGATGCCCTGCGGCAGGGCGGCGGCATGGGCCATCAGAAAGCGGTGGCGGCTGGCCACGGCCCGGTCGCCCAGGCCCAGGAACGCGCCGGCCAATCCGCCCGACGCATCCGGCAGCAGGCAAATCTCGCCCGGCTTGGCGGAAAAGCCGCTGGCCTTGGGCCAGGGACCGGCCTGATCGGCCAGCGGATCGCCCTTCCAGACAGCCCATACTGGCAGGGCAGCGGCGGAATCGGGGGCGAAATCGGGTGTCATCGGCATGTCCTTGGGGCTGTGCGGCGCCAGACTACAGCCTGCGACCCGGCCCGCAAGCCTATGCGAGGTTGGTCCGGTCCCAGATCGCCGTCAGGGACCGGTTGCCGACCCGCATCAGACGGGCGTGGATCGCGCCAAGCGCCACCGGATCGCGCTTGTCCGCGCAACCGCCCAGATCCATCGCGACGCCGGCCAGCGACAGCAGCCCGATCTGCCAGGCAAGGCGCGCCAGAAGGTCGCATTGGCGCGCCGCCTCGGGCAGGTCGGCCCGGCCGATGGCCGTGTCGGCAGCCGTCAGCGCCCCGGCCAGTTGTTCCAGGGCCAGTCCGATGACATTCTGGGCGGCGGTTTCGCCCAGTTCGGTCACGATGTCGCCCACGCGGCGGGAATCGACCCGAACCGGTTCTGAAACCGCCAACGCCATGATCTTTGCCATCTGCCTGCCTTTTATCTTGCACGTCCAGTTCCGGCACCATGGCGGTTTGCCGTGAAGAAAGGCTTGATGCGGCTGAAAGAAACCGCTCGAATTTGTTTCAATCCCGGCCTATCAACCGCCAGCATCAAGGAGGTGAGACATGCCTGACATCCGTCCTCTGCCGCAATATCTGGTCGGCCGTTATCACGGCTGGAAAGCCACGTCGTTCACGGAAAACAGCGCCTGGTACCGCCGTCTGGCCCTGGATGGGCAGCGTCCGCGCGGCATGGTCATTTCCTGCTGCGATTCGCGCGTCCATGTGACCAGCATCTTCGGCGCGGATTCGGGAGAGTTCTTCATCCACCGCAATATCGCCAACCTTGTCCCGCCCTATGCCCCGGACGGATTGCAGCACGGCACGTCGGCGGCGGTGGAATATGCGGTGCAGGCGCTGAAGGTCGCGCATCTGATCGTGGTGGGGCATACAAGCTGCGGCGGCGTCGCGGGCTGCCACGCGATGTGTTCCGGCCGCGCGCCCGAGCTGGAGGAGAAGACCAGCTTCGTCGGCCGCTGGATGGACATCCTGCGCCCCGGTTACGACCGCGTGAAGGATCTGCCCGACGACCAGCAGGTCGCCGCGCTGGAGCGAGAGGCCGTGCTGGTGTCCATCGAGAACCTGATGACCTTCCCCTTTGTCAAGGCGGCGGTCGAATCGGGGCAGATGTCGCTGCACGGCCTGGTCCACGACATCAGCGAAGGCACGCTGTTGCAGGCGGTCGACGGCGGGCGCGGCTGGACGGCCGTCTGAACCGGCGGGCGGTTCACGCGTCGGGTTTCCATCGGATCACGCGCCACACATACAGCGCGACGATGCCGATCACGACCGCCGTGGACAAGGGATCGATCCAGCGTTCGACCCGTTCGTACTGGTCTTCCAGCAGATATCCCGCCAGCGCCAGCCCGCCCGTCCAAAGAAATCCGCCAAGCGCGGTGAACAGCAGGAACTGGCCCTGCGGCATCCGCTCGATCCCGGCGGGGATCGAGATCAGCGTGCGCACGGTCGGGATGAAGCGGCCGAAAAAGATGACCGCGCGGCCATGGCGCCGGAACCATCCCTCGGCCGCCTCGAATTCGGACAGGGTCAGGGTCAGCCAGCGGCCGTGGCGGGAAATCAGGCGGCGCAGCCGATGCGCCCCGAAGGCGCGGCCCGTCAGATACCAGAAATACGCCCCCGCCAGCGACCCCAGCCCCCCGGCCAGCACCGCCAGCCACAAGGGCGTGCCCCCGCGCGCCGCGTTGAAGCCCGCCAGGGGCATGATAAGTTCCGACGGGATCGGCGGAAACACGTTTTCCAGCAGCATGAGGGCAAAGATCGCCACCGCCCCGCCGCTGTCCAGAAATGCCGCGATCCAGTCGAACACGTGCTTAACCCTTTTTCAGGACGCGGTTGCCCAAAAGTTCGGCGATCTGCACCGCGTTCAGCGCCGCGCCCTTGCGCAGGTTGTCGCTGACGCACCACAGGTTCAGGCCGTTCTCGATCGTCACGTCCTGGCGGATGCGGCTGACGAAGGTGGCGAAATCGCCCACGCATTCGACCGGGGTGGTGTATCCGCCGGGTTCGCGCTTATCCACGACCAGAATGCCCGGCGCCTCGCGCAGAATGTCGCGGGCCTCGTCTTCGTCCAGGAAATCCTCGAACTCGATGTTGATGGATTCCGAATGGCCTACGAACACCGGCACCCGCACGCAGGTCGCCGTGACCTTGATCGACGGGTCGAGGATCTTCTTGGTCTCGGCCACCATCTTCCATTCTTCCTTGGTGTCGCCGCTGTCCAGGAAGACGTCGATCTGCGGGATGACGTTGAAGGCGATTTGCCTGGGGAATTTCTTGGCCGCGACTTCCTGGCCCGGCACATACATGCCCTTGGTCTGGTTCCACAGTTCGTCCATGCCCTCTTTCCCGGCGCCGGACACGGACTGATAGGTGCTGACCACCACCCGCCTGATGCGCGCGCGGTCGTGCAGCGGCTTCAGCGCCACCACCATCTGCGCGGTGGAACAGTTGGGGTTCGCGATGATGTTCCTGTTCTTGCAATCGTGGATCGCGTCCGGGTTCACTTCGGGCACGATCAGGGGGATCTGCGGGTCGTAGCGGTAGAGCGAGGAGTTGTCGATCACCACGCAGCCCGCGGCGGCGGCGCGCGGCGCGTGCACCTTGGTCGCCTCGGACCCGATGGCGAACAGCGCGATGTCCCAGCCGGTCCAGTCGAACTGCTCGATGTCCCTGACCTTGAGGGTCTTGTCGCCAAAGCTGACCTCGGTGCCCTGCGACCGGCGCGAGGCCAGCACGGCGATCTCGTCCACCGGGAACAGGCGTTCGTCCAGGATGTTCAGCATTTCGCGGCCCACATTCCCCGTGGCGCCGGCGACGACGACTTTGTAGCCCATCTTGGGGGGACTCCTTTTCTGGCGGTCACGGGCGTTTAGCGCAGGCGGGGGGCAAGGGGAAGGGGTCGGGGGCTATCGCGGCCACCGGGTCTTTACATCCCGGCCAGGGTCAACCGCCCGTCCGTTCGCCGCAGATCCGCGACCCAGGCGGCCTCGGCGCCGAAATCGTGGGGCACCTGATCGGCGCTGCGGCGGCCCGACAGGCTGAGGCTGGCGAAGAAGTCGAAGCCATGCAGCGTCAGTTCGGTCAGGCGGGATCGCAGCAGCAGGTCGATCATCATGGCCCCGGTGGTGGGCGGGGCAGCCAGGCGATCCTTCAGCGCGCGGTAATCCGCCAGCGGGTGCAGATAGAAACCGGGGCTGCTGGCCGCCCGCCAGCCCAGCCGCTTGCGCTTGGGCGACATCCACAGCAGGCGCGACGGGTCCAGGCGGGCGCGGTCCTCGTCGGACAGGCGCACGGCCAGGGCCAGCCAGTTGGTGCGGGTGCCGTGGCTGTGGGCGGCGGGCATGGGCGCGCGGTTGATTCGGATCACCACATCGGCGGCGTCGATGGCCGGCCCCTGCGTGCTGCCCGCCAGCGACCGGGCGTTGCCCACCAAAGCCACCGTCTGGCCCGCCAGATCGGCCAGCAGGTCGGCCTGCGGGACCGACAGGGCTTGCAGCGCATCCTCGTCGCGCAGGGTCCGGGCGGCATAGAAGCGCAGCTTGTTCATGGCCGGGCCAGCAGGTCGTGATAGATGGCGACCAGGGCGCGGGCCTCGCCCTCGATGGCGTGATTGGCCGTCACATGGGCGCGGGCGGCCCGGCCCGCCGCCTGTCGCGCGGCGTCGTCGTCCAGCCAGCGGCGCAGGGCATCGGTCAGCGCGTCCAGATCGTCGGGCGGCACCAGGCTGCCGGTCACGCCGTCGCGGATCAGCGACTCGTAGGCGCCGACGCGGGCGGCGACCGTGGGCACGCCGCAGGCCATCGCCTCCAGCGGGGTCAGGCCGAAGCCCTCCCACCGGGCGGGGGCGGCGAACAGGTCCAGCGCCTGGTAATGGCGCGCCACCCGGTCCCAGGGCAATTCGCCCAGGAATCGGATGCGGTTTTCCAATCCGGCGGACCGGATCTCGGCCAGCAGGTCGTCGGCAAAGGCGCGGTTGTCCGGCGTGATGCGCCCCGTGAACAGGATCTGCGCGCGCGGCCGGTCGGGCAGCAGCCGCAGCCCGGCGCGCACCAGCAGGTCCACCCCCTTCTGCGCGCGCACCCGGCCGAAACAGCCGATCAGCACGGCGTCGGGATCCATGCCAAGGTCGCGGCGCAGCGCGGCCCGGTCCGGGGCGGGCCGGAACACGTCCGTATCCACCCCGTGCATCACCACGGTCGCGGGCCGGTCCAGATAGCCCGCCGCCTTGTCCGACGTGGCGACAAGCGCGTCCTGCCGGCGGATCAGCCATTTCGTGAACCCGGTATGGCGGCGCTGCGCGGCGGATGTGAACAGCAGCCGGTATTTCCGCCGCAGCACCCGCCGCAGGATCAGCCCCAGCGCCATTTCCGTGTTGCGCCGTGCGTGCCAGACCCGCCAGCGGTCGCGCGGCATCAGGGCGGCGCGGACCAGCGGAATATGCGGAACCTCGGGCGGCAGGCCGGGGCCGGTGGCGCGGATGGCGATCAGGCGCGCCTGCACCGGGATCAGGCGGACCACCGTGGCCGTGACGCCCGACAGGCGGCGCTTCAGATTGGGCGCTATGACCAGCAAATCAGCCATGCCGGGCCTCGGGGGTCAGGAAATACAGCGTGAACCCGATTGCAAGGGGGACGGCGAAGAACAGGAACAGCAGCGCAAAGGCGGTCGGCGGCGCAAAGGCCCCCGAGGCCGCCTGGAACACCGGGCGCGAGGCGAACTGCATCACGCCGACCCCGCCGATGGAAATCATGTTCAGGAACGTCACCCCCCGGCCCACCAGATGGTCCGGCAAAAACGACCGCCCATGCGCCATCAGCAGCACGTATCCCGCCCCCGACAGCCCGATCAGCGCCAGCATCGCCACCGCGACACCCAGCGCGGGCTGGGGGTTCAGGACCAGGAACCCCATCACCGCCAGCGTGGCCCCGGTGAAGATCAGCACCGTCCGGCGCAGGCTGCCCAGCAGCCGCACCATCGGCGCCACCAGGAAATTGCCCGCGATCATCGCCAGCCCCATGGCCAGCGTGGCCCGGCCGATTAGAACGGCGTCGGCGTCGAACACCCGCTCCAGATAGGGCGCGGCCCACAGGCCCCGGATCGCGCCCGACGCGGCATAGTTCACGAAGAACAGCGGCAGGATGAACCACAGCGCGCGGATGCGCAGCACTTCGGCCAGCGATCCTTTCGGCTGATCCGCCCCCAGCCGGGCGGGATCGCGCACCGTCAGCGCGATCAGCAGCGCGACGGCCACGGTCGCGGCCCCCAGCCCCGCCATGGTCGCCCGCCAGCCCAGGGATTCGATCGCCCAGACCAGGGGCGTGGCGCCCAGGATGTTGCCCAGCGATCCGAATCCCACGATCATGCCGGCCAGCGCCCCGAAGGCCGCGGCGGGGTATTCGCGCGCGAGGATGTAATACGACCCCATCAGCGCCGGCGCGCAGCCCACGCCCAGAGCCGCCATCGCCAGATGCAGGTGCCAGGGCGCCTGCGCCAGCGCAAAGACCGCCGCCCCCGCGCCGCCCGCGATGCCCAGCAGCAGGGCCACCGTCAGGCGCGGCCCCCACCGGTCCAGCATCCGCCCCACCGGGATCTGCATCGCCGCGAAGGCCACGAACCACAGCCCCGACGACAGCGCCAGATCGCCGGGCGTGGCGCCCAGCTCGGATCCCAGGACCGGCGTCAGCACGGCCAGAAAGGCCCGGTAGAACTGGCTGAGGACATAGGCCAGCACCAGGCTGACGATGCCGATGGACAGGGCGGGCATCAAGGGTTTCCTTGCTTCGGTTCAGGCGGCACGCTGTGCCATCGCCGCGAAAGGTGCAAGATGTGCGATGCGGGACGCCGCGAACTTGACCCGCAGGGGCTTGGGGGCTAGCACCGGCCGCATGCCGCGACCCCGGAACCGGAGGAACCATGTCCGACAGCTATTCCCTTCTCATCCTGCCCGGCGACGGCATCGGCCCCGAGGTGATGGCCGAGGTGGTCAAGGTCATCGACTGGTTTCAGGCCCATCGCGGCATGTCCTTCGACATCGGACACGGGCTTGTCGGCGGGTCGTCATACGATGCGCATGGCACCCCCCTGACGGACGAGACGATGGCCCGCGCGCAGGCGGTCGATGCGGTGCTGCTGGGCGCGGTCGGCGGCCCGAAATACGACGTGCTGGATTTCAGCGTCAAACCCGAACGCGGTCTGCTGCGCCTGCGCAAGGAAATGGATCTGTATGCCAACCTGCGCCCGGCCCAGTGCTTTGACGCCCTGGCCGATTTTTCCTCGCTCAAGCGCGAGGTGGTGGCGGGGCTGGACATCCTGATCGTGCGGGAACTGACCAGCGGCGTGTATTTCGGCGAACCGCGCGGCATCCATGCGGACGGCAACAACCCCGACAACGAAGGCGGCCGCGTCGGCATCAACACCCAGCGTTACACCAGCGGTGAAATCCGCCGGGTGGCCCGGTCGGCCTTTGAACTGGCGCGGCGGCGGTCGAACAGGGTCTGTTCGATGGAAAAGGCCAACGTCATGGAATCCGGCATCCTCTGGCGCGAGGAGGTGCAGTGGGTCCACGACAACGAATATGCCGACGTCGAATTGACCCACATGTATGCCGACAACGGCGCGATGCAGCTGGTCCGCAACCCGCGCCAGTTCGACGTGATCGTGACCGACAACCTGTTCGGCGACCTGCTGTCCGACGCGGCGGCGATGCTGACCGGCAGCCTTGGAATGCTGCCGTCGGCCAGTCTTGGCGCACCGATGGCCAACGGCCGCCCCAAGGCGCTGTACGAACCCGTGCACGGATCGGCCCCCGACATCGCGGGCCAGGGCAAGGCCAACCCCATCGCCTGCATCCTGTCCTTTGCCATGGCCCTGCGCTATTCCTTCGACCAGGGCGCGGCCGCGGCCGATCTGGAACGCGCGGTGGAACGGGTGCTGGCGGACGGCGTGCGGACCGCCGATCTGACGGGGCCGGATGGCGGCATCCCGGTCACGACCGCCCAGATGGGCGACCGGATCGTCGCAGCCCTGTCCCAGGGCTGATGGAAAGCGCGTCGAACGTGCGCGGCGCGGCCCTGGCCCTTCTGGCCATGGGGCTTTACGCGACGCATGACGTGGTCATCAAGACGCTGGGGGCGCATTACCCGGCGATGCAGGTGCTGTTCTTTTCGTCGCTGATGTCCTTTCCGCTGGTGATGCTCATTATCATGCGCGATCCGACGCCCGGCACGTTGCGCCCGTCCAACCCCGGCTGGGTCGCCTTGCGCACGGTCATGGGCGTCATCGCGGGCATGGGCAGCTTTCTGGCGTTTTCCCAGCTTCCGCTGGCGCAGGTCTATTCGATCCTGTTCGCCGCGCCGCTGCTGGTGACGATCCTGTCGATCCCGCTGCTGGGCGAAAAGGTGGGCCTGCATCGCTGGATGGCGGTGGTGATCGGCCTGATCGGCGTGCTGGTCGTGCTGCGTCCCGGCACGCAGGCCCTGGGCTGGGGCCATCTGGCGGCGCTGGCCTCGGCCATCGCCTCGGCCACGACGGCGGTCATCATCCGCAGGCTGGGCCGGACCGAACGGCCGCTGGTCCTGCTGATGTGGCCGATGCTGGGCAATTTCCTGGCGACCGGCGCCTCTCTGGTGCTGGACTATCGCCCGATGGAACTGCCCCATCTGGCGCTTGCGGGCCTGATCGCCTGCCTGGGCCTGATCGCGGGATTCCTGCTCATCATGGCCTATCGCGCGGGCGAGGCCGCCATCGTCGCCCCCATGCAGTATTCGCAGATCCTGTGGGCCACCGCCTATGGCTGGGTCTTCTTTCAGGAAACGCTGGATACGCCGACCCTTGTGGGCGCCACGATCATCATCGGATCGGGCATCTACATCGTCTGGCGCGAAGGGCGCGGCGGCAATTCCGCCAACCGCCCGGTGATCGCATCGCGCATCCGCGGGGAAACCGTGACCGCGCCGCGCAGTTCCCTGCTGCAAAGAATATGGCCGCCGCGGCCTTGACGGGGCTTGCAATTGCCACCGCCCCGCGCTACCTGCCGCACCTACGGTCGGAGCGTAGCGCAGCCTGGTAGCGCACCTGCTTCGGGAGCAGGGGGTCGGAGGTTCGAATCCTCTCGCTCCGACCAGTCTTTCCTTGAAACGAACCTTTCACGCCTGCCCGATCAGCAGCATGATGAGCGGGATGGTGACGATGCTGCCGGCGGTGGACATCAGGATCGCGGCCGACACGCGTTGCTGCGCCACGCCGAAATGCTGGGCCAGAATATAGACGTTTCCGGCCACCGGCAGGGCCGCTGTGGCCATCATCACCCCGGCGGCGAAGGGTTCCACCCCAAGGGACCAGGCCGCAACGCCTGCTGCCAGCGGATGCAGGACCAGCTTGGCCCCGCTGAGCCACGCCGACACGGCCAGCCGCCCGATCCGCCGCCCGGCCAGGCTGGCGCCGATGGCGAACAGCGCGCCGGGGGTGGCGGCGGCGCCCAGCATGACCAGGAATTCGTCCAGAGGGCCGGGCAGGGGCAGGCGCATCTGCGCCCAGGCCAGGCCCGCCAGCATCGACAGGACCATCGGATTGGCGACGATGCCCCGCAGGATCGGGATCACGCTGGCCATCCGCAGCCCGCCGTTGCGCCCCGCATGGATGATAAGCGTCATCAGGGTGGAAAACACCACCATGTCGATGGTCAGGACCATCAGCACCGGCCCGATGGCGCGGTCGCCCAGCAGAACCACCAGCATCGGCACGCCCAGAAAGCCGGTGTTGCCGATCATGCAGCACTGCGCCTCCATCGCGGACTCGGACAGGGGCAACCCACGGGCGCGGGCGGCGGCCATGCCGATGGCCCAGATCGCAAGGGATCCCGCCAGATAGGCCAGCACGAAGCGCCCGTCGAACAGCGCCCCCAGGTCCAGCCGGGCGGCAAAGCGAAACAGCATCGCGGACAGGGCAAAGTAGAACACGAATTTCGTCAGCCAGACGGCGCCCTCCTGGGGAAAGAACCGCGTCCGCGCGGCCAGCCAGCCCAGCCCGATCAACCCGAAGAAGGGAAGCGTCTTCAGAAATACTGCCAGCATCGTCCGTGCCTAAATATCCTTGGGGGTGAGGCCGCTTGCGGCCAAAGGGGCAGACAGCCCCCGTTCGACGACGAATTCGTGCACGCCGTCGGCCAGGTCACGCCGATCCAGCAACCGATGCCCGCCTTCCGCGCAGAAATGCGGCACGTCGACGGCGGCCATGGCGTCGGTCGCCAAAAGCGTGACCCGCGCGCCCACCGGCGCCCCCAGCAGCACCTTGCGCAGGCGCAGCACCGGCAGGGGGCACAGCATCCCGCGCGCATCCACCACAATGTTCACGGAACGCCCGTGACCTGATCCAGGCACCATTCGGCCAGGGTGCCCGGCGACAGTTGTCGGCCCATGCCGTCGCAGAAATCGGCGAAGGCCGCCCGCTGTTCCGGCGGCACATGCAGCAGAACCGGAATGCCGCCCGCCAGGCTTTCGGCGATCACGCTGCAAAAGCCGCGGCCCACCGCCTCTTGCCGGCCGAACTTGGGCAGGATCAGCAGTTCGGCCCCTGGCAGCCGCGCCGCGACGCGGGCCGCCGCCATCTCGAGCGCGCCGGGATCCAGCCGGCAGCCCGACGATCCCGGACCCAGGGACTGGGAAATGCGGATCGGGGCGCCTTCCTCTCCGATCACCACCACATCCATGTCGCAGGCGCAGTCGGCGCCCGTTTCGGTATTGTGCTGGATGGCGCCCGCAACGCGCAGTCCGGCATCGGCAAGCCGGGCGGAAAGCCGCGCCAGGATCCGGTCGGCCTCGCCCGGCGGGGCATCGCCGTCCAGACTGAACCATCCCAGCATCGCCGTCATAGCCCGCTGTCCAGGGCGAATTTGATAAGGCCGTTGATCCCGTCCACGCCCAGTTTCTTCTTCAGGGCGGACGAGGTGTTGGCGGCAGTCTTGTAGCTGACATCCAGGTCGTCCGCGATGGCTTGCAGGCTGAAGCCCCGGCCGATCAGGGCCAGCACCTGCCGTTCGCGATCCGACAGCGCGCCCAGGGGATTGGCCGATGCCCCGGCGCGCAGGGTCGCCAGGGCCATGGCATGGCGCGGCGACAGATAGAATTCGCCCCCTTCCAGGGTCCGCACGGCCGTGCGGAAATCGTCGGGGGGCGCGTTCTTGGACAGGAACCCCTGGGCGCCGGCCTGCAAGGCGCGGGCGGCAAAGCCGGTCTGGTCGTTCATGGAAAAGATCAGGATCCGCGCGTCCGGCGCGGCAATGTGCAGCGCATTCACCAGATCCAGCCCGCTTTCGCCGGGCAAGGTGATGTCCAGCACGATCAGGTCGGGCAGGTCGGGCGCCCTTTCCGCGTCCAGCTGCGCCAGCGCGTCCTGCCCCGACATGGCCTGCCCGATCCGGTCATAGCCCAGATCCCGCAACAGGCGGTTCGCGCCCAGATGGGTGATCGGATGATCGTCGACGACCAGCGCGGATTTCATGGCGATCCTTCCTCGATCTGCGGCAAGGGCAGGCTGGCCGCGATGGTGGTGCCCCCCGCGCCCGAGGACAAGGCCAAATCGCCGCCCAGCAGCGTGATCCGTTCGCGCATTCCGGTCAGCCCCGTGCCTTCGCGGCTGCCGGGCGCCATGCCCCGGCCGTCGTCGGCCACCGTGATCCGCCAATGCGCGGGATCGGTCCACAGCCGCACGGCGACGCGGCCGGCCCCCGAATGGCGCAGGGCGTTCGTGGTGCCTTCCTGCACGATGCGGAACAGTGTCAGGGCGGTCGCCTCGTCCGGTTCTGGTTGGCCGGGGGCCAGATCCAGGTCGATGTTCCGGTCGGGAAAGCGCCGTCCCAGATCGGCGACATAATCGCCCAGCACCGCCGCCAGCGGCAGTTGCCCGATGGCGGCGGGCCGCAGGTCGCCCAGCAGGGCGCGGTTCACGCGGGCGATCTCCTCGGCGATGTCGGCGATGGATGCGGCATGGGCGGCGACGGCGGGGGTGGGGGCGGCCTGGCGCAGGGCGTCGGCCTCGACCCTCAGGCCGAACAGGCAGGGGCCCATCTCGTCGTGCAGGTCGCGGGCGACGGCCTTGCGTTCCTCGTCCCCGCGCGTGACGACGCGGCGTTGCAGACGGGCGCGGTCGGCCTGCGCCCGTTGCAGGGCCTGGGCCAGCCCGTCCACCCCGGCGGCGATGGGCGCCAGGTCGCGCTGCGGCACCGGGCCGACCCGCGCCTCCAGATCGCCACGGCGCAGGTCGGAAAGCCTGCTGGCGATGGCGGCCACCGGCCGCAGGCATTGCCGCGTGGCCAGCAGGATCAGCACCCCTTGGACCAGTGCCGCCAGCGCCGCCAGCCCCAGAAAGGACGACAGGTTGCGCCAGGCCAGCGCGATCTCGGCCCCCGGATCGGTGGCGATGAAGACATAGCCGCGCGGCCGCCCCCCGATCACGACGGGCAGGCGGGTTTCCAGCAGATCCGGCGCCACAAGCCCCGCGAACCAGCGGGGTGCCGGGGCATGGGCCAGAACGGGGCCAGGGACGCGGCGCACCACCCCGTCCAGGATGTCCACCGTTCCCAGCGCGACATGGCGCGGCACCACCAGCCGTTCGGGAAGCAGCCGCATGATCCGGTCGGGGGGCACCGCGCCGTGCATGGTGCCCACGGTCGCCAGCACCAGGGCGCGCGCGGTATCCACCGCCAGCCGCGATTCGGTGGCGATGTCGCGGCGCACGCTTTCCAGGCTGGCCACGGCCAGGGCCGCGAACAGCGCGGCCTGCACGGCCAGGATCACCAGAAGGATGCGCTGCGTCAGGGACAGGGGTGTCATGCGCGCATGATTGGCCGACCGGCGCGGGGGCGTCAAATCGTCCGAAAGGCGGCTTTCCGCCCCCGCCGTGGCATCATAAAAGGGGGCATGACCGATTACGACGCCCTTGCCGCACGAATCCGCTCTCTCACCCATGGCGAAACCGACGAGGTTGCGCTGATGGCCACCCTGGCCTGCGAAATCCACCAGTCCGACGACCGCTTCGACTGGACCGGTTTTTATCGCGTCGTGGCGCCCGAGGTGCTGAAGATCGGTCCCTATCAAGGCGGGCACGGCTGCCTGGTCATCCCGTTCGCGCGCGGGGTCTGCGGGGCGGCGGCGCGGACCGGGCAGGTCCAGATCGTGCCCGACGTGGACGCGTTTCCGGGCCATATCGCCTGCGCCAGTTCCACCCGGTCGGAAATCGTCCTGCCGGTCCGGGGCCGGGGCGGGAGGCTGATCGGCGTCCTGGACATCGACAGCGACCGGCCCGACGCCTTTACCCATGACGACGCCGGCCGTCTTGCGGCCATCCTGGAGGAGGTGTTCCGCGATGTCTGATTTCACCGGGCGCTGCCTGTGCGGCGCCGTCACCTTCCAGGGAACCTGGGGCGGCGATCCGCTGCGCGCCTGCCATTGCGGCCAGTGCCGCCGCTGGTCGGGCCATGTCTGGGCCGCCGCGGGGGCGGACGATCTGGCCATCACGGGGCCGGTCCGTTGGTTCCGGTCCTCGGACCTTGCCGAACGCGGCTTCTGCCCCCGATGCGGCAGCGGCCTGTTCTGGCGCAGGCAGGGCGGCGATCGGATCGAGGTCGCGCCGGGCGCGGTGGACACCCCCACCGGCCTGCATCTGGCGGGCCATATCTATGTGGCCGACAAGGGCGATTACTACGACATCGCCGACGGCCTGCCGCAGGAACCGCAAGGATGATCTGGGACACCATCGCCGCCATTCCGCTGGCGCAACTGACCGCGTTCATTGCGGGCGGGCTGATGCTGAACGTGGCGCCGGGGCAGGACGTGTTCTTTGCCAGCGCCTGCGGCATTCAGGGCGGGCCGCGCGCCGGTGCGCTGGCGGGCTTTGGCGTGGGCCTGGGCGTGCTGATGCATGTGACGCTGGCGACCGTGGGCCTGGGCGCCATCGTCGCGGCCCATCCGGGGACGCTGCTGGCGATCAAATACGCGGGCGCCGCCTATCTGCTGTGGCTGGCATGGAAAAGCTGGCGTGCGGGGCCGGTCGATCCGTCGGCGCGCGGCAGCGTGCGGCCCTGGAACATCATCCGTCGCGGGTTCCTGTCGAACGCGCTGAACCCCAAACCGGTGCTGTTCCTGCTGGCCTTCCTGCCGCAGTTCACCAACCCCGCCTGGGGACCGGTCTGGCAGCAGATCCTGGGCCTGGGGCTGATCTTCGCCTTTACCGGCACGCTGGTGACGATGGGATACGGCATCGTCGCGGGCTATGCGGGCCATGTAATGGGGCGGCGGCTGGGGCTTCTGAACAAGATCGCCGCCGTCATGTTCGCGGGACTGGCGATCCGGCTGGTCCTGAAATGACATCGTTTGCCTATGCGCCGCCCACAGGCCAGCCCGAGGTTCTGCACGCCGACCACGAGATCCTGGTGGTCGCCAAGCCATCCGGCCTGTTGTCCGTGCCGGGCCGGGGCGAGGGCAAGGACGACTGCCTCATCAACCGGCTGCGCGGCGCCTTTCCGACGATCCTGCTGGTGCACCGGCTGGACCAGGACACGTCCGGCGTGATGGTCTTTGGCCTGACCCCCCATGCCCAGCGGGTGCTGTCAAAGCAGTTCGAGGATCGCCGCGTCAAAAAGGCTTATGTCGCCCGCCTGGCCGGGCGGCTGGAGCCGAAGGTCGGGACCGTCGATCTGCCCCTGATCGTCGATTGGCCGAACCGTCCGCGCCAGAGGGTCGATCACGACAGGGGCCGTCCGGCGCTGACCGGATGGCGGGTGATCCGGGCGGGCGACGACGAAACCCGCGTGCGGCTGTTCCCGCTGACCGGGCGCAGCCACCAGTTGCGCGTCCATATGGCGGAAACCGGCCATCCGATCCTGGGTGATCCGCTGTATGCGACGGGCGCTGCGGCGGATCATCCGCGCCTGATGCTGCACGCCGAAAGCCTGCGCATCCGCCATCCCGACAGCGGCGTGCAGGTCGGCTTCGGCCAGCCGGCGCCGTTCTAGGCCCCCACCACCTGATCGGCCACATGTTCGAACCGCAGCATGTCCTCCAACGTCAGGGATTCGATCAGGATCAGATAGGACCAGAAGATTTCGGCAAAGACCTTGCGGATGCGGCAGGCGGCCTCGTCCCGGCAATCCTCGCAGCGCTGATAGGCGCGCCGCGACAGGCAGGGCAGGGGGGCGATGGGGCCGTCGATCAGGCGCAGCAGTTCGGATATGGAAATGTCGCCGGGCCGCTTGCTCAGCAGATAGCCGCCCGACCGGCCCCGGATCGAACGGACCATGCCCGCGTTGCGCAGTTCCAGCAGGATCTGTTCCAGGAACCGCTTGGGCGTGTCCGACCGGCGGGCGATCCCTTCGATGGTCAGCGCCTCGGGGGCGGGCCGGGCGGCCTCGTCGCCCAGAACCAGCATCGCCTTGAGCGCGTATTTCATCTTTTGCGTAATCATGATTCAACCTTAGGTCGGGAAAACCCCCGACTCAAGGTCGAGATTTCCCGGACCGATGGCCCGCGGCCGGTTTTCCGCAATGAAACCAGGAAGGGAACACGGTTTCGGAAGATGCGACAAGACGGCAGCCAGGCCGGACCTGATCGACCGCAAGATCGCCGCCGCCGTGATGAAGGACGCGAGCCGGCCGATCGCCCAGACCGCCGACCGTGCCGGGCTGTCGCAGACCCCCTGCTGGAAGCGCATCCCGAGTTCCTGGGCGTCCTGACCATGTTTGCGGGAACCGAGGCCAACGGCCACGGGACCGATCGGCGCGGGGTCTTTCCGGCGGAGTCAGGATCCTCTCCCCGAAACCATGGAAGCCGGTCGCATGGCCGGGGAATCGGACTGTCTGCGGTGCGCCGCGGCGTCGGACATGGCCGCCGGACCGCGCCCCGTTCCCCGATCAACCGGGCCACGCCTGTCTAGACCTGCGCCAGATAGCCGCGCAGAACCTGCAACTTGGCAGCGGCGACATCGACGATGCTGCCGTCCGACATCGCGTCGTCGTTGGCCCAGATGCGGAACGTGTCGGCCAGGGCATGGGCGATCGCCTCGGCCAGCAATTGCGCGTCGTATCGTGCATCCTCGCCCAGACGGACCACGGCCAGGTCGGCGATCTGGTCGCGCAGCCGTCTGAGGGATCCGTAGAAGATCGGCACCAGTTCCGGGGCGGTGTCCAGCAGCCGGTCGATCAGCTGCGATGTGCCCCGATCCAGTTCGCTGCGCGTCAAAAGCTGGCGCAGCGCCTGCAACAGATCCGCAAGCAACGGCCCGGATGACGCGCGGAATCCTTCCACCGTCTCGTCGTCAAAGCAGGGCGCGTTGCCGACGATCGCGGCATCCTTGTTCAAATAGTAATTGAAAAAGGTCCGCTGGCTGATCCCCGCCTGGGCCGCGATCATTTCGGTCGTCACCGGATCGTACCCATGCCGCAGCGCCAGCGTCAGGGCGGCGCGCTGGATGTCACGCAGCGTTTGCAGCCGCCTGCGGTCGCGAAGCGTCGATTTCACAGCCATGCAGGCGCCCTGGGAAAATTCATCTAAAGCAAACATTGCACACTATGCATCGATATGCAATATGGTGGCGCAACGCCCTGCTGTCCCTTCCGCAAAGGATCATCCGATGCCTCGCCTTTCGTCGCTTGCCCGCGCCCTGCTGGTCGCCCTGTCGGTTCCGGCCGCGCCGGCCCTGGCCCAGGACGCCGCGATGCCACCCCGGACGGTCGGCGTGGTGACGGTCCAGCCCCAGCCCGTGCCGCGCATCATCACCCTGCCGGGCCGGGCGGTGGCCCAGGCCCAGGCGGCGATCCGTCCCCGCGTCAGCGGGCTGGTGACGGAAATCCTGTACCGGCCGGGCACGGCGCTGGATCGGGGCGCGCCGCTGTTCCGCATCGATCCGACGACCTATCAGGCGAACCTTCGCAGCGCCGAGGCCCAGGTCAGTTCCGCCCGCGCAGGCCTGACGCAGGCCGAAACCTCGTTCGGCCGGACCGAACGGCTGTTGGGATCGGGCACCACTCAGGCGCAGGTCGATGAATCCCGCGCCACGCTGGAACAGGCCCAGGCCGCGCTGCAATCGGCCGAGGCCGCCCTGACGCTGGCGCAGGCGGAACTGGACTGGACCACCGTGACCAGCCCCATCGACGGGTTGGCCAGCGTGGCGGCGGTGTCGGTGGGCGATCTGGTCACGGCGAACCAGGCCGACGCGATGGCGACCGTCACCCGCCTGGATCCGATCGAGGTGGACATGTACGAACCCTCGGCCGGGTTGCTGGCGATCCGGGGCGACATCAGCGAAGGCCGCCTGACGCTGAACGACACGATCCAGGCCACGCTCACGCTGGAAACGGGCGAAACCTATGCCGCCACGGGCGAACTGGTGGCGCCGGGATACAGCGTCTCGACCTCGACCGGGGCGGTGGACACGCGGTTCCGGTTCGACAACCCGCGCCGCCTGATCCTGCCCGGCATGTTCCTGCGCGGCCAGATCGACCTGGGCACGACCCAGGCGTTCCTGGTCACGCAGAACGCCGCCACGCGCGACAAGACCGGCCAGCTGTCGGCCTGGGTGATCCGCGACGGCGCGGCCGCGCAGGTGGCCCTGACCGACGACGGCAGCTATCGGAACCACTGGATCGTCACGGACGGGTTGGAACCCGGCGACCTGCTGGCGGTGGACAACCTGGCCGCCCTGACCGAAGGGGCAACGGTCGCGACCGTGCCGGTCACGCTGGACGAGAACGGCGTGGTGCAGCAGGCCCCCGCCGCTGCCGCCCCCGCACCGACGGAATAAGCCATGGCCCGTTTCTTCATCCATCGCCCCGTCTTTGCCTGGGTTCTGGCCTTCGTGACCATGCTGGTGGGCGGGCTTGGCCTGCAAACCCTGGCGATCGAACAGTATCCGCAGATCGCCCCCACCACCGTCCGCGTCAGCGCGACCTATACCGGCGCATCTGCCGAGATCGTGGAAAATTCCGTCACGACGGTCATCGAGGACGGGATGACCGGGATCGACGGCCTGATCTACATGACCTCGAATTCGACGCCGGGATCGGCGTCGGTGTCGCTGACCTTCGACGATACGGTCGATCCCGACATCGCGCAGGTGCAGGTCCAGAACAAGCTGCAACTGGTGACGTCGCAATTGCCCGACATCGTGCAGCAACAGGGCGTGAACGTGTCGCGGTCCACCTCGTCGATCCTGCTGGTGGGGGCGCTGACCAGCACCGACGGCCGCTATTCGTCGGTCGAACTGGGCGATCTGGTATCCCAGGTGATCGAGGATCCGGTCAAGCGGACGGCGGGCGTCGGGTCGATCAACACCTTCGGGTCGGGCTATGCGATGCGCATCTGGCTGGACCCGATGAAGATGGCGCAGTACCAGGTCACGCCCGCCGACGTGACCGGCGCCGTGTCCGAACAGAACACCAACGTCACCGTGGGCGACCTGGGCGCCGAGCCGTCCGCCGAGGGCCAGCGGCTGACCCTGACCCTGTCGGCGCAGTCCCAGTTCAGCTCGGTTCAAGAGTTCGAGCGGATCCTGCTGCGCGTGGACCCGGACGGATCGACGGTCTTTCTGGGCGACGTGGCCCGGATCGAGATCGGGCAGGAATCCTATGGCGGGGCGGCCCGGCACAACGGCAATCCGGCGGCGGGGTTCGGCGTGAACCTGGCGACCGGCGCCAACGCGGTGGACACTGCGGATGCGGTGCGCGCGGTCATCGACGGCATCGCGCCGTCGCTGCCCCAGGGCGTGCAAGTCGTCTATCCCTATGACACCGCGCCCTTTGTCGAAAAGTCGATCAATCAAGTCTACAAGACCCTGGCCGAGGCCGTGGTGCTGGTGTTCCTGGTCATCCTCGCCTTCCTGCAAAGCTGGCGCGCGACGATCATCCCGGTCATCGCCATCCCGGTGGTGCTGCTGGGCACCTTTGGCGTGCTGGCGGCGGCGGGATTTTCCATCAACACGCTGACCATGTTCGCGCTGGTCCTGGCCATCGGCCTGCTGGTCGACGACGCCATCGTCGTGGTCGAAAACGTCGAACGCGTGATGGACGAACAGGGCCTCGGCCCGGTCGAGGCCACGCAGAAAAGCATGGAGGAGATCACCTCGGCCCTGGTGGGCATCGTGCTGGTGCTTTCGGCGGTGTTTCTGCCCATGGCCTTCATGTCGGGGGCGACCGGGGTGATCTATCGCCAGTTCTCGCTGACGATCATCACGGCCATGGTGCTGTCGCTGGGCGTGGCCGTCATCCTGACGCCCGCCATGTGCGCCAGCCTGCTGAAACCGCGCAAGCATGGCGGCGGCATCGCGCCCGCCCGCTGGTTCAACCGCACGCTGGACCGCGCCACCGACGGCTATGGCACGGCGGTCGCCCGTCTGGTGCGCAGGCCCTTTCGGATGCTGGTCGTTCTGGCGGCGGTCGGCTTTGGCGCATTCGCACTGTTCGGGCAACTGCCCGGATCGTTCCTGCCGGACGAGGATCAGGGCGTGATGATGGTCATGATCGAAACACCCGACGGATCGACCACCGCCCAGACCCGCGCCCTGGTCGAAAAGGTCGAGGAATACCTGATGACCCAGGAATCCGGGACGGTGGAATCCACCTTTTCGGTGCTGGGCTTCAGCTTTGGCGGGTCGGGCCAGAACAACGCCATGCTGTTTGCCAAGCTGCGCGACTACGAGGATCGGCCCGATCAGGACGTGGCGTCCCTGGTCGCGCGCGCCAACGGGCATTTCTTCGCGACAAACCGCACCGGGCAGGCCTATTTCCTGCAACCCCCGGCGATTCCGGGCATGGGGGCGTCGTCGGGCTTTTCGATGTATCTGGTCGATCAGGCCGGGCGCGGACAAGAGGCGCTGACGGCGGCCGCAGATCGGCTGGTCGCCACCGCCCAGGCGGACGGGCGCGTCACCAACCTGCGCGGCAACGAGGCGCCGTTCCAGACATCCTTGCGGCTGGACATCGACCAGCAGAAGGCCGCGGCCTTCGGCCTGTCCATATCCGAGGTGAACGCGATGCTGTCGGTGATCTTTTCGGGCCGCGACGTGAACGATTTCGCGCTGGGCACGGAACTGCGCCCGGTGATCGTGCAGGGCGAGGCCTTTGCCCGGTCACAGCCCGAGGACATCGACCGCTGGTTCGCCCGCAATTCCACCGGCGACATGGTGAATTTCGGCGCCTTCACCACCCGCGTCTGGGATCAGGAACCGCAGGCCCTGACCCGCTATGGCGGCACCCGCGCGCTGGAACTGTCGGGCGCGGCGGCCCAGGGCCTGTCCTCGGGCGCCGCCATGGACGCGATGGAGGAGATGGTGGCCGGCATGGACGGCGGCTATGGCAGCGCCTGGACGGGCCTGTCCTATCAGGAACGGCTGTCGGGCAACCAGGCGCCCCTGCTGTTCGCGTTGTCCGCCCTGGTCGTGTTCCTGGCGCTGGCCGCGCTTTACGAAAGCTGGACGGTGCCGCTGGCGGTGATGATGACCGTGCCGGTGGGCATCCTGGGCGCCTTGGCCGCCGCGCTGGTCTTCGACCAGACGAACGACGTCTATTTCAAGGTGGGCCTGCTGACGACCATCGGCCTTGCCGCGCGCAACGCGATCCTGATCGTGGAATTCGCGCAATCGCTGGTGGCCCAGGGCCGTCCGTTGCTGGAGGCCGCCACCCTGGCGTCGAAGATGCGCCTGCGCCCGATCCTGATGACGACCTTGGCCTTCATGCTGGGCGTGCTGCCGCTGGCGATCGCCAGCGGCGCGGGGGCGGGGGCGCAGAATTCGATCGGGATCGGGGTTCTGGGCGGCATGGCGTCGTCCGCGGTCATCGGGATCTTTCTGGTGCCGGTCTTCTATGTGGCCGTTCTGAAGGCGGTCGAGCTTGCGACACGGCGGCGGTCAAAACCTGCCTGACGGCCCGACCGGCCATTCGCACGGCCGGCGGACGCCCGCCGTCGCCCATGCCGGCCCCGGCGCGTCACGGCCCGCTTCGCCCCGACGACACCGGCTCCAGCACCACCACGGTCGGCCGGTCGGGCAGCCCGCGCAGGGACGCCAGGTATTCGCTGGTGCCTGGCCGTTCGATGGCGAATTGGGACGCCATGCCGGCAAGAAAGCTTTCCAGCCGGGCGGGGCTGAACCAATGCATCGGGATCACCACCGAACTGTTCAGGCGGCTGACCACCCGCATCATCGCCGCCTGTTCCATCGTATAGCCGCCATCGACCGGCACCATCAGCACATCCACCCGGCCCAGCGTCGCGTATTGTTCGTCGGTCGGTTCGTGTTGCAGGTGGCCCAGATGGGCGATGCACAATCCCCCCGCCTCGAACACGAAGATCGAGTTGCCGCCTTCCTCGACCGTGCCCCAGGACCGGATGTCGGTCGCCACGTTGCGGATCAGCGTGTCGCCCACCGTCAGGTAATGGTCGGCGGCGATGCCGAACCGGTCCGTCCAGCCCCGCAGGACATGGGGGATGCCTTGGACCAGGTCCGTCCAATGGCTGGAATGGGCATGATTCATGGTGACGGCATCGGGAACGGGCGTGCCGGCGGGCAAGGCGCCGTTGTAATCGGTCACGATCTCGACCCCGCCTCGTGTCTGGATCAGGAACATCGCGTGCCCCAGATAAGACAGCCGGACCGACCGTTCAGGCACCGGATCGGACCAGGCGGCCTGCTGGATGCGCGCGGGTCCGCCCGCGATGGCGATGCAATGGCTGGGGCGGCGTTCCTGGGCCTGGACGGACAGGGGAACGGCCATCAACAGGGCGGCAGCAAGGGCGGGACGCATGTGGTTTCCCCCGGATGTGACCACAAAGGCTAACCCCGATCTGCCCGTTTCCAAAAGCCGCAAGGGCGCAAGGCCGTCACATCCGCGTGACAGGGCTGTCGCGGGGATCGCCGCCGTCCGATGATGCCCGCAGGATCCGCAACCCCGAGGGACGCCCATGTTCATCGCCATGAACCGGTTCACCGTGCCGGTCGAAAACGCCGCCGAATTCGAGGCCCTGTGGCTGGGTCGCGACAGCAAGTTGTACGAATTGCCGGGCTTTGTGGAATTCCACATGCTCAAAGGCCCCGAGGAGGACGGCCGTTGCCTTTATGCCTCGCACACGGTGTGGGAAAACGAGGACCGTTTCCGCGACTGGACCCGCAGCCAGCAGTTCCGTGACGCCCATGCCCGCGCGGGCGAGACGAAGAAGCTGTACGAAGGCGGTCCGCGTTTCGAAGGGTTCACCGCGATCCAGACCATCGGCCGCGACGGCTGAGGGCCGTCAAAAGCCCTTGTGGGTTTTCAGGAACTCCTCCTCCTCGGGGGTGTTCTTGCGGTCCAGCAGGGCGTTGCGGTGCGGAAAGCGCCCGAATTCCTGGATGATGTCGCGGTGCCGGACGGCATAATCCAGATAGCCCGGATCGCCCAGCGCCTCGAACAGTTCGACCGATCGGGTCTGGTCGGTCCGATCCTCGCTGTGCTCGAACGGCAGATAGACGAACACCCGCCGTCCGGAATCGATCTGCCGGTCGAACCCGGCATCCACGGCGGCGCGGGCGTGATCCAGGGCGATGCCGTCGGATTCGAAGGCCCGCCCGGTGCCGCGGAAGATGTTGCGGGGAAACTGGTCCAGCACAAGGATCAGCGCCAGCGCCCCGTCGGGGGTGGCTGCCCAGTCATCCAGTTCGCGCCGGTGCGCCGCGTGCCAGGTATCTGCGAATTCGTCGCGGATTCGCGCGTCGAAGGCGTCGGATTTGGCGAACCAGTTCGGCTCCATCTCGGGCGAGAACCAGAAGTCCAGCACGTCCTGGGCGGTCTTGATCGTCATGGTCAGGTCCTTTCCGGCAGGGGGATATGTTCGGCCCGGTCCGTGGGCGGCAGGTCGAACAGACCCGTGCCCCAACGCTCGGCCCGCCACTGGCGTTTCGCCTCCTCGATCCGTTCGCGGGACGAGGCCACGAAGTTCCACCAGATGTGGCGCGGCCCGTTCAGCGTCTCTCCGCCCAGGGCCATCAGCCGGGCGCCCCGGTCGCCCGCCTGCACGGTGATCGCGTCGCCCGGACGGAACACCATCATCTGCCCCGATTCAAAGTCCTGCCCGGCGATGCGGATGCTGCCTTCGGTCACGTAAATCCCGCGATCCTCGTGGTCATCGGGCAGGGGAAAACGCGCGCGCGGGGCCAGCGTCACATCCAGATAGAAAGTGTCCGAAGGCAGCGTCGCGGGCGCCGTCTGCCCATAGGCACGGCCCAGGATCAGGCGCGCGGTGATGCCCGTGTCGCGGATCACCGGCAGGGCGCCCTGTTCGTGATGTTCAAAGACCGGCGCCATGTCCTCATGGCTTTCGGGCAGGGCGATCCAGGTCTGGATGCCCAGCAGGCTGCTGGGACCGGCGCGCGCGGCATCGGGGCTGCGTTCGGAATGGGTGACGCCGCGCCCGGCGATCATCCAGTTCAGCGCGCCGGGCGTGATGATCTGGTCTGCCCCGGTGCTGTCGCGATGCTGGAAGCTGCCGCGATACAGATAGGTGACGGTGCCCAGCCCGATATGGGGATGCGGGCGCACGTCGATGCCCTGGCCCGTCAGGAATTCCGCCGGACCCATCTGGTCGAAGAAGATGAACGGCCCGACCATCTGCCGCTTGGGCGCGGGCAGGGCGCGCCGCACCTCGAACCCGCCCAGGTCGCGGGCGCGGGGGATGATAAGGGTTTCGATGGCGCCGGGGCCGATCTCGTCGGGGCATCCGGGGGTCAGGGCGGGGTTCCAGCTCATGGGTGTTATCCTTCCTGTTGGCGGGTCCAGCATAGGTCCATGGGCTGCAAGCAGCCAAGCGGCCCGGCGTTCGTCCTGGCCGAACGCCGGGTTGGCGGCGGCCTGGATGGCGCCGGGGCCGCCGGAACCCCATTCTGGGCGCCGAGGTTTCTGAACGAAGGATGTGCGATGACCAGCGGTATCCACCATGTGACGGCGATCACCCGCGACGTTCAGGCGAATGTCGATTTCTGGATGGGCTTTCTGGGCCTGTCCCTGGTCAAGCAGACCGCGGGGTTCGAGGACGCCGAGCAGTTGCACCTGTTCTATGGCGATCCGGCCGGTTCGCCGGGCAGCCTGGTCAGCTTTCTGGTCTGGCAGGACGGCGCGCCGGGCCGGGTGGGCCATGGCCGCGTGGCCGAGATCGCCCTGGCCATCCCCGCCGCGCGCATCGGCGACTGGCTGACGCGCGCGATGCAGCGCGGCCTGCGCATCGAAGGCCCGACCCGAGAGTTCGGCGAACCCGTGCTGCGGCTGCGCGATCCCGACGGGATCATCGTGAAGCTGGTCGGCACGGATGCGCCCGAGACCGGCTGGCCCGCCGCCCCGTCCCGGATCCGCGCGGTGACGATCTGGTCGGATGTGCCCGAACAGACGGCCGCCTTCCTGCGCCCCTTCGGCTATCGCATCGGGCCGCAGGACGCGGCGGTGACGCGGCTTCTGTCGGATGCCGATGCCATCGACATTCGCGACGCCTCGGGCTTCGTGCCGGGCATTCCGGGAACCGGGGTCATCGATCATGTGGCGCTGCGGGTGTCCGACAGCGCCGCCTTGCAGGGCCATCATGCCGCCCTGAACAAGCGCAATGCAGGTGACGTGACCGTTCACGACCGGCGTTATTTCACCTCGCTTTATGTCCGCGAACCGGGGGAAACCCTGATCGAACTGGCGACAGACGGTCCGGGCATGGCAGTGGACGAGGCCCCCGATTCCCTGGGCCGGACCCTGATGTTTCCCCCGCAGGTCGCGGACCCCGACGACCTGCGCCTGCGATTGCCGCAATTTGCCCGTCCGGGCGAGGAAAGGATACGGATGAGAGAGCTTCCCTTTGTTCACCGGCTTCGCCAGCCCAATCAGCCCGATGGTTCGGTCCTGGTGCTGCTGCACGGCACCGGCGGAACCGAAACCGACCTGATGCCGCTGGCCCACCGCATCGCGCCGCATGCGACGTTGCTGGGCGTGCGCGGCCGTTCGGCCGAGGAAGGCGTGGCGCGGTTCTTCCGCCGCCTGACCATGACTACCTTCGACCAGGACGACATCCGGGCCGAGGCCGAGGCCTTTGCCGCCTTCTGGCAAGGGGCGCTGGCGGGTTATGACCTGGACCCGGCGCGGATCACGGTGATGGGTTACAGCAACGGCGCCAATTTCGCCGCCGCCGTCATGGGTCTGCAACCGGGCCTGATCCGCCGCGCGATCCTGATGCGCCCCATGGCGGTGCTGGAGGATTTGCCGCGGGCCGATCTGGCCGGGCTGGCGGTCCTGACGCTGGCCGGGGCGCGCGATCCCTATGGTCCCCATGCGCCGCGGCTGAACGACTGGCTGGCGGCGCAGGGGGCCGATCTGGACGCGCGCGTGGTCCAGGCCGGGCACGACCTGACCGCGGACGACCTGACGGCGGCGGCAGGCTGGATGGCCGGGGCCTAGACGAACCGGAACGGCGTGCCCCAGGGGTCCGCCATCGTGGTGTCCGACCGACCGGGATCGTTCACCGCGATCTCGGCCAGGCCCGTGGTGTCCGCCTCGCGCCGCCCCGCGCCTTGGCTGTTCCAGACGTTCCCGGCAAGCTGATGGTGGTATCCATCCCAGCCGTACCACGCCCCGCCCGGCCCGTCGAAGGTGCGCGTCAGGCCCAGATCACCCGCGAAAAACCCATCCGCGCGGTCCAGATCGCCGACTTGCAGATGGACATGGCCCACGGTGCTGCCCTGGGGGGCGCCGGTCCAGGGGGCATCGGCATCGGCCAGAAGGCGGTCCAGATCCAGCCTGCGGGTGAACATCTCGATCCGGTCGCCGGTGCGGGTCCAGTCGGACGCAGGGCGGTCCCGATAGATCTCGATCCCGTTGCCTTCCGGGTCGTCCAGATACAGCGCCTCGCTGACGCCGTGGTCGCTGGCCCCGGACAGGCGGGTGCCGCTGTCGGCCGCATGGCGCAGCCAGCGGGCCAGGGCGGCGCGGTCGGGCAGCAGGAAGGCCGTATGGAACAGCCCCGCCTGGCGCGGATCGCGGGGCCGCGCGGCGGGGTCGCGGCGCAGTTCCAGCAGGGTGCGGTCGCCCGCGCCCAGGCGCGCGGTTTCACCGTCGCCGCCCAATGGGGTCAGCCCGATGGCGTCGCGATAAAAGGCCGTCATGCCGGGCAGGTCGCGCACGGTCAGGGCCACATGGTCGATGGATTTCATGGTTCAGTCCTTTCCTGAGGCCAGGCTCGCGGCGAAACCCGCGACGAAATCGGCAAGCTGCGCGCGGGTCTTGTCGTCGGTCAGGTTGCCGTCGGCGTCGAACAGCCCGCCCGCCCGCGATACCATCAGCCGCCCGTCCCACCAGGGCCGGGTCTTCAAGGTGCGCAGCACCGGCCACCAATGGGTCTGCGCCTGCGTGGTCCCGAACCCGCCGGGGGATGCGCCGATGACCGCCACCGGCTTGCCCGCGAACAGCGCCAGCCCCTCGCCCCGCGACATCCAGTCGATGGCGTTCTTGAAGACGCCCGGAATGCCGTTGTTGTATTCGGGCGTGACCAGCAGCAGGCCGTCGGCACCGGCCAGCTGGGCGTTCAGCACGGCGATGGCGGGGGGCGTGCCACGGGCGGCCTCGTCGTCACCGTTGTACAATGGCACCTGCGAAATATCCCCGACGATGATATTCACCCCGTCGGGCGCCACGTCGCGCGCGGTCCGCAGCAGGCCCGCGTTGATCGAGGCGCGGCGCAGGCTGCCGGACAGGCCAAGGATGGTGGTCATGGAGTCCTCCTTGCGACCGGATATTAGTCCAGCGGTTTCAGCCGCGCCTCGATGGCGGCGCGCTTGCCTTCCAGAAACGGCGGCAGGGACAGGCCCTGGCCCATCGTGTCGCGTGGTTCGTCCACGTCGAAACCCGGCCCGTCCGTGGCCAGTTCGAACAGGTTGCCGCCCGGTTCCCGAAAGTACAGCGAGCGGAAATAATAGCGTTCGACCTCGCCCGAGTTGGGGACGCGGAACCCGCCCACGCGGCGCGTCCATTCGGTCAGCGCGGCGGTGTCGGGCACACGGAAGGCGACGTGATGGACCCCGCCCGCGCCCTGGCGCGCCGCAGGCAGGCCGGGCTGGACCGCGACATGCAGTTCGGCGGCCGCGCCCCCGTCGCCCATGGCAAAGACATGGACGCGGCCCTGCCCGTCCGGGCTGGCATAGTCGCGCACCGGGGTCATGTTCATGACCTGGGTCAGCACGGCTTGGGTCGGGGCCAGATCGGGCACGGAAATCGTGATCGGGCCAAGCCCGCGGATCTGGTGTTCGGCGGGGACCGGGCCGCGGTCCCAGGGCTGGCCCGCGGGATCGGGCGCGGCGACCAGGCGCAGGCGCTGGCCCTCGGGGTCTTCGACATCCAGGCTGGCGCGGCCGTCCAAGTCTGTGATCTTGCCGGTGGATACGCCCAGGTCCGACAGGCGCGCGGCCCACCAGTCAACGCTGTCTTCCGCCACGCGCAGACCGGTGCGGGTGATCGCGTGGGTGCCGCGCCGTTCGCGGGCCGCGGGCCAGTCGAAAAAGGTGATGTCCGTCCCCGGTGTGCCCGCCCCGTCCGCGAAAAAGAGGTGATAGGCCGAGGTGTCGTCCTGGTTCACCGTCTTCTTGACCCGGCGCAGGCCCAGCGTGTCGGTGTAGAAGCGGTTGTTGCCTGCGGCATCGGCGGTGATGGCGGTCAGGTGGTGGATTCCGGTCAGTTGCATGGGGCGCCTCCTGTGGGTTGGCATCAATATGGCGCAGATGGGCCGTTCGCGTCACCCGTCTTGCGGGCAATGCGGCGTTCGGTTCTTGCGAACGGCCGGGGGCGGGCTATGCTGCCTGCATGGACTGGTCGATCAGCGACATACGGACGTTCCTGGCGGTGCTGGATGCGGGCAGCATATCCGGCGCCGCGGCGCGGGCGGATCTGTCGAAATCCGTGGTCAGCAAGCGGATCAGCGATTTCGAGGCGGCCCTGGGCGTGGCGCTGTTTGTCCGCCATGCGGGACGGATCGTGCCCACCGACGCCGCGCTGGCGCTGGCCGACCGGCTGCGCCCGGCGCTGGCCGAACTGGTCGCCGCGACCGAGAGCGTGGGCGCCCAAACCGCATTGCGCGGACGGCTGGCCATCGCCGCGCCCATGAGCTTTGGCATCCGCCACCTTGGCCCGGTGATCGCCGGGTTCGCCCGCGCCCATCCGGGACTGGAGATCGTGCTGGATTACGACGACCAGCAGGCCGACCTGGGCCGCGCGGGCTTCGACGTGGGCCTGCGCATCGGCGATCTGAAGGACAGCAGCCTGATGGCGCGACGGCTGTGCGAAGACCCCCGCGTCTTGGTCGCAAGCCCGGATTATCTGGCCGTGCAGGGCGCGGTCGACGGGCCGGACGATCTGGCGCGGCACCGCGCCATCGGCTATCTGCACGCGCGGATGGGGGATCTGTGGCCCTTTGCCGACGTGCCGCCGCCGCCCTTGGGGCGGATTACCGCGAACAACGGCGACGCGATCCGCGATCTGGCCATCGGCGGTCTGGGGCTGGCGCTGCTGCCGTTGTTCATTGTCCACGACGCGCTGCGCGACGGGCGGCTGGTGCGCCTGCTGCCCGACATGGCCCCGCGCCCGCTGCCCATCAGCGTGATCTGGCCGCCGGTCCGGCCGATGCCGCGCAAGACCCGCGCCTTCATCGACCATGTGGCGGCGGCCTTTTCCGAGGCGCCGCCGTGGCAGGCGGGGTTATAAGGGCGGCAAGGAATATCCGAACCAACGAAAAATGCAGGAGTCTACAGATGCTGGTTGATCCGAATGCCCCATTCTTCCGGCATCTGTGGGTGCGCATCCTGTGCGTGGTCGTCCCGCTGGCCTGGGCGGGGGTCGAGCTTTATACCGGCAGCCCCTTTTGGGCGCTGTTGTCGGGGGCCGCCGGGATTTATCTGGCGTTCGAACTGTTCGTGCGGCGCAGGCCGGACTGAGAGGTCAGGCGGACAGGCCGACCGCGCCCTTCAGCCACGCGAAGCCGTTGGCCGGCAGGTCCAGCACCTTGCCCGACAGCGTTGCCCGTGACGGGCCGACCAGATCCGTACTCTCCGAGAGGGTCAGGGTCGCAGGAACCGTGGACAGGTTGAAGACGCAGGTCGTCGCCTCCTCTTCCAGGCGGCGATGGAAGGCTAGGATCGGTTCGGGCAGATCGATGAACGAGGTCTCGCCCCAGCGCAGGGCCGCCTGCGCCTTGCGGAACGCAATGGTGGCGCGATAGGCCGACAGAACGCTGTCGTTGTCGGCCTGCTGGCCCGCCACGGCCCGCGCGGCCTGCGGCGCCTTGACCGGCAGCCAGGGCCTTGCGTCGGAAAATCCCGCATTGGCGCTGTCGTCCCAGACCATCGGCGTGCGGCACCCGTCGCGGCCCTTGACCTCGGGCCAGAAGCGCAGGGCCGGAGGATCGGTCAGTTCGGAATACTCCAGTTCGGTTTCGGTCTGGCCCAGCTCCTCGCCCTGATACAGGCAGATGGTGCCGGGAAAGGACAGCAGCATGGCGACCGCCTGCCGGGCGATGGATTCGGGCGATTCCGCATGGGGCATCCAGCGGGTGACGTGGCGGAACACGTCGTGGTTGGAAAACGACCAGCAGGCATGGCCGTCGGGTGCGCCGTTGTGGACCCCTTCGATGGTGTGGCGGAAATGGCGAGCGGTGAAGTCCGCGCTCAGCATCTCGAAGCTGTAGCACATGTGCAGCCGGTCGCTGCCCGCCGTGTATTCCGCCATGATGCGGATCGAGGTGTCGCCGCCATCGCCCACCTCGCCCACCATCATGCGGGCGTCGTATTCGTCGGTCAGGCGCCGCATCCGTTTCAGGAAGGCGATGTTTTCGGGCCGGTTCTTGGAATAGATGTGGCGCTGATAACCATAGGTGTCCGGTCCCGTGTGGTCGGGATTGGGCGGGTTGCTGCGCAGCCGCGTGTCGTGGAAGTAATAGTTCACGGTGTCCAACCGGAATCCGTCCACGCCGCGTTCCAGCCAGAAGCGCATCGAATCCAGCAGCGCGTCCTGAACGTCGCGGTTCCACAGGTTCAGGTCGGGCTGTTCGATCAGGAAATTGTGCAGGTAATACTGGCGCCGCTGCGGCTCCCACTCCCATGCCGGGCCGCCAAAGACCGAGGGCCAATTGTTGGGCGGCGTGCCGTCCGGGTTCGGGTCGGCCCAGACATACCAGTCGGCGCGGTCGTTGTCGCGATTCCTGCGGCTTTCCGCGAACCAGGGGTGCAGGTCGCTGGAATGGCTGATGACCTGGTCGATGATGACCTTCAGCCCCAGATCATGGGCGCGGGCGACAAGCGCGTCGAAATCGGCCAGGGTGCCGAACAGCGGGTCGATGTCGCAGTAATCGCTGACATCATAACCCATGTCCTTTTGCGGCGAGGTGAAGATCGGCGACAGCCAGATCGCATCCACCCCCAGCGACGCCACATGGTCCAGCCGCCGGGTGATGCCGGGCAGGTCGCCGATGCCGTCGCCATCGCTGTCCTGAAAGCTGCGGGGATAGATCTGATAGATCACCGCGTCGCGCCACCATTCGGTCATTCGGCTCTCCTGTGAAGTTTTGGCCATCGCTGCGATCAAACACCACCGGCGTGGCACCGGAAAGGCGGTTTCGGCGTTAGAACACCGATTGCCCCGATTTGCGGACGGGTTAAGGTGGGTTCATGGGACAGATGCCGGGGATCGCACAGTTGACGAACGACGACATCGCCGCCCTGTCGGGGGGGCGCTGCGGCCGTCCGTTCGATCTGCTGGGTCCGCACGACGGCTGGCTGACCGTTTATCACCCCGACGTGGCCGCCTTATCCGCCGTGACCGGGAATGGCGATGTGCTGCTGGACCGGGTGTCGGGCGACCTGTTCCGGGGCAGGGTCGACGGGCCTTATCGGTTGAAGGCGCGGTCCGGGGGCGGGGTCGAATGGGTATTCGATGATCCTTACCGCTTTGGTCCCGTTCTGGGCGAGGTCGATCTGCACCTGCTGGGCGAAGGCACGCACCGCCGGCTGTGGCAGGCGCTTGGCGCCCATGTCATGACCCACGAAGGCGTGGCGGGAACGCATTTCGCGGTTTGGGCGCCCAATGCCCGGCGGGTGTCGGTGGTGGGTCCGTTCAATTCCTGGGACGGGCGGCGCCACCCGATGCGCCGCATCGGCGGCAGCGACGTGTGGGAGATTTTCCTGCCGGGCGTGGCCGAAGGGACGCTTTACAAATACGAGATCCTGGGGGCCGACGACGGGCTGCTGATGAAGGCCGATCCGGTGGGCTTCGGCAGCCAGCATCCCCCCGAAAAGGCCAGCGTGGTGCGCGATATTTCCGGTTTCGGCTGGAAGGACGGCGACTGGATGGCGGGCCGCGCGGACGCGCAGGACCGCCGGGCGCCGATCAGCATCTACGAGGTGCATCTGGGATCCTGGCGCCGCCGGCTGGATCAGGGCGGGCGGCCGCTGTCCTACAAGGAACTGGCGCGCGATCTGGTGGCCTATGCGGTGGACATGGGCTTCACGCATCTGGAACTGCTGCCGGTCAGCGAGTTTCCGTTCGACGGATCCTGGGGATACCAGCCGGTCGGGATGTATGCGCCGACCATCCGCTTTGGCCCCCCGCACGAATTCCGCGATCTGGTCGAGGCCGCGCACGAGGCGGGCCTGGGCATCCTGCTGGACTGGGTGCCCGGCCATTTCCCGACCGATGCGCATGGTCTGGCCCGGTTCGACGGCACCGCGCTGTATGAACATGCCGACCCGCGCGAGGGGTTCCATCAGGACTGGAACACCCTGATCTACAACTATGGCCGGACCGAGGTCCGCAACTATCTGATTGCCAATGCCCTGTACTGGCTTGAGGAATACCATATCGACGGGCTGCGCGTGGATGCCGTGGCGTCCATGTTGTACCGCGATTATTCGCGAAGCGAAGGCCAGTGGATCCCCAACAGGCATGGCGGGCGGGAGAATCTGGAGGCCATCGATTTCCTGAAGGACATGAACGTCGCCGCCTATGCGGGATCCCCCGGCATCATGACCGTGGCCGAGGAAAGCACGTCGTTTCCCAAGGTGTCGGCCCCGGTCGATGCGGGGGGCCTGGGGTTCGGGTTCAAGTGGAACATGGGCTGGATGAACGACACGCTGCGCTACATGAGCCGCGATCCGGTGCACCGGCGCTATCACCACGACCTGATGACCTTCGGGCTGATGTACGCGTTTTCGGAAAATTTCATCCTGCCGATCAGCCACGACGAGGTCGTGCACGGCAAGGGGTCGATGCTGCGCAAGATGCCCGGCGACGAATGGCAGCAGTTCGCGAACCTGCGCGCCTATTACGGCTTCATGTGGGGCCATCCGGGCAAGAAGCTGCTGTTCATGGGCTGCGAATGGGGCCAGCCCGAGGAATGGAACCACAACGGCGAGTTGAACTGGCCCGCCGCCGCCCAGCCTCGGCATCAAGGCGTGCAGGCGCTGGTGCGCGACCTGAACCGGCTTTACCGCGCGACCCCCGCGCTGCACCGCAAGGATGCCGAGCCGGAGGGGTTCCAGTGGGTCGCCACCGATCCGGCGCAATCGACCTATGTCTGGATCCGCCGGGGCGATGCGGGGGATCCGCCGGTCGTGGTGGCCTGCAACTTCACGCCCGTGCCGCGCCCGGATTTCCGCATCGGCGTGCCGCGGGCGGGCCATTGGCGCGAGGCGATCAATACGGACGCCCCGCTTTATGGCGGCAGCGGCATGGGCAACCTGGGGGGTGTGCAGGCCGATGGGACCGCGCAGGACGGCCAGCCCGCATCCATGGCGATCGTGCTGCCGCCCCTGTCGGTGGTGATCTTCGTCGCAGGCGACAGTGATAAGGGGGAGGATGTTTGACCATGGCCGAAATCAGATTGACGCGGCGCGCGATGGCCTTTGTGCTGGCCGGCGGACGGGGCAGCCGTCTGAGGGAACTGACCGACCGCCGGGTGAAACCGGCCGTCTATTTCGGCGGCAAGGCCCGCATCATCGACTTCGCGCTGTCGAACGCGATGAATTCCGGCATTCGCAAGATCGCCATCGCCACGCAATACAAGGCCCACAGCCTGATCCGCCACGTGCAGCGGGGCTGGAACTTCTTTCGCGCCGAACGCAACGAATTCATGGACATCCTGCCTGCCAGCCAGCGGTACGACGAATCCATGTGGTATCGCGGCACGGCCGACGCGGTGGCCCAGAACATCGACATCGTGGACAGCTATGACGTCGATTACATCATCATCCTGGCGGGCGATCACATCTACAAGATGGATTACGAGGTGATGCTGCGCGAACATTGCGAAAACCAGGCCGACGTGACCATCGGCTGCCTGACCGTCCCGCGGATGGAGGCCGTGGCCTTCGGCGTGATGGCGGTGGACGACGCGGGGCGCATCACCTCGTTTCTGGAAAAACCCGCCGATCCGCCGGGAATGCCCGACGATCCCGACAGCGCGCTGGCGTCCATGGGGATCTATGTGTTCAACTGGCCGTTCCTGCGCGACCTTTTGCAAAAGGATGCGGAAGATCCAAATTCCAGCCACGATTTCGGCAACGACCTGATCCCCGACATCGTGAAGAACGGCAAGGCCATGGCGCATCGCTTCGACGTGTCCTGCGTACGCGCGCCCGGCGCCCCCGCCTATTGGAAGGACGTGGGGACCGTCGACGCCTTCTGGCAGGCCAATATCGACCTGACGAATTTCACGCCCGAACTGAACCTGTGGGACCGCGACTGGCCGATCTGGACCTATTCCGAAAGCGTGCCGCCCGCGAAATTCATCCATGACGAGGCCGACCGGCGCGGCATCGCCGTGTCGTCGATGGTGTCGGGCGGCTGCATCATCTCGGGGACCGAGGTGCGCAATTCGCTGCTGTTCACGCAGGTCCACACCAACAGCTTCGCGTCGCTGGATCATGTGGTGGCGCTGCCCTATGTCACCGTGCAGCGGCGCGCGCGGCTGACGCGGGTGGTCATCGACCGCGGGGTGGTCATTCCCGAAGGCCTGGTCGTGGGCGAGGATCCGGCCGAAGACGGGCGGTGGTTCCGCGTCAGCGACGGGGGCATCACCCTGATTACCCAGGACATGCTGGACAGGCGGGCGGAAAGCCTGTGATCCGGGTTCTGTCGGTCGCCTCGGAATGCGCGCCGCTGGTCAAGACCGGCGGGCTGGCCGACGTGGCCGGCGCGCTGCCCGCCGCGCTGCGCCCCGAAGGGGTGGACATGCGCACCCTGCTGCCCGGCTATCCCGCAGTGATGTCGGCCTTGCGGGACGGGGCCGAGATTGGGCGCTTTGACGACCTGTTCGGCAGCCCGGCGCGGCTGCTGGCGGGGCAGGCGGCGGGGCTGGATCTGCTGGTGATCGACGCGCCGCATCTGTTCGGGCGGGCGGGCAATCCCTATCTGGGACCGGACGGGCGCGACTGGCCGGACAACCCCGAACGCTTTGCCGCCCTGTCCTGGGTCGGCGCGCATGTGGGCGTCCACGGCGCGGGCGGCTGGCAGCCGCAGGTGCTGCATGGCCACGACTGGCAGGCGGGGTTCGTCACCGAATACCTGCGCCAGATGGGCGGCGGCCCGGCCACGGTGCTGACGGTCCACAACATCGCCTTTACGGGCGCGACCGCGGCCTGGCGGATGCATTCCCTGCGCCTGGATCCGGGGCGTTTCACGGTCGATGGCTATGAATACTGGGGCGGCATTTCCGCGCTGAAGGCGGGGCTGATGGGCGCCGATGCGCTGACCACCGTGTCGCCCACCTATGCCGAGGAACTGATGACCCCCGAATTCGGCATGGGCCTGGACGGGGTGATGCGGCATCGCCGCGAATCGCTGACCGGCATTCTGAACGGCATCGATACAGATGCCTGGAACCCCGCCGCCGATCCGGCGGTCCGGCCCTATCGCGACCTTGATGGCAAGGCCGCCAACACCGCCGCCCTGCGGGCCGAGATGGGCCTGCCCGACGCGGACGGTCCGCTGTGCGTGATCGTGTCGCGGATGACGCATCAGAAGGGACTGGATCTGGTGCTGGAGGCGTTGCCCGCATTGCTGGATCACGGCGGACGACTAGCCCTGCTGGGTTCGGGCGATCCGACGCTGGAATACGCGTTCCGCACCTTGGGCGAACAGAATCCGCATGTCGCCGTCCGCATCGGCTATGACGAGGGATTGTCCCACCGGCTGATTGCCGGGGGCGATGCGATCTTGGTGCCGTCTCGGTTCGAACCCTGCGGCCTCACGCAGATGTACGGGCTGCGATACGGCACGATCCCCGTGGTCGGGCTGACCGGCGGGCTGGCCGACACGGTCATCAACGCATCCCCCGCGGCGCTGGCGCAGGGCGTGGCCACCGGCCTGCAATTCTCTCCGGTGACGGCGGATGCGCTGCGCGGCGCGCTGGTCCGGCTGTGCCTGCTTTACAGGGACCGGGAAACGTGGTCCCGGCTGGTGGCGAACGCGATGGCCCAGCCCGTGGGCTGGGACCAGTCGGCGCGGGCCTATGCCGCGCTTTATGCAAGGCTGACGGCGGAACCATGAACCACACGATCACGGCGGGGCATCCCTTCCCGCTTGGCGCCTCGTTCGACGGGGGCGGGGTGAACTTCGCGATCTTTTCCCAACACGCCGATCAGGTGGTGCTGTGCCTGTTCGACGGCAAGCACCGCGAAACCCGGATTCCCCTGCCGGAACGCGACGGGCACATCTGGCACGGCTACATCGCCGGGCTGGCGCCGGGACAGCAGTATGGATACCGGGTCCACGGCCCCTATCGTCCACGCGACGGGCACCGCTTCAACCCCAACAAGCTGCTAATCGACCCTTATGCGAAACGCCTGACCGGCGGACCGCGCAACCATGACGCGCTGTTCGGATACCGCGCGGGCCATCACGATGGCGACCTGTCCTTTGACCGCCGCGACAGCGCCGCGCACATGCCGCGCTGCGTGGTGGTGGATCCGGCCTTCAGCTGGGGCGACGACCGCCCCCTGCGCCGCCCCCTGACGGAAACCGTCATCTACGAGGCGCATGTCAAAGGCCTGACCATGCTGCACCCGGACGTGCGGCACCCCGGCACCTGGCTGGCCATGGCGTCCGATCCGATCCTGGACCACCTGAACGGCCTGGGCGTCACGGCGGTCGAACTGCTGCCGGCCCAGGCCTTTGCCGACGACCGGTTTCTGACCGACCGGGGGATGACGAATTACTGGGGCTACATGTCCTATGGCTTTTTCGCGCCCGAACCGCGCTACATGCGCGACGGCGACATCGCCGAATTCCAGCAGATGGTGGCTCGGTTCCATCAGGCCGGTATCGAGGTGATCCTGGACGTGGTCTACAACCACACGGCCGAGGGGAACGAGCTTGGCCCCACCCTGTCGTTCCGCGGCATCGACAACGCCGCCTATTACCGGCTGGCGGACGACCGGCGGTTCTATGTCAACGACGCCGGCACCGGCAACGTCCTGAATCTGGACAGCCCCTTTGCGCTGCGGCTGGTGATGGACAGCCTGCGCTATTGGGTCGAGGCGATGCATGTGGACGGCTTCCGCTTCGACCTGTGTTCGGCGCTGGGACGCACGCGGGGGATGTTCGACCGCGATGCGCCGCTGTTCCGCGCGATCCGCCAGGATCCGGTCCTGAACCGCGTCAAGCTGATCGCCGAGCCGTGGGACATCGGGCCGGGCGGCTATCAGCTGGGCGCATACCCCGCGCCGTTCTGCGAATGGAACGACAAGTTCCGCGACCGGGTTCGCGGCTTCTGGCGGGGCGAGGGGGGGACGGTTGCCACCCTGGCCAAGCGCATCGCCGGATCGGCGGCGCGGTTCGACCACGACGGGCGCGCGGCCACGTCGTCGGTCAACTTCATCGCGGCCCATGACGGCTTCACGCTGATGGACACCGTCAGCTTCCAGCAAAAGCACAACGAGGCCAACGGCGAGGAAAACCGTGACGGCCACAACCACAACCTGTCCGACAACATGGGCGTCGAAGGCCCGACCGATGATCCCGCGATCCGCGACCGCCGCGACCGCCGCCGCCGCAACCTGATGGCGACCCTGCTGCTGAGCCAGGGCACGCCCATGATGCTGGCGGGCGACGAGCTGGGCAATTCGCAGGGGGGCAACAACAACGCCTATTGCCAGGACAATCCCCTGGGCTGGGTCGATTGGGACGGGGCCGATCCGGCCTTTCTGGAGTTCTGCCGCCAGGCGGTCGCGTTCCGCAAGGCGCATCCGATCCTGCGCCAGCGCCGGTTCCTGCACAGCCAGCCGCGCGAACAGGATGGGCTGCCCGACCTGTTCTGGCGCCGCGCCGACGGGGCGCCGATGACGCCCGAGGACTGGGTTGATCCCGAATTGCGCCTGCTGGCCGCCGAAATGCGCATGGCGTCCGGCACGCCCTCCTATGCCGCTTTGCCGGGCGCGATCTTTCTGGTGTTCAACAACGGTCCCGATGCGACCGTGCGCCTGCCCGACCCCACGCAGGGCGGCCATTGGCGCCGACGCCTGGACAGCGCCGGCGATACCGTTCCCGATCAAAGGGCGGGCAAGGCCGAACGGATCGCCGCGGAAAGCGTGGTGGCCTTTGTCCTGTGCGGCCTGCCGGCCGATACCTGACCGCCCGCCGACGAATCGGGCAGTCGCCGAACGCGGGCCAGCCGGATCAGGCCGGGACTTTTCAATGGCCTGGAAAGCTGGCAACAAAAATTAAACGCCTGACCGGTAGAATGGCTGTCCGGCGGCGTTCTGTCATGATTGCCGATTCCCTTTTGCAAGAGGTCCGATCTTGAGAAACACCCCCACGGCCCTGGCCCTGCGCGATCAGATCCTGCACCACCTGACCCACAGCCAGGGCCGCGGGGCGGAATTCGCGACGCCCTTCGACTGGCGGCTTGCGGTCAGCTATACCGTGCGCGATCTGATGGCGGGAACCTGGGTCAATGCCTTTCGCGCCGCGCGCGACCAGGGGGCCAAGCGGGTCTATTACCTGTCGATGGAATTCCTGATCGGCCGCATCCTGGACGACGCCATCATCAACCTGCGGCTGGAAAAGCCCATGGACGAGGCGTTGCGGATGCTGGGCCTGGACCGCCAGGAAATCCTGGACGACGAACCCGACGCGGCCTTGGGCAATGGCGGCCTGGGACGGTTGGCGGCCTGTTTCATGGAATCGCTGTCATCGCTGAACTGCCCGGCCTTCGGCTATGGGATCCGTTATGAACACGGGCTGTTCCGCCAGCGGTTCGAAGGCGGCCAGCAGGTCGAGACGCCCGAGGACTGGCTGAACCAGCCCCATCCGTGGGAATTCGTCAAGATCGACTACAGCTATACCGTGGGGTTCAAGGGGCATGTGGAAACGGTGGACGGCCGCGCCGTCTGGCGTCCGGGCGAAAGCGTGATCGCGCGGGCCTATGACACGCCGGTGATCGGCTGGGGCGGACACTGGGCCAACACGCTGCGCCTGTGGGGGGCGCATCCGACCACGCTGCTGGATCTGCACCGCTTCAACGCGGGCGACCACACGGCCGCCGCCGAACCCGAGGCCTTGGCCCGCACCCTGTCGCGCGTCCTGTATCCCGACGACACCACGGGATCGGGCAAGGAACTGCGCTTGAAGCAGGAATATTTCCTGACCTCGGCCTCGTTGCAGGACATCCTGCGGCGCTTTCTGTCAGAGCATGGCGACCTGAAGCGGCTGCCCGACAAGGTGGCGATCCAGCTGAACGACACCCACCCGGCCATCGCCGGGCCGGAACTGATCCGCTTGCTGATGGACGACCACGGCCTGCCCTTCGACCAGGCCCGCGATCTGGCACGGGGCACGCTGAACTATACCAACCACACCCTCATGCCCGAGGCACTGGAACGCTGGTCCACCTGGCTGATGGGCGGCGTGCTGCCGCGCCACATGCAGATCATCCAGATGATCGACGACGACCACCGCGCCAGCAGCGGCCGGGCGGGGCATGTCTCGATCATCCAGCACGACCAGGTGCAGATGGGCGAACTGGCCTTCATCATGGCCGGCAAGGTCAACGGCGTGTCCGCGCTGCACACCGAACTGGTCAAGGACACGGTGTTTGCCGACCTGCACCGGCTGCATCCCGACCGGATCGTGAACCAGACCAACGGCGTCACCCCGCGCCGCTGGCTGCGCATGTCCAATCCCGGCCTGGCGCAACTGCTGGACGACACCATCGGCGAGGGATGGACCACCGACCTGGACCGGCTGCGCGATCTGGAACCCCATGCCGGGGACGCCGCCTTTCGTCAGGCCTTGGGCGGGATCAAGCGTGCCAACAAGGTCTGGCTGTCGGACGGCCTGCTGGCCGGGCTTGGGGTCAAGGCCGATCCCGATGCGATCTTTGACGTTCAGGTCAAGCGCATTCACGAATACAAGCGCCAGCTTCTGAACATCCTGGAAGCCATCGCCCTGTGGCAGCGCATCCACGACGACCCGAACGGCGACTGGACGCCGCGCATCAAGATCTTCGGCGGCAAGGCCGCGCCCGCATACTGGCTGGCGAAATCGGTGATCCACCTCATCAACGACGTGGCGGCGGCCATCAACAGCGACCCCGTGACGTCGAAATACCTGCAAATCGCGTATCCGCCGAACTACAACGTGTCCATGGCCGAGGATCTGATCCCCGCGGCCGACCTGTCCGAACAGATCAGCACGGCGGGAAAAGAGGCCTCGGGCACCGGCAACATGAAGTTCACGATGAACGGCGCCCTGACCATCGGCACGCTGGACGGCGCGAACGTGGAAATCCGCGACCTGGTGGGACCGGAGAACTTTTTCCTGTTCGGCCTGACGGCGGCCGAGGCCGCGGCCGAGGCCGCCACCCCGGGCCATGCCCGCCGTGCGATCCAGAAAAGCGAAAATCTGAAAGCCGCGCTGCAACTGATCGCCGAAGGCCGCTTTGGCCAGGCTGACAGCTATTACTCGCTGCTGGACCGCACCTGGAACGACGATCCTTTTCTGGTGGCCAGCGATTTCGACGATTATTTTGACACGCAGCGCAGGGTGGATGCCGTTTATCGCGACAGTGCCCGATGGGACCGGATGGCGTGCCTGAACATCGCGCGGTCGGGGTTCTTTTCGTCGGACCGGACGATCCGGGGCTATATGGCCGACATCTGGCATGTGCTGCCCGTCGCCATCTGACGCGGCCAGGGGGGCGGGATCTAGCCCTGTCCGGTGCGGCGGCGGACACGCGCCTCGGCTGCCTGGAATCCGTGATGGATCAGCACCGCCAGAATGCCGACCACCAGCCCGCCTTGCAGCACGAAAGCGGTGTTGGATGACAGAAGGCCCGCGATGATGACCTCGCCCAGGGTGCGGGCCGCGACGGTCGATCCAATGGTCGCCGTCCCCAGAGAGATCACCGCCGTCAGCCGCATCCCCGCCAGCACCAGGGGCAGGGCCAGCGGCAGATCCACCTGCCACAGCCGCTGCGCGGGGGTCAGGCCCATGCCGCGCGCGGCTTCGGCCACATGGGGCGGCTGGGAAGTCAGTCCCGCCAGGGCGTTTTCGAACACGGGCAGCAGACCGTAAAGAAACAGCGCCACCAGCGTCGGTCCGGTCCCGAAACCCATCAGCGGCACGGCCAGGGCCAGCACCGCGACGGGTGGAAAGGTCTGGCCCACGGCTGTGACCGTGCGCGCCAGCGGCAGGAATTCGCGCCCCGCCGGGCGCGTCACAAGCACGGCCAGCACCAGCCCCGCGACCGTCGAGGCCGCCACGGCCGCCGCCACGATGGCCAGATGGGACAGCGTCAGGGACAGAAGGCTGGTCTGGGTATAGATCGCGGGCGCATCGTTGCGCGTCAGCGGCTGGAACAGCGGCGCGAAAACCTCGGGCGCGGCCAGAAAGGCCAGAAGGAACAGCAACGCCAGCCCCAGCAGGATCCGTCCCGTCATCGGGGACGGGCCTGCGCCCGCAGGACATCCAGCGTCACCAGGCCTCCGCCTTGGACCGGCAGGGCGTCGCGCCCGCTCCACAGGCATTCGGCCAGGGCGTCGCGCAGGCTGGCATCGGGGGAAATCGCGGGGCCGGGGGCGGTGCCCCGGATCGCAACCGCTTCTACCGGGGTCAGCGACAGCAGGCGCAATGCGCGGTCCGCCGTGCCGATCAGGTCGTGCACAAAGGGCGTCGCGGGCTTGGTCAGGATCCGGGCGGGCGTGTCGTATTGCAGCAAGCGGCCCGCGTCCATCACCGCGATACGGTCGCCCAGCGATACGGCCTCGGCCATGTCATGGGTCACGAGGATCAGCGTCGTGCCCAGGCGGCGCTGGATGTCCTTCAGATCCGCCTGCGCCTTGGCCCGGATCACCGGATCCAGGGCGCCAAAGGGTTCGTCCATCAGCAGCAGGTCGGGTTTGGCCGCCAGGGCGCGGGCCACGCCCACCCTTTGCGCCTGCCCACCCGACAACTGATGCGGCATCCGGTCGCGGAACTGCGCGGGATCCAGTTGGAACAGGACCAGCAGTTCGTCCACGCGCGCGTCGATCCGCGCGCGGGACCAGCCCAGAAGGCGCGGCACCGTGGCGATGTTCCGGGCCACCGTCCGGTGCGGAAACAGGCCGTGCCCCTGGATGGCGTAACCGATCCGGCGCCGCAGAAGATGGGCGGGCAGGGTCGCGCTATCCACCCCCTCGATCAGCACCCGGCCCGCCGAAGGTTCGACCAGCCGGTTAATCATCCGCAAAAGCGTCGTCTTCCCCGACCCCGACGTGCCGACCAGCACCGCCAGCTCGCCCGTTCCGACCGTCAGGTTGACATCATCGACGACCGCGACACCGCCATAAAGGCGCGACAGGTTCTGGATTTCGATCACGACGCGGTCCTTTTGCTTGCCTGGACCAGCAGATCCAGCGCGATGCCCGCGACCAGGGCCAGGGCGATGGTCGGCAGCGTCCCCAGCAGGACCAGATCCATGGCGGTCTGGTTCAATCCCTGAAAGACGAAGGTGCCGAACCCGCCCCCGCCGATCAGCCCGGCGATGACCGCCAGGCCGATGTTCTGGACTAGCACGATCCTGACCGCCGCCAGCAGCACCGGCAACGCCAGCGGGATCAGCACCTGCGCCAGAACCTGCGCACGGGTCATGCCCAGACCTGCGGCGGCCTCGCGGGTGGCCGCGGGAACGCCGGTCAGGCCGGCCAGCGTGTTCGACACGACCGGCAGCAGCGAATACAGGAACAGGGCCACAAGCGCCGGAAAGGCGCCGATGCCCGACACGCCCCATTGCGCGGCGGCGGGCAGGGTGGCCGCGATCCATCCGAAGATCGGGATCATGATCCCGAACAGTGCCAGCGACGGAATGGTTTGCAGGATGTTCAGCGCCCCCAGCACCGGGCCGCGCCAGCGCGGCGCCTGAAAGATCGCGATCCCCAGCGGGATTCCCGCCAGCAGCGCCAGTCCCAGCGACCCGAAGGCCAGCGTCAGGTGGGCTTGCGCTTCGCGCAGGAACAGGTCGCGGCGCGCATCGTATTCCCGCATCACCGACACGCCGTCCAATGCGCCCGATCCCAGCAGCGCCGCGACCAGCACCAGGGTTCCCACCAGCATCAGCCACCGCATCGACAGCCTTGGCCGCAGCCGGGTCACGGCATCGGCCATAATCAGCCCGAATGCGAGAAGCAGCATCCAGAAGCCCGATCCGGGCGAAACCCGCGCCAGGGTGTTTCCGTCCGGCACCAGATGTCTTGCCGCGGCGCCCAACGACAGCGCGGCGCAGGCCAAGCCGCCTACCGCCGCGATGAGACGCAGCGTGGCGGGCCAACCGGGCAAAGGCCCGGCGATCAGGACGATGCCCAGGATGACCAGGATCGGAAGACCCCAGGGCAGCCCCGCGAAACCGACCTCATTGCCGGGAACGATGCGGTTTGCCTTGAACTGCACCAGGGGCAGCGCCAGGCCGGCCAGCCCGATCAGCGCGAACAGGATCGCGGGACGGGACAGCCGCGCCACAGCGCGTCAGTCCAGAAAGCCCGCTTGGGTCAGGTAATCCTGGGCCACGGCCGCCGCGGGTTCGCCCCCGACCTGGATGCGCCCATTCAGCGTTTGCAGGGTTTGCAGCGTCAAGGTGGCAAAGATCGGCTCGAGCACCTCGGCGATCTGCGGATGCGCCTCAAGCACCTTGGCCCGGACGATGGGGGCGGGCTGATAGACGGGCTGGACGGCCTTGTCATCCTCCATCACCAGCAACCCGGCCTCGGCGATCGCGCCGTCGGTGCCATAGACCATGGCAGCGTTGACCCCCGAAGTCTGCTGCGCCGCCGCCGCGATGGTCGCGGCCGTGTCGCCGCCCGCAAGCTGGACCAGCTGGTCGGGTGTCAGTGCAAAGCCATAGGTGTCCTGGAACGCAGGCAGGGCAGCGGGCGAGGTCACGAATTCGCTGGAGGCTGCAAGCTTGACCGGACCGCCTCCCGCGATCCACTCGCCCATCTGGGACATGGTGGTCAGGCCGTTTTCCTCGGCCAGGTCCTGACGCAGGGCGATGGCCCAGGTGTTGTTGGCGGGCGCTGGGGTCAGCCAGACGATATCGTTCTGCGCCTTGTCCAGTTCGGCCACGCGGGCATAGCCCTGGGCCGCGTCCTTCCACACGTCGCTGTCGCCTTCGTTGAAGAAGAAGGCGCCGTTGGCGGTGTATTCGGGATAGACGTCGATCTGGCCCGCGATGATGGCGTCGCGCATGATCGGTGTGCCGCCCAGTTGCAGCCGATCCCGCACCGGCAGCCCGGCATCCCGCAGCGCCAGCAGGATCATGTTGCCCAGCAATCCGCCCTCGGTGTCGATTTTCGAGGACACCACGATATCCTGCGCGGCCAGAGGCGTCGCCGCCAGCATCAGGACGGCGGCAAACGGGGCGAAACGGGGCATCGATAAACTCCTGCAACGAAAAGGGGCCAAGGCAAGACGCCCCGGTCCCTGAAAGGTTCCTCGCCCGGACGCCGCTGTCAACCGCTGACCGCCCTGCTGCCTGCCGACGAACCGAACCCCCCGCGCGAGGACGCCGTGGCGCGGGTCATGGGCGCCTGGCCCATCGTCTGTGCGGGCCGCGCGAATTGGCTGCTGTTCAGCGCCGCGCGTCCGGTATTGCTGGAAAACGTGCTGGTCCGGGCCGCGTTGGTATAGCCGCCGGAAGGCGTGCGATACATCGGCTGGGACCGCGACAATCCGCCGCCCCCCAGCATCGACCCGATCAGATATCCCGCCAGCAGCGGCATGAAGATGCCGCCCATGCCGCCGCCGGTCTGCTGCGCCTCGGATCCGCAGTTGCCGACGCCGTGCTGTTCCTCGCAGACTTGCAGGCTGTCGTAGCGGGGCGCGGATTCGACATGCAGCTGTTCGGCCTCGGCAAAGGACTGGCGGCATTCGTCCTGGGTAAACAGCCCGCCTTCCCCGGCGGCCGCAAGACAGGCATTCAGGTCGGGAAAGGCCTGGGCGTCCACCTGTTCATCGCGGCAGCCGGCGATGGCAAAGCTGGCGGCACCCAGAATGGTCAGCGCAACGGTTCTGGAACGTTTCCTCATGGCATTTCCCCCTGCTCCGCGATGAAATGCGGCTTGAAGCGCGACAGATCCTGCGTGATACGCGCCCGATCCTCTCGTATCCCCATGCCCACGCATCGGTCGCCCACGATCCAGGCGCCGACAATGGGTTTGAAGCCGTCGAAATCGGGCAGCGGCGCATAGGCCTGGACGATGCGCGGATGCTGGTCGTAATCCGTATTCGCCGAGGCTTCGGTGACGTCGCCGCCCTCGACGATGCTGACGCCCGCGCCTTCGCGCGAAAAGATCGGCTTGACCACATGGGCGCGCCGGAACTGGTCTGCCACCTTGCCGAAGGCCTCGGCCACGGCGGGCACGGGCCTGCCGCCCGCCACAAGCGCGTCGGCCACGTCGTCGGCGAAGAAGGCGGGCAGCAGGTTCGGATGGCCCGGAAACATCTGCCACAGCACGGGCAGGATACCCTTGTTGGACACCAACGCCTTCCACGCGGGTTCCAGAAACAGGCAGCCCGACCCCTTGATGTGGCGCGCGAAATCGTCGCGCAGCAGATCCTCCCACGGATAGAGCTTGAACAGCGTGCCGATCACCCGGTCCTCGGCATCGACGAACTGGCCTTGCTTGGTCACGCCCAGCTTGTCGAGGTCGCTGTAATGGGCGCCCATCCCGGCCTCGCGCGCGGCCCAGGCCATCGCCTCGACGGTGGCGTAATCCTCGGGGTTGTCGGCCACGGCGGTGAAGTGGATGTCGGTATTAGGGTCGAACAGCGCCCGAAAGCGTTCGACAAGCGCCTCGTGGATGCCGTTGAACTGATCGGCCCCGCCCGACAGCGCGCCCGCCGCCATCTGATCCTCAAGCCATTGCCACTGAAACGAGGCGCTCTCATACAGCGAGGTCGGCGTGTCGGCGTTGTATTCCAGCAGCTTGGCCGGACCTGTGCCGTCATAGGCCAGATCCAGGCGGCCATAGATTTCCGGCTCATTGCGCCGCCAGCTGTCGGCGATCAGGTCGCGATGGGGGGCCGGAATGCCCAGCCGGTCCATCATCCCTTCGCTGCCGACGATCTCGGCCACGGCATCGCGGCACATGGCGTGCAGGTCGGTCGAGGGATCCTCGATGTCGTCCTCGATCTGGCGCAGCGTGAACCGATAGGCCGAGCTTTCGTCCCAATAGGGTTCGCCATGCATGTCGGCGAAGGTAAAGCCCACGTCTTTCGCGGTGTCGCGCCAGTTCGGTCGTTCGGGAAGGGTGATCTTCTGCATGAGCCGTTCTTATCCTGCGGCGGATCACCCGACCAGCCAAATCCCCGTCATTGGCTGTCGGCCCCGGTGCCGCGGGCGCCGCCTTCCAGATCCGCGATGAGGGCCTCCATCTCGGCAATCTCGCGCCGCTGCGTTTCGATGATCTGGTCTGCCAGGGCGCGGACGCGGGGGTCGTCGATGTCGGCGCGCGAACTGGTCAGGATAGCGATGGAATGATGCGGGATCATGGCCTTCATCCAGGATACGTCGCCCACCGTCGCCTGGCTGCGCACCATGAACAGGCCCACGGCAAAGGCTGCGGCCGCGATCACCAGGATTGCGCCGGACTTGCCGGGATCGGGAAACATCGACCACATCGCCAAGAGCATCACGATCGCCATGCCGCCACCCATGGTCAATGCCATCCAGGCACGGGTCTGGCTGAACCAGACATGGTCGAGCGTGTAGGTATTCAGATACATCATCACGAACATCACGACCGTGGAAACGGCGATGGTGCCAAGAAATCGCGGATAACTCATCGGGCGGTCCTTTCGGCGGGGGCAGTGTCCCAACCGTTCCGATCCGGAAAGGTTTCACCCGTCGGCCGGCTGGCCCAGCGGCCCCGGCCTGCGTTCCTCGGACAGCATCACGTTCGCCTCGACCTGGCCCACGCCGGGCAGGGTCATGATGCGGCGGCGCAGGATGCGTTCGAAATCGCTGATGTCGCGCGCGGTGATGCGCAGGCGGTAATCGAACTGGCCCAGGACATGCTGGACGGTCTGCACCTCGGGGATGGCGGTGACGGCGCGCTCGAAGTCCTCCAGGCTGGTGCGGCCCTTGGCGGCCAGGCGGATGCCCAGAAAGACCGTCACGCCAAAGCCAAGCGCGGCGTTGTCCACGATCACCCGCCGCCCGGCCAGAATGCCGCTGTCGGCCAGCCGCCGGATGCGGCGCCAGACCGCGGACTGGCCGATGCCGATGGCGCGGCCCACATCGGCGGCGCTCTGGGTGGCATCGCCGGCCAGGATTCGCAGGATCGCCAGGTCGGTCGCGTCCAGATCACTCACAGCGCCAGTTCCCCGCTGTCCTTGATGGTGCTGACCAGCATCAGCGCGTCGCTGTCGGACACATGCGGCAGGGTCAGGATCCGGTCGCGATAGATCCCCTGCCAATGCGCCATGTCGCGCGCGATGACCGACAGGCGCAGATCCACGCTGCCCAGAAAGGTCTGGATTTCCGTCACCTCGGGCACCTGCCGGGCGGCGGCGATGAATTCGTCGAAGGCGCGCGGGCTGGTCTTGTCCAGGGTAAAGCGCAGGCTGACCTGCACCTCGTATCCCAGGGCGCGCCAGTCGATGCGCGTCTGGATGGCCGCGATCACCCCTGTCGCGCGCATCTTTTCCAGACGGCGCCACAGGCTGGCCGGGGCCACGCCCGCGCGCTGGGCCAGGACGGCATTCGGCGCCTCGGGGTCGGCCAGAAGATGGCGCAAAATGCGATGATCGGTCTGATCGGGCATGAATTTTTCATTAATGGCGGAAATCTGGCATGTCCATAGCAAGATTTGCATATCTTGTGATGTCTTCGATGCTATTTTTCACGAAGGACTGTCTACAACAGCGGCAATTCGAAACGGAAAGGACGATCCCCATGCGCGTTTACTATGACCGCGACTGCGACGTGAATCTTATCAAGGACAAGAAGGTCGCGATCCTGGGCTATGGCAGCCAAGGCCATGCCCATGCGTTGAACCTGCGCGATTCGGGCGCCCGCAACGTCGTCGTCGCCCTGCGCGAGGGCAGCCCGTCCGCGAAAAAGGCCGAAGGCGAGGGCCTGAAGGTCATGGGCATCGCCGAGGCCGCGGCCTGGTGCGATGTCATCATGTTCACCATGCCGGACGAATTGCAGGCTGAAACCTACCGGAAATACGTTCACGACAACCTGCGCGACGGCGCGGCCATCGCATTCGCCCACGGCCTGAACGTGCATTTCGGCCTGATCGAACCCAAGCCCGGCGTCGATGTCATCATGATGGCCCCGAAAGGCCCCGGCCACACGGTCCGCGGCGAATACGTCAAGGGCGGCGGCGTGCCCTGCCTGGTGGCCGTCCACCAGGATGCGTCCGGCAAGGCGCTGGATCTGGGCCTGTCCTATTGCTCGGCCATCGGCGGCGGGCGGTCGGGCATCATCGAGACCGACTTCCGCGAGGAATGCGAGACCGACCTGTTCGGCGAACAGGCAGTGCTGTGCGGCGGTCTGGTCGAACTGATCCGCATGGGCTTCGAGACGCTGGTGGAAGCCGGCTATGAACCCGAGATGGCCTATTTCGAATGCCTGCACGAGGTGAAGCTGATCGTCGACCTGATCTATGAAGGCGGCATCGCCAACATGAACTATTCGATCAGCAACACGGCCGAATACGGCGAATACGTCAGCGGCCCGCGCATCCTGCCCTATGACGAGACCAAGGCCCGCATGAAGGCTGTGCTGCGCGATATCCAGTCGGGCAAATTCGTGCGCGACTTCATGCAGGAAAACGCCGTCGGCCAGCCGTCCTTCAAGGCCACGCGCCGGATCAACGACGAACACCAGATCGAACAGGTGGGCGCCAAGCTGCGCGAGATGATGCCCTGGATCTCCAAGGGCAAGATGGTCGACCGCACGCGGAACTGAACCATCGGAAGACCGGGGGTTTCACACCCCCGGACCCCCCGTGGGATATTTGACACCAAGGCAAAACGCCTTTGTCTTGGTCGTAAATATCCTGGGAGGAGTCCGAAGGACGGGGGGCAACGCCCCCCTTTCTCATTCCGTTCCGATCTTGTCCTGCGTGCGGCTTTCAAAATCCGACGCGTCGTGGCGTTCCCACAACTGCTCGGACAACTCGCCATTGGTCTTGTTGACCATGATCCCGCGCCGCACGGCGGGACGCGCGGCGATCTCGTCGTGCCAGCGGCGGACATGGCCATAGATCCCGGCATCCAGAAACGTCGCCGCGTCGCCGTACAGCTTGCCCGCGACGACCTGCCCGTACCAGGGCCAGATCGCCATGTCGGCGATGGAATAGTCCTCGCCCGCCATGAAGCGGTGATCGGCCAAGTAGCGGTTTAGCACATCCAGTTGGCGCTTGGCCTCCATGGTGTAGCGGTCGATGGCGTATTCGATCTTGTGGGGCGCATAGGCATAGAAATGCCCGAAGCCGCCGCCCAGGAACGGGGCGGACCCCATCTGCCAGAACAGCCAGTTCATCGCCTCGGTCCGGGCCGCCGGGTCCGTGGGCAGGAAGGCGCCGAACTTCTCGGCCAGATAGACCAGGATCGCCCCCGATTCGAACACCCGGCGCGGCGGCGTCACCCCACGATCCATCAGCGCCGGGATCTTGCTGTTGGGATTGGCCGCCACGAAGCCGCTGCCGAACTGGTCGCCATCGTTGATGCGGATCAGCCAGGCGTCGTATTCGGCGTCATACCCGGCCTCGAGCAGCTCCTCGAGCAGGATCGTGACCTTTTGCCCATTGGGCGTGGCCAGCGAATAGAGTTGCAGCGGGTGGTTGCCCACGGGCAGGTCGCGGTCGAACTGCGCCCCGGCAGTGGGCTTGTTGATGCTGGCGAACTGGCCGCCGTTCTCCTTGCCGGGGGTCCAGACCTTGGGCGGAGTGTAGTCGTCGCTCATGGGATGTCCTGTCGTTTGCCTGCCCCGCAAGATGTGCGCCGAAAGAGGAGACATCAACTAGCCCTTGAGATGTTCTATATTTGTTCTATGATCGGATCATGCTGCCGCCCCGCAATCCCGACGAACGCCTGAAGGCCCGAGGCACGGATACCCGCCCCGACGGCCGGTTCGAGCCGCACCGGCGGGTGCGCGAATCCGACGGCTGGGACATTCCCGAGGATCAGCACCTGCTGCGGACCGAGGTGGCAATCGAACGTCCGCGCAGCATCATCACCCGCAACACCTCGCCCGACATAAGCTTTGACCGCTCGATCAACCCCTATCGCGGTTGCGAACACGGCTGCATCTATTGCTATGCCCGGCCGACCCATGCCTATCTGGGCCTGTCGCCGGGGCTGGATTTCGAAACCCGCATCACGGCGAAACCCGATGCCGCCGATCTGCTGGCCCGGGAACTGGCGCGACCCGGCTATTGCCCGGCGCCGATCGCCATGGGCACGAACACCGATCCCTATCAGCCCGTCGAATCGCGGCTGGCGATCATGCCGGGCATCCTGCGGGTCTTGTCGGACTGGAACCATCCGGCGACTCTGGTGACGCGGGGGCAAACAGTGCTGCGCGACTTGGCCCTGTGGGCGGAACTGGCGGCCAAGGGCATGGCGGCGGTGGGCGTCAGCATCACCACGCTGGACGCGGATCTTGCGCGCGCGATGGAACCCCGCGCCCCTGCGCCGCAGACCCGGCTGCGGATGATCCGCGCCCTGTCCGACGCCGGGGTGCCGGTGCGGGTGATGGTAGCCCCCGTCATCCCGGTCCTGACCGAGCCGGAGATGGAAGCCATCCTGACGGCCGCGCGCGAGGCGGGCGCCACGACCGCCAGCATGATCCCCCTGCGCCTGCCCCACGAGGTCGCGCCCCTGTTCCGCGACTGGCTGGACCGCCACCGGCCCGGCATGGCCGCGCATATCATGAACCGGGTGCAGGCGATGCGGGCTGGCCGCGACAACGATCCGCGTTTCGGGCACCGCTTTCAGGGGCAAGGGATCGAATGGGATCTGGCGCGGCAACGCTTTCGCCTGGCGCGGAAAAGGCTTGGCTATGGCACGGTCGGGGCGGTCCTGGATTGCAGCCGTTTCGCGCCGCCGCCCAGGGCAGGGGATCAGTTGTCGCTGTTCTAGGGGGGCGATCCTTCAGGCCCCCCGGTCCTGTTCGTTCTTGGCCCACAGATAACCGATAAAGGCGCCCTTCACGACGCGCAGCAGGATCAGCGTCAGGATCGTGGTAATGACACCCGTGACGCCAAGCAGGACCAGCGGGCTGGGCCGGAACAGCACCCATGTGAATCCGATCAGGGGAATCAGCAGCAACAGCATGATCGTCATCGTGAAGAAGGCCGGTCCGTCGGCGGCGGGATGGCGCCCAATGGGGGCATGGCACATGTCGCATTCCGGGGGCAGGCGCAGGTATCCGTGCAGCAACCGGCCGTCCCCGCAGCTGGGGCACCGGTTCAACGCACCCCGGATGATGGCCGTCCTGCTGTCTCGTTCATCGCCCATGCCGTCCGCCCTGTCTGCCTGTTTCGCCAATGGCCAGCAATGCCGCGTCAATACCCCCCGACCGAGGTGAAACCGCCCAGCTTGGCCGCGATCTCCTCAAGCGAAGGTCGCGGGCCGGCGGGCCGGCGTTCCAGGGCCTCGCGCATGGCGCGCAGATGGGCGGAGGTGGTCCCGCAGCAGCCGCCGATGATCCTGACACCCAGGTCGCGGGCCAGCACCGCGTAGTCGGCCATGATCTCGGGCGTGCCGTCGTAATGCAGATGCCCGGCCTCGAGATGGGGGATTCCGGCATTCCCCTTGGCGACAAGGGGGCGTTCGTTGCCGGACGCCACGAAATCGCGCACCGTGCGCAGCAGATCGGCCGCGCCCACGCCGCAATTGGCGCCATAGGCCAGCGGCGGGTTCGGCAGGCGTTCCACCAGGGCCGACAGCTGCGCGGATGTCACGCCCATGATGGTGCGGCCGATGGTGTCAAAGCTCATCATCCCGCACCAGGGCATATCGGCCCGTTGCGCGGCCTCGGCCGCGGCGCGGAATTCCTGTTCCGAACTGATGGTTTCGACCCACAGCACGTCGGCGCCGCCTTCCTTCAGCGCCTCGGCCTGTTCGTGGAACATCTCGACCGCTCGGGGGTGGGACAGGCTGCCCATCGGGACCATGATTTCCCCGGTCGGACCGATGTTGCCCGCCACCACGACGGTGCGGCCCGCGGCATCGGCGACCTCTCGGGCCATTTCGGCCCCGGCCCGGTTCAGTTCGCGCACCCGATGGGCGGCGCCGTGCAGGTTCAGGCGGCTGGCATTGCCGCCAAAGGTGTTGGTCAGGAAAAGATCGGCCCCGGCCTCGACCGCATCGCGATACAGGCGCCGCACCGCGTCGGGCCGGTCGCCGTTCCACAGTTCGGGCGCCATGTTCGACGGCAGGCCCATGTTGAACAGGTTCGTTCCCGTGGCCCCATCCGCCATCAGCCAGTCGCGGCTGGCAAGAAGCTGGCGAAGCGGATCGGGCATGGGCTGTCCTTCGGCGTAATGCGAAAACTCCGTCCAGGGACGGCTGCCAGTCATCAAGTCCATGATATGCCGGGTTCCAGCGGGAAACAATTTCAACACGAACGAAAAAGGACCGCAGAGGTTTCCCCTGCGGTCCTTAAATTCATCGGCGCGGCCGGGATCAGTTCCGGTCGTCGTCCCCGTCGTCGTTCGCGGCGCCGATGTCGTCGAACAGTTCGGCGATCTCGAATTCCGCGGCGGCATCGGCTTCGGCGGCCAGATCCTGGATCGACTTGCCCTGCGCCTGCAGTTCGGCTTCCTCGGCCGACCGGGCGACGTTCACGACGATGGTCGCCTCAACCTCGGGGTGCAGCACCACGCTGACCTCGTGCAGGCCCAGTTCCTTGATCGGCTGGTTCAGCACGACCTGCTTGCGGTCCAGCGTGAATCCGGCCTCGGTCGCGGCTTCGGCGGCGTCGCGGGTCGTCACCGAACCATACAGCGCGCCGGCGTCGGACGCGGAACGGATGACCACGAAGGTCTGGCCGTCCAGCTTGTCGGCGATCATCTGGGCTTCGGCCTTGGATTCGGCGTTCTGCGCCTGCAACTGGACCTTGCGACCTTCGAACGCCTTGATGTTGGCGTCCGACGCGCGCAGCGCCTTGCCCTGCGGCAGCAGGAAGTTGCGGGCATAGCCCTGTTTGACGTTGACGACTTCGCCCATCTGGCCAAGTTTCGCCACGCGTTCCAGCAGGATGACTTGCATGTCCTCGTCTCCTTACTTCACGGCATAGGGCAAGAGCGCCAGGAAGCGGGCGCGCTTGATGGCGCGGGCCAGTTCGCGCTGCTTCTTGGCCGAGACGGCGGTGATGCGCGAGGGCACGATCTTGCCGCGTTCGGAAATGTAACGCTGCAACAGGCGCGTGTCCTTGTAGTCGATGGCCGGGGCGTTTTCACCCGAGAACGGGCAGACCTTGCGGCGGCGGAAGAACGGTTTGTTCGCCATGATTCCAGATCCTCTCAGTTCCGCTCGCGGCGGTCGCCGCGATCGCCACGGTCGGCGCCACGATCACCGCGGTCGCCACGATCACGGTCGCCACGATCGCCACGGTCGCGGTCGCCGCGCGGACGGTCGCCGCGGTCCCGGTCGCCCCGCTCGCCGCGTTCCTCGCGCTTCTGCATCTGGACGGACGGGCCTTCCTCGTGCTGATCGACGCGCACGGTCATGACGCGCATCACGTCGTCATGCAGGCGGGCCAGACGCTCCATTTCCTGCACGGCGGCCGAGGGCGCGTCCGAACGCAGAAAGGCATAATGGCCCTTGCGGTTCTTGTTGATCTTGTAGGCGAGGGTGCGGACACCCCAGTATTCGTTTTCGACCACCTTGCCGCCGTTGTCGGCCAGCACGGTCGAGAAATGTTCGATCAACCCTTCGGCCTGCGTGTTCGACAGATCCTGGCGGGCGATCAGCACATGCTCGTACAGAGGCATGGCATCCCTTTCGGTTTTCGGGCGCACTTCATCGACGGGCCAACCCTTCCGCACCCGTCACGAGAGGCTGCGCGTTGCACGATCTCGGCGGAAGGATGCGGTCTTATAGCGGCGAATGCCGGGGATGCAAGGCGATTCAGGGGTTGCGGCGGACCTTGCGGACCCACCGCGCCCGCGTCACCATGCCCGCAAACGGCGGGGGATGGCGATGGCCTTGGAAGATGCGAAGACCCAGGTGGATCAGGCGTTCACCCGCGCCGACCCGCGCGGCCTGTCGTTCGAGAACGCCTTTGGCGGCGCGGTCAGCTTTCTGCGCCGCCGCTACACCAAGGATCTGGCGGGCGTCGACGTGGCCGTGACGGGCATTCCCTTCGACCAGGCCGTGACGCACCGCCCCGGCGCCCGCTTCGGCCCGCGCGCGATCCGCGAGGCATCGACCCTGCAAGCCTTTGACCCGCCTTATGGCTGGGGCTACGACCCGCTGACCACGCTGTCGGTGGTGGATTACGGCGACATGGCCTTTGATTACGCCGATGTGCGCGGGGTGCCGGGGCGGATCACGGCCCATGTCGGCGCGATCCTGGACGCGGGCGCGGCGCCCATCACGCTGGGGGGCGATCATTTCATCACGCTGCCGATCCTGCGGGCGGTGGCGGCGCGGCGCGGGCCGGTGGCCCTGATCCAGTTCGACGCCCATTCCGACACCTGGGTGGACGACGATCCCGACCGCATCGACCACGGGACGTTTCTCTACAAGGCCATCCGTCAGGGGCTGGTGGATCCGGCGGCCAGCGTCAGCGTCGGGATCCGCACCCACAACCCCGACACGCTGGGCATGACCATTCTGGACGCGGCGGGCGTGCATCGCGACGGGGTGGACGCGACCCTGGCCCGGATCCGCGCCGTGGTGGGCGACCGCCCCGTGTACATCACCTTTGACATCGACGCGCTGGACCCGGCCTTTGCGCCCGGCACCGGCACGCCGGTCTGGGGCGGGCTGGCAAGTTGGCAGGCGGCGGCGCTGTTGCGCGGGCTGGCGGGGGTCGATCTGATCGGCGGCGACGTGGTCGAGGTCTCGCCCCCCTATGACACCACCGGGGCCACGGCCATCGCAGGCGCCCATGTGGCGACCGAACTGATCGCGCTGTACGGCTGGAACCGGCGTTGACCGCTTTCAGATCAGCCGGTCGATGCGCCCGATGTCGCGGACATGCAGCAGATGCACCCCGGTGCGCCGCGACAGGGCCTTGGCGCTTTCGGTGTAATGGCCGGTGGTGATGACCACGGCGGTGTCCACCCGGTGATAGGCGCGGCCCGAGAACGCCTCTTGCACGGCCTTGTTGCCCACCGCGCCGTCGTACCGCTTGCACTGGATGCCGATCTTGCGGCCCTTGCGCCGCGCGATGATGTCGATGCCCTGGTCGCCCGATCCGGCGGTGACATGGGCGCGCCAGCCCTGCGCCTCCAGCCGGCCCGCGACCCACTCCTCGAAGGCGTGGCCGTTCTTGGGCAGAAAGGCGGGGCGGCGCCGGGTTGATTGCCGGGCACGCCGCCGATTCCCGCGCCGCCCTGTTCCCCGCCGCAGCAACAGCGCGGGCAGCAGCAACCCTGCCGCCACGATTCCCGCGAAGGCCGTGGCCCGAGTGCGCCCGCCGCCCATCGCGCCGTCGGCAACGGTTGCCATCAGAAACCCCCCGATCACCACCAGCGTGGCGGACAGGACCGCATATCTGAAGACATAGAAGGCGGTCGAAAACAGACGGCGCATTTCGGTTCACGGGAAAAGACGGGGCAAATCTGGGCGACTGTTGCCCGGAGACCACATCCTATGGTGTCGGCTGGTTATCCACAATTCCCGGCGCCGTGCAATGTTCCGGGACTGTTCCGGGTCAAGGCGCTTGCCCGCGGCAAGCCGCCCGGCTAATCCCCCAGCCATGTTGCCCCAGGATCGCCTCGCCCAGATCGTCCAGCGGTTCGAGTTTCTCGAGGCGCGTCTGAACGCGGGCGCCGCCCCCGACCAGATCGCCCGGATCAGCCGCGAATACGCGGATCTGAAACCCGTGGTCGAACAGATCGCCCGCTGGCGTGCCGTGCAGGAGGGTCTGGCCGAGGCCGAGGCGATGCTGGACGATCCCGAGATGCGCAACCTGGCCGCCGACGAAATCCGGCGCCTGCGCGAGGACATGCCCGCCCTGGAGCAGGCCCTGCGCATCGCCCTGCTGCCCCGCGACGCCGCCGATGCGCGCCCTGCCATCATCGAGATCCGCCCCGGCACCGGCGGGGACGAGGCCGCGCTGTTCGCGGGCGACCTGCTGGCCATGTATCGCCGCCACGCCGAACAGCAGGGCTGGACGTTCCAGATGCTGGATCTGACCGAATCCGACCTGGGCGGCGTCAAGGAGGCCGTGGCCCGGATCCAGGGCGAGGGCGTCTTTGCCCGGCTGAAATACGAATCGGGCGTCCACCGCGTCCAGCGGGTGCCCGAAACCGAATCGGGCGGGCGCATCCACACGTCCGCCGCGACCGTGGCGGTCCTGCCCGAGGCCGAGGACGTGGACATCGACATTCCCGCGGGCGACATCCGCATCGACACGATGCGCGCGTCCGGCGCGGGCGGACAGCATGTGAACACCACCGATTCGGCGGTGCGCATCACCCATCTGCCGACCGGGATCGTCGTGACCAGTTCTGAAAAGTCCCAGCACCAGAACCGCGCCAACGCCATGGCCGTGCTGCGCGCGCGTCTGTACGATATGGAACGCAGCCGGGCCGATGCCGAACGCGCGGCGGACCGCAAGTCCCAGGTCGGGTCGGGCGACCGCAGCGAACGCATCCGCACCTACAACTTTCCCCAGGGACGGATGACCGACCACCGCATCAACCTAACGCTGTATGCGCTGGACCGGATCATGGCGGGCGACCTGGGGGACATCATCGACGCCCTGACCGCCCATGACCAGGCGGCGCGGCTGGCGGCGCAGGAATGACCCTGGCCGAGGCGCGGGCCGCCGCCGCCCGGCGGCTGGCGGAGGCGGGGATCGACGGCGCGGCCCGCGACGCCGATCGCATCCTGGCGGCCGTGCTGGGGGTCGAGCCGGGGCGGCTGCGGGTCATGGACCGGGATCTGACGGGCGATGATCTGGCCCGGCTGGACCGGGGCCTTGCCGCCCGCGCCGCACGGCAGCCGGTCGCGCAGATCGTCGGTTTCCGCGATTTCTATGCCCACCGTTTCCGCGTCACCGCCGACACGCTGGATCCGCGCCCGGAAACCGAGGTGGTGGTGCAGGCGGCATTGGATGTGCCCTGGGCCAGCGTCCTGGACCTGGGAACGGGAAGCGGGGCCATCCTGATCTCGCTTCTGGCGGCGCGGCGTGGCGCGGCGGGGGTGGGAACCGATATATCGGATGCGGCGCTGGCGGTGGCGCGGGACAATGCCCGAAGGATCGGCGTGACTGCGGAATTCCGCCGGGCCGACTGGTACGGTGGTGTCGTGGGTCGCTTTGGCCTGATCGTGTCGAATCCGCCCTATATCGCGCTGTCCGAAATGGCCGGGCTGTCGCCCGATGTCCGCGACTGGGAGCCGCATTCCGCGCTGACCGACGGATCCGACGGGCTGACGGCCTATCGCGCGATTGCCGCCGGCGCGGCCGATCACCTGGCGCCGGGGGGGCATCTGCTGGTCGAAATAGGCCAGTCCCAAGGCGATGCCGTGTCGTCGATCCTTGCGGAGGCGGGGGCCGAAACGCGGGTGATGGCCGACCTGGATGGGCGGGATCGCGTCGTTTGGGCGCGTTTTCCGGCCTGAGATCCCGGAATTGGCGGGATTTGGGAAGTTTTCGCTTGTCAGCCCGCGCGGGGCGTGATTAGTCGCCCTTGTGCGGGGGGCATGGATCCCCAAGCACGGGTCAGCCTGCAAAAGCCGATTCCCCGATGAACGCCAAGTGCGTCAATCTGGGCGCGAGGCACGGGCTGAACGGCAAAGCGCGCGCTTGCGCCGCCGGTTGCCGCCCGCGAAGCCGTCCAGCCCTCTGGAACCCCAGCCCACCCTGGAACACAAACAGACAGACTGATGAGATCATCGAAATCCCGTTCGCGCAACAAGTCGAACCGCCAGCGCACGCTGGGCAATGTCGTCAACCGCGTCTTCGACAGCTCTGGCCCCGAAGGCAAGGTGCGCGGAACGCCCCAGCAGATCATCGAGAAATATCTGGCGCTTGCGCGTGACGCGCAATTGTCCAACGACCGCGTGGCCGAACAGTCGTTCCTGCAACATGCCGAGCATTACACCCGGATGCTGGGCGAGGCGCAAAAGGAAATGGCCGAACGGCAGCAATTCCATCAGCCGCGCCAGGACGGCGATGAGACCCGCGACGGCCAGCCGAACGGCAACAACGGATATCAGGCGCGCGACGGCGGCCGCGACGATAATGGCCGCGAAGAAAACCGCCGTGACGACAGCCGCCGCGACGACAGCCGCCGCGAGAATTCCCGGCGCGAGAATGGTTTCCGCGACCCGCAGCGCGAGGGGGGCGGACGTGACCACAGCGCCCGCGACCCGCAGCGCGATCAGGCCAACCGCGAACAGCCTCGCATGGATCCTGCCGAGGTCGATGCGCAGCCGGCCCCGCAGCCAGTCCCCCAACCTGTTCCACGCCCCGACCCCGTGCCGGCCCGAGAGGCCCGGCCCGAGGGGCTGCCGGACGCCGTGACCACGTCCGAGGACGAGGCCGCAGGCCCGGTCGACACGCCGGAAGCGGCGGCCAAGCCTGCGCGCAGCCGGGCGCCACGCGCGCCGCGCGGCGAAAAACCCGCAGGGTCCGAAACCGCCGCCCCCCGGCAGCGCCGCCGCAAGGCGTCCGAGGGCGAGGCAAAGCCCGAGGATGTTCCGGCGGCCAGCGACGAATAAGCCAAAACGGCCGCAGCGATCAGCCAGCGGCCTTTTTCATGGGTTCTGGCGGGCCGACCGAAGGGCGCGGGCCAGCGTGCAGAACCGTTCCAGGTCGATCTCCTCGGCCCGCGCGGTGGGCGGAATCCGCGCCTGTTCCAGCAAGGATTCGATCTGCGGATGCAGCCCGCGCAGGGACGCCCGCAGCATCTTGCGCCGCTGGTTGAAGGCTGCCGCCGTGACCTGCGACAGGATCGCCGGATCGGCGGGATGGCGCGGCTGGGGCAGCGCGGTCAGCTGGACCACGGCGGAATGGACCTTGGGGGCGGGCACAAAGGCCTCGGGCGGCAGGGTCATGACGATGCGCGCATCCGCCCGCCACTGGGCCAGCAGGGCCAGCCGGCCATAAGCCTTGCTGCCGGGCGCGGCCACGATGCGCTCGGCCACCTCTTTCTGGAACATCAGCGTCAGGGACTGCCAGAAGGGCGGCCAGTCCGGCGGCGTCAGCCAGCGGATCAGCAGTTCGGTGCCGACGTTATAGGGCAGGTTCGCGGCCACCCGGATCGGCGGGGTCAGATGCGCCAGCGGGTCGATCCGCAAGGCGTCGCCGTGGATCACCGTCAGCCGGCCCGGATAGCGGTCGGCGATTTCCCCAAGCGCAGGCAGGGCGCGGGCGTCCTTTTCGATGGCCAGCACATGCCGCGCGCCTTCAGCCAGCAGGCCACGGGTCAGCCCGCCGGGACCGGGGCCGATTTCCAGCACGTCGCATTGGCTCATGTCGCCCGCCTGCCGCGCGATCTTGGCGGTCAGGTTCAGATCCAGCAGGAAGTTCTGGCCCAGCTGCTTTTTCGCGCGCAGGTCGTGGCGCGCGATCACCTCGCGCAGGGGGGGCAGGCTGTCGATGGCGGTCATGCCCGCGCCGCCGCCATGTCGCGGGCCATGCGCAGGGCCGCGATGGTCGAGGCGGGATTGGCCCGCCCCGTGCCCGCGATGTCGAACGCTGTGCCGTGGTCGGGCGATGTGCGGATGAACGGCAGGCCCAGCGTGACGTTCACGCCGCCGTCGAAATCCAGCGTCTTGATCGGAATCAGCGCCTGGTCGTGATAGGCGCAGACGGCGGCGTCATAGCGGGCGCGGGCCGGGGCGTGGAACATCGTGTCGGCGGGCAGCGGACCGGTCAGGTCCAGACCCTCGGCCCGCAGACGGGCCAGCAAGGGGGCGATCAGGTCGGTGTCCTGGCGGCCCATCGTGCCGCCTTCGCCCGCATGGGGGTTCAGGCCCGCCACCGCCAGACGCGGGGCGGCGATGCCGAAGTCGCGGATCAGCGCCGCATGGGTGATGCGGATCGCCTGTTCCAGCACGGCCTCGGTCAGGGCGGCGGGCACGTCCTGCAACGGAATGTGGATCGTCGCGGGCACGACCCGGCAGGGCGGCGTCACCGTGGTCGAGGCCAGCATCATCGCCACCGGCACGCCGGTTTCCAGATGGGCGCCCGCCAGATGGGCCAGGTATTCGGTATGGCCGGGAAAGGCGAAGCCTGCGCCGTTCTTCAGGGCCTGCTTGCTGATGGGCAGGGTGCAAAGGCCTGCGGCCTGCCCCCGCATCACCAGATCGACCGCGCGGGCGATGACGGCGATCACCCCCGCCGCGTTGGCGGGGTCGGGACGGCCCGGCACGGCGGGCGCCGCGAAGTCGTGGCGCAGGACCGGCAGATGGTCCACGGGCACCGGATCGCCGGGGGCGGCGATTTCCGTGAAGGCCGTGCCCGCGGGCAGGTGGCGCGGATCCCCCATCCAGGCAAAGCCTACGCCGGATGCCAGCGCCAGGGGGGCCAGTTCCGGCCCCACGCCCGCCGGTTCGCCGCAGGTCAGGATGATGCGCCCCGCAGCCATGACACCGGTCACGGACGGCGGATGAGGGCTTCGGCGCGCAGTTCGGCCAGATAGGCCTCGGCGGCGGCATTGGCCTTGCGGTTGAAGATCTCGTCGCGGACGGCCTGGCGGGTGGGCAGGGCGTCCGCGTCGGGCAATGCCGCCTCGACCCCGTCGTCGGGCAGGGCGGTTGTTGCGACATCGTCCGCCATGTCCGCCACCAGGGCGGGCTGGCGGGAACACAGCATCACCAGATCCGCGCCGTTTCCGTAATCCACCACGCCGGTTTCGTCCCGGTCCAGGGTTGCCAGACGCTGCGCGATCAGCGCCGGGATGGCGCCTTGGGGTGCGGTCTGGCGCTGCACCTGTGGGGCCGCCTGCGAACCGGCCTGCACATACAGGTCGCCGCAGCTGCGGGTCCGTGCGGCCAGCGCCGCCGCATCCGAAGCCGAGGGCAGGCGCAGCGTCGCATAGTCGATGACCTGTTCGGTCGCGCCGGGCCGCAGCGTCCCCTGACTGTCGCGCAGGTGGAACAGCACGACCGCGCCCTGGACGGTCAGCGGCTGCGAGGTCTGGCCGGGTTGCAGGGCCGTGATGACCGGGCGCAGCGACGGGGGCAGGTTGTCGATGTCGACCCAGGCCAAGCGCCCGCCCGCCCCCGCCGATTCGGCGGCGGAATACTGGCGTGCGGCGGATTCGAATTCGCTGGACGACAGGTTGGCCCCGGCGATCCGGCGGGCCAGGGTCATGGCCTGCTGTTCCTGACCCGGCGGGGCGGGGATGACGAGTTCGGAAATCAGAACGCGCGACAGGATCGGCGTTTCGACCACGCGGCGCAGTTCCTGATCGACCTCGGCATCCGAGACCTTGATCCGGGGGACCACGCGTTCGCGGATCACGGACCGCCAGACCAAGCCCGCGCTGACAAAATCGCGATAGGCCTGGGGTTCGACCCCCGCGCTTTCCAGGGCAGCGGTGAATTCGGCCGCCGACAGCCCGGCGCGGCTGGCGAATTCCTCCAATCCGTTCTGCAACCCTTCGTCGGTCGGAACGATGCCAAGCTGGCGGGCGGCGTGGTTGCGCAGGCGATCGTCGATCAGGGCCTGCTGCGCCTCGGCCTCGGTGGTGCCGGGGGCGCCCAGGATCTGCATGAACCGCTGGCGCTGCCCGACCTCGTACCGGGTGATGGCGGCGTTGTTGATGTAGATCACCGGCTCGAACGGGTTCTGGGCGGCGACCGGCACGGGCGCCGCAAGCAGGGCCGCCACCGCAAGACTGGAAAGGAAATACCGCATCGGCTGCCCCATTGCTTTCGTTTCTTGGCGCAAGATTAGCGCATGCAGGACCGGCGCGCCACCGTGCCCGGCAAATCCTCTTGCGCGCCGAAACCGCCAAGGCGCAACGACAGGCCGACGCTGGTTTCCGCCCGAACGCTGTCCGAACTGGTGAACCGGCGCGATATGCCCATGTCCACCGTCAGGCATTCGTTGCGATAGGTCAGATCCAGTGATGCGCGCTGCGCCCGGTCGGCCACGAAGTCGTAGCGGGTCTCCGCCCGGCCCCACCAGCCGTCGCGGATCTGCCAGCCGACATTGGCGGCCAGTTCGCTGACGTCGGGCAATCCGGCGTCCTGTCCCTCGCCGTCCAGCCACAGATGGCCCGCCGACAATTGCAGGTCGTCGCGCAGCCAGCCCAGGCGCAGTTCATTGCGCGACAGGGACAGGTTGTCGTCGATCAGCGCCCGGTTGGCGATGGCCAGGCCCGTTCCGCTGTCGTATTGCGCGGCCACCAGCCAGTCGGAACTGGTCCCCGACAGGGCCGAGCCCGTCGGAAAGGCGCGTTCGGGATCGGCGCGCAGCACGCGCCCCCCGGTCAGGGCCAGAGACCAGCCGGTCGGGTCGATCCGCGTCCAGGTCGCGCCCAGATTGGCGCGCAGCCCCCCCTCGCGCGCGTCCCATCCCGGAAAGCGGTTGTCGGAAAACAGGTTTCCTTCGTCGAATTCGACCAGGCGGCTGTCCTCGTTCGGGATGTCGTCGTCGTTGCCGTGCGGCGAATACAGGATCTGGGCCACGGGTTCGACCATATGGGTGGCGCCGTCGCGGCCGCCGATCAGCGGCCAGCGCAGTTCGACGCCCACCGTGGGATCGGCGCGGGCCACCAGGTCGTCATAGCGGCTGTCCTGCGCGATGCGATAGATGTCGGCGTCAAGACCGGCGAGCGCGGCCCCCACAACGCCAAAAGGCAGGATTTCGCTGCGTTGCCAGTCCAGCCCGACCGACGCACGGGCCATGTCGCGTCCTGCCCGATCCCGGTCGGACGGGCGGCGGTGCGCATGGACCGACCATTCCATCAAGGCCTGTCCGCCGATGTAATGGGGGACAAAGCGCCGCTGCCAGATCACGTCGGCCACCTGCGCGGGCGAGGTGCTGTTGTCCTCGTCGTCGCGCAGGGACCGGTAATTGCCGACGCGCCCGAAGAACAGCTTGTCGCGGGTCACGCGGTCCAGGGTAAGACCGCTCCACAGGCGGTCGGCGTCGGTGATGCCGTAATCCAGCAGATAGCCCCGGTCGGACGCCACCTGCACCTGCACCCCCAGGCGATAGCCGCGCGGCAGGTCGATCAGCGCGTTGCCGAAGACGTATCCCCGCGTGCCGCCCGGTTCGATGTCGTCGCGGCTGACCGCGCCGTTCCATTCGGTGACGCCGCGCGACCAGGCCTGGCGATAGCGCATTTCCAGCGTCCGCGTCCGGCTGGCCGAGACATAGGGCGTGACCGTCACGTCGGCCTGATCGCCCAGCGTGATGAAATAGGGCAGCTTGATCCCGAACCCCAGCCCCGAGGTGGTGCGGAATTCCGGCCGCAGGAACCCTGTGCGGCGTTCCACCGTCGGGTCGGGGGCGGTCAGGGTAAAGGGTGCGGCGGCCAGCGGGATACCCATGGCACGAAACTGCGGACGGTCGAAGGTGATAAGGCGGGTTTCCGCGTCATGGGTAATGCTGCGTGCGCGGATTTCCCACAACGGCGTCGGATTGGACGCGCAGACCTGGCAGCTGGACGCGATGACATAGCGCAGGTTGGTCATCCGGCCATTGCCCGTCCGGGTCAGTTCGCGGGCGGCAAGCTGCAATTCGCGGGCCAGGACCAGCCGCGCGCCGCGGATGATGCCGTCCTGCAATTCGCGGTCAAGCTGGCCCGATTCGGCAATCAGGATCGCTTCGGAATCGGGATCGGCGGCGCCGGGTCGGGACAGGTGGATCGGCCCCTCGATGGTCAGGTCGCCCGATGCCCCGTCCACCACGATGCGCGACGCCACCAGCCGGGCGCCCTGATACCAGACCACCACCCCGCCCGCCGCGATCAGCGTGCGGTCGCCTTGCAGGACCATGCTGTCGGCCAGAACCGTCGCCGCCTGGTCCTGCGCATCGCCCGTGTCGCGGGCGGGCAGGATCACATCGGCATCCGGGGCCGTGGCCTTCAGGGCGGCGGCATCGGGGGTGCGGTCGCCCAGGATGGCATTGCCCAGGGGCGTGGCGGCGGGCGCCAGCGCGGCATCGCCGCGCCAGCCCAGACCGGCCGTGCCGCCGATGCTGCCCGCACCAAGGCCCGGATCCTGGCTCGGCATCGTCTGGGCAGGCGCCAGCGACGGCACCAGCATCGCCAGTCCCAGCAGCCAGCCTTTCCGTATGCGTCCGTTCATCCATCCTCCCGCGCAAGGATCAGCGCGACGGCCAGAAGGCCGCCCACCAGCGGCGGGGTCCATCCGGCCAGCCAGGGGGGCACCTGCCCGTTGTCGCCCAGAACCTGCGCCAGATTGCGCAGGAAGAACAGCCCGATCCCGGCCCCGAAGGCCAGCAGGACCGCCCCGCCGGTGCTGCGGCCGCGCAGATGCCGCATGGTGAAGGCGGCGGCCACCAGCACCATGGCGGCCATCAGAAAGGGCCGGGCCAGTTCCATCTGCAACCAGACCTTGTGGCGCGCCGCCGAAAAGCCGGCCCGTTCAAGGCCCGCGATGAAACCCGGCAACTGCCAGACCGGCACGGCCTCGGGGCGGCCGAAACCCTCGCGGATGCGCTGCGCAGTCAGGTCGGACGCCAGATCCATCGCGGGCACCACGGTGACGCCGGACTCGGGATTGGCATCGGTCAGGGGATAGTCGCGCACATCCGCCAGCTTCCACAGGCCGGGCGCCAGCCGGGCCTCGCGCGCCTCGATCCGGCGGACGGGGCCTTGGTCCTGGTCGAAGACCATGAAGGTCGCGTCATACAGCGTCGTGGCATCCGGGCTGGCGCGGCGGGCGCGAATGACGATCTGGCCCGATTCCTGCGCCCCCTCGACCACCGCCTGCCGCAGCCAGACGGCGCTGTCGCCCACCGACACGGTCTGGCGGCTGGCGCGGTCGATGGCGGCCACCGCGGCGTCGAACCGCGCGCCGGTCACGGCCACCAGGGGGTTCAGAAAGGCGACGGTCAGCGCGCCCGCCAGGGCGGCCGTTACCGCGGGGGCGGTCACGACCTTCAACGCTGACCGGCCCGATGCCCGGATCGCCACCATTTCGGACGTGCGCGCCAGGTTCAGAAACAGCGCGATTCCCGCCAGAACGGTCAGCAACGGCAGGATCGCGTAAAAGCTGGAGGCGATGTTCAGCCCGGCCAGCCCCAGGGCGCCCCCCAGGCCGATGTCGCGGTCCGAAAAGCGGCGGATCATCTCGATCATGTCGATCAGCAGCAGGATCAGCAGGAACACCCCGGCGATGGTCAGAAACGACCGCAGGAACCGACGCGCGACATAGCGGGCCAAGATCATGCCGGCACACCCCCCGATTTCAGCCGCCGGGGCCTGCCCGCCAGCCACAGCAAGCCGCAGCACATCGCGGCGCCGATCAGGGCGGGCAGATACAGCACCGGCCACAGCGACGGGTCGCGCCCGGCCTGGTCGGCGGCGGCATTGGTCAGGAACTGCACGGCGATCAGCCCTGCGATCGCCCACAGCACCTGCCGCCAGACGCCGAACCGGGAATAGCCCCCGATCAGAAGCGTGGCAAAACCGATCATCGCGGCGATGGGCGACAGCAGGGGCTGGGCGATTCGCTCGTGCGCCTCGCGCCGCGCCTCGGCGGGGGCGGCGCCGGTCGCGGCCAGCAGGGCCGCATCGGGATCAAGCAGCCGCACGGTGCCGTAATCGCGCAGGTCGCGGCCCCGTTGCCCGCCGCCCGCGAACATCGCCCCCACGTCATAGCTGAGTTCGTCGAACCGCGTCACGGCCAGCGATTGCCGGTCCCCCGATTGGCGCAGGTTCTGCGACATGCCGCGCAGCAGGATCAGCACCGGGCCCGTCTCGGCGCGCACGACCAGGGCTTCCTCGGAGGTATAGACCGTCTGGTTGGCGGGGTCGCGCGCATCCTCGATGAACAGATCCAGCAGGCGCCCGTCCCCGGCGATGTCGCGGATGAACAGGGTGATGCCGTCGGACGGATACTGGAAGGTGCCGGGGCGCAGGAACCGTTCGGTCGCGTCCTGGGCCAGTTCGGCCTGGCGGTCGGCCAGCCGCGCGCGGGCCATGGGCACCAGCCCATGCACCAGCACCGCCACCATCACGCCCACGAGGACGCCGAAGACCAGCACCGGCCGCGCCAGCCGCCAGGGCGACAGCCCGGCCGCCTGCATGGCGACCAGTTCCGATTCCCCGGCCATCCGGTTGGTGCCATAGGCGGTGGCCGCGAAGGCCGCGACCGGCAGCACGACCGAAATGACAAGCGGCAGCGTCAGCGCCGTGAATTCCAGCACGACCAACGCGGTCCGCCCGTCGCTGAGAAGATCGTCGAACAGGCTGACGGCCCGGTTGATCCAGTAGACCGACACCAGCACCAGGGCGAAGAATCCGAACAGCGTCAGCATCTGGCCAAGGATGTATCGGTCGATCCGGGGCATGGGGCGGGCTGATCCTTCGGGCGGCGTCTCACGTTCTGCTTAGCGGCAAGGGCGGGTCTGGAAAAGGGTGCGCGGCGGGGCTAGGCTTTGATGCGCAGAAAGATGAGGACGCCATGACCCAGCCCGCCCCGATCACCTTCACCGACATCGCCACCGACCGGCTGGCCAGCCACGCAGGCCGCGTGGCGCTGATCGTGGCGCCGGGGGGCAAGCTTCCGTCGGGCCTGCCGCGCGGCGCGCGCGAGGCGGCGCAGCGGGCGCTGGATTCGAAGGCGGGCCGGGGGCTGAAGCCCGGCGCGGCGCTGGAACTGGCCTTTCCGGCGGGCATGGCGGCGGATGCGCTGACGCTGGTGGCGCTGCCTGCGGGCGCCTCGGTGGCCGAAGCGCGCAAGGCGGGCGCGGCCATCGGCGCCAAGCTGGGCACCACGCACACGCTGGTGCTGGCGGGCGGGCACAGGCGGGCGGGCGACATCGCGCTGGGCATCGCGCTGCGGGGGTATGACTTTTCCGTCTATCAGACCAAGCCCGCCGAGGACGGGCCAGAGACCGGTCCCGATCCGATTCCGCAAAGCGTCACGCACGAGGCCGACACGGCCGTTCTGGCCGACGCCCAGGCCGACAGCGCCCCGGACGCCCCGGACGAGCCGGTCAGCGAAAAGGCCCGCGTGACCTTCATGGCCAAGGATCCCGAAGCCCTGGCCAAGGCGGCCCAGGACGCGGCGGCGGTGGCCGAGGGGGTGTTCTTCACCCGCGATCTGGTCAACGAACCCGCCAACGTCCTGACCACCACCGATTTCGCCGACCGCCTCAAGGCGATGGAGGAGATCGGCCTGACCGTCGAAGTGCTGGAGGAGGAGGAGCTGCACGGCCTGGGGATGCGCGCCCTGCTGGCCGTGGGCCAAGGCAGCGAATCGCCCTCCAGGGTGGTGGTGATGCGCTGGAACGGCGGCGGCGACGAGGCGCCCCTGGCCCTGGTCGGCAAGGGCGTGGTGTTCGACACCGGCGGCATTTCCATCAAGCCCGGCGCGGGGATGGAGGAGATGACCATGGACATGGGCGGCGCGGGCGTGGTGGCGGGCGTGATGCGCACGCTGGCCCTGCGCCGAGCGCGGGCCAATGTCGTGGGGCTGGTCGGGCTGGTGGAAAACATGCCCGACGGGCGCGCCTATCGCCCCGGCGACATCCTGAAATCCATGAAGGGCGACACGATCGAGGTCGTGAACACCGACGCCGAGGGGCGCCTCGTGCTGGCCGACGTGCTGTGGTACGCGCAGACCCGCTTTACCCCCAAGGCGGTCATCGACCTGGCGACGCTGACCGGCGCCGTCATCATCGCCTTGGGCCACGACAACGCGGGCGTGTTCGCCAACGACGATGCGCTGGCCGACACCCTTCTGTCCGCCGCGCGGGCCGAGGGCGAGGGCGCCTGGCGCCTGCCCCTGGGCCAGCCCTATGACGCGTTGATAAAGTCGCGCCTGGCGGACATGAAGAACACCGGCGGGCGCGCGGCGGGGTCGATCACGGCGGCGCAGTTCCTGCAACGCTTCATCCGCAAGGGCCAGCCCTGGGCGCATATCGACATCGCCGGTGTCGCCCTGCCGCCCGGCGCGACCGATCTGGCCCCCAGAGGCGCGACCGGCTGGGGCGTGATGACCCTGAACCGCCTGATCCGGGATCGGTACGAGGCGCGGTGAAACGACTGGTCGCGTAGCAGACATGAAAAAATTCGATGCGGCGGCCAGAACGCATTTTTTCCAGGAACTGGACGGGGAACGGTCCGGCCTTGTCCAGATCAGTGATGACTGTGTCAAGTGGAGTGTCTTTGGCTTCGATACGCAGCTTGATCGTCCTGACGGTCAACCTGCCCATGTGGTGATGGACGATGGCCGCATCCTTTCGCTTCATGGAAACGTAACAGTCTCGACCGGAAGAAATATGGTCGCCAGTGCCCCCGATGCCCGTGGACACCGAGAGAAACGCCTTGTCAGTCGTGCCGAAGTGCTGTCACATCTGGCGCTGATCGGAACCGATCCGTGGCGCGCGGACGAACCGGTCCGGCGCGTCTCTTTCCGCTCCCCGGATGCCGAGTATCTATTCGTGCATGCCGAAAAACAACGCTGCATCATTCAGAAAGAGTCATTCTCTGAAGACAATATAAGCTTTTTCAATACCTCTGTTGGTGTGGAAACCTATGGCGCCAACCACGATGTTACCTTGATCCTTGGCAACCCCGTTCCCAGGATGGACGGAATACGCTTCTACATCGAGTTTCCTGAAGGCTGCCCACTCAACGCTGTGTGGCAACGTTTAACGACCTACCTTTCGTTTCTGTCGTTTATGGCTAACCGCCATGTCGCGGCGCAATCCATCCGCATGGGCAAGGTGTTGAAAAGAGACGCCATGCAGCCAGAACACGAGGCCGTCTTGTCCTGGCTTGAACCGGAACCCCAAGGCGAAGCATGCCCTGCGGCGAAGGCTCCCTTTGCAGCATGGGACGATGAGGACCTTGCCTCCCTGGGTCAAGGCTTGTCTTGCTGGATCGGTCGTATCGAAGGTTGGCAGGACGCCTATGTCCGTATGACGGCCTGCCGCGGATCCACCGAGAGGGACGCCAGCGAACGCCTGCTAACCGCATGGCGGTGGTTCGAGCGTCTGCCGGATACAAGGGAAAGAAAAGTTCTCGATCCACTAGCGATCAAACCTCTTGCCGATGCGGCATTTGCTGTCGCACAGGAGCAAGGTCTGGATATTTCCAGGAAACGCATTGATGGATCGTTACGGACGCTTTGCAAGGAAGGTTTCGAACAGCGGGTCAGGCGACTGGTGGCTTTTCGCCATGCAGGGCACGGATATTGGCGGCATTCGGACCGAGGTGGCAAAGGACATATCCGCTGGGCGCGAGATGCGCGGGGCCGCAGCGCATGGAAATATCGCAAAGCCCGGACAGCAGGCGGCTATTCAACGGGTTTGTTCCACATATGCCACCGAAACTTTCTGCTTTCTCTGGACCGCAAGGGATCTTCCCCTGACACCGGGGCGCCGGGGACAGTTGAGCCACCATCCCCTGGTTGCAGAATATATTCGCCTGCTGGCAGCAAATCGGACATCATTGCCATGAACAAGGCTTCCATCCTTCGCAGAACCGCGCAACATCCCGCCCGGCCGGAGGCCTGATGGGCAACGCGCTGTTCTATCACCTGACCCGATCCCCGGCGGAAAGCCTGCTGCCCACGCTGATCGGCAAGTCCCTGGCTGCGGGCTGGCATGTGGAACTGCGCGGCACCGATCCCGCCCGGATGGAGCGGCTGGATCTGCATTTGTGGCAAGGCGACGGGTTCTTGCCGCACGGTCTGGCGGGCGGGCCGCATGATGCGCGCCAGCCGGTGTTGCTGACTGTGGCCGGCCAGGCTGTCGCAGGACAGGCCGTGGCAGGGCAGGGGGCCGCGAACAACCCCGCCTGCCTGATGGCGCTTGACGGGGCCGAGGTCGCGGCTGCCGAATGCCGGGTATTGGAACGGACCTGCATCATCTTCGACGGCGGCGACGCAGCCGCCACCACCCAGGCGCGCGAGCGGTGGCGGCTGCTGACCCAGGCGGGCATCGCCGCGGAATACTGGTCCGAGGAATCGGGCCGCTGGGAACGCAAGCGGTAACCATGCGCGCGGCCGTCACGCGGCCGCGTGGCCGGCCAACCGGGCGTGCAGGTCGCCGCGCGCCAGGCTGGCCCTGGACCCCTGCATGACCGCGCGGCCGCGTTCCAGCACCAGGAACTCATCGCCAAGATCCCAGGCGAAATCGAAGAACTGTTCGACCAGCACGATGGCCATGTCGCCCCGGTCGCGGAGCGCGGCGATGACGCGGCCGATCCCTGCTATGATGTTGGGCTGGATTCCCTCGGTCGGTTCGTCCAGCAGCAACACGCGCGGCTTGGCGATCAGCGCGCGGGCGATGGCCAATTGCTGCTGCTGGCCGCCCGACAGGTCGCCGCCGCGCCGGTGCGCCATCTCGGCCAGGACGGGAAAGCTGTCGAAGATCGTATCCGGGATGCGGCGGTCCCGGCGGGGCAGGCAGGCAAAGCCCGTCTCCAGGTTCTCGCGCACGGTCAGCATCGGAAAGATCGCCCGGCCCTGCGGGACATAGCCCACGCCCAGCCTTGCCATCTGCTGCGCGGTGATCCGGCCCAGGTCTGTGCCGTCAAGGCGGATGGTCCCGCCGGAACGCGGATGCCGCCCGGCCAGCAGGTTCATCAAGGATGTCTTGCCCACGCCGTTGTTGCCCATCACGCAGGTCACGGAACCGGGGCGCGCGGCGATGTCGATTCCATGCAGGATCTGGCTGCCGCCGTAATGCAGGGTCAGGTCGGTGGCTTCCAGCATGTCCTATCGCCCCAGATAGACGTCGATGACGTCTGGATTGCGGGTCACATGGTCCAGCGACCCTTCGGCCAGCACCGACCCCTGGTGCAGCACCGTGACCTTGCAGTTCAGGCGGCGCACGAAATCCATGTCGTGTTCGACCACGATCACCGCCCGCGTCCGCGCCAGCCGCACCAGCAGCGCGGTGGTCTGTTCGCGTTCGGCCAGGGTCATGCCCGCCGCCGGTTCGTCGACCAGCAGCAGGCGCGGTTCCTGCGCCAGCAGCATCCCGATTTCCAGCCATTGTTTCTGGCCATGAGACAGCTCACCGGCCTTGCGTGGCAGGTGATCGGCCAACCCCACCTCGGACGCCAGATCCGCCACCCGCGTCGCGGACGCGCGCGACGGACGCCAGCCCAGCACGGCGAAGGGGCTGCGGTCGGCCTTCAGCGCCATGGTGAGGTTGTCGGCGACCGACTGATCCTCGAACACGGTGGGACGCTGGAACTTGCGGCCCACGCCTTCGCGGGCGATCCGCGCCTCGTTCAGGCGCAGCAGCGATTTCGGCGGCGTGCCCCATTTCACGTCGCCGCTGTCGGGACGGGTCTTGCCGGTCACGATGTCCATGAAGGTCGTCTTGCCCGCGCCATTGGGGCCGATCACGGCGCGCAGTTCCGCATCGCCGATGCTGAAGGACAGGTTGTTGATCGCCCGGAACCCGTCGAAGCTGACCGAGATTCCGTCCACCTCCAGAAGCGCGCTCATGCCCTGGCCTCTTGCTCCTGAAGCGCGCCCTGGTCGGGGCCAAGGTCGCGGCCGTGGCGGCGCGGGGACAGGATGCCGCCCAGCCGATCGACGATGCCCGCGATGCCCTTGGGCGCGAACAGCGTGACCAGCACGAAGGACAGGCCAAGCGCCACCTGCCACCAGTCCACCCAATTCACCGTATAGCCCGGCAGATGGATGGACGGCGCCCGCCCGCCGGTGAACCAGCTGGACAGCAGCGACACGACCACCGCGCCGACGATGGCGCCATACAGCCGGCCGCGCCCGCCGATCGCGACCCAGACCGCCAGATAGATCGAGGCGATGGGCATCAGTTCCGCCGGATTGATGATCCCGGCCTGCGGGTAATACAGCGCGCCCGCAATGGCGGTGATGATCGCGGCCAGCGTGAAGACCACCAGCTTGAACCCCTCGACCGGATAGCCCAGGAACCGCACGCGAGTCTCGTCGTCGCGGATGGCGCGGACCACGCTGCCGAACTTGCCGCTGACCACCCAGGCCGCCAGCACATAGGCCAGCCCCAGGGCCAGGGCGGACGCCCACAGGAACCAGACCGACAGGGTGGCCTGATCGACCTCGTCCAGGCCGGGGATGTTCTGCAACCCCGACAGCCCGTTGTTGCCGCGAAAGCCATTGTCGTTCTGGAACAGCCACAGCGCCAGGGCCAGCGTCATCGCCTGGGTCAGGATCGACAGATAGACGCCGTTGACGCGGCTGCGGAAGGCCAGCCAGCCGAACGCCAGGGCCAGCAGGCCGGGCACCGCCAGCACCAGGGCCAGCTGGATCGGCAGCGAATGGGCAAAGGCCCAGACCAGCGGCAGGTCCGCCGATCCGACGACGCCGAAGATCTGGTTGGCGACGCCTTCCTGCAATTCGGCCGGTGTGGGCGGGATCGGGTTTCCCGCCAGGGACGCGGCGACGATGGCTTCGGTGCGCGCATACATCAGCCACTGCCCGATCAGGTATCCGCCAAGCGCGAAGAAGGCCATCTGTCCCAGCGACAGGATGCCCAGATAGCCCCACACCAGATCCATGGCGACCGCCGCCAGCGCCAGGCACAGGGTCTTGCCCAGCACCTTGACGGTCGAGGTCGGGATGACGCCGCTGCCATAGGCCTGGCTCAGCAGCGTGACCGCAAGGGTGAAGACGGACAGGACCGCCAGCACGACCAGGATGGATGGATTGCGCAGGATAAAGGGTTTCCGGGTCAGTTTGTCGGTCATGGGGTCACGCCTCGGCCGCGCGGCCGCGCTGCGGGATGATGCCGCGCGGGCGGAACTGGATGAAGATGATGATGAACAGGATCATGAAGGTCTGCGCGGCCAGCGCGTTGGCGGGGTTCAGGGCCTCGATCACCTTGGACAGCCCGCCGATCAGGCCTGCGCCGGCCAGCGTGCCCCAGATGGTGCCGACGCCGCCCACGACCACGGTCATGAAGCTTTGCACGATGTAGTGCTGGCCCAGTTCCGACGTGACCTGCGCGAACAGCCCGATGGCCACGCCCGCGATCCCCGCGATCCCCGACCCCAGGCCAAAGGTCATCATGGCGATGCGGTCGGGGTTGATGCCCATGGACGCGGCCATGCCGGGGTCCTGGGTGACGGCGCGGACCTCCAGCCCCAGCCGGGTGCGCTTCATGATGAACAGGAACAGGCCCAGGAACAGCAGGGCCAGCACGAAGATCGCCACCCGGATCGAACTGATCGAGATCACGTCGTTGACCGTGATCGCGCCTTCCAGCCAGGCGGGCGCGGTCAGCGGGCGGGCCTGCGTGCCGAAGATGTTCTTGGCCAGCTGTTGCAGCGCGATGGACACGCCAAAGGTCGCCAGCAGCGTTTCCAGCGGACGGCGCGCGAGGTGGCGGATCACCAGCCGGTACAGCACCACCCCCGCCCCGAAGGTCACCGCGAAGGCCAGCGGCAGGGCCACCACCAGCGACAGGGTGCGGTCGGCGATCAGCGTCTGCACCGTATAGCCGGTATAGGCGCCCATCATGATGAATTCGCCATGCGCCATGTTGATGACGCGCATCACGCCAAAGGTCACGGCCAGCCCGATGGCCGCCAGGAAATAGATCGAGGCCATGGACAGCGCATCCAGCCCCAGATCGATCCCGGCCATCGCCGCCAGCCGAACCTGCGCGCCCCTCTCGGCCGCGCGGGCGGCATCGGTGACGGCGCGGTCCGGCTCGGCATAGATCTCGAAAAAGCGGTTGGCCTCGATGGCCGCGTCGGCCTCGGCGTCGGTGGCGGCGGGGGGAACGGTGCCCGTGGCCTCCAACGCCTCGTAGGCGCGGTCGCGGGCGGCGGGATCGGACAAATCGGCGACGGGCACACCGCCCGCGGTGCCGTCCACGATGCTGGCCGCCAGCGCGTTGCGCTGATCGGCCGGGGTCAGGCGGGGTTGCAGGACACCCTGGCCGGTCAGCAGGGCGACCGCCGCCTCGCGCGGGAAGTCGCCGCCGATGGACAATTCGCGGGCGACGTTGGCGTCGGCGGGTTCGTCCGCTGCCGCGATGCGGGTGGTGGCCAGCAACGGGTTCAGGACGGCGCGGAAATCCAGGCCGACATCGCCCGCCATGCTCTCGATGGCGGCAACGCGGGATGCGGGATCGGGGTCGAAGCGGATCGCCAGCAGGCTGGTGGCCCGGTCGCGCTGGGCGGCCAGGGCCGGATCCTTCTCGGGCGGGGCGGCACGCAGGGCGGCAAGATGGTCGGCGGTGCCGTCGCGGGCGATGCGGGCCAGGGCGGCGGCGCGGCGGGCCGGATCGGGGCTGGAGATCTCGTTCGCAACCAGGGCGGATTCGATGACGCCGCGTACGCCGGAATTGGGTCGCAGCATCCTGGGATCGGCGCCCGGCACCGGTTGGCCGGTCACGGCATCGGTGGCCGCGTCGCCCCGGACAATCAGCAGCCGCCCGTCTTCGGTCACGCCCAGCGACCGGTCGGCCCACGCGGACAGCAGGGCCAGCCCCTCGGGGCCGGTCGCAGCAAGGTCGGCCACCAGCGGTTCGACCGTGCGGCGCGAGGGTTTCTCGATCTGGTCGAGGTTGGCGTCGATGACCGCCCGAAGGGCCGGGTTGGCCGCCGCCGGCAGGGCAAAAAGCAAGGACAGGACAAGGACGATCAGCGGGCGGATCATGGGCGCGTTCCCGGAAATGGGGGGCGATCCAAGCCGCCCCCGGCAGGATCAATAGTTCGACTGGACCTGCACGCAGGCGTTCGTTTCGGTGTTGAACATGCCGCAGTCCTTGCCGGGCCAGTCGGCCTCCAGCTTGGCCGATTCGGGCAGGTGATCGGTCCAGGCGTCGCCCGGCACGGGGTCGGTCTGGCTGACGATGTCGAACTGGCCGTCCTCGCGGATTTCCCCGATCAGGACCGGCTTGGTGATGTGGTGGTTGGGCAGGACGGTGGCAGTGCCGCCGGTCAGGTTCGGAACCTCGACCCCCACGATGGCGTCCAGCACCGGATCGACATCGGTGGTGCCCGCCTTTTCGACGGCGGCGACCCAAGCCTTGAAGCCGATCACGGTGGCCTCCATCGGGTCGTTGGTCACGCGGTTCTCGTCGCCGATGAAATCTTTCCATTCCTTGATGAAGGCGGTGTTGGCGTCGGATTCCGCCGTCTGGAAGTAATTCCACGCGGCCAGGTGGCCGACCAGGTTCGCGGTATCCAGGCCTGCCAGTTCCTCCTCGCCCACGGAAAAGGCCATGACCGGAATGTCGTCCGCCGACACGCCCGCCGCCGCCAGTTCCTTGTAAAAGCCCACGTTCGCGTCGCCGTTGATGGTGGACACGACGCCGACCTTCTTGCCGTCCGCGCCCAGGGCCACGACATCGGCCACGATCTTGGACCAGTCGGAATGGCCGAAGGGAGTGTAGTTGACGAAGATGTCCTCGGCCGCGACGCCCTTGCCTTTCAGATAGGCGTCCAGGATGTTGTTCGTGGTGCGCGGGTAAACGTAATCCGTGCCCAGCAGCGCCCATTTCTCGACGCCCAGTTCGTCGGCCATGTAATCGACCGCCGGGATCGCCTGCTGGTTGGGGGCGGCGCCGGTATAGATGACGTTCCTGGACGATTCCTCGCCCTCGTACTGGACCGGATAGAACAGCAGGCCGTTCAGTTCCTCGATCACCGGCAGGACGGATTTGCGCGACACCGAGGTCCAGCAGCCGAAGATCGCGTCCACATCGCTGACGGTCAGCAACTCGCGCGCCTTTTCAGCAAACAGTGGCCAGTCGGACGCAGGGTCCACGACCACAGCCTCCAGCGGGCGGCCCAGCAGCCCGCCCTTGGCGTTCTGCTGTTCGACCATCATCAGGACCGTGTCCTTCAGCGTGGTTTCCGAAATCGCCATGGTGCCCGACAGCGAATGCAGCACGCCGATCTTGATGGGCTCTCCGTCCTGCGCCCAGGCGCCGTGTGCCGCAAGGGTGGCGGCGGTCAGCACCAGTGTCGCGGAAAATCGTTTCATCGTTACCTTCCCCGGCCGTTCGGCCCGTGTCCCTGTTGGTCCCATGAAGGCGCGGGGCCTTCGCAGGTGCAGCAAGCCGGGTTTCGGACAGGCTGAACAGGTTTCGGGCAGGTTTCCGGCAGGGGATGCGGCAACTGGTTCGAAAGCGGGCAGGCGGAAGGGCACCTGCCTGCCGCGCGGGCAGGATCAGGCCGGACGCGGGGTCAGGCCGCCGTTGTCGATCAGGAAGGCGACGATCCGGTCCACCCCCCTGCCGTGGCGCAGTTGCGCCATGACCACGGGGCGGACACCCCGCGCGGCCCGCGCATCGGATTCCAGCAGAACGGCGTCCACGCCCACATGGGGCGCCAGGTCGGTCTTGTTCACCACCAGCAGGTCGGACCGCGCCAGCCCCGGCCCGCGCTTGCGCGGGATGTCCTGGCCCGCGGCGGTGTCGATGACATAGATCGTCAGGTCGGCCAGTTCCGGGGAAAAGGTCGCGGCCAGATTGTCGCCGCCCGATTCGATCAGGATCAGGTCCAGATCGGGAAAGGCCGCGTTCAGATCGGCGATGGCGGCCAGGTTGATGCTGGCGTCTTCGCGGATTGCGGTATGCGGGCAGCCGCCGGTTTCCACGCCCCGGATGCGGTCCTGCGGCAGCACCTGGGCGCGCATCAGCGCCTCGGCATCCTCGCGGGTGTAGATGTCGTTGGTGATGACGGCCATCGACAGGCGCGGGGCCAGGGCGCGGGCCAGTTGTTCGGTCAGCGTGGTCTTGCCCGCGCCGACGGGGCCGCCGATGCCAACGCGCAAGGGTCCGTGGTTGCTCATGATCGGAATATCCTGACGGGCATGGTTTCGTGGCGCATGGCGGCGATGTCGGCTCCCCAGGCGGTGCCGGCAAGGTCGTCTTGGGTCGCCTGGGCCGCGCGGGCGGCGGCGGCAAGGATCGCGGGGTGCAGGGCGGCCAGCATCCGCTGCCCTTCGACCGGGCCAAGCGGCATGAAGCGGACGGCGGCGCCGATCTGGACGGCGGCCTGGGCTTGCAGGAATGCCGCGATGATCTCGGGGTGCGGCAGGGGCAGCGCGGCGCAGGCGCGGCCAAAGGCCACCGGCAAGGCGGCGGGGGGCTGGTCTCGCCCGGTCAGCGCGGCGATATTGGCGGCGAAGGCGGTGCCCTGTTCGACGGTCTCGGCCAAGCGTTGCGAGGACAAGCAGGCGGCGCGGGCAAGGTCGTCCAGGGCGGCATGATCCGTGGCCCGCAGGGACAGCGCCACGAGAACGGCATCGGCCCAGCCCGCGCCGTGATCCAGCCAGCCAGCCAGCCACGGCGCCAGGGTCGCCCGGGTGACGAGGCCCGCATCCATCGCCCATTCCAGCCCCTGCGACCAGGCGAAGCCGCCCACCGGAAAGGCGGGCGACAGGATCTGGGCCAGATGCAGGCGCGCGGCCTCAGGCGTGGTGGTGTTCGGGGGCGTGGGAATGGCTGTGGCCCTGCGTGGCATGGGAATGGTCGTGCGCATGGGAATGGTCAGGCGCCGGGCCGTGATCGTGCCCGAAGGTGCGGCCATGGCCATAGGCGCCGCCTTCCGGGCGGAAGGGCAGGGCCTTGTGACAGATTTCGGCGCCCAGCTTGCGCAGCATCGCCTCCAGCACGTGATCCTGTCGGATGACCAGGCGGTCGGCCTCGATCCGGCAGGGGGTGTGGCGGTTGCCGATGTGCCAGGCCAGGCGGGGCAGGTTGCCGCGGATGACCAGCACGGGTTCGGGCTTGGCGCGGACCACGATCCGGCGGCCGTCGGACAGATCGAACGCGTCGCCGTCTTCCAGGCTGGTGGCTTCGGGCAGGTCCACCAGGAAATCCCCGCCGCCGGAATCGCCGTCGCAGGTCAGCTTCCTGCGCCGCAGCAGGCGGCCTTCGTAATCCAGCGCGACCTCTCCGTCAAAGGGCGCGGGGGCGTTGCGGGTGATGCTGGCGGCGGTAATCATGGCGTGGTCCTCCCTCAAAAGAGGAAATAGCGTTGGGCCATCGGCAGTTCCGCCGCAGGCTCGCATGTTAACAATTGTCCATCGGCGCGGACCTCGTAGGTTTCGGGATCGACCTCGATCACCGGCATGGCGGCGTTCAGCACCATGTCGGCCTTGCCGATGGCGCGGGTGTTCTCGACCGCGATCAGGGTCTTTTGCAGGCCCTCGCCTGCGCCGTCCTCCAGCCCGGCCCTGCTGACGAACAGCGCCGAGGCGCGGCGGTTATGCCCCCACATCGGGCGCGAGAACATGGGCTGCACGGGGATCGATCCGTTCGGATCGCCCATCTGCGCCACGCTGATCTGCCCGCCGACCAGCACCATCTCGGGCTTCACGCCGAAGAAGGCGGGCGACCACAGCACCAGGTCGGCGCGCTTGCCGGGGGCGATGCTGCCGATATGGGCGGAAACGCCATGGGCGATGGCGGGGTTGATGGTGTATTTGGCGATATATCGCCGGGCGCGCAGGTTGTCGTTGTCACCTTGTTCGTCCGGCAACCGCCCGCGCTGCCGGCGCATCTTGGATGCGGTCTGCCAGGTGCGGATGATGACCTCTCCGATCCGGCCCATGGCCTGGCTGTCGGACGAGATCACGCTGAATGCGCCCAGATCGTGCAGGATGTCCTCGGCCGCGATGGTTTCGCGGCGGATGCGGGATTCGGCAAAGGCCACGTCCTCGGGGACGCGGCGGTCGAGGTGGTGGCAGACCATCAGCATGTCGAGATGCTCCTCGACCGTGTTCCGCGTATAGGGCCGGGTCGGGTTGGTCGATGACGGCAGGACGTTCGCCATGCCGACCATGCGGATGATGTCGGGGGCGTGCCCGCCGCCCGCGCCTTCGGTGTGATAGGCGTGGATGGTGCGGCCCGCGATGGCGGCCATGGTATCCTCGACAAAGCCGGATTCGTTCAGCGTGTCGGTGTGGATCATCACCTGCACGTCCATCCGGTCCGCGACGCCCAGGCAGCAGTCGATGGCGGCGGGGGTGGTGCCCCAGTCCTCGTGCAGCTTCAGCGCGCAGGCGCCCGCGCGGACCTGTTCCTCCAGCGGTGCCTTGACGCTGGCGTTGCCCTTGCCCGCGATGCCGATGTTGACGGGCAGGTCGGCGCAGGCCTCGATCATCCGGGCAATGTGCCAGGGGCCGGGGGTGCAGGTGGTGGCGAGCGTCCCATGCGCGGGCCCGGTGCCGCCGCCCAGCAGGGTGGTGACGCCGGAATGCAGCGCGTGATCCACCTGCTGCGGGCAGATATAGTGGATGTGGCAGTCAAAGCCGCCGGGCGTCAGGATGCGGCCTTCGCCGGCGATGATCTCGGTTCCGGGTCCGATCACCAGGGTGACGCCGGGCTGGGTGTCGGGATTGCCGGCCTTGCCGATTCCGGCGATGCGGCCGTCACGCAGGCCCACGTCGGCCTTGGTGATCCCCTGGTGGTCAAAGACCACGACGCCGGTGATGACGGTATCCATCGCGCCGCCCGCGCGCGTGACCTGGGACTGGCCCATGCCGTCGCGCACGACCTTGCCGCCGCCGAACTTGACCTCCTCTCCGGGAATGGTCAGGTCGCGCTCGACCTCGATCAGCAGGTCGGTGTCGGCCAGGCGGATGCGGTCGCCGGTGGTGGGGCCGTAAAGGGCGGCATAGTTAGCGCGGGACAGGCGGGTCACAGCGCCCCCATGACGGCTTTGCGGAAACCCTGCACAATGCGGTTGCCCGCATAGGGGATCAGCCGCACCTCTCGCGACTGACCGGGTTCGAACCGGACGGCAGTTCCCGCGGGGATCGACAGGCGCATCCCGCGCGCGGCCACACGGTCGAAATCCAGGGCCGGGTTGGTTTCGGCGAAATGGTAATGGCTGCCGACCTGGATCGGGCGGTCGCCGGTGTTGGCGACCATCACCGCGATCGGGTCGCGACCGGGGTTCAGGGCGATGTCGCCGGGGGCGGGCAGGATTTCGCCGGGGATCACGGCCGCCCCCGCAGGAACAGCCACGCCGCCATGCCCAGGGCGATAATCATGGCCAGGGTCGCCAGGTGATCGGCCTGCGACAGAAGATGGACCGGAGACGCGCTGCCGTGATCGCCAGGATGGGCCAGAACGGCCTGTGGAATCATCAACGCGGCGGCAAGGGCATAGGGCTTCATTCAAACCTCGTGGCGGATCGGGTGGTGGACGGTGACAAGCTTGGTGCCGTCGGGAAAGGTGGCCTCGACCTGGACGGATTCGATCATGGCGGGCACCCCCTCCATGCACTGGCCCGCCGTGACGACATGCGCCCCCGCCTGCATCAGGTCGGCGACGCTGCGGCCATCGCGCGCGCCCTCGACCACGAAATCGGTGATGAGCGCGATGGCCTCGGGGTGGTTCAGCCTGACGCCGCGCGCCAGCCGCCCGCGCGCCACCATGGCGGCGACCGAGATCAGCAGTTTCTCGCGTTCACGAGGGGAAAGGTTCATCGTCAGACCTGCCAGATGCGGGGAAGGGGATCGGGACGCAGCACCGCCAGCAGCCGGTTGACCTGCCGCCGCAGGGGCCAGTCATCCTGCGCCAGCAGGCGGATCACCAGCCGCCCCCGCGGCGCGCTGGCAGCACCGGCAACGCCGGGTTCGTCCAGCACGGCGCGGGTGCGGTCCAGCAGGTCGGGCGCCTGGGGCGCGATCATTGCCAGCGTCGCCACCGCGCGCGCCCCGCCCAGCAGGGCCGGGCCGCCCAACCGGGGCAGGCCCGCATCGCCCAGGGCCATGGCGTCGTGATGAACGATCCGGCCCGCCCGGCGCACCACGCGGCGGTCCCGCAGATGCAGGCGGCAGGGGCGTTCGCCCATCGCCAACCGGCCCAGCACGATCATGTCCAGCAGCAGGCAGCCCGCGCCGGGGGCCAGATCGACCTGCGTGTCGCGGACCAGGCGGGCGCCGTCGAACAGGATCGTTTCCTGCGGCAGCCAGTCCACCCAGCCGCCCTCGCCGACATGCAGGCAGACCCCGGCGCGGGCGGCCATGCCTTCGGCGCGATAGGCCCGTTCGGCTGTTTGCGTGGTGGCCACGGCACCGGCCTTGTCCCGCAGCGTCACCGAAAACGACAGGCTGTCGCCCGAGGCCAGCCCGCCCGACGTGTTGAGAAACACGATTTCCGGCAATCCCGCCGTCACGCGGGGCAGCATCGCCTTGGCCGAACCGGACTGCGCCAGATCCACCAGTCCCCGCGGTCCCATGACCACCTGCGCGTCCCCGTGGCTGCGTTGAAGAAAGGGTTGGGCGGGATGGCTGTCGAACATGCGCCGACAGGGCGGCCTGGCAGGCAAAACGTCAATCGCCCGGCATCCCGGAACTGCCTGCCGGGCGCGCAGCGGGCCGCCGTCTGATCGCCAAACGGGCGTCTTGCCCAAATTCGGGGCACCGGACGAATCAGGACGGACCGGCCGCCGCCCGCAGCAGGCGTTGCCGGGTCTGCGGAATGGCCGCGATCTCGACCCCCGTGAAGACATGCATGGTCCGCAGCACGGGATCCACGACCGCATGGTCGCTGACCCAGCCGCCCAAGGCCAGATAGCTGCGCAGCAGCGGCGGCATCGCGGCCATGGCGCGTTTCGGATCGGGCTGGCCTGGCAGCAGGGCACGGGCAAAGCGAAAGACGTCGGGCGCCTTGATGCGTGGCCACCAGCGGCGCGGGGCAAGATGGCGCGCGCGCAGGATGGCAAAGGCTTCGGCATGGGGGCCGGGTTCGGTGCCGACGAAACTGGAACAGCCGAACAGCATCCGGGTGCCGGTGTCTTCGACCAGGCGGGTCAGGGCGGCCCAGGCGGTGCGGACGATGTCAGGATCGCGCACGGCGGGATGGACGCAGAACCGCCCCACCTCCAGCATCGGTCCATCAAAGGCGTGCAGCGCCCGCAGGTCATAGAACTGCGCCGAATAGCTGCGGGCGATGTCGGGGCCGGCCGCCAGCGGCAGGACACGGAAACAGCAGACCAGATGGCCGGTCGGGAAGTCCTCGACCAGCATGTGCTGGCATTCCGCATCCAGCCGGTCGGCGTCCACCCGCGCGCCGTCGTCGGAAACGCCGTTGCGCGCAACAAAGCGCAGCCAGCGCAGGCGCTGCGCCGCGCGCAGGTCTTGGGGCGTGTCGGCCAGCCGGGCCAGATAGCGGCCCTTGCGCAGTGGTTCCATGGGATGCCCTTTCGCGGTGCGCGCCCATTCTGATGCCGCGTCGTGACAGGATTGCAAAGGACGTCAATCCTTCTGCCGGTCGCCCAGCACATCCTCGACATAGATGCGCTTGACCAGGACGATCGTCACCAGCAGCAGCGGCGTCGCCAGCACGATGCCGGCGAATCCGAACAGCCCGCCAAAGGCCAGGATCGCTAGCACCGTCAGCGCGGGCGGCAGGTCGGCCGCGTACCGCTGGATCAGGGGCATCAGCAGGTTGCCCTCGACCTGCTGGATGACCACGAACAGCAGCGCCACATAGATCGCCATGTCGAACCCTTGGGTCAGCGCGAACAGCACGGCCGGAATGCCCGACACGAACGGCCCCACGACCGGCACGATGTTGGTCAGCCCCGCGATCAGCCCCAGGACCAGGGCCAGCGGCACCCCCAGCAGCCACAGGCCAAGCCCCGTGGCCAGCGCCACCAGCACCATGTCCAGCGCCTGCCCGCCCATCCAGCGGGCCAGGGCCTGCGCCAGTTCGTCGGCGATCGCCCCCGCACGGGCGCGATAGGACAGCGGCACCAGCCGCAGCGCCCCGCCGCGATACATGGGCGCGTCCAGCGCCAGGAAGATCGCCACCGTCACCAGCAGCACCACGTTCGCCGCGCCCCCGAACACCGTCGCCAGCGTTCCCGTCACATAGCCAAAGACCGACGGCAGGCTGTCCGCCGGCACGCCGCCGCCCCCTTCGGACGAGGAATCCTCCATCCGCCGTTCAAGGAACTGCCCGATCGAGCTTTCGGACAGCCAGGCGTTCACCTGTTCCCAGGCGCGGGGCAGGCTGCCGACCAGTTCCCGGAACTGGTCCGAGATCGACGGACCGGCCGCGGCGATCACCCCGCCGATCAGCAGCACGGCGGCCACCGCCGACAGCAGCACGCCGGGCTTGAAGCCGATTCCCGCGCGTCGGTTCAAAAAGGCGGCCCCGGCGCGCAGGGCGATGGCGATCAGGATCGCGCCGAATCCCAGCAGCAGCACGTTCGACCATTGCCACGCGGCGGCCAGCACCAGCAAGGCCGCCAGGGCGATGGCGATGGGTCCGGGGCGCAGGCGCGGCTGCGGGGCGGAAAGCAAGGGGTCGGTCATGCGCGGGCCTTTGGCTGTTTCGCGCCCATCATGCCCGCCTTGCCCGCCAATGCCATCCCTGATAACCGGGCGCCAATTCATGACTGGGCGGGGCTGGCCCGCCGGACACAGCAAGGGGACGCCTTCATGGCCATCGAACGCACGCTTTCCATCATCAAGCCCGACGCCACCCGCCGCAACCTGACCGGCAAGATCAATGCGAAATTCGAGGATGCGGGCCTGCGCATCGTCGCGTCCAAGCGCATCCACCTGTCGCCCGCCCAGGCCGGCAAGTTCTACGAGGTCCACAAGGACCGCCCCTTTTACGGCGAACTGGTGGACTTCATGGCGTCCGAGCCGGTGGTCGTGCAGGTGCTGGAAGGCGAGGGCGCGATCGCGAAGAACCGCGAGGTGATGGGCGCGACCAACCCCGCCCAGGCCGACGAAGGCACCATCCGCAAGGAATTCGCCCTGTCGGTGGGCGAGAACTCGGTCCACGGGTCCGACGCCCCCGAGACGGCCAAGGAGGAGATCGCGTTCTTCTTCTCGGGGCTGGAACTGGTCGGGTGAGAGGCTGAGAGCCTGGGGTGAGAAGGGAAGGGGCCGGGTGGCCCCTTTTACTGCTTTAATTTCTATAATCTTCCTCTGCTTTTTTAAGAGAGGCCGAAATTTTATTATTTGCTGCTCAAATCAAACAATTAATTTTGACGTCTCATAAATGGTGCAAACAAAGGAACGGTAAAGTCTAAATATCCATGATCCGTGCTGTAGATCATTCCTTTAGAGATGATGCTCGCTCTAGCAGGTCCAAGAGACTGCTGAGTGCGTCCCATAGCTTTAGCGATGTCGCCCATAGCGTAAGGTCCATCCCCAAGATCTGACATGGCTTTTACAAACTGTGTTTCTGCCTTGGTAAGTCGATCTATTCTTACTTTGAAAAATCCCTCATCAAGCAACGCTAAGGTTTCTGTGTAGGATTGATTTGCATCATTAAATGTGATCTTTGATCCTTCAGCATTATTCCATGTGACTGAAGCCCATTCTTGAAGAAAAAAGGGATAGCCTTGGGTTCGTTCCACAATGGTTTGAAGGGCTTCCGGTTCTATAGAAGCATCTTCGTCAATTATTGGCCTTTCAATGGCAGTAGAAGCAGATTTTTTATCAAGCGCTCCTACTCCTGGGTAAAGAAAAAGCCTTTCTGCATAGGATTTTGCCTCACCTGCCAAGCGTGCTATTTGTGGCAGTCCGGCCCCCACCATTACTACTGGCAAGCTTTCTTGTGACATTCTGTGCAGAGCAACAATAAGTGCTGAGAGATCCGCTTCTGAAAGATATTGCACCTCATCAATCAAAAGAATCCAACCGCGATCTGCGGCTTGAGCAGCACGACCAATCATGGTAAACAAATCTGGGAGATCATATTGAATGTCGCCACTGTCAGCCAGACCAAGTTCAGGTTCTATTCCAACTTCTACCCCACCAACGTCAATTTTAAAGATGGAAGCGAAGTTGCGTAGTCCTTTTAGTCCTCTAGTTGCGATTTGCTTAGCCGACTCAATGCCCGAAAGTGATCTCATAACTTTCCGCATCTCTGGGTAAAGAAGTCGAGCTAAGCTTTCACCTTCGGGTGCCTCAACCTTTGACGTCAGCAGCCCATCCCTTTCTGCTATCTTTTTAATTTCGTTGAGAAGGACTGTCTTGCCAGTGCCGCGCAATCCCAATAGCATCATTGAGCGAGAACTTCTGCCTTTGAGGGCTCTCCCGCACGAAATTCTTGCTGCTTCTAAAATTCCATCTCGACCAGCAAGTTCAGGAGGGCGACTGCCCGCTCCTGGTGCGAAGGGATTGCGATAGGGATCCATTATGACTCCTACTGGTTGTTTAGAGACTTATAGCGAAGTCTAGCGTCTGACGCTATACTTTTTTATACTTCATTAGCGTGTCTGTTATTTTAGCAACCGTTGCACCCCCACCCCCATCCGCGCTATCCCTCCTCAACCAACCCCACCCTAGGAGGCCCCCATGCGCGCATTCGTCTTTCCCGGCCAGGGGGCGCAGGCCGTCGGCATGGGGCGGGAGCTGGCCGAGGCCTATCCGGCGGCGCGCGACGTGTTCGACCAGGTGGACGAGGCGCTGGGCGAAAGGCTGTCGGACCTGATCTGGAACGGCGATATCGACACCCTGACCCTCACGCAGAACGCGCAGCCGGCGTTGATGGCAACCTCGGTCGCGGCGTTCCGGGCGCTGGAATCGGAAGGCATCAACATCCAGGACGCGAACTTCGTGGCCGGGCATTCGCTGGGCGAATACTCGGCGCTGTGCGCGGCGGGGGCGCTGACGCTGGAGGATACGGCGCGTCTGTTGCAGATGCGCGGCCATGCCATGCAAGAGGCCGTGCCGGTCGGCGTCGGCGCGATGGCGGCGATCCTGGGCCTGGACTTCGCCACCGTCGATCACATCGCGCGCGAGATCGCGGGCGACGAGGTGGTGCAGGCCGCCAACGACAACGATCCGGGTCAGGTCGTGATCTCGGGGCACAAGGGCGCGGTGGAGCGCGCGGCCGAGGCGATGAAGGCGGCGGGGGCCAAGCGGGTGCTGATGCTGCCCGTGTCGGCGCCCTTCCATTCGGTGCTGATGCAGCCCGCCGCCGCCGTGATGGCCGACGCGCTGGCGGGCGTGGACATCCAGCCCCCCGCCGTGCCGCTGATCGCCAATGTCCGGGCCGAGGCCGTGATCGAACCCGGCGCGATCCGCCGCCTGCTGGTGGAACAGGTCACGGGCACCGTGCGCTGGCGCGAATCCATCGCCAACATGGCGGCGGCGGGCGTGACCGAGTTCTGGGAAATCGGCGCGGGCAAGGCGCTGTCGGGGATGATCCGGCGCATTGCCAAGGACGCGACCGTGCGCAACATCGGCGTGCCCGCGGACATCGCGGCGCTGAAGGGCTGACGCGGCCTTTGGGGTATTTGGACAACGAAGAAGGATCAGCCATGTTCGATCTGACAGGCAGGACGGCCCTGGTGACGGGCGCATCGGGCGGCATCGGCGGCGCCATCGCCACCGCGCTGCACGCGGCGGGCGCGACGGTCGCCCTGTCCGGCACGCGCGAGGGGCCGTTGCGGGATCTGGCCGCGACCTTGGGGGAACGGGCGCATGTTGTGCCCGCGAACCTGTCGGATGCGCAAGCCGCCTCCGGGCTGGTCAAGGACGCGGCCGCCGCCATGGGGTCCGTGGACATCCTGGTCAACAATGCCGGGATCACCCGCGACAACCTGTTCATGCGCATGTCGGACGACGAATGGCAGCAGGTCATGGACGTGAACCTGACGGGCGTGTTCCGCCTGTCGCGCGCGGCGCTGCGCCCGATGATGAAGGCCCGCTGGGGGCGGATCGTCAACATCACCTCGGTCGTGGGGGCGACGGGCAATCCGGGGCAGGGCAACTATGCCGCCGCCAAGGCGGGTCTGGTGGGCATGTCCAAGTCGCTGGCCTATGAGGTCGCAAGCCGGGGCATCACCGTGAACTGCGTGGCCCCCGGTTTCATCGCCACGCCCATGACCGACAGCCTGACCGACGACCAGAAGGGCAGGATCCTGTCCCAGATCCCCGCAGGCCGCATGGGCGCCCCCGAGGAGATCGCGGCGGCGGTCCTGTATCTGGCCAGCCCCGAGGCGGGATATATCACCGGCGCCACGCTGCATGTGAACGGCGGCATGGCGATGATCTGACGCGCCGCGCCAAGCAAAAGCGGTTGCAACACGGTCGGCCGGTGCTATATCCCCGGCTTGAGCAGCAGGGAAACCGCCCTGTGCCGAAGCGGACGACAGGTTCGCGGATAATTTGGGCGGATGCCCGCGAGAATGAGGATATGACATGAGCGATATCGCTGATCGCGTGAAGAAGATCGTGGTCGAGCATCTGGGCGTCGAAGAAGACAAGGTGGTCGAATCCGCCTCGTTCATCGACGACCTGGGCGCCGACAGTCTTGATACCGTGGAACTGGTCATGGCGTTCGAGGAAGAATTCGGCATCGAGATCCCCGATGACGCCGCCGAGACCATCCAGACGGTCGGCGATGCCGTGACCTTCATCAAGGGCGCGGTCTGATCCTTTTTCACCAAGGGTGAAGAACCTGTTTTTGCGGCGTTCCTGCACCGGCAGGGGCGCCGTTTCCATTTCGGCGCCATGATCCCTCCGGGGAACCCTGATCGCCGCACCGTGTTGACCCGCCGAACACCAAAAAGGAAAGGGCCGATCATGGCAGTAGAGCTGAAGGGGCTGTCCGACAACGCGCGCAAGACCTCCATCTCCGAGTTGAACGGGCGTCTAATCGATTCGATTGCCTTGGCAATGGCGGTCAAGCAGGCGCATTGGAATCTTAGGGGGCCAGGCTTCATCGGCGTCCACGAACTGCTGGATACGGTCCACGAGAACCTGCGCAAGCATGTGGACACGATGGCCGAACGGGTGCAGGTGCTGGACGGCGCGGCGGTCGGAACGGCCGAGAGGGTATCTTCGGGCAGCACGCTGTCGGAATATCCGACGGACCTGACCAAGGTCGAGGATCACCTGCGCGCCTTGTGCGAACGCTATCGTGCGCATGGCGAAAAACTGCGGGCGGCCATAGACGCCACCGACGAGGCGGGCGACGCCGACACGGCCGACCTGCTGACGGCGGTGTCGCGGACGGTGGACAAGGATCTCTGGTTCATGTCCAGCAATCTTGCCTGACCAAAGCGCGAGCGATCACCGGGCGGGGGCGGCGCTGCCCCCCCGCTATGGCGCCAGGCGCGCGTGAACCCGGCCCAAATCGATCTCGCCCTGGGGCAGCCGGTTGTCGGGATCGTCGAAATCATAGCCGAAAAGCTGGAAATCGTCCTTGTAGATTTCCCAGACCAGATGCCGTGACAGATCGTCGAAAAAGGCGCTGACCGCGTGGGCGCGCCTTGGTCCATGGCCTTCCGACTCATTGAACCGCGGCACGGCCGCCAGATCGACCGGCACAGGTGTCCTGGCAGCGTGCAAGAGTTTGGCCATGCCGTCGTCGAGCGTTTCGGTGAACAGGATCCGGTCGTAACGCCCCCCGTTGGCGATGAATGTTCCGATATGGCCGGACATGGCCGACCAGTGGATGTCCGGCTCCATCGGGCGCCGCCACAGGATCGTGTCGCGGGCGAACAGCAGGAACCGGCGGAAGCTGGCGATCTGGTCGAAGTCGAAGCCGTTTTCCGGACTGCCCACGTCGATCCCGTACCGCTGCGCCAGTTGCGGCACGAGGTTGCCGCGATAGCGCCGGCCGTTGCGCTGGATCCCCGCGATCTTGTCGAAGAAGGACGATAGGATCCGGGCATAAGGGTTGCGCACGCAGGTAAAGGCCACGGCGTCCCGGCGCCGCACCGCGGACTCGATCAGGGGCTTGCTGCCGTCCTGCGCCCATTTGTGCAGGCCGGTGTCGGCATCATGGATGTCGCCATCGAAAAACCGGCCATGGTCGGAATAGAACATGATCTGCCCAATGGTCGAACAGGCGCATTTCGGCACCACCCGATAGATCAGGCTTTCGCTTTCGGTCATCCAGACGCCGGGAAAGCCCATCGTCGCACCCCCTTCATGAACGCGGTCCGGCTTGCCGTGGCGCGGCGAAGACGTTTACACACAGAAAGCCGATCAAGCGCAAGTTGCATCGGCGCTTGGTTAGCACGCAAAAGGTTAAGAATTCCTCCCTCATGGCCCGTATCGCCTTCATCCTGCTGGCCCACAAGGATCCGCAAGGGGTGGTCGATCAGGCCCGCCGGTTGACGGCGACGGGGGATCATGTCGTCATCCATTACGACCGCAATGCCCCCGCCGCCGATTATCGCCGGATCCGGGACTGCCTGGCCGACAACGGCGGGGTGGTTCTTGCGCCGCGCCGGTTCCGATGCGGCTGGGGGGACTGGTCGCTGGTCGCCGCCACCCTGTCGGCGCTGCAAACGGCCGAGCGGCGCTTTCCCCAGGCCACGCATTTCTATCTGCTGTCGGGCGATTGCATGCCGATCAAGTCGGCGGAATACGCCCGCGCGTTCCTGGACCGCGACGATTGCGATTACATCGAATCCTTCGATTTTTTCGACAGCGACTGGATCAAGACCGGCATCAGGACCGAACGGCTGGTCTATCGGCACTGGTTCAACGAAAGACGCCACAGGCGGCTGTTCTATGCCGCCCTGCGGGCACAGCAATGGCTGCGGCTGCGCCGCAAGCCACCCCAGGGCGTGCAGGTGATGATCGGGTCGCAATGGTGGTGCCTGCGCCGCGGCACGGTCGAAGCCGTGCTGGCGCTGATCCGGGAGCGGCGCGATCTGACGCGGTTCTTTCGCACCACCTGGATCCCCGACGAGACGTTCTTTCAAACCCTTGTCGCCCATCTGGTGCCCAAGGGGGAAATCCGGCGCCGGTCGCCGACCTGCCTGATGTTTACCGATTACGGGATGCCGGTGACGTTCTACAACGATCATTATGACCTGCTGATCCGGCAGGATTACCTGTTCGCCCGCAAGATCAGCGCCGAGGCGCAGGATCTGCGCGCGCGGCTGGGGGTCTTGTGGCAGGCCGAAGGCATCGGCTTTGCCATTTCCAACGAGGCGCCGCGCCTGTTCCGGTTCCTGACCGGCCGGGGGCGCGTGGGGGGGCGTTTCGCCCCGCGTTTCTGGGAGGATCACGGCGCGACCCGCGGCAGCACCATCTGCCTGATCGTCGCCAAGAAATGGCATGTGGCCAAGCGGCTGACCGCCCGGATCCGGGCGCTGACCGACATTCCCGCGATGGATTACGTCTTCAACGAACGCGATGCGGGGCTGCCCGACTTGGGCGGCATCGCGTCCACGCTGGCCAAACGGGAACGCCACCGTCGCGCGCTGGTGCGGCTGCTGCTGGACGATTGCGGTTCGCGCCAGCTGGTGTTGTGCCTGGATCCCTCGGCCCTGCCGCTGATCGCGGATTTCGCGGCGGATCGGTCCCGGACGCGGATCCTGTTCATCGACAGCCATTTCGACGAAGCCTATCTGCGCGGCCACATGCGCCGCATCGGCCTCGCGGGCGAGGGAACGCCCGAAACCGTGATTCGCGACCTGCTGCCCGTGGTCGCCCGCGATCTGGCGCACGAGGCCGACCGGCTGCACCGCATGGGCCTTGCGGGTTTTTCCAGCATCGCGGACTCTGCGCCTGCGGATGCGAACGCGGCGGCGCTTGCGGGCTTTCTGGATGTTTCGCACAAGGTCGCGCATGATCTGGCCCAGACGCCGCATCTGTTCACCGACTGACCACAGGACCTGCCCATGGCCTTCGACTATGACGACGCCAACATCTTCGCCCGAATCCTGCGCGGGGAAATTCCCTGCGACAAGGTCGCCGAGAATGACCATGCCCTTGCCTTTCGCGACATCCGGCCCCAGGCCCCGGTGCATCTTCTGGTGATCCCCAAGGGGCGCTATGTCAGCCTTGACGATTTCGCGACCAACGCCTCGGACGCCGAGATCGTGGCCTTTACCCGGCTTTGCGCGCAGATCTGCGCGTCCGAAGGGGTAGGGCTGGCCGAGGGGAACGGCGGTTTCCGCGCCGTCGCCAATGCCGGCCCCCACGGCGTGCAAGAGGTGCCGCATTACCACCTGCACATCATGGGCGGGCGGGTGATGGGGCCGATGCTGGCCCGGCAGGGCTAGGCCCGCGTCATTTCGACAAACACGTCTTCAAGATCGGGCTGTTCGGTGGCCACGTCCAGGATCGGAATGCCCGCGCCGCGCAGCGCGTCCACCACCTGATCGGCGCGGATCCGCGACGGCGGATAGCTGATCGCCAGCCGCCCATCGCCGCGCCATTCGGGATGCGCGCCATCGGGCAGGGCGGGCAGGGGGACGCGCCCCCCCGTGTCCAGCACCAGCGTCTTGCCGTCCGTGCGCGACAGCAGGCTGCGGGTGTCCTGCTGCACCACCAGTTCGCCGTGGTTGATGATGGCGATCTCGTCGCACATCTGTTCGGCTTCCTCCAGGTAATGCGTGGTCAGGATGATGGTCATGCCTTGGCGGTTCAGCGCCCGAACGTTCTGCCACAGCATCTCGCGCAGGGTGATGTCCACGCCCGCCGTGGGTTCGTCCAGAACCAGGATCTGCGGGCGGTGGACCAGGGCCTTGGCCAGCAGCAGGCGGCGGCGCATGCCCCCCGACAGGTTGCGGGCATAGGCATTGGCCTGATCCCGCAGCCCCACCAGGTCCAGCAGGTCGTCCGTCCAGCGTTCGGATTTCGGCACGCCGTACAGGCCCGCCTGAACCTCCAGGCTGGCGCGGGGGGTAAAGAACGGATCCATGTTCAGCTCCTGCGGCATCACCCCGATGGCCGCGCGCGACTGGCGCGGATTCACGTACTGGTCGAACCCCCAGATCGTGACCTTTCCGGCGGTCTTGTTCACCAGCCCCGCCAGGATGTTTATCAGCGTCGATTTGCCCGCGCCGTTCGGTCCCAGCAGGCCGAAGATGCTGCCGGCCGGAATGGACAGGTCGATGCCCTTCAGCGCGTCCTTGGCAGGGGCATTCCCCTGCGCGGCATAGGTCTTGCGCAGACCGGCGATTTCGATGGCGTTCGGCATGATGGCATCCTTGGCAGAGCTTGCGAAGGCAGGCGGCGCTGCGGTATGGGGGATAACACCAGATGCCGCCCGCCGCCACAAGAAGGCCAGCCATGACGCGATACGTGATCCCGGAAAACTCGCTCTCGACCGAGCAGTCGGACATGTCCGAACTGAAGCTGCCGGCCCCGGAAACGCAGATGGTCACGCAATGGAAGATCGCCTGCGACGGCGACGATGCGGGGGGGATGGGCCATCCGCGCGTCTGGCTGGCGATCTCTCCCGTCACCGGGTTCGTGGATTGCGGCTATTGCGACAAGCGCTTCGTGATCGACCGGGACCGCGCCCACGACGACGATCACTGATCCGGGGCAGCCTTGGGCGCCTTGGCGGCGCGGCATTTGTCCGAACAATACCGCACCTGATTCCAGTCCTTTGCCCATTTCCGGCGCCACGCGAACGGGCGCCCGCAGCCGGCGCAGATCCTGGTGGGCAGGTCGCCCTTGCGAACCATTCTGGGCATGGCCACCTCTTGCGCCTTGGGCGTGGCGTCTGGAAAGGGCGCCACGAACATGCCAGAACCGGCATCGGAACCGAAAAGGAACATGGCCATGAGCGAGGGCTTCGGCAAGGGCTGTCACCTGCACCTGATCGACGGATCGGCCTTCATCTTCCGGGCCTATCACGCCCTGCCGCCGCTGACCCGCAAGTCCGACGGCCTGCCGGTCGGCGCGGTGGCGGGGTTTTGCAACATGCTGTGGAAATACGTCAGCGACGAACGGGGCCACGACGCGCCGACCCATGCGGCGGTGATCTTCGATCATTCGTCCAAGACGTTCCGCAACGAGATCTACACCGCCTACAAGGCCAACCGTCCCGAACCGCCCGAGGATCTGCGCCCGCAGTTCTCGCTGACCCGCGACGCCACCCGCGCCTTCAACATCGCCTGCATCGAGACGCAGGGCTACGAGGCCGACGACATCATCGCCGCCCTGTCCTGCAAGGCGCGGGATGCGGGCGGCACGGTGACGATCATCAGCAGCGACAAGGATCTGATGCAGCTTGTGGGCGACGGCGTGCAGATGCTGGACCCGATCAAGGGCAAGCCCATCGACCGCGACGAGGTGTTCGAGAAATTCGGCGTCTGGCCCGACCGCGTGGTGGACGTGCAGGCGCTGGCGGGCGATCCGACCGACAACGTGCCGGGCGCGCCGGGCATCGGCATCAAGACCGCCGCCCAGCTGATTACCGAATTCGGCGACCTGGAATCGCTGCTTGCGCGCGCGGATGAGATCAAGCAGCCCAAGCGCCGCCAGACGCTGATCGACCATGCCGACCAGATCCGGGTTTCCAAGCGGCTGGTGGAACTGGACTGCAACACGCCGCTGGATTTCACGCTGGAAAGTCTGGAGGTGCGCCCCCCCGACGCGCCTGCCCTGCTGACTTTCCTGTCGGAAATGGAGTTCCGCACCCTGACCGCCCGCGTGGCCGAGAAGCTGGGGGCCGAGGCGCCTGCCGTGGTGTCGGCCCCGGTCCGGGATGCGCCCGCCGCGCCCGACCTGCCGCCCATCGACCGCGCGCGGTATGAAACCGTCACCGACCGCGATGCCCTGGACCGCTGGGTCCGACTGATCCGCGACACCGGCCAGGTCGCCGTTGACACCGAAACCACCGGCCTGGACGAGATGCAGGCCGACCTGGTGGGCATCTGCCTGGCGGTGGCGCCGGGCAAGGCCTGCTATATCCCCGTCGGCCATGTGGCGGGCGGCGACGATCTGTTCGGCCAGTCCGCCCCCGTCGCGGGGCAGTTGCCCTTGGCCGAGGTGCTGGCGGCGTTGAAGCCGCTGCTGGAGGATCCGGCGATCCTCAAGATCGGCCAGAACCTGAAATACGACTGGAAGATGCTGGCCCGCCAGATCCCGGAATTGGGGGGCATCCGCATGACGCCGCTGGCCGATACGATGCTGATGTCCTATGCGCTGAACGCGGGCACGCACAACCACGGCATGGACGAACTGGCCGAGCGGTATCTGGCCCACAAATGCATCCCGATCAAGGACTTGATCGGCACCGGAAAGTCGCAGATCAACTTTGCCCAAGTGCCCATCGACAAGGCCGCCCCCTATGCCGCCGAGGATGCCGAGGTCACGCTGCGGCTTTACAACCATTTCGCACCCCTGCTGCCGGTGGAACGCGTCACGACCAGTTACGAGATGACCGAACGCCCGATCATCCCGGTCCTGGCCGAGATGGAGATGGCCGGCATCCGCATCGACGCCGAGGTGCTGCGCCGCATGTCGGGCGCCTTCGCGCAGAAGATGGCCGGGCTGGAGGATGAGATTTATGCCCTGGCAGGCCAGAAATTCACCATCGGCAGCCCCAAGCAATTGGGCGAGATCCTGTTTGACAAGATGGGCCTGTCGGGCGGCAAGACCGGCAAGACCGGCGCCTTTTCCACCAGCGCCGACGTGCTGGAGGATCTGGCCGCCGAGGGCCACGACCTGCCGTCCCGAATCCTCGACTGGCGGCAGATCAGCAAGCTGAAATCGACCTATACCGACGCGCTGCCGACCTTTGTGAACCCCGACACGGGCCGCGTCCACACCAGCTATTCCATCGCGGGCGCGCAGACCGGGCGGCTGGCCTCCACCGACCCCAACCTGCAAAACATCCCCGTCCGGACCGAGGAAGGCCGCCGCATCCGCGAGGCCTTCATCGCCGCCGAGGGGCATCGGCTGGTCAGCTTGGACTATAGCCAGATCGAATTGCGCATCCTGGCCCATGTCGCCAACATCCCGGCGCTGAAGCAGGCCTTTCGCGACGGCATCGACATCCACGCCATGACCGCCAGCCAGATGTTCGGCGTGCCGGTCGAAGGCATGGACCCGATGATCCGCCGCCGCGCCAAGGCGATCAACTTTGGCGTGATCTATGGCATTTCCAGTTTCGGCCTGTCGCGCAACCTGCGCATCCCGCGCGCCGAGGCGCAAACCTTCATCGACACCTATTTCCAGCGATTCCCGGAAATCCGCGCCTATATGGACCGAACCGTTGCCGACGCGAAATCCGACGGCAGCGTGCGCACCCTGTTCGGGCGGCGCATCAACACGCCGGGCATCAACCAGAACGGTCCCGCCGCCGGGGGCGCCCGGCGCGCGGCGATCAACGCGCCGATCCAGGGGGCGGCGGCCGACATCATCCGCCGTGCGATGATCCGAATGCCATCGGCCATCGCCGATCTGCCCGCGCGGATGCTGTTGCAGGTCCATGACGAACTGGTTTTCGAGGTGCGCGACGACGCCGTGGACGACCTGATCGGGGCCGCCCGCGCGGTGATGGAAGGGGCGGCCGAACCGGCCGTGAAACTGTCCGTGCCGTTGGTCGTTGATGCCGGACAGGGGGCAAACTGGGCCGAGGCACATTGATGGATCAACCGCGCACGCATTCGCATGGCCCTTCGCACGGGCATACCCATGGCTCCAAGGGCGGTGACGGCGTGATCGGTTGGGCGGTCGTGGTCAACCTTGCCCTGACCGTCGCGCAGGTTGTCGGCGGCTATGCGGCCGATTCCACCGCGCTGATCGCCGACGGCATCCACAACCTGTCGGACGCGCTGGCCCTGGCGCTGGCGTTCGGGGCGCGGCGCCTGGCGCAGCGGGCGGCCACGCCCGACTGGTCCTTTGGCTGGGGCAGGGCGGAAATCGTCGCGGCCTTCGTCAATTATCTGGCGCTGATCGCCGTGTCCGTCTGGCTGGCAGTCGAGGCGTTTGGCCGCCTTGCCGATCCCCCGCAGGTGGCGGGTGGGCTGGTGGTGGGTCTGGCGGGTTTTGCCCTGGTCGTCGATCTGGCGACTGCCGCGCTTGTCTGGCGGGCATCGCGGGACAGCACCAACATCCGGGCGGCGTTCCTGCACAACCTGGCGGATGCAGGCGTCTCGGCCGCGGTCATCCTGGGCGGCGCGCTGATCTGGGCCTTTGGCTGGAACCTGGCCGATCCGATCCTGACCCTGGCGATTTCTGCCGTGATCCTGTGGCATATCGCGACCGAGATCGGTCCGGTCTTCCGGATGCTGATGCTGGCGACGCCTCCGGGCAGCGATCCCGGCGCCGTCCTGTCGGATCTGCATGCGGTGTCCGGCGTCCGCGCGGCCCATCACCTGCATCTGTGGCAGATCGACGAAAAACGCACCGCGGCGTCCGTCCACCTTGTCGTCGATGCGGACGATCCCTTTGCCGTCACCCGCGCCGCCAGGGATATGCTGGCCCGCCGCCACCACGTCGCCCATTCCACCATCGAGATCGAGCCGTCGGAACGCCGCACCGATGACCGGGATCAGGATCTGCCTGTATCGCGGACGGACGGCTGATGGGCGCCGCCGCATAGGCGTCGAGCAGATGGGCGATCATCCGCCCGCGCCCGCGGCCCTCGGATGTGACGGCGTGTCCCCGCGCCACCCGCAGCCGCCCCGCGCGCACCCCTGCCATATAGGCCGCGGCCGCGTTTTGTGCATAGCCATGCGGAAAGCAGGACATGGACGAGGCGCCCAGCCCCAGCAAAGCCCGCGCCTGATCGTCGGTATGGCCCTGAACGTTGCGCCGGGACACGCGCATCGAACAAACCCGGCCGCCTCGGTTGCGAAACATTGGTCATGACGATAGGGTTAGACGCCAGCGCGCGGGATTGCCTTGACCCAGATCAACCAGAAAATCGCCAGCCATGACGGGCAGGAACGGTGCGGCGACTGTCCTATCCGCTATCGCGCGGTCTGCGCCCATTGCGAAGCGGACGAACTGGCCTTGCTGGAGGGGATGAAGTTCTATCGCAGCTTCGAACCGGGCCAGCCGATCGTCTGGGAAGGCGAGCGGATGGATTTCGTCGGCTCGGTCGTCACGGGAGTCGCCACCCTGACGCAAATGCTGGACGACGGGCGCACGCAGATGGTGGGCCTGTTGCTGCCCAGCGATTTCCTGGGGCGTCCCAACCGGGACATCGCGGCCTATAACGCCGTCGCCACCACCAGGGTCGTCCTGTGCTGTTTCCGCCGCAAGCCCTTCGAGGCGCTGATGTGCACAACACCCCAGGTCGCGCATCGACTTCTGGAAATGACGCTGGACGAACTGGACGCGGCGCGCGAATGGATGCTGCTGCTGGGCCGCAAGACCGCGCGGGAAAAAATCGCCTCGTTCCTTGCCATCATCGCCCGGCGAGAGGCCGCGCTGCACAAGCGCGATCCCGGCGGGCGGATGCGGATCGACCTGCCGCTGACGCGCGAGGCGATGGCCGATTACCTGGGCCTGACGCTGGAAACCGTCAGCCGCCAGATCAGCGCGCTGAAACGCGACGGCGTGATTGAACTGGTGGGAAAGCGCGCCGTCATCTTTCCCGATTTTGCCCGTCTGGTCGGGGAATCGGGCAATGATGCCGATGGCGGCTATCCCCGCTAAGGCCCAGCCGAGGCCCAGTCCGCCGGAATTTGCGGGATCGCCCCGACCAGGGCCTGGGTCTGGGCGTGCCGGGGCGCGGCGATGATGCGGCCGGACGGGCCTTCCTCGACGATGCGGCCTGCCTGCATGACCAGGATGCGGTCGGTGACGCCGCGCACCACGGACAGGTCGTGGCTGATGAACAGATAGGACAGGCTGTGATCGGCTTGCAGCCGGGCCAGAAGGTCAAGCACCCGCGCCGGGACGCGGATATCCAGGGCGCTCACGGCCTCGTCCAGGACGATCAGGGCGGGACGGATGATGAGGGCGCGGGCGATGGCAAGCCGCTGGCGCTGCCCGCCGGAAAATTCGTGGATGAACCTGCGCATGTCGGCGGCGTTCATGCCCACCTCGGCCAGGGCAAGGGCCACACGGTCGCGCCAGTCGCGCGGGCGGCCCGTCAGGGGAAACGGTTCGGCCAGCAGCCGGTCCACCCGCCAGCGGGGATCGAAGCTGCCGAAGGGATCCTGGAACACCGCCTGCATCCGTGCCCGCAGGGCGCGCGGCATCCGGCGGCCTGCCGTCACCTCGTGCCCGTCCAGCCGGATCCGCCCGCCTTGCAAGGGATCCAGCCCCAGGATCGCGCAGGCCAGCGTGGATTTCCCGCAGCCCGATTCCCCGACCAGCCCGACGCTTTCGCCCCGCCCGATGGTCAGGCTGACCCCGTCCAGCGCGCGTAGGGTGCCGTTGTCCAGACGGTAATCGCGAAGGCATTCATGACCTGAACCAGCGGCTATGTCGCACGGGGCGGCCTGCGGGCAGGGACATGGCGGGATGCCTCGGAAAGCTGGCGGGTGTAAGGGTGGCCGCGTTGGCGAAACACCTGTTTCGTCGCGCCGCTTTCCACGATGCGGCCCGCCTGCATCACCGCGACCCGGTCCGCCATTCCCGCGACCACGGCAAGGTCATGGGTAATCAGCAATAGCGCCATGCCGTCATCGCGCACAAGCCGCGCCAGCAGGGCCAGGATGCGCGCCTGGGTGGTGACATCCAGCGCGGTCGTCGGCTCGTCCGCGATCAGCAGATCCGGCCCCAGCTTGCCGTGGGCGGCTGCACGCCAAGCCCGACATAGGACAGCCCCGCCTCGGCCAGGATGCCCAGGCTGAACTGGATGGTGCCCTGCATGACCAGCAGGCCGGCGATGTTGGGCAGGATGTGCTGCGCGCTGACACGAACGGCCCCCTTGTCCGCCACCTGCGCCGCGCGGATGTAATCCAGCGTCCAGATGGGCAGCGCGCCGCCGCGCGCGACGCGGGCAAAGACGGGGATGTTGAAGATGCCGATGATCGCGTTCAACGCCGATGGTTCCCGGACCGCCGTGATGCCGATGGCGATGACCCGCGATGGAACGGCAAAGATCAGATCGTTGCCGCGCATCACCAGGTCATCGGGCCAGCGTCCCCGCCAAGCCGCCGCCAGCAGGCCCAGCGGCACCCCCAGACCCATGCCGATTCCCGCCGCGACAAGGGCCACCGCCAACGATGTCCGTGTGCCCAGCATCGCCATCGACAGGATGTCGCGGCCCAGGCGATCGGTGCCGAACCAATGCGCGCCCGACGGAGCCAGCAGTTTGTCGGCAATCGACAGCCGCGTGATGTCGTAAGGCGTCCAGACCGCCGACAGGATCGCGGCGGCCAGCGCCGATCCCGCCAGAACGGCGCCCAGGATCGTACCGATCCTCATGCGCGGCGCAGCCGGGGGTCCACGGCGGCATAGGCCAGATCGACCAGAAAGGTTACGGCGATCACGGCGGCGGCCAGCACCAGGAGGGCCGATTGCACCACGATCATGTCGCGCTGCGTGATGGCCTGAAAGATCATCCGGCCAAGCCCCGGCAGGTAGAACACGTTTTCGATGATGATCGCCCCGGCCAGCAGAAAGCTGAACGGCATTCCCAGAACGGTCAGCACCGGGATCGGGGCGTTGCGCAGGGCATGGCGGAGCAGGGTCTGGCCCGCCGTCAGCCCCTTGGCGCGGGCGGTGCGGATGTAATCCTGGCCCTGCGTCTCGATATCAGGGCCGACCGCAGGACAGGGGCCAGGATCGCCGCCTGGGGCAGGGCCAGCGCAAGGCCTGGCAGGATCAGCGACCGCAGCGCCGCAAGGGGATCGGCCCAGCCGGGAAAGCCCCCCGCGGGCAGCCAGCGCAGCCTGACCGCAAAGACCAGAACCAGAAGCACCGCCAGCCAGAAATTCGGCAGGGCGATGCCGAACGGGACAGCTCCCCTCGCCAGCACATCGCCCGTCCGCCCCCGCCGCGCCGCCGCATGAAGCCCCGCGGGCAGCGCCATGGTGATCGCCAGCAGCAATGCCAGGAGCGCCAGCGGCAACGACACCTGCAACCGCTCTGCGATCATTCCCGCGATCGGCGTCTTTTAGGTAAGGCTGCTGCCGAAATCGCCGTACAGGATACCGCCCAGCCACACGGCGTAACGCAGCGGCAGCGGCTGGTCCACGCCCATCTGCCAGCGCAGCGACGCCACCGTGTCGGCCTGTGCGCCCGTTCCCAGCATGAACGTCGCGGGATCCCCCGGCACCAGTTCCACGATGCCAAAGATCAAGGCCGAGGCCGCAAGCAGGCTTAGACCCAAAACGATCATCCGGCGCACGACATACCGCAGCATGGCCGCAACGCTAGCCCGCCAAGACCGTGCCGTAAAGCGATGGCGTCAACCGGCCTCGCCGCGGGGATACCAGTTGGCGGTCACGACCTGACTGCCGGCGTCCGACGCCTGCACGAGGCGGGCGAATTCTGCAACGTCGCTGCCGCGGTGGTGGTAGGGGACGACGGTGCCCGGCTGGAACGCGGCCACTGCGTCGGCCGCCTGCTGGACCGTCATCGTGTAGGGAAGGTTCATGGGCAGGAACGCGACCTCGATTCCGTCCAGGGCGCGCATTTCGGGCGTGTCCTCGGTGTCGCCGGCGATATAGAACCGCTTGCCGCCGATCGTCAGGACATACCCGTTGTCGCGGCCTTGGGGATGATACTGCTGTTTGTCGGGGCTGGTGTTGTAGGCCGGGACGGCCTCGACCCCCATGCCGATGGCCTGGGCCTGATCGCCGTTGGCCATGGGGGTGGCGCGCGACTGCATGTCGGCGGGCAGCATCCCGTGCACGGCCGGGTTGACGATGATCGCGACCGCAGGCAGGGCCTGAAGCGTGGGCAGGTCGAAATGGTCGCCGTGCTCATGGGTAATCAGGATCAGCGTTGGCCGCGGCATTCCGGCATACAGATCCGCACCGCCGACCGGGTCCACATAGATCACCCCGCCAGGCGTTTCGACCACCATGGACGCGTGATCGACCGGATGGAACACGACCTGCCCGCCTTCGACCGCAAAGGCAAAGGACGCGGGGGTTTCGGTCTGGGCCAGGGCGAACCGGGGCAGAAGGGTGGCGCCAAGGCTGGCGATGCCCAGCATCAGGCTGGCGCGGCGGCTGAGAAACATCGGACGTCTCCGGGCAATGGGAATGGTGAACAGGGAAACATCGGCCCTGGGCACAAGGTTCCCTTGCCGTGGCCGGTGCCGCCGGATTACCAAGACGGACCGGACAGGGATCGCGTCGGGCAAGGATCGGACATGGCAATGACACATCTGTGGGTGCGGGCCGAAAGCCGCCCGAACGAGGATCGGGTGGGGATCACCCCGGACGGCGTGGCGTCCCTGATCGCCCAAGGCTTTGCCGTCACCGTCGAGGACAGTCCCCGCCGCGTCCTGCCGACCGATGCCTATGCCCGTGCGGGCGCCGCCATCGCGCCCGAGGGAAGCTGGCCCGCCGCGCCCGACGACGCCATCGTCTTCGGCTTGAAGGAATTGCCCGACGACGGCACCCCTTTGCGCCATCGCCACATCATGTTCGGCCATGCCTTCAAGGGCCAGCCCGCGGGGCAGGCGCTGCTGCGCCGGTTCGCGGCCGGGGGCGGGACGCTCTACGATCTGGAATACCTGACCGACGATGCCGGCCGCCGCCTGGCCGCGTTCGGATACTGGGCGGGATACGCCGGGGCGGCCGTGACGCTCGAGGCCTGGGCCGCGCAGATGCGGGGCGGCATCTGCGGCCCGGTCCACGCCTATGCCGACAAGGAACTGATGCTGAACGAATTGCGCGCCCGGATGGACGCCACAGGGCGACCCCGGCCCCGCGCCCTGGTGATCGGCGCCAAGGGCCGGGTGGGCAGCGGCGCGGCCGACCTGCTGGTGGCGATGGGGGTGCCCGTCACCCGCTGGGACATGGCCGAAACCGCCCATGGCGGCCCCTTCCCCGAGGTGCTGGCCCACGACCTGTTCGTCAACGCCATCCTGGCCCGGCCGGGCGCCCCGGTCTTTGTTCCGGCCAGCGCCGTGGCGCCCGGCCGGGCGCTGGCGGTGATCGGCGACGTGGCCTGCGATCCCGCCAGCGATTTTTCCCCGGTCAAGGTCTATGACCGCACGACCAGCTGGGACCGGCCGGTGCTGCGGGTGGCCGACCAGCCGCCGCTGGACGTGATGGCGATCGACAACCTGCCGTCGCTGCTGCCGCGCGAAAGCTCTCTGGATTACGCGGGGCAGGTGCTGCCGGTTCTGGCGGGGCTGGACCGGATCGACGACGGGCCATGGGGCCGGGCCGGGGCGCTGTTTCGCGATCACCGGGACAGGCTGACACAGACGTGATGGCCGGGCGGGGAACGCGGGGGGCCAGCGGATGTTGGCCACCAGCCCGTCCCGTTTCGCACGCCAGAAAGATCCGCCATGTCCCCCTTGCGCATTTTCGCCTGCCTGACGACGCTGTCCGCCGCCGTGGGACTGATGGCCGGGGCCGCCCAAGCCCAGGATTTCAACGCCGCCCCCCCGCATGGACGGGGCCAGCAACCGGCCTTCGACGGGCAGACCCGCGCACCGGTGCTGGCGGACACGGCCCTGACCAGCACGGTGATCGCCGAAGGTCTGGATCGTCCCTGGGGTCTTGCCGAACTGCCTGATGGCGCCTGGCTGCTGACGGAACGCGGCGGCAAGATGCGCATGGTCGGCAGCAACGGGGCGCTGTCCGACCCGATCGGCGGCTTGCCGGACATCGACACCCGCGATCAGGGCGGCCTGCTGGATGTGGCCGTGGCCGTCGATTTCGGACAAACCCGCCGCGTCTGGATCAGCTTTGCGCAGCGGAGAGAGGGCGGCAGAACCGCCACCGCCGTGGCCACCGGAACCCTGTCCCCAGACGGTGCCACGCTGGAGGGCACACGGGTCATCTGGCAGCAGCAGCCTGCGTGGACGTCGACCAAGCATTACGGCTCGGTGCTGGTCCACGACGGGCAGGGCGGCCTGATCGTGACCACGGGCGAACGGTCGGTGCCCGGCGCGCGCGTTTATGCCCAGAACGTCACCACCACCCTGGGCAAGATCGTCCGCATCGATCCGGAAACCGGCGCGCCGATGGGTGATCCCGGCGTGGCCGAGGCATTGCCCGAAATCTGGTCCTGGGGCCATCGCAACATCCAAGGCGCGGCCCTGGACGGGCAGGGCAGGCTGTGGACCGTCGAACACGGACCCAAGGGTGGGGACGAGTTGAACAGGCCGCAGGCGGGCCGCAACTATGGATGGCCGCGCGTTACCTATGGCATGGACTACAGCGGCGGTCCCATTGGCGAAGGGATCACCCGGCTGGAGGGGACCGAGCAGCCCGTCTATTACTGGGATCCGGTCATCGCGCCGGGCCAGATGACCTTTTACGACGGCGCGATGTTCCCGGACTGGCGGGGCGACCTGCTGATCGGCGGCCTCCAGGCCGAGGCTTTGGTGCGGCTGGACATGAACGGCGGCCGCGTTGCCAGAGAGGCGCGCCACCTGCAAGGCATCGGCCGCGTCCGCGAGGTCGAGGTCGCCCGCGACGGGTCGATCATGCTGTTGACCGACGAGCGCAACGGACGGCTGATCCGCGTGACGTCCGCGCGATAAGGGTTCCGATGGACGGATTCAAACCGTCGTCGGCATTCGCGGATGAAATGTCCGGATCTTCCAGCCCTGATTCCCGCGGATCGGCCCGTCGGCGTCCGCGCATCGGGCGATCGGCGGTGGGCGCGGTCCGTTCCGCGCGCGACCCGATGGATTCCGTCGGTGTCCGGACCTTGAGACTTTCGCGCCCGATCCGCCTCGCCGCCACGAGGCGGGCCTGTCCGTCCTCGTTCCGGGTGGCAAGGGAATCGCGCGGGTCTCTGCGCGGCGCGCCGCATGCGGGGGCAGCCCTCATGCGCCCAGGAATCGACGGCGGCTTTGCCTTCCCGCGCCGATGGGCGATACGGTCAATCCTTGCGCCCGAACAGCCGTTCGATATCGGGCAGGCGCAGCTTGACCCAGGTGGGGCGGCCGTGGTTGCACTGGCCGGACCGGGGGGTGCGTTCCATGTCGCGCAGCAGGGCGTTCATCTCCTCGGCCGTCATGCGGCGGCCGGACCGGACCGATCCGTGACAGGCCATGGATGACAACACCGCGTCGATCCGCCCGCGCAGCCGGTCGGAAGCATCCAGTTCGACCAGATCGTCCAGGATGTCGCGGATCAGGGCCTGGGTGTCCAGCCGGGCAAGCATGGCCGGAATTTCCCGCACCGCGACGGCGCCGCCTCCAAAGGGTTCAATCACCAGACCCAGTTCGGCAAGGTCTGGCGCGATGGCCAGGATTCGCGCGGCGTCGTGGTCGGGCAGGGCGATGATTTCGGGAATCAGCAGCACCTGCCGGGCGATCCCGGCGGCGGCGGCCTGCGCCTTCAGGCGTTCATAGACCAGACGTTCATGGGCCGCGTGTCCATCGACGATCACCAGCCCATCGACGGTCTGGGCGATGATGTAGTTTTCGTGGATCTGCGCCCGTGCCGCGCCAAGGGGGGCGTCGTCGGGCACCGCGACCGGATCCTCGGCCCGCGCCGAGGGCGCTTCGGCAAAGCCGGGCACCGGGGCTTGCAGATCAAGGCTGGCCCGGATCGCCGGGGCCGGCGGGCGATAATCCATCGGATAGGCGCGCGGCGCCGTGGTTTCGGCGCGGAACGCCGCCATCGCCGCATCCCCCACGGTCGAGGAGGCGCGATGCCCTGCACCCGCCAGGCCATGCCGCAACGCGCTGACCAGCAGGCCGCGCGCGGATTGGGGGTCGCGGAACCGCACCTCGGCCTTGGCGGGATGGACGTTCACGTCCACCAGTTGCGGATCGCAGGCCAGATAGAGGACCGCCGCCGGATGCCGCCCGGACGCCAGCACATCCATGTAACCCGCCCGCAGCGCGCCGGTCAGCATCTTGTCGCGCACCGGGCGGCCGTTCACATACAGATGCTGCGCCACCGCCGCGCCGCGCGAATAGGTCGGCAGGGCCGCGAAGCCCGACAGCCGCAACCCGTCGCGTTCGGCGTCAAGGGCGATGGCGTTGTCGATGAAGTCGCGGCCCATGACGCGGGCCAGCCGGGCGTGCAGCGCGCCCAGCGGATCGCCCGTTTCGGCGTCGCAGCGCAGGATCTCGCGGTCGTCGGCGGTCAGGGTAAAGCCTGCGAAGGGTTCGGCCATGGCCAGGCGGCGGACGCATTCGGCCACCGCCATCGTCTCGGCCCGGTCGCCGCGCAGGAACTTGAGCCGGGCGGGCGTGGCGTAGAACAGGTCGCGCAACTCGACCACGGTGCCGGGATTGGCGGCGGACGGCCGGACCGGCGCGATCGCGCCGCCCGTCACGGCGATGGTCGCCCCGTCGCCGCTGCGAACGCGGGACGTGATCGTCAGCCGTCCCACCGCCCCCAGGGACGGCAGCGCCTCGCCCCGGAACCCGAAGCTGCGGATCGCCAGCAGGTCCGATCCGTCGATCTTGCTGGTCGCGTGGCGCGACAGGGCCAGGGGCAGGTCGTCCGGCGCCATGCCGCAACCATTGTCGCAGACCCGGATCAGCCGCTTGCCGCCGTCCTGGATGGCGATGTCGATTCGCGTGGCCCCGGCATCAAGCGCATTTTCCACCAGTTCCTTGACCGCCGACGCCGGGCGTTCCACGACCTCGCCGGCCGCGATACGGTTGGCCGTCGCCTCGTCCAGTTGCCGGATGACGGGCCGGATATGGGGGGTTTGGCTGTTCATGCCCCCAAATCTAGCAGGGCCAAGTCCACGCCGCCAGCGATTCCCGTGCCTGGCTCAGTTGGTGGGCTGGCTGTCCGTGGCCGTCACCCCCTCGGGGCGGCCGACCAGCACGAACCGCAACCCGTCCGATCTCAGCAATTTGGCCGCCACGCGCTTGACGTCATCCGCGGTCACGGCCTCGACCTTGGCGTTGCGGGTGTTCACGTAATCGATGGGAAAGCCGATCACCTGCATTCCGGCCAGGATGCCGGCGATCTTGCCGTTGCCGTCGAAGCGCAGGGGGTATTCGCCGGTCAGATAGGTCTTGGCGTCGTTCAGTTCCCGATCGGTGACGCCCTGGGCCAGCCGGTCCCATTCGGCCCTGATAAGTTCGACCGCCTGTCCCGTGGTGGCGTTTGATCCCGACATGCCGCCCTGCCAGGTCTGGCCATAGACGCCGGTGGCAAGGCCGGTGCCCACGCCATAGGTCAGCCCGCGCTTTTCGCGAATCTCCTCCATGAGGCGGGAACTGAATCCGCCGCCGCCCAGGATGTGATTGGCGACATAGGCCGCGAAGTAATCGGGATCGTCTATGGCCAGCCCCGGCCCCGCAAAGCTGACGACCGTCTGGGGGCTGTCCCAGTCGATCACGGTCACGCCGCCGGTCAGTTGCAGGTCCGCCGGTTCCGGCAGGGGCGCGGTGCCCCGTTCGGGCAGCCCCCCCAGCACCTGGTCCAGAAGCAGGCCCAGTTCCTCGGGCGTGATGTCGCCCGCGGCGCCCACCACCACGCGGTCGCGGGCCAGCACGCGGTTCTTGGCGGCCACCAGATCCTGGCGGGTCAGGGCCGAGACGGATTCCGCCGTGCCGTTGATCGAGGTCGCATAGGGGTGATCGCCCCAGGCCTGCCGGGCCATTTCCCTGGCGGCGATGGATTGCGGATCGGTCGCCTCGGACCGGATGATCGATTGGACCTGCGCGCGAACGCGTTCGACCGCCGCATCGTCGAAGCGGGGCTGGGTCAGCGCCTCGGCCAGCAGGGCCGCGGCCTCGTCGCGGTTTTCGGACAGGGCGCGCACTCCGACCGACAGCGTGTCGTCGCCGACGTCAAAGGAAAACCGCGCGCCCAGAGCCTCGACCGCCTGGGCGAAGGCCACCGAATCGCGGCTGCCCGCGCCCTCCTCCAGCGTGGCGGTCATCAGGTTGATGGCGCCGCGCTTTTCGGGCTGATCCAGGCTGGCGCCGCCGCGGAAATCGAATTCGACGGCGACAAAGGGAATGGTGTCGTCCTGGACCAGCCAGGCCTTGATCCCGCCGGGGGACGTGACCTCCTGAATGTCGATGGCCTGGGCCGGGACGGCCAGAGCGGCGAAGAAGACGGCAATGACGGCGCGGATCATCCTTGGACCTCGGCGGCAGGGGTGTCGGTCGGTGCGGGCGCCGCGCCGCCGGGGGCGGCGGCCGGCATGGCGGGCGGCGGCGTTTCGGCCGGATCCTCGGCCGGCGGGGGCAGCAGCCAGCCGGTCACGCTGGCCTTGCCGCCCAGAACCTGCCGGGCGGCCCGCGCGACATCCTCGACCGTCACCGCGGCCAGGATGTCGGGCCAGTCGTTGACATCCTGGACGGACAATCCGGTCGCCAGCCCCTGCCCATAATCATAGGCCCGGCCATGCGCGGAATCCAGCGTATAGACCCGCGCCGCCTCGATCCGCGTCTTGACCCGGTCCAGATCGGCCTGGTCCGGGCCGGTTTCCAGAAATGCCGCCAGCACCTTGTCCAACTCGGCCTCGGCCTCGTCGGGGGCGATGCCGTCGGCGGGAACCAGCGAGACGGCAAAGCTGGTCGGATCGACCGACAGGCCGTCATAGCCCGCGTTCACCCACAGCGCCTTGCCCTTCATCGCCAGTTCCCGCCCCAGAACCGAGGTCTGCATGGATCCGCCCAGCAATTCGGCCAGAACCGTCAGCGCGGCCGCGTCCGTCTGATCGCCCGGATCGCGTTCGGGCGCGACATAGCTGCGCGTCATCACCGGCTGGGGCACGCGGGGGTCCGTCATCTGCATCCGGCGGGGCGCCCGCTGGGTGGGTTCCTGCGGACGCACGCGCGGCGCGGCCTCGCCCTTGGCGGGGATCGGACCGTAATACCGTTCCGCCAGTTCGCGCGCCCTTTCGGGCGTCACGTCCCCTGCCAGGATCAGGATCGCCTCGTTCGGGGAATAATGATCGTCGTACCACGCCAGGGCGTCGTCGCGGGTCAGCCCCTCCATCTCGGCGCGCCAGCCGATCACCGGGCGGCCATAGGGGTGGTTGTAGAACAGCGTGGCGTTGCGTTCCTCGGAAAACAGGGCGCCGGGGTCGCTGTCCACGCGCTGCGCCCGTTCTTCCAGCACGACCTGCCGTTCGGCCTGCCAGTCATCCTCGCCGATGCGCAGGTTGGCCATGCGGTCGGCCTCCATCTCCATGACAAGAGGCAGGCGGTCGGATGCGATGCGCTGGAAATAGGCGGTATAATCAGAGCTGGTGAAGGCGTTGTCCATGCCGCCGTTGGCGGTCACCGTCTTGGACAGCTCGCCCGGTTCCAGCGTGTCGGTGCCTTTGAACATCAGATGTTCCAGGTAATGCGCGATCCCCGACTTGCCCGGCGGCTCGTCGGCCGATCCATTGCGGTACCAGACCATCTGCACCACGACCGGCGCACGATGATCCTCGATCACCACGGTTTCCAGGCCGTTCGGCAGGGTGAAGCTGGTGATGCCGTCGGGCATCTGGGCCAGGGCGGGCGCGGCGCCCAGGGTCAGGGCCAGCAGGGCGGGCAGCGTGGGTCGGGGCATGGGGGCGAACCTCCTCGTTCTTTGGGGAAAGTGACCAAAGCGCGGCGCCCCTGCAACCTCTCACACGCTAATGTGTCGCCACGGTGATGGGCAGGGTCAGGGGGCCGTGCGCCTGAAGGCCGGTTTTCCAGACCGCTGGCCCTGCACGCTCGATGCGGCGGCTGCGGGCCAGCAGGGCGGTGAACAGGATCTCGGTGTTCAGGCGCGCCAGAGTGTTGCCCAGGCAGACATGCGGCCCGGCCCCGAAGGCCAGATGGACATTGGGCCTGCGCGCGACATCGAATCGATCGGGATCGGGAAAGGCCGCCGGATCGCGGTTGGCAGCCGCGTAAAGCAGGCCGAAGGTCGTTCCCGTGGGCCAGTCCTGCCCGCAGATCGTCACGTCCTGCGATGCGTGGCGGTGGAAAAAGATCAGCGGCGGGGCAAAGCGGAACATTTCCTGCACCGCAGTCGGCATCAGGCCGGGGTCGGCGCGCAGGCGGGCCAACCGGGCCGGATGGGCCAGCAGCGCGTGCAGTCCGCTGCCCATCGCGTCGATGGTCGATCCGTGCCCCGCGTGCAGGATTTGCATGATCGTCGCGATCAGTTCGTCATGGCTCAGCAGGCCCGCGCGTTCGGCGCCGATCATCGCGGTCATCAGATCGTCGCGGGGCCGCGCCTGCCGGTCCGCATGAAGATCTTGCAGCGCCTCGTGGAATGCCCGCGTCGCGGCCTCGGCGCGCGCCTTGCGATCCGCCGTGCGCTGGCTCACGTCGAAATAACCCACGGTCTCGTCCGACCACCGGGTCATCCGCGGCGCCAGGGCCGGGTCCGTGCCGATCAGGTGGCCGATGACCTGTCCCGGCAGATGGGCGGCCAGATCGGCGATGAAGTCGAACCGGCCCTGCGGGATCAGCCGGTCAAGCGCGGCATCGACCCATTCGGCCACAAAGCCGCGCAGGCCTTCCAGCCGGGACCGCGTGAAGAACGGAAACACCGCGCGCCGCAGCCGGTCGTGATCCGGCCCGTCGATTTCCAGCATCGAGGTCTGCACGAAGCGTTCGTGGAACGGCATGTCGTGGAAATTCTGGGCCACCTGCATCCGCCGGCGTTCCGCAGGGGGGAACATGGCCGTGCCCCGCACCATCCTGCGATCCGACGCGATGGCATGCACATCCGCAAAACGCGATGCCAGGCGGAACCCCTGCCACAACGGCAGGCCCGGTTCCGCCCGCAACCGGGCATAGGCGGGCCAGGGATTCTTGCCGAAATCGGGTTGCGCGGGGTCGAACCCTTCGATCATTCCTCGGGCGGCGCGGGCGAGGTCTGGGTGATGGCTCCGGCACGCTGCCACCGCTGCTGCTCGATGCGCGAATCCAGCGCCAGCGGGCGATAGGCGCGCTGATAGACGGTGGTGCCGAACAGCGCCTCGAGCGGGCGGCGCCTGTTGCGCGACCGCCATTCCACATCCGCCTGCGCCAGCTTTTCGCGGATGGCGGGGTCGCTGCCGCGCCGCGTCGCATGGGCCACAAGCGCCCCGTCGGACGCGGCGATGCCCTGGTCCGTCAGGCGCGCCGGATTGCCGCCCAGGGCCGCGACCGCATCGGCATTCGGGTTTGGATCGGTGATGTTGGCCCCGCCCGGCGTCGGCGCGGGCAGCAACGCCAGATCGGGCGGCATGGACAGGGGCCGGGTCGGCAGGATGGCGAATTCGTCCGGGCTGTTCTGGCCGGTCTCGATGTTCATCAACTGGCTGCTGCCGCAGGCCGACAACCCCATGACCGCCCCGATGGCGATTCCCCTGACCAAAGCCCGCATCATCTGCCCCTTGTTCCTTGCGCCCGGTTCTAGCCCGATTTGCCGGTCCCGTCACGGGGATTGTCGGCGGGCCTTGGCCGCGCCTTGCGCGCGGGCTTTTCGGATTTCGCCTTTTGCGGCACCAGGACCAGCCCGATGGCTCCGGCGAAAATGCAAATATCGGCCACGTTGAAGCTGTAGGGGTTCTGCCAGCCCGGCATCGACATGTTCAGGAAATCCGCCACCGCGCCATACAGCAGCCGGTCGATCACGTTGCCCAAGGCCCCGCCGATCAGCAGCCCCGCCGCGACCTTGGCAAAGGCTCCGGCATTGGCGCGCCGGATCCAGATCCAGACCCAGGCCACGATGGCCACCGCCACCGCGATCAGCAGCCAGCGCGTGACGTCGGTGTCCGATGCCATCAGCCCGAAGTTCATGCCCTGGTTCCAGGCCATGCGCAGGTTGATCCAGGGCGGCAACAGGTCGATCTCTCGCACCCGGTCCAGCCGCAGCAGATGAACGACCCAGTATTTCAGGATTTGATCCGCGACAAAGATCAGCCCCGCGACCCAGACCACAAGGCGCATATCGGTACGGGCCGGAGGCGCGGGTTTTTTCGGCATCCGGGGACGCCGGGTCTTGGGCGACGGTTGCGGCGCGGGGTCGCGGGGCGTGGGATCCAGGGGCAATTCCTGCTGCATGTCAGTGCCGGAAATGCCGCTGGCCGGTCAGGACCATGGCCAGACCCAGGCGATTCGCGGCCGCGATCACCTCGTCGTCGCGCATCGACCCGCCGGGCTGGATGACGGCGCGGGCGCCGGCTTCCGCCAGGGCCTCGATCCCGTCGGCAAACGGAAAGAAGGCGTCAGAGGCAACCACCGCGCCCATGGTCGGGGGCTGGGCCAGGCCAAGCGCCTCGGCCATGTCCTCGGACTTGCGGCGCCCGATGCGGGTGCTGTCCACGCGGCTCATCTGGCCCGCGCCGATGCCCACGGTGGCCATGTCCTTGGCATAGACGATGGCGTTTGATTTGACATGCTTGGCGACGGTCCAGGCGAACAGCATGTCGGCCAGTTCCGCGTCGTCGGGCCGACGGTCGCTGACGACCTTCAGGTCCGACCGGCCGACATGGCCGTTGTCGCGGTCTTGGACCAGGAACCCGCCCGCGACCTGGCGGAAGGCCAGCCCCGGCGCCTGCGGATCGGGCAGGCCGCCGGTGGTCAGCAGGCGCAGGTTCTTCTTGGCGGCGAAGATGCGCCTGGCGTCGTCATCCGCATCCGGCGCGATGACGACCTCGGTGAAGATCCTGGTGATTTCTTCCGCCGTGGCGCCGTCCAGCGTCCGGTTCAGCGCGACGATGCCGCCAAAGGCCGAAGTGCGGTCGCAGTCGAAGGCCCGCCTGTAGGCCTCCAGAACGCTGTCGCCCCGCGCCACGCCGCAGGGATTGGCGTGCTTGACGATCGCGCAGGCGGGGCCTTGGGCCGGGTCGAACTCCGCCACCAGTTCCAGGGCCGCGTCGGTGTCGTTGATGTTGTTGTAGGACAGTTCCTTGCCCTGCCATTGCTTCGCGGTGGCGACGCCGGGGCGGTTCTCGCCCGTGACATAGAAGGCGGCCTTCTGATGCGGGTTCTCGCCATAGCGCAGCGGTTGGGCCAGCGTGCCCGCAAAGGCGCGGCGGCGGGGCGTGTCCTCGCCAATGGCGCCCGCCAGCCAGGTGCTGACGGCAGCGTCATAGGCGGCGGTGCGCGCATATGCGATCTGCGCCTGCCGCTGCCGGAATTCCAGCGTGGTCCGGTCGTCGTTGGCGTCCAGTTCGGCCAGCAGGGCATCGTAATCCCGGACATCCGCGATCACGGTGACGAAACCGTGGTTTTTGGCGGCCGCCCGGATCATCGCCGGGCCGCCGATGTCGATGTTCTCGATGCAGTCGTCATGGGACGCGCCCTTGGCCACGGTCTCCTCGAACGGATACAGGTCCACCACCAGCAGGTCGATCGGACCGATGCCATGCGCCTGCATCGCGGCCAGGTGTTCGGCATTGTCGCGCAAGGCCAGCAGCCCGCCATGCACCGCCGGGTGCAGCGTCTTGACCCGGCCATCCATCATTTCCGGGAACCCCGTGACATCGGCCACGTCCACCACCGTCAGCCCACCCTCGCGCAGCGATTTCGCGCTGCCGCCGGTGGACAGGATCTCGATCCCCCGCGCGTCCAGCTTGCGGGCGAAGTCGACCAGTCCCGTCTTGTCGGAAACGGAAATCAGCGCGCGTTTCAGGGGCACGGGATGGGACATGAGAGGCCTCGCATCTGGTTTCGCGGCCCACCTATCCGTCCGGGACGCCAAGGTCCAGCACTCCCGTCGCGCCCGGCGCGATCTTCTTCACGCAAATATCCTCGGGGGGTCCGGGGGGCGAAGCGCCCCTGGCCGTCGCGGGACGCCGATCGCGGCCTCAGCCGGCCTTGCGCAGGCGGGCCATGAAGAAGCCGTCCATGCCGCCCAGGTCCGACCAATGATCGGGCCGGCTGCGCAGCCCGCCCTCGGGTGTGATCCAGGACGGATCGATGCCCGGCAGCGCGGGGGGGACCACCGCCAGCCCGGGATGGCGGGACAAGGCGGCCGCGATCTGAATCTCGCCTTCGTCCGGCAGCAGCGAGCAGACGGCATAGACCATCCGCCCGCCGGGCGGCAGCAAGCTCAGGGCGTGGTCGATCAGCCGCGCTTGCAGTTGGGTCAGCACGGGAATGCCCGATCCGTCCCGCAGAAAGGGCAGGTCGGGATGGCGGCGGATCGTGCCGGTCGCCGAACAGGGCGCGTCCAGCAGGATCGCATCCGGGGCCGCGTCGGGCCGCCATTCCAGGGCATCCGCCGCCACCACATCCGCGGACAGGCCGCAGCGGGTCAGGTTCTCGGCCACGCGCCGCAGCCGGGCGGGGCTGACGTCCACCGCCGTGACCCGCGCGCCCGCCGCCGCCAGTTGCAGCGTCTTGCCGCCCGGTGCCGCGCACAGATCCGCAATTCGTTCGCCGGGGCGCGGATCCAGCAGGCGGACGGGCAGGGCGGCGGCCGCGTCCTGGACCCACCAGTCGCCCGCCGCGAAACCGGGCAGGGCGGACACCTGCACCGGACCATGAAGGCGCAGCGATCCGGTCGGCAGTTCCTGGGCGCCTTCGACCGTCACGCCCGGTTTCGGCGTCAGATCCAGGGGCGCTGCGGCCTGATGCGCGGCCTCGATGGCCTGGGCCACCGTTTCCCCGTGCGCGGACACGACCGATTCGCGCAGCCAGGACGGCATCGGCTGCGGCGGCAGGCCCGCCCATCCGTTGTGCGCGGCAACCTTACGCAGCACGGCGTTCACCATGCCCGACGCCGCCTGGCCTTTCTGCCCAAGCCCCCGCGACAGGCTGACCGCCGCATCGACAACGCCATGGGCGGCGGCGCCCAGTTCCAGCATCTCGACCGCCGCCAGGCGCAGGATATCCGCCACCTGCGGGTTGGGTTTGCGGCTGACATAAGCGGCGATCACCGCATCGGCGCGCGACTGGTGGCGCAGAACCTCGGCGGCCAGGCGCCCGGCGCGGGCCTGGTCGGCGGGCGGCAGCGCCTTCAGCGCGCCGGCCTGGTCCGACAGCGACAGCCCGTCGCGCACGCCCGCCAGCAGCCGCAATGCGCCCGAACGCGCCCTATCCAAGCCCTGCTTTGCCAAATCGCTTTCCTTTGCCTATGTCTTGTTGGAAGACTGACCCCGATCCATAAGCCCCCCCGAGGGATCTTTCCATGAGCGAGCTGTCCCCCAAGAACCCCGCCGACCTGCCGCCCGAGGCCCGACGCGCCCTGGCCGAGGCCGCCGAACGCCGCAAGGCCGCAGCAGGCGGCCAGCCCCTGCCCAGGGAATACGGCGGGCGCGACGGGCCGGAACCCGTCCGGTTTGGCGATTACGAAAAGAACGGTCTCGCGGTGGATTTCTGAATGGATTGGCTGCGCGCCCCGGCCGCCCAGCAGGGCCGCGCGATTCTGGCGGGCCTGCTGGATCCCATCGATCAGACCGAGGCCTATCTGGCCGCCATCAAGGCCCATCCCGACGCGGGGCGCATCTATGCCCGCGTGACGGACGCGCGCGCCCGGTCCGAAACCATCGCCGCCCATGACCGCGCCAAGCTGGAACTGCGGCGCGGCCTGCTGGACGGCGTGGCGATCAGCTGGAAGGACAACATCGACAGCGGCGGCACCGTGACCGAGGCCGGGTCCAGGCTGCTGGAGGGGCGGGTGCCGCGCAAGGACGCCATTGTTCTGGCCCGCGCGTCCCGCCAGGGCACGATCATGCTGGGCAAGACCCACATGACGGAACTGGCCTTTTCCGGACTGGGGCTGAACCCGAACACCGCCACGCCGCCGAACGCGCTGGATCCCGACCTGGCGCCGGGCGGATCGTCGTCGGGCGCCGCCGTGTCGGTGGCCTTGGGCCTGGCGGCGGCGGCGATCGGGTCGGACACGGGCGGTTCGGTCCGGGTGCCCGCGGCCTGGAACGATCTCGTGGGCTTCAAGCCCACGCATGATTCGCTGCCCGAAAAGGGCGTCGTGCCGCTGTGCCGCAAGTTCGACATCGTCGGTCCCATCGCCCGCACGGTCGAGGATTGCGCCGAACTGTTCGCGCTGATGGCCGCGACGAAACCCGCCGACCTGACCGGCGCGTCGGTTTCCGGGCGGCGTCTGCTGGTGCTGGACGGCGTCCCTTTCGAGAATGCCGAGGAAGGCCCCGTTGCGGCCTTCGAGGATGCGGTGGACCGGCTGGCCCGCGCGGGCGCGCAGATCACGCGCCTGTCGCCCGATTGGGTCGCCAAGGCCGTGGCGCTGTCGCCCGCGCTGTTCGCGCCCGAAGCCTATGGCATCTGGCGCGCCCAGATCGAGGACGCGCCCGAACTGATGTGGAGGCCGATTTTGGACCGTTTCCGCAGCGGGGCGGACATCAGTGCCCCGGATTACGTCTCGGCCTGGGAAAGCCTGGTGCGGATCCGGCGCAAATGGGTCAAGGAGGTGGCGTCCGCGCATGACGCCATCCTGCTGCCCACCGCGCCCATCCTGCCTCCCAACGCGGCGCGGCTGATGGCCGACGACGGGGAATTCGTCCGCGCGAACCTGCTGGCCTTGCGCAACACCCGGATCGGGAACCTGCTGGGCCTGCCGGTCTGCACCCTGCCGAGCGGGCATCGGGCCTGCGGAATTTCGATCATGGGCCATGCCGGGCGGGACACGCATCTGCTGCATGTCGCGGCCGGGGTCGAATCGGCCCTGGCCGCCACCTGAGATGCGGCGGGGGCGCCAAGCCCCGTCGATCTGCGGCCAAATCGCCTGGGGCACGATTTTTGCCGGGATGGACGGCCCGGCTTTCGCTGGACGCAAAGGCGCGGTCACGCTAATGTTTCCCGTGACAAACGGGGCCAGAGATCCCGAAAGCGAGGCAGAATGGCAATCCCCGAGCGGTTCTCGAACCTGCCCGAATATGCGTTTCCGCGTCTGCGGACGCTGCTGTCCGGCATTGCGCCGGGCGTGAAGAACGGCGAATCGCCAACCGTCCTGACCATCGGGGAACCGCGACATGCCATGCCGGATTTCGTGGCCGGGGTGATGGCCGACACTATCGCCGGATTTGCGAAATATCCCCCGAACGAGGGGGCGCCGGGGCTGCTGTCGGCCATCGGCGGATGGCTGGGAACGCGCTATGGCCTGGACGTGGCGCCGGACCGGATCATGGCGCTGAACGGCACGCGCGAAGGGCTGTTCAACGCCGCGCTTGCGTTGTGTCCGGAACGCGTCAACGGACAGCGGCCCGCGATCCTGATCCCCAACCCCTTTTACCAGGTCTATGCCGTCGCCGCCGCCGCCGTTCAGGCCGAGCCGGTCTTCGTGCCCGCCACGCCTGAAACCGGCAACCTGCCCGATTATGCCGCGCTGCCGGCCGAGATTCTGGACCGCACCGCAATCGCCTATCTGTGTTCGCCCGCCAATCCGCAGGGCGCGATCGCCGACCGGGATTATCTGGAACGGCTGATCGCCCTGGCCGACCGGCACGATTTCCTGGTCTTTGCCGACGAATGCTATTCCGAGATCTGGCGCGATGCCCCCCCGCCGGGCGCCCTGGCGGTGGCCGCCGCCATGGGGCTGGCCGACCGGGTGGTGATCTTCAATTCGCTGTCCAAGCGGTCGAACCTGCCCGGCCTGCGGTCGGGCTTTGTCGCAGGCGGCGCGGCCAGCATCGCCCAGATCCGCCGCCTGCGCGCCTATGCCGGGGCGCCGCTGTCGCTGCCCGCCCAGGCCGTCAGCGAGGCCGCCTGGCGCGACGAATCGCATGTGGCCGCCAGCCGCGCGCTGTATCAGCAGAAATACGCCATCGCCGACCGGGTGCTGGGCAACGTGCCCGGATACCGGCCCATCCAGGGCGGGTTCTTCCTGTGGCTGCCGGTCGAGGACGGCGAGGACGCGGCGCGGACATTATGGGCGCAGGCCGGGATTCAGGTTCTGCCGGGCGCCTATCTGTCGCGCGAGGTCGGGGGGATCAATCCCGGCAAGGGCTTTGTCCGGGTCGCCCTGGTGGCCGATGCCGGCCAGACCGAAGCGGTGCTGCACCGGCTGCGCGCGGTTCTTTATGATGGAACGACGGACGGGGAAGGCTAGGACGATGGCAAGCTGGCAGGCAAAACACCGCGATCCGCTGTTCGATCAGTCCACCCAGGCGGCCCTGGAACGGCGCGGCAAGGAATTGCTGGGCGCCGTGCTGGTCATTCTTGGCATCGCCATCGCGATGATGCTGGCAAGCTGGTCGGCCGAGGATCCCAGCTTCCTGTCTGCCACCGACGAGCCTGCGCAAAACGCCTTGGGCAGCGTCGGCGCCTATGTCGCCTCTCCGCTGATGATGATCGCGGGATACGGGGCGTGGGTGCTGGTCCTGGCGGCCTTTGTCTGGGGGTTCCGCTTCATGACGCACCGGGGCGAGGATCGCGTGATGCGTGGCCTGTTCACGCCGCTTTCGGTGGTTCTGGCCTCGGTTTACTGCAGCACGCTGGTTCCGGGTGCCGGGTGGGAACAGACCTATGGCCTGGGCGGGCATTTCGGCGACATGGTGATGGGCGCGGTGCTGAACCTGCTGCCGGTCAAGGCGCAGATCGGCATCCGGGTCGCCGCGCTGATCGCGGCGGGGGGAATGCTGGCGATGACGGCCTTCGTTCTGGGCTTCCAGCGGGACGAGTTGCGCGACCTTGGCCGGCGCTTCCTGTCCGGGCTGCTGACGGCCCTCGACCTGGCGATGCGGGCCGTGGGTCGGGGTGCCGTCGCCTCGGCCGGGTTGAAGAACAGGCTGTCCGCCCGGCGGGCGCGCGGTTCGGGCGCGGCGGAGCCTGCGCCCCGAACACCGACGGTGGCCCGTCGCAAGCCCGCCGCGCCCGTCTTCGAGCTGGAGGAAGACCTGCCCGAACCCGAACTGATCGAACGCGATTCCGATTACGACGGCGGCGCGCCCTCGGCCGACGAGGTCAGCGGCCGCATCAGCGACGCGATCCGCACCCGTTCCGGCAAGCTTTCGGTCCTGGCGGCCGTGACCGCGCGGCTGTCACGGGACGGGCGCGGGAATCCGGCGGCGGCCGACGCCGCCCCGGCGGATGCCGATGCCCCCCGGATCGTCGCCGCGCTGTCAAAAAGGCCCGCCGCGCCGACCCATCCGCAGGCGGGCGCCGTGCCGGAAAGCCTGGCCGATGACGCGCGGTCCGATTACGAATGCCCGCCCCTGACGCTGCTGACCGCGCCGTCCGCCGGCGACCAGCCGCAGATCTCGGAAGATGTCCTGATGGACAACGCCCGGATGCTGGAGGCGGTGCTGGACGATTACGGCGTCAAGGGCCAGATCACCGAGGTCCGCCCCGGCCCGGTCGTGACGCTGTACGAACTGGAACCCGCGCCGGGGCTGAAGGCCAGCCGCGTCATCGGCCTGTCCGACGACATCGCCCGGTCGATGTCGGCGCTGTCGGCGCGCGTCAGCACCGTGCCGGGCCGCACCGTGATCGGGATCGAACTGCCCAACGCGCGCCGCGAAAAGGTGCTGCTGCGCGAAATCCTGGCGTCCCGCGCCTTTGGCGACGGCACCCAGCCGCTGCCGCTGGCCCTGGGCAAGGACATCGGCGGCGATCCGGTCGTGGCGAACCTGGCCAAGATGCCGCACCTGCTGATCGCCGGGACCACCGGGTCGGGCAAGTCGGTGGCGATCAACACCATGATCCTGTCGCTGCTGTACAAGCTGACGCCCGACGAATGCCGGCTTATCATGATCGACCCCAAGATGCTGGAACTGTCGGTCTATGACGGCATCCCGCATCTGCTGTCCCCCGTCGTCACCGATCCCAAAAAGGCCGTCGTGGCCCTGAAATGGGTCGTCGGAGAGATGGAGGAACGGTATCGCAAGATGTCCAAGATGGGCGTGCGCAACATCGAGGGCTACAACACCCGCGTCCGCGAGGCGCTGTCCAAGTCCGAGATGTTCAAGCGCACCGTCCAGACCGGGTTCGACGAGGACACCGGAGAGCCGGTCTTCGAGACCGAGGAGTTCAAGCCTGAGACCTTCCCCTATATCGTTGTCATCGTGGACGAGATGGCCGACCTGATGATGGTCGCCGGCAAGGAAATCGAGGCCTGCATCCAGCGGCTGGCGCAGATGGCCCGCGCGTCGGGCATCCACCTGATTATGGCGACGCAGCGGCCGTCCGTCGATGTCATTACCGGCACGATCAAGGCGAACTTTCCGACGCGGATTTCCTTCCAGGTGACCAGCAAGATCGACTCGCGCACGATCCTGGGCGAACAGGGGGCCGAACAACTGCTGGGCCAGGGCGACATGCTGTATATGGGCAACGGCGCGCGGATCACCCGCATCCACGGCCCCTTCGTGTCCGACGAGGAGGTCGAGGAGGTCGTGACGCACCTGAAATCCTTCGGCCCGCCGTCCTACAAGTCGGGCGTGGTCGAGGGGGTCGAGGACGAGGTGGCCTCCGACATCGACGCGGTGCTGGGCCTGGGCGGGGATGGCAGCGACGATGCGCTGTATGACCAGGCGGTGATGATCGTCGCCAAGGACCGCAAGTGTTCCACCAGCTATATCCAGCGGAAACTGGCCATCGGCTACAACAAGGCCGCCCGGCTGGTCGAGCAGATGGAGGAGCAGGGGGTGGTGTCGACGGCGAACCATGTCGGCAAGCGCGAGGTGCTGGTGCCCGAAGTGTGAGTCGCCTTACCCGCCCGCCCCCTGCCCGTGATGCGCGATCTAGGCCAGAGGGTTCTGGACGGCGAGGAGGATGTCCAGGGTGAAGATCGGAATCCAGGCATCGGGTTCAAACCTGACAATAGCCTTGTGAGAAATGAGAATCATCGGTGCCGCGACCAGGTGCGGCAACGCGCCGGTCGGCATCACAATGGGGAAAGTCGTGCATCGTGACAGTTCATTCCACAATCGAGATCGGTGAAACACTGGCGTTATTCATCGACCGGACATGGGCCGACCAGGGAGCCTGAATCAAAGGCGCCGATCAGCGCGAATCATTCACGCACGCGCTCAAGGCACTTTCGGGTGTCATGTCTTGGTTTTTCACTTTTTCGATCACGCACTGACGTCGTGCTTTTTGTCTTGCTTGGGAACCCGCGCAAATTTTCATAGCGTCTTCGATACGAATCCCGTGTCTATCTTTGATATTCGCGGCACATTGCTGAATATTCCAAGCGGCATATGATTCTTGCGCAAAGAGAAGTAGAAGCAATAGAGAGATGATCGATTTCACAGGAACTCTCCTTGACCTGCCTGACCTCTCGATTTCCGCAAACCCGTTTCGGCCAGGTCAACGAGAAACCTAGCACAGATCGCGCATTTCGCCATTATCATGCGGCTGCGCTAGCGTCCGCCCGTGCACCGGTATAAGTGTGCGCCCTATGACCTTCTGGCATATCCACCTTCTGAACGCCCGTCACGCCCTGACCCCGGTCCTGTCGGAAATCCGGCAGGCCAGCCGGGATGCGGTGGCGCGCGCCTCGGACCATGCCGACCTGCCCGATTTCGATCTGGTCATCCGCGCGCATCAGGACCGGTCCGCCGATGGCGCCATCCAGGGCCAGTGCCCCGTCCCCGGCATCATCGAAATCGCGCTGACCCCCGACCGCTTCGATCCTGCCATGTTCACCCGCGCTCTGGTCCGGCAGATGGCGCATCTGATCCGCCGGGAGGGGCCGGGCTATGGCAAATCGCTGGGCGAGGTTCTCGTCAGCGAAGGGCTGGCCGGGCATTTCGTCTTGCAGGTCATGGGCGGGCCAGCGGAGGCCATTGATACCGTCCGGCCCGCGCAGGGGGCGATGCGGCAGGCGCTGAACGAATGGGCGCGGCGCGATTGCGACCATGGCCGCTGGTTCAACGGCAAGGGCGACCTGCGCAAGGGGACGGGCAGCAGCCTGGGCCACCGGCTGATCGCCGAGCACCTGGCGCAAAATCCCGGCGATTCGGCAGCGGTGCTGGCGCGCGCCCCGGCCGAGCCGTTCCGCCAGATTCTGCGTCGGATCGCGGCGGCCGAGGGGCAGGCGGCCGAGGGGCAGCAAGACACCGGTCAAGCGGACCAAGGCCCGGCGGACGCGAACCCGCCCTCAGAAGGCTGAGGGGCGCGGGCTGCGGCCCCTGGCCATCCCGGCGCCCAGCAGCAGCCCGGCCAAGGCGCCGCCCAGATGCGCCTCCCACGCGATGGAGGGCATCAGGACGGTCAGCGCCACGTTCAGCACCACCATCACCGCGACGCCGCGCCACAACTGCCCCAAGGGACGCTTGCGGCGCCAGCCGGTCATGGCGGCAAACCCGATCAGCGCCCCCGCCAGCCCGAAGATCGCCCCCGACGCCCCGATCATCGGCCCGCCGTCCGGCGTCATGACCGCGAACAGCAGCGCCGCCGCGACCTGCGATACGGCATAGACGACCGCCATCCTGCGGGCGCCGATCAGGCGGTGCAGTTCGCGCGCGATGGCCACCAGGGACAGCATGTTCATGCCCAGGTGCAGCAGCCCGGCATGGAGAAAGCCATAGGTCACGAACATCGTCAGCAGGTGGCCCGGAAAGATCCCCTGACCGGCCCAGACGACCGGCGACCAGAAGCCGCCCAGAAACAGCGCCGCCTGCCGCACGATGGGATAGCCCAGCAACTCGGCCGCCAGGATCAGCGCCTGCACCAGGCAGCACAGAACGATGACGGCCCTGACCCAGACCGGCAGCCGGGGCTGCGCCCGGTCCTGAACGACAACAAAGGGATCGGTCGGGGCTGCCATCAATCCGCCTTGATCTGCCGTGCCTCGGCCACCAGCATGATCGGGATGCCCGCGCGGATCGGAAAGGCCAGCCCGGCGGCCCGCGACACCAGTTCCTGCCGCGCCGCGTCGTAAGACAGGGTGGCATGGGTCACGGGGCAGACCAGGGCCTCCAGCATGTGGCGGTCGAAACCGGGCTGATCCGGGTTGTTCATTGCAGTCGTTCCTCGTTGTCGCCGCCGTGCAGGGCGAATTCGATCAGGCCCTGCAACAGTTCGCGGCGGTCCGACAGGGTCGGGCTTTCCAGCAGCGCCTGCTTGTCGCCGGGGGGGAACGGCAGCACCATCGACAGCGAATTAATGAGCGCCTCGTCTTCGGCATCGCCCGCCGCGTCCCAGTCGGTGGACAGGTCATGCGCCTCCATATAGCGGCGCAGCAGGGGAAACAGCGCGTCGCGGTTCATGCCCGCATCGTCCTCGGCCCCCTTCATGTCGCGGGAAAAGGACGACCAGTCCACATCGGCCATCAAATAGGGGGTGAAACCCTCCTTCGCCTCGACCAGGCGGAACCGGGAAACCGCGCGGAGCGAGATCATCTGCCGTCCGTCGTCGGTTTCCGAAAACGCCACCACCCGTCCCGCGCAGCCGATCGCGGCCAGGCCGTCGCCTTCGGGCTGGATCAGGCCGATCAGGCGATGATCCGTCTTCAGCGTGTCGTCCAGCATCTGGAGATAGCGCGGTTCGAACACGTGCAGGGGGATCCGCGCGCGGGGCATCAGCACCGCCCCGGTCAGCGGGAACAGGGCGATGCGCGCGGGCAGGTCGAATCGGAAATGCATGGCCCTAGGCGAAGATCAGCGAGGACAGGCGCCGCCGACCCTTTTGCGCCAGCGGATCGTTCGGCTTGAGGCTGTCGAAGATGGTCAGAAGCTGCGCCTTGGCCGCTCCGTCGTTCCAGTCGCGGTCGCGGCGGAAGCTGTCCAGCAGAATGTCGATGGCGTCCTCGACCCGGCCGCCCGCATGAAGGGCCTGGGCGTATTCCAGCCGTGCGGCCTGATCGTCGGGGTCGGCATCGACGCGGGCCTGCAAGGCGTCGAGGGGACCAGCCTTGGCGGCCTGTCGGGCCAGGTGCAGCTGGGCGCGCGCGGCCTCGACCGGGGCGCTGGTCGCGGCGGGGGCGGGGATCCGGTCCAACGCGGCCTGTGCGGCATCGGGGTCGCCCGCCGCCAGATGCGTGCGCACCATCCCGGCCCAGGCATCGTTGCTGGAGGGATCCTCGGATGCGATGGCGGCAAAGGTTTCGGCGGCGTCCTCAAAGGCGCCTTCCTCCAGCATCTGTTCGGCAGCGGCCAAGGCCTCGGCCAGCCCGCCGTCATCGCCCGACAGCGCCGCCAGCTTGTCCACGAACTGCTTGACCTGGCTTTGCGGCACCGCGCCCTGGAAGGCATCGACCGGCTGGCCCTGGAAAAAGGCATAGACAGTGGGGATCGACTGCACGCGCAACTGACCGGCGATCATCTGGTTTTCGTCCACGTTGACCTTGGCCATGCGGACGCGGCCCTTGTGGCGCGCGACCTCGGCTTCCAGTTGCGGACCAAGGGTCTTGCAGGGGCCGCACCAGGGCGCCCAGAAATCCACGATCACCGGCACCTGCATGGAGGCCTGGACCACCTCGGCCATGAAGGTCGCCTCGGTCACGTCCTTGATGAAATCGGCGGTCTTGGGGGCGTCGGCGGCGGTGTCGAAAAGCATGGTCATGGAATCCCCAGGTGGTTCGGGTCTGAATGGCTGGCCGCAATATGGGGCCTGGCACGCTGAAGGAAAAGGGTTCATGGCGCCGCAGCGCGCGCATCAAAGATCGAAGCTGGCCAGCACCGGCACATGGTCGCTGGGCTGGTCCCAGCCCCGGCACGGGCGCAGGACGCGGCTGGCATGGCCCGCGTTGGCGATGTCGGCGGTGGCCCAGATGTGGTCCAGCCGGCGGCCCTTGTCCGCCGCGTCCCAGTCGGCGGCGCGATAGCTCCACCATGAATACAGCAGGCCGGACGGGATGTCCTGGCGCGTCACGTCCACCCATTTGCCCGCATCCTGGGCCGACAGCAGGTGATCGACCTCGACGGGGGTATGGCTGACGACCTTCAGCATCGGCTTGTGGGCCCAGACGTCGTCTTCGCGCGGGGCGATGTTCAGGTCGCCGACCAGGATGGATTTCCGGGGTGCGTCGGCGTGAAAGGCGTCGCGCATCTCGGCCAAGAAATCCAGCTTCTGGCCGAATTTCACGTTCTGATCGCGGTCGGGAATGTCGCCGCCCGCCGGGACGTACAGGTTGTGGATCGTCACCCCGTTGTCCAGCCGCGCGGCGACATGCCGGGCATGGCCCAGCCCGGCGTAATCGCGGTCGCCCGCATCCGTGATCGGCAGGCGCGATAGGATCGCCACGCCGTTATAACCCTTTTGCCCGCGCGCCACGATGTGGGCGTATCCAAGCGCCCGGAACTGGTCCAGGGGGATCTTGTCCACCGGCGACTTGCATTCCTGAAGACACAGCACGTCGGGCGCTTCCTCGGTCAGGAACCGCGCCACCAGGCCCTCGCGCAGGCGGACCGAGTTGATGTTCCAGGTGGCGATGGTGAACATGGGCGGCTCCTTTTGGCGGCGGACCCTAGCGGCGGCGGCGGCCGGTGTCGAGTTGACGCAGCGGCAGGAAAAATGCCGCATTTGCGAAATCGCGGCTTGGTGAAGGACCGGACAGCCGCTAAGCAAACATCGACCGGAAAGCCAGGGGAATGACATGCAGTTGACGGTGGACGAGGCTTTGGCGCGCGGCGGGGCCGGGCGGTTCCAGCGGCGGCTTCTGGGGATCTTCGGCCTGGTCTGGGCCGCCGATGCGATGCAGGTGATCGCGGTGGGATTCGCCGCGCCGTCCGTCGCCGCCACCTTCGGGATCGAGCGAGTGACGGCCTTTCAGATCGGCACGGTGTTCTTTGCGGGCATGTTCCTGGGTGCCTTCGCATTCGGCCGGATCGCCGACCGGATCGGGCGGCGCAACATCCTGATGCTGACGGTCGCCATGGACGCGGTCTTTGGCCTGGCATCGGTGTTCGCGCAGGATTTCACGGTGCTGCTGGTCTTGCGGTTCCTGACGGGCGTGGCGGTGGGGGGCACGCTGCCGGTGGACTACGCGATGATGGCCGAATTCCTGCCGCCCAAGAATCGCGGCCGCTGGCTGGTCTGGCTGGAAGGGCTCTGGGCCGTCGGCACGATCGTCGTCGCGCTGACCGCCTGGATCGCGGTCGCGCAGGGGGCCGTGGCGCCGTGGCGGTGGATTTTCGCCGTGGCCGCCGTTCCGGCGCTGATCGGGATTTTCCTGCGGCTGTGGGTGCCGGAATCGCCGATGTTCCTGATCCGCAAGGGCGACGCGGCCGGCGCCAGGGCGGTGGTGGACCGGGTGCTGACGGTGAACGGAATGCAAGCCCTGCCCAGCGATGTCGAACTGGTGCCCGCGCGGGTGCCGACCGGGGCCGAAAGCTCGATCTTTTCGGACCTGTTGCGGACGCGGACGGTCGGCGTGCTGGCGGTCTGGTTCCTGGTGTCGCTGTCCTATTACGGCGTGTTCGTCTGGGTGCCGGGGCAACTGGCGACCGAGGGCTTCGGCTTCGTGCGCGGCTACGAATTCCTGGTGGTCCTGGCCCTGGCGCAGGTGCCGGGCTATGCCCTGGCTGCCTGGGGGGTCGAGGCGGTGGGGCGCCGCACGACGCTGCTGGGGTTCTTGCTGCTCAGCGCGGCGGGTTGCGCGCTGTTCGCGGTGGCCGGCGGCACGGCGATGGTCGCGGGCGCGCTGATCCTGATGAGCTTTGCGCTGCTGGGTACCTGGGGCGCGCTGTATGCCTTCACCCCCGAACTTTACCCGACCCACCTGCGCGGCACCGGCATGGGCACCGCCAGCGCCATGGCGCGTCTGGGCGGCATCCTGGCGCCCAGCCTGCTGGCGGTGGTGTTCGCCAGGGGCTTCGGCTTTGCCATCGGGGTCTTTGCGGGCCTGCTGCTGCTGGGGGCACTGGCGTTGATTTTGGTCAAGACCGAAACCCGCGATCAGGCCATCGCCTGAAACCAGACGCCCTTGCCGTCCGTTGGCCCCCTGATTCACACGGAGCATAAGCATGGGCCAACTGGTCGAGGGCGTCTGGAAGGACGAATGGTACGATACGGATTCCAGCGGCGGCGAATTCGTCCGCGACACGTCGAAGCACCGCAACTGGGTCACGCCCGACGGCAGCCCCGGTCCGACGGGCGAGGGGGGCTTCAAGGCGGACAGCGGGCGATACCACCTGTATGTCTCGTACGCCTGCCCCTGGGCGCACCGGACGCTGATCTTCCGCGGGCTGAAGGGGCTGGCGGATCACATCGACGTGTCGGTCGTGCATCCCGACATGCTGTGGAACGGTTGGGAATTCCGCACCGATTTCGACGGCGCCACCGGCGACCGCCTGTTCGGCGAGCCTTATCTCTACAAGCTGTACCTGCGCGCCGATCCCAAGGCGTCCGGCCGGGTGACGGTGCCGGTGCTGTGGGACCGCGACGGGGACCGGATCGTGTCGAACGAAAGCGCCGACATCATCCGCATGTTCAACGACGCCTTTGACGGGGTAACGGGCAATACCGACGATTACTGGCCCGAGGCGCTGCGCGACCAAATCGAGGCGGTAAACGGCCGCATCTACGACACGGTGAACAACGGCGTCTACAAGGCGGGCTTTGCCACCAGCCAAGAGGCCTATGACAAGGCCGTCCACCCTTTGTTCGACAGCTTGGACTGGATCGAAGGGATCCTTGCCGAAAATCGCTATCTGACCGGCGACCGCCTGACCGAGGCCGATTGGCGGCTGTTCACCACCATCGCCCGCTTCGACGCGGTCTATCACACGCACTTCAAATGCAACCGACGCCGGATCGTCGATTACCCCAACCTGTGGGGCTGGGCGCGCGAGTTGTATCAATGGCCCGGCGTGGCGGAAACCGTGCGGCCCGACCACTACACGCGGCATTACTATTTCAGCCATGACACCGTGAACCCGCACCGGATCATCCCCATCGGTCCCGATGCGGACTGGACCGCACCGCATGGGCGAGGCTGAAAAGGGAAGCCCCGGCGGAGGAAAGCGCCGGGGCATCAAAGGGAGAGAGGGAGGGAGAGCGTGACCGCATCCGCCGGCCACTGGGCTTCGGGGGATGAACGCCAAATCCGTCGGGCGGTTCCAGGCAACGGCAGCGAAAACCGGCGTGGAGCCTTGTGGCCGGACGATCAGCCTGCCAGACCCAGAAACAACGCAAGCGCCCTGCCGACTTCGACCATGGCGGTGTCGTCCAGACGGCCGAACGACGGACCAAGCTTGTCCGTTCGCAGGGTCATGGCCTTGTCGATCATGACCTGGGATGCCAGCCGCAGGCCATTTGCCGCGGAGGGTTCGACCGTCAGCCGGATCAAGGGCGCGTCGATCAGGGTCGAGGTGACAAGAAGCACCGTCACGGTGGCCGTGCCCGAAAAGAAATCCGACTGAACCACAAGCGCCGGACGCGGCTTGCCGTGATCGCCTTGAAGCGCGACCGTCACCAGATCGCCGCGCCTCAATCCCAGCCGTCCATGTCGTCCAAGGCCGTGTCCAGGAAATCGTTCAGGGTGACATCGGCGTCATCGGACAGGGATGCAATGGCGGCCTGACGACGGCATTCGGCTTTGAAACCGGGACGGCGGGTATCGGGGACCCAAATCTGAACCGGGCGCAGGCCCGCAGCCCGCAAGCCGTCGCGGTATTTCCGAACGCGGGTCGACACACTGCTTGGCATCGGAACCTCCTACCTTGTTACATGTAACGAAGCGGCGTGAAGTTTCCAAGGGCCTTGCGATGAAGAAGGCCCGGCGCATCGGCCAGGCCTTGCGTCGCATTTCGGGGGGCGTCACGCCACCAGCCGATACCCGCCCGATTCCGTCACCAGCAGGCGGGCGTTGCCGGGATCCGGCTCGATCTTCTGGCGCAGGCGATAGATGTGGGTTTCCAGCGTGTGCGTGGTCACGCCCGCGTTGTAGCCCCAGACCTCGTGCAGCAGCACGTCGCGGGCCACCACCCCGTCCTGCGCGCGGTACAGGAACTTCAGGATGTTGGTTTCCTTCTCGGTCAGGCGGATCTTGCGGTCCTTCACGTCGATCAGCATCTTCATCGCGGGCTTGAAGGTGTAGGGTCCAAGCTGGAAGATCGCGTCCTCGGACTGTTCGTGTGTGCGCAGTTGCGCGCGCAGGCGGGCCAGCAGGACCGGGAATTTGAAGGGCTTGGTGATATAGTCGTTGGCGCCCGCGTCCAGACCCAGGATCGTGTCGGCGTCGGTGTCGTGGCCGGTCAGCATCACGATGGGGCATTTCACGTTCAGCTTGCGCAGCTTCTTGCACAATTCGCGCCCGTCGGTGTCGGGCAGGCCCACGTCCAGAATCACCAGGTCGAACAGCGCGCCCTTGGCGGCATCGACCGCGGCCGCTCCGCTGCCGGCCTCGGTCACGTCGAAATCGTCGGTGGCGGTCAGCTGTTCGGCCAAGGCCTCGCGCAGGTCTTCCTCGTCGTCGACCAGCAGGATCTTTTTCAGTCCGGGCATGTTGCCTCCCTCGGGTTGTTGCGCAAAGGAGTGGGGACGACGCGACATCCCGTCCAGCATCATGTCGGAAATCTCACATGGAGTTGTCGGCAGAGACCGCTATGTTTCAAACTGTTTCAATTCGGCGGCACCATCGATGAGCCTGATCCCCACCCTGTCCGAGTCCGTGTCGCGGGCGCGCACCGACCTGCGCATGGGCCTGCCGGTGATGATCGGGGGCCATCTGGTCGCGGCGGTGGAAACGCTGGCGCCCGCCCGGCTGGCCGACATCCGCGCACTGGGCCGCCCGGTCCTGGCCCTGACCGAACGGCGGGCCGAGACGCTGAAGGCGCGGGCCTATGACGACGGGCTGGCCCGCGTGATCGTGCCGCCCGAGGCCGATCACGCTTGGCTGCGGGCGCTGGCCGATCCGTCGGGCGATCTGATGACGCCGATGAAGGGGCCGCTGTTCACCGAGCGGGGCGGCGACGCCACGCCGCATCTGGCCGGGCTGGCGTTGGCGAAATCGGCGCAGCTGCTGCCTGCGGTGCTGGTCGTGCCCGCCGACCCGCCCCCCGGCCTGACCCAGATCGCGTCCGGCCCGCTGCTGGCGCAACTGGCGCACGAGGCCGCGATGGCCCCGGTCGCCGCTGCCAACCTGCCGCTGATCGCGGCGGAACGGTCGCGCCTGCACATCTTTCGCCCCGACGACGGAGGGGCCGAACATTACGCCATCGAGATCGGCGATCCGCCCCGCGACGCCCCGGTTCTGGCGCGGCTGCATTCGGCCTGCTTCACGGGCGACGTGCTGGGCAGCCTGAAATGCGACTGCGGCCCGCAGCTTCATGCGGCGCTGACGGCCATGGGGCAGGCGGGGCAGGGGGTGCTGCTGTATCTGAACCAGGAAGGGCGCGGCATCGGTCTGGCCAACAAGATGCGCGCCTATGCCTTGCAGAACCAGGGCTTTGACACCGTGCAGGCCAATCACCGCCTGGGGTTCGAGGATGACGAGCGCGATTTCCGCATCGGCGCGGCGCTGTTGCGGCGGATGGGGTTTTCGCAGGTCCGGCTGATGACCAACAACCCGCGCAAGGTCGCCATGCTGCAAGGCAACGGGATCGCGGTCACGGAACGGGTGCCGCTGGTGGTGGGCCGCAACCGCTTCAACGCGGCCTATCTGGACACCAAGGCCGACAAGTCGGGGCATCTGCTGTGACGCCCCACGATCTGGTCCTGACGCCGCAGGGCGTGCGTTACCGGGGGCGCCTGTTTCCATGCAGCATCGGCAAGCGCGGGATCACGGCGGACAAGCGCGAAGGCGACGGGGCCACGCCTGCCGGGGTGATGCGCATCACCGGGCTGTGGTATCGCCCCGACCGGCTGGCGCGGCCGGCCTTTTGGGCGCGGCCCATCGGGCCGGGCGATCTGTGGTGTGACGCGCCGGACGATCCGGCCTACAACCGCCACGCCCGCGCGCCCTTGGCGGCCAGCCACGAACGGCTGCGCCGGGCCGACCCGCTGTACGATCTGATCCTGACGACGGACTGGAACGGACCCGATGCTGTGCCGGGCCGGGGATCGGCGATCTTTCTGCACCAGTGGCGCCGTCCGAGATACGGCACCGAAGGCTGCATCGCCTTCGCGCGCCCGCACCTGATCTGGATCGCCGCCCGCGCGGTGCCGGGGACGCGGGTGATTGTGCCCTAGAGCGCATTGCGGGGCATCGGCAGTTCGCCCCGGTTGTAAGGCTGCCAGTCCGCAATTTCGGGATAGAACCGTTTGCGCCAGGCGCGCACGCGCGGGTTCATCCGCCGCCGCCACAGGGGCGGCACCATCGCCAGGACCGTCATCGCCGGATAGCCCAGGGGAAGCTGGGGGGCCTGATCCGCCCCATGGGTTTGCAGCAGCGGAAACCGCCGGTCCGGCCGGGTATGATGGTCGGAATGGCGTTGCAGGTTGATGAGCAGCCAGTTGGTTGCCCGGTGGCTGGCATTCCAGCTGTGGTGCGGCTTGATGTGTTCGTATCGTCCGTCGCCCAGATGCTTTCGGGTCAGGCCGTAGTGTTCGACATAGTTGACGACCTCCAGCTGCCAGATGGCCACAAGGGCCTGGAACGCGAACAGCGCCAACCCTTGAATCCCGCCCAGGGCCAGGGCCAGCAGGATCATCGCCCCTTGCAGCAGCGCATAGCGCCAGAACGGATTGCGCCGGTCCCAGGCGCTGCGCCCCGCGCGCGCCAGCTGCCGCCGTTCCGCGTGCCATGCGCTGACCGGGCCATCGCGCAGGACGCGCGCGAAAAAGCGCCAGAACCCTTCGTTATAGCGCGCCGTCACCGCGTCGCGGGGGGTAGAGACCCAGGAATGGTGGACCAGCAGGTGCTCGGTCCGGAAATGCGAATACAGGACCGATGCCAGCAGCAGATCGCCCAGCCAGCGTTCCAGGACGGTCTTCTGGTGCACCAGCTCGTGGGCATAGACAAAGCCGATGGTGCCCGACAGCACGCCGATGCCGAAAAACAGGCCCAGCTTTTCCCAGCCCGACAGGTGGCCCGCCTGGGTCGCATACCAGATGGCGCCAAAGATCGCCGCGAATTGCAGCGGGAACCAGACGATCGTGACGGCCCGATGCCAGAACAGCGCCTGTGTGTCCGTCGTCGGATCGGCGTTCGATTCGTCCGTGCCGAACAGCCCGTCCAGGGCCGTGACCAGAAACCAGGCATAGCCGGGCAGCAAAAGCCACCAGAAACCGCCCCAGGCCGCCGCCAGGACGATCAGCGGCAGCGTGCCAAGGGACATCCAGAATGGCGCGGCAGGGAGCAGCCCGCCAGGGGTCGAATCGTTCATGCCCGCGATGTTACGCAACGATTTCCGCCCGCGCCATATCCCAGACCTTGCGCATCAGGCCGGGCAAGGCGTCGCGGTCGATCCGGTCCACGGGGACCAGATGGCCCCGGTCGGGGGCGGTGTCCAGATCGCCCACAACAACCTGCATGGACAGGTTGAAATGGCTGAAGACATGGCGGACCTGGCCGATGCCGCGCCATTCCGCATTCCCCGGCGGCGGCAGGTCGCGGCCATCCCATCGGGCCGACGGAAAAGCCAGCGTGCCGCCCAGCAGACCCTTGGCCGGGCGTTCCTCAAACACCACCCCGCCGCCGTGGCGGGCGACCCAGGCGATGCCGGTGCGGTCGGGCTTTGGTGTCTTGGGCACCTTGCGGGGCAGGCTGGCGGCGATCCCTGCCGCACGGGCATCGCAATCATGGATCAGCGGGCAGATGCCGCAAGCCGGGTTTCGCGGGGTGCAGATCGTCGCGCCCAGATCCATCATCGCCTGCGCGTAATCGCCGGGCCGCGTCGCGGGGGTCAGCGTTTCCGCAAGCGCCACCAGGTCTGGCTTGGCGGCGGGCAGGGGCGTTTCCACCGCGAACAGCCGGGCCACCACCCGTTCGACATTGCCGTCCACCACCGTTTCCGGCGCGTCATGGGCAATGGCCGCGATCGCGGCCGAGGTATAGGAACCGATCCCCGGCAGCGCCCTCAGCCCGTCGCGCGTGGTCGGAAACCCCCCCATCGCCGCGGCCGCGCGGGCACAGGCCAGCAGGTTGCGGGCGCGGGCGTAATATCCAAGGCCCGCCCATTCGGCCATCACCTGCGCGTCGTCCGCCGCCGCCAGATCCTGCACGGTGGGCCACAGCGCGGTGAAGCGTTCGAAATAGGCCCTGACCGCCGCCACGGTGGTCTGTTGCAGCATCACCTCGGAAAGCCAGACGCGGTAGGGATCGGCCTGCCCGCCGCCGGGGGGAATGCGCCAGGGCAGGGTGCGGGCATGGCGGTCGTACCAGTCCAGCAGGTGCGGGGCGATCACCTTGGTGTCACGCAATTATCAGTCCCTTGTTCCGCAAGCGCGCTTTCATCCTGGGGCGCGCCTGATTAAGGATATGGGTGTCACGTCAAGAACAGGCAATGATGGCCCCGCCGCCCGACCGCTTTCGCAACCCCCAGGCCCGCCGCAGGCGCGGCTTTCAGCAGGCCGCCATTCTTTTGGCCGACCGGGTGCAGAAGGCGGCCGAGGGGCGGGGCTTTGCGGTATCCCGCCTGCTGACCCACTGGCCGGAAATCGCCGGGCCGCAGCTTGCTGCCATGACCCGGCCCGTCCGCGTCAGCCATGCACGCGGCGGCTTTGGCGCCACGCTGACCTTGCTGACCGCCGGCCCGGTGGCGCCGCTGGTCGAAATGCAGCTGCCGCAGCTGCGCGACCGGGTGAACGCCTGTTACGGCTATAACGCGGTGCAGCGGATCGTGCTGACCCAGACCGCCGCCACAGGCTTTGCCGAAGGGCGGGCGGTCTTTGCCTCTGCATCCCCCGTCAAGGCCGCGGCGCCCGAACCGCAGGTTCTGGAACAGGCGAACCATGTCGCCCGCCAGTTCCAGGATCCTGCCCTGGCTCAGGCGATGGCCATGCTGGCCACCAATATCGCAACCAAACGACACCGGACCCACCGAAAGGATTTTCCATGCTGATCCGTTCCGCCGCCATAGCATTGGCGCTTGCGTTTGCTGCCCCCGCCGCGATGGCCCAGGATGCCGCGCCCACCCCGGCGGAAACCCTGCCCGACATTACGATGGGTGCCGCCGACGCGCCGCTAACGATTGTCGAATATGTCAGCTTCACCTGCGGGCACTGTGCGAATTTCCATGAGGAGAACTGGCCCAAGCTCAAGGCCGAATACGTCGATACCGGCAAGGTGCAATTCATCCAGCGGGATGTCTATTTCGACCAGCCGGGCCTGTGGGCGGGAGTTCTGGCGCGCTGCGGCGGGGACGACAAGTATTTTGCCGTCTCCGACATGCTGTTCGAAGAACAAAAGGAATGGCTGGCCGGCGGCACGGGCGAGGAAATCGCCGCGAACCTGCGCAAGATCGGCCTGAAGGCAGGCATGACCGAAGACCAGATGAACGCCTGCTGGGAAGACACCGCCAAGGCCGAACAGCTGATCGCGACCTTTCAGCAGAACGCGACCTCTGACGAGATCGAGGCCACACCGACCTTCATCATCGGCGGCGAAAAGGTGTCGAACCAGCCTTGGGACGATCTGAAGGCCGTGATCGACGCCAAGCTGGCCGAGGCTGCCCCGGCCGATGGCGCCCCGGCGGCAGCCGAAGCCCCCGCCAACTGACGCGGCGCTATGGTCCGTCTGCCACGCCGGCGGACCATGTTCTGCCAAAAATCACCTGCCGGATGGCGCGGGATTTGATTTTCGGATCGTCCGGCCTGATCCTGACCCTGCATCGATGGGATGCGTGGAAACGGGATGGTTGGCCATGATTAGGGAATTCCGGGAATTCATCGCCCGAGGCAATGTCATCGACCTTGCGGTGGGCATCATCATCGGCGCGGCGTTCACGGCCATCGTGAATTCGGTCGTGGCCGACCTCATCAACCCGATCCTTGGCCTGCTGACCGGCGGGGTGGATTTCACGAACAAGTATGTCGTCCTGTCCGGCACCCCCCCCGAGGGCGCCAGCCTGGCGGCCGCCCGCGATTCGGGGGCGGCGGTCTTTGCCTATGGATCCTTTGCGATGGCGGTGCTGAATTTCCTGATTATCGCCTGGGCGGTGTTTCTGCTGGTCAAGGCCGTGAACCGCCTGCAACGCATGGCCGTCAAGCCTGCCGAGGAGGTCGTGGTGGCCGCCCCCACCCAGGAAGAACTTTTGGCCCAGATCCGCGACCTGCTGGCCGACCGCACCGTCTGGGCCGACCGGCCCGAACCGCGGATCTGACCCGCCCGAGCCGCATCACCCCGCCAGAAGCTGGTCCGGGGTGATCGCCTCCAGCCCCAGCGCCTCGCCCACCGGGGGCGAGGTAAGGCGCCCCCCATGCGTGGACAGGCCGGCGCGCAGGTGTGGGTCCTCCAGCACGGCCCCCCGCCAGCCCTTGTCCGCAAGCGCCAGCACGAAAGGCAGCGTCGCATTGCCAAGCGCCTGCGTCGATGTCCGCGCCACCGCGCCCGGCATGTTCGCCACGCAGTAATGCACGATGCCGTCCACCTGATAGATCGGGTCCTGATGGGTCGTGGCCCGAGAGGTTTCGAAGCATCCGCCCTGGTCGATGGCCACGTCCACCAGGACCGCGCCCGGCTGCATGGTGGCAAGCTGGTCGCGCGTCACCAGCCTGGGCGCGGCGGCGCCGGGAATCAGCACCGCGCCGATCACCATGTCCGCCGTGCGGATCAGGTCGGCGGTGGCGGCGGCATTGGAATACTGGGTGGTCAGGCGCCCCATGAAGATGTCGTCCAGGTACGACAGCCGCGCCAGCGACCGATCCGTGACCGTGACATTCGCGCCCATCCCCACCGCGACCCGCGCCGCGGCGGTGCCGACCACACCGCTGCCGATGATGACGACATTGGCGGGCCGGACGCCCGGCACGCCGCCCATCAGCACGCCGCGCCCGCCATTGGCCTTTTGCAGCGCCCAGGATCCCACCTGCGGCGCCAGCCTGCCCGCCACCTCGGACATCGGCGCCAGCAGGGGCAGGCCGCCGCGCGCGTCCGTCACGGTTTCATAGGCAATGGCCGTGACGCCCGATCCCAGCAGGTCGCGGGTCTGGTCGGGGTCGGGCGCCAGATGCAGATAGGTGAACAGCACCTGCCCGTCGCGCAGCATCCGCCGTTCCGCAGGCTGCGGCTCCTTGACCTTGACGATCATGTCGGCGCCCGCAAAGACCGATCGCGCATCCGGCGCGAGGCCCGCCCCGGCGGCTTCGTAGTCCCCGTCCGTGAAACCCGCGCCCAGCCCCGCGCCGGTTTCGACGGTCACGCGGTGGCCGCGCCCTACGGCCTCGGTCACGGCGGCGGGCGTCAGGCCGACACGGAATTCCTGGGGCTTGATTTCCCTTGGGCAGCCGATGTGCATTGGCGGATCCTCCCTGCTTGCCGGGCCAGTGTGACACCGGGGCGGCGAAAGGTGCTGCGAAGCTGTGGCGCGCCCGTGCGACCGGCCGGCAGAAAAGTCTGGTATAAGCGGTTCTTGTCGAAGAATATCCCGCCATGTCCGATCTTGATGCAATAGACCGCCGCATCCTTGCCCTGCTTCAGAAAGAAGGGCGAATCAGCAACGCCGAACTGGCGCTGCGGGTCCATCTGTCGCCGTCCGCCTGTCACCGCCGCGTGCAGCGGCTGGAAGACGCGGGCGTGATCCATGGCTATGTCGCGCTGCTGGACGCGCGCAAGCTGCACCGCCAGACCACGGTGTTCGTGGAAATCACCCTGTCCGGCCAGGCGGACGAGGTGCTGGAGGCGTTCGAAAAGGGCGTCCGCGCCATTCCCGACGTGCTGGAATGCCACCTGATGGCCGGAACCGCCGATTACCTGCTGAAGATCGTGGTCGAGGATACGGACGATTTCGCCCGCATCCACCGGCAGCATCTGGCGCGGCTGCCGGGCGTGGCGCAGATGCATTCGTCCTTTGCGCTGCGGACGGTGTTTCGCACCACCGCCATCCCGGTCTGACATGGGGCCGCATCGCCGACACCTGTTGTCCCTTATGGCCGCGGCCTTGGCCGTTCCGGCCCTTGGGCAGCCGCGTCCCGACCTGCCCCCAGAGATCGCCGACCCCCGCGTCAGCCATTTCGCCTTTGGCCCGCGGGACGATCAGTGGCGGATCCTGGTCGGCCTGCCGGATGCCCCGCCCCCGGCCCAGGGGTATTCGGCGATCCTGGCTCTGGATGGGGGACGGTCGTTTCCGCATTTCTGGCGACACCGGGAAAGCGGGGCACCGCAGGCCCCGGTGATCCTGTTCGGGATCGGCTATGAAGGCGCCAACCGCCGTTGGCGCGACCTGACCTCGCGCGCGATGGCGCCGGTGGTGCCGATCGCGTTCTATCGCCCGCCCCCTGCCGACCGGCTGACCGGCGGACGGGACGCGTTCCTGATGATGATCGCCGACATGCTGCTGCCCGAACTGGAGCGGCGCTATCCCCTGGATCGCGGCGACATGACGATCTATGGCCATTCGTTGGGCGGTTTGTTCGTTCTGCACGCGCTGTTCAGCCGCCCGCGCCTGTTTGCCCGTTACGTCGCGGCCGACCCGTCGGTCTGGTGGAACGCGGGCGAATCGCAGCGCGAGGCCCAGGCCTTCGCGGGCGGCGTCGCCGCGGCGGGCGGCCTGATCGACCCGACGATTCCGGTGATGATCGCGCAGGCCGGGCTGGCACGGCAAGACCACCCCCATGATCCGACGTCGCTGGTCCGCATCCTGTCCCGGATCCGGGGGCTGGAGGTGATGTACAGACCCTATCCCCAAGAAAGCCACGGCACGCTGATGAAACCATCGACGGCGGACGCGCTGAACCTGCATCTGTCGCGCTGAATGCAAACCCCCGCGGCTTGCGCTGCGGGGGTTTGCCGATAACGCGGGTCGCGCCGTCGGGCGGTGCGCTGCGGTTCCTTACAGCGCGCCTTCGCGCTGTGCCTTTTTACGGGCCAGCTTGCGGGCGCGGCGGACGGCCTCGGCCTTTTCACGGGCTTTCTTGACCGACGGTTTCTCGAAATGCTGCTTGAGCTTCATTTCGCGGAACACGCCCTCGCGCTGAAGTTTCTTCTTCAGGGCACGAAGCGCCTGTTCGACGTTGTTGTCGCGAACATTGACCTGCATGTGGTTGTCACCACCTTCCTAGGTTAGAGTTGCAAGATTGCAGGATGCGCCCCCCTATCAAAGCCGGGCGCCCTTGTCCAGACCGGAGGCCGCCATGACCCGAACCGACCGCGACGCGCTTCTTGACGCCGCCCTGTCCCATGTTCCCTTCGACGGGATGAACGACCGCGCCCTGATGGCGGGCGCGCGCGACCTGGGCATGTCGCGCGATCTGGCGCGGGTGCATTTTCCGCAAGGAGGGGCGGGCCTTGCCGCCGCCTATCATCGCCGGGCCGATGCGATGCTGCGCGACAGCCTGTCTCAGACTCCGCCGGGCGGGCGGTTCCGCGATCGCGTGGCCGAGGCGGTCTGGCGCCGCCTGATGCTGGCCGATGCCGACCTGGTGCGCGCGGGCGCTGCCACCCTGTCGCTGCCGCAGAACGCGGCGCTTGCCGCGCGGCTGGTCTGGGAAACGGCGGACGTGATCTGGACCGGGCTTGGCGATCGATCCGACGATGTGAACTGGTATTCCAAGCGCGCCACCCTGGCGGCGGTCATCAGCGCCACGGTGCTGTTCTGGCTGGGCGACGATTCCGAGGGTCATGCGGAAACACGCGCCTTCATCGACCGTCGCATCGACGGGGTGATGCGTTTCGAATCCGTGAAATCCACCTTGCGCAAGCTGCCCGGCGCGGAAAGGCTGGCCGGGATGGCCTTTGGCTGGATCCGCGCGCCCCGGTCGCGCGGCCTTCCGGGCCGGACCCGGCCCTGACAGGAGAAACGATGTTCCCCGATGCCATGAACGCGGTCCAGATCGCCGGCCCCGGCAATGCCGATGTCCTGCAACTGACCACCCGCCCGGTCCCCGTGCCGCGCCACGACCAGATCCTGATCCGCGTGGCCTATGCCGGGGTCAACCGGCCCGATGTCCTGCAACGGCAGGGCAGCTATGCCCCGCCGCCCGATGCCTCGGACCTGCCGGGGCTGGAGGCATCCGGGGAAATCGTCGGCATGGGCGCGGGCGTTACCCGCTGGCGCAAGGGCGAACGGGTCTGCGCCCTGCTGCCCGGCGGCGGCTATGCCGAATATGTGGCCTGCCACGCCGATCACGCGCTGCGCATCCCCTATGGCCTGACCCTGCGCGAGGGCGCCTGCCTGCCGGAAACCGCCTTCACGGTCTGGTCGAACGTGGTGGCGCGCGGCAAGCTGACCGGAGGCGAGCGGTTTCTGGTGCATGGCGGCACGTCCGGCATCGGCATGATGGCGATCCAGATCGCCCGCAGCCTTGGTGCCCGTGTCTTTGCCACGGCGGGCAGCGACCGCAAATGCGCAGCCATCGCCGCCCTGGGCGCCATTCCCATCAATTACCGGACCGGGGATTTCGTCACGACCCTCGAGGCGGAGGGCGGTGCGGATCTGATCCTGGACATGGTGGGCGGCCGTTATATCGGCCGGAATGTCAGGGCCTTGGCGCCCGATGGACGTTTGGTGATGATCGCCTTTCTGGACGGGTCGAAGGTCGATCTGAACCTTGCCCCGATCATGACGAAACGCCTGACCGTGACCGGATCGACCCTGCGTCCGCAATCGGACGCCGCCAAGGCCGAGATCGCCGAGGCGCTGCGCAAGAAGCTGTGGCCGCTGATTTCCAACGGGGCGGTCAAGGTCGTGATCGACAGCGAATTCGACCTGAAGGATGCGCCCCAGGCCCATCTCCGTATGGAAAGCAGCGAGCATGTCGGCAAGATCGTCCTGAAGGTCGCGGGCGACGGCATCTGAGGCGACGGCAGAGACCCTGGGTGGGGATTTCCGCAGCGCCGGGAAAACGCTGTCGGCGCCGCGGTCATCTGGGCCGCCCGCCAGAAGATCGTTCCGGCATCGCCTGAAAATCGCGCGGACCCCCCTGGCCCGATGATGCCCATGCCGGGCCGGAACGGCCTTTAGCCGGGGGCGGCTTGAAGAACGCGGCACCGCCTGAGCCGCAGTCTGATTCCTGACCTTGCGCCCCGGCAGGCAACCCCTGGTCATGTTCCCTGCCATCCCGGCGGCACCGGTGATTTGATCGATCGCCGCCCTGCCCCCTGCAAGCATGGTTTTGATGGCCCCGAAGCGGGCGGCTGAGCCAGCTCGAGAAGTTCGGGTGCGGGCGGCGGCAAGACCGCCACGCGGATTCGGGTTGATCCGCAGGATGCGTCCCGCCATGTCTGTTCCATCGCGGAAAGGAAACGTCCATGCGGGTGCTGCTGGTCGAGGACGAGGCCGACATTGCCGATGCCCTGTTGCGCTTTCTGCGTGGCCTGGGTCATGCCGTCGATCATGCAGCCGATCTCGACATGGCGCGGGCCGCAATCGGCGTGGCGGATTATGGCGCAATCGTGCTGGATCTGGCGCTGCCGGACGGTTCGGGTCTGGACCTGCTGCGCGAACAGCGGCGGCGCGGCAGCCGGGTGCCGGTGCTGATCGCGACCGCGCGCGACCGAATTTCCGACCGGATCGCGGGGCTGGACGCGGGAGCCGACGATTATGTCGTCAAGCCCTATGATCTGGCCGAGGTCGAGGCGCGGCTGCGCGCCCATGCCCGCCGCGCCTCGGGCGATCCCGCCCCGGAAACCCGGATCGGCGGATTGACGGTTGATCGCGCGGGCGCGCGGTTGTTTCGCGATGGCGACGAGATTCGCCTGACCTCTCGGGAATGGGCGCTGTTCGATGCGCTTCTGTCGGCGCGGGGGCGGGTGCTATCCAAGCCGGTTCTGGAGGAGCGGCTGTATGCGTTCGACGACGCCATCGAGGGAAATGCGGTCGAAGTCTATGTTTGCCGATTGCGGGCCAAGCTGGGCGCGGATGCGATCCAGACCCGACGCGGGCTGGGATACCTGATTCCATGAACCGCCTTGCCCCCCGCCCATGGTCCCTGCGCGGCAGGCTGGTGCGCCGGGTCGTTCTGGGCGCCAGCCTCAGCTGGCTGGCGGGCGTGGGTCTTGCTGCCCTGGTCATCGCGCACGAAATGTCGGAACTGATGGACAAGACGCTGAAAGGCTCGGCCCAGTTGGCGATCGACCTTTACGGCCGTGCCGAGAATGTCCCGGCCATGGCAAGGTCGGCGGAAAGGATCCGCATCGTCGACGACGAAAGGGAGATCTCTGGCGCCCCTTGGCCTGCGTTGACCCAGGACGGCGGCCACGATGTTCCCGGATGGCGCGTCTTTCGCCTGTCCGACCGCGTGGGCAACATTGTCGTCGAGGTCGGGCAAAGCGACCAATGGCGCCGCGATGAACTGCGCGAAAGCGTGGGCTGGCTGGTGGCACTGACGCTGCCGGTGCTTCTGGCGGCGGTTGTGGCCGTGCGCGGTGCGGTCGCCTCGGCCCTGCGCCCGGCGACGCGGTTCGCCCGGACGCTGCGGGACCGGTCGGCGCAGGATCTGTCGCCGGTCGAGGAAGGCCACCTGCCCACCGAACTGGCGTCGATCCCGCAGGCGTTGAACGGCTATCTGGACGACATCCGGGCACGGGTCGATGCCGAACGCCAATTCGCCACGAATGCCGCGCATGAACTGCGCACGCCGGTCGCGGCCGCGTCCGGGCAGGCCCAACTGATCGCGGCGGGGCTGAACGACGAAACCGCCGCCGAGCGTCTGACCGGCGCATTGGGCCGGATGAGCCATCTGATCGACCGGCTTTTGGCCTTGTCGCGGGCCGAGGCCGGGGCAGCCGCTGCAGGAACCTCGGATCTGGTGCGGACGACGCAGATGGTGATTGCCGAACTGGACGCGCCGGTCCTGTTCGACGACAAGGACTTGACGGCGCTTTCCGTCCCTGTGGATCCCGATGCATTCGCGCTGATCCTGCGCAACCTGCTGCACAACGCGATCGTCCACGGGACCGGCACGACGCAGGTCCGCCTGTCGCCCGCGCCATCCCTGACGGTGACGAACGCCGTGACCCAGGGTGCCGTCTTCCGCCACGGGATGTTCGACAAATCGGCGACGTCAGAAGGGGCAGGCGTTGGCCTTGCCATCGTGGCGCGACTGGCAGAGGCGCAGGGCATGAAGATCGACTATGCGATTGCCGAGAGCACCGCCTCGGTCACGCTGCGGTTTCCGCCAAGGCGCTAACGCCCCCCGGCGGGCCGGACTTGCGATCACCGAGGCTTGTCCGCCGTCAGCGGCCGCTTGGTGCCGGTCAGCATTGACAGGACCAGGTTTTCTCGGTGGCGCAGGCTTTCCACGACGACGCCCGCGACATGGACTGGGGCCAGCACCAGGACCAGCGTCGCCAGGGCTTCATGGACAGCGTCCATCGTCGCGGATCCCCAGAAGGCATCGGTCGTCTGCAACCAGCCGGTCAGCGCGGTTCCCCCCACGGTCAGCAGAAGCGCCACGATCATCGCCCCGCCCGCCGGATTGTGGCCCAGATAGCGCGGCTCGCGGCCCGCCCGCAGCGCGCGCAGATAGGCCAGCACCGCGCGGGGGCCGCGAACGAAGTCGCGGAATCGGGCGTGGCGCGGCCCGACAAGGCCCCAGACCAGCCGCCCCGCGAGCAGGGCGGCCACGCCATAGCCCATCCCTTCGTGCCACGCCTTCGGCCCGTCCGGGGTAAGCCAGGTTCCGGCGATCAGCCCGACCAGCGACCAGTGGAATATCCTGACGAAGCCGTCCCAGACCCGGACCCGGTCAGTCATCCGAACCCACGGCCTCGAACGTGGCCGGGTCGAAGAAAATCTCGACCCTCTTGCCGGTTTCATCCTTGCCATAGACTTCGTAGCAGCCGTCCTCGGTCTTGACGTTGCTGATTGTCCATCCCTTGGCGGTCAGGTCGGCGGTCAATTCCTCGACCGGGCGCCGGTCGGCCTCTGGCACCGTGCAGCGGTCTTGGGCCAAGGCGGGCAGGGCAGCGGCGATCATCAGGGTGGCGGCGGGGATCAAGGTCATGCGCATGAAAGGGGTCTCCGTATGCGGAATGTCAACGCAGCCCTTACAGCAGCCCATCCTTGCAATAACCTTGCAGCAGCCGGCATCCTGCGATGTTCTGGGGACGTTCGACGTGCTGTGCCGTATCCTTATCCGACCACCACGCCGAACAGCGTTCCCACCATGGCGGTCGCGCCCATCGCCAGCACGCCCCACAACCCCACGCGCAACGCGCCGCGCAGCACGCCCGCACCGCCTGCGGCCGCGCCAAGACCGCCCAGGATCCCCAGGGCCAGCAACGTCGCCACCGCGACGAGGACCGGGATCCGCGCGGGCGGCGCCAGCATCGCCACGATCAGGGGCACCGCCGCGCCAGCCGCAAAGGTCAGGGCCGATACGACCGCCGCCTGGATCGGATGCGAAGTCACGGTTTCCGATATTCCCAGCTCATCGCGGGCATGGGCGCCAAGCGCATCGCGGGCTGTCAACTGCACCGCCACCTGCCGGGCCAGGTCGTGTGTTAGGCCGCGCGCCTGATAGATTTGCGTCAGTTCCTCAAGCTCGGCTTCGGGCAACTCGACCAACTCTCGGCGTTCACGGGCAAGATCGGCACGTTCGGCATCGGTCTGCGAACTGACCGAGACATATTCCCCCGCCGCCATCGACATGGCGCCCGCAACCAGACCGGCCAGCCCCGCGATCAGGATCGCGGCCCGGTCGGTGTCGGCTGCGGCCACGCCCACCAGCAGGCTGGAGGTTGAAAGAATTCCGTCATTAGCCCCCAGCACCGCGGCACGCAGCCAGCCGATGCGCTGGACCGTATGAATTTCCGAATGGCTCGGCCTGACCATGCAACTGTTCCTTTGCAGGGGGGGCCGACAGGGCGATTCCCCCGCCCTCACTGGATCGTCTTCGGCCCGAAGCCCTTGTCGCCGGGAAGGCCCGCTTGTTCCTTCCCCTTGACCATCATTCCGGAAAATCCTTTCCGTCCCTGCCTTTATGGCAGAGCCTGCCGCCCGTTTTCGGTTTGCAGGAGGCTTGTGATCTGTCGGACGGCGGCGCGGCGGTTTTCGCGGATGTCGCCTTCCCGGCGGATCTGCAGATCCTGTTCGCCATACCCCTGGACGACCAGGTTTTCGGGGGGCACCTCGAAATACTCCGTCAGCGCCAGGGCCACCGATTCGGCGCGCCGGTCCGACAGGGCCAGGTTCGCCGCATCCGAGCCCACGGTGTCCGTGTGGCCCTCGATCAGGAA